>CBDDFK010000001.1:0-16010 GCA_965226995.1 Filomicrobium sp.
GGCCCGCCTGATGGAACAAACTGTCACCGCGCGCACCAATTCGGCGGAAGCCCGCTCCCGCTTCGAGCGTGCGAGCGAACTCTTGAAGTCCGGCCGCGGCAGCGAAGCGCTGGCCGATGTCCTCGCCAGCCATACCGTACGCCTGATGAAGGACAAGGTCGCTGACGCAAGCCGGCGTTACGCGGAGTTGTCGACGCGCTACGGCAGCCGCCACCCGGCGATGATCAAGGTCACTGCCGAATTGACCGACGCCCGGCGCCAGTTGCGCCGCGAAGTCGACGTGCTGGTAGCCAAGCTGGAGAACGACTACGAGGAAGCCGCCGCCCGCGAGCGTGAATTGCTGGCCAGCCTCGAGACGAAGAAGAGCGAGGAAGCCGAGCGCCGCACCGCGCAAGTACGCCTCAACGAACTGGAGCGAGAGGCCGAGACGTCTCGGCAGATCTACAAGGTGCTCTTGGCACGCTACAAGGAGAACGCCGCGACCGGCTCGCTGCAGCTCCCCGACGCCCGGGTCGTCGAATTCGCCGATACGCCGTTGAAGCCTTCATCACCGAAGCGCAAGCAAATCGTCCTGCTCGCGACGGCCGGCGGCCTGGCGCTCAGCCTCGCGCTTGCCCTGGCCCTCGAGTTCGCGACGCCTGGAATCGGCCGGCCGGAAGATGCCGAAGCGCTGCTTTCGCTCGAACACATTTCTTCGCTGCCGACGGTCGACGGCAACACCGACCGCCATCCCGATCCCCTGCGCGCGATACGCATGATGGTCGCCGCGCCCGGTGGGGGCTTCGCAGAGGCGGTACGTTCGCTGCGCCGCGAGGTCGATGTGCGCCAGGGGCGCGAAGGCCCGCGTATCATTCTCGTAGCCGGCAGCCTGCCGGGAGAGGGTGCCAGCGTCGTCGCCTCGAACCTCGCCCATTACTACGCCATGACCGACGACCGCACGCTGCTCCTCGATGCGGACATGCGGCGTTCAAACCTCACCCGGCAACTCGCTGGCGGTCCCCGCGCCGGCCTGCACGAGGCCCTTGCGGGCCGCCAGGACGTTGAGCAACTCATCCTGCGCGACCAACTCACAAACATGCACTTCCTTCCTGCCGGCGGTGACGAACTCGCCTCCGGTCAGGCCGAACTCCTGGCTTCGCCCGCATTGCCGCGCGTCCTCGGCCGCCTCAAAAGCCAGTTCGATGTCATTATCGTCGACGCACCGCCACTATTGCCGGTCATCGACACACGCATCCTTGCCGACTTCGCCGATCAGATCGTTTTCGTCATGGCCTGGCGCCGCACGCCGAAGCAATTGGCGCGCAAGGCACTCAAGCTCCTCAACGTCAACGCCGAGCGCATCGCGGGTGTCGTCGTCAATCAGGTCGCACCCGATGTCCTGGCCGACGACTCCGGGATCGAGATCCTCGAAGCTCCCGCCGGGCAGAACGCCGCGGCGTGATCTCTGCGCGGAAGAACCCAGAGCCGCCCTCCGACGTCAGACAGTTTTCTGCATTTATTACCAATGGCTTCAGCCAATATTTAAGTGTTTGCGGTGAAATGCGGCCAGTCTGAATCGTTTCCAGTGAAGCGTACGCTTCAGTAAATCCATGGGTTCCCGCATGTCCGCGCTGAATACACTTGCCGACGACAACGGCACCACGATCATTCTCGACCAGAAACAACAAAAAGCCACCGACGGCCGTTCTCTTTCCCGCAAGGTCGCCGTCGACATCGTCGCCTTGATCGACGCCGTATGTGTCATCGCCGGTGCCTTCCTGCCCGTCGTCATCTACGCCCGTTTCGGCGGTCTTGAACCCAACTGGATACTCACGCTCCAATCCAGCATCGCCGCCGCCGTGCTCGCCTTTTTCATGATGAAGAGCTGGGGCCTGTACGATGAGCGCCAGCTCCATGAACTGCCCGAGCATCCCGGCCGCATCCTCGCCGCGCTCTGCATCTCGCTGTTCGCGGTCATCGGCCTCGGCCTGCCCTACGCCATCCAGAACGCCCACCTCTGGGTCTGGTATGCAGCATGGGGCTCGGCGAGCTACACGCTGCTCCTGGCAAACCGCGGAATTTCCCGGCACGTCCTGAAGAAGATGACGGCCGCCGGGCGTTTCGATCAGCGCATCGCCGTCTACGGGGCCGGCCACATCGCCCGCCGCGTCCACGACTATCTGACGAGCGGCGAACGTGGCATCCATTTCTCCGGCGTCTACGACGACCGCGCCAACGAGGACCGCGTCAATCCCGAAGGCCTCACCGTCGCCGGCCGCCTGGACGATCTGATTGCCGCCGGTCGCCGCGAGGAGATTGACCAGATTGTCGTCGCGTTGCCGCAGATGGCCGAAGGACGGATCGCGTCGATCGTTAGCAAGCTGGAACGCCTCCCGGTCAGCATCCACATCGTCACCCACATCGCGTCCGATCTCGTTGACCGCCCGAGTGCCCACAAGGTTTCGAACCTGGGTCCGGTCGGCCTGATGGACGTCAAACCGAAGGCTCTGGCCGACTGGGCGCCCTTCATCAAGCGCGCCGAAGATATCTTCCTGGGCGTCGTTCTGTTGGTGCCCGCGCTCATCATGCTGCCCTTCATCGCCGCCGCGATTAAGCTCGAATCGAAAGGTCCGGTCTTCTTCCGGCAGCGCCGCCGGGGCCTCAACAAGCAGGAATTCGACGTCCTGAAGTTCCGCACCATGACGGTGATGGAGGATGGCGACGAGGTCACTCAGGCCAAACCGGCCGATCCTCGCGTGACCCGCGTCGGCCGCTTCCTGCGCCGCTTCAGCATCGATGAACTGCCGCAGATCGTTAACGTCCTCAAAGGCGAAATGAGCCTCGTCGGTCCGCGGCCGCACGCTGTCAGCCATGACGATGAGTTCGGCGGCCGCATCGAACGCTATGCCAACCGCCACCAAGTCAAGCCGGGGATCACCGGGCTCGCACAGGTCCGTGGTATGCGCGGCCCCACCGACACGCGCGAAAAGCTCGAAGAACGGCTGGCCTGCGATATGGAGTACATCTCCGATTGGTCGATCGGTCTCGACCTGCGCATTCTGGCGCAGACCTTCTGGGCGGTCCTATCGGGCCGTAACGCCCACTGACCGGGGCGTTGCCCCATCGAACAACGTCGGCATCGGCGCGGACCGCGCCGATGCAGCCGCCCCGGCAACTCGGATCGGCGCAAATCGAAACCGGCCCCGCGAACAACCGCGAAGGATGCCGGACGGTGAACAGGAAGACATCACGGCGAGATCGGCGGCCGGGTCGTAAGTGGATTTATCGCTCCGGCCTCGTGCCACGCTTTAGGCGCGAACCCAAGGAGCGGGAACGGTAGCCCATGCTGCGCGCCTTGATGCTTGCGCCGCTGCCGGTGACGCTGGTCATCGCCAGCTTTCTTTGCCCGACGGAACTGTCGCTGTTCCTCGGCGGCCTGCGGCTGCCGCCGCATCGCGTCATCCTGATCGTGCTGTTCCCCATCGCGCTCTACCGGCTCCTCTTGAGCCGCAAGGTGCGCCTGCAAGGCTTCGACCTCGTCTTCATCGCCTTCAATATCTGGACTGTCAGCGTATTCATTCACCACGATGGCGTTCCTGCCGGTCTCGTCTACGGCGGCTCGCTCGCGCTCGAAGGACTTGGCGCCTACCTTGTGGCGCGGGCATTCGTGCGCACACCGGAGGATCTCGCGAACAGCCTCAAGGTCATGCTACTGGCGATCTCGACGGCGGCGCTGATCGCCCTTCCTGAGACGCTTCTCGGGCAGAACTTCGCGCACGACATCATGCGCTCGATTACCGGCTACGTGCATCCCGTGGGTGTCGAGACGCGGCTCGGCCTCACCCGCGCCTACTCCACCTTCGACCACCCGATCCATTACGGCACCTTCTGCGCCGGACTTCTTACACTCCTTCTCTATGTCGAACGCCGCCCCGCGAGACGCCAGGGCCGCGCGGCCATCGTCGGCGGCGCGACGTTCCTCGGCCTCTCATCCGCGCCGATGCTTTGCCTCGGGCTGCAATTCGCGATGATAATGTGGGATTACCTCACGCGCGGCATCCGCTCCCGCGCGCTGATGACGTTCGCCATCGTCGCCGGTCTCTATGTCGGCATATCGCTGGTCTCGAACCGCGGCCCGGTCGGTCTCATCGCCACCGGTCTCACGCTCGACTCCTGGACCGGCTATTACCGGATGATGATCTGGACCCACGGGCTCGAAAACGTGTGGGCACATCCTTGGATGGGAATCGGACTGGCGGATTGGGAACGGCCCTGGTGGATGGTTGCCGACACCGTCGACGCATTCTGGCTGGTTATAGCCATGCGTCAGGGCATACCTGCGTTCCTGCTACTCGTTCTTGCCATCGGTCTTCTGGTCAACGCCGCCGTGCGCAAGGGCCTTCGCTCCGGCGAACGCGAAACGCGCCAGCTCCTGCGCGGCTGGCTGATATCGTTGATCGCGCTCTGCCTTGTCGCCGCCACCGTACACTTCTGGAATGTGCTCTATTCCTATTTCTTCTTCTTCGTCGGCATGGGCGGCCTGTTGGCCGACCCCGTCCGGCGGAAAAAGAAAGTGCCCTCCGGCGAGACAGCTGGCCCGGCGAAAGCCAAGACTCGCAGGGCAGGCAAGCGCCGGCCGCGAGTGGCTCCGGGCGGCTCACGCCTGCCGGTTCCAGACCACGTCTGGGCGTAATGCGAAGTACGGCACGGGTTCGAAAATACCCGAACTCAGGCCGCCGCAGAGGCTTCCTCGAATGCTTGCCCCTTGAGGCCATCGAGAGCCCGGGCGACCAGAACCGCCTTCTCGTCCCAGCTCTCGCCAACCAGCCGCGCGCGCGCCGGGCTGGCATCGTGCGGGCGTTCCAGTGCCTGGCGGACCCCGTCAGCGAATTGCTCCGCATCGGCGACGACCGTTACCACGTCCCGCCACTCGGCGAGTGCGGGAAAGTCTGTCGTCACGACGGGCCGGCCAACCGCGAGATACTCCTTGAGCTTGATAGGATTGCAGCCTTCGATCCAGCGGCTGCGGTTCCACGGCATGATAAGGACATCCATTCCGGCCATGTAATCCGCGACTTCGTCGTACGGGCGCCGACCGAGCTGATACACGTTCTTTAGACTGCACCACCCTTCGGGCAGCGAGCAGCCGCCAACGAGGACGAAGGAGGCATCGGATAACCGCCGGGCCACATCGAGAAACAGCGACGGGTCGAAGGTGTGGTGGTCGATGCCGCCGATGAACCCAACGCGCGGGCCGGAAATCGCCGCGAGGTCTGGCGGCACGGCTTCCGCCGGCGGCCGCTCCCCCGCCCGGGCGAAACGCTCGGTCTCGACGCCATGCGTGACGAGAAGCTGCCGCGCGACGCTGCCTTGCTCTTCCGCCATCAGATGCGGCGCAGCGTAGACAACAAGGTCCGCGGCCTTCTTGAGATCGGCGATCTGCCGTCCGACGACTGCCGGGTCGGCCTCCGGAAAAGCTTCGAAGCGGTCGGTCCGCTGCAGGACGATACCGGAATTCGGCAACTGATCCACCAGCCGCGCCCCCGCCGGACAATGCATCCACAGAACCGGGCGCTCGATGCCGATACGCCGCATTGCAAGCCGGATCTGAGGCGCCAGCGACCACGGCGTCATCGCCTCCGCGAACCGTCCTGGCGCGGCAATCGGTGAAAAGACGAAAAACCCTGGCTCGGCTTCGACGAGGCCGCGCGAAAGACTTTTCAGTTTTCGGGCGATACGCTGCGTGAAAACCCCGCCTTTCGAAACAGAGGGCATTCTCACACCCAGCGAATTGACGAAAAGCACGGGAACGTTCCGTGCCAGGCGCCGCATGATCTGGAAGTCGAAATGACCGCGGTTATGATACCACCAGTCTTCGCCGCCGATACAGACAATGCCGTCGTATGCCGGGTTGTTTCCTGAGGAACTGTAAGCCATCGGCCTCTTCGCCAATTTTCGTTGGAATGCTCAATGAACTGTAGGCGAGGCCCGTTAACCGGTTGTGAGCGCGACACTGGAAGAAGACGAACGGACGGCGATAAAACTTGTATTAACCGCAAGTTAGCTTGCTGATCGTACGCTTGATCGACGCAGGCTTGTCAAAGGCGTACGAAAATAGCGAAGAGTTTACCGGTTTTTTCCCTATAGGAGCGGACAATGGTCGCGAATGTCGAAAAGGAAGGGCCGATCGACGTTTCGATTATTGTGGTCAGCTATAACACGCGCGACCTGACATGCGCCGCGCTCCGGTCCGTCGTCGCAGAAACGCAAAACGCCTCCTATGAGATCATTGTCGTTGACAATGCTTCGACCGATGGTTCCGCCGCCGCGATTGCCGAAGAGTTTCCGCAAATCCGCCTCATGGCGCTCGACGAGAACATCGGCTTTGCCGCAGCCAACAATCGCGCGTCCGCCGATGCCCGTGGCAAGCACCTGTTGCTACTCAACCCCGATACCGTCATTCTCGACCGCGCGATCGATCGCCTGGTGACCTTCGCCCGCTGTGAGCCCATGGCGAAGATCTGGGGCGGACGCACGCTGTTCGCGGACGGTTCTCTCAATGCGTCTTGCTGCTGGGGACGCATGACCCTTTGGAGCCTGTTTTGCCGCGCGACGGGGCTCACCGGACTGTTCTCGCGCAATTCATTCTTCAATGGCGAAGCCTACGGCGCCTGGCAGCGCGATAACGTCCGCGCCGTCGACATCGTGTCCGGCTGCTTTCTATTGATCCGCGCCGATCTATGGAAAGAACTCGGCGGCTTTTCGCCGGTCTTCTTCATGTACGGCGAGGAAGCCGACCTGTGCCTGCGCGCCCGCGCGGCCGGCGCCCGTCCCATGCTCACGCCGGAGGCTACCATCGTCCACCTCGGCGGAGCGTCCGAGAAGACCCGCGCCGGCAAGATGGTAAAGCTCCTCGCGGCCAAGGCGACGCTGATCGAGCGCCATTTCGCTGTGCCCGTCCGGCCCGTCGCCCGCACGCTTCTCGCCCTTTGGCCGGCATCTCGCTGGCTGGCGCTTGCCCTCGCCTCGGAAGTCACCGGCAACACGCATTACCGTGCACAGGCCACGGCATGGCGGGAAATCTGGACTCGGCGCGGCGAATGGCTCGGCGGCTATCCGATGCGCCAGAGTGAACATTCCGCCCAGGCGTTGCCGGCGCCGGTGCCGCGAACCGCCAGCGCCTGAGCGTCTCGCCCACCGAAACGGCGCACCGCCCCCGCTGCAAACACTTTCGTACCCATTGGACACCACTCCCGTGAGCCCGACGACCGACCGTAAAATGCCTGAGGCGCGCACCCTGAACCGCGCAGCAACGAAAGAGCCGCTGGCCTTCACGATCGCCACGCTCGTCACCGATCCCGTCCAGTACGACGACATGCGCGCGACCTTCGCTGCGGCAGGATTCACCGAACCCGACTGCGAATTCCTTTTCATCGACAACACCGGCGCCGAACAGACCGAGGCCTATCGCGGGCTGAACCTGGCGCTTACCGAAGCGCGCGGACGCTACGTCATCCTGTGCCATCAGGACGTCCGGCTCATCGCGGGCGCTGACGACCGCGCTGTCCTGGAAGCGCGCCTTATGGACCTGGACGCCCACGATCCAGCATGGGCCGTCGCCGGGAACGCCGGCGGCACCGCCACCGGCCGGCTCGCCATGCGCATCAGCGATCCGCACGGCGCCGACCGCCGCCTCGGAAACCTGCCGGCGCGCGTCGCAAGTCTGGACGAGAACTTCATCGTGGTGAAGCGCGCCGCCAACCTCGCTTTTTCGCGCGACTTATCGGGCTTCCACCTCTACGGCGCCGATCTCTGCACCATCGCCGATGTGCTCGGCTGGCACGCTTACGTAATTGACTTCCATCTGCGCCACCTCTCGCCCGGCAATCCCGACAGGAGCTTCAAGGAAGCGCGCGAGTCCTTCCGCGCCAAATGGGCCCGGGCACTGAGACCGCGCTGGGTTCAAACGACCTGCACACTTCTGCGCATCGGCGCGGACATCGGTGGCCGTTTCGCACCGTTCACAGAGCGGCCGCTGGAAAAGATGGCGCGCCGCCTGCGTGGCGCCGGCGAATGGACCGGCCGCGGCCAACGAGACAACGTGACGTGACATGGCAGCACTTGCCGAACCTCAAACGCGACCGAGCTCCGGACGCACCGCTGCGCTGAGACGGCTCGGCGGGCAAGGTGCGCTGCTGATGGCGGGCTTCGCGGCGGCACAGGGCTGCGCCTTCGTTCGCAATGCCCTGCTCGGCCATTGGCTCTCGCGCGGCGACTTCGGTATCGCCGCCGCCATCACCTTGATGCTTCAGCTCGTCGAAATGACGAGCGACCTCGGCGCCGAACGCCTGCTCATTCAGGCCGCCGACGGCGAACGCCCCCGCCTCCAGGCCAGCGCACAGTCGACGCTCGTCCTGCGCGGCCTCCTGACCGGCATCATTCTCTATCTGGCTGCCACTCCGGTCGCCCACTTTTTCGATATCGGCGAAGCTGCCTGGGCCTTCCAGGCCATTGCGCTGGCGCCGGTCATCAAGGGCTTCATGCACCTCGATGTGCGCCGCTATCAGCGCTCCTTTCACAACCGCCCCTACGTCCTGACCGAGGTCGCGCCGCAGGCGATGGCTCTGGCGCTCGCGCTCCCGCTTCTTCATCACGCGCCAAGCTATCAGATCGTCGTCTGGCTGACCCTGGCGCAAGCCGTCACCGTCACGGCGATTTCGCACGCCCTCGCCGAGCGACCCTACTCTCTCGCCCTCGACCGCGAAGACCTGATCCGCCTTTTCAAATTCGGCTGGCCGATCTGGCTCTCGGCATTTCCGCTTATTGCGGTCTACCAGGGCGACCGCATGATCGTCGGGCGGCTTATCGGCATCGAGGCGCTTGGCGCTTACACGGCGGCGTTTCTCGTGACCATGGTTCCGGGACTGCTGGCCGCCCGCGTCGGCAATGCCCTGATGCTGCCGCTACTGAGCGAGGCGCGCGGTCATCGCCGCGTCTTCGCCCGGCGTTACGATACGCTGGTCGCGCTGTTCGGTTGCCTTGCCGCCGCCTACGTGACGGCTTTCGTCATCGCGGGCGACGCGCTTCTGCCGATTGTCTTTGGCTCCAATTTCACCGGCCTGGCCCCCGTCCTTGCCGCCCTCGCCTTGATGTGGGCCTTCCGCATCGTCCAGGCCGCCCCTGGAATGGCACTGATGGCGACCGGCGACACGCGGCCACTGCTCTACGCCGGACTGGTTCGTGCATCGGGATTGCCGCTGGCCATCGCCGCCGTGACGTCAGGCTATGGGCTGGCCGGCGCGGCAATGGCCGCGGCGCTCGCCGAAGGCGCTTCGCTGGCCTATGTCTTCCAGCGCACGGCACGTCATGCCAGCCCTTCGCTGACAACCGCCCTTCGCCTCCTGCTGCTGGCGTTTGCCGCGGCAGCGGTGTCCGGCGTCGGCTTAGCGGCAGCAGGTTCGCTCGCGCCATTTCTTGAGCTGGCCTTCGCTGCGGCAACGGCCCTTGCCATCGCCGCACTGGGCATCTTGCTCCTGCCGCCGGTTCGCGAGCTTACCCGCGCGCTCCGCGCCTCGCGAAGCCAAGTCTGAAGTCGCCGGCCTGTTCGTCGCGGGCGGCATGCCCTGTTCCGGCCGAACCTGAAGCGGGATCGAAATCCGGCAAACCGCCATCAGGTCGATTGCGGAACTTCGTCCAGACGCAGACCCGACGGCCCACTGCGCGACCCCGAACCGCGGCGCGGTTTGGCGCCTGCCCCGGCGAGCGCGACATCGTAGGCGGCCAGGAGCTGCGCGCTCTCCCGATCCCAATCGAGTAGCGCATCGGAGCGGAGCCGGCCCGCCTCGGCGACTTCAGCGCGAAGCTCCGCACTGTCGAGGAGCCGCTCCAGGCTCCGAGCGAGGCTCCGCCCGTTGCTCTCGTCGGCATAGAGCGCGGCATCGGCGGCCAGACGGCGGGTTTCCTTCAGGTCGAACCCGACGAATGGAATGCCCAGGCTCATGTACTCGAAGACCTTGTTCATGGAGATCTTGTCGTTGTAGCCGTTCTTCGGATCGGGGATGACGCCGATATCGAACGTCGACAACGTCCGCATCAGTTCGTCGCCCGAAAGGAACCCGGTGAAGGTCACGTAATCCTCAAGCCGCGCTTCCTGCACCATTCGCTGAAGCCGGGGCAACTCCGTTCCCGAGCCGACAATCGCACACTGGACGTCGGCGCGCTTCTGGCGGTTGACCAACTCGTCCATGGCATCGATCAACAGATCGACGCCGTCCTGCGCCCCCATGATCCCGACATAGCCGATCAGGCTCGACCGCCCCTTCTTCAGCGACAGATCCGGCTCCATACGGCGGAAACGGGCGACGTCGGGAATAGACCGCACGACGAAGACGTTGTCGGGATCCATGCCGCCGCGTTCCACGGCGATCTCCTTAAAGGTATCGTTGGTCGCGATCGAAACATCCGCCACCTTGAACGTCACGCGCTCGAAGAATTTCAAAAGGCTGTGAAAAAAGCCGCGGCGGCCGAACTTGGCCTCGAACAGTTCTGGATTGATGTCGTGATGATCGAAGACGAACGGCTTTCCGAACAGATATTTCCAGAACCCGCCGATGACAAAAATCAGATCCGGCGGATTGCATGCCTGCACGACATCGAAACCGACCTTGAAATGGGCGCGAACCGAAAGGACGAATTCCCAGAACAATGCCGATGCGTATTCGATGGCGTATCCCGCCGCGCCGTCGGCTTCCAGCGGAAGCGGATGGCGAAAGACGTGAATGCCTTCCAACTGTTCGTAGGCCGCCGTATAGCGTCCGCCCTTGGGGCAGATCACCGACACCGTATAGCCGGCGTCGCGCAGCGTTTGCGCCTCCTGCCAGACGCGCCTGTCGAGCGGCACGGTAAGGTTTTCGACGATAATCAGGATCTTCTGGTCGCGCTGCACGATCGCTCTCCCACCCAAAGGTTGACGAGCCGGCCTTCTTCCAGGGCCTTGGCTCGCCGGACGACCCGGTGCGATGGAAATGACGATGGCGAAACGAATGCCCCCGCCTCGAGCCGTTTGGCCGGCGCGCTATCGATCTCATCTGCCCGGGTTTCGAACACTTCGGAGACTACGCAACGCGCGGTAAACGCAGCGTTCGCGAATATGGCGACGAAATTCGCACCGATCGTCTCGTTCTGAAACAAATTCGAAGAAAAAGAAGTTGCGGTTTGGCCGGCAACTTGCAGAGTCACCCATGAAGAGCGTTTACGTTTGGTTAACCTGTAAGGCACCCGCGCCATGGCCGATTATCAGCCGCCTCGCCGCCAAGAGCGGATCGACCTCGACACCCTTCGCGAAACCCTCGCCTACATGCACGCCGACACCCGATCGGACACCCAGCTTGCCGGCATCGCCAACGCTCTGGAACAGGCGATTGCGGAGATCGACAAGGTCTGCCCTGCGTCGAACAACGACAACGAAACACGTTACGCTCCGCGTTTCCTTCCCGCAAAACTGATCTCGCTCAGATAACGTAGTTTTAGCTCAAACGAATTACCTTACAGCCAGAATCTATCCTCTTCCATTCCTTCGATTCAATTTTTCGAAAAATGCGCCCCGGTAAGGCCGCGACAAGCATCATTAACCCGCAATTATGTGTTGGCGGCTAATCTGCCACGTGTCCGCGAAACCACGATAGTTGCGATAAGAAACAATGCTGAACGGCGCGTTCGGGTCCCAGAAGACGAACTCACTGATGAACGAGTACGCATCCCTTCTCGGGGATGCCGTGCTGCGCCAGCGCACGCGAACGGCCGAACATTCGGCACGGATCGAGGCGGAACTCGCCAGCAAGGTGAAGTCGGAATTCATCTCCAACATGAGCCATGAGCTGCGCACGCCGCTCAACACGGTCATCGGCTTCTCGAAGATCCTCGCCGAGCAGGACGGCAACCAGGCCGACCGCGAGGAAGTCGTCGAATACGCCACATTGATCCACGATGCCGCGGTCCATCTTCTCGCCGTCATCAACGACATTCTCGACATCTCGAAGATCCAGAGCGGCCGCTATACGCTGGATGCATCGGAGATCGATCTCGGCGCCCTCCTTGCGAAAGAGGTTCATGCCGTCGCGGAGGACGCGCGCAAGGCCGAGGTGGCCATCACACTGTCGCCAGCCGGCGACCTCCCCGACATCCGCGGCGACGAGAAAAAGCTGTCGCAGGTCTTCACCAATATCCTGTCGAATGCCGTCAAGTTCACCCGTTCCGGCGGCAAAGTTGTCATCGAGCCGACGCGCCTCCCCAATGATGCCGTCGCGATCTTCATCCGCGACACCGGCGTCGGCATGACGCCGGACGAGTTGGAAATCGCGCTGCAGCCGTTCGGCCAGGTCGATGGATCCCGGACGCGCTGGCGCGAAGGCACCGGCCTCGGTCTGACGATCGCCCGGTCGCTCGTAGAGCTCCACGGCGGCACGCTCGAAATCAAATCGGAAAAGGACGTCGGCACCGAAGTCGTTATCTGTCTCCCATCGCGCCACGAGGTCACCACATCGCAGGCCGCTGGGCAGCAGCTTCCCGGAGCCTGACGAATTAATCGCCAAAGCAGAACATAACCATCATGTCTTTCACGACGTTGAGCCTTGAAGAGAAGGTTGAGCTCATGGCCAGTGATCCGTCGATCGGACGTATCGTTTCCGTTACCGGCTCGAAAGGGATCGTCCTTCTGGATGGTCCGCAGGAAGGCCCCCGCGCGCTCGCAGATCGCCCGGAAATGGGTACGCTGCTCGCCATCGATACCGCCACGACGGTCGTGCTCGCCATCGTTTCGGCCTTGAGCGTACCGGTTCCCGCGCAGCGTGAGGGCGATAGCGAAATCTGGATCGCCGAACTCGGTCTCGTCGGCGAGCTGTGGCGCGAAAAGGACGGCGGATTCACCTTCAACCGCGGTGTCACGATCTATCCCGCGCTCGGCGACCGCGTCCGCGTCGCGGCGAAGTCCGAACTGCGCCTGGCGTTCTGCGGCACCGACCACAAGGCCGTCAGCGTCGGTACGCTGCGCCAGGATGTCACCATCCCTGCGCGCGTCCGGGTCGACGACCTGCTCGGCAAGCACTTCGCGATCCTCGGCACCACCGGCACCGGGAAATCCTGTACGACAGCGCTCATTCTGCGCTCGATCCTGGAGGAGAACCCGGCCGCGCACATCGTGCTTCTCGATCCCCACAACGAATACGCGACCGCCTTCAAGGAATGGGGCGAAGTCATCAGCCCGCGCAACATGCAGTTGCCGTTCTGGCTTCTGACCTTCGAGGAGATCGTCGAAGTCCTGATCGCCGATCCGGAACGCAAGGCCGAAATCGAGGTCCTCCAGGAACTCATTCCCATCGCCAAGGCGAAATACGCCGCCAGCCGCAGCAACGATGGCGGCAACGGAAAGCTGCGCCGCAACCCGAATGAAGCCGGCCGCTTCACTGTCGATACGCCGGTGCCCTACCGGACCTCCGACATCCTGTCGATCATCGACGAGCGCATGGGCAAACTGGAGAACAAGCGCGATCTCTCCCCCTATCGGAACTTGAAGCAGCGCATCGAGCAGATTTCCTCCGACGCGCGCTACGCCTTTATGTTCGGCTCACTGACGGTCTACGACGGCATGGCGCAAATCCTCGGCCGGATCTTCCGCGTCCCCGTCAACAATAAGCCGATCACCATCCTGGAACTCACTGGCCTGCCGCCGGAGATCGTCAACGTTGTCGTCTCCGTCCTCTGCCGCATGACGTTCGACTTTGCCGTCTGGGGCGAAGGAAAGGTACCGGTGACGCTCGTCTGCGAGGAAGCCCACCGCTACGTGCCGGCCTCCAACGAGTCCGGCTTCGGACCCTGCAAGCGCGCGATCGCCAAGATCGCCAAGGAAGGGCGCAAGTACGGCCGCTTCGTTGTGTATCGTGACGCAGCGCCCCGCGGAAATCGACCCGACGATCCTGTCGCAGTGCAACACGGTTTTTGCCCTGCGTATGTCCAACGACAAGGACCAGGCGATCGTGCAGTCGGCGGTGTCCGACACCGGTTCCGGCCTGCTCGACTTCTTGCCCGCCCTCGGGCAACGCGAAGCCATCGCATTCGGTGACGGCGTCTCGCTTCCCGTCCGCATCAAGTTCAAACGACCTCCCGAAAGAGGCATTGCCCCGCTCTTCGACCGCCCGCTTCTCCGAGCGCTGGCAGGAATGCGAGGTCAACGAGAAGTTCCTTGAGCAGATCGTCGAGCGCTGGCGTTCCTGCGGGAACGATATCGAGGACCAGGGCGCCGTTTCCGGCTTGGCCGAGAGTCTGTCGATCGGAGAAACCGAGACGCATTCAACGGCGTCCTCGCGGCAGCCACCGCCTCCCGGTGCTCCCGGCGGCCTCCGCCGCACCCACACGCCGGCAGCGGCGCATACCGGCGCGAACGGAACCGGCCAACGACCGTCGCCGCAGTTGCGCAAAGACCAGCAGGCTGCGCCGCAGCGCCCGACACTGCGTCGACCGCCTGCTGAGGCAGGGCACCTGTCGAAGCAGCTCCGGCAACAAATAGCGGTCAGGCTCTGAAAAGCCTTAGGGATCGGCTGACCCGCACGCGCTAGTATTCAGCTTACGACACAAATGGACGGCTATTTCTGATGGAAAACAGATGTAGTCGTCCTACATTTCTTTGAAACGCAAAAATGGCGGAAGGAAAGATTTCCTCGCCAAGAAGCCCCTACGGGTAAAGCACCTTATATTTGCAGCCATTCGGTAGAATGAAAAAGGAATCCCAACGGCTGACGACGCAGATTTTTTACGCCGTAGACAATCCGCGCATAGTGAAACTGCATGGTTCCAGGCTCGACACCAAGATCCTTAGCAGCCCTCTCCGTGATGGGCCGCAGCGACAGTTCCTCCTCACCGCGCTCGAGAATTACGCCATAAGACTGAGCGATGATCACAACGCGGTGGCTGCAAGCCGTGTCGATCTTGAGGTCTGGAAAGACATCGACGGGAAAAGCCCATGTTTCGCTGATACATGGCGTCCCATCGATCGAAAGAACCTGATGCACCTGCCGACACTGCGCACTGTCGGATACATGCATGGACCGCTTCAGGGATGCGTCGCAGCGGCAGTCCTCTTCAAACCTCTCAACCAAGTCACCGGCCACGCGCTCGCCGGCCGCGTTATAGAGGCACGAGAAGCGAACCGGCAGTTGGATCTCGCTCTGATCGACCACGAAGCTGCCGCGGCCCCGGCGCCGCTCAATCAATTGCTTCGATGTCAGAAGACCGAGCGCCTGGCGCATCGTTCCGATACTGACCCCGAATTCACGCGCAAGCTCCGCTTCGCCGGGAATGAGCATTCCCGGTTTCCACTCCCCCTGTTCGATGCGTTGAACGAGTTCGGCGTAGACCAGCTCCGGAAGACTTCGGACCTCGAAGATATTCTTCTTCATTTGTAATCCAAGGTTTCGAAAGAAATTGCCTCGAAAACGCGACACGTCGAGCTTCGCATTGAGGAAAAAGATTTTCAAGCTACGCTTTAAAAGCTCGCGCTTTCAATTGTAGGGAAGCAACAGATTTTTACAAGTTCTCTCGCAGCACGGATGAAATGCGCAACCCGGACTATTTCAGAATCGTCTGACAGCGACCGCGGGTCGAGAACATCAAACTTCGAAGAATATACCTTGAGCATAGGAGGTTGATGAGCAAACGTCGCAAGTTTTTCAATCTATTCTTTACGTTGTGAGCATTCAATTGAGCGAACCTCCAGAAGATGTTTTCCTGAAGCCAGATCAACGGACAGAAAAACTGATTTGGAGGGAAGATTATGGCTCGCTTCATCTCGCGGCCTTACGCGACGACTTACTCACGCGCAGCTAGTCTTGGTCGTTGCAGTAGAGGCGCCTCTGCGGTGGAGTTCGCCATCATCGCACCGGCCTTTGTCATGATGCTCGTCGGCACACTCTGCTACGGCGTCTACTTCGCTACTTCGCATGGGGTCGCCCAGCTTGCCGCTGACACCGCCCGCGCGGCGA
>CBDDFK010000002.1:0-30753 GCA_965226995.1 Filomicrobium sp.
CCGGCAGCGCCGCATCGGCATGCGCGATGGCTGCGAGATGGACGATGCGGTCACAACCGGCCACCAGTGGGGCCCAGTCGAGATTAGCCTGCGCGAGATCCGGCTGGGCCACGACCTCGACGCTCGGGCTATGGAAGCCGTAACTCTCAGGCGTGCGCGTTGCGGCGCGGACCTGATATCCTTCGCCGGCTAGTTTTCGAACGAGCGCCCGCCCGATGAAGCCCCCGGCGACCGTTACCAGGATCCGTTCATCACGGCCGGGTGGCGGAAAGCGGTGATCGGAGGCATTCAACGGACTTCTCCTCGAACGTTGGAGTGCGGCAGGCCCGCGTGTCTCAGGCCCGCGCGGAGATCGGCTGCAAGCCGAGCACGTCGTCATAAGCGGCAAGCACCAGCCGGCGGTCGTAGCGCCGCTCAGCCTTCTGCCGGCTGGCCCGCGCCATGGCTGGAATGAGGTCGGGCCGTTTTAGGAAGCTTTCCATCGCGGACACCAGGGAGGCCGGATCGCCCGGCTTGAACAGGCAGCCGTTGACGCGCTCGTCGACGAGTTCGCGGCTACCGGCGGCATCGGATGCGATGAGCGGCCGGCCCATCGACAGCGCGTGCAGCGCGCCGTCGGGCACGGAGGCGTCGTGCGCGGTGTGTACGAAGACGTGGCACCGTCCGATGGACTTCGCCATATCGCGGCCGTCGCCGAGATACTGCACCGCTTCGCGATAGGGCTCGATGTCCTTCACCGACAAGGACGGACCGGATTGAGGCGGCGCCCCTGCCAGTAGGAACTCCGCTTGCGGCGCCCGCTCTTTCAGCCGCTTGGCGGCTTCGCAATAATCGAGGATGCCCTGCTGTCGTGTGAGCGCACCGAGCGCCAGGAAGGAGAGACCCCTTCCCACGCCGGGGAGTTCCACAACGGGGTTCAAATCCAGCGCCACGCCGAAGGCCGGCAGTACGAGCGGCGACAGTCCCTCGGGCAATATCCCGCTGGTTTCCAACACGGCGGCGTGATCGTAATTATGACAGATGAGATCGGTGGCGGCATCGAAGGCGGGGATCAGCGCTTGCTCGGTCGGGCCTGCAGGCGCCTTCTGAGGTGTGCCGGCAGCGTCCAGCCCCTCGTAAACTGCGATACGGCGTTCGAGCCCTGCCCTTTGCCCGGCGGCCAGCATGGCGCCCGCGACCTCCGGGCGATGCACGATGATTGTGTCGGCGTCGAAGGATTGCAGGCTGCGGGCGACGCGCTGCGACACTTGCCTGGCGGGCATCAGCGCCATCCGGTCGGCTTGCAGGCTGACCTCCTCGGTCGCCGCGCCGTGTTCCAGAAGCGTCGCCTCGTCGGCTTCGCTCGCCTGAGCCGCCAAGCACAGCACATCGTGGCCTGCGGCGATAAGGTGGTCGATCAACGGCAGCGCGTTCATGGCCAGATGTTCGAGGTCCGGCGCGCCGATTACGATCCGCCGGTTCGGCCGTCGCCGGGCTTTGGCCGCCACTCGCGCTGCCATATCAGTGCAAGGTCCGTGAAACCGGGCCGAAGATCTTGCGGCCCTTCTCGTCGCCCTCCGCCAGCGGCTGCGCATCCTCGGCGGTCACAACCCTATAGCCTTCTACCGTCCGCATCAGAATGGAGCGCATGACATCGCGATCCTGCTTCTTCATCGCGTCCGAAAGCTCGTCGAGTTCCCGCCACAGCGCTTCGGCCGGCAGGAACGGCTCGTCGGAGCGCAGGATGCGCGAGTGTTCGGTGCCCGTCGTGTTGGCGCCGAGCAGCAGCTCTTCATAGAGCTTTTCGCCCGGACGCAAGCCCGTATAGACAATCTCGATTTCGCCGTTGGGCTGCTCCTCGGAGCGCACCTCCATGCCGGCCAGCCGGATCATAAGGCGTGCGAGATCGTCGATCTTGATGGGGTCGCCCATGTCGAGGACGAAGACTTCGCCGCCCGTGGCCATGGCGCCGGCCTGAATGACCAGTTCGGCAGCTTCGGGGATCGACATGAAATAGCGGATGATTTCCGGATGGGTCACGGTCACCGGCCCGCCCGCCTTGATCTGCTTGCGGAAGCGGCGCACCACCGAGCCGGAGCTGTCGAGTACATTGCCGAAGCGCACCATCGTGAAGACGGTCGTCACGTCCTCGTCGGCGGCGTGCGCCTGCAGGACGAGTTCGGCGAGGCGCTTGCTTGCTCCCATGATGTTGGTCGGGTTGACCGCCTTGTCCGTGGAAATGAGCACGAAGCGCTCCACGCCCATGTCGCGGGCGGCTTCGGCGATCACGGCGCAGCCGAAGGTATTGTTGAGGAGACCGGCGGCCGCGTTCTCTTCCACGATCGGCACATGCTTGTAGGCGGCGGCGTGATAGATCGTCTCGACGCCGTGGCGTTTGATGACGCCGCGCACGCAAGAGTCGTCGAGCACCGAGCCGAGAACGGCGAACAGCTCCGGCCGCGTGCCTTCGGGAAGCTTATCGATGGCCTCCCGGATTTCCATCTCGATCTCGTAAAGCGCCACTTCCGAGATATCGAGGAGCACCAGCCGGCTGGGATGTTGGTTGAAGATCTGCCGCACCAGTTCGGACCCGATGGATCCGCCGGCTCCCGTCACGAGAATCGATTTCCCCCGGATCGCGCGGCCGAGCAGGTCGGCCATAGGCGGCACTGGGTCGCGGCCGAGGAGATCCTCGACCTCCACCGGGCGCATGTCGGTGATGCCGATGCGTCCGGTCGCCAGTTCCTCCAGCGACGGCATCACCTTGACCTGAACCGGATGTTCTTCCAGTTCGCCGATGATCTTGCGGCGCTGGCGGCGTTGGTTCTCCGGCACGGCGAGCAGTACTTCCTGCACACCCGCGCGCATGATCACGTGGCCGACCTTCTCCGGCCGGTACACCTTGAGGCCGCCGACGTACTGGCCCCACATGTCGGGAGCCTGGTCGATGAAGCCTACGGGCTCGTAGTCGGAAACACGGCGCAGGGCACCCAGCAGCTCGGCGCCGAGATCGCCGGCGCCGTAGATCAGGATCGGCTTGCGCTCGACATCGAGCGGCAGGCGCGGAATACGGATACCCACACTCTTAAGCAACACACCGATCAGTTGCCGGCTGCCGACGACGGCCAGCGAGCCCGCGATGCCGTACGTCAGGACGACACTGCGCGGAATTCCCTGCTGGCCCAGCATCAGCAGCACGAGTGCCCAGATCAGCACGCCCAGCGCGGTTGCTGCGAAGATACGGAGCGAGCCGCGATAGCCGATGAAACGGGTGACGAGCCGGTAGAGCCCCGAGGCCGCGTACGTTGCGACGACGGCCACCGGAGCGAGCAGCACGAGGGCCAGTTCGAGCCAGGTTTCCGGCCAATAGAACTCCTGGTAGCGCAACGACATGCCGCCGAAGACGATAATCGTCAGGAGAGCGAAGTCGGTGGCGACAAGGATCGTGCGCTTGTAGTAGCGCGGCAGGCCAAGCAGCAATTCTCTGACGCGCGACGTGAGCCCTTCTTTTTCGTCGGGGGTCTCGGACAAGACGATACCTCGTGCGGCCAATTGAGTGCCGGATGCGGGCGCCTAATGCAGTGGCATGAAAAGGACCGTTTCAGGTCGAGCGGTGGCATCCCTCAGTCTGCGAGGTTATCGCGCCGGGGCACTCGGGGCGCAACAAAAAGTTCGACGATTTCACCCGGTTCCTTCGGCGGGTGCGGCGTCTTTGTCCTTGTGCGGCAAGGGCTTCGGCGCTCGCGTGCCAAGGATCCATGCGACGGTGTGGCCTATTGGCCCTGATGGCGGCACGGTCGCAACACCGCCGTTGCCGACGTAGTCGATCAAACGGTGTCCCAGCGCGACACCGACAAGGCCGAATGCGCTCGCGCCGACGATCCAGCCGACGATGACGCCCTCGGCGCCGGCGAGTGCATCGCCTGCGAGTACGAAGGGAATCGTTCCGATCGTCGCGCGGCCCCAGTTCAGCGCGGTGGAAATGTGCGGCCGGCCCAGCGTGTTGAAGACGGCGTTGGAGACGAACAGCGCGCCGAGGAAGAAGAACAGCGGCGCCAGCCAGCGGCAGAACAGCATTACAAGGTCCGCCGTCTCACCTTCGGCACGGAACTGATCGACGATCAGCGGCGCCGTGAGGGCAAGCAGCAGCCAGGCGCCGGCCGTGAACGCCCCGGTCACATAGACGGCCAGCCGCAACGTTTCGTGCATTCGTCCGGTGTCGCGGGCGCCGTAGTTCTGGCCGATGATCGGCCCGACGACTCCGGAAAGCGCGAAGATCGACCCGAACGCCACCGGCATGATCCGGCCGATGATCGTCCAGCCGGCCACCGCAGCGTCGCCATGCTGCGAGATGACAGCGGTGATGTAAGCGTTGGCCGCCGGCGTCGCGAGATTGGTGGCGACGGCGGGAACCGCGACAAGTGCCAGCGGACGGCCGTCCGCGAGGAAAGTTCGCCATTTCGGGCGTCCCATCAGACCGTGCACGATGGCAACGCCGTGCAGGCCGACGAGCAGCACCGTCACACGGGACAGCGCCGACGCCCACGCCGCGCCCTCGATCCCCATGTCCAGGCCGAAGATCAGGATCGGATCGAGAACCACGTTCGTGATGGCGCCGAACAGCGTGATGTTCATGGCCCGGCGTGCGTCGCCGACAGAGCGCAGAACCGCCGAAGACGTCATGCCGAGCGCCAGCGGCGGCAGCGCCGGAACGGTGATCTGAAGGTAGGCGATCGCCAGTTCGCGCGTCCGTCCCGTCGCGCCCAGAAGGTCGACAAGCTGCGGAATGAGGAGGAACACGACGAGCGCGAGCACTGAAGAAACGACGAAGGTCCAACAATGGGCGTTGGCCGTCAGCCGCCGCGCCCTGACGTTCTGCCCCGCACCCAGTGCCGGCGACACCAGTGCAGTCGCGGCGATGGCAAGCCCGATACCGATGCCGATGGTGAGCATCAGGATGGAACTGCCATAGCCGACAGCGGCCACCAGTTCCTTGCGTTCCGGCAGTAGGCTGAGGAAGTAGATGTTGGCGAGATCGCCGATGAAGATCGCGACCAGCCCGAGCGCCCCCGTGCCGGTCATGACCAGCAGGTGTCGCAACAGTGAACCGGTCACGAATTTCGGCGGCTTCGCGCCGCGCCGGGCACCGCGTTCGGGCCGGCCATTCGCTGCGTCGTCTCGCGCCATGTTTCCCGTACTTTGAGGTGGCCCGCCCAAGCGGGCAAATGCGGCCGGAGTTCTATATTCTGCGGCGGTCCTTGATGGCGGCGGCCAGCGTTCCGTCGTCGAGATAGTCGAGTTCGCCGCCGATCGGCACGCCCTTCTGTATTTCCGACACGAAGATATCCGTCTCGGCCAAAAGGTCGCGGAGGTAATGCATGGTCGACTGGCCTTCGACTGTCGCGTTGAGCGCCAGAACGACTTCGCGGACTTCACCGCGCCCCACCCGCTCAACCAGCGAGGCGATGTTGAGTTCGTCAGGACCGATGCCATCGAGCGGCGACAGATGGCCGCCCAAGACGTGATAGAGACACTTCGACACCCCGGCGCGTTCGAGCGCCCAAAGGTCGCCGACGTCCTCCACGACGATGATCAGCGAGCGGTCACGGTCTGCATCCTGGCATACGCCGCAGGGCGACATCGTGTCGACGTTGCCGCACTGGCCGCAAACAGAGATACGGTCGCGTGCCTCCGCCAGGGCCAGGGCCAGCGGCGCGAGCAGGTCTTCCCGCCGCTTGATCAGGCTCAGCGCCGCCTTGCGCGCGGAACGCGGACCGAGCCCGGGAAGCCGGGACATGAGCTTGATGAGCCGCTCGATCTCGGGGCCGGCGGAAAATTTCGCCATTTCTCTGGTGCCTATCCGATTGCCGCGGCGCTTTCCGAGTCTTGGGACGCATCGTCGCGTCGAGTGGTGGCCGCCAGCCTGTGTGCTCGAAATTTCTCAGGTGACGCAAGAGCTCATGTGGCGGAATGGGGCTTCCGCGCGGACTGTGAGTCGCTCTCCTAACGCGAGAATCGCCCGCGGAGATTGCCATGCGGCCGCGAGAGTTTCAAAACGTGCGCCGCATGCCGAGAGCCGGTCGCCTGCTTCCTTAAGCCGGCGCGCGCGCCTCGCCCGTGGTCAAGTCGTCTTCTGCGCCCCGAAATGTTCCAGTGCTCCGGCGAAGCCTGAAAGATCGTATCCGGCAGCCGCGGCGGCAGCGATAATCTCGCTCGTGTCGAGACGTCCGGCCTGAGAGAACGCCCAAACGGTGGTGCAGCGGGTGCCAGACCGGCAATAGGCCAGGACCGGTTTGGGAAGGCGGTCGTACAGATCGCCGAATTCGCTCACCTGTTGTGGCCCGAGTTGTCCTCCGACGATGGGCTGCCAGGCGAACTCGAGCCCGACTTCCCTCGCCCGCTGTTCGATCTCATGACATTCCGGTTGCCCGAAATCCTCGCCATCGGGCCGGTTACAGATGATCGAACGAAAGCCAGCGGCGGCGATGGCGTCGACGTCGGCCACCGAGATTTGCGGCGCGACGGAGATCTCATTCGTGAGTTTACGGCTGTCCATGGAGAACCCCGATTGCTTGTCGTGGGGCGCACCGGCTCACGCCGAACCGCGTCCGCTCGCCTCCACCGTTTGCGCGAGCTTGTAACGGATCGCGCGCGCCGCGGCCATCCCGCCGATGAGCGCAGCAACGAAGATCCAGGGTTCGGGGCGGCCGAGGCCCAGGGCCGGGACGACGCCGCCGGGGCAATAGCCGATGAGTCCCCAGCCGATCCCATAAATCGCCGAACCGGCGAGGAGCGGCGTGTCGATCTTCGAAGTCCCCGGTAGATGGAACCTGGAATCGAACAGCGGTTCGGCGCGTCCCAGTACCAGGCGGTAGCCAACGAAGGTGGTGACCAGCGCGGCCGCCATGACGAGCGCCAGGCTGGGATCCCAGTTTCCGGAGATATCGAAGAAGTTCAGCACCTTGGACGGGTTGATCATGCCGGACACGGTGATGCCGAGGCCGAATACCAGCCCGCTTAGGAGGGCGGCGAGGATACGCATCGGTTTCAAGCTCCCAACAGGTGCCGTGTGACGTAGACCGTCGCGACGGCGGTCGCCATGAAGGTCGCCGTCGCCGCCAGCGACCGGGGAGATAGCCGTGCCATACCGCAAACGCCGTGGCCGCTGGCGCATCCCGCGCCGAACGTCACGCCGATGCCGACCAGTACCCCTGCAACGACGCTGAGGCCGGTCGATCCCGGCATGGCGAAGTCGGGCGCCTGGCCCATGGCTAGCGTGTAGAGCACCGGCGCGGCGATCATGCCGGCGACGAACGCGGCCCGCCACGCCCAATCGCTGTTGCCGGCCTGGAAGACAAAGCCGGAAAGGATGCCGGAAAGCCCGGCGATACGTCCCAGAAGCGCCATCATCATCACGGCCCCGGCGCCGATTAGGATGCCGCCGACGACAGCTTCGATGGGTGTGAATTCAGTCATTTGAGGGGCCTCGCCCTGTGGGAAAGTCTCGCGCCTGATATATTCGAAAGGCCGAATACTACAAGAGCCACCGGGCGGCTCAAAGCGCAAGACGCTCGGCGGGCGCAAGTCAAACCCACCGCCACCTCTCTCCGCGGGCGGGGAGAGGTCGAACGACGCGTAGCGGCGCGAGGGTGAGGGGCAGCGGCAATCGGCGAGGTTGCGGATTGCCGCCGCCCCTCATCCTGTCCTTCTCCCCGCCGGCGGGGAGAAGGGACCAACCCGCGACTGCCGCACACCGGCCTGCCGCGTGTGCGCGAAAGAAGCTGCCGCACACCGGCTTGCCGCCGCCAACACGGGCTTGCCCAGTGTTGGGCTCTGAAGTGTGCGCGAAAGGAGCTGCCGCACACCGGCTTGCCGCCGCCAACACGGGCTTGCCCAGTGTTGGGCTCTGAAGTGTGCGCTCGAACGATCGTGGGCGTGCGAAGTGCGGTGTGGAGGATCGTCGGGGCGCGAATGCAAAATCTCACACGAATTCAGGAGGTGTGAGCTGATAACATCGCGTCCGAAGCGCCCAAGCTAAAAGAGTTTCATGCCCGGCGGTAGCGGTAGGCCGCCGGTGATTTCGGCCATTTTTTCCTGCGCGATGCTTTCGGTCTTTGTTTTGGCGTCCTGGGTGGCCGCAACGATCAGGTCTTCAAGGATTTCGGCTTCGTCGGGCTTCATCAGGCTCGGATCGATGGCGACCTTGCGCATCTCGCCCTTGCCGTTCAGCGTCACCTTGACGAGACCGCCGCCGGATTGGCCTTCGCATTCGAGCGCTGCCAGTTCCTCCTGCATCTGCGCCATGCGGGCCTGCATCTCTTTGACTTTGCTCATCATGCCCATGATGTCTTTCACGGCGGGCTCCTTGAATTGTTCGGGTTTGTGGGTTCGCAACTCAGATGGCGCTTCCGGCGGTAAATCGCCAGCGGGACGACCGCCTCAGCCGGTTCCCGTGTCTTCGTCAGGCTCACCTGCCGTTCCGAATTCGCGCACTTCGGAAATTTCCGCATCCGGAAAGGCCGAGAGCGCGGCGGCAACTGCAGGTTCGTTCTTAAGCTTCTCCAGTTCGGCCGCCGCCTTTTCGCGCCGGGCCTGTGCGATGGGCAGTTCGCCGGCGGATTTCGACAGCATGACCATCCAGCGCTTACCCGTCCAGCCATTGAGCTTCTCGCGCAGTTCGTTGGCGATCTGCGGCGGCGCGTTGGGCATCAGGAACAGGTCGATGGCGCGGCTTTCCCGGTCGAACTTCACGAGGCTGACGTTCTCTTCCAAGTGGACCATCAGTTTGGCGTCGCGCTGGGCGGCGGCGAGCGAAACCACTTCGGCGAACGAGGTCGGATCGGGCATGAGCCGGGCAGCCGTCGGCGCTGCGTCGGCGTAGAGTGGATCTTCGGGATCGAATTCGCCGGTTTCCCCGAAGTCGTCGCCAAGAGAGGCGGCATCGTCGATCCAGTCGCCGGCGGGAACGGCGTCATCGGGCGGTGCGAAGCGATCGTCGCCCACTGAACTGTGCTCGGCGGAGGCGGCTCCGCGTTCCAAGACGTCTTCGCGGCGCGGCGCGGCAGTCTTAACGCCGGATGCCCCTTCCGCCTTGGCGGTTTCGGTTGTCGTGTCCGCAGCGGCTGCATTTCGCGCAGGTTTGGCCGAGCCGGCCGGAACGCCGAGTCCGCCCAGCGTCTTGATGATCTCCTCCGGTGGCGGCAGGTCGGCGGTGTAGGCGATACGGATCAGCACCATCTCGGCGGCCGCGCGCGGGTTCGGCGCGCGGTTCGTCTCTTCGATGCCCTTGAGGAGCATCTGCCAGTAGCGCGACAGGAGCCCGACGGACACGCTCTCGGCAATTGCTCCGGCGCGCCGAACGTCCTCGGCCGACAGGCCCTCCGAACCGGCTTCGGGCCCGACGGTGCGAATGCGGGTCGCAAGGTGAACCGCTTCGGAAAGGTCTCCGAGCGCCTGCACCGGGTCGGCGCCATCCTTGTGCAAGGCTTCCAATGCGGAAAGCGCTTCGGCGGGCTTGCCGGCGATCAAGAGGTCGAGCAGATCGAACACGCGGCCCCGGTCGGCGAGGCCCAGCATATCGCGCACGCCCTCGGCGGTGACCTTGCCCTGGGAGAACGCAATGGCCTGATCGAGTATGGACAGCCCGTCGCGCACGGAGCCTTCGGCGGCTCTGGCGATGAGGCGCAGCGCGTCCTCGTCGGCCTGCGCGCCCTCTGCGGCCACGATCTTCTCGAAATGCCGGGTAAGCAGTGGCACATCCACGCGGCGCAGGTCGAAGCGCTGGCAGCGCGACAGCACCGTTACCGGGACCTTCCGGATTTCGGTGGTCGCGAAGATGAACTTCACATGCTCGGGCGGCTCTTCCAGCGTTTTAAGGAGCGCGTTGAACGCGCCCTTCGAGAGCATGTGGACCTCGTCGATGATGAACACCTTGTAGCGGGCCACCAACGGCTTGTAGCGGGCGCTCTCGATGATCTCGCGGACGTTGTCGACGCCGGTGTTGGACGCGGCGTCCATCTCGACGACGTCGGCGTGGCGGCTTTCCATGATTTCGGCGCAGTGCCGGCCGTAGTCTTCGCGCTCGCGCGGCAGTTCGACGGTCGGCCCGCCCTTACCGCCTGCGTCGTCCTTGGGCTCGAAGTTGAGCGCCCGGGCGAGGATACGTGCAGTGGTTGTCTTTCCCACGCCGCGCACGCCGGTCAGCATGTAGCCTTGCGCGATGCGGCCCTGCTGAAAGGCATTCTTCAGGGTCGCCACCATGGCGTCCTGGCCGATCAGGTCATCGAAGGTCTGCGGTCGGTATTTGCGCGCGAGGACGACATAGGGCTTGGCCCCCATCTCGTCTTCGCCGAACAGTGCATCACTCATGGGGAGCGTTATAACCGCCAGCCTTGAACGATACCAGCACCGCTGACGCAGCGATCTCTTTGTGTGCCGCGCCTCGGCTTCAGAAGTCGAAAAGCTCGCTCAGGAACGATTCCTTCTTTTTGCCGCGGTGGTCCTGATGCGGACGTCCTTGACCGGTCAGTCCGCCGAGGCCGCCGATGACGCTGCCGAGCCCCTCGCCCGCTTGTTCTTCCCGTGCCTTCGGCTGGCGCGGCTGTTCGCTGGGCGGCTCAGCACGGGACGGCGCGCTTCCTGCCGTGCGTTCGATGATCTTGTCGAGCTCGCCGCGATCCAGCCAGACGCCACGGCATTTCGGGCAGTAGTCGATTTCCACACCGCTGCGCTCTGTCATGACAAGTGTTTCGTTGTCGATGGGGCATTTCATTGTCGGCACCTCTGGATATGGCTCTCGCTTTGAGCGAGAGTTGGGGTGGCGAAATCCGCAGGCAAGTTCTTGAAAACGGCGCCGCCGCGCTTATCGAAGATCAGTGGCGCGAGACAAACAAGCCGCAGGCTCAGAGCGCAAGGCGCTCCGGCGCAAGCGCCGCCCCGTCGGAGCCGCCGCGCTTAGCGCGAAGATCAGCGGCGCGAGACAAACAAGCCGCAGGCTCAGAGCGCAAGGCGCTCCGGCGCAAGCGCCGCCCCGTCGGAGCCGCCCGAGCGCAGCGAGGATCAGCGGCGCGAGACAAACAAGCCGCAGGCTCAGAGCGCAAGGCGCTCCGGCGCAAGCGCCGCCCCTGTGGAGGGCGGCAAGCCCGTGAACACAAAATAAACTCGGCTAAGGATCGTCAGGCGCCGGATGTCGCCGCGCAGCGGCGATGGGCATCCGGAGGCGACAACTGAGGCCGCGGAGAATTGTCAGCGGCGCGGATGCCGCGAAGCGGTGGGCATCTGAAGCGCGAAAAATAATGAGGCTGGCGGACGACCCGCGTCCTGATCGTTAGGGCTGCTTCCGTTCCCGACCTGACCCGGTTGGCGAGGGATGCGTCCGCCGCCAGCCCACTTGTGGATATGACGGTTTTCTTCTCGCTTTGCAAGGTCCCGCCCGGTGGTGGCGCGGTTTCGTACCAACTCGCGCTCAGCGTCTCGAAAAACGCCCGTGCTCCGATGCGGAGGTTGCGGACGGCGTAGCCGCCTTCCTGCACCAGGACGGTCGGCAGCCGCAGGTCTGCGATAGCCTTCGCAATCCGCCGGAGCCCCTGTGTCGTGATTGAAAACGAGCCGGTCGGATCGCCCTTCATGATGTCGAAGCCGAGCGAAACGACGAGGTAGCGCGGCTTGAACTTTCCGATCGTTCCGAGGGCATCGCCTAAAATCTTCAAGTAGCGATCGTCATCGACCGGGGCTGCGAGCGGCCAGTTGCGGTTGTAGCCTATGCCCGCGCTTTCGCCGCGCTCATCGGCGTAGCCCGAAAAGTTTGGATATGAATGGCGGGGGTGCCCGTGGATCGACAGTGTCAGCACGTCTGCGCGCTTATAGAAGATGTCCTGCGCTCCATTGCCGTGATGGTAGTCGATGTCGAGCAGCGCGACGCGGTTGCCTCCTTGGCTCAGAAAGTGAGCCGCCGCGGCCGAGTTGTTGAGGAAGCAGAAGCCTCCGTAAATGCGCCGCTCGGCGTGATGACCCGGCGGTCGGCACACGGCATAGGCGAACCGCTCGCCGTCTCGGACGAGTTCGGCTGCCGTCAGAGCCACGTCGACAGCCTGACGCGCTGCCGGCCAGACGTTGCGCGTGAGCGGGGTGAACGTATCGGCGCAAAAGTAGCCCGCTCGATCTTCCAGGGCCTGCGGCGCCCGGTCCGGGCGGCGGATCGGGAACACCTCCGGATAGACGATCGACTTTTCGGAGAGGCGTGCGCAAACGGCTTTGAGATACGCGATAAGCTTGGGATCGTGAATGGCCGCGAAGGCTTTGTCAGGGAAATGTTTGACCGGTACGCGCTCAATTCCGACCGGTTCCAGCCCGCGCATGATCTGGCGAACGCGGACAGGCCGCTCGACATAGCCTTTTTCCTTGAGGTGGTGGATCACGTGCCCATCGGCGACGACGACCTTGATAGGCCGGATGCGTTTGGTAGAGCGTGCGCGCTCCGGCTGGTCGGGGGCTTGCGCGGTCCGCAACGACAGCGGTTCTTCCCGGAAAGACCCGATTATCTTTTTCACGAAGGCGTCGCGCCGGTCATAACCGTACTGCGCTTCTAGGATTCGTGTGACCGCCTTGCGGGCGTCGGCCCGGTGCAGCTTCGGCACGCGTTCGAGCGGATCGAACATCAGCTGCGTGAGGTAGTAGGCGTTGCGCGGATTGGCTTCGCGGTCCCACAGCGTTCCCTGGACCACGCGAGCGCCGTAACGCTCATAGAAGGCATTGCGCGAACGGTTGGTCTTGAGCCGCTCTGGATCTTGCAGGATCGCCGGATCGTCTGGCGGCACATCGAGAAGCAGGCCCTTGGCCCCTCTGGCCGTAAGGAGTTCCCGGGTTGCCTCGTACACCGCGCCCCCGATGCCGCGCGCGGCGCGCTGCGGATCGCTGGCGATATACTGCAGGTAACCGAAGCGAATTTCTGGGAAATAGAACACGAAGCTGAGGCCGATGACGTTCTTGCGGCGGTCGAGCGCGCACAGAAGGATGGGCTCGAAATCGAGTTCCGCCCGCCGTCGAAGCCAGCGCTCGATGCGGTCGAAACCCTCAGGCTCGTAGGGGAAAGCCGAATAGAAAAGCAGACGCGCGTCTTCGAGCGATTTCCTGTCCCCGGTATCGGCCGGATCGGAAACATTACGAAAAGAGATCATTGGCTGAACCAGGAAACCATCCGGCAGACAATACCACCGAGTAGGCCCGCTCCACAAAGGGTGAAGCTTTTTTGCTTCGCACCGAGGCGGCTGTGACGGTTTCGAGCGCGCCATGCCAGAGGGCGCGAAGGTGACCATGGCGGCGAGCGAACCAGGTATCGGACCGCCCGGCCTGAACCGTGTAGCTTCTAACTCATCGAATAAGCCGCGCCGCGGTTAAAGTCCTGCCAAGTCCATCGCATAAGTTGCGCGCAGCGGCTGCAATGTGCTCTTGTCTGAAGCTCGCGAGGAGGCACGCCCGTACATGAAGCCAACACTTGGTCCGACCCTGAAACTCGACCGGCAGAGCGAGAAGCGACCCGACAAGGAATACATGGAGTCGCTGCTCGAGGCCGAAACGTCGCGCTTTTTCGTCCTGGCCGGGGCCAAGCCGGTGGTCGACAGCAACGCCGACAAGACGGACGTCAGGATACGCTGGTTCCGCGCTCAGGAAGTCGCGGACCTTGGCCTTGCGATCAGCGAAGCAATCTTCCTCGGCATCGATCCGGCCGATGGCTATGCGGTCTTCGCGGTGGCGACCAGCGAGCACTACGCGCGCGGCGCGCCACAGGCCCGGGAGGCGCTGAGAAACCGCCCGGAAATCCGCTCGCTTGCCGCCTCGGGCGCCATGCCGGCGGATGAATTGGCGCTCGTCTCGCAGGCAGCCGCGCTCGGCGTCTGGCACGAGAACCACCGATGCTGCGGGCGGTGCGGCGGTTCGATGAACGTCAAGCAGGGCGGCTGGAAACGCAAGTGCTGGGCCTGCGGGTTCGAGGCGTTTCCCCGTGTCGATCCTGTGGTCATCATGGCAGTCACCGATGGCGAACGCATCGTCCTGGCGCACGAGAACCGCTTTCCAGACAAGATGTACTCGACCATCGCGGGCTACGTTGAGCCCGGCGACGACATCGAGCACGCCGTCCGCCGCGAAACGAAAGAGGAAGTCGGCCTCGACGTATCGGAGGTGCGCCTGCTTGGCTCGCAACCGTGGCCCTTCCCGCATTCGTTGATGCTGGGCTGCATCGCTCGCGCCGAGCCCGCCGAACTCATCGTCGACGCCGCCGAGATCGATCACGCGCGCTGGTTCTCGAAAGACGAAGCGCGCCAGATGCTGGAAGGCTCCCACCCGGACGAGCTCTGGCTGCCCGGCGGGCAGTCCATGGCCCATCAACTCGTGAGGGCGTTCGTCGACGGCGAGATCTCCTGACCTACGGAACCGCGCAAGTTCCCACTTTTCTGCCGCGACTGCGGCATTTCGGCTCTTTCGCCGGCAGCCTGTACGGATAAAAGTCTGCGACCATGAAGGTTTTGCGGAAAGCTCGGAGATTTCGCGCGCTCGCCCTCGCCGCCGCGGCGTTGGCGGTCGTTCTGCATGCCGCGCTTTTTTCCCTGCATCTGACCGCCGCCTTCGAGCGCAGCCTCTCCGCCCAAGGAGAATCGGGCCTCTCGGCCATCCTGCATGCCATGTGCGGCCCCGGCGCCGCGGCCTCGAACGATTCCGCTGGAACACCGGGCGAGGACCGCGACGGCCCGGTTTGCCCCGCCTGCGCCATGGGCGCTTCCCTGGGCTGCCTGCCGGCACCCGAAGGCCTTGCCTTCGACATCGCGTTCGAAGCGCGGCCGCTCACCTTCGTCTCCGCGGGCGAACAGCCTCGGCAGGCATTCGCGCATCGCACTCAGCGGATCCGCGGTCCACCTCAACTCACCTGATCGCGAGCAATCTTCGCGGCGGCGCCTCGTCTGCGGGACCTAACCCGCTTCGCGGGCGCCGCTGCGCACAAGCTCGCTCGAATTGTCACGATCCCACGTCAATCGATCAGGTCGAGCTCACAAAATGAAACCACTCAACTGCTGCACCCTTGCGGTCGCCGCCGCCGCTGCCCTATGCGTCGCCGCTCCGCCGACAGTGCATTCTGGGGAAGCCCACGCCCACGGTCCCGCCCACGCAAGCCCATCGTCCCACGCGGCGGGCGCTCACGGTCATCACATGATGCGGCCGCCTCCGGCGGGCGTGATGATGACCCACACCATCTCCGCCCGAAGCGTCATGACGATGTACTCGCGCAAATGGATGCAGATGGAGGGACTGAAATCCGGGTCCGACGACATCTCCGCCGAGACCGTCGTGACAACTGTCCCGAACCGCTTTGCCGGCCGGCCGGGCCAGCCGCCCACCTTGCGCATGGTGCCGAACAAGATGTCGGGCAACATGCAGATGTTCGGCGCCATGTACGGTCTGACGAGTGCCGTAACGGTCTTCGTCTCCGGCAGCTACGTTGAGAAGGAGATGGTGGCACAGGCGTTCCGCGGCATGGCTGGCGCCAACCGCCTCGGCACCAGTACGCTCAAGACGGAAGGCTTCGGCGATACTCGCGTCGGCGGTATTGTCGGGCTCTATGACCACCACGGAACAAAGATCAGCGCCGTCCTTGGGGTCAGCCTGCCGACGGGATCGATCGACGAGACTGTGGTGCCGCTGATTCCCAACGGCATGCGGGCGACGCGCCGGGCCAACTATGGCCTGCAACTGGGCTCGGGTACGTACGACGGCCTCGTTGGCCTCAACTATCTCGCGAGTTCCGGTCCCTTCTCCTGGGGCGCCGCCTACCGCGCCCGCTTCGCGCTCGAAGACGAGAACGACGAAGGTTATAGCTGGGGCGACCGGCACCTCGTCACCGGCTGGTTGTCGTACGCGCTCAACCAGAGCCTTTCCGGCTCCCTTCGCCTGGAAGCTTCGACAACCGGTGCCGTCGATGGTTCGGATCCGTTGATCGCGGGACCGGCGCGTGGAGCCAATCCGGACTTCTACGGCGGTGAAAGGGTCGAGGCTTTCGCAGGCCTCAATGCGCATATTCCGCTTTCCGGCGTCGGCATGGGCCGGTTGGGGATCGAGGCCGGCACGCCGCTTTACGAGAACCTCAACGGCGTCCAGCTTTCGAAGGAGTGGTCTCTTCAGCTAACGGGCGGCATCCACTTCTGACATTCGGTACGACGCGCCCGGGGAACACCTGACAGGACACCCGAACTTTAGAAAAGGAAAGTCAATGAAAACGATGACAAGAACATCCAGCCAGCACCGGCTTTCGGCGATTGCCGCTGTCGCAGCGGGGCTGGCCCTGGCCGGCGCGCCGGCCCTCGCATGCGAGAAGGCAGCCAAGGCCAAGGCCGCTGAAACCGCCCAGACGATTATTCAAAAGGTCTCGGGGGATCACGCGGAAAAGAAGTCGACTGCAGCAATCACCATTCATGAGCCTTGGACTCGGGCAACGCCCCCCGGCGCCAAGGTAGCGGGCGGCTTTGCTACTCTGGAAAATCCCGGAGATGAGGCCGACCGTCTGATCGGTGGCAGCTTCGAGTTGTCCGAGCGCGTCGAAATCCATGAGATGAAGATGGCCGATGGCGTCATGCGCATGAGCGAACTGGAAAACGGCCTGGAGCTGCCGGCCGGCGGCAAGGTCGTTCTCAAGCCGGGCAGCTTCCATCTGATGTTCATGGGCCTGACGGGGGCGCCGAAAGCCGGTGAAACGGTCAGCGGAACCCTGGTGTTCGAGAGGGCCGGAGCGGTCCCGGTGACATTCCAGGTGGCGCCAATCGGCGCACGCTCCCTTGAGGGCAGCAAGGACGACGCGGGCCAAGGTTCCGGCCACCATTCCAGCCACGGTTCTGGCAAGTCGGACCACGGCCACCATATGAAGCATTGAAGCCGGTAAAACAGCGCAAGACCAGCCGCCGGGCCGGTCTTGCCTGCCTCTCTGCGCGGGTCTGACGCCCACGGCTATCGCATTCCCCATCGCCATCGAAACGAAGGACGAAGATCCCGAAAATGGCCAATCCGAACTTTCTCTCGCGTCTCCGGCTCGTCCTCTGGGGCCTGGTGGCCGTTGCCGCCGTCGTTGCCGGCGCCCTCATGCTCGGCCACGTCCAGGAAGCCGCCCGCCAGGGCACGGCGCTCCCCGGTGCCGCCCGCTTCGGCGGCGATTTCACGTTGGTGGATACCGCCGGCGAGACCTTTTCGAGCGACAGGCTAAAGGGAAAGCCCTACGCCATCTTCTTCGGCTTCACGCACTGCCCGGACATCTGCCCGACCACGCTGTTCGAAATGTCGAAGCATCTGGAAGCACTGGGCGACAAGGCCGAGAAAATCGATGTCCTGTTCGTCAGCGTGGATCCCGAGCGCGACACGCCCGAGCAATTGAACAAGTACATGAGCGCTTTCGATCCGCGCATTACCGCGCTGACCGGTTCGCCGGAGCAGGTCACCGATATCATCAAGAAGTACCGCGTGGTCGCTGAAAAGGTGCCGACCGACGATGGCAACGACTACACGATGAACCACACCGCGACCGTCTTCCTGTTCGATGGCAACGGCACCTTGACGTCGACGCTGAGCTGGGAAGAAGACGAAAAGATCCGCCAGAAGAAGCTGGAGCGCCTTGCCGAGCGGGCGGCGTAGTTACGAGCTTATGAGCGCCGCTCTGAAAGCCGCCGCCAGACGGCCTTGATGCGCTCCATCTTTTCGATGCGCTCGAACTTCTGGTCTTCCAGGCGTTCGGCCAACGCTCCATCCCGGAAGACGAGCGTGATGTCGTGGTGCCCGTAGAGCCGGATCTGCAACTCATCGCGCCGCAGGACCGATTTCACCGCCGCCTTGCCGCCGCCGCCCGATGTTCCGGATCGTTTCGGCCCCGGAACCTTTTCCGGAGGCCAGACGTCGCTCGACCAGTTCACCGCCGAGATACTGTTGTAGGGGAACTGGTGCAGGCGCAGATAGACCGCCCGTGTCGTTGCCAGATCGACCGCGCCCTCGAACACGAGAACGTCGTCCGCGCCGAAGTCGAATGCCGCGATGCCGACCGGTGACATGCGCGGTACCCCATCGGTTCCGATCCGCGCCAGGATGTCGGCTTTTCCCAACCGGTCCGATTTCGGGAAGCTTTTCAACAGCATCACCTGATCCCCGGCGAGACGACCCGATCCGGTCGGCAGGTCTTGGCGTGCGGTATCGACCAAGTTGCGCAGCTGGGCTTCGGTCCAGGCGTCGATGCGCGCCTCGAATTCCTTGACCGACTGCGGGCGCCGGCGTTGTTCGAGGAATGCCTTGGCGTCCCACAAGAGGACACCGGCGGCCAGCGCCAGGAGTGCCCAGATGATGAATACGTGCCCCACTTGGAAGACATAGAGATCGAGCGCGGCCACCGCGATCGCCAACGCCATCGGCACAGGCCAGCCTTTCCGCCACAGCGGCGGGATGAACGCGATCATCATCAAGAGGAAGCCGGGGAGGAGAAAGAGCTGTCCCTCTTCCTGGCCGATGAGCTGCCGGTCGGTCTCGGGCGTCAGGATGACCTTGATGAACGGCGCCGCGAACAACGCCGCCCCGATGAGGGCGATGATCCAGCGTGTGAAAAGTGTCGTCGCCTCGGCGGCCAGGTAACGCCGCACCGTTTCATCGTAGGCACGCGAGAAATAGTCGTTGAGGAGTTTCTTGACCTCTCGGTCCGAAAGCTCGCCGCCGGATTGCCCACCGTCGACGGCGGTCGTTGCGCCGCCGGCACCGGCGAGCGGCTGCCCCATGACCGGCGCCGATTGGGAATTCGTGGATGCAGGTTCCGGAGGCGGGGGCAACGTATCGGTCATGAACGGCTTCCCGTTGGCGCGACGAGGGACGGCTTGCGGCTTTGAAGCCGATAGACGCCGGCCCCGCAAGCCGCGAAAGTCAGTTCTCACGCAAGACGGAACCTGCAGAGCACACAATCCCGTGCCGCCGTGCGGCATTGCCGGAGGGCGGGCCGCTTCCTCAAACGCAGCGCCCGCCGTCGACCTCGATGGCGACACCGGTAATGAATTCGGAGGCCGGCTCGGCCAGGAACACGGCCGCGTTGGCGATATCCGATGGCCGCGACATGCGCCCCAGCGGGATGCCGGAGATGAACTTCTCGCGGTTCTCGGGCGTGTCGGGCTGGCCCATAAAGCTTTCCAGAAGCCCCGTCTCGCCCATCACCGGATTGATGGCGTTCACCCGGATGTTCTTCGGCGCGAGTTCGGCCGCCAGCGACTTCGTCAGCGTGATCACCGCGCCTTTGGATCCGTTGTACCAGGTGAGCCCGGGACGCGGACGCACGCCGGCGGTCGAAGCGGTGTTCACGATAGCGCCGCCGCCGCGCGCCTCGAACACGGGCACCACCGCGCACGTCGTCAGGTAGAGCGACTTCACGTTAACGGCGTAGATCCGGTCGAATTCATCCTCGGTAACGTCGAGCGCCGGCTTGTTGGCGTGCGTGGTCCCGGCGTTATTGACGATGATATCGAGCCCTCCGAAAGCGTCCACCGCGGTTTGGACCATCGCCTCGACTTGCGCCCTGTCCGTCACATCGACCGTAAAGGCGCGCGCTCCTTTCCCGATCCCGGCGGCCACGGTTTCGGCCGCCGCGCCGTTCAGATCGGCGATCAGAACTTTCGCGCCTTCTTGCGCATACCGTTCAGCGATGCCGCGCCCGAAACCCGACGCCGCCCCCGTGACGATGGCGGTCTTCCCCTCAAGTCGGCCCATGTCGTTCGCGCCTCTTTTCTCGTCAACAATCGGAAGCTGCCAATGCCCCGTCAGCGGTGCGGCCGCATCGCACTGTGCGCGCCTGCGACCCCCGCCATCTCAGAGCGGTAGGGGCTCGCGCGGTACGTACCCAGAAGCCGCACCTCGCTGGAAAAGAACGACAACTCCTCCAGCGCCAGTTGCACCATGCGCTCGGCCGGATGCCCTTCGACATCGGCGTAGAACATCGTCGCGTTGAAGGTGCCTTCGAGCTGATAGCTTTCCAGCTTGGTCATGTTGACGCCGTTCGTCGCGAAGCCGCCGAGCGCCTTGTAGAGCGCCGCGGGAACGTTGCGCACGCGGAAGATGAACGTCGTGATCACCGGGCCCTCGTCCGGCTCGGCGTCATCGGGCTCGCGCGACAGAACGACGAAGCGCGTCGTGTTGTGAACCTCGTCCTCGATATCGCTTTTCAGGATGTCCAGCCCATAGATCTCGGCTGCCAGGGTCGTCGCGATCGCTGCCTGGCTGCGGTCGTCGCCTTCGGCCACCAGCCGGGCGGACCCGGCGGTATCGGCCTCCGGAACGGGCCGCAGGCCGAGGTTCCGCAACATCTTTCGGCACTGGCCGAGCGCCTGGGTGTGGCTGAGCACGCGTGTCAATTCCGAAAGCTGCACCCCCGGCTTCACGAGAAGCTGGTGGCGCACCCGAAGGAAGTGCTCGCCGACGATGTAGACGTCCGCCTCCGGCAGAAGATGGTGAATGTCCGCGACCCGGCCGGCGACCGAATTCTCGATCGGGATCAGCGCGTATGCGGCCTCGCCGTTACGTACAGCGGCAATCGCGTCTTCGAACGTCGCGCAAGCGAACGCCTCCATGTCCGGGAAGGCCTCGTGGCAAGCGACGTGTGAATTCGCGCCCGGTTCGCCCTGGAAAGCGACGCGTTCCCCCGGCCTGGAGATCAGGTAGGGCGGCGGCTTGGCGCTGGGCGCTGGGTTCGGCGTCATCGTTTCTTATCTCGCTGCAATGGGAACCTGGCGATGCGCGGCCCCCCTGAAGTGTCGTCGACGGCTGGAGCGGAGGCGCGGACCTAGCTTTTGCCCCCGTTCTGGCCGGCAACAAGCTTGCGGGCGCGTTCGAGATCGTCCTTGGTGTCGACGCCCAGGGGAACGGTATCGACAACCGACACGTCGATGCGCATACCGGCTTCGAGCGCCCGGAGCTGCTCCAGCCCTTCGCGTTTTTCCAGCGTCGATGGCTTGAGCGCCACGAATTTCTCCAACGCCGGCCGCCGATAGGCGTAGATGCCGATGTGGTGATAGAGCGGTCCGTCGCCCGCCGGCGCCGTGGCGCGCGTGAAATATAACGCCCGTAGCACCTTTTCGTCGTCCGTCGGCGTGCCCACGACCTTGACCACGTTGGGATTATCCCGCTCGCTTTCCTCGGCAATTTGCGCCGCCAGCGTCGCGATGTTCGGTCCTTTTTTCTCCAGAGGCGCAAGGCATGCGGTGACAAGGCCAGGGTCGAGCGTCGGCAGATCGCCCTGGATGTTGATGACGAATTCCGCGTCGGCTTCCGGGTCGACCTTGTTGATCGCCTCGAAGACGCGGTCCGAACCCGAGGCATGGTCCTTGCGCGTCATCACGGCTTCCCCGCCCGCCGAACGGATTGCCGCGGCGATCTCGTCGGCATCGGTGGCAACGACAACCCGGCCGGATTCCGCCTGATGCGCCCGCCGCCAGACATGCACGATCATGGGCTCCCCGGCGATATCGAGCATTGGCTTGCCCGGCAGCCTCGAGGCCTCCATTCGCGCGGGAATGACGATCAGAACGCGTTTCATGGGCCCAGTTCCTTCAGCGGCGGTCTTTTTGGGTGCGGATGCGCCGTTTGTCGTCTTCGCTCGAACGAAGTGACGATTGGTCTCGCATCAACGCGGTGTTAGTTGCCCCTTGTGTGAGTTGCAAGCAGGCGGCGAAACCATATAGTCGCGGCCTGTAATCTGCATCCGCCCCGCGACGTATCCCGCCCGGACACAATCTCACGCAGAACTGGGACCTTATTCGCACATGGACTCCTTCGAGCTGAACAAAATCGCAGGCGCGGTCATCGCGGCCCTGCTCGTCATGGTCGCTTCCAGCACCATCATCGACATTTCAACCAACGGTCATGGCGACGACCACCACGAGGTCGTTGGCTTCAAACTGCCGACTCCGGAAGCCGAAGAGGCCGGCGACAGTGCCGAGTTGGGCGAAACCGAGACCGCGGCGGCCGACGCCGGAACGGGCGGCGAGACGTCCAGAGAGGGCGATGCGACGGACGGTGGCGAAGCGGCCGGTGGCGGCTTCGATCCTGCCGCCGTGGCATCTGCCGCAGCGGGTGCCGATGTCGGCAAAGGCGAGAAGGTCTTCCGCAAGTGCAAGGCCTGCCACAGCATCGACGAGGGCGGCAAGAACAAGGTCGGCCCGGCCCTTTGGGGCATCGTCGGGCGCGACATCGCGTCTGCGGAGGGTTTTGGCTATTCCGATGCGCTGCAGGGCAAGGATGGCGCCTGGTCGCTTGAAAACCTCGCCGGGTTCATCCACGCGCCGAAGGATTGGGCGCCGGGTACGAAAATGATCTTCAAGGGCATCGACGACAACGAAGACCTGGCTAATCTGCTGGCCTACCTCGACGCCAATAAATGACCCGCACGTACGTGCTGCCTGGCTTGTTAGCCGACCCATTCCGGCTCTGGTCTTGGGGATAGCGTAGCGCATGAACGCCGCTGTCAGGCCCGCCGTTATCCAGCGGCGGGCCTTTCCGTGTCCGGATTTCGGCCCGGCAGACGGCTGGATGTTACAGGATGTCGGAAGTAAGGCGCACGACGCGCGAACGACACCGCTTTGCCCGCGAGCCGCAAACTTAAGAACGTTTAACTACAACGGTGCGGCCACCGGCGCTAAGACGATAGCCCGTGGTGCGTTCCGACCGCTCACGGACCAATCGTGCGTGTTCCCCGGCGGGATACGATACGCAAAGCATGAATGACGGATTGGGAGACCCTACCTGATGGCGAATTCGGCTCGAAGCCTCCTGACGGCAGCAATCCTGGCGACGGGCCTCGCGGCGCCGCTATTGCCGGCATATGGCCAGGACGCCAAGCGCCACGCCGTGTCGTTGATGGAGGAGCCCAAGTTCGGCCCCGACTTCCAGCACTTCGATTGGGTCAATCCAGATGCGCCCAAGGGCGGCAAGGTCACCTCGGCAGCCGTCGGCACTTACGATTCCCTCAATCCTTTCACCATCAAGGGCGACCAGGCGATTGGCGTTCAGGCGCTTGTCTACGAAACCCTAATGGAATCGAGCCTCGACGAACCGTCGACGGAGTATGGCCTCGTCGCCGAGTGGATCGCCTATCCCGACGACTACAGCAAGGCGACGTTCAAGCTTCGCGAGGGGGCGCGCTTCCATGATGGCAAGCCCATCACCGTCGAAGACGTCATCTTCTCGCTGGAGGCGATGAAGAAGGCGTCTCCGCTCTACAACCTCTACTACAAGAACGTTAACCGCGGTGAGAAGACGGGCGAGCGCGAGGTGACCTTCACCTTCGACATGCAGGGAAACCGCGAACTGCCGCTGATCCTGGGCCAGTTGCCGATCCTTCCCAAGCACTACTGGGAAGGCAAGAACGCCGAGGGCGAGACTCGCGACATTACGGCGACGACGCTGGAGCCGCCGCTAGGCTCGGGCGCGTACCGGATTTCGAAGGTGACTCCCGGCCGGGAGATCACGTTCGAGCGGGTCAAGGACTATTGGGCCGCCGACCTGCCGGTCATGAAAGGCCGCTATAACTTCGATGAGATCCGTTACATCTACTTCAAGGATCGCACGCCGGCCTTTGAGGCATTCCTGTCAGGGCTCGTCGACTTCTGGTTCGAATCGAGCGCCGGCTCCTGGGCGACGCGCTACACCACGAATGCGGTGAAGGCGGGCGAGATCAACAAGGAGCAACTGCCGCATGGCCGCGTCGCCCCGATGCAGTCGTTCGTGTTCAACACCCGTCGCGACAAGTTCGCCGACCCGAAGGTGCGCCGCGCGCTGAACCTTGCCTTCAATTTCGAACAGCTCAACAAGAACCTGTTCTACGGCATGTACGAACGCATCGGCAGCTTCTTCGACAATTCGGAGCTTGCCGCAAAGGGCCTGCCGGAAGGGCGCGAACTCGAAATTCTGGAGAAGTATCGCGATAAGCTGCCCGAAGAGGTGTTCAGCACCGAATGGAAGAACCCGAATAACGAAGATGCAAGGGCCTTCCGCGGCAACCTGCGCCAGGCCTTGCAGCTACTGCAGGAAGCTGGCTGGAAGCTTCAGGGCGGCAAGCTCGTCAACGATGCCGGCCAGCAGATGCAGATCGAGTTCCTGACCATCTCGCCGGACATGGAACGCGCGATCGGCTCCTACGAGAAGGCGCTAGAAAAGCTCGGCATGGAGGTGTCGATCCGAGTCGTCGACACGTCTCAGTACACCCGCCGGCTTGAGAAGTACGACTACGACGCCATCGTAACGTCGTTCCCGCAGTCGCATTCTCCGGGGAACGAGCAGCGCGAGTTCTGGGGCTCGGCGGCGGCTGACAAGCCGGGCTCGCGCAACCGCATCGGCGTCAAAAATCCTGTGATTGACCAGCTGATCGAGGAACTGGTCCGCGCGCAATCCCGCGACGATGTCGTCGCGATCACTCGTGCCATCGACCGCGTCCTCCTGTGGAACCACTATGTCGTGCCGCAGTGGCACTTCCCCTACGACCGGGTCGCTTACTGGAACATGTTCGGCCGGCCGGACAAGCTGCCCAGGCTGTCGCCCGCAAGCGTGATTCAGACATGGTGGCTCGATGAAGAGAAGGCCGGATCGCTGAGCATGAAACGCGGTTCTTGAGGTTTCGAGGCGTGTGGCGCGCCGACGTAACGCCTACCCTCCAAAGGCTCCGAGCTCGCGGAGAATCAGCCCCGCGGCGGCAACGGGGCCCGGCCACACGGATGATCCGCACAGATATAGGAGAGCCGATGAGAACGCTGGCGAACTTCGGACAGGCGATGACCGCTTTGGCGTTCGCCGCAATGCTCCTCGTGAGCTCGACACTCGCTGCCTCCTCCGCCAGTCCCTCGCATGGCCTCTCGGCCTTCGGCGAACTCAAGTATCCGGCCGATTTCAAGCACTTCGATTACGTCAATCCCGACGCGCCGAAGGGCGGCCGCATTGCCACCATTGGCACCGCAAGCCTGCAGACGTTCGACAGCTTCAACATGTTCATCCTCAAGGGCGATTTCGCCCAGGGGCTGCTCTTCGTCTACGACTCCTTGATGGTCCGCGCGCTGGATGAGCCCGACGCCGTTTACGGACTTATCGCCGAGACGGCCGAACTAGCCGATGACGGCCGCTCGGTCGTGTTCAAGTTGCGCCCGGAAGCGAAGTTCGCCGACGGCAGCCCCGTGACGGCCTCGGACGTGGTCTTCTCTTTCAACGCCCTGAAGGAGAAGGGGCATCCCAACTATCGGTTCGTTCTGCGCGACGTCGAGAAAGCCGAAGCCCTCGATGAACGCACGGTCCGCTATACCTTCACCGGGGACCTGTTGCGCGACCTGCCGCTGACGGTGGCGACGCTCCCCGTGCTTCCCGAGGCCTTCTACGGCAAGGAGACGCCGTTCGAAGAGACGTGGCTGAAGAAGCCTCTTGGCTCGGGGCCTTATGAAATCGCCAGCTTCAAGCCGGGCACCTACGTCACCTACCGCCGGCGGGAGGACTATTGGGCGAAGGATCTACCGGTCATTCGCGGCCACTACAACTTCGATGAGATCCGCTACGAGTACTACCGCGACCGGACCGCCGAACTGCAGAACCTGCTCAACGGCACATTCGATCTGCGCGAAGAGTTCACCTCCGTCGATTGGGCGACCGCTTACAACGTTCCGGCAGTGAAGCAGGGCCGGCTCAAGCTTTTGACCCTGCCCGACGACAGCCCTTCCGGCGCGCAAGGCTTTATGATCAATACCCGGCGCGCCAAGTTCCAGGACAAGCGCGTGCGCAAGGCGCTCGATTACGCCTTCGATTTCGAATGGTCGAACCAGAATCTGTTTTATGGGCTCTATAAGCGCACGACCGGCTATTTCGTGAACTCCGACATGGAAGCGACCGGCAAGCCATCCGCGGCCGAGATGGAGCTTCTGGAGCCGTACCGCGATCAGCTCGATCCGGCCGTCTTCGAAGATGTCTACATCCCCCCCAAGAGCAACGGCTCGGGTCGCGACCGCAAACTCTTGCGGGAAGCCGACAGACTGCTCAACGAGGCGGGCTGGACGCTTGAGAATGGGCGCCGCTTCAATGGCGAAGGTCAACAGCTCAGTATCGAGTTCCTGACCTTTTCTCCGTCCTTCGAGCGGATCATCAATCCCTACATCGCCAATCTCAAACGCATCGGCATCGACGCCACGCTGAGGCTCGTCGACTCGGCCCAGTACGAGCGCCGCGTCAAAACCTTCGACTTCGACATCACCACGCGGCGCCTGGTGCTGCAGCTCACGCCAGGACCGGAGATGGTGAACTACTGGGGTTCATCCTCGGCGCGGACGGAGGGCAGCATCAACCTTTCCGGCATCGCCGATCCGGTCCTCGACAAGCTCATCGAGAAGGCTTTGTCGGCGAAGTCGCGAGAGGATCTGGTCATCGCGACACGGGCCATCGATCGCGTTTTGCGGGTCGGTCACTACTGGGTGCCGCACTGGTACAAGGCCGCCCACAACATTGCCCACTGGGATAAGTTCGGGAGGCCGGACACCAAGCCCAAATACGACCGCGGCATTCTTGCAACCTGGTGGTACGACGAGGCGAAGGCGCCAAGAGTTGAACCAAAGGTAGCCGGCAAAGGTTGCAACGCCCGCCGACATTGGGGCATTGACCTACGACGCCTTGGCGCCGGAATTCACGTATGGCCGCCGAGAAAGGAAAAGCGGCGTAAGGGCGCCCATTCGCGTGCGAGGACGTAAAGTAAGCCGAGCAGACCGAAAGGCTGTGTGCCGTTTCCCGGGTTCGCCCCCATCCGCATGCGTTGGCCGGCGCGGATTTCGGAAATAACCAGGGACACGACGAGAAACCGCAGGAAGGACGAACGAGCCCCCCATGGCCGCCTATCTGTTGAAACGCCTGGCCCTGATCGTGCCGACACTGTTCGGCATCATGCTGGTGAGCTTTGTCGTCATCCAGTTTGCGCCCGGCGGCCCCGTCGAGCGGATCATCGCCCAGATCCAGGGCCATGACGCCTCCATGACCGGCCGCATCACCGGCGGAGGCGGCGACGGCATGGCCGGCGGCGGATCGGCGACCCAGGCCGGACAAGGCGCCGGCGCCGATGCCGGGTCGCAGTATCGCGGCGCCCAGGGCCTCGACCCGGAATTCATCAAGAGCCTTGAGAAGCAGTTCGGTTTCGACAAGCCGGCTCACGAACGCTTTTTTCCTGATGATGGGGAACTACCTGACATTCAATTTCGGTGAGAGTTATTTCCGCGACACGCCGGTCCTGACACTGATCGCCGAAAAGTTGCCGGTCTCCATCTCCCTCGGGCTGTGGATGACGCTCCTGACCTATCTGATCTCGATCCCCCTGGGCATCCGCAAGGCGGTCAACGACGGCGAACCCTTCGACGTCTGGACCTCTGGTGCGCTGGTTGTCGGCTATGCGGTTCCCGGCTTCCTGGTGGCCGTTTTGCTGCTCGTGGTGTTCGCCGGTTCGTCGTTCTTCCAGTGGTTCCCCTCGCGCGGCCTCTCCTCGGAGATGTATCAGAGCTATTCGTATCTCGGAATGCGCGATGAGCTCGGGCTGCGTCGCGGACTACTTCTGGCATCTGACGCTGCCCTTGATCGCGCTGGCGCTTGGCTCCTTTACGACGATGACGTTTCTCACCAAGAACTCGTTTCTCGATGAGATCCGCAAACAATACGTGCTGACCGCCCGCGCCAAGGGCCTGACCGAAGGTGAGGTGCTCTACGGCCACGTCTTCCGCAATGCCATGCTGTTGATCATCGCCGGCTTTCCCAGCGCTTTCATCTCCGCCTTCTTCACCGGCTCGCTCCTCATCGAGACGATCTTCTCGCTCGACGGGCTCGGCCTTTTGGGCTTCGAGTCGATCGACAAGCGCGACTATCCGGTGGTGTTCGCGACCGTCTACATCTTCGCACTCGTCGGTCTCGTGGTGAATCTTATCTCCGACTTCGTCTATACCCTCGTCGATCCCCGCATCGACTTCGAAAGCCGGGAGGTCTGACGGGTATGGACAAGCGCAACGAAGAAATCGCCCTCGACCCGACGCGCCCGGGCCGGTCACCCCCGCCCCTCGATCGAAGGCGGACTTCCGGTCTGGAACGCCGTCAGCAAGCGCCTCGCGCTGTCGCCCATCAACCAGCGACGCTGGGATAACTTCAAGAAGAACCGGCGCGGCTACTGGAGCCTCTGGATTTTCCTGACGCTCTTCATCATGTCGCTGTTTGCGGAATTCATCGCCAACGACCGGCCGCTCATCGTCATGTACAAAGGCGAACTCCTAGCTCCGGTCCTGTTCGATTATCCCGAATCCAAGTTCGGCGGATTTCTCGCCGTCACCGACTATCGCGACCCCGTCAACATAGACGAGATCGAAGCCAACGGCTGGATGCTGTGGCCGCCGATCCGCTATTCTTACACGACGATCAATCGCGATTACCCGCTTCGCCAGAGCGCCAACGGCCTGTGTCTCGGCTTCCCCGCGCCGCCACCGTGGGCATCCAGCGAACCCTATTGCGCCGCGCCCGACGACCAGATGCAACGGTTCACGAGCATTTGGAACACGAACTGGCTGGGCCTCGACAATCAGGGCCGCGACGTGCTCGCCCGCGTGATCTACGGTTTCAGGGTTTCGGTGATCTTCGGCCTGCTCTTGACAATACTGTCCTCGATTGTCGGTGTCGCCGCCGGCGCCGTACAGGGCTACTTCGGCGGGCTCACCGACCTGATCTTCCAGCGGTTCATTGAGATCTGGTCCTCGGTTCCGACGCTGTTCGTGCTGATCATCATCTCTTCGGTGCTGGTGCCCGGCTTCTGGACGCTGTTGTTCGTCCTCCTGCTGTTCCAGTGGGTTGCGCTCGTTGGGGTGGTGCGCGCCGAGTTCCTGCGCGGGCGCAATTTCGAATACATCAAGGCCGCCCGGGCGCTGGGCCTGTCCGACACGACGATCATGTGGAAGCACCTTTTGCCGAACGCCATGGTCGCCACGTTGACGTTCCTGCCCTTCCAGCTCTCCGGGCTCGATTGGCGCGCTGACGTCTCTCGACTTCCTCGGCCTGGGCCTGCCGCCGGGCTCCGCTTCGCTGGGCGAGCTTCTTTTGCAAGGCAAGAAGCACCTCGAAGCCCCGTGGCTCGGCCTCACCGGCTTCTTCACCTTGGCGATCATGTTGTCGCTTCTCATATTTATCGGCGAGGCTGTGCGCGACGCCCTCGATCCGCGCAAGACGTTCAGGTGATACAAGTATGACCGCTAACGCCACCGCCACCGCCGAAACGCTATTGCAGGTCCGCAATCTTTCGGTCGTCTTCACCCAGGGCGACAATGGGACCCGCGCCGTCAATCGCGTCTCCTTCAAGATAAACCGGGGGGAAACGGTGGCACTCGTCGGCGAGTCGGGTTCGGGAAAGACGGTCTCGGCCCTGTCGATCCTGAAGCTGCTCCCATATCCCTCCGCTTCGCATCCCTCCGGCGAGATCTTCTTCCAGGGCCGCAATCTCCTCGCCGCCGAGCAGGACGAACTGCGCCAGATCCGCGGGCGGCGGATTTCAATGATCTTTCAGGAGCCGATGACGTCGCTCAACCCGCTTCATCCGATCGAGAAGCAGGTGGGCGAAGTCCTGAAGATTCACCGAGGGCTCGACGGGCCGGAGGCGCGCGCCCGCGTCATCGAACTCTTGCAGAAGGTCGGTATCCGCGATCCCGAAAAGCGCCTCTCGGCGTTCCCGCACGAATTGTCGGGGGGGCAGCGCCAGCGCGTGATGATCGCCATGGCGCTCGCCAACGAACCGGATCTCCTGATCGCCGACGAGCCGACCACCGCCCTCGATGTCACCATCCAGGCCCAGATCCTCGATCTGTTGAAACAACTCAGCCGCGAGATGGGCATGGCGCTCCTGCTCATCACGCACGACCTTGGCATCGTGCGCCAAGATGGCCCGTCGGGTCTACGTGATGAAATCCGGCGAGATCGTAGAGGAAGGTCCGACAGGTACGGTGTTCGAGGACCCTCAACACGAATACACCCAGCATCTGCTGGCGGCGGAGCCGAAGGGCGATCCCGGCCAGTACGATGCCGACGCGCCGGTGGTCGTCGAGACCGACGATCTCAAGGTGTGGTTCCCCATTAAGACGGGGCTGTTGAAACGCACGACAGATTACGTCAAGGCGGTCGACGGCATCTCCCTGGCGTTGCGCCAGGGGCAGACCCTTGGCGTCGTCGGCGAGTCGGGTTCCGGCAAGACGACGCTGGGGCTGGCCATCCTCCGCCTTGTCAGTTCGAAGGGACCGATCGTCTATCTCGGAAATCGCATCGACCGCTATTCATCGAGCCAGATGCGGCCGCTGCGCAAGGATATGCAGATCGTCTTCCAGGACCCCTACGGTGCCCTGTCTCCCCGTCTGTCGGTGGGGCAGATCATCGAGGAAGGGCTGCTGATCCAGAACCGTTCGCTCGACTACGAGGAGCGCCGCGAGCGCGTCGGCAATGCGCTCGCGGAAGTCGGGCTCGATCCTTCTGCGCAGGACCGCTATCCGCATGAGTTCTCCGGGGGGCAGCGCCAGCGTATCGCCATCGCGCGGGCCATCGTGCTGGAGCCGACGTTCCTGATGCTCGACGAACCGACCAGCGCGCTCGACATGAGCGTTCAAGCGCAGATCGTCGATCTTCTCCGCAAGCTCCAGGCGCGCCGTAAGCTTGCTTACCTGTTCATCAGCCATGACCTCAAGGTCGTGCGTGCGCTGT
>CBDDFK010000003.1:0-49735 GCA_965226995.1 Filomicrobium sp.
AGCGCTGATTGTGCTTCGACGGCTCCGTGATCACCGCAACCTGCTCCACGACCTCGATGCCCTGCTTTTCGAGCGCGTCGATCTTGGCCGGGTTGTTGGTGAGGAGGCGGATCTGTGTGAAGCCGAGGTCGCGCAGAATGTCGGCCGACAGCGTGTAGTCGCGCGCGTCGATCGGCGCGCCGATTTCCACATTGGCGTCAACGGTGTCGAGACCCTTGTCCTGCAGGGCATAAGCGCGGATCTTATTGACCAAGCCGATGCCCCGGCCCTCGTGCGCGGGCAGGTAAATCATGATGCCGTTCGGCGTGTCGACGATGTCTTCCAGGGCCGCCTGAAGCTGCTTATAGCAGTCGCAGCGGAGCGAGTGGAAAATATCGCCGGTAACGCACCCGGAATGACGCGAACGAGCGGCGTAACCGCGCTGTGGCCGTTGGTGCCGCGATTGATCAGAACGAGCGCCTGATCTTGCGGGTCGGCACCCTGGTATGCGCGGGCTTCCAGCTTGAGTTCGCGGCCCTTGAAATCGATTGGAAGAACGGTTTGCGCGCTCCAGTCGACATCTAGAATCGCGGATTTAACCGCAGTCGTCTTCATTCTCATCTCCAACGGATGTGCCGAAGCTCTTGATCAAGTCTCCGGTCGCGTTTTTTAAACTCTCAGCCGGGCCTGACCGGAGGCGCTACCAAGTCTTTCCTGGCAACTTTGAACGCCACAACCGCCCAATTGGTTTCTTCCGCGAAAATTGGGTCAGCACGGTGACGGCTATTATGGCGCAACTTGTGCCCGTGACCTTTCACCGCTTGTTGATCGCGGCGTGATCTCTCCTGTTCCGCAAGGCAATCAGGCTGGCGTTGCTGCGCCGCCGCATAGTCGATCAGCCCGGATGAACGTGCGCTGACCGTCGTTTCCCTTACATTTAATGGCGATTTGTGCGGCGCACAACAAGCTTGATGGGGAAGCCGCCGGTGTCTTTCGGCGGGGGTGAGGGGCTGCGCGCCTATGCCGCCCGCCGCGAACGGTGATACGGGCAGGAGCGAGATCCGCTCGAACAGGAAAGACCGATGCATACCCCGGGCAAGGCGACGCCTTCCGCTCAGTTTCCCGTGCTGCGCCTGCCCTGGGTGCAGCCCTGGGCGCTTGCGATCCTGATGCTGGCCATCGCGCTGACGCTCTTTTTCGGCACCCAGCAACTGGCCCAGTACGACCTCCGTTCGTATATCGCCTCCAGCCTCGCCCATGCGGCGATCTATCTCATCGCGGTGGCCGTCCTCATATGCGGCCGGGCGGGTGGCGAACGCTCGTTTTCATCCTCGCCGCCGCGCTCGTCTTTCGCGCCATCGCAATGAACATCGGTCCGCACCTCACGACCGACGCCTTCCGCTACGTCTGGGACGGGCGGCTGGGATGGGAGGGCATCAATCCATTCCGTTATGTGCCCGCCGATCCGGCGCTGGAGCATCTGCGCGACAGCCAGATTTTCCCGCATATCAACCAGAAGGAACGGGCGGTCACGATCTACCCGCCGGTGGCGCAGTACGTGTTCATGGCCGGCGTTGCTATTCACGACAGCCTTTCGGGCATGAAGGCCATCATGCTGGCCTTCGAGGCTGTCACGGTTGCTGCGATCATCGGCTGGCTGCGGCGGGTAGGGCTGCCGCTATCGCGCGTGGCGATCTACGCGTGGCACCCGCTACCGATCTGGGAATTCGCCAGCCAAGCGCACCTCGATGCGGCCGCAACGGCCTTCCTGACACTTGGCATATGGGCTGCCGTTTCACGCCGGCAAGGACTGACGGGAGCGCTGTTCGCGCTGGCGGCGCTGGTCAAATACTTTCCCCTGGTGCTGTTGCCGGCGTTGTGGCGGCGATGGGACTGGCGATTGCCGGCGGTCCTGTTCGCGGTCTCCGCGGTGTTGTATCTTCCGTTTCTGTCGGGTTCGGGTGGCAACCTGCTCGGTTTTCTCGGTACGCATCTGGGCAACGAGGGATATCGCGCGGGCTGGGGCTTTCACGTCATCTGGTATCTGCGCGACTTCCAGATCGCCGACCCGCCGGGGTGGGCCTATGTCCTTGTGGCGCTCGGCGTTCTCGTGGGGCTTGCCGCACGCTCGGTCTTTCTCAGGCAGCGCGACGGCTTTTCAGCAGCGAACCTCGTTCTTCTGGGGGCCGCCTTCGTCTGGCTCACTTCGCCGCATTACCCGTGGTATTTCGCCTTCCTGTGCGCTCTCGCGGCACGCCTGCCGCATCCGGCGCTCCTCGCCATGACGCTCTTGAGCGTCACGCTCTACTGGCCGCGTGCCGGCGGCGTCTCTTGGACTGAACTGTATGCGGTGGTCTATGTGCTACCGCTAATTATCTGGGGGGCGTGGGCGTTCGCGCGGCACCGCTCCCAGCGGGTGGAGGCGTGGGCGCGGGCTATCGAGGGCGGCAGCGGCTCGTCCGGTTCCCGCGGCACGCCGCCCATTCGGCTTTAAGCCTTCGGCGCCGGGGGCTATGCTTCCTCGATACGTGACCGGCGGTAGATAGCCGGGCGGCGATGCGATGGGGGGATGACAACCGTGGCTGCTTCTTTGACCTTGCTGGTGAGTTTCGTCGCCGCGCTTGTTCTCACCCATTTCTTCATACGGTTCGCCGAACAAAAAGGCGTCGTCGCCGAAGCCAACTCCCGGTCCATGCACCACGGCGCGACCCCGACCGGCGGCGGGCTTCCGCTTCTGGTTGCGGCGCTCGCGACGAGCCTCGCCCTTTGGCCGCTGACCGGCATCCACGCTTTGCTGCTGCCCGCAGCGATGCTGCTCGGCGGCATTTCGTTTCTCGACGACATCCGGCCGATGGCGCGCTGGCAGCGCTTCGCCCTGCACTTCCTCGCCGGGGCCGCATGCCTGGCCACGCTCGCGCCCGGCCAGTTCGTGTTTCAGGGCGTGCTGCCGTGGTGGCTCGACCGCGCCGTGGCGCTCATCGCGCTCGTCTGGTTCATCAACCTGTTCAACTTCATGGACGGGATCGACGGCATTGCCGGCGTCGAGGTCGTTTCCATCGCGGCCGGCTTCGTTCTGGTTCTGTCGGCGGCTGGCGCCGCTTCGCCGCTCGAGGGCATCGCCTTCGCCATGATCGGCGCCACGGCGGGCTTCCTCGTGTGGAACTGGCATCCGGCGCGCGTTTTCATGGGCGACGTGGGGTCCGTGCCGCTCGGGTTTTTATGCGGCGGACTGCTGATCTGGCTGGCGGTGAACGTGTCGCTGGCCGCCGCGCTCATCCTGCCGCTCTATTTCGTGGCTGACGCGACCATCACGATCCTGGGGCGGCTCAAGCGCGGCGAGAGAATCTGGGAGGCGCACCGGCTGCATTTCTATCAGCGCTCGGCCCGCGCGGTACGCTCGCATGCCATCGTCGTGCGGCGGGTCGCGGCCTGCAACGCCTTCCTGGTGGTGCTGGCGGTTTGGTCCTTGTCGATGCCGGTGACCGCGCTCGTGCTCGCGGTTCTTGCCGTCACGGTGCTGATCGCCTGGATGGAGATCGCATCGGGCACGGCCTGGCCGGTCGAGGCTTAGGGATTGCGCATAAAGAGAAAGCTGAACATACGAGGCTCGAAAATGCCGACGCTTATTTCAAAACGATTTTTCCGTTTTCTCGCGCTCATTGCTCTCGCGTTGCCGATCCTTGCGACCGGGTCCGACCCCGCCGCGTCGCAGCGGCTTCGCGAGCGCGCCGAAGCCCTCGATATCCAGGGCATGCCGTGGCGGAAATTCGTCGCAAAGCGCGGGCCGTCCCGTTTCGATCTCGACAGCCTCGTTTCCGGCACCGCCTCGAAAGCCGCAGCGCTTTCGCTCGCGGAAGCCGCGAAGCTCGCCTATGAGGACAGCGACGAAATCCGGCGCACGACACGGGACTGGGGGCTTCCCGACTTTCAGTTCCTCGACTCCGGACGCACCCAGGGATTCATCGCATCGAACGACCGCGTTCTCCTCATCGCCTTTCGCGGCACTTACGAGTTTCTCGACTGGATCGATAACCTCAACGTGGGGATGGTCGAGCGGAAATACGGAGACCAGTTCATCGGCCTGCATTCGGGTTTTCTCGGCGCCTATCTGAATGTCGAAAAGGATGTGCGCGAAGCCGTCGCGAACGCCGACGGCCGGCAGATCTGGATGACCGGGCATTCGCTCGGCGGGGCGATCGCGACCATCGCTGCGGCGGAGCTGAAGACGTATCTGGGCGGCGCCCAGGTGGTGACGTTCGGCCAGCCGCGCGTCGGTTTCGAAGCGCTGCAGGGCTACATCAACGGCGGCTATATCGAGCGGTTCCAGCGCTACGTTAATCGCGAAGATCCGGTCTCGGCGCTGCCGCCGAAACTCTATTTTCTCGACAGCCTCTGGCCGTGGCGGCATGTCGACCGGCTTTCGCATGTGGATCACGCCGGTGCGAGAAGCCGCAGCCTCAGCGCGGAAAAGGCTCTGAGCGCCGAACCCGACATCATGGACCAGGGCGAGTTCGAAACCTTCAGAGAAGAGTTGCGGCGGCTGCGCGAGGCGGAAGCGGAGGGCGGCCCGAAGACGAGATCGCTCAAACTCCTCAACATTCGCGGCCGCGCCCGGTCGCTGTCCGATCATTGGATGGATAACTATATCCGGGCCATCGAACGGATGGAGTAGGGCTACCGCTTCAATTTTGAATTGGCGAGTTCCACTACGTGAGTCGGATCAGGCCGAGACAATATTTCGCTTTCATTAATCTCCGGCAGTCGGTCAAAAACTCGAACTACCAATTCAGAAAAATCATTTTCGACCGCGAGCGCGCGTCCTGCAACACGAGCAGATGCAAGCAGCTCAGTTGCTTGCAAACCTGCTTTGGTTAACCTCTCATAAGCTGAGCGATTGTTGGTCATTGACGCAACGGCCATCAAAACTAGTTCTGGCTTAGATAATTTGACGTCAACGCTCGAAATCATAGTTCTGTATTGTTTCGCACCTTGAACGATCATCGATACAAGTTCGGTCGTCGCTGGTTCTTTTGCTGACAGCCCCATACGCTCGGTCACTCGTAGTGCCCAACGCCGAAATGGAAACAGCATTTCGAATCAATCCTCTCAAACGTCACTACCCAATATTTCTATTCTATTATGATGTCGGTTTGGATTGTGCTTTTTGACCCCTAAAGCTCGCCAGTCAGGAATTGCGCGCGGCCGAGGCCGAAGGACCAGTCCTCATCGGTACAGGTGACGAAGTTGATCATCACGTCCGAGGGGGCGATGCCACAGTTCTTTTCCAGTTCCTCCACCGTCAGTCGATAGAAGGCTTCCTTCATCTCGCGGCTGCGCGGCCGGGTCGTCACCTGGATCATCACGAACTTTTCGGTGCGCGGGATGTCGAGGCCGGTGTCCTCCATGATCATGGTGGCCGGCTTGTGCTGGTGGACGATCTGGTAGCGGTCGCGCTCGGGCACCTTGAACGACGCCAGCATTGCGCTGTGGACGGCGTCGAGCATGGCTTTCAGTTCTTCGTCGGACCAGCCCTCGTAAACGTCAAAGCGCAACAGCGGCATGTTCTTGTTCCTTATTTATCTGTCCACACTTCCTAAAGTCGTGTGGAGCTGGGCTGTTCTTCGTCCACACTTCCTAAAGTCGTGTGGAGCTGGGCTGTTCTTGGTCCGCACTTCCTGAAGTCGTGTGGAGCTGGCTGTTCTTGGTCCACACTTCCTGAAGTCGTGTGGAGCTGGCTGTTCTTGGTCCACACTTCCTAAAGTCGTGTGGAGCGTTTTATTGGTCCACATTGCGCAAGCGCATGTGGAGCCGTGTCCACACTGTGTGGAGCCGGGCCAAAGCCTACCCGCGCCCCATGGAGGTTTACCCCGGCGTCAGGCCGCCGGCTTGGTGACGATGGCGTGGTGGGCGTAGTCGCGCATGAGGTGTTCGAACTTCATGCTTGCGCCGGTGCGGGCGCTGAGCTTTTCGAGTTCGGCTTCGAGGTCGGGGCGCGGCTCGACGGAGAACTTCGCCAGCCAGGCATGCAGCCCCTTCTTGAAGAGACCGGGCAGCCGGACCTGCTGGCCGAAGTCGACGATGTGGAGCGAGCCGCCCGGTTTCACCGCGGCATAGCCCTGCTCAATCGCCTCGCGCCAGGGCGGGATCATCGACAGCGAGTAGGAAATGAAGACGCGGTCGAAACCGCGAACGCCGAACAGTGCCTCGGCGTCGAAGTCCGTGGCGTCGCCCTCGGTCACCGTGATGCGGTCGGACAGGCCCGCCGCTTCGATATTCGCCCGAGCGGTCTCCAGCATCATCGTGGAAATGTCGAAGCCGTAGAAGCGTGCCTCGGGGTACTTGCGGGCGGCGAGGATCAGGTTGCGGCCGGTGCCGCAGCCGACTTCCAGCACGGTGCCGCCGTGGGGCGGGGCCATTTCCCGCAGCATCGTGTCGCGGCCGAGCAGGAAGTATTTGCGCGTCACATCGTAGATGTAGCGCTGATAGCGGTAGATGCCGTCCATATGGCTGGCGGCGTCATCCGTCGTGTCGTGCGCGTGGCCCACGTGTTCTCTTTCCCCTTTTGGCCCTGTCGCCCCTCGTGGCTCCGGTCGGCCGCTGTTGGCCGCCGGGCGACGCGATCAGCGGCGCAGGACGTAGCGGTGGAAGCCGCCGTAGATCGACGAGCGGTCGCGCCGGGTGAACTCCCGGCAGGCTTCCTCGTCGTAGTCGAAGCGGTTCAGGATCTCGTCGGGGATGTGCCCCGGCAGGATGCTCGGCTCACCGGCGGTGCGGAAGATCACGCGGCCGCCGGGCCGGCAGGTGCGCGCGATCTGCTCCCAGTTGTCGGTGAGCTGTTCGTCGGTCATCCAGTCCTGCGCGTCGAGCAGCACATAGGCGTCATGGCTGTCGTCATCCGAATTGCGCAGATGCTCGGTGAAGCTCTCGTGCACGACGTTGACGTTCTCAGCGCGCGAGCGGACCTTCTCGTAGTTCTCCCGCTGCAGGTAGGGCGGCAGCGGCGCGTCCTGGCCGGTGGCATAGCGGCGGCCGAACGCCTGCCAGGCGAAATAATTGTCGCGCAGGTCGAATTCGCAAGCCAGGCGCTCCAGGCGCTGGCGCAGCACTTCGGCCATATGGTCTTCGTCGCCTTTCAGCGCTTCGAACTGGGCCGGCGGAATGCCGAGGCCGAACAGCGTCGAGGGCTTGCTCATCAGCCAGCGGATATGGCGCTTCTCGAACAGCGGGGCCAGCTCCTTGTCGAAGATCTGGCGCTGCTCCTCCATCGACTTCGCCTTCAGGAGGTTGCGCGGGTTGCGGCCGTGAATGCGGGCAAGGAAATGGCCGGCGCCGATAAACGTCCCGAGCAGGCCGTGCCGGTACAGGTTCTTGCCGAAGTAGCCGACGCGGCGACGGCCGAGGCGGTCGCGCGATTCCCAATACTTGCGGGTCGGCTCGTCGAGGTGCTCCTGCAGGTAGGTGAAGTAGGCGCGCACATTCTCGGAGGCGTCGGCTTCGGCGAAGAAGCGATGGAACGCCGTGTAGCTCGGCAAGTGGCGAATGGCGGCGAGCTTGAGGTTGTTGAGGGCGATGTGCGCCGGGTTCAGGTCGATGGCGGTGACGGAAACATCGGCGGCGGTCAAGTAGCTCAGGATGTTGCAGCCGCCAGAGGCAATCGCGATGACGCGCTCGCCGTCCTTCAGCTCCAGCGCGTCGATATCGACCACCGGGTCTTCCCAGATCTGCGGGTAGACCAGTCCGGAGAAGGCGAGCGTGAACAGGCGCTCCTGTATGCCTTCCTTCGATGTGGCCTTGTGTCTGTGAACCGCCTGCGTCAGCTTCTTGTTTTTCACTCCGAACCGGCGCGGACGGTCGGAGGGATGGGAGTTTTCCCGCAGCGATACCATGATTTTTTTCGAGCCCCTGACAGTGAGCGAGATGCGTGGGCCTGCGGCCCTAACGGTACTTCCGGAGAACGGGCACCGCGATTATCGCCGCGCGCACGCATCGGTTCCGGTAATTCAAGCAAGAAGGTCTCTCCTGTGCCACGGTCGCCGCAGGATGACCAACGGTCAATGTGTAGCAGACAGGGCGCAGCGTATCGGCATTTAGCCGCTCAGGCATCGCAACTCAAGGGTAACACGCCTGAATCGCGCACCATGGGCGATACGCGATTGACACCTTTTGCGGCTAACTCTTCGGCTGACCAAGGCAAACTCGTTTCGGCGCGTCACGTCGCAGATAACCGTCCTCAGTGGCCGCGGCTGCGACGGCGGCAACTCTTATCAGAACCTGGAAACCCGCCTCGATGCAGGAATGGATCGATCTGCTGCTCGCGAGCGTGAAGGCGAACATGGCACTCGCCGAGCCCCTGGTGTTCTGCCTCGGCTTCGCCGAAAGCATGGTCTTTCTCTCGCTTCTGGTGCCGTCATCGGCGCTTTTTCTCGGTATCGGCGGCCTGCATTCGGCGGCCGGCGGCACGTTCTTGAGCATGTGGCTCGCCGCCACGGCGGGCGCCGTAATCGGCGACCTCATCACCTTCTTGCTCGGCCGGTTCCTGAAGAATGACGTCCACCGGATGTGGCCGACCTCATCTCGGCCGACCTGGTACGCCTTCGCCAAGGTGTATGTGCGACGGCACGGGACGCTCGGCGTCTTCGCCAGCAAGTTCGGCGGCATGATCCGGCCGTTCGTGCCTCTGGTCGCAGGAGCCCTCGGCATGCGGTGGCACCGCTTCGTTCCAGCCAGCGTTTTGTCCTGTTTCGTATGGTCTGGCGCCTTTCTGGCCCCCGGGTATGCCTTGACGTCGGCCTTCACTTGGGGTCAATAGCGGGACTTCCGCACGCGCCTGCTCCGGGATTCCTTTCGAATCCGGGCTTGGCCGCTGCCCAGTTCCTTCCAGATTCGCAACTTCCGGAGATGCGCAATGGCCGCCCGCACCGCTCGTGCCGTCGAAACCCGCCGTAAGAAGAACCGCCGCCGGATCGCCCGGCCCAAGCAATCGCGCGTGCAGGGCAACTCGTCCGCGGTACGTACCAAGTTGAAAAAGCAGGCGCTGCTGCGCGCAGGCCGCGGTGAAGCCGCCGCGGAGTAAGACCGGCGCGGCGCAAGCGCTTGAACGGCGACAGAAATAAACCCGCCCGGCGGCCTGCCAGGCGGGTTTTTCTTTTTTCGTATGGCCCGCGCTGTACTGTCGGGCCGCGGTCGCGGCGTTCAGCGCTTCGGCTTAAAACTGAAACGCTCTCAGGTGCGGGTGCCCCGGTCGCCCGGCGAACTTAGCTGTAAAGCCCGACCATCGTGAAGACGAATGTCAGGTTCGCGGCCGTGACGGCCCAGAGCACGCCCAGAACAACTTTGGTCTTCATTGTCTCATCTCTCCCCGACACGCGCCGGCCCGTGCCGGCAGTAGTTGAACGAAGGGTGGGCCGAAGGCGCTGCTTTGCCTGTCAGCGCCAAATCGCGGATTTGATGCCCCGCAGCATAATCGGGCAGGGTACTTACATCAGCGTTAACCTTGTGGCGACGCGGCACTTCTCCACAGGAAGATGATTCGTTTTTTCATTGACGCCGGTCGAGCGGGAGCCGCAGCGCGTTATCGCGTTTCTTCGCACCTTCGAAGGCGCTACCAATTTATTGGCAGAAGCTTCTATAATTCTTCAAAATTTATGCGTTACAACGAAGCAGAACCCGCCTGTCCCGGCCGACGCAGGTGCGTTGCAGTACCGGCGCGTGGAGCGGCTTGGCGTTAAGCCTCCGCCGCGCAGACCGTTGCCGGCGCGCCCACAGCGGCCCACGCTTCGCAAGCGCAAAACACCAGGAGACCGCCAGATGGCGAAAGACGACCGTTGGATCGAGGAAACCTTTCACCCGGATTGGCGGGTGAAACTGAAGGCCGACAAGGTCCTTCACGAGGTCAAGACCGAGCATCAGCACCTCGTAATCTTCGAGAACGCCACCTGGGGAACTGTGTTGATGCTCGATGGCGTCGTGCAGCTCACGACGCTGGACGAGCACGTCTACCATGAGATGATGGCTCACGTGCCGCTGATGGCACTCGAAAAGCCGACACGCGTGTTGGTCATCGGCGGCGGCGATGGCGGTGTATTGCGCGAGGTTCTGCGCCATTCCTCGGTGGAGCGGGCGGTTCTGGTCGAGATCGACGATGAGGTCGTCGAGACAACGAAGAAATACTATCCGCAGATCCCGCAGGACGCCTTCACCGACCCGCGTACCGAAATCGTCATCGCCGATGGCCTCAAGTACGTCGCCGAAACAAACGAAAAGTTCGACTGCATCATCATCGACTCCTCGGAACCGATCGGACCCTCGGCAGTGCTGCATACCCGGCAGTTCTTCGCCGACTGCAAGAAAGCGCTGGCGAAGGGGGGCATCCTCGTCACGCAGAACGGCCTGGCGCAGATCCTGCCCGATCATCTTGCCGGAACGACGCGGGTCTTCGCCTCGCTGTTCAAGCGCGTCGCCCCCTACATCTGCCACCAGCCGTGCTACTTCGGTGGCCTGTTCGCGCTGAACCTCGCGACAAACGACAAGCGCAACCTCAAAACGGACGAGAAGACCCTGGCCAAGCGCGCGCGCAAGCGGCTCGACACGGATCTCAAGTATTGGACGCCGCGTGTCCACCTCGGTGCGTTCGCGCTTCCCGCCCACCTGGAACGCCGGGTTGAGGATGCCATTGCCGCCGGAAAGGCTGGCGACGCGCGTGACTATGTCGATGTGCAGGCGGCAGAAGAGGCGATTGCGGCGATGACGGGCGGAGCTTCGGCGGCCAAGGAAGCTGCTGTGGCAAGGCCCGGCAAAGGCGGGGCTACCGAAGAGAAGCCAGCGGCAAAGAAACCGGCGGCGAAAAAGCCTGCGGCAAAGAAGTCAGCATCCGGCAGAGCCACCGCGAAACCGTCAACGGCCAAGTCAGCCGCCACCGGAAGAGCGGCGACTCGCAAGAGTACGCCCCGTAAAGGTGCGGCTACGTAGGAATTGCTGCGTCAATCTCAGGGGCCGGCATCCTCGCTCGACGCACACGCGGCACCGTCGCAAAGCCAATCTCGAAAATCCTACCACCAGCTTCGGAGTATGCGTCTTGAAACATTCCTTTTTGCGGCTGCATCTTGCCGCTACGGGCATTGCGTTCCTTGCGCTGGCCGCGCCGGGCGGCCCCGAGGCTCAAGCTGCCAAACTGACCTGCACGTTCATCGCCAAGCAGTGCGTGAAGGAGTGCCGCAAGGAAGTGGAAGGCTCCTTCTGCAACGCTTATTGCGGCGAGAAGCGGCAGGAGTGCCTGGGGAGCGGCAACTGGTTCGGGCTCTCGCGTACCTTCCGCAACGTCATCCGAAAATAAAGAAAGGGGGCGATGCGGCATCGCCCCCTCTTCGCTTCCAAATGCTGGTCTCTTAGCCCGCCATGGGGCGGGACGGCCGCCGGCTGCGCGAGCCTGCGCGATCCCCGCCGTTCTGTGACCGATCGCGGCGATCGCCGCTGCCCTGCCGGCGTGCGGTCCGTTCGTCGCGGCGCTGGCGCCCCGTTCCTTCGCCACCAGCCTGTTTGCGATGGCCTCCGCGCTCGGCGCCTTCTGCTCCAGTGTGCGCCGAGCCATCACGTGCCGAGCCGTTGCGGCTCGGACCGTTCGGGCCGTTACCCTTGCGGTGGCCGCGGTGCGCAGACCGGTCGCCGTTACTCGAACCGTTGGTCCGCTCCGAAGCGTCACGCTCACGCACGCGGCGTGCGCCGCCAAACGCTTCAGCGTCGCGGCTACCGCCTGGGGCTCCTACGCGATCGCGTCGGCCCTGGCCCTTGCGGTGGCCGCCTTTCGCGGAACGTTCGCCGCCTTCCCGGTAGCCGCCGCGCTCCTGACGTTCCGAACGGTCCCGCTTTGGCCGATCCGAACGCGAGCCTTCCGTCGCGCCGTTCGTAGCATTGCTGCCTGAACGGACCGGCTGGCCGGTGACAGGGCTGCGTGCAACGGGTGCTTCGTCAGCGTCGTAGTCCCGGTAGGGCCGTCGACCGGCGCCGCCGCGACCTTGCCTGGCGCCTGCCGCGCCCCGCGCGTTGCGACTGCCCCGGCCGGGGGGATTACGCGGCGGGACGGAGGTCACTTCGAGACTGTCGTCGCCGACACGGCTTTCGGAAGGGATGCTCTGTCGCGTCAGCTTCTCGATGCCGCGCAGAAGCTCGCGCTCATCGGCATCGCAAAGCGAAATCGCCTGCCCCGAAGCGCCGGCGCGCGCCGTGCGGCCAATGCGGTGGACATAAGCTTCCGGAACTTCCGGCAATTCGTAGTTCACGACGTGAGTGACGTCGTCGATGTCGATGCCCCGGGCGGCGATGTCGGTCGCGACGAGGACCCGGACGCTGGCATCGCGGAACGCGTTGAGCGCCTTGGTTCGCTGGCTTTGCGATTTGTTTCCGTGAATGGCGGCGGCACTCACGCCGGAGCTTTCGAGATGCTTGGCAACACGGTCCGCGCCACGCTTGGTGCGGGTGAAGACGAGCGAGCGCTGCATTTCAGGATTTGCGAACAGCTCGGCAAGGAGCGCGCGTTTGCGTCCGGCGTCGACGTGAATGATCCGCTGCTCGACCCGTTCCGCGGTGGTCGCGACCGGCGTCACCGCAATCTTGACCGGATCGGTGAGCAATTCGGCGGCGAGGCCGGCGATCTCCTTCGGCATCGTGGCGGAGAAGAACAGGTTCTGACGCTGCTTCGGCAGGTCACCGGCGATCCTGCGGATGGGGCGGACAAAGCCCATGTCGAGCATCTGGTCGGCCTCGTCGAGAACGAAGACCTGGGTGTCGCCGAGCCGGACCGTCCCTTGTTCGACATGGTCGATGAGGCGGCCGGGCGTCGCGACGAGGACGTCCACACCTGCAACGAGCTTCTTGATCTGCTTGCGGAAGTCGACGCCGCCGACAACAACCGCGATGGAGAGTTCAAGGAAGCGGCCGTAAACGCGGAAGCTCTCCGCGATCTGGGCGGCCAGCTCCCGCGTGGGAGACAGGACGAGTGCACGGCAGCCGCGCTTCGGCGGCGCCTGCGGATCGACCGCCAGGCGATGCAGGATCGGCAGCGCGAAAGCCGCCGTCTTGCCGGTTCCTGTCTGGGCAATCGCGAGGATGTCGCGGCCGTCGAGAAGCGGCGGGATGGCCTGGGTCTGAATGGGGGTGGGTTCGGCGTAGCCCTCGCGCTCCAGTGCTTTCAGGACCGGGGCGGCGAGGCGCAATTCTTCGAATGTCATAGTCGCGTTGGCTTTCTCAATCGTCCGGCCGACAACGCGAGGGCGCCGCGTCGCGTGACGAAGCGCCGGACTCGTACCGTGGCAGCCGGTTCGCTTCTCCATCATCCTGCCCGGCGCGATTTTCGCGCACGACTGCCAGAGATGTCGGAGAAGCTGACGGGCCCCGCGTGACCTGGGTTATCCGTGATTTATTGGGTCGGCGAGCTCAACAGGGGGTCGTGTATCCTGGCCGTGCAAACGCACGTCTGCGAGAATTGACCCTTCACGCGGCTGGAGCGCCGAGAACGCTTCGACGAAGCGATGTGACGGACATGGCATGCTGCAGCGCACAAGTCAAGATAGGAACTGTCCACGGACCGAAGAAGTTTCCACCTCGAATCGCCATGAAACGCTCATTCGATTTGGAGTAGAAACCGATGACGAAACAAAATTTCCATGCAACCGCCATCGCAGGGCTCGCGACCGTCATGCTCTCGGCAACCGCCGCTTTCGCCTCGGAAGAAGGGCAGATCGCCTTCAACAACCACTGCCGAACCTGTCACAGCACCGACGCGGGCGACAACAGGCTGGGGCCCAACCTGCACGAGATCATGGGCCGAAAGGCCGGCGCGGCGGAAGGCTACGGCTATTCGTCGGCGTTTCAGAGCGCGGATTTCAAATGGACGCCGGAAAAGATGAATGCGTTCATCGAAAACCCCGACGGCGTCGTCCGGGGCAATAACATGAAGCCGTACTCGGGTATCGCCGAAGCGGACATCCGTGAAGCCATTGTCGAACATCTATCGAGCCAAAGCGCTGAGGGCTCCGAGCAATAACGAGCTCACAGCGCTAAAAAGAAGAAAGGCGCCGGTTTCCCAATTACGGGGGCCGGCGCCTTTTTCGTTTGGCGTCTTCGTCCCCCGGCAGGCCGCAGGTAAGTCCGCCATCCGCGGGAGGACGCGTCAGCGCAGATAGGGGCAAAGCTGACGCGGACGATGCCCGTAGGGCTGGAAGGTGCCGTCGCTCCAGCGGAAGGAGCGATAACGTTCGTCGCAGGCTTCCCAGCGCTCGGCGTGATCGCGCTTCGACACTGCGATGCTGCCGCCGGCAACCGCGACGGCGACGCCGGGTCCTGTGCCACGCTCAACGGGAACGGGCGGAAGGTCTCGATACCGCGGTGCGTAGGCATCGACCGGCCCGCGATCGTAAGCGTCGTAATAGCCATCATGGGGCGGCGGCGGGATGACATCCACCTCGACGGAAGTCGGCCCGTACCGATCGACGTCATCGTAAGCGCCACCCAGGCGCGGATCGTTTTCATATACGCGCACGGTCGGATTTCCGTAGATGACGACCGTCTGAGTGCGATGGACGAGAGCTGCCGGAGACTTCTTCGTGTTTTCGGCAGTGCGTACAGCCGGGCGAGGCGACGGAACTGTCGCTACGGGGCCCAGCGTCGAAATCCCGGCGCCGGGCGCGGCCAAGACGGCGGGCGACAAGAGTAAGGCGGCGACGGCGGCCAGCGCCCCGGCGCGGAGTCCGGCTATCGAGGGGGTGATCATTTCAGGCTCCATTTCCAGAACGCACCGGCTAACGGTGCAGCTGGCGGAGGAACGAGCCGTTTTTGCCATTGGTTCCCGTGGCTTATTTCAGATCCGGCATTATGCGTGGACCGCTTACATGGACGTGAAACAAGAAACGGGCCGGCAATGGCTGCCGGCCCGCTTGTCTCTCGAACGGAAAGACCCGATCAGATCATGTACTGGCCGCCGTTGGCGGAAATCGTCGAACCGGTGATGAAGCCGGCGTCATCGGAAGCGAGGAACGTCACGATCTTGGCGATCTCTTCGGGCTCGCCGAGACGGCCGACCGGGATGTGCGGCAGGATCTTCGATTTCAGCACTTCCGGATCGATGGCGCGGACCATTTCGGTGCCGATATAGCCGGGGCAGATGGCATTGACGGTCACGCCCTTGAAGGCGCCTTCCTGAGCGAGCGCCTTGGTGAAGCCCAGGTCGCCGGCTTTGGCGGCGGAGTAGTTCACCTGGCCCATCTGGCCCTTCTGGCCGTTGATCGACGAGATGTTGATGATGCGCCCGAAGCCGCGATCGCGCATGCCGGGGAATACCGGGTGCGTCATGTTGAAGAGGCCGTTCAGGTTGGTGTTCATCACCTCCTGCCACTGCTCGCGCGTCATCTTGTGGAACATGCCGTCACGCGTGATGCCGGCGTTGTTGATCAGGATGTCGACGGGGCCCAGGTCGGCTTCGACCTGCTTGATGCCGGCGGCGCAGGCGTCATAGTCGGCGACCGACCACTTGTAGACCGGAATGCCGGTCTCGGCCTTGAACTTGTTGGCGGCTTCGTCATTGCCGGCATAGTTGGCCGCAACGTTGTGGCCGGCCGCTTTGAGCGCGACGGAAATGGCGTGGCCGATACCGCGGGTGCCGCCGGTGACGATGGCAACTCGAGCCATGGGTTGTCTCCCTGTTTGTTTGAGGTGTTCGAATCCGTGGGTCCCGGCCGCCCTTTTGGGACCGGAAGCGTCAACGCGTGAAGGAGCAACCGACCGACGGGCCCCGCTCCTTCACGCCGTCAGTCGTCAGTCGCGTGCGACGCAGAGGGCGACGCCCATGCCGCCGCCGATGCAGAGCGTGGCGAGGCCTTTCTTCGCGTCGCGGCGCTTCATTTCGAACAGCAGCGTGTTGAGGACGCGGCAGCCCGAAGCGCCGATCGGGTGACCGATGGCGATGGCACCGCCGTTGACGTTCACCTTCGACGTATCCCAGCCGAGATCCTTGTTGACGGCGCAGGCCTGAGCGGCGAACGCCTCGTTGGCTTCGACGAGGTCGAGATCGTCCTTCGACCAGCCCGCCTTTTCGAGCGCCAGCTTCGAGGCGGGGATCGGGCCGGTGCCCATGACGGCGGGTTCGACGCCGGCGGTCGCGTAGGAAACGATCCGCGCCAGCGGGGTGATCCCGCGCTTGTTGGCTTCGGCGGCTGACATCAGCAGAACGACCGCGGCGCCGTCGTTGATGCCCGAAGCGTTACCGGCGGTGACGGTGCCTTCATTGCGGTCGAAGGCCGGCTTCAGCTTGGCGACGCCATCGATGGTGACGCCGTGCTTGATGTACTCATCGTCTTCGACGATCGTGTCGCCCTTGCGACCCTTGACCGTTACGGCGGCGATCTCATCCTTGAACTTACCCGCCTTCTGCGCGGCTTCCGCTTTGTTCTGCGAGGCCACCGCGAAAGCGTCCTGCTCGTCACGGGTGATCTGATACTGCTTCGCGACGTTCTCGGCGGTGGTGCCCATGTGGTAGCCGTTGAAGGCATCCCACAGGCCGTCCTTGATCATCGTGTCGATCAACTTCGTGTCGCCCATTTTCGTGCCGTTGCGAAGATGCATGCAGTGCGTCGACTGGCTCATGCTTTCCTGGCCGCCGGCGACGACGATGCCGGCCGAGCCCGACTGGATCTGCTGGGCGCCGAGCGCGACGGCACGCAGGCCCGAACCGCAAACCTGGTTGAGGCCCCAGGCCGTGGAACCGACCGGAAGACCGGCGGCGATTGCCGCCTGGCGCGCCGGGTTCTGGCCAGCGCCGGCGGTGAGAACCTGACCCAGGATGACTTCGTTAACGTCGGATGCGGGCACGCCCGCACGCTCCAGAGCCGCGGTGATCGCGACCTTGCCGAGCTCATGGGCGGGGACAGAAGCAAGGCTCCCGTTGAAAGCTCCGACCGGCGTGCGCGCGGCGCTGGCGATGACGATCGTTTCGGCGTCCTGACTCATTGAGGCGTTCTCCTGGTCGATGGGGTGTTCTTGGGTCGGCGCGCGAGTGCGATAGCGCCAAAGAGGCCGGCGGCGGCGCCAACCTCAACCTGCGGGCGACATAACGTATCGCGTTGATGCGGTCTTAACAGTTTCTCCTTTACCGCCGCAATCGCGACGAGAGACGAAAGGGAAACGGGCGCTGCGGCGGCCATGCGATGCTGCGGTGCCCAAAATTCCGGCAGAGCAGACTTAAACCCCAACAATCATTGTGATACGTTGACGCAGCGCAAACTTCGGACGATCCTAAGCACCGCGCAAACGCTCCGATCGAAACCAAGGCAGTCCCGAATGCTCAACAAGCCTGACTCGCGCCCGGAAAAACGGGAATCGGTCGTCATCAAGAAGTATGCGAACCGGCGTCTCTACAATACCGAGACCAGCACATACGTGACGCTCGACGATCTGGCTGAGATGGTTCGCTCGGATCGCGACTTCGTCGTGTACGACGCCAAGAGTGGCGACGACCTCACACACTCGGTGCTGACGCAAATCATCGTGGACCAGGAAAGCCGGGGCGATCAGACGCTGCTTCCCGTCCCGTTCCTGCGCCAGCTCATCCGGTTTTACGGCGACAGCGTCTCGCGCATGGTGCCGACCTATCTGCAGTTCTCTATGGAAACGCTGGCGCGCGAACAAGAGCGCTTCCGCGATCAGATGAACCAGGTGACCAGCGCATTCGGCACGCCCGGAATGTCCTTCGACGCCTATCAGGAGCAGGCGCGCCGCAACATGGCGATCTTCGAGTCGGCCATGAAAATGTGGAGCCCCTTCCCGAACAGCGGCGTGCCGTCTGAGGGAGACGCCGAGGGCGGCGCGGCGAAGCCTGCGGAAGCCCCGCAGCGCAATGAACTCGATGAACTGAAGTCGCAGCTTGCGGCGATGCAGCAAAAGATCGAGAAGCTGGTCGAAGACAAGAGCTGATCCGGCCGACGGCAGGGACATCGCCGCTCGGCGCCGCCATTGGATACCGGGCGAGGGCGGCGCGAGAGCTGGAGGCGAGACCGATGAAGGAGCGGCCCGGCACCGTCCATTGGAACGAAGTCAACACGCACGACCCGGAGGCGGCCGCGCGCTTCTACGAAGCGATGTTCGGCTGGGAGATCCGCGTGATCGACATGGGCGAGGAACCGCCCTACCGGTGCTGTTTCGACAACGGCAAACCCGTCGCCGGCATCTTTCACCTTGCTGGGCCGCAGTTCGAAGGAATGCCAGCGCACTGGCTGACGTACTTCGCCGTGGAGTCGATCGACCGAGCCGTTGAGGCCGTGGTCAAGACGGGCGGTACGGTCGCTCGCGCTCCGTTCGAGACCCCGGCCGGGCGGATGGCAGTGATTTGCGATCCGACGGGGGCCTATTCGGCCTTGATCCAGCCAACCGCCCAATACCAGGGCGACTGCGCCGAAGACTGAAAGAGCGGATCGGGCGGGATAATAAAGCTCAGCCGGGATCAGGCGGGGAGTTCGGACGGTTCGATCGGCTGGCCGAAGTGGAACCCCTGCAGATAGGTGATGCCGGCCTTCTGAAGGATGTCGGCGCTTTCCTCGTCGCCAACCCATTCAGCGACGGTTTCCATCCCGAACGTCTCGGCGAGTTCCACCATCGTCTTGATGAAGATCTTGTCGGATGAGTCGATCGCGAGGTTCTTGACGAACGCGCCATCGATTTTCACCATGTCGACGGGCAGATGCTTGAGGTTCTTGAAGGACGTGTAGCCGGCGCCGAAATCGTCGATGGCGACGCGGCAGCCCATCTCGCGCAGCGTGTCGACGAACGCGACCGCCTGGTCGATGTCGTCGATGACGTGCGTTTCGGTAATCTCCAAAACCAGCCGCTTGGTCAGCGAACGGTCGTTGTCGGTCAGTTCCTGAAGCGTCGTCAGCCAATCGCGGTCCGCCGCTGTCCGGCTCGAAACGTTCACGGAAAGCGACAGCTTGGGGTGGCGGCGCAGCAGAGCAACCGATAATTCGAGCGTCCGCTTATCGATCAGGCGTAATAGACCGAACTGCTCGGCGAACGGAATGAATTCACCGGCGGAAGCGATACTTCCGTCACGGCGTTCCATGCGCAGCAGGCACTCGTAGAGATCAGGCTCACGCGTGTGCGAATTGATGATCGGTTGCAGAACGAGGCGCATGCGCCCTTCATCGAGTGCCGACATTATTTCATCGGCCACGCCGATGCGGCGCTGGCGGATATTCTCCTGCGCGTCGTCGGGCTCAAAGGCGACGAAGCTGTCGAACCGCCGCGTCTTGGCCTGGTCGAGCGCATGCAACGAGCGGCTGAAGACCTCGCGAACCGTGGTGGCGTTGTCGGGCATGGTGACGCCGCCGATCGAGACGGTCGCCGTGAGCTGGCAGGCGGACGTCTGGATCGGCGCCTGGCGCACGGCCTTCAGGAACCGTTCCGCGGCAATCCGCATGGCGCCCGTGCCGCAGTTGTGGAGGATGACCCCGAACTTGTTGGACGAATAGCGCCCCAACAGATCGCCGGAGCGGAGCTTGGACTTGACCAGGTTTGCCGTCGCCTGAAGCACCTCGTCGCCGATCTCGAACCCGAACGTCTCGTTGATCGAAGACAGGTTGTTGATCGCGATCATCAGGAATGCGCTGGGCCGGCCGTTGCGCTCGGCCCGGCCAAGCAGCGCCGTCAGCGCCTCAGGCAGCCTCGTTCTGTTGAGGGTCGAGGCGATTTCATCGCGGTCGGCGCTCATTAGCGCGGCCTGCTCGGCAACGAAAACCTCGTCGACAACGCGGATGGTGCCGCGGGCGCAGGCCGGCTCGCCGTTTTCTCCGGGCCACCAGCGGCCATGGTCCTCGATCCAGATCGGCTTTGCGCCGCGTTCCGTGCCGGCTTCGAAACGGTACTGCACGCGATACGGCACGCCGCGCTCGCCGGCCGAGACGTTACCGCGGGAAACCGCTGCACGGCGCCGATTACGGTGTTCAGGCACGATTCGCGATTCGAAGCTCGCCCCTGTCGCCACTGCTTCGGCATCCTCGATACCGAGAACGCGCTGTATGTTGTCTTCCCACTCCAGTTTGTCGCCGCTGAAGTCCCAAACGTAGGCGCTCTCGTCGAAAGGCGAGAGCAGTCCGATCAGGTCGAATGCCTCGGCCTCGATGAAGCGTCCGTCGTCGCCAACGTCCCGTTCGCCACCGGCAAGCTGGTGGTCGGCGATGACCATTTTCGCTGAATCGAGAAGGCTCACGAATTGTTTCCCAGCTTGAGCGCAGGCGCCCCGGCGAACCGCGCGCCGGAGAAAGATCAATCAGTCCGAGCCTAGGCGCAAAGCCCTAACAACAGTTAAAGGAATGACAGATGTTTCGCCGCTTCACTGCGGCGTGCCTTTTGCCGGGAGCCCGAAATTCTAGGCGTCGCGGCATGAGAACCGCCGCGTGGAAATCCAAGCCCCGCCGGAACGGCGTGCACTGCGCTTATGCGCTGCGCGTGGCGCGCAGCGTCATGAGGTGGCCGTCGTGGTGGAATGCCGCTGGAGCCTTCAATGAGGTCGGCGGCTACTCGTCGACACAACCGACTCTTCGTGCTTTTCGAACAGCAGCGACATAGCCTCACGGACATGATCGGCCGCGTCGGTCAGCTCATCGTTCTCAAGCAAGCGATTATGTATTGTACCTAACAATGCGACCATTACTGGAAATGACATATTCCAAGTTGCGCGCTCCAACTCCTCAAATGCTTTTTTTGCCATGAATTCCTCCTCCCACGCCCGCGCCAGAGCGGACGTCCCGAGCCCGTAATCAACTCCCCGCGAATGCGACAACTATCACATAGACAGGTCGTCCTTAGAGCCACATTTCGTTTCAGTTGCTGATCCGCATCACTTAATCGAACAAAAATACCCTCTGTATTCTCAAGCCGTTAATTCTCTTTCTTTTCAGCAACAACAATTCGGCAACTGATAATCCCGCATCGCTGTCATCAGCCGCCGCCCGGCTTTTGCCTCGACCGCGCCGCACTCGCGACAACTTTTTCACGCGGTATGGAAGCGAAAAACGGGGGCCATCAGGTTGCAGACATCGGCGGCTTGGAAACCGCCGCGCCAAAGGACCAGTCCATTCTGGTCGGGCGCCGGCGCGTTTTCAAGACGACATAGCTCTGCCTGAGACCGCCGCCGGCTCGTTAGCGTTAACGCGGCGTTAAAGGGTTCCTTGCAATGGTTTCCGTTGACCGAACAATAGTCGTTTCAGGAGTTTCGCGTATGTTCCGTGTCGCGCTCGCCGCCGTTCTGGCCGGCGCCCTTACCGCCGCCTGCAGCACGGGACCTTCGACGATCTCGACCGGCTTTGCCGACAGCGGGTCATCGACCCCGTCGATCACGCGGCTCACCCCCACGACCAGCCTCGGCGCTTCCTCCGGCTCGAACCGCAGCCACTCGGGCACGCAGGTCGCGGCGCTCAACGACAAGATCCCTGCCGGCACTTACGAGAAGGCGCCGCGCGGCGCGCTGGCCGATCGCAGCTACAGGAAAACGCAGCTCGATCCCGAAGCCGCACTCACCACCATCAACGAATACCGGCGCCAGAACGGGCTTAAACCGCTCAAGCTCAACGCCAAGCTCTCCGCCGCGGCGAAAGCGCATTCGCGCGATCTCGCCAAGTGGGACCGCATCTCGCATTACGGCTCCGACGGCTCGAACCCCTGGGACCGCGTGAAGCGCACCGGCTATAAGCCACGCCTGGCGGCCGAAAACGTCGGCACCGGCCAGGTGACGTTCGACGAAGTCATGCGCGGCTGGAAGGAAAGCGACGGGCACAACAAGAACCTGCTTCTCGCCGATGCGCGCGAGGCCGGCCTGGCCCTCGTCCGCGATCCGCGCACCGAGTTCAAGTCGTTCTGGACCCTGGTTCTCGGCACCAGCATGTAAGACGGCCGAGGCACGGCTGCGGCCTCCCGACCGGACGCGGCAAAGCCTTCGGTCAACCGCGTCCCCGGGGGCACTCCGTCCCACCGCAAACCCTCATTGACCCTTTCGAGCGCGTGGCTATATTCGCGGGCTTGCGCTTCGCAACAGCAGCCCCTGTGGCGGAATCGGTAGACGCGGCAGACTCAAAATCTGCTTTCCGCAAGGAAGTGCCCGTTCGAGTCGGGCCAGGGGCACCATTTTAGTTTCGCCTTCGGATGCCCACGCTTCGGCTTCGCCTCGCGCATCCGGCGCCGGACTATTCTCCGCAACCGCCTTCGGATGCCCACGCTTCGGCTACGCCTCGCGCATCCGGCGCCGGACGCTCCTCCGCAACCGCCTTCGGATGCCCACGCTTCGGCTTCGGTCGCCGCATCCGGCGCCTGACAATCCTCCGCGGATACCTCTGGAATTCTCGCCGGCCGCCCTTTTCGCAGCGTCATCCCCGCGAAGGCGGGGATCCGGCCGCTTTGCGATTGAAACGACCGCAGGCGCCCACCAGGCCCCGGCGCGGACAGGCCCCGGCCTTCGCCGGGGTGACGGCGGTTTGAGCCGCGCCGGACTGAATTGAAACGATGGTTGAATCCCTGCCCCAGCGATTGAGAAGGAAGCGCGTGACACCGCTGGCAACCCCGCAGCCGCAGACGCCCTTTTCGCAGCGTCATCCCCGCGAAGGCGGGGATCCGGCCGCTTTGCGATTGAAACGACCTCAGGCGCCCAGCCCCCGGCGTGGACAGGCCCCGGCCTTCGCCGGGGTGACGGTGGTATGAGCCGCGCCGGACTGAATTGAAACGATGGTTGAATCCCTGCCCCAGCGATTGAGAAGGAAGCGCGTGACACCGCTGGCAGCCCCGCAGCCGAAGCCGCCCTTTTCGCAGCGTCATCCCCGCGAAGGCGGGGATCCGGCCACGGTGCGCTGGAATCGACCGGTGCCGCCAGCCCCCGGCGTGGACAGGCCCCGGCCTTCGCCCGGTGTCGGTGGTATGAGCCGCGCCGGACTGAATTGAAACGATTGTTGAATCCTTGCCCCAGCGATTGAGAAGGAAGCGCGTGACACCGCTGGCAGCCCCGCAGCCGCAGACGCCCTTTTCGCAGCGTCATCCCCGCGAAGGCGGGGATCCGGCCGCTTTGCGATTGAAACGACCGCAGGCGCCCAGCCTCCGGCGTGGACAGGCCCCGGCCTTCGCCGGGGTGACGGTGGTATGAGCCGCGCCGGACTGAATTGAAACGATTGTTGAATCCTTGCCCCAGCGATTGAGAAGGAAGCGCGTGACACCGTTGGCAGCCCCGCAGCCGCAGACGCCCTTTTCGCAGCGTCATCCCCGCGAAGGCGGGGATCCGGCCACGGTGCGCTGGAAACGACCGGTGCCGCCAGCCCCCGGCGTGGACAGGCCCCGGCCTTCGCCGGGGTGACGGTGGCATGAGCCGCTCATCGTGTGGGGCCGAGACAACAGCGTGCGGGCGCGTAAAGCGAATTCGGGTCCATCGATTGTGTGCCGTTCCGCGATCATGTTATGCGGGGAAGGATAAAGTGGGGGGCTAAAGGTCCTTCCAGCTCACGCAATCGCGGACCGATCCCATGCGCTTCTTACTGACAATTCTTTACCTGGCCGTGTTCGCGCTGCACTCGGCGGCGCAGGCAGGGCCGACCCTGCTTTTCGAACCGCAAAGCGGCAAGATCCTGTACGCGGAAAACATCGACGATCAATGGCATCCCGCGTCGCTGACAAAGGTGATGACCGCTTATCTGGCCTTCCAGGACCTCAAGGCCGGCAAGATCACCCTCGACACCGAAATCACCTGCACCAAGCTCGCCTACAAGGAGCCGCCGAGTAAAGTCGGGCTGCCCGTCGGCGCAAAGCTGAAGATGGATACGGCGCTCAAGGCGCTCATCATCAAGTCCGCGAACGACGTCGCCGTGATGATCGCGGAAGCGCTGGGGCCGACGCATGACCGTTTCATCGACCGTATGAACGCGACGGCGCGCAAGCTGGGGATGACGCGAACGCGCTTCGTCAACCCGAACGGCCTTCCGGACAAGCGCCAGATCACCACGGCGCGCGATATGGCCATACTGGCGCAGGCGGTCGTCAAGGAGTTTCCCGAATACGCTGGATACTGGAAAATGCCGGCGTTCCAATTGGGTAAGCGGCGCCTGGGATCCCACAACGGCCTTCTGAAGACCTTTGCCGGCGCCGATGGGCTCAAAACCGGCTTCATTTGCGACTCCGGCTATAACGTCATCGCCAGCGCAACGCGAGACGGTCTCAGCCTCATGGCCGTGGTTCTCGGCGAGCCTTCTGGCGCCGACCGCACATTGCGCGCGGCCAGCCTGCTCGAGCACGGCTTCAACAAGTGGGGCTGGAAGCAGCTCTTCAACACCGACACGATCGCCAGCCATCCGCTCGCCAAGGATGCGCGCGGCCCGCGAAGCGTCCGACATACCGTGACGTCGTGGAGTTGCGGCAACCGCAAATCGGCGGCACGCCTGCGGGCCGCGAAACTTCGGGCGAAACGCCAACGGTTGAAGAAACGGCCCGCGAAGCCTCAGGCGCAGGCTGAGAACCCGCGCCGCACCACGGCCAATTGAGCCTTAAACCAGCAGATTGAGCGGGCGGTCGCGATACGGGCATCCGCGCGGGCGCGCCGGCGACGGTGCGCGGTCGCCCAAGGCGCCATCGGCTTCGCCCGTGCCGCCCGGCGCAGCCTTCCCATCCGAATTGCCACCCGCCGGGGGAGCGGCCGACCCGGCCTTGGGCGGCACATAAGCCGGCGGTTCGCCGGTGCCCTGTGCCTTTGCCAAGCTCGCCATCGCGACCACGGCAATCGCCGCCATCAATCCGAGAGCCATCATGTAACCGGGAGCAGGACGCTGCAGTCGAAGCACCTTCGCTTGTGAGGTCCTGCGCGCGACGACGCGCCTATCCGTCCTGTAAATCCTTTTCATCGGAGCCCTTTTTCCTCGGAAAACCGATCCTGAGCCGGCGCCTCCCACCGCCTTGGTGGCAAAGCCTCCCACGCCGTGACGGCCTCCGCAAGACGAAACTCCAAAACTGCCATTACCGCCGTGGGCGCGCGTTTCAAGGTGGCACAACCGCCCCCGCGCTTCCTCGGTCCGTGCGGCTGACCTGTCCCATATCGCCGCGATTGCCGGCCGGCAGCCCCGCGGCAAGCCCGCCGACATGCGCCTTGCCCGTTCCCGGCGGCAAACGCCGAAGGCTGGCTCTAAACTTGCTTTTAAGGCCGCAGGAATTGAATAACGGACCGAAGGAAGACCATGGACGGCGCTTTTGAACTCGAAACCGACGTCACGCCAAACCCGCAGGAAGTCGACTTCATGGCCGAAACGCTTGAAGCGCGGCACGGTAATCTGGCTGCCGCCATTGCCGACTTCTTCTCCGCCGTGCACGGGCACAAGGGCGACGCCGGGCGCTCATGGGCCTGGGCCGGAGTGGCCGAACGCGTGCGCCAGCGGGAGCGAGACCGGACGCGCGATAACCTTTTTCGCGTTTAGACGCGGCTTATCGCGGCGCGCGCGCTTAGAGCCGCTCCTGCAAGCGGTGCCTGCTTGCGCCGGCCAAAGCATTGAAGCCGGGGCCGTCCCTCCAGCAAGGCGCTTCGGCCATGACACTTATGCGCTGCGCACGGATCGGGATCGACGTTACCGATTGAGGCGCCGGAACAGAATCGATGAAGGATGCCACAGTGCCTCACAGCGAAAACGCCGAACCGATATCGGCCATGCTGAGCGATAGGCCGGGCGCCACGCGCGGATTGTCCGCCCGGGCCGTCGGCCTTATTCGCCTCGGCACGGAGCGCGGTCTCGGCCTGGCACGCAGTGTGATTGCCGGCGCGGACGAGCGCGCGCTCGCCCAGCGCAACGCACTGTTGGCTTTTGCCGTGCGCGTTGCCAGCGCGGCCGTCCTCTACCTGATGCAGGTGGTTCTGGCACGCTGGATGGGCGGCTTCGAATACGGCATCTACGTTTTCATCTGGACTTGGATCCTGGTGCTCGGCGGTCTCTCGGGCGTCGGGCTCAACATGGTCTCCATCCGGATGCTGCCGGAATACCGCGAGCGCGGAGAACTCGATCTGTTCCGCGGCATCTTCGCGGGCGGTCAGGTGGCCGCTTTTGCCGTCGGCACCGCGGTCGCCGCGCTTGGATGGCTGGGGCTTTGGCTGTTCGAGCCTTACGTCGCCGACTATCACGTGCTGCCGCTCTACCTCGCGCTTATCTGCATCCCGATCTTCGCCATCGGCGATGTACTCGACGGGGTGGGTCGCGGGCAGGCCTGGATCGGCGTGGCCCTGGTGCCGCCCTATGTTCTGCGCCCGCTTATGGTTCTTGGCGCGATGTGGGCCGCCCACGAACTGGGCTGGCCGATGACCGGCGTCACCGCTGCCTATGCCGCCATCTTCGCCGTCTGGAGCACCGTCCTCCTGCAGTTCACGCTGTGCCAGATCAAGATGCGCAAGACGGTTCCGGCCGGTCCGCGCGCCTACGACTGGAAGCTGTGGTTCGCCACCGCCATGCCGCTTCTGGCGATCACCGCCTGTGAACTCGCCCTGCAGAATGCCGACGTCCTGATCGTCTCGACGTTCCTATCGCCGGAGTCGGTGGGCATCTACTTCGCCGCCGCCAAGACCATGAGCCTCATCATGTTCGTCCACTACGCGGTGGGGAGCGCGGTCGCCAACCGCTTCTCCGCGCTCAACGCGCGCGGCGACCGGGAGGGGCTCGAGGCCTTCGTCAAGGACGCGGTGAAGTGGACCTTCTGGCCGTCGCTGGCGGCGGCCGTGGTGATCCTGGCGCTCGGCCGGCCGCTGTTGTCGCTGTTCGGGCCGGCGTTCCTGGAAGGCTATCCGGTGATGGCGATCCTGGTGGCAGGCTTCCTGTTCCGCTCGGCGATGGGGCCTAGCGAGTATCTTCTCAACATGCTGGGCCAGCAGCGCGCCTGCGCGGTCGTCCTGGTGATCGCGGCGGTTCTCAACATCGCCTTGAACTTCGCACTGGTGCCGTGGCTTGGCATCGTCGGCGCGGCGACAGCGACATCGGTGGCGCTCACTGTGACGGCGTTCATGCAGTACTGGGTCGCGCGCGAACGCCTCGGCCTCGATATCGCCATCTGGAGCGCCTGGCGGAGGGGGTGATGCGGAGAGTCGCCGACCGCGCTTCAGACAGTTGATCCAGACTGTCGACTCCCAAAACTTTCGATTCCTAACGTCGCTCTGATATGCGCACACGATAACTCTCCATAGCCGATCGGTGCTATTGGCGGACGGCCGCGAATGCCCCTTTCCAGGGTATTGGGCTTCCGAATAGTCGTAGCGGGGCGCGAGGAATTCGAAAGCTTCTCTTTCATCCACTCCAACTCGCTGGCGGTCACCCCGGGATTGGGGCCTGCGACAGGCAGCAAATAAAAGAGCCACTGTTCTGGATCGCGTTGGTTAGCTTTCGAGCGGTCTACATGTGGATGGTAGCAGAGTATGAATAGATCAGACATGAACCCTTCCGCCTCACACGGCACATTTGAAAAGTCTCGATCAAAGTAACTTGGACGCTTTCTCCATTTCAGACCAAACTGACAATCGGAGGGGCGTGATTGCTCCCAAAGCTGAAGACGGGCCGAGTTCTTGACCTGTATCCGAATTCTATCAGGGAAATCAGCTTCGCTTGGTCCTATCTGAAGGTCCCAGGCGTTCCATCCAACACCGACCGCTGAACACTCGTCACCCAGCGCTTCAGCGACCATGAATTCACACCAAAGGCCCCTGAGCGCGTTGTCTAGAATCGGCTCAGACAGAATTTCTGCAATTAGTCGATTCGTGATCCGTCGAGAAACATCTCTCGTCTCCGTCTCCCGCTGGACAGCCATCCTCAAGCCGCCTCGGCGCAGCCGTCCACCAGCTTCACGATGTCGGCCATGATGTCGTTCAGCTGGAAGTCCTTCGGCGTGTAGACCGCCGCGACGCCCATCGCTTTCAGCTTTGCGGCGTCGTCGGGCGGGATGATGCCGCCGACGATGAGCGGTACATCGCCAATGCCCTCGGCGCGCATCTTCTCCAGCACTTCTTTCACCAGTGGCACGTGACTGCCCGACAGGATGGACAGGCCGATGACATGCACCGACTCGTCGACGGCCGCGCGGACGATCTGCGCCGGCGTGAGGCGGATGCCTTCGTAGACGACTTCCATGCCACAATCGCGCGCGCGGACCGCGATCTGCTCGGCACCGTTCGAGTGGCCATCGAGGCCGGGCTTGCCGACCAGGAATTTGAGGCGGCGGCCGAGGCGGTCGGAAAGCGCTTCGACGCTCGTGCGGACTTCCTCGATGCGGCCCCCATCGGTGACGCGGCCGGACTGCGAGACGCCGGTCGGCGCGCGGTAGTCGCCGAAGATCTGGCGCAGCAGGCCGCCCCATTCGCCGGTGGTGACGCCGGCCTTGGCGCAGGCGATCGACGGCTCCATGACGTTGCGGCCTTCCTTGGCGGCGGCTTCGAGATCGGCGAGCGCGGCCTTCGCGGCCGCGTCGTCGCGTTCGGCGCGCCAGGCCTTGAGCTTTTCGACCTGCTCGGCTTCCACTTCCGGATCGACGACCTGGATCGCGCCCTCGCCCGCCGACAATGGCGATTCCTCAGTCTCGATGTACTTGTTGACGCCGACGACCGCCTGCTCGCCCGTTTCGATGCGGGCAAGGCGCTCCGAATTGCTCTCGACCAGCTTGCGCTTCATGTAATCGATGCAGGCGACCGCCCCGCCCATCTTGTCGATGGCCGCCAGCTCGGCGCGGGCCTCTTCCTTGAGGCTCTCCACCTTGGCTTCCATTTCCTTCGAGCCGTCGAAGATGTCGCCATAGGCCAGAAGGTCGGTCTCGTAGGCGAGGATCTGCTGCATGCGCAAGGACCACTGCTGGTCCCAGGGACGCGGCAGGCCCAAAGCCTCGTTCCAGGCGGGAAGCTGCACGGCGCGGGCGCGGGCGTTCTTGGAAAGCGTCACGGCCAGCATCGAAATCAGGATGCGGTAGACGTTATTCTCGGGCTGCTGCTCGGTGAGGCCGAGCGAGTTTACCTGCACGCCATAGCGGAAGCGGCGGAACTTCTCTTCCGAGACGCCGTAGCGCTCCTTGGTAATCTCGTCCCAGAGTTCCGTGAACGCACGCATCTTGGCAATCTCGGTCACGAAGTTCAGGCCGGCGTTGACGAAGAACGAGACGCGGCCGACGACGCGGCCGAAATCCTCGTCCGCCACCTGACCGGATGCTTTCACGGTGTCGAGCACGGCGACGCCGGTCGCGAGCGCGAAGGCGAGTTCCTGCACCGGCGTCGCGCCGGCTTCCTGCAGGTGGTAGGAGCAGACGTTGGTGGGGTTCCACTTCGGCACTTCCTTGTAGCCGAAGACGATGGTGTCCTTGATGAGCCGCAGCGAGGGCTCCGGCGGGAAGACGTAGGTGCCGCGCGAGAGATATTCCTTGATGATGTCGTTCTGGATGGTGCCGGTCAGCTTGTCGCGCGGGGCGCCCTGCTCATCGGCGAAGGCTATGTAAAGCGACCACAGCCACGCGGCGCTGGCGTTGATCGTCATCGACGTGTTCATCTGATCGAGCGGAATGCCGTCGAGCAGCGTGCGCATGTCGCCCAGATGGCTGACCGGTACACCCACCTTGCCAACTTCGCCGCGGGCGAGTTCATGGTCGCTGTCGTAACCCGTCTGAGTCGGCAGGTCGAAGGCGATGGAGAGGCCCGTCTGCCCCTTCGACAGGTTCTTGCGATAGAGCTCGTTCGATTTCTGAGCGGTGGAATGGCCCGCGTAGGTGCGGAAAATCCAGGGGCGGTCGCGCTCCGCTGGGACGGCTGCCGTCTTTTGTCCTTCGCTCATCTTCACCGCTCTTCGCTTGTTGATCTTCGGGCCCGAATACGAGCGCGAAGTCTATAGCGGCGATGCTGCGATGCGCAAACGGAACCTATGGACCAGACTTGGAAACCTGGGGTCCTTCGCGCCCGCGTCGCCCAGATCAGGTACGGCGGTGGATGGCGTCGGCGAGCGCAATCGTGAAGCGCTTGAGCAGAAGGAGAATGAGGAGCATCACCGCTATCCCGCAAATCGAGGAAAAAACGGTGTTCACGTTCGGATCGCCGGAGACGAAGAATTTCAGGCGCAGGAAGGCCCATTCGGCGACGAGGCCGGCGAAGATGAACAGCGGGAAGAACGCCATGGCCGTCAGGGTGGCGCCGTCCATCGCCTCGCGGAAAGCAACCGCTGTCAGTAGCGCGAGGATAACGACGATATAGAAGGTCGTGTCATCGACCAGAACGATCTGATAGATCGTCGTCATGAAGCTGCTGCTCACAGTTTGCCCCCCTGAAGGTAGCCGACTTTTACTTGGCTCTACGGTACTTGCGTAACGCTCGACTGTATTCCGACCCGCGTTAACTTCACGTAAAGTCAAAGCCGGGGGCTGGGGGTGGTGCTAAATGGCACTTGCCACAGGATCGACATCAGGTTCTATTTGGCGCACTGCAACAACCCGACGAATATCCGAAGCCGCAGGGAGACATTCAGAACCATGTCGAGTGAAGGCGCCGCCGCCAAAACCGAAGTAGCCAACGAGAACGGTGCACCGGCCGTGGTCGCCCCGACAAAGGATCTATATGAGATCGGCGAGATCCCGCCGCTGGGTCATGTGCCCAAGAATATGTATGCCTGGGCCATCCGCCAGGATCGCGAAGGCCCGCCGGACCAGGCAATGCAGGTCGAGGTGGTACCGACTTGGGAACTCGACAGCCACGAAGTGCTGGTTCTCGTCATGGCCGCCGGCGTCAACTACAACGGCATCTGGGCTTCGCTCGGCACGCCGGTGTCGATGTTCAACGTGCACAAGCACGATTTCCACGTCGCCGGCTCCGATGCGTCCGGCATCGTTTGGGCGGTCGGCTCCAAGGTGAAGCGCTGGAAGGTGGGCGACGAAGTCGTGATCCACTGCAACCAGGACGACGGCGACGACGAGGAATGCAACGGCGGCGACCCGATGTTCTCGCAGTCGCAGCGGATCTGGGGCTACGAGACGCCCGACGGCTCGTTCGGCCAGTTCGCACGCGTTCAGGACCGGCAGCTTCTCGAGCGGCCCAAGCACCTGACCTGGGAAGAGAGCGCCTGCTATACCCTGACGCTCGCGACGGCCTACCGCATGCTCTTCGGGCATCGTCCTAACATCCTCAAGCCGGGCCAGAACGTCCTCGTCTGGGGCGCTTCCGGCGGCCTGGGCTCGTTCGCCATCCAGCTTTGCGCGACGACCGGCGCCAACGCCATCGGCGTTGTTTCGGAAGATGACAAGCGCGACTTCGTCATGCAGCTCGGCGCCAAAGGCGTGATCAACCGGAAAGACTTCAATTGCTGGGGTCAGCTTCCGAAGGTCAACTCGCCGGAGTTCAACGACTGGCTCAAGGAAGCCCGCCAGTTCGGCAAGGCGATCTGGAATGTCACCGGCAAGGGCGTGAACGTCGACATGGTGTTCGAGCACCCCGGCGAAGCGACGTTCCCGGTCTCCGTTCTCGTCGTGAAGCGCGGCGGGATGGTCGTCATCTGCGCCGGCACCACCGGCTTCAACCTGACGATGGACGCCCGTTATCTGTGGATGCACCAGAAGCGCGTGCAGGGCTCGCACTTCGCGAACCTGATGCAGGCTTCGCAGGCCAACAAGCTCGTAGTCGAGCGGCGCATCGATCCGTGCATGTCGGAAGTCTTCCCGTGGGCCCAGATCCCCAAGGCGCACATGCGCATGTGGAACAACGAGCACAAGCCCGGCAACATGGCCGTCCTCGTCTCGGCGCCGACCACGGGGCTCAAGACGCTCGAGGACGTGCGCGAAGCCAGCGCCCAGAAGCACGGCTGACGGCGCGCGGCAACTTTGTCCGCATTAATGAAGCGGCGCGGGTTTCAGGACCCGCGCCGTTTTCTTTTCTCGTCCCGCCATAGCAGGGTGCACCGGGTTGTCAGGCCTGCCGCGGCCTGATGGCGGCCGCGATTCCCAGGACGATACCGACAAAGACCAAGGCCACAACGGCGCCGGGATGACCGGCAGCGGCAAGCCCCGCGAAGCCCGCACAGGATATGGAGGCGAAGGCTTCAGCGAAGGTCGAGGCCTTCGAGGCCACCTGTCGTCGGCGGAAGTTGGAGCGCTTCGCCTGGGCGCGGAACCAGAACTGGATGAGGATCGCGGAGGCGGCAGCCAGCAGGGCCGAGGCGAGCGTCACCCCCGCCCCCCATAGCGACACCAGCGCGAGCGCGGCGACCAGCGGCAGGATCAACGCCGAGACGATCATCAAGACGGCCTGTACCTTCGCCATGACCCGCAGCGAAGCGGAAACCGGCGCGGAGGCGACGAGATCGGGCGCGTCTTCGCCCGATAGCGTCAGCCAAGCCAGGCCTCCCGCGAGCTGGCCCACGGCCATGACGATCACCGGCGCGATAATCGCGGCGATGCTGGTCTCGTGGCCGAAGTTCACCCAGAGCATCAGGGCCGGCGGCAGGAGATAGAGGATCTGCATCAACGTCTGCGACAGCAGCCAGGGATCGCGGGCGAGCAGCATCAACTCCTTGCGCATCAGCGCTTGCCGGGGTGTCACCTGGCGAAATGCCGACCGGCTGGCAGCTTTTTCCGTACCGCTGTGTTCCGGCACGGCCAGCGCCCGAACCACGATATCGCGGAAGCTATCGGCGCCCCGCAGGGTCGCGAAGACGAAGAAGGCTATAGACGCCAGGGTGACGGCCATGAGCGGCAAGGGCTCGCCTGTGACGGCCCTGGCCGGAAGCCACAACCAGCTCTCCAGGCCGGGCGCGGCGGCGATAAGGTCGCCGGAAGTGAGGAGCGTCCAGCGCGACATCGATCCGTATGCGATGATGGCAACGACCTGCAGGCCGATCAGGAAGGAAGCCCCGACCACCGCGGCGGCGATCTGCGAGACGAGGCGGGTGCGCTTCGCGCCGACCCAGCGAAACAACGCCAGCGTGATGAGGACGGCCGCACCGGTCGCCAGTGCCGAGACGGCCATGACAATGATATAGCCCGCGAGCCAGGACGGCCCGCCCAGCCAGGCGGCGACGTTGACGAACGGGGCAACCATCAGCCCTGACATCGCCGCCGTCGTCAACGCCATCAGCGCGATGCGTACGGCGAAGAGGTCCTGCGAGGGGGCTGGGGAGGACAGAATCAGATCCAGGTCGTCGCGGGCGTAGAAGGCGCGGGTCACCTGTTCCATGGCCTGGGACAGCATCATGGTGAAGACCAGTGCCAGCGCGGCCGTGAGAACGACAAGGGTGGGGAGGCCGAGACGATCGGCAACGGCAAACTGCGGCGCGAGCAGCGCATAGGCCACCGCATGCAGGCCGACCGCGAACAGCGCCATGCCGATGAAGACCGCGCGGTCCGTCAGGCGACGGCCGCCGGACATGAGCTGCACCCAGTCGCGCCAGGCGAGCGTCATCTCATGGCGGGCGAACCAACGCAGCGAACGCAGGCGCGCAGCGGACTTTTCATGGTCGTAGCCCGCCGCAAGGCCGCCAAGCATTCCGTATGCCGGAGCGCTCATGCCGCTGCTCCATGAGCCGGTGCCGCGCCGTTTGCCACGGCGACAATCGCGTCCGTGCCGTCCGCGGCTTCGGGCGCCGCGCCGTTGACGATGCCGAGGAAGATATCCTCCAAGGTCGTACCGGCATCGCCTGCCGTCTCCTGAAGCTCGGCCAGCGTTCCTTCGGCGATCAGGCGTCCGCGCGCGATAATGCCGATGCGGTCGGCCATGCGTTCGGCGACCTCGAGGATGTGGGTCGTCATGATGACGGTGACGCCCTGGGCGACGAGGTCGCGCAGCACGCTTTTCACCTGCCGGGCCGAACCGGCGTCGAGGCCCGTCAACGGCTCGTCGAGGATGATGAGGCGCGGTTCGTGGATCAGCGCGCCGGCCAGCGCCACCTTCTGACGCATGCCCTTGGAGAAGCCCTGACAGCGCGTGTTGGTGTGCTGATCCAGGCCGAGGGCATCGAGAAGCTGATCGGCCTTCATGCGCGCGATGTCGGCCGGCATGCTCCACAAGCCGGAGACGAATTCCAGATATTCGATGGGGGTCAGCTTGTCGTAGATAAGCGGCTCGTCCGGCACCCAGGCCAGGACACGTTTTGCGGCCAGCGGATCCTTGGCGGTATCGATGCCGCAAATGGCGATTTCGCCGGCATCGGGCTCCAAAAGGCTCGCGACCATGCGCAGCGTTGTCGTCTTGCCCGCGCCGTTGGGGCCAAGGAGAGCGTAGAACTCCCCGCCACGCACCTTCAGGGAGAGGCCGTCGACGGCAGGCGCATCGAAGGATTTGCGGAGGCCGGAGACTTCAAGGGCGGCGGCAGGGGCCGGGGGCAGAACGGCTGCCGGAGCGGGGACGGTCATACGCAATACTCAACGGGCACAGGGACACGATCGGCAGCGGCGGACGCGCCACAACCGGCCAGGCGCGCGACAGCGCCAGCCCGACCAAGCTACCGGTCAGCCGTTGAGCGAGCGTGAACGTGGCGAGATTCAGCGGGAGCCGGGTTTCAGGAGCTGCGCGCGCAGCGTCTCGTCGGTCGCGCATTTGAGCCGGACGCGGGCCAGCCTCCGGGCGACGGCGCGGTCCTCGTAGGCAGCGTATTCGCCGGCGACCCGTGCGCAGGCTTCGGCGGGATGGCTCTTGCGGCAGACCTGTTCGGCCCCCCAGGCGATGACCTTGCCGCTCGAACCTTGCGGAACGTTCTGGCGTGCCGCCTGCCGCTCCAAACGGACGGACACGCCCTTTTCGCCGTATTGATCGATGAATAGCGCGTGGAGGGGGCTCTTGCCGCGAAAATCGAGTGCGTCGTTGACGCTGTCGGCCTTGAGCTGCGGGCACGAGCGGTTGTCCGCGATTTCGAGCCCGCCTGCGGCGCATCCAGCGAGCAACAAGCCGGTGGCGAGCAGCGCCATGAAGCCGAAGCGTGCCATCTTCCCCCCTTTTGCCCTTTCCCTCGTCGATCCCTCGACCGGACGGGCCGTCCAGTTCCTTTGCCTCGCCGCCAGCGCTTTCAGGCAAAATGCTTCGAAAGCTTGAGCCCCTGCGCCTGGTAATTCGATTTGATATCGCGGCCGTAGAGCAGGCGCGGAGTCTGCGACAGCCGCTCGTAAATCAGCCGGCCGATAATCTGACCGTCCTCCAGAATAAAGGGCACCGTGTGACTGCGCACCTCAAGCACCACGCGGGAGCCCGCGCCGCCGGCGGGCGCGTGGCCGAAGCCCGGGTCCATGAAGCCCGCGTAGTGGACGCGGAACTCGCCCACCAACGGGTTGAAGGGCATCATCTCGGCAGCGTAGAGCGGCGGCACGTGCACGGCTTCCTTGGAGGCCAGGATGTAGAACTGGTCGGGATCGAGGATCAGACGGCGAGCGCCGCGCAGATCGATCGGTTCCCAATAGTCGAGCACCGCGCAGGCGCCAGGCTTGTCGACGTCGACGACGCCGGAGTGGCGCTTCGCCCGGAAGCCGATCGGCCCATCGCCCGCGCCCTGCAAATCGACCGAGAGCGCCAGGCCGCCGAGGATGTCCACCGCCTCGCTATCGACCAGCCGCTGAGCCGCATGCAATTCGCCAAGGGTAGCGTCGTCCAACTGGGGCGTTCCGCTACGAAACCGGATCTGCGACAGGCGCGAGCCGGCGCGCACGACAATCGGGAAGGTCTGCGGGCAGATCTCCGCATAGAGCGGTCCGCGGTAACCCTCCGGAATCTGGTCGAAGGCCGTCGTGCCATCCGCGATGACCCGCGTGAAAACGTCGAGGCGGCCCGTCGAGCTCTTCGGATTGGCGGACGCCGAGACGCCGGTGGGAAGGACCAGCGATTCCTGCAAAGGGACAACGTAAACGCAGCCGGTCTCCAGGACCGCGCTTTCCGTCAGGTCGATCGTGTGAAGCCTGACCTCTTCAAGGCGGGTGGCCACGTCGACACCGGGGCCGGGGAGGAAACTGGCACGGACCCGGTACGCCACCGGGCCCAGCCGCAAGTCGAGGCTGGCGGGCTGGAGCTGGCCGTCGGCGAGCGGCGTTTCCAGCCGCACGCCACCTTCCGCCACCAAGGCTTCAATCGCCTGGACGGGGAAAACGCCGCCTGAGAGCGCGCCTTCATCTTTGGCTTCTGACAGAGCGGCGGTCATCGCTGGACTGGCCGGATTATCCTGCATGTGTCGGTCCCATGCCCATGGCCCTAGACCAACCGCTTCTTGACGCCAAGCCCCCGTTGCCTGTAGTCCCCTGAAGATTATTCCCGTGGTGATTTGGCTGGCCGGCTTGCAGCCACGCAAAACAACTCGCTAAAAGGCCGCGCGCTCCGCTCGACCCATAAGGCTTTCCGTAAAGCTAACGGTGGCGCCCGGCTTGATGATTGCCGGCTTTACCCGCGTGCCATGCACCCGGGGCTCGTCGAGAGAAGGATGCGCGCGACATGACCGACACGCCGGACACCCCCCTTGATCCCGCCGCCCACTGGGCACCCGCGACCCGGCTGGTGCACGGCGGCACGCTGCGCTCCCAATTCGGCGAGACCTCCGAAGCGCTGTTCCTGACGCAGGGCTACGTCTACGAGACCGCCGAACAGGCGGAGGCGCGCTTCAAGAACGAAGAGCCCGGCTACCAGTATTCCCGCTTTGCCAACCCAACCGTTTCGATGTTCGAAGAGCGTCTCCGGCTCCTGGAGGGCGCTGAAACCTGCCGCGCCACCGCGACGGGCATGGCAGCCGTGACGGCTGCTTTGATGAGCTACCTGTCGGCGGGCGATCACGTTGTCGCCGCGCGGGCGCTCTTCGGCTCCTGCCGCTACGTCGTCGAGGACTTGTGTCCGCGCTTCGGGATCGCCGCCACACTGATCGACGGTACCGATATCGGCGCGTGGCAGGCGGCGATGCAGCCCAACACCAAGGCGATATTCTTCGAGACGCCGGCCAACCCGACACTCGACCTCGTGGATATCGCCGCCGTCAGCCGCATCGCGCATGAGGCCGGCGCGCTGGTCTTCGTCGACAACGTGTTCGCCACGCCGATGCTGCAGCGCCCGTTGGACTACGGCGCCGATGTCGTCATCTACTCGGCGACAAAGCACATCGACGGCCAGGGCCGCTGCCTGGGTGGCGCCGTCTTGGCGTCGCAGAAGTTTCTCGACGACCATCTACAGGTTTTCCTGCGCCAGACCGGCCCGTCGATGAGCCCCTTCAACGCCTGGGTTCTCCTCAAGGGCCTCGAAACGCTGCCGCTCAGGGTGAAGGCGCAATGCGAGAACGCGCGGGCCGTGGCCGACCATCTCGCGGCGGCACCCGGCGTGCGCAAGGTCCTGTTCCCCGGGCGCGACGACCATCCGCAAGCCGACATCGCACGCCGGCAGATGACCGGCTGCGGGCAAGTCGTGACCGTGGAACTGGAGGGCGGAAAAGCGGAGGCTTTCAGGTTCCTCAACGCGCTGAAGATCGTGCGGATTTCCAACAACCTTGGAGACGCCAAGAGCCTCGCCACGCATCCGGCGACGACGACGCACCAAAGGCTCAAGCCCGAGGCGCGCGCCGAACTGGGCATCTCCGACGGCATGATCCGGCTATCGATCGGTCTGGAAGACGCCGGCGACCTGAAGGCCGACATGGACGGCGCGCTGGCCGCCGCGCGATTGGGTTGACGCCGGGGGGCCGCCCCCGGCACCGGCGCGTCCCGCGCCCATTGATCGGCCGAACGGCAAGTCGGATAACCATCGCATCCAAGCTCCGAATACGGGCGGTTGACCAGTGCCGCTTCCCGCGTAGACTGCGCGACGCCCGGCCAAGCTGCGCACAGCCCGCTCCGCCCTCTTGTTGCGTATTAGACGCGCCCTGCGCAATGCGGGCACGCCGGCCCAACGACGATCCGCCGCCTGGAAAGCAGAAACATATGTACGAAGCCGTCACCGAGCGCATACGCGTGCGAGTCGAGCCTGACTACCAGGAAGAGCAGTCGTCACCCGACGAGAGCTATTTCTTCTGGGCCTACACGGTCGAGATTTCCAACCAGGGCGACAGCGCCGTCGAACTGCGCTCGCGGTTCTGGCAGATTACCGACGCGCAGGGCCATCGCGAGGAGGTGCGGGGTCCCGGTGTCGTCGGCCTGACACCGCGCATCGAACCCGGCGATACCTTCACGTACACTTCGGGCTGCCCGCTTCGAACGCCATCGGGAATCATGGTCGGCAGCTACCAGATGGTCGATGCCGAGGGCCGCATGTTCGACGTCGCGATCCCTGCCTTCTCGCTCGACAGCCCGTTTTCCACGCCGACCCTCAACTGACGCCCGGCCCCCCGCGAGGCATCTCAGACAATGAGCGCCGACGACCTTTCGATAACCATCGACATCCTGGAGCGGCTTGTCGGGTTCGACACCACGAGCCACAAATCGAACGCGCCGCTTATCGATTACGTCGCGCAATTCCTGGCGGCGCAAGGCATCGAGGCCATCCGGCTGCCGGACGCCAGCGGCGACAAGATCAACCTTTGCGCGACGATCGGACCGGCCGAGGCAAGCGGCGGTATCGGGCTCTCAGGGCACACCGATGTCGTTCCGGTAACCGGCCAGGATTGGGAGACGGATCCCTTCGAGCTGACGCGCCGCGGCGGGCGGCTTTACGGACGCGGCACGACCGACATGAAGGGCTACCTGGCCTGCATGCTCGCATCGGTCTCTCGGTTCCGCGCGGCCCCCTTGAAACGGCCGGTCCATCTTTTCTTCTCCTATGACGAGGAGATCGGTTGTATCGGCGTTCGCCCGATGATCGAACGGCTCGGCGCCGACCTGCCGCTGCCCGAGATCGTGTTTGTCGGGGAGCCGACAGGCATGGGCGTGGTTGACGCGCACAAGGGGCCGGCACGCTGGGAAGTCGACGTCACGGGCCGGGCGGGCCATTCGAGCATGGCCCACCTGGGCGTTAACGCCGTCGAGGCCGCCGCAAGCCTGGTGGGCGAACTTTCGAGAATTGCCGACGACCTGAAGCAAACGAGCCGCGACGAGCGCTTCACGCCGCCTTACTCGACGCTCCAGGTGACCGGAATTTCGGGCGGGACAGCCACGAATATCATTCCGCCGACGTGCAATTTTCGCTTCGAAGTCCGCACGCTACCGGGGCTCGACATCGCCGCCATCGAGGGGCGCCTGAGCCGTTTCGCTCAAGACACGCTGCTTCCTGGAATGCGCGAAATCGCGCCCGAGGCCGACATCGCCATCACGCTTGTCAATTACGTTCCCCCGTTCGGCGCCCGCAGGGGATCGTCCGCTGTCGCTCTGGCACGGCAACTGACCGGCCGTAACGATACCGCCGCCGTGTCCTACGCCACTGAGGCGGGGCTGTTCCAGTCGGCCGGGCCGGATACGGTGGTGTGCGGACCGGGGCATATCGATCAGGCGCACACCGCCAACGAGTGGATCGCGGAAGATGAACTGGTGAAATGCCTGGCGTTCATGCAGAGGCTTTGCGACTGGGTTTCGCGATAGTTGGCGGATTCCACGGCGGCCGCGTCCGCCTTGCTTCCGATCAATTTCTTATCGAATGACCTCGGGCAGACTCTTTTCGTGATTGGCGGACCGCTTTTGGTATGTGGTATGCCAGCAGCCGGGGCCGCGACAGGATGACCCAAGTCATCCGCGCAGTTGGCCGCGACGAACGAGAACATCGCAACAAGCAAGAAGACAAGGCCCGCGGGAATTCGCGGGCCATCTGCGGAGGAACAAGGCAATGGCCATCAAGGATCTTCTCGTCGCCTACGACGGCAACGAAGCTGCCGACAAGGCGCTTGAATTCGCCCTGCGCATGGGCACCAAGTACGGTGCCATGGTCACCGGCATCAAGGTCAACACGCCGCCGAAGTTCGACAGCCACGTGCGGCGCTGGATGCCGGACGATGTTCTCAAGGGAATGCAGGAGGCGCAGGACGAGGCGTCGTCGGCCATCAAGGCAAAGTTCGACGCGAAGGTTAAGGAATGCGGGTTTCAGGGTGAGGTCGGATGGCTTGTCGAAAGCGGCCAGCCCGACATCATGATCGCCCGCGCGGCCCGCTTCTATGACCTCCTGCTGATCGGCCAGTTCGAGTCTGTCTTCCACCCCGAGCGCCATCGCACCGTCGATCCGAAGGAGCTGCTGTTGCGCGCGGGCAAGCCGGTGCTGATCGTACCGAAAGACTACACCGTCCGCGATTTCAAGGAGCATGCAGCCGTCGCCTGGGATGGCAGCCGCTTCGCGGCGCGCGCTTTGACGGACGCCATGCAGATCCTGGAAACGAAGAAGTCGCTCGACGTTCTGCTTACCGACCATGCCACCTCGTCGGATGCGGTCTCCCGCATGCCGGGTCTCGATATCATTATCCATCTGCAGCGGCATGGCGTTACGGCCAAGGAAGTCGTTCTCGACACCAAGTCGGCTTCGCTTTCGAAGTCGATGCTGGACTATTGCGCCGCGCACGACCCGGATGTTCTGGTCATGGGGGCCTACGGGCGCGGCACGTTCACGTCGGCACTGTTCGGCAGCCTCACGCGCGAGGTTCTCGAGCGGCAGAACGTCCCGGTGCTGCTGGCGCATTAGATCATTTCCGCATTACGCGGAATCACATCGCCAGCCCGCTTCCCCGCCCGGCCGCCCATGGGAGTATCTTATTTGGGCGGCCGGGCGGGGGAGCGGGTGGTTCAGCCTAATCCTGAAAGGGAATAGAATTGGTCGACCCCGGCGGCCGCGAAGCCCGAGCGCAAGGAACTGCAAGCCGTGCTCGCCAACGTTACCGCCGGCCTTGTTTATTTCGCGATCGTTTTCGGCGCCGGATTCGTCTTCGGCATCGCGCGGGTTTTGGTGATCGAGCCCGGCCTCGGCGACTTCGCCGCCGTCACGCTCGAGCTTCCGTTGATTCTCGCGGTCGCATGGTTTGCCTCGCGATGGGCGGTCCGCCGCTGGTCGGTTCCAGCGCGAAGCAACGCGCGCATCGCGATGGGCGCGGTGGCCTTCGGCACGCTGATGCTCGCGGAGTTCCTGCTTTCGTACCTTATGGACGGAACGGATATGGCCGGCTTCCTGTTGCGCTATCGGGAAGCCGCCAACCTACTGGGCCTCATCGGACAACTCGCGTTCGCAAGCTTTCCCTTGCTTCAGGCGCGCATGGATCCGCACTGGTCGACGCGGGAGTGAGGATGCAGGCAAGGTATAAGGGCCGACGGTAATCAGAGGATGCCGAATTCCGAAAACGGAATGAACGAGACGAGATCGCCGGGCATAACCGCGGGAACGTCCTCGGCGACCTCGACCAGCCCATCGGCGGCCCGCAACCCGCTGATCAAGCCCGAGCCGTCGCGCATGAACTTCTCGACAACGAGCCCGTCGGGCCCTTCGCGAAGGCTCGCGCGCCAGAATTCGCGGCGCCCGATCTTGCGCTTCGGCCACTCGAAGGCCGCCGGCAACGCGTAGCGGCGCGGCTCTGGCCAGGCCCCGCCGGCCAGGCGGCGCAGCATCGGATGAACGTACATCAGGTAGCAAACGAAGACTGCGACGGGATTGCCGGGCAGGCCGACCACCATCGATTTGCCGATCTGGCCGAACATCATCGGGCGGCCCGGCTTCACGGCGATGCGCCAGAAGTGACGAGAGCCGAGCGCATCGAGGGCGGCCGACACGTGGTCCTCCTCACCCTGACTGGCGCCGCCGCTGGTGATCAGCACATCGAACTGGCGCGCGGCGTCCTCGAGCCGGCCTATCACTTCATCGCGGCGGTCCGGCCAGACCCCGAGATCGTGGACCTCGGTACCGGTCAAACGAGCCAGAGCCAAAAGCATCGGCGCGTTGGCGTCATAGACCTCGCCGTCGCCGATCTTGCGTTCGCCGGCCCGGATCACCTCGTCGCCGGTGGAGATCACGCCGACGCGAACCCGCCGGGTGCAGGTCACGCTTCCGCAACCGACGGAAGCCAGGGCGGCAAGGTCCTGCGGCCGCAGTACGTCGCCCGCCTCGAACAGACAAGCCCCGGCGGCGACGTCCTCGCCCGCGCGGCGTACGTTGGCGCCGGGCTTGAGCCCGCCCGGAAGCGTTACCGTCGTCGCTCCCGTCGCATCATCATCGGCGTGAGCGACAAACACGTCTTCCTGCATCGCAACCGTATCGACGCCCGCGGGCATGACCGCACCGGTGAGGATGCGGACCGCCGATCCGGGGGGCACAGGCTCTGACAAGGGGTGCCCGGCGGCGGCGCGCGCGTCGATCAGAGGAAGGCGGTTATCGCCGCCGGCGGAGTCGGCGGCGGCGAACGCATAGCCGTCGACGGCCGCGTTAGTATGGCGCGGCACGGGATGTTCGGCATGGACCGCGCGCGCCAGAATGCGCCCGCACGCCTCTGCCAAAGGCACGGTCTCCGTTTCGCCCAGGGGCGCCAAGCGGGTTTTCAGCAAGGTGACGGCTTCGGCGTGCGGCATCAGCTCCGCCGTGGGCGCGAAACAATCGTCGACGGCACGGTTGTCGGTCATACAGGAGCGTGTATCGAGGGAAGCCGGGGAGAGCAAGCCGCGAACTTGGGAGCCTCGTTCAAATGGCAGAGAATGGCCGCGCCGGTGGGAGGTACGCCGATTTACCGAGCGGCACCGACGCTTGGCCTTACAGATCTAGCGATCTGCATTGCCGGACCAAGCAGAGCGGCGAACCCTTCGAGGCTCTCTGGAATTGATTTGATCTGGCCAGAACCCGGCTACAGATTGTTGAACAAGACAAACAACCCAATGCCGATAGCTGGCCCCGCTAAGGTGGCCAACACCACCATAACGAAGGACTTCGCCGCCATCACGACCCCGCACTAACTCTTGCCCCGCATGCTGCGACAAACCGCCTCACGACGAATTACTCAGCAAGCTGTCCGGCACGATAATCTAAATTGCTGACTTGGAAACCTTAATTTTTGCATATCTGTCATATCCAACTGGACAAAGCGCCGGCTGGACAATACCTGCAATTGCCTAATTAGACCGCCTGGATCGCCAAAAACCTTAGAAAACTCAGCGACCTAAGTTGAGCTGCCTGATTATTGAGCGGTCCGGTAACATTTCTGTGTAAAACCGCGCCGTTCGTTGAATCAAGCTGTTGCCGTCGCGGTTTCGTCGCGGATCGCAGGCTCCCGCGGCAAGGCGGGCCGAAGATCTGGCTTCCCACTCAGCGCCGGCCGAACAGAGGCAGTTGCTTTTCGTCGGCGCCACGCGTCTCGCAGGCGAGCTGCTCGATGCGGTCGAACGGCACCTGCTCCGCCTGGATAAGCGAGCGCTGCGCCTTGAGGGCCCGAACGAGACCTTCCTGAACAAGGTGGAACTCGCCCACCGTCTGGCCCGGCAGAACCGCTGCCGCGTCCAGGCCACTTTCGCTCTGGAAGGCGGCCTTGAGCTTGCGTAGCGCCGTGTCTTCGCGAACGCGGCCGATGAACCAACTCGTGATCTGGTCGCGGCTCTTGTAGTCGAGGTCGCCCGGCGACTGCGTCGCGAGCATAAGACCGAGACCCGCCGAACGCGCCCGTTTGAGAAGGCTCTGCAAGGGTTCTGCGGTGGCCGGTTTCGAATTCGCCGGGATGTAAAGGTCGGCCTCGTCGAACATGACCATGGCCTGCAGTTCGTCGTTCGGGTTGCGCTGGCAGAAACGCAGCGCTTCGGAGAGGAACTGCGAGACCCAGAACAGGATGTTCTCGTTGTCGCCGAGGAAGCCCGTGTAGATGATCGACAGCCGCGTGCGTCCCGCGCGGGCGAACGGGCCTAGGCCCAGGAACGACTCCATGCTCATCGGTTCGCCGCCGCCATCGAACAGCGCCGAGTTGCGGTGACGGAGACTGTCGAGTTGCGCAACGAGGTCGCGGCGGATCTTGCCCGACGGGTCCATGCGCTGGGTGAGGTCGGTGAGTTCCGGGTCCTCGTCCTCAAGCAGCATGATGAGATCGGCCAGCGTCACTTCGGCCGTCGACCGGCTGCCGAGAATTTTGAGGGCGACCGACAGGGTCCCCGACTGCTTTTGATGGGTCGCGGAATTCTTGAGATGCAACATCTCTCCGAGCGCCGCCGCGGACAGGTTTGCAAGAAGCTGCTGCTCATGTTCGGGCAGTTCGGCGATGCCGTTGGGCAGTAGCGTGATCGAGATCGGACGCCCCGAAGCACGGCCGGGCGTGTAGACGGCAACGTCGATCGCGTCGGCGAGCTTCTCGCGCATGTTGTGACGATCGGCGACCTCGTCGACCATGGTCCGCCAGACATCGGGATTGGCATACGAACACAGGTCGCCCTTGCGGTCGATCAGGATCGCCGGCACGCCCTCGAGAAGCATCTGCTCGATCAGGCTCAAAGCCAGCGTCGTCTTACCGGAGCCGGAGCCCCCGAGCACGGCGCAGTGGCGCTTCATGATCGAGGTCTTGAGCGAGATCGGCCGGCCCTGGCCCGTCAGTTCGCGGCCTACGCCGAGACCGCCGTCGGGATCGGAGGAGTCGAACGGCGAAGGGCCGTCGTAGCTGGCGAAGAGTTCGCTATCCTGATCCTCGGCGACGAAGCCGTTTTCCGGGGCAGCGCCCCAGGGGGCCTCCGCCGATGGGCCGGCCAGCCCTGCTTCAATTTCATCGAGAGCCGCCAGCGGCGCAGGGATACCGGCATCCGGCAAGTCGCCGAGGGCTTCGTCGCCGTGCGCCTGGTCAGGACCGCCGTTGACGGTTCGCAGTAGCGGCCGCGTGCGGGGCTTCACACCGTCGGTCGGTGCAGGCAACGGACGCCCGAGCAGGTCGAGCCTCAAGAGCTGAATAACCGCGATCACGTTCGAAAGCAGCTTGGTGTTGGCAAACCAACGCTTGAAGCCGGGATCGTTGCGGTGATGGGCGTAGAACTCGCGCACCATGATCATGCGCTCCCATTCGGGGATCGGCACAAGCAGGGAACGGCCGCCGGCATCGCGATATTTGCGGAATGCCTGCGCGGTCTGGTTCTTCTTGTTCGGCGGGAAATCCGAGGCGCGCAGAATGAAGCACTGGCGCGGACCGGCCATGGCCGACAGCACTTTTTCAAGCTGCCGCTTCAAGCCGCCACCCTGGGTTGGCCGGTTGCACAGGAAGATGCGCGACGGCTGATCCAGGCCAGAAGCGGCATGGCGCAACGTCAGGTCGATGGTGGGAACGTCGTCGGCAATCTCGACGCGTTCGACGCTCGCGATCACGGCGCCGTCCCATTCTTCGGCCGCCAGCGGCAGCGCCGCCTGGAGCGCATCCATCAGCTCGTTGTCGTCGGACGGCATTTCGGCCTCCGACTGGCTCTGGAAGCGTTCCCAAAGATCGCGGTAATCGATCGCAGGAACCGACGGCGCGAGCGGGGTGACGGTATCCTCCGACGGGCCCCACATGCCGCCCAGCGCTTTGGCGATCTCAGAGATGAAGCCGGACCCTTCGGCATCGTTTTCTTCCGGATCGGGCGCGGTCATACGGTTCAACCGGCCCTGGGCATGTTCCAGGAGGCGACGCGTCGAAAGCCCCGCGAATTCCTCGAAGAACGACGGACCGAAATAAGCGCTAGGGTCGCCGACGGAAACCGCGTCGCCGCACTGCTCGGCATAATGCTCGAGACGGCGGGCAATGATCTGGCGGGCTTCCTCGGCGGTGCGGCTCTCGTATAGCGGCACGGGACCGGATTTTTCGATGCGGTCGCGGAAGGACTGGGCGAGCGGTTCGCGTACCCGGTCATAGAAATCGTCGAGGCAGGAGATGATCACGAGCGCGCTGGGAACGCGGTTTGTGATCTGCATGAGATCCCCGACCGCCTTCTGGAAGCGCGCTTCGGGGTCGGAGAAGTTCACAAGGTCTTCGACCTGGTCGATGCAGAAAACCATGACGGCGCCGTCGACGATCCACATCAACTGGCCGAGTGCGGCGATGATCTCGAAGGCGCGCCCCTCGCCCTCGTTGGGATCGAGCGCGGCCACAGCCTCGTGGGCCAGAGATGTCAGCACCCGTCCATAGAGGTACTGGCGGATACGCTGGTCGATGCGCGGATCGCGACGCTGGAGGTAGAGCAGCGCGCGCACAATGTTGACGTCGGGCTCGCAGTCGGCAAACCCCGGTTCGGCGACGATCTCGTCGGCGATCTTCAGGACGAGCCGGGCCAAGGCATCGCCGGAAAGCTCCGCCTCGCGCAGCGTCTCGATATCGGCGGGATCGACCGAACGGCAATGCGCGATGAGCCGGTCGGTCAGCCGGCGCAGGCCGCTTTCGCCGCCTTCATCCGGATCGTACGGCTTTTCCAGCGAGTGAATCAGGCGGCGCAGGAAGTAATCGGCGTAATTCGACACGTCCGGCGTCATCTGGGCGTAGCCGAAATAGGCCTGGCGCGAGCGGTGCGCACGCGTCCGCAGCGCACGGATCAAATGCGTCTTGCCGGCGCCGGATTGGCCGTGGAACAGCAGGATGCGGGCCGGCGCGCTGCCGCCCTCGCGGACCGTTGTGACCAGCGTCGAGAACTTATCACGCGCCTTCGCATGCACGCTGTCCACGTCGACGGGGTCGGCGCGCCAGATATCGTCTTCCCAGGTTATCGAATGCTCGAAAGCTTCCGACAGTCCCTCGGGCGGCTGAGCCTCTTGTGCACGCGCTTCCATAACGTCCTTCGGTCCTTACGCTTCTCTTCTCAACGGTCAGGTCGGAATCTCAAGATGTCGACGCCAGCGGCGGGACAGCTCCGACCGACGCTTCTCAGTCGGTCTCGGCGACGCGGATCAAGTGCCACTTCGTGTTCATGTAGCTGATCGCGGATGCTTCGATTTCCTGTTGCCGTTCCTTATCCTTCAGGTCGGCCGTGGCGAGCCGCAGGTAGCCGGTGCGATGGCATTCCGCGAGCATTGCCTTGAACTCGACATCGCTGATGCGCCACTCCGGGTGGGCGGCGGCGATCTTTTCCCAGACGCGCGAGATCAGCGCCTTGCGGTTACCCGCCCAGCCTTCCGCACAGGTCCGCGCGGCGGCTTGCACCGCAGCGGCAAAGCCCTTGGGGTCGGGGCGGCGATTAGGCGGCACGGCGGCACCCGGCAAGCCTGCATCGTTGGCGGCATTCTGCTGACGGGGCTCGGCGCGCTTAACGTCGACGGGGCGGACGGAAGGGCGCTTTGCGGACGGGACTTCCTCGCGATCCGGCACCGCGGGCGCTGCGTCATCGGCATCGACGAGCCGCCGCAGAATCGCGGTGCGCAACGCGTCGGCGTCGGTCTGGCGCGCGTCGACGGCTTCGGCGGCCAGCGCCGCGACGAGGCGGGCATCGGAGCCCAGATCGCGCGGCCGGGTGGAAAGCTGTCCGGCGAGCAGCCGGCCCGCCTTGGCGGAGAACCCCGAACCGGCGCCCAGGCCGTTCTTTATCTTGCTGCCGAACGCGCGCTCCAGCGCGAGCACGGCCAACTGCGCGCGCAATTTCGCGACCGTAGGTGTGGCCGGCCCGGAGAGGCCGTACTTGTTTTGAAGCACCGCGGCGCGCAACCCGTCGGGGCTCAGCAGCGCCTTGAGCCGCTTCGGACCGGGCGCATCGAGCCCGAGCCCCTTGGCGACGAGCCAACCGTCGCGCACTTCGTTCCAGGAGGAACCGGCAACGCCCTTGCGGCCCAGGTAAGCTTCAACGGCGAGGATGCCGCGCTCTGTCAACGACAGACGGTTCCGCGATATCTCGGCCAGCCCCATATCGACGAGCGCTTCGATTTCGCGGTTCGCGGCGGCACGCCATTCCGCCGGCGACAGTCTGTGCGAGAACATCGGCGACAAATCGCGGATGACATGCGCGGCGCCGGCGCTGTTCCCAGAACCGATCCGGCAAAGCACAAGCATGCGCCGGCACGGAACCGCTCCGTCGGCACAACCGCTCTCGTCCTGGAGTCTGGCCTGGATGGCAGGCATGGTGTTCCGCTGTCCCCCACGTCACCGCCTAAAACGACGCCGCAACGCGAGAACGCGGTTGCCGCACGCACGGGCGGATAAGCCGGCCGGACGCGCGAATCACCGGACCTCTTCGGGCATACTGCGGCAAGAATTCCGTATGGCCAAGCCCGGCGGGCCAAAGAAGCTCGGTTCTCTTGTGTACGGGCAACAACAAAAATGGCCGGCTGCGCGCGGCAACCGGCCATCGAATGCTTTGTAATCTCTCGGCGCGGCGGGCCGTTACTCGCCGCCCATGCCGCCGAAGCCGATATCCCGGCGAGCGACGCGGATGCCGATCGTGTATCCGGCGACGACGTCGATCAACGTTGCCAGCATCAGAATGAAGAAGACGCTGGTGAACGCGGCGTCGACCATCAGGAATTCGATGAGGCAGGCGATGAAAACCAGCATCGAGAGACCATGGTCGAGCAACGAGGTGGTCGACGTGTAGGTCGCTTTCAGGATTTCGACAAACAGCAAGAGCAAGGTAACGACGATGATCAGGTCGCCCCAGTTGAAGCTCCAGTTCGGCGAATTCTCACCGCCACGGAAAGACGGCAGCGAGAAGATTTCCTGCCGCAGGATCGCCTCCGGCGTGGCGCTGTCACCGAACAGCACGATGACGTTGTAGAAGATGAAGGCGAAAATGATGAGCGGCAAAGACCTGATCGACATTCGATACTCCCCTGGCTGCCTCGTGTCCCGGTTCCGAAGTCCGCCAGTTCCTGCGGCGCGCTTCGGGTGCAAACTCCGGAAATCAAAGGGACACTGGAATCGACATGCTGCTCGTGTGTTTCAGATCCATGACGTCACTGCAGAACGCGCTCCGCTTCCCAGCGAATTCCCGATCGTCACACTACTGCCGACTTGCTATAGCGCGCCTTTATGGCGGGAACACTGCAAATGCCGCAACCCCCGCGTTGAAGGACTGTTCCGTTGTATCGGCGCCCTTTCCGCGAGCCCGGGAGATCGAAGGCGGTCGCGGCAAACGACCTCGCCGACCCAAAGACCGGGCGATCAGACGATCAGACGTCCGCCTTGGGCTCCAGGATCTGACGGCCGCGGTACTTGCCAGTCTTCAGATCGATGTGGTGGGGACGGCGGCGCTCGCCGGAATCCTTGTCCTCGACGTAGGTCGGGGCGCTCAGTTTGTCGTGGGCACGACGGGACCCGCGCTTCTGACGCGAGACCTTTTTCATCGGAACGGCCATGGTACTTCTCCCGAGTGGAAAGGGCCAACTGCAAAACGACGCCGCGCCGTGGCCGACCCTTCCCGTCCACGAAACAGTCTATTGACTGCGTGGCTCAAAGGGGCAGCCCGGCGGTCTGGCGTCCGGCTGTCTCATGCCCCAGATGGGGCGTGAATTGATCAAGGGGCGATGTATAAGGGCAAATGCAGCAAAGCGCCAGTCCCCTCGGCCAGCAAACTTATGTCACGGTTCCGCCCTTATGGAGGGTGACCAGCGGTGCCCCGGCGCCTATCTCCCTGGAGCCTATCCTTACGGCGGAGCGGCAGCTTTGTCGCCCGGCGTCGGGTGGCGCGGCGCAAGCCTTTGCGTATTGGCGATTTCGGAAGAAGACCGCCCGTCACAACGATACGTATCGCTACGCACAGACCCCAACGGGTCGTTTCGAACCAACGGGAGCCACATGAGCGCGACAGCCTTCCAGGAACGACTGACGGCCACGGCGGATCAAATCGAAGTAGCGCTTGGCGGACTGCTGGCAGGCCCACGGCTGGCCGACGGACCGCCGCGGCTGGTGGCTGCAATGCGCCATGCCATATTGGGTGGCGGCAAACGGCTGAGGCCGTTCCTCGTCCT
>CBDDFK010000004.1:0-647113 GCA_965226995.1 Filomicrobium sp.
GGCCTGACGGCGCAGGCTTTCGGGGCCGATGACCGCTATGAGCTGGCGGCGGCGCTTGCCCGCGCCCTGGCAATTGCCGCCCTGGCCGGTGCCGCCCTCATCGCGTTCCAGCTCCCGTTGCGGGCGACGGCCCTATCGCTGGCCGAAGGCAGCGCGCTCGTCGAGGCGGGAACCGCGACGTATTTCGATATCCGCATCTGGAGCGCGCCGTCCGCACTTGCGAATTACGCCCTGGTGGGCTGGCTCATCGGGCTGCAGCGCGCACGCACGGCCCTTGGTCTTCAGATCTTTCTCAACACCGTCAACGCCGGCCTCGACGCCTTGTTCGTCCTCGGCTTCGGATGGGGCGTCGCGGGCGTCGCCTGGGGCACGCTGATCGCCGAGACGACGGCTGCCTTTGCCGGGCTGGCCGTCGCCTATCGCATCCTTAAGGGAAGTTACGCGCTGCCGCGCTGGAGCGATGTGAGCAAACTTGCCGGACTCCAGCGCGCCCTGTCCGTCAACGCCGATATCATGATCCGTACGCTGGCGCTGTTGGCGGCCTTCTCCTGGTTCACTTTCCAGTCCGCCGCGCCCGGCGATGCGGTATTGGCCGCCAACGCCGTCCTTATGCAGCTTGTCGGCTTTACCGCGCACCTCCTCGACGGCTTCGCCTTCGCTGCCGAATCCCTCGTCGGCGCCGCGATCGGCGCCAGACGCGGCGACCGCTTCGCCCGCGCCGCGCGGCTGTCGTCGATCTGCGCCGGCGCCATCGCGGTGCTGCTCGGGTTCCTCTTGCTTGCTTTCGGTCCGGCGCTGATCGATGCGCTGACCGTCAATCCTGGCGTCCGCGCCGCCGCCAACGATGCGTTGATTTGGGCGGCGCTGATGCCGGTACTCGGCGTCGCCGCCTACCAGCTCGACGGTATCTACATCGGCGCCACAAGGACCAAGGACATGCGCAACATGATGCTGCTGAGCGTCGGCGTGTTCTTCGCGGCCTGGTTTTGGTTCGTGCCGTGGATCGGCAACGACGGGCGCTGGCTGGCGCTCATGATCATGAACGTCGTGCGCGCCGTCTCGCTTGGGATGCGACTGCCCGCGCTCTACGCCGACGCCTTCCCGGATGGCCCAGCTTCACAGGTTCCTGTTTCGCGCTGAGCTGAGGATGTTGGTAAGCTTTGCAGCTATTCCAGCGGTTGGCTTGCCCAGTGCGCGGCGCGCCGTCCAGTCAACTCGGCCAGATTTTCGACCCCGGCCTCGCGGCAAGCCTCCGCGAGGTGCGATTTGATCCGCGTGATAAGCCCATATCCTTCGTAGATGAGGCCGGTATAGAGCTGGATCAGCCTGGCGCCGGCCTCGATCTTCGCCAGCGCAGTCTCGCCGGAGTCGATTCCGCCAATTCCGATCAGCGGGATCTTGCCGCCGGTCTCCTGATGGATCCGGCCGAGCAGGGCGGTGGACCGGCTGAAGAGCGGCCGCCCGGAAAGCCCGCCGGCCTGTCTCCCCGCTTCCGCCCCAAGTCCCGGCCGCGTGATCGTCGTGTTTGAAACCGCGATGCCGTCGACATCGTGCGCCATAAGCCTTTCGACGATCGGTGCGATGTCGTCTTCGGCAATATCCGGGGCGATCTTCACGATAACCGGGCGTTGAGGCTGGCCCGCCGAGACGAGGCGGGAGCGTGCCTGGAGCACTGCACCGATCAGTTCGTTGAGCTGTTCCGGCGCCTGCAGGTCGCGCAGCCCCGGCGTGTTTGGCGACGAGATGTTGATGGTGAAATAGCTTGCCACGCGATTGAATGCCTCGATGCCGGAGACGTAATCCGCAACCCGGTCGTCGGTATCCTTGTTGGCGCCGATGTTCACCCCGACGATGCCGCCGTGGTGGGCGCGCGCTTCAAGCCGCTTCAGAGCGGCGCCATGCCCGGCGTTGTTGAAGCCCAGCCGATTGATGATCGCACGTTCCTTGATCAGCCGGAAAACGCGGGGTTTAGGATTGCCCAGTTGCGGCCGCGGCGTCACGGTGCCGATCTCTGCGAACCCGCAGCCCAACGACAACAGCGCATCGGGAACGCGGGCGTCCTTGTCGAAGCCAGCCGCAACGCCGATGGGGTTGGGGAAGTCGAGCCCGAAAACGCGTTGTTGAAGCGCACGTACGCCCGTTGAGCGGTCGTTCGGGTGGAGGCCCAGTTCCAGCGACCGGATCGCGGCCTCGTGGGCGTCTTCGGGCGGCAGTGCGAGCAGCATCGGCTGCGCCAGTTTGAAAAGATCCCCGATCATGGCTCGATCCCGCCGGGCATGGCCGGAACGCCGTCGCCGCCAAGTTCAAGGGGAATCACCGAGAGCGCCTTGTCCGCGGGCAGTTTTCCATAAAGGTGTGGAAAAAGTGCACCGCCGCGGGAAGGCTCCCACTTCAGCTCAGCCCCGAGATCGTCCGCATTAAAACGAACGAGAACCAAGCCGGTCTGGCCTTTGAAGAACTTCTCTGCCGTGCCGCGCAGTTGCACGGCCGTTGACAGGTGGATGAAGCCGTCGCGTTTGTCGTCCGCGGACCCCTCATAGGCACCAATTCCGACCGCGCGTTCCCATTCGTTCGCCGGCAGGATCTTGTAGACGTCCGCCGGGTTGTCTCCGTCTGTTCCGCTCAATTGCCCCTCGCTCGTTGCTTCACCATTGCCCACGGCGGACGATGGAGCGCATACTGTCGCAGATACATTGCGAAGGCACGCCCGACTTGTGCTTGGCGCCTCTAGGTTTTTCGTTCCAGAGTTCGATAAACCGAACGCGGCGGATGTGCTAGCCAGGGCCCACAAAAATAACCAAGCGTCGTGAACGCCCTAACACGAGTCCCCCTCCCCGATGTTTATGCCCCTTCCGACCGCCTCGATGTCCCTCGGCCAGCTTTTCGCGGAGATGAACGCCTTCACGGTGCCCGTCTACCAGCGGCCCTATTCGTGGAGCGAGGAGCAGGCGGGCAAGCTGCTGGAAGACGTGGCTTATGCTGCCGGCCTGGAAGAAGGTCAGCCAATTGAGAACGACTATTTTTTCGGCGCAATTCTGCTTCTCGATCCGCGCGCGATGGCGGCAGATGCGGCGTCGTTCGGGGCCGATGCTGCGTTCGAGATCGTCGACGGCCAGCAGCGCCTTCTGACCATGACATTGCTCGCCGCTGTGTTGCGCGACCTGCAGCCCGAAACGCCGCTTGCCGTCCAGTTGCACGGGCTTATCCAACGCCACGACGCCGCCGGGAACCGCCATGGCTTTCGCATCGCGCTCACGGGTGAGGATGGCGAGTTCATCGCTAGATACGTCCAGGAGGCGGGGGGCACCGCGCAGCGTCCGGAGAATCCGGACGTTCTGAGCGCCGGCCAGCGAGCGCTGTTGGAGGCCCGCGATGCGATCGTCAGAGAGTTGCGCGGGATCGACGCGCGTCAGCGCGATATGCTGTCGGTCTACCTTTGCGAACGCTGCCACTTTGTCGTTGTCACGACCTTCGACATCGACCGTGCGCACCGTATCTTCATGGTGCTCAACGACCGCGGACGCCCGCTTCACCAGAAGGATATTCTGAAGGCGGAAATCCTCAAGTCGATCGAACCCGAAAACCGGGATGCCGCCGTCTCGCTATGGATCGATGCGGAGAAGCGCCTCGGCGACGAACTCGACAACTTCTTCAGCCACCTTCGAACGGCATTCGGCTACGGCCGCACGCAGGTGATCCACGGCGTCCGCCGCGTCATTGCCGAAGCCGGCGGCGAGGACGCGTTCATGCATCGGGTGTTCCGGCCGATGGTGGATGCCTACGCGACTGTTCTCGCAGCGAGCGATCCTGGAAGCGAGATGCCAGACGCCGTCCGACGGCCTATCGTGCGCATGCAGCGGCTGAGCGGCAAGGACTGGCTTCCGGCAGTGCTTCGCGTGCTGATCCGTGCCGAAACCCCGGAAGAGGTGGTTCCCTATCTTGAAGAGATCGAGCGCGCCGCCTGCCTGATGCGTCTTGTCTGCATGGGGGCCTCGAAACGCTTCTCGCGCGTCAACCACATCATCGCGGCTCTATCCGCACCCGAGCTGCCCGATCCCCACAGCCTGTACGAGCCCACGCGCGAGGAATTGCGGACCGTCTCATACAATTTCCGGGATCTGCACGCCCGAAACGGCAAGATCTGCAAAGCACTTCTAATGCGCTTCAACGATGACGTGCAGCCCGAAGCGCTTTTCGTCGATCCGCAGAAATTCACCGTCGAGCATGTGTTGCCGCAGCGGCCCAAGCAAACGAGCCTTTGGCGTAAGTGGTTCCCCGATACCGAAGAACGCATGGTCTACACCGCCTCACTCGGCAACCTCGTGCTCGTAACGCCGCCAGCGAACACGAAAGCGCGTAACGATGAATACGATAAAAAGCGCGAGATCTATAGGGCGGGCGCGCCTGTCGTTGACCGGCTGGCGATTACCGACGAGGTGATGCAATCCGAAACCTGGCAGAGCGACGCGATACGGGCGCGCGAAATGCACCTATTACAACGGTTGTCTGAAATTTGGCGGATCGAGATCGCGGCGGCGCCGACCGATGAACTGGTGGATTGATTCAAGTGTGGACGGGTAATGCGTTCTCGCTGGCGAATTTGAGGGAGAGCGTCTGCGCTTCGCGGCTTCCCCGTCGACCGCTCTTCGATGCTTCATGATCAGTAAGCTTTACTCCGACGACGTCTCCGTCGCCGATCTGTTCAATGGCCTCAATCTCTACGAGATCCCCGCTTTCCAGCGGGAGTTCTCCTGGACCGAGGTACAGGCGCAGAAGCTCTACGAGGATATCCTCGCCGCCCACGAGCTTGCACGGCAGGCCGACGCCGTCTTGCCGATGTTCCTGGGAACGATGCTGTTCGTCGCGTCCGACGATCCCCAAGCCAGCGTTCGCAGCACGCTAGTCGTGGACGGTCAGCAGAGGCTCGTGACACTGACGATCCTGCTCAGCGTCTTGCGCGACTACGTCGCCGAACCCCGGCGCGCCGAGCTGCATCGCCACATCGCGCTCCTGTCATCCTCACCGGAGATTGAGTTCGACGCCTTCCACCTCAGGGCAAGGCCAACCGACAGCCGCTACCTGCAGCGGGCCATCCAACGCCCGAAAGCAACGCGACTGCCGCGCGGCAAGTCGGACATGAAGCCGTCGAACGAGGCGCAGCGGCGCATGGAAGCGGTCCGCGCCCTGTTCGCCAAGCGCATCAAGGCCACCCCTGTCGAACGGCGTTTCGATCTCGCTCGCTATATCCTCGGTTCGGTGCGCGTACTCCGCCTCTGGGCCCCGGATATCGACTACGCCTACCGGCTTTTTCTATCGATCAACAAGCCGGGCCTGCCGCTCACCGACGAAGACATTGTGCTCGCCGAAGTGGTCGGGCCGCTCGCCGTCGAGCAGCGCCGCCGCTACGACATCATCATCGCGCAGATGTCGCGATACCGCGAGCCTGTCCGTAAGGGGAAGCGGCGCGACAAGACCTTCTTCACACATCTCGCGCTGGCACAGGGATGGGCGCGCAGCGACCGCATGATCACCCTCTTGCGCCGTGAGGTGACGAACGCCGGCGGGCCGATGCGGTTTGCGGCCACCGTCTTCGAGCCGATGGCCCAGGCCTACCTGATGACCCGCGGAGACTGGCCGCGCGAAGCCCTTCCCGAGACGGTCTGGGAGCGACTGGACCGCTTGCGCGTCCTGGAACTGTTTTGCGATTCCGAGTGGGTCGCGCCCGCTATGCTCGCGCTGCAGCGCCTCGCGGGCCGTGACGCCGAACTGATCGCGTTCCTCGAAGCCCTCGACCGCTTTGCGCATATGCTGGTCCTTACCCGACCGACGGCGGAGGAACGCCGGCAGTCTTACCGACCCGTCATCGAGGCGATGCTGAAGTCCGACGACTTCCCCGATCCCGGGCGGCTGTTTCCGCGCGACCCGCAGCGTGAGGCCGCCGCTCTCCGCCGCGCGGGGCTGCGTTGCAACGATGCCGCCAACGGAGCCGAGAAAGCGATCCTCATCCGCCTCGACGCCCACGTGTCCGGCCGGCCGGTCTCCGACTACCTCGAACTCATCGATACGTACTTCGTCGACGACCGGCGCGTGACCCTTGAACACGTACTGCCCTACGGCTCGACGCTGGCGAAGACGAGCGGCTGGCGGCCGGAGTTCGCCCAGATCCGCTATCGGCGGAGCATCTCGGCCTCGCTTGCAAATCTTATCCTGCTGGAAGCCGACCGCAACGGGGCGGCCGGCCAGGCCGACTTCGCGTTGAAGAAGCGCGCCTATTTTCCCGACGACACGCTCCACCCGCTCTATCTCACCGAGCAGATCCGCGCATGCGACGCCTGGACGAGGGAAACGCTCGAAGCGCGCTACCGCTTCATGATGGCGGCGTTGCAGGACCTGTTCGGGTTTGCCGGCGAAGTTCCCGACTTCCCGCCGCCGCCGGGAAGCGCCCTCCCCGAAACCGCGCCGGGCCTTGATGAAAAGTCGCCGCCGCGACTGGGTCCTGATGACGTCACCCCGCGCGGTCCGCGCCCCGAGGAATGCGAGCCGCCCCAGGGCATGGACCCGATCATGCCCGAGTTCGGACCGAGCTTTCTCGGACGCAAGCGGACACGCCGCGGAAAAACGAAGCGGTGAGCCGGTCAGTCCACCGGACGACGCAGTTGCATTCGCTGCGCTTTATTGCCACGGGGCCCGCCGCGCAGTAGTGTCGACGCCCATTCCGTCCCGGCCCCCTCTCGCATGTTCGATTCGACAACCATCATCCTGTTCGCGCTCGGTTATTTGAGCGCACTGTTCCTGCTGGCCTGGTTCGGCGACCGGATGCTCGCCGTCGGCGCGCCGCGCGGCCGCCCGCTGATCTACGCGCTGTCGCTGGCGACCTACTGCAGCTCGTGGACCTTCTTCGGCAGCGTCGGTCTCGCCGCCGCGACGGGCTGGGATTTCCTGCCCGTCTATCTCGGCCCGATCCTCATGTTCACCGTCGGGCTGCCGCTCGTTCTTCGCATCGTTCGGCTGGCTAAGGGGCAGAACACCACCTCGATCGCCGACTTCCTGGCGGCGCGCTACGGCAAGAGCCAGACGGTATCGGCGCTGGTTACGCTCGTCGCCGTTGTTGGGCTGCTGCCCTACCTCGCCCTGCAGCTCAAGGCGATCGCCGCCTCGATCGACATCATCCTCGCCAGCGGCGAACTCGTGCAGCTCGAACTGTCCCGCGACAGCCTGCCGGATACGGCGCTCATCATCACCATCGTCCTCATCGCCTTCACCATCCTGTTCGGCACCCGGGACGTCGACGCGACCGAGCACCAGTCCGGTCTGATGCTTGCAATCGCCGCGGAGTCGCTGGTCAAGCTGGTCGCCTTCCTCACGGTGGGCTTCTTCATCATCGTCACCTGGAATGGCGGGCCGGTAGGGCTCTATGAGGCAGCCCGCGCATCGCCCGAAGTCTCCAATCTTTTCTCGCAGCCGCTTCACGGCGGTTCGTGGCTGACGGTCACCTTTTTGAGCTTCGTGTGCGCGCTCCTCTTGCCACGCCAGTTCCACGTCGCCGTCGTCGAGAACAACACCCCGGCCGAACTGCGCCGCGCGGCCTGGCTGTTTCCGCTCTATCTGGTGCTCATCAACCTCCTGGTCGTCCCCGTCGCGGCAGCCGGACTGCTGACCTTTCCCGGTAACGGCATGGATCCCGACATGTTCATGATGCACCTGCCCATCGAAAAAGGGGCGGGCTGGGTGGCGATGATCGCCTTCATCGGCGGACTGTCCGCGGCGACGGCCATGGTTATCGTCGAAAGTGTCGCGCTGGCGATCATGATCTCGAACGGTGTCGCCGTTCCGCTGCTTCTTCGCAACCTGGGCGCGGAATCGGTCAGCCAGGAAGGTATGGGCGGATTGCTTCTCGCCATCCGCCGGGTCGCCATCGTCGTCGTGATGCTGCTCGCCTACCTCGTTTTCGTAGCCCTCGGCGACGCCCAGATCCTTTCCGCGATCGGCCTCATCTCGTTTGCCGCCATCGCACAGTTGGCGCCGGCCTTCTTCCTTGGCCTGTTCTGGCGCAACGGCAATGCCCGCGGCGCCATCGCTGGCCTGTCGGTCGGCTTCGCCGTGTGGGCTTACACGCTGCTCCTGCCCTGGATCGTGAAGGCGGGCTGGCTGCCCGGAGAAATTGTCGAGAACGGACCGTTCGGGCTCACACCGTTGCGGCCGGAAGCGCTGTTCTTCCTTCAGTTCGAGCCGCTGAGCCACGGCGTGATTTGGTCGATTGCGCTCAACATCATCACCTACGTCGCCGTCTCGCTCGTGCGGGCGCCGGCCCCGATCGAGCGGCTGCAGGCGCACGTCTTCGTGGACGACGACCGTAGCGGACCGTCGCCGCAACCGTCGCTCCGCCTGTGGCGTTCCTCGATCACGGTCGGCGATCTGCAAGAGACCGTGGCGCGCTACCTTGGGGACGAGCGCGCGGATCGCTCGTTCAAAGAATACGCCTCGAGCCGCGGCACGACGCTCGAACACGCCGCCGAGGCGGACCTGCAACTCGTTCGCTTTACTGAGCACCTGCTGGCGAGTTCCATCGGCGCTGCGTCTTCGCGGCTTGTGCTGTCGCTGCTTCTGCGGCGCGAGAACATGACCGGCAAGAACGCCTTGCAGTTGCTCGACGACGCCACCGAGGCCCTGCAGTACAACCGCGACCTCCTGCAGTCGGCGCTCGATCAGGTGCGTCACGGATTGAGCGTTTTCGACAAGGATATGCGGCTCATCTGCTGGAACCGGCAGTTCCGCGCGATCCTTGGCATCCCGCCGGAGATGGCCCGGGTCGGCGTACCTCTGGACCGGATTCTGCGTGCCATGGCCGAGCGCGGCGACTTCGGCGAAGGCGATGCCGAGGAACAGGTGGCCGACCGCCTTCTGCGCCTCGCGGTCACCAAGGAAACCTTCCAGGACACGATCGGCAACGGCGAACGCATTTTGGAAATCCGCACCAGCCCGATGCCCCAGGGCGGCATTGTGACGACCTTCTCGGATATCACGGAGCGCGTCGCGGCCGCCGCCGCGCTTTCGCGCGCCAACGAGACGCTGGAGCGCCGCGTGCGTGAGCGTACTGCCGAACTCCTCGACCTCAACGCCGCGCTGGAGCGCGCGAAATCCAATGCCGACGAAGCCAACCTCGACAAGACGCGCTTCCTCGCAGCCGCCAGCCACGACGTTCTGCAGCCCCTGAACGCCGCGCGCATCTACGCCACAAGCCTGACCGAGCGGCCGCTCGATGAGTATTCGGCCGGGCTTGCCAAGAATGTCGACGCCTCGCTCAACGCGGTCGAAGAGATCTTCTCGGCCTTGATCGACATTTCGCGAATGGACGCCGGCAAGCTCGCCGTCGAGATCGAACCGGTTTCGCTGGCCGAACTGTTCGACAATCTCTCGATCGATTTCGCGCCAGCCGCCGCTGAAAAGGGGTTGTCGCTGAGGATTGTGCCGTCGACGCTTTACGTCTCATCCGACCGCCGGCTGTTGCGGCGCGTGCTGCAGAACTTCGTCTCCAATGCCATCAAGTACACGCGCACGGGCCGCATCGTGCTTGGCGCGCGCCGTCGCGGCGAGTCCGTGGTTTTGCAGGTCATCGATACCGGTCCGGGCATCCCGGCCGATAAACAACGCGAGATCTTCCGCGAATTCCAGCGTCTCGAAGGCGCCGGCAGCACCGCCTCCGGCCTGGGCCTCGGGCTGTCGATCGTGGAGCGCATCTGCCGTATTCTCGTCGTGCCGATCACGCTGAATTCGGAAGCCGGGAACGGTTCGATCTTCGCCGTGACCTTGCCGCTCGCCAGCGCCCCCGCCACCCGCCAGCCAGCCCCCAGCGGCTTGAAGTCGGCCGACATAGGCTCACTCGAAGGCCTGCGCGTTCTTTGCATCGATAACGAGCCCGCCGTCGTCGCCGGGATGCAAACGCTCCTCTCAGGATGGGGGTGTGTTGTCGAGACCGCCGGAAGCATCCGCGAAGCGCTGCGCAAAGTCGATGCGATGACCGAGCCGCCCGCCATCGTGCTGGCCGATTATCACCTCGACCTGGGGTCGGGCCTCGATGCCATTGCCGCATTGCGTGAGGAAATCGACTCCGCGCTGCCGGCCATCGTCATCACCGCGGACCATACGCCGGAAGTCGAGCGCCTCGTTCGCGACGCCGACGTCGGACTTCTGCGCAAACCGCTCAAGGCGGCGGCCCTGCGCGCCCTCGTCAACCGGATCCTGCAGAGCCAGCGCACGGCGGCGGCCGAGTAGCAGGGCTCGCGCGCGACCGTGCGTTTCGCCGGCTGGGCCCGCCGGCCGGCGTTTTTCGCAGCCTTGCCTCTCGGTCGGTTTCGCCGCGCGGCAACGCCCCGCTCAATTGCGACCGTCAGCCTAATGCGCCACGTTCTGCCAGTCGCGATTGTCGATCTTGTTGACGGCGATCACGGCCTGCGTGCGGCTATCGACACCGAGCTTCTGAAGTATCGCGGACACGTGCGCCTTGATCGTGGCTTCCGACACGGAAAGCTTGTAGGCGATCTGCTTGTTGAGCAGGCCCTCTCCCAGCATCATCAGAACCCTCACCTGCTGGGGCGTCAGCGTCGAAAGCCGCGCCAGCATGTCGGAGGTTTCCTTGTCGAGTTCGGCCGACAGGTTGATATCCGGCGGTGTCCAGACCTCGCCATTGAGAACCTTGCCGACAGCTTCGCGGATCTTGTCGATGGGTTGCGACTTCGGGATGTAGCCGGAAGCGCCGAACTCGATGCAGCGCCGGATCGTCGTCGGGTCTTCGTTCGCCGAGCACACGACGACGGGTACCTCCGGGTACTGCGCGCGCAGGAACATCAAACCTGAGAGCCCCTGGACGCCGGGCATGTTCAGGTCGAGGAGCACGAGGTCCACGTCCTTCAACGTCGTGAGCTGATCGTTAAGTTCGTCGAGCGAACCCGCCTCATTGAACTCGGCATCCATCGACGCGCTGAGCGCCTGATTGAGAGCGCCGCGAAACAGCGGATGATCGTCGACGATGGTGATGCGGTAGCCCGCCATCCAAGCCTCCCGAAACGATTTGTTGTTTTGTTGCGCACAACCGAATGGGCCTGCGGAGCGAGCTTCCAGGGCACACCCCACCGGCCGTTCCCGTTCGATCCTGCGTTGTCATGATTTAAGCAATAAGCTGCGCCAACTGGCAAGATTGCCGACCGGTCTCATTCCTGTATTCATGGGATAATCGCGAGCTAAATCATAGCCCACACCATCGGGAGAGGGAAACGTCATGATCGAGCGCAAGGAGCGGAAGCCCTACTGGCGCCACACGAAGTGGCAGATGCTGGCGAGCCTGTTGCCGTTTCTGCTCGTCCTGATACTTCTCCCGCTGTACGCGGAAGGTCTCAATCACAACAAGTTCCTGGGCTTTCCGATGGGCTATCTGCTCGCTGCGCACGGCCTGTTCCTGATCGCGCTCGTGACCGTTGGCGGCTTCGTCAACCGTCAGGATGCCATCGACCATTGGCACGGTGCGCACGAGGATAACTGACAACGCCGTCGGCATGTCGAAACCGCGGCCCCGGTGCCAAGGGACATGCATCCGGGCCGTGAGTCCGAAGCCTTGACCGCCAAGCCCCGCGCGGCGGCCCCTGTGGTCGCCGTCTGGAAATCCGCAACCCGCGAATAGCAATGCACGTATCCATGAGCCCCCACCGCAAGAGGCCGCCCCCGCGATGACGTTCACGCCACGCCGCCGCCTCGTGAATCCCAGGCTGGGTATCTATTTCGGCATATTCGCCAGCGTTTTCGTTTCGCTGGTCCTCGTGCTCTTGATGTTCGAGGAGATGGGAACGTCACCCGCCATCCTGGGTGCCGCAACGCTCCTGGGCTCAATCGGTGCCTTTCTGGCCATTTCAGTGGCCAGCGTGACGCGCGAACCCATCGACTTTTTCGCCGCCGGCCGCCGTGTTCCGTCGGTGTATTGCGGCCTCGGCCTGGCGGTCTCCACCATGGGCGCGACCGGCACAGCCTGCGTGACTGGGGCGCTTTTCCTGGTGGGGTCCGATGCCATCTGGATCATGGCCGGCGGCCTCGCCGGGTTCGTGGCCATGGCGATCCTGCTTGCGCCGTTCTTTCGTAAATTCGGCACGTTCACGTTGCCCACCTATTTGGGCCGCCGCTTTGATAGCCGGAATGTGCGCATTCTTTCCGCAGCGCTTTTGGCCGTGCCAACGTTGCTGATGCTCGCCGCCGAACTGTCCATCGGCGCAAAGGCGGTCGATTGGCTTATCGGCCAGGGGATCGAGGTGTCGGCCGCGATCATGGTTCTTGCCGTGACGGCGGGTCTCGGACTGGGCGGGATGCGCTCTCTGACCTGGTCGAGTGTGGCGACCGGCGTTGCCGCCATTCTGGCGCTTGTCGTCCCGGTGACGATTGTCGCCGTGCTTCTGGGTTATCTGCCGCTGCCGCAACTGACCCATGGCCCCATGATCCGGGGGGTAGGCCGCGACGAGGCCATAGCGGCGATGCCGATTGAAGCCGTAGGCGGATTATCGATGCTATTGCCGGTGGACGGACTACAGTCCATTGCCAAGCGTTTCTACGAGCCGTTCGGCACGATCTCGCCACTGGCCTACACGCTTGCCACCTTGTCCACGATGATGGGGGTCGCCGCCGCGCCCTGGGTCCTGCCGCGCGTCGCGACAACGCCGGGCGTCTATGAGGCCCGCAAGACGCTCGGCTGGGCGTGCTTCTTCTTCGGCCTCGTCATGGTCACCGCCGTCACGATCGCCGTCTTCATGCGCCACTATCTGATGGAGGCCGCCGGCAGTTCGATCGCCGCGCCGCCCAGTTGGCTGGGGAATCTCGTTTCCCATCGCCTGGCGGAGATGTCGACGCGCGGCAACCTGATCGCCGTGACCGATATCGCCTTCGACCGCGATTCCATGCTGCTGGCATTGCCGCTTGCCGCCGGGCTGCCGGAGATGTTCGCCTTCCTTGCGGCCGCCGGCATTGTCGCGCTTGCCTTCGCCGCCGGTAGCGCCGCCGCCTTCACGTTGGGCACGATGCTGTCCGAGGATATCGTGGCCGGCCTTTCCTGGCAGCCGCCCTCGCCCGGGTTCCGCCTGCTCACCGCCCGCATCATGATTGCCGCCGTCACCGTATTCGGGGGGCTCGTTGCCGTGGTCGCCAACGGCGATGCGCTGAAGCTGATGCTGTGGGCGTTCGCGTTGACCGCCTCTGCCGGCTTTCCGGTGCTGGTCGCTTCGATCTGGTGGAAGAGGGTCAACGAGTTCGGCGCTCTCGCCGGCATTCTCACCGGATTCATGGTGGCCGTGCTGCTGATCATTGCCGCCGAAGCGGAACTTATCGGCGTGCCGGGTGCGCTGGCAGCCCTGGTAGCCATGCCGCTGGGGACCATCGCTTTGGTGGGCGTTAGCGTCATAACGGTGCCGCCGTCCCGTAACGTCATGGAGATCGTTCGCGATTTGCGCGTGCCGGGCGGTGAAATCATCTATGACCGGGAAATGCGCATTCAGCGCCAGAAGCAACGCCGTCGCTCTTGACGCGGGCCTGCGGGTCGCGCGGCGCCCCCGGAAATCAGGCGGTGGCGATGCTCCCCTGGAACACCAGCGCAAGTTCACGCCGATGCGGCCGCGCGCGATGCTCGGCGACGTATACGCCCTGCCATGTGCCAAGAGCCATCCGACCGGCGAAGACGGGGATCGACAGCGACGTCGCGGTCAGCATTGCCTTGATGTGCGCCGGCATGTCGTCGGGGCCTTCGCAGTCGTGGGCATAGTCCGCCCCCTCCGGCGCCAGCCTTTCGAGCACCCGGCGCAGGTCGTGTTGGACATCGGGATCGGCATTCTCCTGGATTACGAGGGATGCCGAGGTGTGGCGGACGAAAACCGTCAGGAGGCCATCCCCGGCGCCGCTGTCGCCAAGCCATTCGGCAAGTCGGCCGGTAACGTCATGGAAGCCGGGGCCGCCGGTCTCCACGCTGATCCGCCCGAGCCGCTGTTCGAGACCCACGTCGGGCCTCAAAGCGGTGTCGTTGTCGGCGCGGGCTCCCTGTCGGCCTCGCCGTTGCCGTCCGAACGGTCCCTTGGACCCGGATCGGGATCCGCCTCCGGGCGATGGCGCGGACGATCCGGATCGGTTTTGTCGCCGAAATCTTCAAAACGCTCCCGGAACTTACGGATCATGCCTTCGAGATAATCCACCGCCCGGTCGACTTCTTCCTCACTGGGTAGCTTGAAGTCAGGCAGTCCACCCGGCGGCATCCCGCCAGGAGGCAGCCCGCCCGGAGGCCCACCGGCGCTGCGGTCCCGCTTGCCGGGTCCGCCATCCGGCGGCGCGTCTCCCCGGCCGACGAAGGTATCTTCGAGGCGCTGTATCTCGTCGCGAAGTTCCGCATTCTCCTGGCGCAACCGTTCGACTTCGTCGGCCATCGATTGATCGTCGCCCATCGGAACGCACGCCCAGGCATCGCCCTCGGGACGGCACATGGACATCGCGCCGGTTTCCTTGTCGAGCCGCACGAAGCCGCCGTCCTCGACCGGGGCCATCGTAAAGCGGCCGCTACCGTCCTGGGCCGAGGCCGACGGACTGACGAAGGCAATCGCGGCAGGGGCCAGAGCAATCGCGGCGGCGGCGAAAGTCATTCGCGCGAACGGAATACTCACGGGTCGTCTCCAATTCATCGTTCGATACTTTTACTTGCTCGGTGAACTCGCGCGCCGGACATGGCGCCTCACCCATCACTCTATCAATGTTTGCCGAGTTGTTTGAGCTTCAAGAGCTTTTTTTACGACGAAGATGGTTTCCCGATGACGGGGGCAGCCCCGCATAGCGGAGCGGCGACACAAACTATCTCGTGCCGCGAGAGTCGTTCGAGAGTCCTATGCAAGTCGAGTGTCGTGTTGGCTGCGTAAACGACAAGGCCGTCCAAGAATAGATCTTTGTTTAACCGAACATTTACTGCGAACCGCGAGTGTAGATCCGTCAGGTTCCAAATCCGTCCCGCGTCTGGACCCACTTCAGCTTAAAGTCCGGCCGTTCGCATTTTGGGTTCGCACCCACTCTCCTTCAGAGAGCTGCCGGCCGTCCAAGCGCAGATCGACTGATAGGGGACTGGGAATAATCATGGCGATCCAAGACGATTCGACTGCCCACGCATTGAACGAAGCCATCGAGGAGACCGTGGGCGCGCAGGCCGGCGGTGTCGCCGACGACATGCGTTCGATCCTGAAACTGATCGCCACCCAGATCGAAGACGCCGACCGGCGTCATTCGCAGGTGCTCGAAGACCTTAACAAGCGCCTGAACGACATGGGCAAGGAAGCCCGTCTTACCCGCGCTCGTGTTCCGGCCGAATACGCACCAGCCTTCGAACGTCTGCAGGAAGGCATCGAGCTTCTCGCCGGATTGGTCGCCTCGCGCGATTCCGGCGCTGCAGCCGCCGAGATCGCCCAGACCGCGCTCGATGAGGCCGGCGCCGCCGTCGACCAGGCACGGATGAGCGAAGAAGAAGCCGATGCGCTGTTCGCCGCCGAAATGGCTCCCGCCGCTGCATCGGAAGCCGCGTTCGAGCCGGCAGACGAAGCCGTGGCCGAGATCGGCAGCGCCGTCTCGCACGACGAGGCATCCGCCGCGTCCTTCTCCGACATCTTTTCCGAAGCCGGCCCCGACGCCGTTCCGGCTGACGCGCCCGCCGCAGACGCGATGGCGTTCGAGGCCGCTCCGGCGGATGCGGACTTCACCGCCGACCCATTCGACGAGGATCCCGTGATTACAGACAACGCCGCCGATCGTATGGATTTCGGTGCCGACGCGGATATCGACGCGGCGTCGGATTTCGAGGCCGGGAGCGCCCGCGCATTCGCCGCTGAGCAGCAGGAAATGGCGGAAGAAACCCATGTCGAGAGTGGCATGATCGAAAGTGGGGCGTCCGACGCCGCCGCCGATACGCAAGCCAACGAAGCCGCGCGCGAAGAGCCGCCGGTCTTCGCCAGCGTTCCCGGAAACGCCGACGATCCGTGGGATGCCGAGTCTGCCGAAGCTCTGACGCGGGTGTACGAAACCCAGGATGAAGACCGGTATGACGAGGCAGGTATTTCCGAACAGGCCATGTTCCTGGCCGCCCCCTCCGCCGAGTTCGTCCCCGCCGCCGAAGCCGTGATGTCGAACGACTACGATGCCGCGGTCTCCGAAGCGCCGGCACCGGCGACTGCCCCCGCCGCCATGGTCTCCGGTTTCGCCCCTGTCATCGAGCAGGGCTGGCTCGAGGAGCGCTTCGCCGAGATTGCTCTCAAGATTGAGGAATCCCTCGGCGAACTGCGCGACGACGAAACCCTGTCGGAACTCACCAACCGCTTCGGCGATTTCGAAGCGCGCATGGGATCCGCGTTGGAGGACGTTGCCAAACGCCACGATCTCGATGCCCTTAAATCCGCCGAAGAACAGATCGACTCGATGATCGGCTACTTCGAGCGCGTTGAATCGCAATTGGCGCGAATCGATGGCCTCGAACAGCAAATGGAAGCGTTGCTCGCCCGCTTCTCCGACGAGAGCCTCAGCGAACTTCTTGCGATGAACGCCGCGCCGTCGGCCTCGTCCGAGACCGATCTGGCAAGCATCGCCGATGCCGCCGCCGAGAGCGTCGCCCAACGCTTCCTCGCCGACTTTGGCGGCAAGGAAGGCTCCGAAGGCCAGGCCGTTGCGGAAATGCGCGACGCGCTCGAAGCCTTCATGAGCGAGCGCCGCGAGCACGACGCCGAGTCCGCAGGGATGCTGGACACCATCCAGCAGGCACTGATCCGTGTTCTCGACCGGGTCGATCTGCTGGAGAACGGCTACGCCGAGAATCCGCCGATGCAGTCGCCGGTCGACGGTTATGACCCGGATGCCGAGGCGGCCTATCGCGACGAAGACCTTTACGACGCCGATACCGAAGATGAACGCGGCATGCACGACGACGAGCCCGAAACCATCGTCGGTCCGCCCGGGATTTCGGCACCCCCGCGGGGCCGCGAAGACGAAGAAGCGCCTCAGCCGAAGGCCCGCGCCGATTACGCGCAGCGTCTCGAGTATCCCGCCGCCGTCATGCATGGCCAGGGCGCAGCCGGCATTCCCGACATGCGCCGCCACGAAGAAGAATTCGGCGACCGTGAAGCGGTGGAGCCTCTTGAGGGCGGCGAAACGCATCATGAAGTCACCGAACAGCATTTCGCCGAAGAGGCTTTCAACGCCCAAGCCGAAGCGGCCGAGGTGCACGGCTATGCGCCGGAGGCAAATGGCCTCGACGCTCCGAGCGCCGATCCGAATGGCGAACTTCCGCGTGTAAGCGCTATCGATCGACTGCGTCAGGAGTTCATCGCAGACGCCAAGATGGCTCGCGCCCGCGCTGCAGAACAGGCCCTTGCCCAAGACACGGCGCAACCGCAACCCACTTCCGTGGTCCGTCGCCTCAATATGCCGTCAATGCCGAAGATGCCGGGCCTTCCGGGACTGGGCCGGGGTCGCGCGGAGGCGGTGGCAGCACCGGTCGCTGAGGACAAGCCGCTGGCAGGCTCCCGCAGCACCCACGTCGAAGCAGGCATTGAGCCGGAAACCGAATCCGCACCTGGCCGCTTCGCCCTCTCGCGTCGCAAGATGCTTGTCGGTGCCGTGATCGTGCTGTTCGCGACCGCCGGCGCGCTTTTGATGATGCGCGGCAAGCCGGAACAAGTCGATACGGCACCGCCGCCGGCGCTTGAGCAGACCATGGAGCCGACCGGTCTCGGTCCCGAACTGGCGGGTCCCGAAGACGGAATGCCGGCCGGAGAAGGGGCGCCCGTGCCCGCGCCGAACGGCCAGTTCGAGGAGGGACGGATTTACGAGGACGGTCAACGTTACGGCTCGGCCCTCTCGCCGGTCCGCAGCCTCAGCGAACAAGCGTTGCCCGGCGTCGCGGTCGCCGACCTCGACAAGGCTCCGCACCCCGAAGTCATCGCCCAGGCCGAGCATCGCCGCAAACTGGCGAAGATCTCCTCGGATCTCGGGGCCGCCGCCGCCTACGCGACGCCTGCGCATCTGATGCCCGAGGGCCGTGTGGCCGAGGGCGCAGAGCCGGGCTCCGTCGCAGGTGGCACGGTTCGCGGTAACAACCTCGATCTGCCGCCGGCCACCGTCGGCCCGCTGACCCTGCGTCTCGCGGCGGCCAAGGGCGATCCCTCGGCACAGTTCGAAGTGGCCGCGCGCATGGCCTCCGGCATGGGGACCGACCAGGATCTCGACGGCGCCGTGAACTGGTACAAGCGCTCGGCGGCCCAAGGCTTCGCACAGGCGCAATACCGTCTCGGCACGCTCTATGAACGCGGTCTCGGCGTCGACAAGGATCTGGCCCGCGCAAGCGTCTGGTACGAGCGCGCCGCCAGCCAGGGCAACATCAAGGCGATGCACAACCTGGCCGTCGTGACCGCTGGCCGCTCGGCGGGCGATCCCGACTACAAGGGCGCCTCGGTGTGGTTCTCGAAGGCCGCCGAATATGGCTTGAGCGACAGCCAGTTCAACATGGCCGTCCTGCATGAGAACGGGCTCGGCGTCGCTAAGGACCTGAAGAAGGCCTTCGTCTACTACGCGCTGGCCGCCCGGGCCGGCGACGAACAGGCCAAGAAGCGCCGCGACGAGCTGCGCGCCAAGCTCTCGCCGCGTCAGGTGACCGAGGCGGAGCTCGACGTAAAGCGCTTCCGCGCCAAGCTCAGCGACAAGCTCGTCAACGACGCGCGTGCCGCCGGAGAGGATTGGAAGAAACGCGCCGATCACACCCTTTGAGGTCGCCGGCCGACACACACGCAACAGCCGTTTGAAGCGCTCTTGTTCCCCTCGGGAGTGCTGCACCGCCGGCCGGAGGCTTCCCCAGAGCCTCCGGCCGGCTTTATTTCCATTTTTGCATTGAAGCCGGATGCCGAACGGCAAGTCGGTGGGGCCTGCTGACAGTCAGTCGCGTTGCGGCTAAGACTGGAGAGCCTTTTACTGAGGGCCGCCAAGCATGCCGCGCATTTTCATCAGCCACTCCAGCAAGGACAATTTCGAAGCGCTGGCCATGCGCGACTGGCTGGTCTCGGAAGGCTGGGCTGCTGACGATGTTTTCATCGATTTGCTTGGCATAGGCGCCGGGGCGCGCTGGAAGGAAGCACTCGCCAAAGCGAACGAACGCTGCGAAGCGGTTCTCTTCCTGGTCTCGCCATACTCGTTGGCTTCCAGCGAATGCTACGTCGAACTCCGCATGGCTGAGGATCTGGGCAAGGTCATCATGCCGGTGATCATACCGCCCCGCTTGCCGGAGGACGAGATCCGCGTCGAGGACGAACGGCTGGCGATCCATCGCGAACGCCAGGTCGTCGATGTCTCGATCGAGCCCCGTGGCGCGCATTTCGCCGTCGAACACGATGGTCGAGCGCGCACCGTCGAGTTTCATGCTCCGACGCTGGCCCGGATCAAGGCCCGCCTTCAACAGTTGGGTATTTCGCCCGATAGCTTTGCCTGGATCCCGGCCGATCTCGAGACGGCGACGCCATATCCGGGGCTGGAAGGCTTCGCGACGGGGCAGGCGGCGCTGTTTTTCGGCCGCGCAGGAGACATCGCCCGGGGATTCGCGGTGCTCCGAAAACTGCGGCGCTCGGCTCTCAGTACAGGCAATGGTGAATTCATTGTCGTGCAAGCGGCCTCCGGTGCCGGCAAGTCGTCATACCTGAAAGCCGGGCTTTGGCCGCGCCTTAGCCGTGACGCTGAATTCAATCCCATAGCAATTTTACGTCCAGCGACCGGTGTTCTGACCGGAGAGCGAGGTGTCGGCCGGCAATTTTCCGCTTACCTCACCCGGCATGGGCGAGCAAAGCCGGCGACTTCAATTCATCAGCGGCTGGCAGGGACAGAAGACACCGCACTTGCGGAGCTGGTGGACCTTATCAACACCGCAACGCAAATCGGCCTCGAAACGCTGCGCATCGCCAACCCGGATGCACTTCCTCCGACACCGGTCATCGCCGTCGATCAGGCGGAGGAATTGTTTGCCGCTGAAGATGCAGAGGAAAGCCAGCGCTTCTTGCGGCTTCTAGCGCGGCTGCTCGATGTGCCTCGAGCGGAAAACACAGAAGCGCCTTCGCTGATCGCGGCACCATTGATCCTCTGGACGATCCGTGTCGATAGCATCGACGCCTTGTTACATGCCTCGGAAGCCACCGGCCTGCGCGCGCCCGAGCCGTTTCTCCTGCCGCCGATTAAACGCGATGCATACCGCGAGATCATCACTGAGCCGATCGCGGTTGCTAATACAGCTGGCATGCGGATTACCCTCGACCCACTGTTGACCGACGCGCTCCTCAATGCGTCACACGGGGCGGATGCGCTACCGCTTCTGGCTTACACGCTTCGCCAGCTCGTCGAGGACAATCGCACCGGCTCCACGGCGCATCTCACACTCGCCGCGTTCGAGCGGGCGGGCGGTATTGGCGGCGTCCTCAACAAGCGGCTCAAGGCGGCCCAACGGTCCGCGAACGCGAGCGACGAGGCGCTGCGTCGGCTTTTCGTACCGCGGTTGACGACCTGGGATCGCGACGCAACGCCACCAGGGGCGAAGCGGCTCGTCGCCGATGAAGCGGGTCTTCACTCGGGCAGAGATGCGGATTTGCGGCCGCTATCGGAAGCGCTGATCAATGAGCGGTTGCTAACGCGAAGCAGTAGCCTGGATGGCGGTGCGACGATCGAAGTCGCGCATGAGGCACTTCTGCGTCAACCTCCGCTTTCTGGTTGGCTCGAAAATCAGAAAGATGCCTTGATCTTGCGCGACGAGGTGCTTCGAGAAGCCGCGCGGTGGGAGGCGCGAAACCGTCACGATGAAGATCTCTTGCGTCGCGGCGAGAAACTTGCGAATGCCGCAGCTCTTGCCGCCGATCCTGAGTTCAGCGTTTCACTGCTTCCGGCACAGAGTTATCTTGCGACCTGCAAGGCATTGGAAACGAATACCTTAAAGCGAGAGCGCCGGGCTCAAAGCGCAATTTATGCTCTTCTTTTGAGCATCATTATTGGCCTCTTGGCGTTCATAAACCAGAAGACCCTTTTCGAAATGTATCTTTGGCGTGTGGAGATGGGTCCCACGATATTATCGGGACACCAGGAAAGGAGACTGGCTGAAAATGCCGCGCCTGAGGCAGGTTTCGCAGAGTGCAAGAACGGTTGTCCGGAAATGGTGGTTGTTCCGGCAGGCGTGTTCATGATGGGTTGGGCGACCGATCCTTCAGGCAAGCCCGCCAAACAAAGACCCGTGTCAATCGCGAAACCCTTTGCTGTTTCGCGCACGGAAATCACATTCGCCCAATGGGAAATGTGCGTCAGGGCCGGGAGTTGCCCGGAAATCTCCGATAACAATTGGGGGCGCGGCGATCGGCCCGTCATCTTCGTGAGCTGGGATGAGGCGAATCAATATGCGGTTTGGCTGTCCAGGCTTTCGGGCAAGAAATATAGACTTCTGACAGGGAAGGAATGGGAATACGCTGCGCGTGCAGGAAGCTACGAACGTTTCAGTTTCGGCGATTCGGAAACGGAACTTCGTAAGTACGCCTGGTATAGCGATAATGCCGGCGGCAGGACCCAGCCTGTTGGGCGTAAAAAGCCTAATGCTTTCGGCCTTTACGACGTCCATGGTAATGTTTCCGAATGGATCGAAGATTGTCTTTTTCAGGATTTTGACGCCCCAGAAACTTCGAAGCCCCGCAGGTTTTGTGAGTATCAGATGTTCCGCGGTGGATCCTGGCTTGGTACGTCGGATCTCGTCTCCTCCGCGAGTGGCATCTCGGCGCCGCCGGGCAGCCGCAAGGACGACGTCGGCTTCCGTATCGCGAGAACGCTCACGCCGTGACGGTCCCAGGGATTCTCGCGGCCAGAACCGGAAACCGCGGCGACCGCGCTCCGATCAATACTTCGCCTGCCGCCGCCGGATCTCGACCAGCCGCTCGCAGGCTTCCTGCGCTTCGCCCAGGGTCGAGATGCCATTGGCTTCAAGCAGGTCGACCATCTTAAGGAACACCTGAGCCGTCGCCAGTGAATCGCCCAGCGCGGTATGGCGGACTTCATCGGGGATCTCGACGGCAAGGCGCTCGGCGACGGCATCGAGCGTGTGCTGGTCGGTGTGGTCGTGGACAATGGCCGACAGGAGCACGGTGTCGAGGACCGGGTTGTCGAGCTCGACGCCCGTTTCGGCCTGCTTGAGTTCGATGAAACGCAAATCGAACGCCGCGTTGTGGGCGACGATCACGCTCTCGCCGACGTAGTCGCGGAATTGCGGCAGCACAACCGTCGCCGGCGGCGCATCCGCCACCATGGCGTCCGAGATGCCATGCACCTCGGTCGAGCGTGGCGGGATCGGCCGGCCGGGGTTCACGAAGCGGTCGAAGATCTCCCCGGACAGCATCCGCCCATTGACGATCCGCACACCGGCGATGGAGATGATCTCGTCGCCCTCCGACGGCGAAAGCCCCGTGGTCTCGGTGTCGAAGACGACATAGCTCAAGTCGCGCAGGCGGCGGTCGGCGACCCTCTCGACGTCTTCGCCTCGGCGCAAGAGATCGAAGTCGTAGAACTCCAGCCGGATCGGCGGCGCACCGCTTTTGAGTTGGCTGTGTTCGACGACAGGCTCCGGCATCGGGATGCGCAACAGCGATGCCCCTTCGCCGGCGTCCAGGCTCCAGACATCCGAGCCGTGATGATCGAGGATGTCGCGCCCGGTCATCTGTCCGGCGGCGTTCTCGACAATTTCGCCCAGCCAGGCTTCGAGCTTGCCGGAGGCGACGCGCGGACCGGACCACTGGATTTCGAGATAGCGGCGGTCGCCCTCGCAATTGGCGCTGAGTGTCAGCGTCCGGCAGCCGGTCTCCTCCACCACCCCGCGCACAAGTCGGTCGAGGAGTTCGATCACGGTGTTGCTGTCGCAGTGCAGCCAGCAAGGATCGCCGCTGACGTCGCACCGCAAGACCGGATGGTCGCGGTAGCGCCGCGATAGGCAACTGAGCAGGTTCGACGAGTTGACGTCGCTCATCGGCCACAGCCCGGTCGCGACCTCGCGATAATCCTGGTAGATCGCTTCGAGGTTCTCGCAAAGCCGCCGAACCTCGGTTGCGACGATGCCTTGAAACTCGGCGCGCGCCTCCGCGTCGAGTGAGCCGTTCGCCTCGAGCATATCGGCCGCCGTCTGCAAGGTCGTCAACGGCCGGCGGAAATCCTCCATGGCCCGCCGGAGAAGGCGGTCGCGGGCGGCCAGGGCGGCGATGCGCTGCGTCGCCTCGGAGAACGTCAAGACGTAGCTCTCCGGGTTTTCGTCCGTCTCATCGAGGATCAGGCTCATCTTGCCTTGCAGCACATGCCGGCCATCGGACGTGGCAAAAACCACGGGCGCCATCAGTCGATCGGGATGAGAGAGGTGGCGGCCGGAGCGGAACCGGTTGGTCAGCCGCTCAAGCGTTGTCATCAACGGCGGCCGGGTCACGGCGCCGAAGATCGAACGTCCGAGCCCGAGCGTTCCGCCGTCGTGTAGCGCCTGCAACGCATGGCGGTTATACAACAGGACACGGTGGTCGAGGTCGCACACCAGGACGCCCTCGTTGAGATCCCTGAGAACGGTCTCCAACTGCGTGCGCTGGCGTTCGATCGTCAGCGTCGCGTGGTGAACCTTGGCGTTCATATCGCGCTTCATCTCGCGCAGCGCGTTACTGGCCTGGCGCACGGAAGGACCGAGCACACCGAGATATTTGGCCGAATCCGTCGCGACCTCGGTATCGGGGTTCGCATGGATCAGCGTCTGCAGATCGCGGGAGACGGTGAGGATCGGCTGCGCGACATGCGTGTCGAACATCTGCGCCACGTAGAACACGATGCCGCCGAGGGCGAAGATCGCGATGCCGCCGAACAGAACGAGCTGCGGCACGGGATTGCCGTCGGCCTCCATGCGCTGCACCGCGAGCCACAAGGCGGCGATAATAACGATCGGGATTGCGGCGGCGATCAACGCGAAGAACAGCGCGAACCGCGTTCTAAGGCCCATCCGTTCGGTCATACGCCCACGCCCTCCCCGGCAAGGGATGCGACACGGGCCCTGAGTTCGGACGTGTCGAAGGGCTTGCGCAAATAGTCGTCGGCGCCCATCGACATCGCCTTCTCGATGACGGTGTCCCGGCACAGTGCACTCATCATCAGAATGCGTACATTATTATAAAGCGGGTCGGCGCGAACGGCCTCGCATACGTCGTAGCCGCTTCCCTCGCCAAGCCGGATATCCAGAAGCATGACATCGGGCGGCGTATTGCGGACCGCTTCGACGGCATCCCCGACGGTGTTCGCGCAATCCACCTGATAACCCGCATGGGACAGCATCATACTGAGCGCGCGGCATAGGTTCACTTCATCGTCGACGACGAGCACGCGTTTGTGCGGTTCTCCCGTATCCATGCGCTTCTCCCCACTTCTTCATGCTTTTTATTTCACTGCTACGGAAGGGCAGTGTGAACACGCGATTTCAGCCGTTTCCTTGATCTGACACCAACGAGTTAACTCTTGATGATGCAACCCTCCATTCGCCGGATCGAGAAAAAAGCGCATTTAAATCAGTATTTTAGAGCGTTTTTTCGTTCGCGTGTGCCGAGGGCACACAACTAACGTTGCGTTGCATCTCTTGTAGAATTTGAAAATGTTGCCGCAGCCCCGAACGGCTCTCAGGGGTGGTCCGTCCTGCGCAACGACCAGGCGGATCGTGCTTCAATTGCCTCTTAAAGAGGCACCCATGGGGAGAACACCAAGGAATGGATAACGAATCCGGAAGAGCCTACTGGGCGGCCAATATTCGGCTCGTCACAGTACTGCTCGTGATTTGGGCTGCCGTATCCTACGGGATGGGCATCCTGCTGCGACCCATGCTGATGGACATCAAGGTCGGGGGCGTCGACCTCGGCTTTTGGATGGCCCAGCAGGGCTCGATCTACGTCTTCCTCATCCTGATCTTCGTCTACGCAGTGATGATGAACGGCCTCGATCGTCAATTTAACGTCGACGAAGAATAAGTCTTGGAGGGAACTGATCCAATGGATCTGAGAACAATGACTTATCTCGTTGTCGGCGCGACGTTCGCGCTGTACATCGGGATCGCCATTTGGGCGCGTGCTGGCACGACCAGCGAATTCTACGCCGCCGGTCGCGGCGTCAACCCCATCGCCAACGGTATGGCCACCGCCGCTGACTGGATGTCGGCAGCCTCGTTCATCTCGATGGCCGGTCTTATCGCGTTCCAGGGCTATGAGGGCGCCAAGTTCCTCATGGGCTGGACGGGCGGCTACGTGCTGCTCGCACTGCTGCTTGCCCCTTACCTGCGTAAGTTCGGCAAGTTCACGGTGCCGGAATTCATCGGCGACCGCTTCTACTCCAACATGGCCCGCTTCGTTGCCATCGTCTGCCTCATCGTCATCTCGGTGACGTACGTTATCGGGCAGATGCGCGGCGTCGGCGTCGCCTTCTCGCGATTCCTCGAGGTGCCGGTTGAAACCGGTCTCTTCGTGGGCATGGGCATCGTGTTCATCTATGCCGTTCTCGGCGGCATGAAGGGCATCACCTACACCCAGATCGCTCAGTACTGCGTGCTGATCACCGCCTACACCATCCCCGCGATCTTCATCTCGATGAACATCGCGGACACGCCGATCCCGCAGCTCGGCCTCATCGGCAACCATGCCGAGTCCGGCCTTCCGTTGATGCAGAAGATCAACCAGACGATCACCGACCTCGGCTTCAACGCCTATGACGCGCCGGTACGCAGCCAGCTCGACATGACGCTCTATACCTTGTCGCTCATGATCGGTACGGCAGGCCTGCCGCACGTCATCATCCGCTTCTTCACCGTTCCGAAGGTGTCGGATGCTCGTTGGTCGGCCGGCTGGGCGCTGGTCTTCATCGCGCTTCTCTACACGGTCGCTCCGGCTGTCGGCGCCATGGCCCGCCTCAACGTCACGGACACCATCTGGCCGAACGGCGTTCAGGAAGACCCGATCGCTTACGACTCGGTTCCGCAGTGGTTCAAGACCTGGGAAACCACCGGTCTCCTCAAGTTCGAGGACAAGAACGGTGACGGCAAGATCCAGTTTCTATAACGACAAGTCGGACGCCATGGCGTCGATCGCTTCCGAACGCGGTTGGTCGGGCAACGAACTCGTCAAGTTCGACCGTGACATCATGGTTCTCGCCAACCCTGAAATCGCCGGGCTGCCCAACTGGGTGATCGCGCTCGTCGCTGCCGGCGGTCTCGCCGCCGCGTTGTCGACGGCCGCCGGTCTTTTGCTCGCGATTTCGTCGTCAATTTCCCACGACCTATTGAAGGGCATCATGATGCCCAACATTTCGGAAAGCGGGGAACTGATGGCCGCGCGTATCTCGATGGCGGGCGCCATCGCGGTCGCCGGTTACTTCGGCTTGAACCCACCAGGCTTCGCCGCGCAGGTTGTGGCCTTGGCCTTCGGTCTCGCCGCATCCTCGATATTCCCGGCACTGATGATGGGCATCTTCTCGAAGCGCATCAACAACCACGGGGCGATCCTCGGCATGGTTGCAGGTATCGGCGTTACGCTGGCCTACATCTTCGCCTACAAGGGGATGTTCTTCATCAAAGGCACCGCGCTCTTCCCGGCCTCCACTCCGGAGTACTGGAATCATGGGCGTGTCGCCGGAAGCCTTCGGTGCCATCGGCGCGCTGGTCAACTTCATCGTTGCCTACGTCGTGTCGACCGCGACCGCGTCGCCGCCGCAGCACATCCAGGACCTCGTGGAATCGATCCGTATTCCGCGCGGCGCCGGCGCTGCCACCGACCACTAAGCCGATCTCGGCAAGAAGGACTTGTCCAGGGGCGTTGCGGCGTCCCTGGTCGAAACCAACAACACGCCGGCGTACCCTCATCGGGAGGCGACCGGTCGAAGCTCAACTGGAAAGGGCTCCGTTTCGGCGGGGCCCTTTTTTCGTATGGCCGGGAGACCGCCGAACCGGCGCGTGACGTTGTCGCCCCCCGGGCCCATATTGTTCTCGATCAATCCATTTTCGAAGCCCGGCGCTACACTGACCGCGATCAATGATTCAGCCCATCATGGAGGCTTCCCTTGACCCCAGAGGAACCAGCGGCAACGCCCGATGCCGAAGGGATCAGTGGCGTTTTGGCATCCGCGGAAGTGTTCAAAGACCTCCCGGAGCCGGCTCGCCGCGACCTTGCCGCCCGCGCCTCCGCCCGCTCGGTCGAGCGTGATGCCGTGGTCGCGGAGCTTGGCAACTCGCTCGAACGCATCGGCATCATCGCGAGCGGTGGGCTGGAGGTTCGTTCGGCCACGGGCAAGATCTTCGCGCGTCTTACTGCGGGTCAGTCCTACGGGGTCCACGCCGTCCTGGCCGGCACCAAGCCGAATTACCGCGTGGTCGCCACCGAAGACACGCGCATCGTCGAGATCCCGCGCGCTGCCCTTCTGCCGCTGGCCGAAGCGACGCCCGACTTCGAGAAGCGCTTTGCCGGCATCGGCTTTCAGCGCCGCGAGGGCCGCGGCGAACCGGTGCCGACCGACCGGGATGCGGCGGTCGACCTGATGACCACAAGCGCCAGCGAACTGATGACGGCGGGCCTCATCACGACGACCTCGACCACACCGATGATCGAGGCGGCGCGCATCATGCGCGACAAGAACGTCTCCTGCCTTCCCGTCGTCGACGACGAAAAACTCGTCGGCATCATCACCGACACGGACCTGCGCAATCGGATCGTCGCCGAGGGCGCGGACGTCACTCAGCCGGTCTCCGCCTATATGTCCACGACGCTCTCGACGCTGGAAAGCGATGCGCTGGCGTTCGACGCGCTCATCCTGATGATGCACCGGGACATCGCGCACCTGCCGATCACTTCGGGCGGCAAGCTCGCCGGCATTCTCACCCATACGAACCTTGTGCGCGCGCAATCGCGCTCCGCCGTTTACATGATCGGCGAGATCCACCGTTTCGAGCGCGTCGAGGACATGGCCGCCGTGGTGCGTCAGATCCCCGAACTACTGGTGACGCTCGTTGAAAGCGGCGCGTCCGCCTACAAGATCGGCCGCATCGTTACGGCGATCTGCGATGCCGTCACGCACCGCCTTATCGCCTTGGCCGAGGATCGGCTCGGGCCGGCGCCGGTGCCTTATGTCTGGGCCGCATGCGGCTCCCAGGGCCGGCAGGAGCAGACCGGCGTTTCCGATCAGGACAACTGCCTGATCCTTCACGACAGCTATGATCCGGCGCAGCACGGTCAGTATTTCGAGGACTTCGCGAAGTTCGTCAGCGACGGCCTCGATGCCTGCGGCTACTTCTATTGCCCCGGCGACATGATGGCGACCAACCCTCAGTGGCGGCAGCCGCTCGCCAACTGGAAGTCGTACTTCCGCGAATGGATCGATAACCCGGGGCCCAAGGCGCAGATGCTGGCCAGCGTCATGTTCGACCAGCGCCCGATCCACGGCGACCGTTCGCTCTTCGACGCGCTGCAGTCCCATACGCTTGAGAGGGCGCGCAAGAATTCCATCTTCATTGCCCACCTACTGTCCAACGCCCTGACCCACGGGCCGCCGCTCGGCTTCTTCGGCACACTGACGACCGAGGGCGGCGAACATCGCGGTAAGATCGATCTCAAGCATACGGGCGTCGTGCCGGTGGTCGATATCGCGCGCGTCTACGCGCTGGAAGCGGCGATTTCCGACGTGAACACCCATGATCGCCTGCAGCAGGGCCGGGCGGCCAACGTCCTCAGTCAGAGCGGCTCGGCCGATCTGCTTGCCGCTTTCGAGTTCATCGCCATCACTCGCCTGCGCCATCAGGTGCGCCAGATCCGAAGCGGCCGCAAACCCGACAACTACATGAGCCCGGATGAGATTTCGCATCTCGAGCGCGATCAGCTAAAGAAAGCGTTCCAAGTCGTGAAAACAATCCAGTCCGCGCTCTCGAACGCCCACCAGATCGGCGCCCGCTAGCGATAGGACAACTGGCTCCCGGGGGCGCCTGAAATGTTCATCCATCTTCTCGCGACGCTCGCCATGGGCGCGCTCGCTGCCGGCCTTGTTTATGCGGTCGCGCGCACCATCGGCTGGAAGAAGCCCGGCGTTGCCTACCCGATCGCGGTCGCACTCGCCATGCTCGGCTACGCCGTCTACGACGAGTACAGCTGGTTCAAGCGCTCGTCGGGCGATCTGCCCAACCGGCTCCAGGTTGTCCGCACCTATGCGACGAGCCTGCCCTACCAGCCCTGGACGTATGCCGTGCCGCGGATCTACCGCTACGACGCCGCCGATGTCGCGTCGGTACGCGCAAACCCGAATGCCCCAGACCTCCGGCTGCTCAGGATCGTGCGGGTGACGCGCAATACCTCCAGCCAGAATGTCAGCGTGGTTGTCGATTGTCCGCGTGGGCGCTTTGCCGAGATTTCCACTGCCACCGAGTTCAACACGGACGGCCTACCGAAGAATGCGGACTGGCAGGACATCGCGGGGCACCAGGCCCTGCGGCGGATGGTCTGCGAAGGAGAGGTCGCCCCGGACGCCGGCGATCCGGCCTGAACGATCTAAAGAAAAAGCGCCGCCCGGCTTTCGGACGGCGCTTCAGGTCTTCTGATATCGCGGCTTATCGGAGCCGCGTTTTTCGTTCGTAACAGCAGCCGGCTCCCATGTCGCCCGACGGCGTTCATCGCGGCGGCTGCCGGAGTACCCGGCCTTAGTAGGTCGTGAACTTCTTCCAGGTCACGGTGACTTTGGTGCCGACGCGAACCCGATCGTAGAGGTGTGCGGCGTCGGCGTTGTACATGCGGATGCAACCCTTCGACACGGCCGTGCCGATGGTCCAGGGAGCGTCTGTGCCGTGGATGCGGTAGAGGCTGGACCCCAGATACAGCGCGCGGTTACCGAGCGGGTTAAGCGGGTGGCCGCCGGGAACGTGCGCGGGAAGCTTCGGGTTCTCGCGGCGCATCGACGGTGTCGGCGTCCAGCCCGGGTTCTTCTTCTTCATCGAAACGCGCGTCACACCCGACCAGCGGCTCTGCGCACGCGGCACGGCGATGGGGTAGCTGACCGCCTCGCCGCGGGCGTAGATGTGATAGAGCTTGCGGTCGCCGAAGCTGACGATGATCTGGCCCGGCGTGTACTTCGGCGAGAAAGCCACCGAGCTGCGCGTGCCGCCCGACCAGAGGAAGTCGAAGAAGTTCTGCGCCGAGGCAGGTACGGAACCGGCGGTGAGTGCGGCACAGGCGAACGCCAACATGAGCGGGGCGGTACGAAAAACGGATCGGAAAGTCATTAGGCAAACTCCGTGGGGCTGGTTTCGGGGCTAACGCGACCTCGCGGGTAGTACATTCTGGCGAGAATGTGCCGATGACCGTCGAGCCCGGCAAGGGTGGCGCCCGGCCGAAACGTTCAATTGTGCGAGTTGAGCGAACTTCTGATTTTCCTCTGTCGCAATGGAGCAACACTTTCAGCGGATGCTGAGGGATAGCGCGGCGGAATGGGACCTGGGCAGGCCCTATCGAGCGAAACCTGGGGATAGCTACCTCGGGCTTTTGCGATTTTCTCCTGGCTGTGGCGCAGATCGCCTCGCGGCCCGCACCAAGGCTTGCGATGCCTTCCGGCTTGGCGCTGACGCGAACTCGGTTCAGCTAGACCTTCCATCGCGCCCGCGCCTCGGGCTATTCATCGCGCAACGGGGGCCGGGCCGGTTGCTTCTGACTGCGCTACCGAAGCTCTGCATAAAGAGCGTCTTGGGAAGGAGCCGATGTCGCGAAAGAAGGAGAAATCGCCCGAAGCCGGCGGCGCGGCCAATGCGGCAACATCGTTGGCCGGTGCCACGCCGTCCATGGCGCAGTACCTCGAGATCAAGGCGGCCAATCCCGACAGCCTCCTTTGGTACCGCATGGGCGACTTCTACGAACTCTTCTTCGAGGACGCCGTCACAGCCGCTCGCGCGCTGCAGATCACGCTGACCAAGCGCGGCAAGCATCTGGGCGAGGATATTCCGATGTGCGGCGTTCCGGTCGTGCGCGCCGATGAGTATCTCGAACGGCTGATCCGGCAGGGTTATCGTGTCGCGGTCTGCGAGCAACTCGAAGATCCGGCCGAAGCCAGGAAACGCGGATCGAAGGCGGTCGTCCGCCGCGATGTCGTGCGCCTCGTAACGCCGGGAACGCTCACCGAAGACACGTTGCTGGAACCCACGGCCCGCAACTATCTGACCGCGCTCTTTTCCGCTGCGCCATCGGAGGCCGGCGACGATGGCGGTGACCGTGCCGTCGCGTTCGCCGCCTGCGATATTTCCACCGGCGAGTTCGAAGTCGGAACCGCGACCCTGGCCGATCTCCCGGGCGAACTGGCGCGGCTTGGCTCCCGCGAGCTTCTTACGCCGGAACGCGCGGCAGGCCCGGATCGGACCCTGGAACGGGCCGTGGCATTGTCGACGGCGGCGCGGACGCCGTTACCCTCGGCGCATTTCGACAGCCGATCCGGCGAGATCGACCTGAAGGAACGTCTCGGGGTCGCCGATCTCGAAGCATTCGGCGGCTTCTCGCGGCTGGAATTGGCGGCGATCGGGGGTCTCTTGAAATACATCGACCTCACGCAGATCGGACGCCGCCCGCTACTGCGCCCGCCGCGCCGCGCAGACCGGGGCGCGGTTCTCATGATCGATCCGGCGAGCCGCGCCAGTCTCGAACTGACCCGGTCCGCATCCGGCGACCGCAAGGGCTCGTTGCTCGCCGCCATAGATCGGACGGTCACGGGAGCTGGCGCGCGCGAACTGGCGGGCCGCATCGCCGCGCCGCTGTGCGACGTCGCCGCAATCAACGCCCGCCTCGACTCGGTCGGCTACCTGCGCGACGAAGCCCGCCTGCGCCAGGACTTACGCGACTTGCTGGCCGGCGCCCCCGACGTGGCCCGCGCGCTCGCACGGCTCTCCTTCGGCCGCGGCGGTCCCCGCGATCTGGGTGCCGTCCGCGACGCGCTGTCCGCTGCCGGCGATTGTGCCGACCGGCTCGCTACAGCCGCCGAAGCCATGGGGCTTCCCGCCGAGATCGCGGCCCTCAAGGCGCGGCTGAGTGAAGGCCGCGGCGAACTTGCGTCGGCGCTGAACGAGGCACTTGCGGCGGAACTGCCCGTCAATCGCCGCGATGGCGGATTCGTTCGCCCGGGTTACCGCAAGGAACTCGACGACGCCCGGCGCCTCAAGGACGACGCCCGCCAGGTCTTGGCCGAACTGGAGACCCGCTATCGCGACGAGACCGGCATCCGTTCGTTGAAGGTCCGCCAGAACAACATCCTCGGATTCTACGTCGAGGTCACCCAGGCCAACGCGGGACCGCTGATCGAGCCGCCCCTGTCGGACACCTTCCGCCACCGGCAGACGATGGCCAACGCGATGCGCTTCGTAACCGACGAGCTTTCCCGCACCGAGGGCCAGATCGCCACCGCCGGAGAGCGCGCCCTGGCGCTCGAACAGGACGTTTTCAACGAACTCGCGCGGCGCATCGCGGAAGCCGAAGGTACGTTGACGGCAATCGCCCAGGCTTTGGCCGAACTCGACGTCGCAGCCGGTCTTGCAGAACTCGCCGAAGCCGAGAACTACGTGCGCCCTCAGCTCAGTGAAGATCGCGCCTTCGAGATCCGTGGGGGACGGCATCCGGTCGTCGAGCAGGCGCTGAAAGCCGCGCGCGAGGGTCCCTTCATCGAAAACGACTGCCTTCTGGGCGCGTCGGCCGCCGAACCGCAGGACGCGTCCGGCGATACGAACTATGCGACGCCGGAGTCATCGAGCCCGCGCCCGCCGGGTTTCGATGAGAGCCGCGCGGCGCGCATCTGGCTGGTCACCGGCCCCAACATGGCCGGCAAGTCCACGTTTCTCCGGCAGAACGCTCTCATCGCCGTTCTCGCGCAGATGGGGTCGTTCGTCCCCGCCGTGCGCGCCGCGATCGGGACTGTCGACCGGCTCTACTCACGCGTCGGCGCCTCCGACGATCTGGCGCGCGGTCGTTCGACCTTTATGGTCGAGATGGTTGAGACCGCCGCGATTCTTAATCAGGCGACCGACCGTTCGCTCGTCATTCTCGATGAAATCGGCCGCGGCACGGCGACCTTCGACGGCCTGTCGATCGCCTGGGCCTGCGTCGAATACCTGCATCAGGAAAAGCGCTGCCGCACGCTCTTCGCCACGCACTATCACGAGCTGACGGCGCTGTCCGACCGGCTGGCCGAAGTCGCCAACGTCACCATCGACGTCAAGGAGTGGCGCGACGAGATCATCTTCCTGCACAAAGTGAAGCCCGGCGCCGCCGACCGGTCCTATGGCATCCAGGTTGCCAAGCTCGCCGGCCTTCCGGCTCCCGTGATCGCCCGCGCCGGTGAGGTGCTCGGGCTTCTCCAGGATGCCGACCGGAACGGACGCAAGAGCGCGGACATGCTGCTCGACGAGTTGCCGCTTTTCGCTGCTGCCCGGCCACAGAACCCGATGACGTCCAAGGCCGAGGCAAAGCCCGTCGAAACCGCGCTGGCCGAGATCAATCCCGATGAGCTATCGCCAAAGGCCGCCCTGGAAGAGCTTTACCGCTTGAAGGCCCTGCTTTGACCGCAGGCGCTGGAGGTGCAATGTGAATTGAGCCCGCGCGGCGTCGGTGCGCCGTGCCCGAGTTACGCCTCCAGGCGCGCCGCAGCAAACCGGCAATGCCGGACGGCAGGTGGCGCGGCGGCAATCCGTCGGCAACCGCTCAAGGAGTTCTGCGGCGGTAGCGCGCGCCGACAAGGAAGATACCGGCCAGCCGGCGTCCGCAGCCATGGTTGATAACATCGGCGGGCCGGTATGACGCCATGCGAAAGGACGAACATGGACTCAGTCGCCTCCGCCAAGATCTCCAGGGTGCTCAACATGCTGCGGCCGGCGGATCCGCCGCCACCGACCCGCTTCATCGATCCTGAAGCCTTTCGCGAGGAGTTGAGCGAACTCGTCACAAGGGCGGGAGGACCGGATTCCGCGCGTCCGCAGTTCATCGCCCGCGTCAAGGAGAAGATCGCCGAGGCCCGCGCCACCGCCCGCGCCGAACTCGAGGAAGACGGCCTGGGCCGGCGCTGCGCGGCAGCCCTTTCGAATTTCCAGGACGACCTGATCCGTATTCTCTTCGACCTTGTCGTGACCTATCGTTGCAGCGAGGAAGAACGCCGCTCGGTCAAGGATATCGCCATCGTCGCCACCGGTGGCTATGGGCGAGGTCTCCTCGCGCCGGGCTCGGACATTGATCTCCTGTTCCTGTTGCCGCGATCGGCCGGCGACAGCGAGAACCAGGTTACCGAACGGCTGCTCTACCTGTTGTGGGATCTCGGCTTCAAGGTCGGTCACGCCACCCGCACCGTTTCGCAGTGTACCGCGTTAGCGCAGTCCGATACGACAATCGCCACCTCGATGCTCGACTCGCGCCTCATCATGGGGAACGCGAAGTTGTTCGGCGAGCTTGAGGAACAGTTCCGTAAGCAGGTGATCGGCGCCAATGTCCGCGCCTTCGTCGACGCCAAGATGGCCGAGCGCGATGACCGTCACCAGCGCTCCGGCGATGCCCGCTACCGCGTCGAGCCGAACATCAAGGACGGCAAGGGCGGCCTTCGCGACCTCCATACGCTGCACTGGCTCTCGAAGGCGATCTATGGCGAGGATGTCGGCGAGGCCACCATCCGCGCCGGGGTTTTCACCGAAGAGGAAGTCACCACCTTCGTGCGCTGCGAGGATTTCCTTTGGTCGGTGCGCTGTTTCCTGCACTTCCTGACCGGCCGGCCGGAAGAACGCCTCACCTTCGACGTGCAGCCTCAGATGGCCGAGTCGCTCGGCTACAAGCGCCATGGCGGACTGCGCGCGGTCGAGCGTTTCATGAAGCACTACTTCCTGGTCGCCAAGGATGTGGGAGATCTCACCGGCATCCTGTGCGGGGCGCTTGAAATCCAGCAACTGAAGTCGGCGCCGTCGCTGCGCGAGATGCTCAATCCGCTCAGTTGGCAGACCCGCCGGCAGGTGCGCACCCGCACCGAGTTCCGCATCGACAACGACCGCCTCAACGTCGCCGATCCCGGGGTCTTCGAACGCGATCCGGTAAACATCCTCAGGCTGTTCGATCAGGCGGCGAAGACTGGAACGTTCCTACATCCGGATGCGGTCCGTCTCCTGCGCAATTCCGGTCATCTGATCGACCGCGAAATGCGCGAGAACAAGGAAGCCAACCGGCTGTTCGTCGAGTTGATCTGCAACCCGCAGATGGGCGCGACGACGCTGCGCCGCATGAACGACGCCGGCGTGCTGGGCCGCTTCCTTCCACCCTTCCGCCGGGTCGTGGGGATGATGCAGTTCAACATGTACCACCACTATACGGTGGACGAGCACCTGATCCGGACCGTCGAACGCCTGAGCGAGATCGAGCGCGGTGTTGCCATCGACGAACTGCCGCTGTCCACGCGTATCATCCGTTCGGTGCGCGACCGTCACGTGCTCTACGTTGCGGCGTTCCTGCACGATATCGGCAAGGGCCGCCGCGAGGATCACTCGGCGGTCGGCGGTCGTATCGCGCGGGAACTCTGCCCGCGTCTCGGACTGACCCCGCAGGAAACCGACACCGTCGTCTGGCTCATCGAAGAACACCTGACGATGAGCAACATCTCGCAACGCCGAGATCTTGGCGATCCGCGCACCATCCGCGACTTCGCCGAAACGGTAAAGAGTCCGCAGCGGCTCAACCTCCTTCTCCTGCTCACCGTTGCCGATATCCGCGCCGTCGGTCCGGATACCTGGAACGGCTGGAAGGGCCAGCTCCTGCGCACCCTCTACAACGAGACCGAGCCTGTACTGACCGGCGGGCATACGCAGGAAGCGCGCCGCGAGCGCGTAGGCCGGGCGAAGAAGGCGCTGGCCGACGAACTGCTCGCCAAGGGCTGGAGCGAGGCCCAGGTCGTCGAGATGCTGCACCGCTTCTTCGACGACTATTGGCTGCGTTTCGAAACCGATGTGCATGTCGAACACGCGGAGTTCCTCCGGAGCACGCTGGACAAGGGGGAACGCCTCGCCGTCGATTACAAGACCGATGCGTTCACGGCGGTCACCGAACTCTCCATCCTGGCGCCCAACCATCCCCGGCTGCTTTCGCTGTTTGCCGGGGCCTGTCTCTCGGTTGGCGCGGACATCGTCGGCGCGCAGATCTCGACGACGCGAGACGGGCTTGCCCTCGATACGTTCCTTTTACAGCGCGAGTTCGACGATGCCGACGACGAGGCCCGCCGCGCCGAGCGTATCAAGGCCGCGATCGTTCGCTATCTCAAAGGCGAGGCGCGGGTGCAGAAGGTCCTCGCCGGCCGCCGCACGGAGCACCGCGTCGAGGCCTTCAGCGTCAAGCCGAAAGCGCTCGTCAGCAACGAGCTGTCCGACCGCTACACGGTGATCGAGGTCGCCGGCCGCGACCGCCCCGGTCTGTTGTACGAGTTGACCAGCGAACTCTCGGATCTCTCGTTAGATATTTCCTCCGCGCACATCGCCACCTTCGGGGAGAAGGTGATCGACGTGTTCTACGTCACGGACCTGACCGGGCGTAAGATCGACAGCGAGCAACGCCGAGATGTCATCGCCGAGAAGCTTGGAGAGATCGTCGCGGTGCCGGACGAGGAGGCCTGAACGGCAACGCTTGCCAGGTTGCCTCGCGGGCGTTGGACTTTTCGCTCGTCGTTCCGCTCACGGTCATTTTGCCGACACGGAGGCATCGCATAAGGCATGGCTTGCGAATTGGCAGGCGAACGGGTACTGCGCAACGCCAATCCTCGTGCGGTGAGCGGGAGAATCGCCGGCTGAACACTCGGCTATGGAGCGGCTCTCTCGTTCGAACCGTGCCGGGAAATTGTTCTCGCCGCTGTCCTCGAAGACCGTAGTTCGCGCCGGCGATTGAAATCGAATGGGGGCGGGCTCCGGATCGGGGCACACGCTTTTCGGATTCCGATGCTTCTACGCGCCTTCGCCACCGTCGGCGGCCTTACAATGGTGAGCCGCCTTCTCGGCTTCGTCCGGGATATCCTCATCGCCGCGGCGCTGGGGTCCGGCGTCGTCGCGGACGCGTTCTTCGTTGCCTTCCGCTTCCCCAACCTGTTTCGTCGCCTCTTCGGTGAGGGGGCCTTCAACGCCGCCTTCGTGCCGCTTTACGCCAAGCGCTTGGAGGGCGAGGGTCCCACGGAAGCGCGGCGCTTCGCCGAGGAGGCGCTCTCGGTCCTGTTCTTCACGCTTCTTGTTCTGTCGACGGTGTTCATCCTCGCCATGCCATGGCTGATGCTGGTTTTGGCGCCGGGGTTCGCGGATACGCCCTCGAAGTACGACTTGGCGGTGCTCCTGTCGCAGATCGCCTTCCCCTATCTCCTGTGCATGTCGCTCGTGGCGCTTTTGTCGGGAATTCTCAACTCGCTCGGCCGCTTCTGGGCGGCCGCCGCCGCGCCCATCCTTCTCAACATCGTCCTCATCGGCGCGATTTCCATCGCCATCTACCTGGGCTTCGCCGAAAAGAATGGCGCCGGCATCATTCTCGCCGTCGGCGTCACCGTGGCTGGGCTCGCCCAGCTCTTGATGCTCTGGATCGCGGTTCGCCGCGCCGGGGTTCGCCTGTCGGTGCGTTGGCCGCGCTACACGCCGGGCGTTCGCCGTCTGGTCGAACTGGGAATCCCGGGCGTAATCGCCGGCGGCATAACGCAGATCAACATCGTCGTCGGCACCGTCATCGCCTCGATGCAGGACGGGGCGGTGTCCTATCTTTATTACGCCGACCGTCTTTATCAGCTCCCGCTCGGTATCGTCGGGGTCGCCATCGGCGTCGTTCTGCTTCCCGAACTCGCGCGCAAGGTGCGCGCCGGCGACGACGCCGCCGCACTCGTCAGCCAGAACCGCTCGCTGGAATTCGCCTTGATGCTCACCATCCCGGCCGCGGTTGCACTAACGGTCGCCGCCGAGCCGATCATCCGCGTATTGTTCGAGCGCGGCGCCTTCACTGTCGCCGACACCGAGGCGACCGCACTGGCGCTTGCCGCCTTCGCCATCGGCCTTCCGGCATTCGTTCTGATCAAGGTGTTCCAGCCGGCGTTCTTCGCCCGCGAGGATACGCGCACCCCGATGTACTACGCGGGCGTGAACATGGCGCTCAATGTCGCCGGGTCGCTGGCGTTCTTCTTCCTGTTCCGCTCGTGGGGCTACCCGCCCCACGTCGGCATCGCCCTGGCCACTTCGATAGCCGGGTGGGCGAACGCACTTCTCCTGTGGGTGTCGCTCGTCCGGCGCAACCAGTTCCGGAGCGACGGCCGGCTGTTGCGCAACCTGCCGATCATCGCGTTGGCAAGTCTCGCCATGGGGGGCGCCTTGTGGCTGGCCATCCCGCACCTGTTGCCCTTCGTTGCCCCCGACGCCAGCCTGCTTGTCCAGGCCGCGGCGCTGGGCGCCTTGGTCGGCCTCGGGCTAGTGGTCTTTTTCGGCCTCGTTGTCGTCGGTGGCGCGCTCGATCTCAAGCAGGTGCGCCGGCTCGCGCGCAAGCCGGCTTGAAGCATCCGGCCGAACGGGCGTAACCGGTGAAAATTGGGCGTTAGCGGACGATCGTCCAGCTTTATTCCGGGCGCTATCCGTCCAGAAATGAACCATCGCGAAACCGCTTTTTAACCACCGGCAGGTATCTTCTCCCTCGAACCAACCGAGAAGACAGTGCGCGTCGTCGATCGAGGGAAATTCCATGCAGACCCGCCGATGGCTGCGCGCCGCGTTCACGCGAGCGTCCGTGCCGGCCGCCCTGTTCGTTCTTGTCAGCGGCGCCACACTTTCCGAAGCCGCAGACCTCAACACGGTCGGACTGCGCAATTCCTATGCGCCCGCCGCCACCTATGCGGATGACCGCTTCTCCGTCGAAGTCGGCCTTGGCCGATTGGAGGGCACAGCGCGGGAACTGGTCTACAATTCGACATCCGGCCGCAAGATCAGCGAACTCTTCTGGGACATGGAAGACACCGCAATGCTCAACGTCAAACTGGCGTTGAAGGTCGTCGACTGGTTCCGGTTGCGCGCGACCGGTTCGTTCGCCATGTCGGGCGAGGCTAAGATGGACGACTACGACTGGCTCTACGGCCCGGTCGACTGGTCCCACTGGTCCACCCATCCCGATACCGATCTCAAGCACGCCCATATGCTCGACCTCGGAGCCGAGCTTCGCGTGCTCGACCGCGGCGGCGCCCAGGTCTTCGGCCTTGGCGGATACAAATGGAGCCGCTTCAACTGGGACGCCAAGGGCGGCAGCTACATCTACTCCGACAACGCCTTCCGCGACAGCGCCGGAAACTTCAACTCCGGCGAACTCGGCATCAGCTACACCCAGGATTTCGGCACGCCCTACATCGGTGTCGGCGCGGCGTTGAGCCTTGGCCGCTTCGCCGCGCGGGGCACCGTCAAAGCCTCCCACATCGTGAAGGCGACCGGCAAGGATACCCACCACCTGCGCGACCTGCTGTTCGAGGACGAGTTCAACCACGGCCGCTTCGTCGAGGCCGAGGCGGAACTGGCCTACAAGGTGAACGACCGCCTCGCGATTGTCGGCTCCTACCTCTACACGAACTTCGATGAGGTCCGCGGAACCGCGAAGATCTACGATCAGAACACCGGGAACGTCTACGCCGGTTACGGACCCAACGCCTCCGGCGCCGAACTCGAGACGCAGATGTGGTCCCTCGGCGTCCGCTACGCGCTGCAATAGGCGCAGCCGGCTCACCCTTTTGTCCCGCGTCCTGATGGCCTGGGGGCTTCGGCCTCCGGGCTATCAGACCATTCAGGCACCCGCCGCTGACGAGGCGAGGCACGGCCCGCTGACAACAAACCTTGCCACGGTTGCAGGGAAAGGTGATAAGGCGCGTCGTTTTCGCCGCCGCGCAGCCGGACCGGCCCAGGACAGTCCAGAACAACTCCAGTCCAGTCCAGATCGCCGCCACACCCTCAAGAAAGCCTGCGAGGAGCCGCCCCGATGACTTTTCCCGAACGCGTGTTTTCCGGAATGCAGCCCACCGGGAGCCTGCATCTTGGAAACTATCTCGGGGCGATGCTGAAGTGGATCGACCTGCAGAAGACCCATGAGTGCATCTACTGTGTTGTCGACCTGCACGCGATCACCGTCTGGCAGGACCCCGAGGAGTTGCATCGCTCGATCCGTCAGGTCACCGCCGCCTACATCGCCGCCGGTCTCGATCCGCAAAAGAGCATCCTTTTCAATCAAAGCCAGGTCTCGGCCCATGCCGAACTCGCCTGGATCTTCAATTGCGTCGCCCGGCTCGGATGGCTGGGCCGTATGACGCAATTCAAGGAGAAAGCCGGCAAGGATCGCGAAAACGCGTCCGTAGGGCTTTATGCCTATCCCAACCTGATGGCGGCCGACATTCTCGCCTACCGGGCGACGCATGTTCCCGTCGGTGACGACCAGAAACAACACCTCGAGCTTTCCCGCGACATCGCGCAGAAATTCAATAACGATTTCGCCGAGCGGATTACTGCTCGAGGCCACGATGACGGCCAGTTCTTTCCGCTGCCCGAACCGGTAATCACGGGGCCGGCGACCCGCGTCATGTCTTTGCGTGACGGGACGCGCAAGATGTCGAAGTCCGAGCCCTCGGACCTTTCGCGCATCAACCTCACCGACGACGTCGATGCCATCGCGAAAAAGATCAAGAAGGCGAAAACCGATCCCGAGCCGTTGCCAGGCGAGGAAGCCGGTCTCGCGGAGCGTCCCGAGGCGGCCAACCTTGTGGGCATCTACGCCGCGCTCGCCAGTCGGACCAAGGCCGATGTGCTTGCCGATTTCGGCGGTCAGCAGTTTTCGAGGTTCAAACCCGCGCTGGCGGAGTTGTGCGTCGACCGCCTTGGGCCGATTGCCGAGGAAACCCGTCGCCTAATGGATGACCCCGCCGAGATCGATCGGATTCTCGCTGACGGTGCCGCGCGCGCCCGCGCCATTGCCGATCCCATCATGGCTGAGGTGAAGGACATACTGGGCTTTGTCCGGGCAGGCGCCTGAGCCGCGTAAGCTGGGCTTACGTGTATCTTATAAGGCCTGTCCGTTTTTCGCCGGTGGACACGCGCTTTTGTTTATGGACAATTCGCCTTCCTGCTTGCCGTTCCCCGCATGACCTCCCGGCGGGGCGCGGTTCCGCCGCCGGCGGCTCATCTTCCAGGGCTCAAAACTGGTGTCGATACCGATGAAAACACGTCGTTCCTTCGAAGCCGGCCATCAGCGCAAATTCCTCCTGATCATCGACGAGGCGCCGGAGGTTGAGTGCGCCGTCAACTTCGCCGCCAGCCGTGCCGCACATTCGGGCGGATCCCTCGTTCTTCTCTACGTCATTGAACCGCAGGGCTATCAGCACTGGATGGGGGTGCGGCAGATCCACGTCGAAGAGGAGACGAACAAGGCCAAGGCGCTCTTCCGCTTGCATCGCCGCAAGCTCAATCAGGTGGGGTTCGAGAACGTAGCGACCGAGGATCTGATCATGGAGGGCTCGAAAGTCGACATGATCATGGAGGCGATCGCCAACGACGAGGACATCGCGCTCATGGTGCTCGGCGCTTCGACCGACCCCAAGGGCCCGGGCCCGCTCGTCACGACGCTGGTCGGAAGCAAGGCTGCCGGCGCGTTCCCGATCCCGATCACCGTAGTTCCCGGCCAGCTTTCGCTCGAATACATCAAGGCGCTGGCCTGAGGACGCGCCTGCTGCATGAGGGCAGCCCGATTGCCGAGAGCCTGCGGTAACTTGAGCTATGACGTGCCTGCCCTAGTATCTGGGCCGGCAACTCCGGCGTGATCCGGCGCTTGGAAAAACAAAGACGACCGTCTCGACATCGCGGCTCTCCTGACTTATCTACATCAGCTAGAATAGTTCTAAACAACGGCAGCCCGAATCTGCCGGCCGAGGCGCACCGGATAGCCCGTCGGGACGTACCGACGGTGCAGGTGCCGCTTCCTACAGGAGACCGTCATGTTCATTCAGACAGAGGCAACCCCCAACCCTGCGACGTTGAAATTCATTCCGGGCCGTTCGGTCCTGTCCGGCGGTACCGCCGATTATCGCGACGTCGGCGAAGCAAACGACTCGCCGCTCGCTGTCCGGCTGTTCGAGATCGATGGCGTCGAGGGTGTTTTCCTGGGGTCGGATTTCATCTCGGTGACGAAGGGCGAGAGCGAGTGGCAGCATCTCAAGCCCGCGATCCTTGGCGCCATCATGGAACACTACATGTCGGGCGCGCCGGTCGTGACCGATGGCGCCGGCAATGATTCCGAGGAAGGCAGCTACGATCCCGAAGACGCCCAGGTCGTCGCGACGATCAAGGAGCTTCTGGAAACGCGCGTTCGCCCGGCGGTCGCCCAGGACGGCGGCGACATCACCTTCCACGGCTTCCGCGAAGGCATCGTTTATCTTCAGATGCGCGGCGCCTGCTCCGGCTGCCCTTCGTCGACGGCGACGCTGCGCCACGGCATCGAGAACCTGCTCCGCCACTTCTGCCCCGAAGTACAGGAAGTGCAGGCGGTCTGATCCGCTTTTATCCGCTTCCGTTTATGGAGTGATGCCTGAATGGCCCCGTCGATGCAGACGGGGCTTTTCTGTCTCGATTGCGGTGGCGTCCGGGTGCCTCCCGGAACCGTGCGACTGCTGAATGAATTCCATAGAAAACCCTGCTTGGTTTCGACGACGGAGGTTCTTGATGCCCGAAAAATCGCCACTATCCCAATCCGCTCTCGACCAGCTCTTTTTCGAGGCGCGTTCCTACAACGCATGGCAGGACAAAGCTGTCAGCGACGACCAGATCCGGCAATTGATCGATATCCTGAAAATGGGACCGACGAGTGCCAACTGTTCGCCGGCCCGCTTCTATTTCGTGAAGTCGCCCGAGGCCAAAGCGCGGCTGAAGCCGCACCTTTCTGGTAACAACGCCGACAAGACGATGCAGGCCCCCGTTTGCGTCATCATCGGCCATGACCTGGAATTCTACGAGCACTTGCCGAAGCTGTTTCCGCATACGGACGCGCGAAGCTGGTTCGTCGGCAAGGATGAAAAGATCGCGGAGACCGCATTCCGAAACGGTACGTTGCAGGGCGCCTACCTTATGCTCGCGGCCCGGTCGCTGGGCCTCGATTGTGGACCGATGTCCGGTTTCGATAGCGAGGGGGTCGATAAGGCGTTCTTCGCCGGTACTTCCATTCGGTCAAATTTCTTATGCAACATTGGATATGGTTCCAAGGAGAACCTGTTCGACCGTTCGCCGCGCTTTGCTTTCGAGGATATGGCGAAGATCCTGTAAGTCGCTGAGTGGAATGGATAAGCAACGGGCCGGCCGACCGCGGGCTCGCGGCGCGGCAACGCTTCCAAAACACGGGTTGAGACGCGGGAATGGCGCAGCTTGGGCCGTCCGACAGGTTCGGCTGTCCGCAAAACAGGTGAAAAACTGAGCGGCAGCCGCTAGGGTCTCAACCCATGAAAGTGCTCGCCTTCGACACCTGCCTCAATGCCTGCTCGGCCGCGCTCTATGACGCGCGCTCTGGGCTGTGCGTGTCGCGGTTCGAACCGATGCAGACCGGCCATGCCGAACGCCTCATGCCGATGGTCGAGGCGGTGATGAGCGAAACCGGCGTCCGGTTCGCGGAAGTCGATCGCCTCGCGGTCACCTGCGGACCTGGAACCTTCACCGGGACGCGGATCTCGATAGCCGCCGCCCGAGCGCTCGCCTTGTCGATCGGCTGCGCCACCGTCGCCGAAACGAGCCTCGCCGTCATGGCGGAGGGCATCGCCGGCCCCGCTGCGAAAGACGGTGGAGCAATGGGAACGTCCGCCGTGCTCATATGCACGGATGCGCGCCGCGGTGAGGTCTATGCGCAAGCATTTGCCGGAAACGCCCCGCGATCCGCGCCGTGGGTGGCCGGCTACGCGTCGGTCGCCGAAACGCTCTCGCCCGCGCATCGCACCGTGGTCGCCGGCTCCGGCGCCGAAGCCGTCGCGGAAGCCGCCTTGAAAATCGGTCGCAATGTCGAAGCGGTTCGCGCCGACCTTCTCCCTGACGCGGCCTTTCTCGCCCGCCGCGCGGCGCGGCCGGAAGCCGTTATCGCGCCCGTCGCGCCGCTTTACCTCAGGCCGGCCGACGCCAAGCCGCAGACCGGCAAATCGTTACCCCGGGCAAATCCATGACGTCGACCAACCCCTATCCGCCGATCGATCACCGCTACGTCAGCCTGTTGTGGGCCGAACCGGAGGCCGCGCGCGAAATCGCGGCGCTGCATGCCGAGCTTTTCGATCCCGCCTGGGACGAGAACTCCCTGCGCGACATGCTGGCCCAGCCGACGACGACCGCGCTCATTGGCAAGGTCCGGCTCCGTGAAGTCGGACCGCCCGTCCCGGCGGGCTTCGCCATCGGCCGTCTCGCAGCCGATGAAGCCGAAATCCTGACGATTGGCGTAAGCGAGCCCTTCCAGCGCCGCGGTGTCGGTCGCCTCCTTCTCGACGGCCTCAAGCGGGCTTTGAAGACGGCCGGTGCGCGCCGCCTTTTTCTAGAGGTCGATGCCGAGAACCAGGCCGCGGGGATGCTTTACCGCCATGCCGGCTTTCAGGAGGTCGGGCGGCGCGACGGATACTACGCCCGGCCCGGCGGGCTCAACGGAGATGCGCTGACCCTTGCGCTCGAGCTTGCCGCCAAGTGAAGGGATCGCAATGACGAGAGGCTTTCGCGCCGTCCGCATCCTTGCGGGCTTTCTGTTGTTGACGCTCCCCCTGATGCCCCTCCAGGCCCTCTTCGTCGCCGTATCTCCGTCGGCGGCGCGTCGATTTCCTCACTGGTACCACAAGCAGGTCTGCCGCCTTGTCGGCATCCGCCTTCATATCGAGGGTGAACGGGTTGGCGATCAGCCTGTGCTGCTCGTCGCCAATCATGTTTCCTGGCTGGATATTCCAGTCATTTCCGCCGCCGCGCCGGTTTCTTTTGTCGCCAAGAAGGAAGTCGGCACGTGGCCGTTTGTGTCGTGGCTGGCGAAGCTTCAGCGCACCGTGTTCGTCGATCGGCAGCGCCGGACCGCAGCCGGGGCGTCCGCCAGCGAGATTGCGGGACGGCTGCGCGACGGCGATACGCTTGTGCTGTTCGCGGAAGGAACGTCAAGCGATGGCAATCGCGTCATGCCCTTCAAGACGTCGCTTTTTGCCGCCGTGAAACCGCCCGCGATTAAAAATAGGGAGACCGGCGCGGAACCCCCTTCTGAAGACAAATCGTTCGACAGCGGCGCGACCGGCGCTTCGCCCGTCGTCCAGACTCTGACCCTTTGCTACACCCACCTGCATGGCGTGCCGCTCGAGCGTGCGGAACGCCCGCTGATCGGATGGTACGGCGACATGGAGATGGGGAGCCACGCCTGGGAACTCCTCAAGTCGGGGCCCCTAGATGCGACGCTGGTCTTCGGTGAGCCAGTGCCGCTGGAAGACTTCGCGGACCGCAAGGCGCTCGCCCGGCATACCGAGCGGGAAATTCGCGTTGCGCTCGCGCGGATTCTGCGCAACCGCCAACCGGAAGAGACTATCGAACCGGCGGCGCCGGGGACGGCGTGAAGCCTTCGCCGCAACCAAGACGCAACGCATTCACACGGGCCTGCCCAGTGTGATCGATAAAAGAGACACGGGCCTGCCCAGTGTGATCGATAAAAGAGACACGGGCCTGCCCAGTGTGGATCGATAAAGAAGACACGGGCCTGCCCAGCGAACCAATCGGGATAACACCCGCCACCTTGCCGCAGGACGTTCCACGCCCCAGATGCTTGACAGCATGGGACGGTGGCATCAGTGTCCGCCGCCTCTTGACGCGAAATCGTTACGGGTCTTCCAGCCGACTCAGTTACGCTTTCTTTACGCGAACGACAGTCGCGGGGTGAGCGAAGCGGAAGTGTAGGCACGAGGGAGACGACCGAACCGGGGAGATCTGCGATGCCGGGGACCAAGAAGGTCTTCGTGAAAACGTTCGGCTGCCAAATGAACGTTTACGATTCCGAGCGCATGGCCGAAGCGCTCGGTCCCTATGGCTTCGTTGAAACCGACTGCCTCGATGAGGCAGAAGTCGTTGTCCTCAACACCTGCCACATTCGCGAGAAGGCCGCCGAGAAGGTCTATTCCGAACTCGGCCGATTGCGCCAGCTCAAGGAAGAGCGCCGCCGCCAGGGCAAATCGACGGTCGTCACCGTGGCCGGTTGCGTCGCCCAGGCCGAAGGTCAGGAAATCATACGCCGTGCGCCTGTGGTCGATATCGTTATCGGCCCCCAGAGCTATCATCGGCTCCCCGACCTCGTGTTCCGCGCGCAGTCCGAATCGCGCCGCCTGGTCGATACGAGCTTTCCAGAGGAAGACAAATTCGAGAAGCTGCCGGAGCGCCTGAGCAAGCCGGCGCCGACTGCCGATGGCACGGCGCCGCCGGTGTCCGGCGTCCCCGCCATCCGCAATGCGTCGGCGTTCCTGACCGTCCAGGAAGGCTGCGACAAGTTCTGCACGTTCTGCGTCGTGCCCTACACCCGCGGCATGGAATTTTCGAGGCCGGTCGAGGCGCTTCTCAGCGAGGCGCGGGCGCTCGTCGATCGCGGCATCCGCGAAATCACGCTGCTTGGCCAGAACGTCAACGCCTACCACGGCGCCGGCCCCGACGGCAGCGAATGGACGCTGGCCCGGCTGATCGCGGCGATTGCCGAAATCGATGGCCTCGAGCGGGTGCGCTACACCACCAGCCATCCCCATGACATGGGCGACGACCTCATCGCCGCGCACCGCGATGTCGGCAAGCTGATGCCCTATCTGCATCTGCCCTTCCAGGCCGGTGCGGACCGCATCCTGGCGGCCATGAACCGTAAGCACACGGCCGCTCAATACCTGGAACTGATTGCGCGAATTCGCGCCGCCCGGCCGGATATCGCGCTGTCGACGGATATCATCGTCGGCTTTCCCGGCGAGACCGAGGAGGAATTTCAGGCGACGCTCCGGTTGGTGGAGGACGTCGGCTTCGCACAGGCCTTTTCCTTCAAGTATTCGCCCCGGCCGGGCACGCCCGCGGCGGCGATGGAAGATCAAGTTCCAGAGGCCGAACGCGCGGAGCGGCTTGAGCGGCTCCAGCGCCTGCTCGCCAGCCAGACCCGCAGCTTCAACGAAGGCCTCGTCGGCCGCGTGATACCGGTCCTGTTCGAGCGGCCCGGCCGTCAGGAAGGCCAGATCGTCGGCCGGTCGCCGTACCTGCAGCCGGTTCACGCCAGCGGCGCGGGCGAGCATCTGGGGCGCATCATTCCGGTGGAAATCTCCGCTGCCGGGGCCAACAGTCTCGTGGGTGTCATACAGGCCGCTTAGGTCCGCATGAAGGGCGCGTTGCGTATTCGCGGCGAGCAGCGTGTGACGGCCGGATGCCAGCCGGTCACGATCCGGTACGATTCTTCGTGTTGCGTAAGCATCGCCTTTGCGGGAAACTCGCCCGGACGAAAGTACCGCGGTGAGGGTCACCGTCAGTTTCTCGCTCCCGAGAGGAGTATGCAGCGGGCGCAAACCGGCTTGACCGGCGAGCGTTCGGCGAACAGGAGAGACCAGATTTGCCAGCTATCCGCGGTCAGTCGGTGACCGGCCAGGGGCGCTCTCAAAAAGGTGCCCAGACGAACGCCCGCGTGGTGGTCCCCTTCGAGGACAACCGCCATCTGACCCACCTGCTTGGCGAGTTCGACACACATCTCGCGCTTATTGAGGACCGGCTGGGGATCAAGGCCCAGGCGCACGGGAATGTCATCGTCCTGACTGGATCGACCGCCCAGTGCACGCTGGCGCGTCAGGTCCTGGAAGCGCTATACACCCGCATCGCCGCGGGCGAGACGATCGGACCGGGCGATTTCGACGGTCTCATTCGTCACGCCGATCATCGCGCGCCGGAAGAAAGCGGCCAGGCGCAGATCGTCACGCGCAAGCGCACCATCAAGGCGCGTACGCCGACGCAGAGCACATACATCCGGGCGTTGCAGAAAATCGACCTGACTTTCGGCATCGGTCCGGCGGGTACCGGCAAGACCTATCTCGCCGTCGCGATGGCGGCGCATTGCCTGGAGAAAGGCGAGATCGAGCGCATCATACTGTCGCGTCCGGCGGTCGAGGCGGGCGAGCGCCTGGGGTTCCTGCCCGGCGATATGAAGGAGAAAGTCGATCCTTACCTGCGCCCGCTTTACGACGCGCTCTACGACGTCCTGGCGCCGGAGAAGGTTGAACGCGATATCGAGACAGGCGTAATCGAAATCGCGCCCTTGGCCTTTATGCGCGGCCGGACCTTGTCGAACGCGTTCGTCATTCTTGACGAGGCGCAGAACACGACCAGCATGCAGATGAAGATGTTCCTCACCCGTTTGGGGGAGAACTCGAAGATGGTGATCACCGGCGACCCATCGCAGATCGACCTTCCCCCCGGAATGAAATCCGGCCTTGAAGAGGCCGTCGGTCTGCTGGAGGGCGTCGAGGGGATCGAGGCGGTCCGGTTCCTGGGTTCCGACGTGGTGCGGCGCGACCTTGTCGCCCGTATCGTCGCTGCCTATGATAAAGCCGAAAACAACAGCTAGGATACGATGTCCGAAGATTGCGACAGTCGCCCCTCGGCGGGCGACGACGAACCTCCACAGCCGGGGCCGGCTGGCATATTGGACGTGGAGGTGATTGAAATGGCCGGCGACTGGCGCCCGATCCCGGATGCGTCCGGCGCCATCGAGGCTGCCGCCCGGGCGGCATCGGCGTTCCCGGAAGCCGGGCTCGCGGGCTGCAGCGTGGCAATCGCGCTTTCCGATGACGCCGAAGTTGCGCGTCTCAACGAGACCTATCGCGGCAAGGCCGCTCCCACAAATGTTCTCTCATTCCCGGCGCCGTCCGATACACCTTCGGCAGCGGACGATGAACCGCGCTTCATCGGCGACATCGTCGTTGCCGCGGAAACGGTGTCCCGGGAGGCGCAGGCGCAGGGCACGCCGCCGCGGGATCATCTTCAGCATTTGACCGTTCACGGTCTGCTGCACCTCGCTGGCTTCGACCACGAAGACGACGCCGGGGCCGAGCGCATGGAACAGCTCGAAGTCCGCATACTGGCGTCGCTCGGGATCGCCGATCCCTACGCCGAGCCGCCGCTTCAGGAGAGCGCCTGAGTTCTCCGCTGACGTTATCCTTTCGCCAGAGGCGTGAAACAGACCTTCAGATGAGTATTTCGAACCCCACCGACCCATCGATTCCCAGTCCCGCCGAGAGCGGTTCGCCCGGCTGGCTTGCCGGCCTTTTGACCCGCCTTGGCCTCGGTGAAACGCCGAGCCTGCGTCAGGCCCTGGAAGATGCTTTGAAGCAGGACGCCGGCGAAGGGGCGTCGTTCTCCGCCGAGGAGCGCCAAATGCTCCTGCGCCTGCTGCGCTTCGGCGGCAGCCGCGTCGAGGACATCATGGTGCCGCGCGCCGACATCATCGCGATCGAGGAGGATGCGCCCATCGGCGAGCTTCTCCATGCGTTCGAAGAAGCCGGTGTCTCGCGCATGCCCATCTACCGCGATACCCTCGACGACCCGCGCGGCATGGTCCACATCAAGGATTTGTTCAGCTGGCTGATGGGCGAAGCGCGCACCGCGACGGCGCCTTCCAGTGGCAATGGCAATGGCAATGGCAACGGCAATGGCAACGGCAACAAATTCGCGCGCAATCTGGCCGAGGTCGGCGCGGCATCGAAGACGGGGAGCCGTTCGGGAGAGCATGGCGAAAGCGGCGAAGCATCCGCGAACGGTACCAAGCCGGCGTGCTGCGATTCCTTGAGCTTCGACCTGTCCCGTCCCGTCGCGATGGCGAAAATCAAGCGACAGGTGCTTTACGCGCCGCCGTCCATGCCGGCGATGAACCTGCTCATCAAGATGCAATCGACGCGCATTCACATGGCGCTCGTTGTCGATGAGTATGGCGGCACCGACGGCCTCGTGACGATCGAGGATCTGGTTGAGCAGATCGTCGGAGACATCGAGGACGAACACGACGAGGCGGAAGCGGCATTCATCGTCGAGGACCCCAAACTGGGGCTGATCGCATCCGCCCGGACACCGGTCGACGAACTCGAGGAGAAGATCGGACGTAAGCTTCTGAGCGAAGCCGAGGAAGAAGAGATCGACACGCTTGGCGGCCTGGTGTTCACCATTGTCGGCCGGGTCCCGGCGCGTGGCGAGATGGTGCGTCACCATACCGGCATCGAGTTCGAGGTTCTCGACGCCGATCCCCGCCGCGTGAAAAAGCTGAAGATCCATCTTGCGCCTCAGCCGGCGGCGATTGCGAAGACCGGCCAGGGCGACGATGCAACGCGAAACTGACCGTCCGGCGCCCGAGGACCGGGGAGAGTCTCCGGTCGATCAACCCGCGCGGCTTGAACCTGGCGAAGCCCAATCCGAAGCGCCAGCCGGCAGGTGGACCTCGCCCTATGCCGTCATCGCAACTTCGCGGGGGTGGCGCCGCCGCGGCATCGCATTCGGTGCGGGAAGCCTTTCGGTCCTGGCCATGGCGCCGTTCCATTTCTGGCCGGTGCTCTTCCTGACGCTGCCCGTCGCGATTGCCCTGCTCGATTCGCCGCAACTCCTGGCGCGGCGCGATAATCGTATGGCGGTCCTCTCCAATTGGCTTCCCTGGCCACTAAACGCAGCGGCGCGGGATGGCTGGTGGTTTGGCTTCGGATACTTCTTCTTCGGACTGTTCTGGATCGGAGAAGCCTTTCTCGTCGAAGCGCACATCTTCGGCTGGCTTTTACCGGTGGCCATTACGGCGATGCCGGCGGGGCTCGCCCTGTTCACGGCGCTGGGCTTCGCGCTCGGGCGGGTCTTCTGGGCGAATGGCGCGGTGCGCGTCATCTTCTTCGCGCTGGGGTTGGCGCTGAGCGAATACCTGCGCGGACACATCCTCACGGGCTTCCCTTGGAACGTTCTGGGTTATGCGCTGACTGGCGATATTCTCCTCATGCAGTCGGCCGGTCTGTTCGGGATATACGGGCTCACCCTCTTAACGGTCCTCATCTGCACAACGCCTGTCGTAGTCCTGCTCTGGCAGCAACCGGGGTACCTGCCCAGCGATCGTAACGGCCGGCGGATACCCGTACATTTTTGCACCTGGCGCCCGATCCTTCTGGCGTCCGTCCTGCCGCTCGTCGGTCTCTATGCTTACGGCTACGCCGTTCTACCCGCAGGGCCGGTCCCGACGCTGGAGGATGTCAAGGTGCGCATCGTCCAACCCAGTGTGCCGCAGAAGGATAAGTGGGCCCGCGATAAGCAGGCTCAGATCTTCAACGACCACCTCGCCCTGACGCTGACAAACGAAGCCGGGGAAAACGATGGCGCTTCGGGGATCACCCACGTCGTCTGGCCCGAGGCTGCGATGCCGTTCCTGCCGCTGGCTACGCCGCGGGCCTTGGAGGCCATCGGACGCACGCTTCCGGACGGCGTGCACCTCATTGCCGGGGCGCTGCGGCTTGAGAAGTCCGAGATCGGGGATGAAGTCAGGCCCGGCGTTCAGGCCCGAAGCGAGATCTACAACTCAATCCTGGTCTTCGGCTCCGACGGCAAGCTCGTGACGCTCTACGATAAGCTGCACCTTGTGCCATTCGGCGAATACCTGCCCTTCTCCGAGACGCTGGAGGCCATCGGGCTCGAAGCCCTCACGCGTATTCGCGGAGGGTTCTCTATCGGTCCGAGCCCGAGGCCGCTGCTGCGCGTTCCCGGTCTGCCGCCAATCGGACCTTTGATTTGCTACGAAGCGATCTTTCCCGCCGCGGTGGTGCAGACGAGCGAGCGTCCCGGCCTGCTCGTCAACGTGACGAACGACGGCTGGTTCGGCCGCTGGACCGGCCCTTACCAGCATTTTCACCAGTCCCGGATCCGGGCCGTCGAAGAGGGTCTCCCGCTCGTCCGGGTCGGTAATAACGGGATTTCCGCCCTGTTCGACCCCTACGGCCGCGTTCTGGCGGAATTGGAACTTGATGCCCGCGGCGTCCGCGATGTTGGCATCCCGAACGCAGGTTTCAGACCAATTTATAGTACACTGGGAGAAATCTGTTTCTTCGCGACAATGTTTTTGTTCGCACTTGCCGCCCGCGCCGCGATCGCATACCCGTTAGTGCCCGAACGGAAGAAAGATTTTCACTAGTGTTCCGTCTTAGACATTTGCCGCCCATCTCGGCTCGCTTGCGAGCAAATGTCTGAGACATGAGGAACACTAGAAACCCAATGGTTCTAGTGTTGCTTTTGTCACCGACGCTTGGCAGATCTCATCGCGGCAACTGGGGCCAAGCGTCTGTGACGCAACACTAGATCCGCACGATCAGAACGAGGAACAAGAAGAAGAATGGCGAAACGGCCGAAGCGTGAGGGCGAGAACGGCGAAGAACGCAATGCGCGCCGCCCGAATCCAATGGATATCCACGTCGGCAGCCGCGTCAGGCTGCGCCGGATGCTGCTCGGCATGAGCCAGGAAAAACTTGGCGATCATCTTGGTCTGACTTTCCAACAGGTTCAGAAATACGAGAAGGGCATCAACCGGATCGGTGCCAGCCGTCTGTTCGACTTGTCGAAGACATTGGGCGTTCCCATCGACTATTTCTATGAAGATGCGCCGATGTCGACGCCGGGGATGGCTGAAGACCAAGAGTCATACGCCAGTAAGTCTTCAGAAAACGATGTGTTCGACTTTCTCTCGACGCGCGAAGGACTTGAGCTCAACAAGGCGTTCGTCAAAATCTCCGACTCTCGGGTGAGGCGATCCATTGTCGAACTCGTGCGAAGTCTGGCCGGAGAGCAGGATAAATCTTCGTAGGTCATGCTGCAGCACTTGACCGTTTAACCAAAGCTTGCGAGAACGCGGTCGACTTCCCTAGCGATAACGCACCGGGCAGGCCGCAACGAACGCGCGAGCCTGCTGCGTCCTGCTTGGTGAAATGTCTCGTTTGTCGGCTGGCTTCGTGGGCAATATATGCGCGACGCGCATTTTCGCTTTGCCCTGCCGGCTGGTTCACGCCCGACTGCGCAGCCGCACGACTTTGCCGGTGGCGCGCCGGGGTTTTCGTCCGCCCTGCTTCCTGCAGAGGCGATCACAACGCTAACCGATGAGGATTGATTTGGCACGCTCTTCGTATCTCTTCACCAGCGAATCGGTGTCCGAGGGCCACCCCGATAAGGTCTCCGACCGTATCTCCGACGAAATCGTTGATCTGTTTTATTCCGAAGGCCCCAAGGCGGGCATCGATCCGTGGGCCATCCGTGCTGCCTGCGAGACGCTGACGACGACCAACCGCGTCGTTGTCGCCGGCGAAACCCGCGGCCCCGAAACGGTCACGGTCGAGATGATCTCCGAGAAGATCCGGGCCGCGATCAAGGACATCGGCTACGAGCAGGACGGTTTCCACTGGGCCAACTGCAACATCGACGTTCTACTGCATCCGCAGTCCGCCGACATCGCGCAGGGCGTCGACTCGGCCGACAACAAGGATGAAGGCGCTGGCGACCAGGGCATCATGTTCGGTTACGCCTGCAACGAGACGCCGGAACTGATGCCGGCGCCGATCTACTACAGCCACAAGATCCTCGAGAACCTGGCCAAGGCGCGCAAGTCGAAGGACGGCGATGCCGCAAAGCTCGGCCCCGACTCCAAGAGCCAAGTCACCTGCCTCTATGAGAACGGCAAGCCCGTCGCGGTCACCCAGATCGTGCTGTCGACCCAGCACATCGATCCGACCCTGACTTCAGACGATGTGCGTTCGATCGTCGAGCCCTACATCCGCGCGACGCTGCCGACCGAATGGATCTCGAACGACACGATCTGGCACGTCAACCCGACCGGAAAGTTCGTTATCGGCGGCCCGGACGGCGACTGCGGTCTCACTGGCCGCAAGATCATTGTCGATACCTACGGCGGCGCGGCGCCGCACGGCGGCGGCGCATTCTCCGGCAAGGACCCGACCAAGGTGGACCGTTCGGCGGCATACGCCTCGCGCTACCTGGCCAAGAACGTTGTCGCCGCTGGCTTGGCCGACAAGTGCACGATCCAGCTCGCCTACGCCATCGGCGTCGCCGAGCCGCTGTCGATCTACGTCGACACCCACGGCACTGGTAAAGTCGCCGAAGAGCAGCTCGAGAAGGCTCTCCGCGAAGTGATGTCGCTGACGCCGCGCGGCATTCGCGAGCACCTCGACCTCAACCGCCCGATCTACGCCCGCACCGCCGCTTACGGCCACTTCGGCCGCGCACCGGTCGATGGCGGGTTCACCTGGGAAGAGACGAAGCTGGCTGACAAGATCAAGTCGGCAGTCGCCTGACTGGGTTGAAGCGGCCGCGCTTGTGCTGCTTCCCTATGAACGAAAGACGCGGAAAGGCGGGTGCCCGGGTGGCGCCCGCCTTCGTTTTGTCGGCCACATCGGCCGGGCATTGCGGACAAGTCAACCATGCCGACATCGAATGAAAAGCCAACAAAACGGGCACTGACCGGCGACAAGGCCGGCAGTGGAAATGCTGGTCAGCAGGCGATCGGCGTTCGCGATACCGATGGCGGGTCTCACCTTGAATTGCGTTCGTTCGGCCGGCGTCGCGGCCGGGTCCTGAGCCCGCGCCAGCAAGCCTTGATGCGCGACCGGCTTCCGGGCCTGTCGGTGGATACGGCTGCTGCACCGCCCACGCCGCTCGGTGAACTGTTCGCTCCACCCGTGCGTGACGTCTGGCTGGAGATCGGTTTCGGCGGCGCGGAACACCTCCTGTGTCAGGCGCGCCAATACCCGGAGGTCGGCTTCATCGGCTGTGAGCCATTCGAGGACGGCGTCGCCAAGGCCCTTATCGGCATCGAGGAAGGCGGACTTTCAAACGTGCGCCTGCACGCGGACGACGCCCGTGACGTCCTGCGCTGGTTGCCGGAGGCCGGCCTTGGACGTGCCTTCATTTTGTTCCCCGACCCCTGGCCGAAGAAACGCCATCTCAAGCGCCGCCTTATCAATTCGGAACTCGTTAGCGCCCTGGCGCGCGTGCTGCGTCCCGGTGCGGAACTGAGGATCGCTACCGACATCGAGGACTATCTGCGCACGATCCTGATGGCGCTGCTTCCGTCGTCGCAGTTTCAGTGGCGCTGCAAGGCTGCCGACGACTGGCGCCGGCGTTGCGAAGACTGGCCGGGAACGCGATATGAAGCCAAAGCCCTTCGCGAAGGCCGCAAGTGTACCTATTTGACGTTTGAGAGAACGTGAGCGCGTCCCGTCAAGAAGGCGGCGACTGAAGGCGGTGAGTTCGTTCAACCCCGCCGGATGGCTGACGACGAGCCGGGCAAAACGCTCAAAAAAGTTTCACAATGAGCTTGAAAGCATTGGGAAGCTCACATAGAGTTGAGGTGCTCATGATCATCTCAACTCTGTGAGTGGGTCCCCCCGGGGTCCACTCTTTTTGTTTTTGGGCGCCTCCATCAGGCGCCCGGAAGAACCGACACGCGAGGACAATAGTGGCAGAGCGCGCTCTCGCATCTGGCGAGCGCTTCATACGGGAAACAGGACTGGCGGCGGAACTGGCCGAGCTTGTCGAGCCGGTATTGGCCGACATGGGCTTCCGCTTGGTGCGCGTGCGCGCCGACGGCCGCGCCGAAATGACCGTGCAGATCATGGCCGAACGTCCCGATGGCACCATTTCCATCGACGAATGCGAAGCGATACACCGCCGTCTTTCTCCCCTGATCGACGTGCACGACCCGATTCCTGGCCCGTACCGGCTGGAGATTTCTTCCCCAGGCATCGACCGTCCGCTGGTCCGCCCTGCTGATTTCGACGACTGGGCCGGCTATGAAGCGAAGCTCGAACTCGCCGAATTGGTCGATGGCCGCAAAAAGTTTCGCGGCCGCCTCGACGGCTTCGAACCCGATGCCGGCGAGATCCTGATTGAAGTCGACCTGCCGGGCACCGGGCCGACGATGCTGGGGCTTCCCCTCGCTCTTGTCCGGGATGCCAAACTCGTATTGACCGACGACCTCGTGCGCGAAGCCTTGACGCGTGCGAAGAAAGCAAAATCCAACGCCGACCCCGACGGCCCCATCGGCCCGGGCGACGAACTCGACCTGGAGGACTAGGCAATGAGCATTGCCGGCGTCAGCGCAAACCGCCTCGAACTCTTGCAGATCGCCAACGCGGTCGCGCGCGAGAAGCTGATCGATCCCGCCATCGTGCTCCATGCCATGCAGGACGCGATCCAGAAGGCGGCCAAGTCACGCTATGGACCCGAAAACGACATTCGCTGCGAGATCGACCCGAAAACGGGCGATACCAAGCTCGTACGCGTCATCACGGTGGTCGAGGAGGTCGAGAACGAGAGCCAGCAGATCACCCTGGAGGAAGCCCAACGCAGCAACCCGGAAGCGCAGATCGGCGATGAGATCGTCGAACACCTGCCGCCGCTGGAATATGGCCGCGTCGCCGCGCAGAACGCCAAGCAGGTGATCGTGCAGAAAGTGCGCGAGGCCGAACGCGACCAGCAGTTCGAAGAGTACAAGGACCGCATCGGCGAGGTCGTGAACGGCACCGTGAAGCGGGTCGAGTACGGCAACGTCATCGTCGATCTGGGCCGCGCCGAAGCCATCGTCCGGCGCGACGAGGGCATCCCGCGCGAAAACTTCCGCTATGGCGACCGGGTCCGCGCCTTCATCTACGACGTCCGTCGCGAACAGCGCGGTCCGCAGATCTTCCTCTCGCGGGCGAAGCCGGAGTTCATGGCCAAGCTCTTTGCCTCCGAAGTTCCGGAGATCTATGACGGCATCGTTGAAATCAAGGCGGTCGCGCGCGATCCCGGTTCGCGTGCCAAGATCGCTGTCATTTCAAAGGATTCCTCCATCGACCCTGTCGGTGCCTGCGTCGGTATGCGCGGCAGCCGCGTTCAGGCCGTCGTCAACGAGCTCCAAGGCGAGAAGGTCGACATCATCCAGTGGCGTGAAGAGCCGGCCGAGTTCATCGTGAACGCGCTGGCGCCCGCCGAGGTGACGAAGGTCGTTCTCGACGAAGACAACAACAAGATCGAAGTTGTCGTGCCCGAAAGCCAGTTGTCGCTGGCGATCGGCCGCCGCGGCCAGAACGTCCGTCTTGCCTCCCAGCTTACCGGCTGGGACATCGACATCATGACCGAGGCCGAGGAAAGCGAACGCCGCCAGAAGGAATTCAACGAGCGCTCGCAGATGTTTATGGATCGTCTCGATGTCGACGAGGTGATCGGTCAGTTGCTCGCCACCGAAGGCTTCGCCTCGATTGAGGAAGTCGCCTACGTCGAACTGGGCGAGATCGCGCAGATCGAAGGCTTCGACGACGATACGGCGACCGAAATCCAGGAACGGGCCCGCGACTACCTGAACCGGGTCGAGGCGGAGCGCGATGCGGAGCGTCGCGAACTGGGCGTCGCCGATGAACTGGCTGAACTGCCCGGTGTCAGCACCGCGATGCTCGTGGCCTTCGGGCGCGGCGGCATCAAGTCGATGGAAGACCTTGCCGACTGCGCCACCGACGACCTCACCGGCTGGGTGGAGCGCAAGAAGGAAAAGGGCAGCGAGCCGGTTCGCCATGAAGGCGTGCTCGACGGCCTGGAAATCTCGCGTTCGGAAGCCGAGGAACTGATCATGCAGGCGCGTGTCGCCGCCGGCTGGATCAGCGCCGAAGATCTCGTCGCCCAGGAAGAAACGGGCGAGGAAGGCCTGTCCGAAGGCGAGGAAGGAGCCGAGGCGGAAGGCAATGGCGCCGAGACAGCCTCGGAATCGACGTCAACACCAGACAGCGCGTCCTGACGTGACCCGCTCGATAAGGAGACTGCGTGCCGCAAGTGACGCCGGACAACGGCGAAACAGGCAATTCCACGGCGCCCCCGGCGTCCGGCACCGATCGCCGCGCTGACCGCGACGATCGCCGGGCGCGCGTGCGCATGTGCGCGCTCACCCGGCAGGAACTCCCCATCGATCGGCTGATCCGCTTTGTTGCGGCCCCCGACGGTGTTCTCTACCCCGACCTCGCACGCGATTTGCCCGGCCGCGGCGTATGGATTTCGGGCGATCGTCCCAGCGTCGAGAAAGCCATCAAGACCAACGTTTTTGCCCGCAGCCTGAAACGCAAGGTCCTCGTGCCGGATGGCCTGGCGCAAACCGTCGACGACCTTCTCGCGAAGCGTGCCGTACAGGCGCTGGCACTCGCGAATAAGGCGGGTCTGGCGGTGTGCGGATTTGACAAAGTATCCGAGACGCTGGATCGTACGGACACCGTCGCCCTTCTTAATGGCAATGATGCCGCCGAAGGCGGACGCCGCAAGCTCGACGCCAAGATGCGCGCTTGTTCGTCTGCGTCGGATCGACCTGCGGCTATTGTCGATTGTCTGACCATCGACGAAATGAGCTTGGCCATGGGGCGGGCGAATGTGGTACATGCTGCGCTGAAGGCCGGCGGCGCGACCGCGAAGTTCATCGCCGAGGCCGAGCGTCTTGTACGTTACCGCCTCGGAGACGCGACCGAATTGGCAACTTCTCCGGCGCCATATTTGGCGCGTCCAGCGGCGGCAACCGCTCGCGCAGACGGCGAACTCGACGCAAAGCCTGACACCGGGGAGGCAGCTTCGTAGTGGCGGGGCCGCCGCCTCGACGGCCACTCAACGGGGCAGACAAGAGACAACCGGCATCGGGCCAGAGCGGCGGTGCCACGATTGATTACGGTTCGCAGGCGAAGCCGGGCGGGCCAATAGATACGGATCTGAACGGATAACGAATGTCGGAAACCAGGGACTCGGACTCAAAGAACACTGGTGGCAGCGGTCGCAAGCCGCTGTCGCTCCAGCGCACGGTTGAGTCCGGCCACGTTCGCCAGAATTTCAGCCACGGACGCTCCAAGGCCGTCGTCGTCGAGAAGCGCAAGTCGCGCAAACTGACGCAGCCGGGCTCGGGTGAAGAGCGCGCCGCGGGCCGTGGTCGCGGCGAAAAGAAGCCGGCTGGCCCCAGCGGCGGCAAAAACCTGTCCGAGCAGGAACAGCAAAAGCGCCTTGAAGCGCTCGAAAAGGCGCGCGAAGTCGACGCAAAGCGGGAAGCTGACGCGAAAGCCGAGGCCGAGGTCGCCGAAGAGCGTCGCAAGGTGGCCGAGGCTGAGGCCAAGAAGGCTGCAGAAGAAGCCGCGAAAGCCGCCCCCGAGCCTTCCGAGACGCCATCCGAAGCTCCGGTGCCGCCGACAACGGCGGATGCGCCCGCAGCCGATGCTCCCAAAGCCGAGCAGGCTGTCGCGAAAGAGACCGAGAAGCCAACGACAGCAAAGGCTGACGACGCCGCAGCGCCCGCCGCCAAGCGCGACGACGCCGCAACGGCCCGTCAACCTTCGAAAGGCGACGGCGAGCCGCCGGCCCGCGGCGGCCGGTCGTCCCGTTCCCTCGATACCGCGCTGCGCCCGCGTGCCGGCGGGAAGATCAAGGAAATCGTGCTCCCCGGTTCCGAGGCGCCGCCCCCGCGCGAGCGCAACGAAGCCAAGGAAGAGCTCAAGCCGACCAAGAGCGCGCGTCCGGCGAAGCCCGCCCAACCGGCGGCGCTGGACGACGATGACGAACGCGGCAAGGACAAGCGCGGAAAGGCGCCGCGCAGCCCGGGCCGTTCGGGCGACGATCGCCGTGAGCGTGGCAAGCTGACCGTCGATCAGTTGCTCAACCGCGAACAGCGCGAGCGCTCGATGGCATCGCTGAAGCGCAAGCGCGAACGCGAGAAGATGAAGGCGATGGGCGTCGCCCAGCCGCGCGAGAAAATCGTGCGGGAGGTGATCATCCCGGAGGTGATCACCATCCAGGAACTCGCCAACCGAATGACGGAGCGCGCGGTCGATCTCATCAAATTCCTGATGAAGCAGGGCGAGATGCACAAGATCACCGACGCTATCGACGCCGATACCGCCGAGCTGATCGTGACCGAATTCGGCCATACGCCGAAGCGCGTCTCCGAGGCGGATGTCGAGGAAGGCTTCATCGAGGAAGTGCTGGAAGGCGACGTGGGCACCGAACCCCGCGCCCCGGTCGTCACCATCATGGGCCACGTCGACCACGGTAAGACGTCGCTGCTCGACGCGCTGCGCAAGGCAAACGTTGTTGCCGGCGAAGCAGGCGGCATCACCCAGCACATCGGCGCCTATCAGGTAGAGACGGAGGCCGGCAACAAGGTCACCTTCATCGACACGCCGGGCCACGCGGCATTCACCGCGATGCGTGCGCGCGGCGCCAAGGTTACCGATATCGTCGTCCTGGTGGTCGCCGCCGACGACGGCGTGATGCCCCAGACCATCGAGGCGATCAACCACGCCAAGGCGGCGGAAGTCCCGATGATCGTGGCGATCAACAAGATCGACAAGCCGGACGCCGACCCGAACCGGGTGCGCACGGAACTGCTGCAGCACGAAGTCGTGGTCGAAAGCATGTCGGGTGAAACGCTGGAGGTCGAGGTGTCGGCCCTGAAGCAGCTCAACCTCGACAAACTGCTCGAAGCCATCACGTTGCAGTCCGAACTTCTGGAACTGCGGACGAACCCGGACCGTCGCGCCGACGGCGTGATTGTCGAGGCCAAGCTGGAGCGCGGCCGCGGTCCCGTCGGCACCGTTCTGGTTCAGCGCGGCACGTTGAGCGTCGGCGATATCATCGTCGCCGGCACCGCCTGGGGTCGCGTCCGCGCCCTGATCAACGATCACGGCAACAACGTCGCCCAGGCAGGCCCTTCGGTTCCCGTCGAGGTTCTGGGTTTCGACTCCGCGCCCGAAGCCGGAGACCAGTTCGCCGTCGTCGAGAACGAGGCCCGGGCCCGCGAGATCACCGAGTACCGCGACCGCAAGCGCCGCGAGAAACTGGGGACCGCCGGCACGCCGCGCACGCTCGAGCAGATGATGCAGTCGTTGAAGGACGACGCGGATCTCAAGGAACTGCCCGTTCTCGTGAAGGGCGACGTTCAGGGGTCCGTCGAAGCCATCGCCGGCTCGCTCAAGAAGCTCGGCACGGACGAGGTGCAGGCGCGTATGATCCACACTGGCGTCGGCGGCATCACCGAGTCGGATGTCGTGCTCGCTAACGCGTCCAATGCCGTCATCGTCGGCTTCAACGTCCGCGCCAACACGCAGGCGAAGCAGGCCGCCGATCAGCAGGGCGTCGAGATCCGCTACTACAACATCATCTACGACCTGGTGGACGACATCAAAGCCGCCATGTCGGGCCTCCTGGAGCCGACCATTCGCGAGCACTTCCTGGGTAACGCCGAGGTGCTTCAGGTCTTCAACATCACCAAGGTCGGCAAGGTCGCCGGCTGCCGTGTCACCGAAGGCAAGGTCGAGCGCGGCGCCAAGGTTCGCTTGATCCGCGACAACGTGGTCATCCACGAAGGCACGCTGTCGATGCTGAAGCGCTTTAAGGACGACGCCAAGGAAGTCCCGGCGGGTCAGGAATGCGGCATGTCGTTCGCCAACTACCAGGACCTGCGCGAAGGCGACATCATCGAATGCTTCCAGGTCGAGGAAGTCGCCCGTTCGCTGGACTGATCGGCAAGACCGCGACCGAATGAAAAGGCCGTCCCCAGACGATGCGGGGCGGCCTTTTATTCTCCTGGACTTGAGCATCGTCACGCTCCGAGAAGAGCTTGAAACAGAGTGCTTCAAACCGGAGTTGATCGAGACGCTTTTCAAGAGCGCCGAACGTTGCTAAATGCCGGGCCTTGAACAGCGCGACCGGTTCGATCCCGGCGCGGATTGGAGATTTGATGCCCAAGCGAAATGCTTCTCAGGCCGGCCAGGGCGCCGGCCCGTCGCAACGACAGTTGCGCGTCGGCGAAATGCTGCGCCATGCGCTCGCCGAGCTTCTCACACGTCAGGAAATCCACGACGACACGCTGGCCTCCAGCGTGATCACGGTTTCCGAAGTGCGCATGTCGCCGGACTTGAAACTGGCAACCGCCTACATCCTGCCGCTCGGTGGCGGCGACCCCAAGCCGGTGCTCGCCGCATTGGACCGGCATAAGAAATTCATCCGTTCGCAGCTCGCGCGCACCGTGAACCTTAAGTACGCGCCCGATTTCCGTTTCCGCGCCGACGAGCAGATGGAAGAGGCGATGCATATCGAGTCGCTTCTCAACAGCCCCAGAGTGCGCCGCGACACCGAGGGTGGAGACGACGGTGACGGGGACTGATCCGGCTTCTGGTCCGCTTGCCGGCGGCGGCCGTGGAGACCTGACATCCGATTGGCTACTTAGTCCAACATCGGCCTGCCGAATGTTGGCAAGCACGTCCAACATCGGCCTGCCGAATGTTGGCAAGCACGTCCAACATCGGCCTGCCGAATGTTGGCGAATAAAAACGCGATCAGCGCCGAGAGAGCAAAAGACAGATTGCCCGCCTTTCGGCGGGATAGGAGCAAGGCGACCCGGCGCAAGCGCCGCCCCCTCGGAGGCGCAGCGACTTCGCCCACACGAGTTCACGCCGTGTGGGGTAATCGAACACCGGGAGCGATTAGCGCCGAGAGAGAAAAAATGGCTAGAAGAAAGAAAGGCCGCCCGGTCAACGGCTGGCTCATCCTGGACAAGGCCAAGGGCCGCACCTCGACGCAGGCGTTGGCGCAGGTGAAGCGGCTGTTCGACGCGCAGAAGGCCGGCCATGCCGGCACGCTCGATCCGCTCGCCACGGGCGTATTGCCGATCGCTTTCGGCGAAGCGACCAAGACCGTCTCGTTCGCAGTCGACGGCGAGAAAGCCTACCGCTTCACCGTGCGCTGGGGCGCGGAAACCACCACCGACGACACCGAAGGCGAGGTCACCGAGACAAGCGACAAGCGTCCGACCGTTGAGGACATTGAGACACGTCTCGACGGCTTCATCGGCGAAATCGAGCAGGTTCCGCCGCAGTTTTCAGCCATCAAGGTGGATGGCCAGCGCGCTTACGACCTCGCCCGCGATGGCGAAGCCCCCGAACTGGAAGCGCGGACCGTCGTGATTGACGACCTGCGTCTGGTCGAGGTGCCTGACGGGGACACGGCGGTGTTTGAAGCCGAATGCGGAAAGGGAACCTATGTGCGGGCCATCGCCCGCGATCTGGGCCGCGATCTTGGCTGCTACGGCCACGTCATCGAGTTGCGCCGCCTACAGGTCGGTCCGTTCGACGACGATATGGCGTTGACCGCCGATGAACTGGCGGACGCCCTCGAACAGGGCGGGCAGGAAGCCCTCGCGGAATTCCTGCATCCTGTCGAGGCCGCGCTCGACGATCTGACAGAACTGGCCTTGTCGCCGGCTGACGCCGCTAATCTGGCTCGGGGGCAGACCGTTTTGATGCGCGGTCGCGACGCGCCGATCTTCACCGGTCCCTTCTACGCCACCAGCCGGGGACGGCTTATCGCGCTGGGCGAGGCCGAGCGCGGCCAGCTCCGCCCGACCCGGGTGTTTAATTTGGGGTGACCCAGGACTCCTGCGGTCCCGTAAACGGAACCTTCCGCCCACCCTCTCGTTCGCCATGAAGGGTCCCGCCGGTTGCATGGGACCCAGGCCGGTCCCGCGCCTAAGCGCAAGCCCCGGCACACTGCAATTGCGAAACGAGGCCGGTGCAGATGTCCGCGAGAATAACCAGCCTGCGTGTGAACTTCCTCTACGGTTTGATCGTCCTGATACCGCTCGCCCTGTTCGGTCTCGTGGCCTACTATCTTTATAGTTTCTGGGCTCTTGTGTTCGTTCCGCTATCGGACGAACTCGGTTTGACCGACAACCAGTCGCGGATCGCAGCGGTCATCCTTGCCATTCCCTGTTTCTTCGTCGCCTGCATCGCCCTGGGTGCCTTGATCCGCACAAGCTACGGCTCGGCGGCCTACGAGTTCGTGGAGAAGTATGCCCTTCGGCCCATCCCCGGCTACGACATCGCCGCCAACCTGTTGCGCGGTTTCGCCGATCGATCTTCGCGCTACCCCGCGGCGCTGGTCGATATGGGCGGCAATGGCGTCAGCGTTCCGGCGTTCGTCATGGAGAACGACAAGTCCGAACGCGTTACGGTTTTCGTGCCCATGGCGCCGCTGATGTCGATGGGGACCGTCCACCTCGTGGACCGCGAACGGGTCGAAATCCTGCCCGAAGCGACGATGGAGACCGCCAATCACATCGGCCAGTGGGGCATCGGCCTGCAGGACATGATCGCGCGGCGCACGCAGAAGACCGAACCGGCCAGGCCCGAACCCGACCCCAAAGACTAAAAATCGCCGCCGGCTCTATCCTTCGGCCGCGATGACGTGTATAGAAATCAATGAGCGCGGGCCTTACAGGTCCGCGTTTTCCGTTGGCGACCCGGCTGGACGACATCCCGGCCGTGGCCGCGGGCGCCTCGAACCGTCGTCAAAGCGGTCCAGGCGCCGCCCATCCTCCAGATGAAAGGACTGCCCGATGTCGATTACGCCTGAGCGCAAGAACGAACTCGTCAAGGAATACGCCACCAAGGAGAACGACACCGGCTCGCCGGAAGTCCAGATCGCCATCCTGACGGAGCGTATCACCAACCTGACCGAGCACTTCAAGTCGCACAAAAAGGACAACCACTCGCGTCGTGGTCTCCTCAAGATGGTTTCTCAGCGCCGTAAATTGCTCGACTACGTCAAGGGCAAGAACGTCGGCCGCTATCAGACGATCATCGAGAAGCTTGGCATCCGCCGCTGACGCTGGCGCGTTGCTTCCGGCGGAACGAGGACCACCGATGGTCCGATCCCGACCTTGAGACTTTGGGCCGCGCTGCCGCCCTCCGGCTTCGGAGGGGGTCGGCGCGGCCTTGTTTTATGCTACAAGCATCCCGCTAAACAGACCGAAACGAACCGAAAACCGAACGAAGAAAGACGATCCATATGTTCGACATCCATCGCGTGGAAATTGATTGGGGCGGCCGCAAGCTGTCGCTCGAGACCGGCCACATGGCCCGCCAGGCGGACGCCGCCGTTTTCGCGCAGTACGGCGAGACGAGCGTTCTCGCGACCGTCGTCGCGGCGAAGTCGCCCAAGCCGGGCATCGACTTCTTTCCGCTGACCGTCAATTACCAGGAAAAAACCTACGCCGCCGGCAAGATCCCCGGCGGCTATTTCAAGCGCGAAGGCCGTCCCACGGAAAAGGAGACGCTGACCTCGCGCCTGATCGACCGGCCGATCCGTCCGCTGTTCGTCGACGGCTTCAAGAACGAGACCCAGGTCATCATCACCGTTCTCTCCCATGACATGGAGAACGATCCCGACATCATCGGCATGGTGGCCGCGTCCGCGGCGCTGACGCTGTCCGGCGTGCCGTTCCTCGGTCCCATCGGCGCCGCGCGCATCGGTTACATCGAAGGCGAATACGTCCTCAACCCGTTGCTCGACGAGATGCCCGAGACCAAGCTCGACCTCGTCGTCGCCGGCACCGAGGACGCTGTCATGATGGTCGAATCGGAAGCCCAGGAGCTTTCCGAAGACATCATGCTCGGCGCCGTCATGTTTGGCCAGAAGCATTTCCAGCCGGTCATTCAGGCGATCATCAAGCTTGCTGAAACGGCCGCCAAGGAACCCTGGGACATCGACCTGCCCGACAAGGACAAGTACATGCCTCAGGTTCGCGCCATCGCCGAGGCGGGCCTGACGGAAGCCTTCCAGATCGCCGAGAAACAGAAACGCAACAGTCTTGTTGCCGAGATCAAGGAGAAGGTGTTCTCCCAGATCGAGGTTCCCGAAGGCGACGCCGCCGAGCAGGTTCTCCTGTCCGGCACTTTCAAGAAGCTCGAAGCCGAAATCATGCGCACGGCGGTCGTGAAGACCGGCAACCGCATTGACGGCCGCGATCTCAAGACCGTCCGCCCGATCATGAGCGAAGTGCAGATCCTGCCGCGGACCCACGGTTCGGCGCTGTTCACCCGCGGCGAGACGCAGGCCCTCGTGGTCGCCACGCTCGGCACCGGCGAGGACGAGCAGTACGTCGACACGCTGGAAGGCACCAAGAAGGAGCGCTTCATGCTCCACTACAACTTCCCGCCGTATTCCGTCGGTGAAGCCGGTCGCATGGGCGGCCCCGGCCGTCGCGAAATCGGCCACGGTAAGCTCGCCTGGCGCGCCGTGCACCCGCTGATGCCGGCACCCGATGAGTTCCCCTACACGATCCGCGTGGTCTCCGAGATCACCGAGTCGAACGGTTCGTCGTCGATGGCGACCGTCTGTGGCACCTCTCTGGCGTTGATGGATGCCGGTGTGCCGCTCAAGGCGCCGGTGGCCGGTATCGCCATGGGTCTCATCAAGGAAGGCAACGACTTCGCCGTCCTGTCCGACATCCTGGGCGACGAGGACCACCTCGGCGACATGGACTTCAAGGTGGCCGGGACGGAGCAGGGCATCACCTCGCTGCAGATGGACATCAAGATCACCGGCATCACCGAAGAGATCATGAAGGTGGCGCTCGATCAGGCCAAAGACGGCCGGATGCACATCCTGGGCGAAATGGCCAAGGGCCTTGGCGATGTCCGCGCGGAACTGGGCGAATTCGCCCCGCGCATCGAGACGATCAAGATTCCGACCGATAAGATCCGCGAAGTGATCGGTACGGGCGGTTCGGTGATCCGCTCGATCGTCGAGGAGTCGGGCGCCAAGATCGACATCGAGGATGACGGTACGATCAAGATCGCCGCGGCTCAGAAAGATGCCATCGAGGCGGCGAAGAAGCGCATCCTGGAGATTACCTCCGAGCCGGAAGTCGGTCACATCTACAAGGGCAAGGTCGTCAAGATCGTCGACTTCGGTGCCTTCGTGAACTTCTTCGGCGCCAAGGACGGCCTCGTTCACATCTCCCAACTCAACAACGGCCGGCCCGACACGGTCGACGAGGTCGTGAAGGAAGGCCAGGAAGTCTTCGTGAAACTTCTTGGCTTCGACGATCGCGGCAAGACGCGGCTGTCGATGAAGGTCGTCAACCAGGAAACCGGTGAGGAGATCCCGCGCGCTGAAGGCGAGCAGGACGACGACCGTGGCGGTGGCGGCGGCGGTGGCCGTCGTCGCGGCGGCGGTGGCGGCGACCGGCGCCCGCGTCGCGATCGGGACTGATATGAAACACGAAAGCCGCGGAGGGTTGCCTCCGCGGCTTTTATTTTGTCAGGCCAACGTCGTTGGACGCTCCGCTCAGTTGCAGTCCACTGTCACCGTGAACGACCACATGTTGTTCGACTCGTCGGATTCTTCGACGAGATTGTAAGGGTCGACGGCGACATAGACCCGAACCTCGGTCGGCCCTTGCGCGCCGCCTCCCGAAACGCCGGAGATGCCGGCCTTCTCAAAGAGCTGTGCTTCCTGCGCGGGTGTCAGCGTACCGGTCTGCGCGTCGCCGATGCTTCCCTGGAACTCGCTGATAGCCGCGCGGGTCCGCGAACCTATGCGGCCGTCGACGCCCTGGGGATCGAAGCCGATTTGCAAAAGCGCGTTCTGGATTGTCCGGACGCGATCCTCGTTACCGACGTAGCTGACGGTGGAGGGCGACGAGACCTGATAATTCGCAGCCTCGGGAATCTGGAAGTTGCGGCCCTTCTTCTGAATGCCCTCGGCGAGACGGAAGGCGATGCCCTGTTGGTCGAAGGGTTCGAGCTTTTCACGCTCCGGCCGCTTGTCGATCATGTCGATATTCTCAGGAACGTAGACGACCAGCATCGAGCGGGTAAGCCGTTCGGCAACGTTGACCTCGGCGGTGTCCGTCCCCTGGTTCTTGATGGCAATGCGGCCGGTGGCGATGGGTTCGTCCTTCGAACAGCCGCCCGGCTGCACGTAGGAATCGCGCGTATTGATGACGAGATCCGGCAGTGCAGCCGCCTGGGTTGCGGCGAAGGTCAACAGTGCAAGCGACAGACCGCCCGTCAGAAAGGCCCGGCCCCCAGATTTGATCGACATTCGTGCTCTCCCATTCTGCTGCCCGTGCGCCGCCAGCCGCTGGCTCTGATCGCACGGGCGATTTGCATTTCTCCGGCCGCCGGCGAAAGCCGCGTGGCGGTTACGGCCGGCCCACATCCAGGCCGTCAAAGGCGATACCCGCGGACGAAAACGCCAACGCCCGGCAGGCTCTACGGGGCCCTCGATTCCAGATCTTATGTAAAGGGATTGTCCGTCTCCCCCCGAGCAAAAGTTAAGATGCGGTTAACGCCCACCGCGCGCCCGTGACACCACGGGTCGGTGAGGCTTCGCACCCTGAAGACCGAGAGTTTACCAAAACGGCATCGTTTACAATGCCTTCCGTTTGCGTGTTGAATTGCGCCGCTGAGCGGGCTCGCCGCATGCCGGAAGCCTAAGCCTGAATTCAGCCGTGCGTGAAAAGCCGGTTTTCGTCGGCGTCCGCATAGAGGGAAAAACGGGAACCCGGTCGAAGTATGAGAAAACGAAGCGTTCTGTCCTGGTTCGCCGAGCCGATGCGCCGCTTCGGGCAGCCATGGGGTGCGCTCCTTGTGCTTGCGCCCGTCTTGGTCTCTGTGTCGAACCTCGGCGATGGGGCCCACGCCAAGACGCCCGGCGCGATCCATTGCTACAAGGGTGTCTGCCATCGCGTGAAGAGCATCCCCGAGACCGAAGCGCTGATCGGCGAGACGCTACGGTTGCGGGCCTCGCATTACGGCCACTGCCGCAATGACCGCTTCAATCCCTGCGCGCTCACAAGTTCCGGCGAACCGTTCCGCGCCCACGAGGCGGACAACGCCGCCAGCCCCGAGTTGCCCGACGGGACGGTGCTCCTCCTCTACTATCCATCCACCGGTCACGCTGCGGTGGTTCGGATCAACAATGCCGGACCTTATTGGGGGAACCGCCGCCTCGATGTCTCTCGGGCGACCGCAAGGGCGCTCGGCTTCGAACGCAAAGGTGTCGCCGAACTCGAAGCGCGTGTCTTGAAGGCGCCCGAAGCCGACGAGGCCCACTATCGCCGCCGCCGCCGCTATCCGGCAGTCCTCGGCCCGATCGGCCGCCACGCGTCGATTGAAGCGGCGCGCAAGGCCGTGGGTGGCGTTATCGATCCGCGCCAGCATCGCCGGCTGGCCGGGGAAATCCTGCGGCGCGGGCTCGCTCCACAAGGACTGGAAGCAAGCAAGCCTGACACCCGCCGACTGTCCCGCTCGGTCGAGGTCGTCCCGCTTCTCGCGCCGGTGACGCCGCAGTGGCACGCGGCTCGTCAAAAGCTGGCGCAGTCCGGCGGCGAAGTTCATCGCGTTCGCCGCCCTATGACCTTTGCCGCGACGAAAGGCAGCCAATCGGGCCGAACCTCGCAAGACCTAGCGCCGGGTCCGCTGCCCGAACATGAATGGCGCGAAGTCGCTAGCGTACTCCCCGACATACAACCCGAGAGCGAAGTCGGCGAAATCGTGCTGGCAGCACTTCCAAGACCGCAAGGATTACCGCGCCTGATCCGCGATGGCGGCGCGACGGCAAGCGCCATTCCGCCATGGGTGCTGCGCGCGACGGCACCCGAGTTGCGGCCGGCAGCGCCGCGAAACAGCCGAACGATCCTGGCGCGCACATACGACCCGCCCCTATATCAACGAATTGCGTCTCTGGCGGTCGAAGCCCGGGCGCTGGCCCGCGGCAGCGTTAGCGGCTCACCGTCGCGCGCTGCGGCCGCTGGCGCACGGCGCGCGGAGGCGCAAGCGAGGGCGCTGCAACGGCGTTCAGTGACGGCCCTTCGCCAATCGTTGACGCAAGTCGGACGGTTCCTGACGCGGGCCGCTCGCTTTGCCGCAGCTCAGGCCCGCGCGTCGGTCTCGGTAAGCGCCGGCCGCGCCGTTCCGGAATTCGGCCCCCGTCCGCCGGTCCATCCGGCGGCCTGGCATTGGCCCGGCTAAGCTCCACACCGGCTTGCCGAGTGTGGACCGGTATGAGCTCTCCACACCGGCTTGCCGACGCCAACGCGCGCCTGCGCAGCGTTGGGGACTCAAAGTGTGGACCGGTATGAGCTCTCCACACCGGCTTGCCGAGGCCAACGCGCGCTTGCGCAGCGTTGGGGATTGCAAGTGTGGCCAGTGTTGGCCAGCCTAAGAGCCCGAGCCCAACACGGGCCTGCCCAGTGTTGGCCAACCTAGGAACCCCAGCCCAACACGGGCCTGCCCAGTGTTGGCCAACCTAGGAGCCCCGCAGCCGCAGCGCGTTGGCGATCACCGAAAGCGATGACAGGCTCATGGCCGCCGCGGCCAGCATGGGCGAAAGCAACAACCCGAAAACAGGATAGAGAATTCCGGCGGCCACGGGGATCAAGAGCGCGTTGTACCCGAACGCGAGCCACAAGTTGGTCTTGATGTTGGCGACCGTATCTTCGGCCAGCCGCCGGGCACGCGCCAGCGCGGCGAATTCTTCGGACAGAAGCGTGACCCCGGCGCTTTCGACCGCGACCTGGGCGCCATGACCCATCGCCACGCCAACGTCGGCCGCCGCCAAAGCCGGCGCATCGTTGATCCCGTCTCCGGCGAACGCCACCGTTCGGCCTTCAGTCTTCAGGCCGTCGATCAATTGGCGCTTGTCTTCGGGCGACATCCGCGCGTGACGGTTCTCGATACCCAGAGTGGCGGCGACACGGTCGACGGCTGCGGCGCTATCGCCGCTGGCAAGGACGATGTCGAGGCCGGTGCCGCGCAGCGTCGCAACGGTTGCGGCGGTGTCGGCCCTGATGGCGTCGTGCACCGAGATGACACCGGCGGTTTCGCCGTCGACACAAACGATGACCGCGGTCGCACCATCGGCTTCGGCGGTCCGGAGAGCATCAAGCGCGCCCTGGTGGCCATCGTCGCTGCCGGCGCCGTCCAACAGCGCCTCCGAGCCGACGACGACTGCGTGGCCGGAAACGGTTCCTCGGATGCCGCGGCCCGGCTCCGCCGAAAAGGCTTCCACCGGTCGGACAGTCAGCCGGCGCTCTTCGGCAGCCGAGACGATTGCCCGCGCCAGCGGATGTTCGCTCGCGCCTTCCAGACTGGCGGCAAGCGAGAGCACTTCGTTCTCGCCAAGCTTGCCGAGCGTAGCCACATGCGACAGTACCGGGCGGCCTTCTGTCAGCGTTCCGGTCTTGTCGACCACCAGCGTATCGGCGGTAGCCAATGCCTCGATCGCTTCAGCGGACCGGAACAGAACGCCTGCGGATGCGGCGCGTCCGGTCGCGACCATCACCGACATGGGGGTGGCGAGCCCCAGGGCGCACGGGCACGCGATGATGAGGACCGAGACGGCGGCCGTCACCGCATAGGCGAGCGCGGGTTCTGGCCCCAAAGCCAGCCAGCCGAAGAAAGCCAAGACAGCGACAGCCAGGACCGCCGGCACGAAATAATGCGCCACTCGGTCGGCAATGCGCTGCAGCGGCGCACGCGAGCGCTGGGCCTCGGCGACGACCGCGATGATCTTGGCGAGTGTTGTGTCTTCGCCGACGGCTCCGGCCTCCATGACGAAGGCACCCGTTGTATTCAGCGTGCCGCCGGTGACGGGATCGCCAGCGCCCTTGGCGACCGGCATCGGTTCGCCGGTGATCATAGACTCATCGACCGCCGATTGGCCTGACACAACAACGCCGTCAACCGGAACGCCGCCGCCGGGCTTCACCGTCAGGCGGTCACCGACGGCAATCGCGGATACGGCGATCTCGGTCTCACCGCCGTCTTCTCCGATGCGCAAAGCGGTCTTCGGCGCCAGGGCGACGAGCGCACGGATAGCGTCGCCGGTGCGTTCGCGCGCTTTCAGCTCGATGATCTGGCCAAGCAGCACCAGGGCGATGATGACCGCCGCCGACTCGAAATAAACCGGCACCGTATCGTCCGGCCCTTGGAGCGTCCTGGGAAAGATGCCGGGCGTCAGCACCGCCAGCAGGCTGTAGCCAAACGCGGTCGCAACGCCGATTGAAATGAGCGTCCACATATTGAACCGGCCGCTGCGCAGCGACGCCAGCCCGCGCGCGAAGAACGGTGCGCCCGCGTAGGCGACGACCGGCAGCGCGAGAACAAGTTGGAGGATCTGAACGTTTGCGGCGCCGAACCATCCGGAGAACGGAATCCCGACATGCTCGCCCATCGCCAGGATGACCAGCGGCAGCGTGAAGACTGCCGCGACGACAAGCCGGCGCGTGAAATCCTTCAGCTCTGGGTTGTCCGCCGGTTCGGCGCTGACGCCCATGGGTTCGAGCGCCATCCCGCAGATGGAACAAACGCCGGGCCCGTCCTGCTCCTGTCCCGGGCACATCGGGCAGCCGTAAACTGTTCCGGGCGGTGCGTTATCGCGCTCGGCTTCGCGCGCGGCTTTTTTCTCGGCGTCGAGAAACAGATCGGGATCCGCGACGAATTTCGTTCGGCAGCCTGCAGAGCAGAAATGATAAACGACCCCGCCAACTTCGGCGGTCGGTTTTCCGGCGCTGGGATCGACACTCATGCCGCAGACCGGGTCGATAGGCAGCGCCCCTGGCGCAACCGATTCCGCCGGCTTTCGGGCGTTCGGCGAACTTCCGCAGCAACTCTCAGCCATGATTATGCCTCGTCACTTCGATGCGACGATGACCCGCTCGGAGATGTCTGTGGTCACAGCCGGCCTGGTCGCCAGCCTATACCCCGGGTGGGTATCAACGTGCGCTTGCCCTATATACCCCCTTGGGGTATCTTTCGCAACCGATCGAGCAGAGGCCGGGAAGCATGTCGCAGGATAAGCCGGAGGCGGGGTCCGAACGCCAGAAACTCAGGAAACGCCTGGCGCGGATCGAAGGGCAGGTGCGCGGCCTGCAGCGTATGCTGGACGAGGACCGCTACTGCATCGACGTCGTCACGCAGATCTCAGCGGTGCGTGCAGCACTCTTGAAGGTCGAGCAGCAGCTCCTCGCCGACCACGTCGCGCATTGCGTCGAACATGCGATATCGAGCGGCGATGCGGAGAGCCAGCGCGAGAAGGTCGCGGAGCTGCTGGAAATCCTGAACCGGCCGCAGCGCTGACTCGGTAAGCGTTTTCACACCAAGGGTTGGTGCCGGAAAGCCGGGAGGTCGGGCCACAGCGCCTGCGCCCGGTGGGTGACTTCAGCGGCGTCGCCGGTCGTGAAGAACTCAAGCGCGCCGCCTTCGGCTTGCCGGGCGTTCCTCAGGCAGTGATCCGCATAGTGGGGATAGAGGTCCAGATAGGCCGCAAGCTTCTCTGCCACGGCCTGCCGGGTATGGATCACGCGGGTCGCGGCCGGCAGGTTCTCGGCGAAGGTATCTGCGACGAGATCGAAAGAGGATGAGGCGAGGATCGCGACTTCAGGTTCCGCTCCGCGTAGCTGCTGCATGAGCGCCGCACAGGCGTTTTTCACATGGGCACGCAACTCGGCTTCGCTGGCATCGTCCTCGATCGCGCTGGCCAGATTGAACGAAATCTGTTCGGCCACCTGTACCTTAGGCGCGCGTTTTCTGAATTCCTGGCGATAGACGCCCGAGGTGATGGTGCGCGTCGCTCCGATGACGGCCACGAAGCGAGGCGCGGTATGCACGACCGACAGGGTCCCGCCATGGGTGCCGGAGTCGCGGAACTGGGCCGGAGGAGGCTGCAACCGAGCGAGCGCGACTTCAACGCACGGCACGATCACGCCGAGAACGTTGCATCCCTTCCATCCCGCGCCGGGAAGCCAGCGTCGCTGAAGCCTGGAAAGGGCGACCGCTGTGGCGGTATTGCTGGCGACGATTACAAGATGGCAGCCGCGCTCGAACAGCGCTTCGACTCCTCGCCGGGTCCGCTCGACGATCTGATCCGATGGCGCGCTGCCGTAGGGCGGACCGGCATGGTCGCCAAGGTAGGCGAAGCCGGTGTCGAAGCCCGCCCCGGCCAGCTCGCGGACGATGGCGATCCCGCCGAGACCGCTGTCGAAGACGCCGATCATTCAATTCGCCAATGACACGAGGCGCGGCCTCAGGCCGATAGGGCCTTACAGATGAAAGAAAACGGGCGCGGTCCGGATGGCAGACTTCCGGGCGGCCGTTTTGAAACTCACACGGCGCTGCCGCCTCCGGCCTCGATCTTCTTCAGGGCATCGAGCGTCGGCATCGCGACGTTATTGTAGCCGCAGTCGACGAACTGGACTTCGCCGGTGACGCCCTTGCCCATGTCGGACAGAAGGAACAGCGCCGACCCGCCGACTTCGTCGAGCGTCGGCGTACGGCGTAGCGGAGCATGGTCGCGTGCGTAGTTGAAAATGACGCGCGCATCCGAGACGCCCGAACCCGCGAGCGTGCGCATCGGACCGGCGGAAATTGCGTTTACCCGGATGCCCTGCGGCCCAAAGTCCGAAGCAAGGTAACGCACCGAGGCTTCGAGCGCCGCCTTGGCGACTCCCATGACGTTGTAGGACGGCACCCACTTCGTGGCCCCGGCGTAGGTCAGCGTCACCATCGAGCCGCCGTTGGGCATCAGGCTGGCGGCGCGCTTCGCCACTTCGGTGAACGAGAAGCACGAGATGACCATGGTGTTGATGAAGTTCTCGCGCGAGGTATCCGCATAGCGGCCCTGCAACTCGCGGCGATCCGAGAACGCCAGCGCGTGGACGATGAAGTCGAGGCTACCCCAGGTCTTTTCGATTTCCGAAAAGACGTTGTCGACGCTGGCCAGGTCGCTGACATCGCAGGGCACGATGATGTTCGAGCCGACAGATTCGGCCAGCGGCACAGCACGCCGGCCGAAGGCTTCGCCCTGATACGTGAACGCCAGTTCGGCCCCCTGACCGGCGAGAACCCGCGCGATGCCCCAGGCGATCGAACGGTCGTTGGCAACTCCCATCACAAGCCCGCGCTTGCCCGCCATCAAAGGGGCTGGCGTTGCAATGTCAGTCTCGGACATAGTCGTTCCTCGCTCAGATCGGTCATTGAATTTTTGCGAACCCGTAGCGGGCCGTCGGTCTGGTACAGTCCTGCTTGGCGTATTCGGCTCGTTTTCCCCGCTGGCAGGCCCCGTGGGCAAGCTCAGACGCCGGATATGGTAATCGCCTCGCAGGCTTAGCCGTCGTAACGCCGGAAGATCAGCGTTGCGTTGGTGCCGCCGAAGCCGAAGCTGTTGGACATCACGCAATCGATCTCGAAGTTGTCGCGGCGCTCGCGCGCAATCGGCAGACCTTCGAACTCAGGGTCGAGCTCTTCGATATTGGCGCTGGCACAAACGAAATTGTTTCGCATCATCAGAAGCGAGAAGATGGTTTCCTGCACGCCGATGGCGCCCAGCGAATGGCCGGTCAGTGACTTTGTCGCGGAGATGAGCGGCACGTCGTCGCCGAACAGTTCCCGTACCGCCTCCATCTCGCGCTGGTCGCCGATCGGCGTCGCCGTGGCGTGCGGGTTGATGTAGTCGATCCGGCCGCCGATGCCGTTCCCGTCCAGGCCTTCCATCGCCTTTTTCATGCAGCGCAATGCGCCCTCGCCCGAGGGGGCGACCATGTCGAAGCCATCCGATGTGGCGCCATAGCCGACAATCTCGCCATAGATCGTCGCGCCGCGTGCCTTCGCGTGCTCGAGTTCTTCCAGCACAACGACCCCGGCGCCGCCGGCGATCACGAAACCGTCGCGGTTCTTGTCGAAGGCGCGGCTCGCCTTCTCCGGCGTTTCGTTATACTTCGAGGACATCGCGCCCATGGCGTCGAACAGGACCGAAAGGGTCCAATCGAGTTCCTCGCAGCCGCCGGCGAAAATGATGTCCTGCTTGCCCCATCCGATCAGTTCGGCGGCATTGCCGATGCAGTGCGCGGAGGTCGAGCAGGCCGACGAGATCGAATAGTTGACGCCCTTGATTTCGAAGAAGGTCGCCAGGGCGGCGGAAGGGCCCGAGCACATCGCCTTGGGCACGTCGAACGGACCGATTTTCTTCGGTCCCTTGTCCCGCGCGATGTCGGCGGCCGCGACGATGGCCGAGGTCGAGGGCCCACCGGCCCCAACGATGATTCCGGTGCGCTCATTGACGATCTGATCGCTTTCGAGCCCGGCATCCTTGATGGCCTGCTCAAGCGCGATGTAGTTCCACGCGACACCGGCCTCCATGAAGCGCTTCGGCTTCCGGGGCACCAAGTCCTTCCATTCCAGGTTGGGGTCGCCGTGGACATGGCATCTGAAACCCATTTCGGCGTACTTCTCCGCGTACACCACACCGGATTTGCCTGTCTGCAGGGACTGGAGGACTTCGTCGGTCGTATTGCCGATCGACGAAACGATTCCCATTCCCGTGACGACGACGCGTCTCATAGAATTCTTCCTTCCTGATCGCGGCCGCGAGGGGCCGGTCGTGAATTACAGGGCAACCGCCGGCTGGCTGCGCCGCGCATTACCTGCAGCAAGTCATGCCGAAGGCCGCCGACAGAATGCCGGCGGCTTGGTCTCTTCCTGTTCCGCGTCGAGCCGCGCGCTCTCAGGCGCTGCCGTCTTCGAACAGCCCGACCCGAAGGTCGCTTGCTGTATAGATCACTTCACCGTCGGCCTTGAGCGTTCCATCTGCAATGGCAAGCTTGAGTTTGCGCAGGATGACGCGTTTCAGATCGACGATGTATTCGACCTTTTGCACAGTCGGCACGACCATGCCGGTGAACTTGACCTCGCCAGCCCCAAGCGCTCGGCCGCGGCCCGGTGCGCCCAGCCAGCCAAGGAAGAAGCCGGTCATCTGCCATAAGGCGTCGAGGCCCAGGCAACCCGGCATCACGGGATCGCCCTGGAAGTGACAGTTGAAGAACCAGTCGACGTTCGGGTTGCCGGCGACCTGAAGGGTCGCCACGACCTGTCCCTTGCCGTGCTCTCCGCCATCCTCCGTGATCGACGTGATTTCGTCGAACATCAGCATCGGGGGCAACGGCAGTTGCGCGTTACCGGGGCCGAACAGCTCGCCACGGCCGCACGCCAGAAGTTCGTCGTATGAATAGCTCGATTGCCGCTCCGCCATGCTCCTCGCCCGGTCTCCCTGAGTTTTCTTAAGTCGTTTCGACGGTTTGATGCCCGCGCCGGTCGGGGCGAGGCCAACGCCGTGTGCCGCTCCACTCGTTGCGGGCGCGCTGGCTCACAGGCTCTTTCACCGCAAAGAGCGGTGTCGTAGCACACGCTCGAACCGTTCAAAAGGTAAACGCGCCAAGCGTCAAGGGCGGCCGTAGCCTTGAACCAGTGGTCACATTGCACAACGCCGTGCGAACCCCTATAATCCTGACAGGTGAGGGTGTGTTTTCGCCGCGCTGCACTTTTTCCGATTGCCCGGTCTCGATGGCCGCGGCGGCGGAAGGTCCAGGCGCGCCGTGAAGCGTGCATTTTCGGACAGCATGCTTTGCGAGGATTGGGATCTTCTAGGGTTGATGCAGAACGTGGACGCAAAGCCAATCGAAACTCTGCTGCGCGACGCCGGGCTGCGTCCGACGCGTCAGCGCTTGACGCTCGGCCGGTTGTTGTTCGCCGAGGGCGACCGCCACATTACCGCCGAACAGCTTCACGCCGAGGCGACGGCCGGGGGCGAACACGTCTCTCTGGCCACGGTCTACAACACGTTGCACCAGTTCCGCCGCGCCGGGCTTCTGCGCGAACTGGCGATCGATTCGAACAAGACCTATTTCGATACCAACACGTCGAACCACAACCATTATCTGGTCGAGCCCGAGGGCGAGCTGATGGACATTCCCAGCGATTCGATCTCCATCGACGGTCTGCCGGAGCCGCCCGAAGGCATGCGCATTTCGCACATCGATGTTGTCGTCCGCCTCGTGAAGGACGACTGACCTCGGCCAGCCCGCCGCCTTGGCGCGCAGCGGGACTAGACCACCGCCTCGATGAGAAACGGGCCTTTTCGCTTCGCTGACTCCTTGAATGCATCCGCGAAGGTGTCGCTGGTGTCCGTGCGCACGGCCTCCACCCCCATCCCATTTGCCAACGCGACCCAGTCCAGGTTCGGCCGCCCCAGATCCATCATGTCGGTCGCGTTCCGTCCGGGCTCCGACACGCCCATGTTGGCCAGTTCCTGTCTCAGGATCGCATAGGCTCTGTTGGCGAAGATGACCGTCGTGACATCGAGATCTTCGCGGGCCTGCGTCCACAGCGCCTGCAGGGTGTACATGGCGCTGCCGTCCGCCTGCAGGTTGATCACCTGCCGGTCCGGCGCGCCGACGGCGGCGCCTGTTGCCAACGGAATGCCGATGCCGATCGCGCCGCCGGTGAGCTGTAGCCAGTCGTGCGGCGGGCAGTCGCGCGTTTCCGGAAAAAGGCCGCGCCCGCTCGTCAGGCTTTCGTCGACCACGACTGCGGCCTCCGGCAAGAGCGCCGCGACCCAGGCGGCCACGGCTTCCGGCGTCAAAGGCCCGTCGGCGGGCGTTCCGCGAGGCGTCTCCGCCGCGGTGGCGCGCCCCGTCCAGGCCGGCGCGCCAAGTTCTTCGGCCACCGCGGCCAAGGCTTCCGTCGCATTCTCTTCAGGCCCGGCCAGCACCGTAATCTCACACGACGGCGGTACAAGCGAACTGGGCCGGCCCGGATAGGCGAAAAAGCCCACCGGTTCCGGCGCGCCGGCAAGGATGAGGTGCCGGTAGCGGCTGAGGCGTTCCAGCGCGAGATCGACATTATACGGCACGAGTTCGAGCGCCGGCAGGTGCGGCCCTCGTGCGATGCGCGAATTGAACATCTGCCCCATGAGACTGGCGCCGGCCGCCTTTGCGACCCTCCCGGCTTGCTCGAGGCCGGGCGCAAGCGCCGCGTCGGCGGCCACGAGGATCGCCACAGGCTCCCCGGATCGCAGAATATCGGCCGTACGCTGCACTGCGCCAGGCGGCACGGACCGCCGTTCCGGCGCCGGTGCAACGGCGCGCAGACTGGCGCCCTCCGTCCAGGCGACGTTCGCGGGAACGATCAGCGTCGCCACCTGCCCTGGCGGCTGCCGCGCGGCTTCGATGGCCGCCGCGATATCGGCTCCGACCGTATGCACCGACGTCGCCTCGCGCACCCAATCGCAGAACGGCCGCGCCGCGCTTACCGCATCGGAGGCCAGCGGCGGCAGGAAGGCCCGGTGATAGGTCGCCTGATCGCCGACGATGTTGACCAGCGGGACGTTCGCCCGCCGCGCGTTGTGCAGGTTGGCGAGGCCGTTGGCGAGGCCCGGCCCGCAGTGCAGAAGCGACACGGCCGGTTTGCCGGTCATGCGGGCGTAGCCGTCGGCGGCGCCAGTCACGCCGCCTTCGAAAAGCCCGAGGATGCACTTCATGCCCGGCGCGCGGTCGAGCGCCGCCACCAGCGCCATTTCGGACGTTCCGGGATTGGCGAAGCACACCTCGATCCCGGCAGCCGTCAGTGTCCGCACCACGCAGTCCGCGCCGTTCATGGTCCAAGCCCTTTTTCGAATTGCCGCGCCACCGCGAAGGCGCGAGCCGGCCTGGAAACGCGCGTGCCGGGCGCTTCAGGCGGTCGGTCGAATCTCGAAGCGATCATAAGGGCCGTCGTCGCACTCGGCCACCTCGACGCGTGTCACGTGGGCGGCGCGCGGTCCGTCTTCGCAGGCGCGCAACATTGCATCGACCTGCTGGGCCGGACCCTCGAAGACCGCCTCGACTGTACGATCGCGACGGTTGCGCACCCATCCGCGGAGGCCGAGGCCGCGCGCCTTTTCTTCCGTCCACGCCCGGTAGCTCACGCCCTGCACGCGGCCTTCGATCCGCACATGAACGGTTTTCGTCTGAGTCAAGATGCCTCCCTATGATGTCTCACGCTGCCGATCCTTGCTTCGCTCGGGCGGCTCCGACGGGGCGGCGCTCGTCGACGGGTCGCCTTGCTCCCGGGGCCGCGCTTTGCGCGAACCGGGCCTGCCGCTCGGATGATCGTAAGGCGCCGGGGGCTGTGTCGGCACCCGAAGGCGCATTTTTGATGTCTCACGCCGCTGATCCTCGCTACGCTCGGGCGGCTCCGACGGGGCGGCGCTCGCGCCGGGTCGCCTTGCTCCCGGGGCCGCGCTTTGCGCGAACTTGGCCTACCGCTCGGATGATCGTAAGGCGCCGGTTGTCGCCGCGAAGCGGCGATGGGCCACTGAATGCGCCAAAAAACATGGTCGGAGCGGGGAGATTCGAACTCCCGACCCCTTGCTCCCGGAGCAAGTTATCATCTTACCGGTCATCCAAGTGGAAGATTGCGGCAGCCGTCCTCAAGGCCGATCCCTTGACCTCAAGGCTTACCATGCTGCGTTCGGTCACTCTTACCACCCGTTCCGCTAATTCCCGGTTGTCTTCGAAGCCGTTAGTGAAGTCGTACAACGCCGACAGCATCGCTACCGGCATGATCGACTTCGCAAAGTAACGGTTCATTTTCAGCTCCACTTCGAACGGTATCTGGTTGTGTGCGATCGCGTCCGCGAGCGTCTCGTCGTCGTCATCGCGGTGCATCTCAAAAAACTCACGCCAGAACTGAACAGCGGTCTGAAAATCAGCGACGACACGTTCGTCACCTGTTACCAGTCTTTCCAGTATAGCAAACATACAGAGTAATCTCCTTTGAATGTAAAAAATAACGTAGGCGGAAATAGTCGCGGCGGGTGCTGAATTCAAGTGCAAATCGGTGCAAAATCTTAGAGGCTCACCGGGCGAAAGGCGCCTAACCCATTGATTTGATTGGTCGGAGCGGGGAGATTCGAACTCCCGACCCCTTGCTCCCGAAGCAAGTGCGCTACCAGGCTGCGCTACGCTCCGACTGGCCCTTCCGCGGGCCGCCACGTTGCTGTGGATCGCGCCGACACGCCGCGCCAGTGAGACGGCGGCGGGGCCCCATCGGGAGTGGGACCGTCGGCAAGGCGGCACTTATAGCTGCGCTCTCGGGCCGCCGCAAGCACGCGAAAACGAAAAATCCGGTCCCTCGACAGGCGCGGTTTCGAAGGGCTGCTGCCTGATGTGGCACGGCCGTTGATTTTGATCATTGGCAACTCGTGAAAAACAACTTATATATTCAAACATTCGAATGTTTATCGGGCGGATAATCCGAAGCGCAGGGCGAAGCCACCCGCACACCGGCTTGCCGAGTGTGCGGCAAATCCGAAGCGTGGGCATCCGAAGCGCCCAAATAAGGAGGAGAACAACCATGGTCTTGGATTGGAAGTCAGGCGGGCTATTGCTCGGCGTCGTGTTCTTCGCGGCCGTGCTGCTCGTCAAGCCGATCGGCGTCTCGACGCAGTTCGTGATCCTCGACGGCATCCTGTGGGATGCGGTCGATCCGTCGGTCGTGGTCGAGGACAGCACGGCGAAATCGGGATACGCGAGCCCGAACGCCTATCTCGATAAGTCGGGTGGAAAGTACGCCAAGTCGGTGGCCAACCCGCTCAACTACTCGTTCGTTTTCGTCGTCGCCATGATGATCGGCGCGGCGTTGTCCGCGTTGCTGCGTGGCGGTATTGACCGGTCCGAGCGGCACATGCCGGCGGTCTGGCGGGCCAACTTCGGCGACTCGGTCGCGCTGCGTTACGTGGCGGCCTTCATCGCCGGCTTCGTCGTTCTCTATGGCGCCCGCCTCGCCGGCGGCTGTACGTCCGGCCACATGATGAGCGGCATGATGCAGACGGCGGTCTCCGGCTACATCTTCGCGGCTGGCGCGTTCCTCGCCGGTATTCCCCTCGCCCTGATGCTCTTTCGCAAGGAGGCATGAACCATGCAACAGATCCTGCTCGCACTTCTGATCGGCGGCGCTTTCGGCTTCGCATTGGACCGCATCGGCGCCACCAACCCCGGCTACATCATCAAGATGCTCAATCTGTCGGACCTTCACCTGATGAAGACAATCCTGACGGGGATCGGCGTCGCCTCCGTCCTGCTGTTCGGCGGGCTCCTCCTCGGTCTCGTCGACGTCGGCCACATGTCGGTAAAGGCGGCCTACATCGGCGTCTTCATCGGCGGCCTCCTTCTGGGCACAGGCTTCGCCATCGCCGGCTATTGCCCCGGGACGGGTCTGACGGCGGCCGCAACCGGCCGGATGGACGCTTTGGCCTTCGTGGCCGGCGGACTGGTGGGCGCCGCCGCGTATATGGGAACATATGCGTGGGTGGAATCGACGGGTGTCCTGGCCAGCATCGCCGGCGGCAAGTCGACCCTGGGCGGTATCGAGGGTTCGGGCTACCCGGCACTTATCGAAGGACTGCCGGGTGAGGCGTTGGGGCTGGCGATGGGCGTTGCCTTCGTGCTGGTCGCGGCGATCCTGCCGGCCGCCCTCGTTTCCCGACGGCGTCAGGCCCCGGCCGAATAAGCCGGTATACAGCCTTCCGATTTTTCGCGCCGGGAAAGTAACGGCAGCGCGAAAAGAAGAACCGCCGGTGCCGCATGGGGCCGGCGGTTTCTTTATTAGTGGGACCGCTGCGTGAAGGAGACGCCCGGTTCGAAGGCGAGCGGGCCGGCCGGGCATCATCCCTGCTCCGCTCGGGAAGGTCACGGCGCCGGGCGCGTATAGACCTTGTCGGGATTGAGGTTATAGCTCCACGGCAGTCCCGAATTCTTCCAGCCGTTGACGAGCCGCCAGGGACCGTTTGGGTTGTTCTTATCCGTCGCGCCCTCGAAACCGTCGACAACAACGTAGACCTTCTTAAGCCCTAACCCCTTGAGCGCCTGAGCCGAAGGCGCTCCGCGCGTCCCGCCTGAGCGGCACATCAGGATGATCGGAGCGTCCTTGTCGAGCCCGCGGTCGGCGAGGGCTTTCGCAACGCCGCCGACGTAATCGGGATTGGGCACCATCGCGAACTTCGGCTTCTTCGGGTTCCATTGCGATGGGTCGACCATCAGGAAAGGCACGTTGACGTCGACGACATCCGTATAGCCGGTGAACATCATTTCGATGGGCTCGCGCACGTCGATGAAAAGGGCGCTCTTGCCGAGCTTCCGTTTCAATTCGAAGGCTTCCTTGGCGGTCAGATAGAGGCCCCAGTCGGTCTGCTTTTTGGGATCGGCGGGGGCCGGCGCGGCATTCGCCGCCAGCGGTGTGGCCGCGAGGAATACGGCGGTCGCGATGGTCGCGAGTGTGGAATGGAGGCGCATCGGGTTTCCTTTCGTTTGCTGCTTATAGTTTTTCCGCATTACGCGGATTTCCATCGCCAGCCCGCTCCCCCGCCCGGCCACCCAAATACGATACTTCCATGGGTGGCCGGGCGGGGGAGCGGGTGGTTCAGCCTGATCCTGAAAGGGAATAGGGTGCTGGAAATGGAAGGGTCGGGCGAGGCGGCGTCCGGTCTGCCGCTTCGCCCGCCTTTGGATGAGGCATCACTGCGCCGGTACGGCCTGGTGGTCGTTCGTCCCCGCCGGCGAGAAGTGCTTCGCGTTGAGACGCAGAACCAGCCAGATGCTGGCGGCCTGAAGCACGACCGCGACGGCGGTCAGCACCCAGTAGGCGATATCGAATTTCTCGATCAGCCCGACGCCGACGAGCCCCTTGTTGACGACGAAGTGCGTCATGACGGCCAGTGCAACGCCCGGACAGACGAGCGCGTACGACCCGGCGGACGCCTCGCGCCCGGTGACGAAGCGGCCGAAGTAGCCCAGCCGATTGAGGACCACCCAGCCGAAGAGGGCGAAGGCGATCTGCACCGCGTAAAGCTGGATGAGCCGCTGGAACGTCGCGGCCGCATCGCCATGAGCACCGAAGTGTGCATGCAAGGCGTGGTCCTGGCGAAGCAACGCAATCGAGATGACCGTGATGATGGGGACGACGATCCACAACGTCGGTGCGCTCTCCGCATCCGCGCCGTGTTCCATCATGGCCCGCACGCCGAGGAATAGCTTCACGGTCCCGATCAGCACTGCCATGACGATGAACAGCGACGAGGCGAAGAACGAGACGCCGGCGACCCAGGCCGTCGTGCTCATGGCCGCGGGCGCCGCAAGGCCGACGCCGACCATGGCCAGGGCGAAGGCCGGCAGGAGCTGGCCGAAGGAATTGTTGCGCGAGCAGTCGAAGCCGCCGCTCGTGAGGACACGCCCCCAGAAATTGCCAAGCAGTTTCAGCGCGCCCAAGCCGATGGCGAGGAAGGCCAGCAGCGCAAAGGGAAACAGGTATTCAACGATAGTCCAGAGCCCCGGAACGAAGACGAGACCGACGATGAAGCCGACGTTGACCGTCATGGCGAGCGTCAGCGGTATGGCGAGCAGCTGCGTTTCGGCGTTGGACTGGCGCAGGGCTTCGTAGGCGGCGGTGCGCCGGTAGGCGGCATAGCGGGTGAGGTTCCATGCAAGTAGCCGGAGCATCAGAACGGAAAACACCGCGATTCCGGCCCAGGCCCCGAGCACGGCGCCCTGCTGCAGCCGGTCGCCGCTCTGCAGCGCCGTAAGAAGATCCTCGAAGACCGGGACGGGGCGCTCTTGATGCGGGATCCAGAACAGCACCCACATGAAGAAGGTGACGACAAGCCCACCTGCGCCGAGGGTGGCGAGGAAATACAAGGGACTGTAGCGCTGAGTAGCAATGGGGTTCGCGCGCATGGCGGCCTCCGAAGTTGGACTGCGATGCGATAAACGTATTCAGCTTTTGGAATATATCATTGAGATCGCGCAATCGTCAGCGTATTACCGGCCGACCGGCCCCGCCGCCGCAGGTTCGTGGCGGTCTGTCTTGCATCCCTGCGGAAACGCCGCTATCACCCGTGCCTCTGATGGGGCGTCGCCAAGTGGTAAGGCACCGGTTTTTGGTACCGGCATTCGGAGGTTCGAATCCTCCCGCCCCAGCCAACGCCCATCTCATCTTCCCGATAGACTGTCCGATTAATCGCGCTGCTCAAGTCCCCATGCCCAGCAACATGCAGAGGCTGCGGGCCATATGCGTTCGATCAATGCGCGCATCCGGGCTTTAGGCTGAAAAGCGGGCCATCACCTGAACGCCAGGAGGAGAGGCTCAATGCAATACCCGGTCGATATGAGCGTCGTTCCCGACGTGAAGGCCTTTTTCGACGAGGCCACCAACACCATCAGCTATATCGTCAAGGATCCGGGCTCGAACGCCTGCGCGGTGATCGATTCGGTCATGGATATCGATTACGCCGCCGGCCGTCTCAGCTACCGCCATGCCGATGAGATCATCGCCGAGATCAAGGCACGTGGCCTCGACCTGCAGTGGCTGATCGAGACCCATGTCCACGCCGATCACCTCTCGGGCGCCCCCTACATCCAGTCGCAACTGGGCGGCCAGATCGGCATCGGAAAGAATATCGTCATCGTACAGAATACGTTCGGCAAGGTCTTCAATGCCGGCACCGAGTTCCAGCGTGACGGCAGCCAGTTCGACCGGCTGTTCGAAGACGGCGACACCTACGAAATCGGCACGATGACCGCCTTCGCGATGCATACCCCCGGGCATACGCCGGCCTGCATGACGCACGTCGTCGGCAACGCCGCCTTCGTGGGCGACACGCTATTCATGCCCGATGGCGGTTCGGCCCGTGCCGATTTCCCCGGCGGCGACGCCGGCACGCTCTACGACTCGATCCAGAAGGTTCTGGCTCTTCCAGATGAGATGCGGCTCTTCATGTGCCACGACTACGGGCCCAACGGCCGTGTTATCCTGTGGGAGACGACCGTTGCCGAGGAGAAGGCACATAATATCCATGTCGGCGGCGGGAAGACCCGGGAAGAGTTCATCAAGTTCCGCACCGAGCGTGACGCCACACTCGATATGCCGAAACTGATCCTGCCCTCGCTTCAGGTCAACATGCGTGCCGGCAAGCTTCCGCCGGCGGAAGACGACGGTGCGACCTATCTGAAGGTGCCCGTCAACAAGCTCTAACCGGGGGCGTCGCGGCGGCGCTGCGAAGCTCCAGCCGGGTGGCGGCGAAACGGACGCCGCGAAATGTCACGGGCCGGCGGGTTGCCGCCCGCCCGGCGACTCGCTACGCCTTTCGTCGATACGTCGTGCCCCGCCTGACTCGGACTCCCGGCCGCGCTCTTTCGGTCGCGGCCGACCGGGGCGGAATCGCCGTATTGCCGTCCACGAGAAGCAACGATCTCCAAGGACTTCATGGATTATCCCGCGACAGAAACCGCCGCGAAGCGACCGCTAAGCCCGTGCGTGGGCATTTGCGAACTCGACGAAGCCGAACGGCTTTGCATCGGATGCGGCCGCACGGTTCTTGAGATCAGCAATTGGCTGAAGCTCGATGAAGCCGAGCGTCAGGCGATCTGGGATGAGCTCCCCGCCCGCCTTGAAGCTTGCACCGCCGCCGGGCGCCGTGGCGGCTGATCGTGTCTGCTGCGCCTCAGGTTGCTGCGTGCCACGCCCGCAGGCCGTGTATCCCGGATCAATAGGTCGAACAGGTTTCGCTCCGAGAAATCGTTTTGGCCTGTGATGCGCGACCTTTCTTCTGGTTTCTCAGGCCCAGTATTTCAGCAATTATTTCCGGCTGCCCCGTTTTGGGAACAAACACATGGGGAATTGAAGATAGTTCGGGAATGGCTTTTTCCGTCGTTCCCGAGAAAATGATTAGTTTACCGATGCGCGTGGCCAGATGCGCCGCCGTCTCCGCGCCCGTCGCGCCGTCGACGAGCACAAGGTCGAACACGGCAAAGTCGAAGCTGCCCGTTCTGCATTCGGCGATGGCCGCCTCGCCGGTCCTCACCCACACCACGTCGTCGACGCCATAGTCCTGCAGGACCGCGATCATATCGAGGGCGATGGCAACGTTGTCCTCCACGATGAGGCCGCGCGGCTGGCGCGTTTCGTCAACGAATTGAGGCGGTTCGGCAAATGTTGCGTTCATGGCTCCGAGTTCCGAAAATACGTTTGTCCCCCTCAGAACCTTGGAGCGTGCCGCCGGGTTCCAACTGCGACGCTTCGCTCGGCGGGTACGCTTCGGGCCTTGCTCCGAGATGCGGCGGCCGGAACGGTGTTTCTTGATTCAAAGTGAAACAACAGGAAAGGAAGTCGGAATCTAATCTAATGAAGCGTTTTTCAACGCTGCGGAAATTAAAAATATTCGTTCGATTGTCCGCTTACTCAAAACCTTTTAATCACCATTATTCGCCATGCTCCCTAAATCCGCTCACGTCCATTAGGGGTGGATAAAGATTTAGGGCCGCCCTCGCATAGAACGAGGCCCCGCCAATTGCCGGGTGTGTAAGGAGTAGTACCATGAGTGATTCGAAGCGTGCCGGTAGCGGCAGCGCCGGGCAGCTTTCGCGTGCCGAACTGCAGGAGCTTGCAGCCGATCCCGCAACGCGCGTTTCGATCGACCCATCGGGGAAACTGATCCTCGCGCTTGCCGACGGGAGCACGATCGAGGTGCCCGGCGGCGAAGCGCTACTCGCTCAGTTCCGCGACCGGCCCTGGCAGGTTCCCGAGTTCCTGGAAAACGACCGCGAAGCCCTGGCGCAACTCGTCGCAGCGGGTGAGAACACCGCGGCAGTCGCCAATCGGATCGCAACGCAGATCCGCGCTTCCGAAACCGGCGAAAACGCCAATTCTGGTCCGTCGAACCCGCCGGGTACCGACGATTCCGGAAACGGGCCCGACACGCCAAATGGTGACCAGTGGGGGACGGGCGGCCCGCAGGAAGGCCGCGCGGTTTCGGATTTCAATAACGGCGCCTTTGCCGCGCTCAATCCGCTCGGCGGGCTCTCGGATCAGAATCTGGACGGTGTCTCGCCGCTCCGTCGCGAGACCGCGCAATTCGGCCGCGACGATATCAAGCGCGGTGAAGTCGGCGCCGCCGGTCAGACGGTGGGTACCGGTGTCGGAACCTCGATGGGGCACCTCACGGGCCTGCCCGACGAGGAGCCCGGCCTGCGCAACGGCGAAAAACTCACGCACTCCGACAACACCCGTTTCAGCAGCTTCTCGACCGGCGTGGGCGACAGCATCGGCCACCTCTGGCTGCTTGGCGACTTCGAATACTATCGCGCCGCCGACGATTTCCGCGAGGTCGATCCGCTGTTGCCGGATCACGACGGCAGCGGCCAGGTCTATGGTCCGTTGATGCGAGAGGATTGGCCCTTCACGCTGGTCGAGGACAATGTCCTCACAGGCACGCTCTTCCACCCGGATTCCAGCGCCCAGGCGACCGACATCTCGTGGGATCTGTCTCCGAAGGTCGGCACCCTCGAGGTCGCCCCCGACGGCACCTTCAAGTTCACCCCAGCCAACGGCTTTTCCGGCGACGCGAAGTTCACGCTGACCGTCACCGATCCGCGTACGGGCGAGAAGGTCGAGCAGCCGATCACGATACCCGTCGCCGCCGTGGTCGACGATCCGATCGTTTCCGGTGCCGGCGTGACGCCGGAAGACACGCGCGTCGCGATGCCGATTACGGTGGAGCTGGGCGATAAGGACGGCTCTGAAACCATCGAAAAGGTTGTCCTGACCGATATTCCCGCCGGAGCCGATCTCCAGTGGACGCCCATCCCCGGCGCGACCGTCGTCCTGCAGCCAGATGGCAGCTATCTCGTCACCGGCAAGACGGCGGCAATCCAGAAGACGCTCAAGACGTTGACCATTCTTCCGCCGGATGATTTCTCCGGGCAGATCGTGATCGGCGTCGATGTCACCGTGGCCGAAACGAATGTGCCTTCGGGAACCAAGATCCTGAAGAAGTCGACGACCCTTCATCACGACTATGTGCTCGACGTCATCCCGGTCGCCGACGTGCCGGATGTCACCGGCGATATCGATGAGGTGACGCCGGAAGACACCCGTGTTCTGCTCGACGAACTGGCGGGCAATCTCAACGATCTCGATGGCTCGGAAGTGCTGTCGTTCGAAATCACGGGCGTGGACCCGAACGCCAAGCTCGAAGACACCGCCGGCAACGAATACCCCTTCACGATTGGCGCCGGCGGCACCAAGACCTACACGTTGACACCGGCTCAGATCGGTGACGTCTTCTTCAATCCGCCGCCGGATGCATTCGGCACGTTCAACGGCATGACCATCACGGCCATCGCCACCGAACAGGCCAACAACGACCAGGCGACGAATTCGGCCCCGATTGAGGTCGTCGTCACCCCGGTCGCCGACCCGATCGATATTGTCGCTCCCGATGCGAGCGTCGATGAAGACGGCACGGTCAACGTCGGCGCAGCTATCGCCATCACGTTCGGCGACCCGGACGGTTCCGAGGTCCTGACCGACGTGACGGTCACCGGCTTCCCCGCCGGCTCGACCGTCCGCTATGTCGATTTCACAGGCACGCCGCAGACGATCAATATCGCGGTCGACGGCTCATCGATCAGCTTCAACGGCGGCACCGAAGCCCAGATCCGCGCCGCGCTCGCAACGCTCACGGTGCAGCCGCCGCTTCATTCCGACGTCAACATCCCGCTCAATGTGCAAGCGACGATGGTCGACGGCGGTGTCGATACGCTGCAGAACGACGTCGATTTCATCGTTGAAGTCGCCGCCATCGCCGACGCCCCGACGCTCACCGCGCCAGCCCATTCGGGCATCGAGGACCAGGACATCAACGTCCCCTTCCAGGTCGGTCATCCCGACGTGGACGGTACCGAGCACATCGAGGAAGTCGTCGTCTCCGGCGTGCCGGACGGTTTTGTCCTGACCGGCGCCGCGCCGGGCGCGACGATCACCGACAACGGCGGTGGCAGCTATACGGTCACCGGGACGAGCGACGCGGCGATCAACGCGCTGCTCAATACGCTGGTGCTTGACATCCAGCCCGGCGGCAACCGCGACGACCTCGACACCAACTTCTCGCTCGGCGTTGCCGTCACCACGATTGAGAGCCAGCCCACGACGTCCGCTGTGCCGGGCCATCCGGACAATCCCGGTGGCGAGGTAACGCAGCTCCGCAATACCCAGAATTTCACGCTGCCCGTGACGGTGCACCCCGACGTGGACCTGCCGACCATCGGCGGTTCGACGACGGCCAACGAGGACGCCATCGTCAATCCGGCCAATCAGGCCGTGACGGCGCCGATCAACTTCGGCAACAACATCACCATCTCGCAGGACGACTCCGATGACGGGTCGGAAGTCATCTCCTCCATCGTCCTGACCGGCTTCCCGGAAGGCGCGGTCGTCACCTGGAACGCTCCCGACGGCACGCCGAACAACGTGACCGTCCCGGCGGGCGGCCTGACCGTGACCCTTAACGGCGGAACAGAAGCGGAAATCCGCACGGCGCTGGCAACCGTCTCGATCGTGCCGCCATTGCACGACGACGCCGACATCGACATCTCGGTGACCGTCAACAAGACCGACGCGACCGGCGCGGAAGCCGAAGCCGCAGATACCGATTCCATCACCGCGACGCATACGATCATCGTCAACGCGGTGGCCGACGGCCCGTCGTTCGGGGCCGCCGCCACGGGCCAGGAAGACACCGACATCCCGTTCGTGGTGCAGGACGCCGGCCTGACCGGTGCGGACCCCAGCCTCATCGACCAGGACGGCTCGGAGACCTACGACTTCGCACGGTTCACACTCGATCCCGGCGCGACGCTCGGCACCGCGCCCGTGTTGCCCGATGGCATCCAGCTTCTTTCCGCCAAACTGCTTGGCGATGGACGCATGGAATACACCTTCGCGCCGGGCGCCGGCACGACAACCGCCCAGTTCGAGGACTTCCTCAACACCGGTCTGACCGTCCGTCCGCCGCTCGACTCGGATGAGAACTTCAACGTCGAGGTCGAAATCGGCACCATTGAATCGAACCCGACAGAGGCCGGCGGCTTCTCGCTGGAACGCTTCTCACGCACCGAAACCGTCGAGGTCGAGGTCACGCCGGTCGTCGATACCTGGTCCATCGCCTCGACCACCAGCGTCAACGAGGATGGCATCACCAATCCGGGCGATGCGCCCGGCGCCTGGACCACGTTGCCGTTCCAGTTCGGCGCGGATCTCGAAGCCGGGATCACCAAAGGCGAGACGGCCGTGGGCGATACCTCGGAAACCATCAGCGCGATCACCATCACGGGTATTCCGGACCTGGCCGACCTGAACTTCGTCGATCACCCGACCGATTGGGATATCGACACCTCGACGCCGGGCCAGATCACGATTACCAGCCCGCTCGCCGATCCGATCGCCGCCGAGGCAGCGATCCGCGTCGCACTGCTGACGTTGTCGCTTGATCCCGATGCGCATTCCGATGCCGACATCCCGCTCGGTGTCGCCATCGAAGTCACCGACACCGATCCCGACGACCCGGCCGACACGACGACCCAGACCTTCAACGGAACCCATCTCATCGAAGTCTCGGCGGTCGCCGACGCGCCCGCCATCGGCGGATCGGGCAGCGGCAACGAGGACGAGACACTCGACGTCTCGATCGCCGTCACCCATCCCGATGCCGACGGCTCCGAACGCATCCAGGACGTCGTCATCGACAACGTGCCGGCCGGTCTGATCCTTGCCGGCAAACCAGCCGGGTTCGCCGACGGCGGCACGCTCACCGCCAACCCGGACGGAACCTATACGATCGACGGTCCGGACAACACGGCCATCCAGACACTGCTGGCCAACCTGGAGCTGCAGATCGACCCGGGCGACAATTCGCGCGAACACCTCGACACCGAATTCGACCTGACCGTCATCGCAACCATTGAGGAGCATAACCCCAGCGTCGACGGCCTTCCCGGCGCCGAGGCCGCAGAGACCTCGCGTGCCACGACGACACTGACGAGCACCGTTCCGGTCACGGTCACCGCCATCGCCGATGACGTGACGCATTCGGGCCAGTCCGTTGTCATCGAGGATACGCAAGGCACCATCGGCACGGATATCGACTACGGCCGCATCGATCTCGACGGCTCGGAGTTCGTGACCGAAGTGGAAATCTCCGGATTCCCCGTCGGTGCCGTTATCAACTACAGCGACGAAAACGGAGTCGCGCAGCCGCCGCTCACCATCGTGACCGGCGCGGAAACGATCACCTTCACGGGCCCCAAGACCGCGCTGGGCGAGACTGCGATCCGTGCGGCGGTTGACTCTCTTCAAATCACCGCGCCGCCGGAATCCGACGTCAACTTCGAACTCACGATCAGCGCCACCACGACCGACAACGACGCGTCCGCAAATACGACCACGTGGCAGCACCCGGTGATCGTGCAGGGCCGCGCCGATGCGCCGACGGTCAATGCCGGCACGACAGTCGCCACGCCGGAAGACACCGACATTCCTCTGACGCCATCGGCGGGACGCTCGTCGGACGGTCTTACCGACAACTCCGAAACGCTTTCGGTCCGCCTGACCTTGCCGCAAGACTCCGGCAACCCGATCGGAACGATCGTTGCCATCAGCGACGCGACCTATACCGCGACGGCGACCGGCCCGAACGTCGTGACGGTCTCCGGCCATGCCAACGGCGACGTGACGATCACCGACCAGGGTAATGGCGTCTATCTCATCGAAGGCCCCGGCACCGGAAATCAGGCGAACGACGCCGCGGCGCTCGATGCCGTTCTCCAATCCGGCATCATCAACCTGCGTCCGCGTGCCGAGTTCTCGGGCAACTTCACGGGGGCGAACGGTATCCGCGTCGACGCGATCTCAACGGAAGCCGCCGACGACAAGGGCAACGAGGTCTTCGCCAACGATACCGAACTGGCGCCCGACAGCGGTGCCGACCCGAATACCCGCACCGAGGAAGTCACCGACTACATCGATATCCAGATTACCCCGGTCCTCGACACGCCGACCTTCACCGGGAGTTCGCTGGTGCAGGAAAACGGTGGCTCGACCAATCCGAGCGGTCCGGACCTGACCTTCAACCTCGGCGGCGACCTTGGCATTGCGATGCCGGACCGCGACGGCTCGCAGACGCTCGACCTGAAGCTCGACAACATCCCCGACACCGCGGTGGTCGATTTCGGCGGCGGTCCGATCGCGCCGGGTTCTGGCCCGCAGGTCATCGATGGCGTCACCGTCGAGGTCACCGACGTTGGCGGCACGCTTGAAATCACCGTCAGCGGCACGTTCGACGATGCGCTCCCCGCCGACGTGATCGACGTGCTCGAACGTCTCGATCTCACGCTGGCTGACGATGACGACACCGACTTCACCGTCGGTCTTGAGTATACCTCCACCGAAACTCTGACCGGCATCACCACGCCGCTGCAAACCGGTTCGCATCAGGTGACCGTCCAGGCCGTCGCCGACCGGCCATCGATCTCCGGCAGCGGCACGGGCAACGAAGACACGTTCATCGCTGTACCGATTACGGTGACCTTGAACGACACCGATGGCCAGGCCCAGGGCGACGGCTCGGAAACGTTGCAATCGGTGCAAATCACCGGCATCCCGACCGAGACCGGTGGGGCCGGCGTCGCCAGCGGCACGCCCCAGGCACAATTCCAGATCTTTGGAATCCCTTTCGACTGGGCGACGGACACCGATCATTCCTTCTTCACCGTCGACGGCAGCTTCACGATGGACCGGTCGACGGACGGCACGTTGATTTTCACGCCGCAAACGGCGGGCGATGCAGGCGATACGCGGGCGATCCAGGCGGCGCTTCAGACGCTTCGGATCAAGCGCGGCGATCACGTCGGGGATGACTTCTCGCTCAGCGTCCGCGCCGTATCGGTGGAATCCAATCCGACCGAAGCCAACAACAACGGGCCCGGCGTCAACGGCGACCAAATCGCCACCGCGACCGCGACGACAACCACCACCGTCAACGTCGACGTCATCCCCGTCACCGACCCGGTCGATGTGACGGCGCCCGCCACCATCACCATCGACGAAGACGGCGTGCGCGACGAGAACGGCGACGGCGTTGCCGGCGTGCGTCTGACCGACCTCATGTCGGGCACCATCTCGCAAGTGGACGCGGACGGTTCGGAAACGCTGACGTTCGAAATCACCGGTCTGTCCGGCGGCACGTTCAGCCACGGTACGGATGCCGGCGGCGGCACCTGGACCTTCACGCAGGCCGAGTTCAACAACGCCGTCTGGACCCCGCCGCTTCACGCCACGGGAACCTTCACCGGCACCATCACGGTAACGACGCAGGACGAAGCCAACGGCGGCGTCCCGGCGGCGCAACTCACCGACACCGAGAACTTCTCGATCGTCGTCAAGCCGGACCCCGACGTGCCCAATGCCAGCGGTTCCTCGGTGATCTACGAAGATGCCGAACCGGGACTTGGCAACGAAGGCAACTTCGGCGCCGACATCTCATACTCGCTGGTCGACACCGACGGCTCCGAGCAAATCACCCAGGTCGAGATCGACGCCTCGGCGCTGCCTGCCGACTGGGTCGTGAGCTTCAACGACGGCTCCACCTGGACGACGACCAACACCGGCGGAACCTTGCCGGCAAACGTGGTCGAAGCGGGTGGCGTCTTCACCATCACGGGTACGCAGGCAGAAATCCGGACGGCCGTCGATACGTTTGTCGTCGCCGCCCCGCCCAACAGCGATGCGAACAGTTCTGTCTCGGTTTCCGTCACGACAACCGACACTTTCGATCCCGTCGAGGGCGCGGATGACACCTTCACCGGCGCGGGCGACGATACCGATGGCGACGGCTCCGTCCATACCGCGACACGCACCTACACCCATCAGATCCGCACGCTGGCAATCGCCGACGCTCCCGATGTGACGGCGGGCTACACGGTCGCGGGCGACGAGAACGATACGTTCGCGCTCGTCGGCACTGGCGGCGAAACGATCCAGGTCGATCGCAGCGCCGATACCGACGGCGTTGCCGATGGCGCCGGCTGGGGCTCCGAGCAGCTTCACGTCGAGATCAGCGGCGTTCCCGATGGCGTGTCCATCACCGGCACGGGCGTAACCAATCTCGGTGGGGGCGTCTTCCGCGTTAACGCCCTCAACGAGGACCAGCTCAACGCCCGCCTCGATGCGCTCCAGGTTACGCCGGGCGACTGGTCGGGCGAGACGACGCTGACCGTCACTGCCATCACGACCGAGCAGGGCGAGATCGGCGACCCGAACGGTGCGAGCGGCCTTGCCGGTATCGAGGTACGGCAGGCGACCGACATCGACACCATCACGCTGCGCGTCGCCCCCGAAGTCGACGAGCCACGCGTCACCGGCAACGCCATCGGCACAGAGGACAACCGCATCAAGATTCCGCTGCGTGTCGACCTGACCGACACCGACGGCTCCGAAGTCATCAACCACGTCGTCATCTCAGGCCTGCCGACCATCGATCCCATCACCGGCGATCCGGTGACGGCGCAGTTTGTCAACTCCTCCGGTGCGCCCATCGGGACCGAGACGGTGCCGGGTAGCGGCGTCTGGGAGTTCACCACTGCCGAAATCGCCGACCTGCATATCCAGCCGCCGCTCAACTGGTCCTCGGAGCACCAGGGCGACATCGTTCTCGACGTGCAGGCGAACGTCACCGACTCGGACCTCACGGCGAGCGGACTCGCGCCGGATAACGCCACCGTTCCGGTTCCGGCTTTCCAGGTCACCGTGGAGGTGCAGGAAGTCGCCGATACGCCGAACGACTTCCCGGTCTCGGTATCGGGTACGGAGGACCAACCCTACGAATTGGGCCAAGCTATCCTGACCGCAGCCGGTGCTGCCACCGTCAACGACCTCATCGACAACACGCTGACGGACTCGGACGGCTCCGAGAGCCTTTCCTTCGTCGTGCGTGGTCTGCCGGCCGGCGTGATACCCACCTCGGCCATCCCCGACTCTGTGACCTACATTGGCGGCGGCAACTGGAGCGTCACGACGGCGGCCATCCCGACTCTGACGATCCCGCCAGAGCCCGACTACTCCGGCACCGCCCCCTATTCCGGTGCCGCGATCACTGTCCAGGCGGTCTCGCAGGAAGTCGAAGGCGATCAGGCATCGTCCGCCATCTGGCCGGTGACGTTTGAAATCGCGCCTGTGATCGACGCGGCGACGGTTGACGGCCTCGTCGGCTGGAACCCGTCGACGACGGTCACCGAGGCGATGGATGCCGCCCCCGGTACGGACATCTCGATGGCCAGCATCGCCGTGCAGCCGTCGAACTTTGTCGACAACGACGGCTCGGAAGACGTGCTGAGCTACACCATCGACTTCGCCGGTTTTGTCGATGCCGGAAGCGCGGACATCATCGAAAAGGTGCGCCAGCTCATGGGCGACCCGGCGGCGACCAGCGAGGAGGCCGTCGATTGGGTGCTCAACAATCGCATCGGCGGCGATCCGGCTGACTACACGCTGGTCGACTCCAACGGCGACCTGCTCGCCGATCGGCTTCTCATCGAAGCCGACCGCGATGGCAATGGCGACGTGATCCCCGCCGGGTCGGCGGAATCGAAGATCGCCGGACTATCGATCGGCGCCGATATCTTCGACGATAGCGATGTCGACTTCTCGCTCGACGTCTCAGCCGAAGTGCGCGACCGGGCAAACTTGTCCGGCGGGCCGTTCGACGTTCTTCGAATTGAGAACACGACCTTCGACGTCAACATCGAGCCAATGGCCGACACCCCGACGGTCAGTGCCGCCAATCCGGACAACGACGCCATCGCCGGTAACGTCGATACGTTCAACTATCTGACGGCGATCCCGCTGACGCTTTCCGGCGACACGACCGACAACGACGATATCGACCTCGGCCGCACGCAGTCCGAACTCATCTATTTCACACTCGAAGTCACCGGCGCGACGGAAGTCCCCGGCGGCGCGGCAACAACGGTCCCCGAACTCGTCCTGATGGACGCCGGCGGCAACATCGTCGGCTTGGACAACGGCGACGGAAGCTGGGTCCTGAGCGAGGCCGAAGTCGCCGCGGGTGTAAACCTATTCTCGCTGGAGTTCGGCGGACCGCCGCGGCAGCTCGACTTCACGCTCACGACGGTTGCCGAAGACGGGCCGACGCGGGCCACCAACAGCACGGGCGGTCAGTTCCAGGTCATCATCGATCCGGGCGCGGGCGGTGTCACAGGCACGCCGCCGGTCCCGCCGGAAGTCAACCTGGCGAACCTCCTCGGCCAGACCGAGGATACCTCGGGCGCGCTGGGTAATCCCGCCAACCCAGTCGTTACGCCGGGCGCGGGGGGCACCCCGGTTCAATCCATATCCGTGATGTTCACGGTTCCACCTGGCGTTACGGTGACGGGAGCGACCTTCAACCCGAACACCGGCCGCTGGGTCGCCTCCCATACCGCCTTCAACGATGGCACGGTTCAGATCACCCCTGCCGACGACTCCGACGCCCCGATTCCGATCGAGGTGGAGGCCGTCGCTGTCGGAACCAATTTCCTCAAGGCCTCCACCGGCGTGCAGACAGTCAACCTCCCTGTCGAAGCCGTCGCTGACGCCCCGACGGTCGGTGCTGCGCCCGATCCGGGTGTCGAGGATGCCGCGATCGATCTCGATCTGTCCGTCAATCTGAGCGACACCGACGGCAGCGAAAGCATTGGCAGCCACGTCTATGTCCGGCTGAACAACGGCGCGACCTTGCTTGGCGGCTACCCGGTCGTGACCGAGACGGTCGATGGCGTGGCGCTGAACAACTACTATAAGGTGCCGAGCGCGGATCTTGCGACACTCCAGATCCAGGGCGCCGCCGACTGGCACGGCACCGTCACGGTGGAGGTGGCCGCAACGTCCATCGAAGCCGCCAACGGCGACGAGGCGATCGCGCAGCGTACCTTCACCGTCGATATCGAGGCAGATGCGGACGCACCTCTCGTGACGGCTGCACCGGGCGGTTTCTCCGGCGACGAGGATACCTCGATCGCGCTCAATGCCGGCGGCGGCCTCACGGCGGCGCTCGCCGACACCGAGGCGGCCAACGGTGCGGAAGTCCTCTCCGTCAAGATCGAGAATGTCCCGGACGGGACGCTGTTCTCGGCGGGCTCCAACAACGGCGATGGCACTTGGACGATTCCGGTGGCGGCGCTGGCGACCTTGTCCGTGACGCCACCCACGAACTTCGCCGGCGACATGCAGCTTCGTCTCACCGGATTGACCTATGAACAGTCCAACGGCGACGAAGCCCAGGCCTCGGTTGACTTCACGGTCACCGTCGCGCCGAAGGCCGACGATGCGGAACTCTTGCCGCAGGACACCACCGTGGACGCCACCGGTCGCGCGCCGCTCACCCTCGATGTGCGGATGACCGACGACCGCGGATCGCTTGCCGGCGAACTGCCGCCGGAGGAAATCCGCATCACCTTCCAGAACGTGCCGACAGGCGTTGCGTTGGAAGCGTTGAGCGGCGGCACGGTGACGGACAACGGCGGCGGCGAGTTCGTCTTCCAGGGCTCCGAAGACCAGGCCAACGATCTTGCCTTCGCCGCCAGCGATCAGGCGAGCGCCGGGACAACGACGATCACCATTGCTTCGGCCGAAACCGTCGATGGCGGCGACACGCTCGACCTGGGCTTTACCGATAGCTTCCGCCTGACGGTACCGAGCGTCGTGGCAGGCGCGGATGCGGTGGACGATGCGCTGACCGGAGGGGCCGGGACACAGCTTATCTTCGGCCTGTCGGGCGCTGATACGCTCTCGGGCGGAGCCGGGGCCGACGGCCTCTTCGGCGGCACCGGTGCGGATATCATGACCGGCGGTTCGGGGGCGGATGTCTTCGGTTGGGAGACCGGGGATGTCGACGGCATCGTCGATACGATCACCGACTTTGTTCTCGGAGACGGCGATGCCATAGACATCTCGGATGTCCTCCAGGGCTTCGACGAACTCACTTCGGTTCTGTCGGAATACGTCCGGGTATCCGATGCCGGGGCCGACACGCGCGTCGAAGTCGATGTCGATGGGGGCGGCGACAGCTTCCAAGACCTCGTCGTTATTGAGAACGTGACGGGCCTCGACGCTGACAGCTTACGGACAAACGGGAATCTTATCGTCTGACGGCGTTAAAAAAATAGCCGGGCCGCGGTGCGGTCCGGCTAAATAATGGTGTAATTCCCGGAGCATCCGCAGGCAGATGGAAATGCCACAACCTTAGATTTTATGTGCAATTCGGCAACAAGCTGAAACGGAAATTGATATTTTTCCAACGGCGATTTATCCACAAGAGCGATTCGGCTAAGGTCCGAATAAGGAATATTTGTCGGGAAGGGGGTTACGAGGCCGTCGCCCCCGGACATATAGGCTCGTTAGTCTCGCGTATCAAAAACGGGCTGGTACGGGGGAAAGATGCGGACTCGGATATTTTTTTTCAGCGCCGGATGGGTGCTGGCGTTTCTTTGGACATTTGGTGGGCTGGCTGAGGAAACTCGGGCCGATACGCTGCCTGGCGTCGTTGCCGAGGCGCTTGCAACCAATCCGGAACTTGCCGCAATCCGCTACAATCGGCAGGCCATTGATGAGGAGCTCCGTGCCGCACGCGGGCTGGGGCTTCCCTCCGTCGATCTCAAAGCCGAGACCGGCCGTCACCGCGATAGCCTGCGTACTCCGCTGGGCATCGAAAACACCGACGACTGGCATCCGGACAAGAATGTCTCGCTATCGCTTTCGCAGCGGCTTTTCGACGGTTTTGAACGCGATCATGAAGTCGCGCGCCAGAAGAACCGTGTCGAGTCCGCCCGCTGGCGCGTAAATGACACTGCCAATTCAATCGCGCTGAAAACCGTCCAAGCCTATTTCGAAGTGCAGCGCGCGGCAGCCGTATTGGCCGCGGCGCAACGAAATGAGCAGTCGCTCATGGGGCTGCGCGCGCGCGTTCTGCAACGCGTCGACTCCGGTCTTGGCAACGCGGCCGAAGAGACGGAAGCGGGCTCTCGGGTGGCACAAGCGCGGGCCATCGTGGCCGAAGCGCGTGGGCGCCTGGAGGATGCGAAGGCACTCTACCGCGCGGTCGTCGGGCGGGCGCCCGCCAACCTGCAGCCGGCGAAGGTGCCGTATCGCCTGCTTCCAAAAACGGTCGAGGAAGCCGTTGCCGCCGCACGTGTCGCGGCGCCCTCGGTGATCGCGACGCAGCACGATGCAGTGGCCGCGCGTGCCGCCGTTGGGTCCGCTTATTCGCGGCTCTACCCGAAGCTGAACCTCGAACTCTCGACCTACCACGGTAAGGGCACCGAGGAGGCTTCCGACCGGGATGTCGACATGCGTGCGATGTTTGTCGTGCGCTGGAGCCTGTTTAATGGCGGCATCAACCGCGCGCGCATCCGCGAGGCGTACGCCCGCTCCAACGAGGCCGTGGAAATCTCCGCCAATACCGAACGCGTGGTCGAACGCGAGACCCGTGTCTCCTGGAACGCCGTTGCGTCGGCGCAGGCACGGATACCGGCGCTGCGCCGCCAGCTTCAACTCGCCCGCGCCACCCGCTCGACCTACACCGATCAGTTCGATGTCGGCGCACGCCGCCTGCTCGATCTGCTCGACGCGCAAAGCGAGGTTTTCGTTGCCGAAGCGGCGCTGCGCACCGAGGAATTCGTTCAGAGCTTCAACGCCTTCCGCGTGCTCGCGGCGATGGGGCGGTTGGTCGACGCGCTGGGCGCACCCTATCCATGGGAAGCAACCGAGCCGCATGAGCATTGGCGCATCGAGTTCTGGAAGGCATACGTTCACCGAGACCGTTAAGCCGTCGCCGAAACTTGGAATGCGGCTTGTAGCTCGTCGCCGCGAGATCCCCGAGGCCGGAAGGCCCCGAGATGCGAAGGGATGGGCGTGAGCGAGCAGGAAACAAATCCTGTCAAGCAACTGCAGGACCGGGTGGCGTCGACGCTGCCCGGTTCGGCTGTTCGCGGACCTGACGAAGACGGCAAGCATCACGACCGTCTCCTGGCCGCGCTGTGCGAGATCGCCCGGCATCACGGCCGCCCGACCGTTCCGCAGACCCTGACAGCCGGTTTGCCGCTTGTCGATGGCCGCTTGCCCATCGAGAGTCTGGCGGATGCGGCGCACCGGGCAGGCCTTCTTGCCGAGGTCGTGAAGGTCTCTGTCAAAAGCCTGCGCGAGACGGACCTGCCCGTCCTGGTGCTGACGCGCGACGGTGAAGTTGAAGTCCTGTGGAGTCTCCTCGAGGCGCAGGCGACCGGGAAGAAGAAGGGCAGGCGAGCCAACGTTGGAAGGCTTGCCGTTGTCAGCGCGCCGGATCGGCCCGCCGCCGAATCGAACAAGGTCGAAATCCCCTTTGACGATCTCATTTCGGTCGCTTCGGGACGGATCGTCCGGTTGCGGCCACTGCCGCAGGCGGATCCGCGCCGGGCCGAAGCCGTCGAGGCCGAACCGGCCGGTTGGTTCCTGCCGGCCTTCCGCGAAAGTCGCCGTATCTACGCCGAAGCGATCGCAGCCACGCTCGCGGTCAATGTGCTGGCGCTTGCCATGCCGTTGTTCTCGATGAACGTCTACGACCGCGTTCTGCCGAATGCCGCCGAAACGACCCTGTGGGCATTGGCTGCCGGCGTCGGCATCGCCATTCTTTTCGATTTCCTCATCCGCACCCTGCGGGCCGGCGCTGTCGATGCCGCGAGCCGACGGGCCGACGCGCGCCTGTCCGCGTTCATCTACGGCCGGCTCCTGGGTGCGCGGCTCTCCACCACGCCCGCGTCCACGGGCGTCCGGGCTAACACGCTGCGCGAGTTCGAGACGCTACGGGAGTTTCTCAACTCCGCGACGCTGACCGCGTTCGGCGACCTGCCGTTCCTGGGCCTGTTTCTCGTCGTGTTGTGGGTCGTCGCCGGTCCCCTCGTGTGGGTGGTCGCGGCCGCCATCCCGTTGATCCTCGGCGTCGGTTATCTCACCCAAAGGGCGCTGGGGCGTCTCATCAGCGAAGCGTTCCGGGAAGCCGCGCAGAAGAACGCCGTCGCCACGGAAACATTGACCGGGCTGGAGACCATCAAGGCCGCCGGTGCCGAGAGCTGGGCCGCGCTCAAGTGGGAAGCCGCGGCCGCCGAACACATTCGCACCGGTATCGCCATTCGACACGTGACCAATCTGGGCCAGCACGCGATCCACTGCATGCAGACGCTGGTGCAGGTGCTGGTTGTCGTCTTCGGTTTCTATATCGTGGCCGCCGGCGACATGACGATGGGCGCGCTCATCGCGGCGACGATCCTGGCCGGCCGCGCGCTGCAGCCGCTCGCTCAGGCAGCGATGCTCCTGGCGCGCTTCAATCAGGCCCGCATTGCCCACCGCGCCCTGAGCGAGATCGTTCGCGCGCCGCAGGAGCGCAGCGAAGCGACCGTCTACCTGGACAAGTCCGATCTCGACGGGCGCGTCACCTTTGAGAAGGTCGGTTTCAGCTACGCGCCCGACCAGGCGCCGGCGTTGAACGAAGTCTCCATCGACATCGCGGCCGGTGAGAAGGTGGCCTTCATCGGCGGGCTGGGATCGGGGAAGTCCACGCTGCTTCGGCTTGCTCAGGGGCTGGCCTTTCCGAGCGGCGGCCGCGTCCTTCTCGATTCCGTTTCGACGAGCCAGATCGAGCCGGCGCTGCTTCGCCGGAAGATCGCACTGTTGCTTCAGGATGCAGTCCTGTTCCACGGCACCATCCGCGAGAACATCGCGATGGGCGATCCCGGGCTCGGCGATGCGGAGATCCTGGCGGCAGCCCGCATCGCCGGTGCCCTACCCTGGATCGCGCGACTTCCTTTCGGTTTCGACACGCCGCTGCGCGAACGCGGCGTCGGCCTTTCCGGCGGACAGCGCCGTTCGGTGGCGCTGGCGCGCGCGCTGGCCGGCGATCCGCGTATCGCGCTGCTCGATGAGCCGACAAGCGGCATGGACGGGCGGACCGAACAGGTGGTGATCGCGGCCCTCCAAAAATGGTCGCGGGGCCGCACGCTGTTGGTGGTCACACACCGGCCGGCGGTACTCGAACTCGTCGACCGCATCGTTGTCATGGAGGGCGGGCGCGTCCTTCACGACGGGCCGAAGGCCGAGGTGCTGGCCAAGCTGAAGCCGGTCACGGCGACGGAACCTGCGGCCACCGGCAAAGGAGGCGCTAAAGGCAAGCGCTCACGCGTCACCATTGAGCGCAGCGGCGCTGCGGCCAAGGGAGGCCGGACCACCTCATGAGCGAACGTGGAAAAACGGAGCGTTCCGCGCCGCTGACGCCCGGCGCCCCGGTTACGCCTGCGACTGCGGCGAAGACGGCCGCCCCCCGCCCCCGCCGGATCGGCATCCCGACCGCCGTCAGCGCCGACTTGCTGCGCCCGCCGCCGGTGGGTCCAAGCCTGCTTCTGACCGCTCTTGTGGCCATGGTCGCGGCATTCGTCGCGTGGTCGGCCTTCGCGGAGATCGAAGAGGCGACGCGCGGCGAGGGACGCGTGATCCCAGCGAGCAAGATCCAGCTCGTTCAGAACCTGGAGGGCGGAATCGTCCGCGAAATCCTCGTCCACGAGGGCGACCGGATTACGGCCGGCGACGTCATCCTGCGCATCGATCCGACACAGGCGGACGCCTCCCATGGCGAGACCGCCGAGCGTATCCTCGGACTGCGCATTTTAACGACGAGACTCGCGGCCGAGTTGGCGGACGCCGATCTGAATTTTTCGCCGGAACTTGCCGAGCAGGCGCCTCAACTCGTTCGCCGTCAGCGCGAAGCCTTCACCGCTCGCCGCCTCGAACGGGACGCGGATATCGCCGCTCTCGATGCCCAATACCGTCAGCGCCAGCAGGAACTCATTGAATTACGCGCCAAGGTCGCCAACCTGCGCGGTGCCCTTGCCATCGCCACCGAACAGCAGGAAATTCTGGCGCCGCTTGCCAAGAGCCGGGCCGCATCCCGCGCGGAACTGCTGACCGCCGACGCCAAGGTCAACGAGACGAAAGGCGCTCTCGAAGCCGCCGAACTCGCCATTCCCCGTGTTGAGGCTCAGGCTGAAGAGGTCATGGAGCGGCGGGCCGCGAAACTTTCGGCCTACCGCGCGCAAGCCCTGGAAGAACTGAACAAGGCGCGTGTCGAACTCTCAGCCCTCTTGGAAGTCAACAAACGCAGCGCCGATAAACTGGCCCGCACCGTCGTCCGCGCACCTGCGACCGGCATCGTCAAGACGGTTCACGTCACGACCATCGGTCAGGTCGTGCAGCCCGGATCGGATCTCGTGGAGATCGTGCCGCTCAACGATACCCTCCTGGTGGAAGCACGCATCCGCCCGCAGGACATTGCCTTCCTGCGTCCCGGCCAGCCAGCGCGGGTCAAGCTTACCGCCTACGATTTCGCGCTCTATGGCGGTCTCGACGGCAAAGTTGAGCATATCGGCGCCGACTCGGTTACCAACGACCGTGGCGAAACCTACTACCTGATCAAGGTGAGGACCGAGGAGACCGGTCTGGATCATGGTGGCGAGGAGCTTCCGGTTATTCCCGGCATGGTCGCTCAGGTGGACGTACTCACGGGCAAGAAGACGGTCCTGGCCTACCTGACGAAGCCGTTGACCCGGATGCGCGACGAGGCGCTGCGCGAGCGATGACCGTGTGAAGACGGCTGTGTCTTTGCTGTGCCCCGCCTTTAAAAGGGAGCACGCCCGCACCGCACAGGACCGTGTCCGGCGGCGAGCCGGATAAGAGTTTGACATGGCGCGCTGCCTTTGCAGGGTGTCGGAAAACGGCCGGTCGTGCGAAACCCGCCGGGAAATCGACGAGAGCGCGAGGCGCCCCATGAGCAATCCCACACTGATCGAGGTCACACGCGGACCGCTGGTCGAAAGCTTCCATACCGGCGCTGTGTGCGTGGCGAATGCGGCCGGCGATGTCCTGCTGGCGCTGGGCGATATCCAAAGGCCCATATACCCTCGGTCCGCGATCAAGGCGTTGCAGGCACTCCCCTTGATCGAATCCGGGGCGGCGGACCGGTACGGTTTCAGCGACCGCGAACTGGCGCTCGCTTGCGCCTCCCACACCGGTACCGAGCGCCATGTCGCCGTCGCCGCGGCGATGCTGGAGGCGGCTGGGTTCAAGGAAGACGATCTGGGCTGCGGAACGCATCCGCCGCTGGGCGCCAAGGCCGCGCGCGAACTCTGGCGATCGGGCGGCACACCTTGCCAGCTCCACAACAACTGCTCCGGCAAGCACGCCGGCATGCTCGCCGCCGCGCGTCATCTTGGCATGGACCCGGCGGGCTATTGGCAGCCCGACCATCCGCTGCAACGCCGGGTTCACGAAATCCTGGGCGAACTCACCGGCTTGCCGCTCGGCATCGACGTCATGGGATTTGACGGCTGCTCGTTACCGAATTGGGCGATGCCGCTGCAATCGATGGCGACGGTCTTTGCCCGCCTCGTGGCCGATGAGAGCGCCGCCGGCCGGGAGAACCGCCCGCATGCCGCCGCTTTCCGCCGCGCCATGCAGGCCTGCTGGGCGGAACCGGAGTTGGTCGCCGGGCCGGGCCGCGCCGATAGCGTGGTGATGAAGAACCTGCCCGGCCGCGTCTTCATGAAGACCGGCGCAGAAGGCGTCTATTGCGGCGGGTTCCCGGAACTGGGGATCGGCTTCGCCTTGAAAGTCGACGACGGAACGACGCGCGCCTCGGCGGGGACGGCGATGACGCTGGTCGAGCACGTCTATCCGGAAGCAAAGGGGCTCATGCACCGCGAGGTGCTGAAAAGCTGGCGCGGCCTGGAAGTCGGCAAGATCCGGACAGCCCCCGCCGTGCGATCCGCCCTGGCCGACTGGAAGCCGTAAACCCCGCCCGGTCGCGATAGCGGGGGAATCCTGGCGGCATATAGAATCTATGCGCCGCCTACCTTCATGTTGCCGGAAATGCGTATGCGCGCCGTTCGGGTTTCCTCGAGCGCGAGGTCGGCGCCGACGATCCGACCGAAATGGAAGCCACGTATGGCGCCCCGCTTTGCGCCGTCGATGACGTTGTCGGTGATGACCGCCGTGCCGCCGTCGGTATCGGCGGTAAGCCCGATGCCGATGTCCGCAAGGCGGACGATGTTCGAGGTCACGATGACATTGCGCATGTGCGGTCCCCATCCCACGAGGATGCCATAGCTCTCCGCGCTCTCGACAACGTTGGAGGTGACGATGGTATCCGCTTCCACCGAGATGCCCTCGCCGCGCTTGTCGACCGGCTCCCAGGGACGCTTCTTGAGGTTCCGCACGAGGTTGCCCTCGACGATCGCGAGCCGCCCGCCATCATTGAAGTTGGTGACGGCGATGCCGGTCGCGGCACCGTCCACGACGTTGCGCGAGATGATTGCGCCTTCGAAGCCGAACTCCGCATAAAGAGCGACTTCGCCCAGGCGGGCGCACTGGTTGTCGAGGATCTGCAGGTTTGACGCACTGTTGCCGCGCACGGCCGAATAAGCGCAGTCCTCGATAACGTTGCCCGAGACCATCACGCCTCCGGCGCGGAAGACATTGATGCCGTTGCCGTTCTGGCCGGTTCCGCCGCTTCGCGATTCGATCCGGGAAATCCGGTTGGCGAGCACCTGACTGCCGTCGGGGCCGGCTTGCGACCGCCAGATCTGGATGCCGTTGTTGGCGCAGTTGGAGATCCGGTTCCCGTCGACCGTGAGCCCGGATGAATCGTTTGAGAACACCGCGGCATCCGCGGCGTTGCGCAGGGTGCACGCGGAGATGCGCCCGCCGCATCGTTCGAGCTGTATGAGACGGCTCGCCTTTTCCGCGCCGTCGATCGCGAGGTCGGCGATCAGGATGTCGCCAGCGTCCACGCCGATGATGAGCGGTTCCGGTGTCGCGGCAACGAGTTCGCTCTGCCCGTGTGCGCCGATCAACCGGGTCGTCGGATGAAGCTGCAATTGACCGGTCAAGAAACGGCCCGGCGGCAGGAGGACCGGGCGTCCCGCTGCGGAAGCGTCGTCGATGGCGTTCTGTATCGCCTTCGTTTGCGGCGTCGGGCTCCCCGGCACCAATTGGACGGTCGAACCATGGAAAGCCGGACGGCGCTCACCGCCGGCCGGTGGCGCTCCACGCGCTGCGGCGGCCAGGCCCGCGAGACCAAGGCCAGCGCCTCCCGCGGCCATAAGGTGTCGGCGATCGATTGGCATTCAGGCCTCCGGTTCAACGTTTTCGAGACACGCCTCGATGATGGCCAGTCCGCCCGCGATTGCGTCCGTATGGGTCAGGACGGCGGCGCCAGGGATGTGCCGAGACGGTGCAGCCGGAACGGCCGTTGCCTCGGCCGCAAGCACCGTCGGCACATGGATGAAGCCCACCATGCAAGTTTCGGGCGCATTGCGCAGTGTGTCGAACAAGACCGCGTTGCACAGGTAGCCCCCGGCGTCTTCGGAGGTCTCCACGGGGAGCCCGGCGCGTCCGATACGCTCCAGGATTTTGGCGACAGGAATGCGGGCTGGGAGCGCCGGCGCGGCGCCTTCATCGAGCAACGCTGTAGTGGGATGCCGCCCCAGCGTGTCCGGAGAGGAGCGGCAGGTATTCGCCGCCAGCGTTTCGATAACCAGGCCCGTTGCGAGATCGGAAACGCCGAAATGAAGAACCAGACGCGGCATCAACCGGGAAATGAGCCGCCGGGACATTGCCGGGCCGGCCTCCCAATCGACCGGCAGCACGGCATGCTCCACGCGCCAGTCCACGAAGCGATTGCCCGCCTGCCAGGCCAATTCGACCACCAGCTTTTCCGTGGCGTTAACGGGAACGCCCGGGAACGGACCGAAGCCGGTCAACAGGATCGCGTGGCGTTCCGGGCTCGGGGGCCTTGCCGGTCCCGCGTTGTTCATCGGCCCACTGCCATCCTCATCGGCCCCCTCCTATCTTCATCGGCCCCTCCTAACCTCATCGACCGAGTCCCATCAATCCCATGATCCGCTCCACGGCGAGCGTGGGCAGCAACGCGCCAGCTTTTACGTCGGCCTCGATGCCCGGCAGTTCCCGCGCCACGTCGGGATTGCCGCGCAAAGCCTCCATGAGGCGCGCTTCCAGCATATCCCGCATCCAGGAGACCGCTTGCCTCTGGCGGCGCTCCGCGAACTCTCCGGAGGCTTCGGTCAATTCCCGATGGTGCAGAATTTTGGCCCACAGTTCGTCTAGCCCGAGGTTGGTCGCGCCAGAGACCGTCAGCACCGGCGGCGTCCAGGTATCCGAGCGCGGGGAAAGGATATGCAACGCATTCCGGTATTCCGCTGCCGCGGCCCGCGCACGCTCGACGTTCTCGCCGTCCGCCTTGTTGATGGCGATCATGTCGGCGATTTCGATGATGCCTTTCTTGATGCCTTGCAGGTCGTCCCCGCCGCCTGGAAGTAGCAGAACGAGAAAGAAGTCGACCATGTCGGCGACCGCGACCTCCGACTGGCCGACGCCAACCGTCTCGACAATCACGACATCGAACCCCGCAGCTTCAACGAGCGCCATTGTTTCGCGCGTTTTGCGGGTAACCCCTCCAAGCGTGCCGGAAGTTGGCGAGGGCCGGATGAAGGCGTTCTCGTGGACCGCCAAGCGGTTCATTCGCGTCTTGTCGCCGAGGATCGAGCCCCCTGTTCGCTTTGAAGTGGGATCGACCGCCAGCACGGCGACCTTGTGCCCGGTTTCAACCAGGTTGATCCCGAGTTGGTCGATACTCGTCGACTTCCCGACGCCTGGCACTCCCGTGATGCCGAGACGCACCGCTTTGCCGGTTTGCGGCAGAAGCCGCTGCAGAACCTGTTGGGCGAGCGCCTGATGCTCCGGCTTCGAACTTTCGATCAGTGTAATGGCGCGAGCCAGCACCGCGCGGTCACCGGCCAGAACGCCGTCCGCCAGCACATCCGGCGAAAGCCGCCCGCTCCCCTGACTCGCGCTCCCCCGGGCGGCGCCTGCCATCGGGGCGCTGCCGGTGTTGGTGGCGAAATTATTCGGTACGTCTGCCATGAAACCTCGTCGCTTGCCTTCGACCGGCAACCCGCGTGTTTCGCGAACGCCGCCGAGGCCGGAGTGTGCCCTGCATCCTACTGTCTCCGACAAGGCGACCGCAGGGTCAATTGCGCGACACAAACGGATTGTTAAAGTGCCCCGGCAGCGAACAGGTTTTTTGCCGAAATCCGGTGGTATCGCCCGTTCGCAAGCGCGTTGCTTACGCTTTTTTGGGGGACTAGGCTGTGTGGAGAATTCTCGGCCCGATCATTGTCGGTGCGGTCCTCGTGGTGCCGCTGATGTTGCTGTTCGTATTCAGCAGCGCGCCCCAGATGGAGAAATCGGCGCCGCCGCCGCTGGAGCGCGCGGACAGCGAAAAATCCGCAGCGCGCGACGCCGACGACGGTGCCACGGCGCCGGCCGATGAGACCGAGGTTGCCGCCCAACGCGCCGATGAAGCGGACCTGCCCGAGGCCCGACCGCAGCCACGGCCGCAGCCACAACCGGAGAAGGCCGAAGGCGACGCGGAGACGGCCGCCGCCGAGCCGGGGCCGGCAGCGCCAGCCAAGCCGAAGATTGTCATCGCGGAGCCGCCGCCCTCACCGTCTGCGCCAGAACCGGAGGCTGAGCCCAAGGCTGAACGGGAAAGCGCCGCGCCGCCGGAGCCGCCGAAGGCAGATGCCGCGAACGACGCCGCCGAGACCGAGGCCGCGTCTCCCGAACCGTCCACCGGTTCGAGCGAAAACGCTGTGCGTTCCGGTGGCAGCAGCAGTGGCGGCAGTGGCTTCGGTTCGCGCAGTTTCCGCGGCAACGATGCTGCAATGAAGAAGCGCGCCTATCGGCCGAGATCGCGCGGTTTGTCGCCCGGCGGCCTTCCCGATAACGCCAACCGAGGCGAGCTTGTCGAACGTTCGGAACCCAGGGAGGCGGGGGAAGCCGCGGAAGCCGGCGAAACTGCAGCCCCTGTCGTCGGCGAAGTAAAGGAAGACTGGACTGTCGTGCCGGTCTTCTACGGCACCGACCGCCAGAAAACGATGACCGTCCATCGCGTGACTTACGACTGGCAGCGCGGGCGGCACCTGGAGCTGGGCCGCGCGCTCGTCACGGTTCCGAAGCTGCATGAAGTGCCGATGGTCGAGCGTCCGTGGGCGCTCAAGATCCCCTATCTCGACATCACCCTTTACCAGGAGAAAGAGGACCCGAAAAAGCACTTCACAATCAAGGAGATAAAGTCCTTGTCCCAGGATGATTTCCTGCGGCTCGCGCGCGAGCGGCTGGCCGACTCGCAGCGCTTCAAGGACCATGCGCTGGTCTTCGTCCACGGCTACCAGACGAAATTCGACAACGCCGTATTTCGCACCGCTCAGATTGCCTACGACCTGAAGTTCGACGGTGCGCCATTCCTCTATAGCTGGCCGTCCGGCGGCACACTGCAGGGGTACACCTATGACCGTGAGAGCGCGGCGCAGGCCGAACCCTTCCTGCGCGAGTTCCTGACCCTCGTTCGCGATGAAACCGGCGCCAAGAAGATGTCGATCATCGCGCACTCGATGGGCAACCAGCCTCTACTGCGCGTGCTCCAGGACCTGAAACGCTCGATGCCTGAAGGCGTCCTGGTCTCGCAGCTCATTCTCGCCGCGCCGGATGTCGACCGCCACAGCTTCGAGAACATCGTTGGGTCGATCCAGGGCATCGCGGAGGGCATCACGCTGTATGCCGCCTCCAATGACGCGGCGCTCAACATCTCCCGACGGGTCAACGGCGGCGTTCCCCGCGCCGGCGATGTTCCAGATAGCGGGCCGATCGTCATCGAAGGTGTGGATACCATCGACGCGACGGCCACCAGCATGGACAGCGTTGGTATCAATCACTCCGGTTATGCCGAGAACAATGCCCTGCTCGAAGACATCGGCAAGCTGATCGGCACGGGCATGCGCCCCCCGGAAGTGCGCTTGCCGGCCCTTGAAAAGGTGGAAAGCGACACCGGCGTTTATTGGCGCTATCCCTCGCGTTGACGAACCGAAGCTGGGCATGTCAGCAAAAGCCCGCACGCCACAAAAACGAAGGACGATTGCCAAGATGATCGAATTGCGTTCACCCGGATCGCGCCGCAGCCTGGCTCCACGGACCCTTTCGTTGTTGGCCGCGCTGTCTTGTGCCGCGATTGTCGGTGCCGTTCCGGTAGCCGCCGAGGAGACCTTTGTCTGCGACGACGGCCGTGTTCTGACGCTCACCCAGGACGAGATCCGGGTACTGGTGCAGACGGATCCCTGTATCGCGCAACACTATGGCAGCACGGTCGCCGCCGAACCGGCTGCCGAGCCGCCTCCGGCGGTGCCCGTGGATCTTCCGCTGCCGACGCGGAAGCCCGAGGAAATCGTCGCGAAACTGCGTGCGCTCGACGAGGAAGCGACCTCTCCGGCGGGCGAAAGCGAGCCCGTTGCCATCGCCGATGTCCCCTCGGACTACCGAAATGTTCACATCATCAACGGCGGCTCTGCGGAAGCGCCCGAATACTATCGCCACATGCAGTGAATAATCGCTCGCTTGTCGTGCGCACCTTCTGGGCCGCAGGTGACAGTTGGCTGGAAGATACAACCGAATCGACTGTCAGACCTCAAACAGTAAGGGGTAAATCGTTCGTTAACCGGTTTCAGGCACACTGGCGCCAATAACCCGATCCAGTGAAAGCGTAACAGGGTGCCATGTTCGAAGTTCTTCGTTTGAAGCACGCGCTCGCCGCGACCGTGCTTTTCGTCGTGCCGGCTCTCGCCGTCACGTCCGCGCAATCCGAACCGCTCTACGCCGCCAACGAGAGCGTGACCGTCGAGGCCCTGGGTGACGGCCCCGAGATCGATGGGCCCGAACTCGAAGGCCCCGAGATCGAGGAAATCGGTAACGGCGCGCCTACACCCCTCAACTACGAAGAGCCGGGCATTCCCGTTTCTTCTGAAACGCCCGCGGCCCTGGAGGATCCTTTTGCAGGGCACCAGTCGGTCGAAGGGTCGGTCGAAGCCGCGCCGGTGACGGAAGCCGAAGCCCCGGCAAGCATCGCTGCTGAGCTGGAAGGCCAGCGCGACGCACTGCCGGTTTCCGCCGATCCGTTGATGGAAGCGGCCGCTGAGGACGGCGAAGCCACGCTTTCGGAAGACCTGACGGGCGAAAGGGCTGGCGACGGGGCCGAGCAGCAGAACATCGAAGTTGCTGCCGTTACGCCGGACGAGAAAACAGACATCTATGATCGCTGGTCGAAGAACAAGTTCCAGGGCCGCAGCCGCGTCAAGCAGCACCCGCTGGCTTCGCATTATCCGGACGACTTTGTCGTGGTCTGCGAAGCCGGATGCTCCAATGAGGCCGAACAGATCGTCTATCAGGAACGCAAGAGTGCGCGCGGCCCCGTGAACAGCCGCTCCCTGAAACGGGGCGCTGTAGCCGGCACCGGCGCCATCGACTGCGTCGGAGGCTGCTACGGCCACCGTTCAAGCTACGCCATGGCGCGCCGCGGTCACGAAGCGGGCATGGCTGCCGCGGCCGAGGAAACCAACGGCGATCATTCTTGGATGTCGACCGGGAACCAGGAATCCGACGAGTCGAAAAAGAAAAACGGTCGCTGGTATCAGCGCATCAACTGAGTTCGAGCAGCGGATCGCAGTCCTGCGACGCACATGAATAAGACCGTTGAGAAGCCCGGCCATTGTGCCGGGCTTTTCTATTTGGAGCTCGCTTGGAAACAGCCTTTTCGCGCGTGTTCCTGGCGGCACAGACGCGGCTCCCGATCGGCGACATTGTCCCGGAACGCAGCCGACCGGAAACGGTACGGAGCTGCTGCGAGCCACAACAAAGATGATCATGTCAACGGAGAACAGAATGAAAATCAACTCGATCGTCCGCGCAGCCGTTATTGGCGGCGCCGTCGCCTTCGCCGCCCTGACCGGCGCAACCGCCCAGTCCGAGGCCGCACCGTTCAAGCCGGCGCCGACTTTTGACAACGCGGCGGCACAGAACCAGGTTCACAACATTGGGCACCGCTTCAAGAAGAAGTTCAAATTCCGCAAATTCCATTTCCATCACAATCACCGCCACCACGACTGCGGATATTACAAATGGAAATGGAAACACACCGGCTCGTTCCATTGGAAAAAGAAGTACTACAAATGCAAAGGCTGGTGGTGATTGCAGCCGGCATCAATTGATAGAGGCCCCCGGTTTCCGCCGGGGGCTTTTTTCATGTTCTTCCCGCCGGCGCGAATCTTCCACGCTCATCGTGATTTTTCTTGCCCATTAACCCTCCTTGTCCCGGCGGGAACAGACGCTCCCGGATAATTGGGCGATTGTCTCCCTCGAAGCGAACGGCCGGGACGGCAACCGCCGCGGCCCGTCGCCCGCACATCGAACAGGGATACTGAACATGAATACGCTCTTCAACGCACGCACACTCGCCGCCGCTGCGATCATCGCTTTCGCGGCTTTCTCAGCTCCGGCACCGGCGAACGCCGCCGGCTTCGGCGGGTTGACTGCGGGACACGAACTGCGCGCCGACGCACAGATCGAGAAGACGGCCTCGCTGCGCCAGCGTCTTCGCGACAAATGGGACGAGTACAAGAACAAGAACGACGACACCAAGAAAACGAAAAGCAGCTCGAAAAAGAAAGGCAAGAAAAAGTTCAGCAAGAAGCTGAAGGACCGGCTGTCGAAATACTTCTAATCGAAGTCCAAAACGATGCTGAAAAAATAGGCCGCGCCCGTTTGATGAACAGGGCGCGGCCGTTTCCTGTTCCGCGGCAACTCGGCGCGGTTGATAGGCCACTTACAGAGGTGCCCGGGCCCACAGCGGACAGCGCGAGTAGCCCAGTCCGCCTGACTTCGAATAAAGGTAGCCGCGCTGGAATAAGGATGTGCCGTTGAAATAAGTGCAGCGGATCGCCGGGCGGCTGTGGCCTTGCGCGAAGAACGGCTCCGACTGCCACACGACGATGCCCCAGGTGGACGCTGTCAGTGCCAGCCAGGCCAGAACGATGAGGCAGGCGGACGTGACGAGCCCGCGTCGAGCCGCTTCGCTCACAGCCCCGGCTCCCTTATTCGGCGGCTTCCTTTGTGTACCCGAGATCCTGGTTCAGCTTGGCGATGAGATCTCCGGCGGCTTCCGGAATATTGGTGCCCGGACCGAAGACGGCCTTGGCGCCGGCGGCGAACAACTCGTCGTAATCGGCTGGCGGAATGACTCCGCCGACCACGATCATGATATCGCCGCGGCCCTGTTTCTCCAGCGCCTCGCGCAGTTCCGGAACCAGCGTCAGATGACCGGCCGCCAGCGACGACACGCCGACGATGTGCACGTCGTTCTCCACCGCTTGCCGGGCGGCTTCGTCCGGTGTTGCGAACAAGGCGCCGATATCGACGTCGAACCCGAGATCGGCGAAGGCCGAAGCGATCACCTTCTGTCCGCGGTCGTGCCCGTCCTGGCCCATCTTGGCGATGAGGATACGCGGACGGCGGCCGTCGTTGGCTTCGAAGGCCTCCACCATCTTGAGAACGTGGTCGATGTTTTTGTTCACGGACTGGGCCTCGCTCTTATAGACGCCGGAAATGGCACGGATCTCGGCGCGGTGGCGGGTGAAGACCTTTTCCATGGCCTCCGAGATCTCACCGACCGTCGCCATCTTCCGCGCCGCGTTGACGGCCAGTTCAAGCAGGTTTGCGCCGCCGGCCGAACCGTTTGTCAGTGCCTCCAGCGCCGAGTGGACGTCGGCCTCGTTGCGTTCGGCGCGCAGGCGCTCGAGCTTTTCGAGCTGCTGGTTGCGGACCGAGTTGTTGTCCACCTTGAGAAGTTCGATCACGGCGTCGCTGGTGACGCGATACTTGTTGACCCCAACAATCGTCTGCTGGCCGGAGTCGATGCGCGCCTGCGTGCGGGCCGCGGCCTCCTCGATACGCATTTTGGGAATGCCCGCCGAGATGGCCTTCGCCATGCCGCCCAGCTTCTCGGCCTCCTCAATGTGCACGAGCGCGCGCTTGGCCAGGTCGTGGGTCAACCGCTCGACATAGGCCGAACCGCCCCAAGGGTCCGCGATCCGGCACGTGCCGGTTTCCTGCTGCAGGAAGAGCTGGGTATTGCGCGCGATCCGGGCGGAGAAGTCAGTCGGCAGAGCGATGGCTTCGTCGAGACCGTTCGTGTGCAGAGACTGGGTGTGCCCCTGGGTCGCGGCCATCGCCTCGATGGCCGTCCGGATGACGTTATTGAACACGTCCTGTGCCGTTAGCGACCAGCCCGAGGTCTGCGAGTGCGTCCTCAAAGAAAGCGAACGCGGGTTCTCGGGGTTGAATTCGTCCTTGACGAGCTTCGCCCAGAGGATGCGCGCGGCCCGGAGTTTGGCGACCTCCATAAAGAAGTTCATGCCGATCGCCCAGAAGAACGAAAGCCTCGGCGCGAATTTATCTATGGGGAGCCCCGCCGCGACGCCGGCGCGCGCGTAGTCGATACCGTCGGCCAGTGTGTAGGCCAGTTCCAGGTCCGCCGTCGCCCCGGCTTCCTGCATGTGGTAGCCGGAAATCGAGATGGAGTTGAACTTCGGCATGTTCTCGGATGTGTAAGCGAAAATGTCCGAGATGATCCGCATCGAAGGATCGGGCGGATAGATGTACGTGTTGCGGACCATGAACTCCTTGAGGATGTCGTTCTGGATGGTCCCGGAGAGTTTGTCGGCCGAAACGCCCTGCTCCTCGCCGGCGACGATGAACAGTGCGAGCACCGGCAGCACCGCGCCGTTCATGGTCATCGACACCGACATCTGCGACAGGTCGATGCCGGAGAACAGCGTCCGCATATCGTAGATGGAGTCGATGGCGACGCCCGCCATGCCGACGTCGCCTTTCACACGCGGATGATCGGAATCGTAGCCCCGGTGCGTAGCCAGATCGAAGGCCACCGACAGGCCTTTCTGCCCGGCGGCGATATTGCGGCGGTAGAAAGCGTTCGACTCCTCGGCGGTCGAAAAGCCCGCGTACTGGCGGATGGTCCAGGGCTGGGCCGCATACATCGCCGGATAAGGCCCGCGAAGGTAAGGCGCGATGCCGGGGTAGGTGTCGAGGAAGTCTAGGCCCTGAAGGTCCGCTTCGCCATAGACCGGCTTGACGTCGATACCTTCCGGCGTCGTCCACGCGGCGGCTTCCGGCTGAACGCCGGGCGTTGCCGTCTTGGAATAGGGAACCTGGGTGAAGTCGGGGATCTGGCTCATGCTGCCTCGCGCCCTCGCCGGTGCTGCCTGGAATGCTGTTTCACAAGACATAACCCCGCGCGAACGTTCTGCAAATAGGCGAACAGTCGGCTCCGCCGATCTCCTCCACCGGCGGATGGCCGCGTCGTCCCCTCCTAGCGCACAGGTTATCCACAACCTGTCCCCCGCGAATCCTGGCAATCTAGCCCGACTTTCTCGCAGGGGGTGAGGGCGTCACGGAGGTCAAATGACTGACAGGCAAGGAGAAGATCGCAGCGCGATGTGGTTCATCGGGCAAGATCTCCGACGACAGCTTGTCAGTCATTTGACCCCGACCTTCGGGTGGCCTCCGGCGGGCCATCGGCTTCGTTGAGCGGCCGAACCGTAAGACCCCATACGCTTTTCGCCGCTCGCCTTGCCGAATGATCCCGCCTGAGGCCATGACGCTCCACTGCCCTGGGCGAAAGTCGGGCTAGAGCGCTTCAGGTTTAGGCCGAAGCGCTCCAGGCCGTGACTGCGGCCCGGCGCGAGCGCCGCCCCTGTGGAGGCGCAGGCCGTTAGGCCGAAAAGCGCCGTGAACACAAAAAACAAGATCGATTCCGCCCAAAGCGGAAACGATCTAGCCGCTCGGAAACGAATTGGAGCGACCGCCATGGACTACCGGGAGATGCGCCGTCTGGCTGCCGACCCCTTGAAGGTTCGCGCCCTCGCCGCCGGCCTCAACCGCGAGGCCGGCGCCGCCGCGCTTGAGGACGCGCCGAAGAGCTTCCTCGACCGGCTTGCCGCCTACGATGGGACGGAGCCGCTGTCGACACGCGAATGCGAATGGCTCTACAGCCTGCGCGACCGAGCTTCGGTCAGCGCCGATCTGGGCGGATACAACCTCCGTGAGATGATCCGCCGCGCCTATGAAGCCCGCCTCGATCTTGTCGATGAGGACGCCGAAGCCTGGATTGCCGAACTCTACGAGATGGGGCCGGGGGTGCGGCTGCCGCTAAGCCAGCGCAAGCGGCTCGTCGTGGTGCTGCGCCAACTCGGAATCGTTGAAGGCTGGGTGGACCTCAAGTAGCGGGCGGCTTGCTGGCCGGTTCGCTGAGATAGGTGCCGCGATAGATTTCGGACAGCGGCAAGTCCAGTTCCAGGCAGGCGATCCGTAGCGTTGCTGTCAGTCCCGCCGTTTGCGCGGTCGGTTCGTCGGGCCAGGAGCCATCGGCCTCGCGCCGGTGCATAGGCCATATCGCGCATCCTGGGTTCAAGGCGGCGCACCGATAGGCTTTGCGCTACCGTTGCACTAATATACGGCAAAACAGGCCGGCATTCACAACCGAGTGCCGAACGCGGTTGAGCCGCCACGGGAGGAAACGACGTCCGATGAAATTGAAGTCCCTGATCGCCGCCCTGCTCATTGGCGTCATGCCGCTGTCGCAAGCCCCCGCCGCCGAGACGGCCGCCGAACCCAACGACTATCGGACCGATCGTTATCGCGCACCGGTCCCCGCGACGTTGAAGGGCGCGCGCGTCATCGACACCGACGCCGCGGAGGCTCTGAAGGCAAATGGCGCGGTATTCATCGATGTGTTCCCGCAAGCCCCGAAACCGCCGAACCTTCCCAAGAGCACGGTGTGGCGTGCGCCAAAGCACGAAACGATCAAGGACGCGGTGTGGCTACCCAATGTCGGTTACGGCGTCCTGAACGATGAGTTCAAAGCCTATTTCCAGACCGGTCTCGAAAAACTGTCCGGCGGCGACAAGACGAAGGAACTGGTGTTTTTCTGTCTTCGCGACTGCTGGATGAGCTGGAATGCGGCCAAGCGTGCGCTGGAGTGGGGTTACGAAAACATCGTCTGGTATCCCGACGGCGTCGACGGCTGGCGCGAGTGGAATCTTCCGACCGAGCGCGTCGCAGCCACCACGTTCAGCACCGAGACAGCCGGGAAGTAAGGCAGGCGAGCGCGGGTCAGCGAGTTCCACCTGATTAACCCGTCATCCCGGCGAAGGCCGGGATCTGCCCACGTGCATTTGGCATTTCAGACGATGAAAGTTCCTTGCGTTTACATCCTGGCGAAAAAGCCATACGGGACAATGTATGTTGGTTTGACGAGCAATCTCCACCACCGCATGGCGGAGCACTCGCAAGGTTTGCTCCCCGGTTTTACGAAGAAGTACCGGATCAGATGTCTGGTCTATTATGAAATCCATTTGGATATGCCGACCGCAATCCGGAGAGAGAAGCTCTTGAAACGCTGGAAACGAGCCTGGAAATATCGGCTCATTGAACAAATGAATCCAGGATGGCAAAACCTATTCGACCCTGAAACCGGCGAGATAAAGCTTTCCCCGGACGAGGTCGAGCGACTGATTTCAGAGCCGGTCGGTGATGGAGAACGGGACGGATCCCCGCCTTCGCGGGGATGACGTTCCGCGGATAGGGGCGGTGGCACTTTTGGGCGGAGCGTGCGCGCGTCCCTTCAGCAAAGGCGGGGACGACGGTTCCCCTGATTAACCCGTCATCCCGGCGAAGGCCGGGATCTGCCCACGCCTCAGTGAAACGAAGCGGGCATTCTACGGGCAACCGCGCCAATCGCGGCCACGTCCGCCAAGTCATTAGAGCAAAGGTTCAGCCACTCGCCCCAGTCCGCCATTCCCCGACCTTTTCCATCAGCCAGCCCCAGGCCTCTTCTTCTCGCGGGCCGGCGGTCTTGGAAATGGCGATCTCCAGATAGGCCAGTTCGGACTCGACCTTCTCCTTCGGCAACATCTTCAGCCGCGAAACCAGAACGGCGGCCTCCAGCACGGCAGCCTGCGCCCGATTGAAACCGCGCCACGTGCCGTGCATCTCGTTATCGACGACATCGCAGACGAAACGCGGCCGTTCCTCGTCTTCCTCGATGTCGATGACCTTCAATTCCCAATGCGTCAGCGCCGCTTTCAAAACGCCGCCGTCGATCTTGTTCGCGCGGATCAGCGGCCATTTCCTGCGGCCGGTGAGACAGCCGGCGTAAATGCGTACATCGTCCACGTGATTGGCGACCGCGCACGGGTTCTCGGTGAGGTTGGCGAGCGTCGTCGATGGCCGGAACGGCGCGATGATCCATTTATCGTCGCGCTGGATGAGGCCAAGCGGCGCGATATGGATTTGTCCTTCCAGCGACCGTGTCGTCACAATGGTTTCGGCAATGTAAGGCATCGGATATGTCTCCCTGAAAAGGGTTCTGCGAAAAGGCGGCCGTAACTCTCGTGCGGCGCTTTCTCAATCGTCTTTCGGCGGCGGTTCGGTGCCGGGGTTTTTCTCAGGGGGCGGGTCGCGCTTCGGTTTCGCGCTTTTCCGCTCGCGTTCGGCCTTTTCCCGCGCTGCCTTGAGCGTCGCGCCTTCCGGCGCATGGTGCACGAGGTCTTCGTCGGGCTTGTCGGTCGCCACGCCCCAGTCGAGCGGGCGGTCCTGCGTGTAGCGTTTGCCGAGATGATACGCGATTTCCGCCTTGGCGATCTCGTAGCCTAGATAGAAGGCGTGGCTCGCGTCGTCCTCCACCCCGAGCTTCGGATAGAGGTCGAACATGTCGCCGTCGGTCGCGTGGTGGCCGAACCGGTTATAAATGTGCACGCCGTCCTCGGCCGCCTGGATGCGGAAATTGGCATCGCGGATCGCACCGGCCGCTTCCGCCACCTCGGCGGGTGTCAGAGGGAAGGGGCGCAGTTCGTGCAGCGACAAGAGACTGCCACCGTAGCCCTTCGGCAGCGCGTTGTCTTCGCGCGCACGGAAAAGGAGCCGTCGCGCCGCGTCGTGCTCCTCGACGGTCCGCCGGGTGTGCGGTGAGACCTGCACGATAAGGACGTTGGCGATCCTCAGTTCCGAGCAGATGCCAAGGAGAAGCGCGGTGAGCCCCTGGCTGTCCGCCTCGGTGAGTTCGGTGAGATTGCCTGTGCCCATAAGGATTTCCGCCTCCGGCCGGCGGCGGCGCAGTTCCGCGTAGCGCTCCAGCGAGGCGGTGAAGCCGAAGTGGATCGGGTCGAGGATAGGGTCCGCGAGCGCCTCGATCCCTTGTTCCTTGCAGGAATCGATGGCGCGCACGAGCGAGTCGAGGTCGCCGTGCTCTTTGGGTACGAGCACGGGTCGGCAGGCTGTCCCTGCAACCACGTCCAGCGTGTCTTCATTGAGGCTCAAGACGAAATCCGCCCCGGCATGCGCGCCGCGGCGCAGTTCGTCCATGTCCCCGGAGTCGACCGAGACCGTCATGCCTTCGGCCTTGAGCGCCCACACCACGTCTTCCAGATGCGGGAACGGCACGTCCGGCCGGCAGCCGATGTCGATGACGTCGGCACCGGCGGCGCGATGCGCGCGGGCCCGGGCAAGGATCGCATCGAGCGGCACTTCCGGTGCTTCGACGATCTCCGCGAAGATGCGGATATCGTATTTCGAAAGGTCGGGTGGCTTGCCGCCGCGGCCCAGGAATTGCGGCAGGTCGATCAGCTCCTCCGGCCCGAGCTGAAACGGCACGCCGAAATGCGCCGACAAAGCGTCGAGATCCATCCGCACGCGCCCGGGCAAGATCACGCGGTCGGCATCGAGCGGTGCTTCCAGACGGTTCTTCAGGATTTTCTCGGTCATCAGGGCGGCGACCTTGATGCCGATGTTGCGCACCGCGTAGCTGCCTTCCGGCAAGCCGATGTCGTTAAGCGTGCCTTCCAGGCGGGCTTCGGCCAGATGCCCGGTCAGAAATAGCAGCCGCTCAGCCATGGCGGGACTTGAGCCGCTCCGCCACGGCCGCCTTCAACTGTTCCACCGTCTCGACGACGGTCGTGTATTCGAAGCTCTTGAGCTTCTCGGTATTTTCCAGATCGATGCGCCGCGGGTAGACCGGCACCATGTTCTCGCGCGGTGCTTCCGTCAGGTCCTCCGGCTTGGTGTCGCAGGCGAAGACGATCGAAGGCACGCGGCACTTGCCGGCCTGCGCGAAAACATTGGTCGCGAGATTATCGGAAATGCCGCAAACGCACTTCGCCACGGTATTCGACGACACCGGCGCCATGACGAGTGTGTGGTAGACGCCCTCATAGAAGCCGCCGACGGGTACCGCACTTGCGGTGCGGTCCTTGAAGATGCGCGTGCCGGGGGGAAGCTCGTCGAGGCGCTGCTTATACATGTTAAGCACCTCTTCGGCCGCCGCCGAAACAAACACGTCGAGATGGTCGAGGTCGCGCATGATGTCCAGGCTCTCCTTGAAGAAGTGCCCGGAGCCGGTCAGCGCCCAGCCGAAGCGAGGCGTAACGAGGTCCGTTTTGGTCATAGCGTGCGGCCTATCATGAGCCTTCCGGTTGGTCGAGATGAGCGCTGGATCGGTGGCGCTCCATGGGCTTGCTTCCGTCGGCCATCCGAAGAACGGGTTCCGCGCGTCGGGTTCCAAGGAGCTCCTGCAGCCGATCCGGCTCGTTCGGGGTGACGACCGCAAATGCGATCCCCGCGTTTTTGAGGATCGCGCCCGAAACGCTGTCGATCAGCCCGTCGGCGACGAGGCTCGCCGGCGACCGATCGCCGGTCGTCGGCATTCGCGATTTGACGAAGACGACAGGCAGGCCGCCGAGCCGCTGTGCGAGCCTTGCCGCCGCCGCGTCCGAAGTCGCTTCCCACGTTGCCGGCAGTTCCGGGTCGCGATGGCACTCCGCGAACGGTAGCCAGACGCAGCGCTTGCCGTCCGCGAGGCGGGCTTCAAGCGTCTCGATTCTTTCCAGCGGTTCCATATCGTTTACAAACGAGGCCGCCATCCAGGCCGTTTGGTTCAAGGCAAACAGCGCCATGCGATGCGCCGTTTCATCGTTGAAGCCGATTTCCGGCTGAGCCGCGCGAACCTGATCGGCGAACGCTCCGCCGCCCGTCACCAGCACAAAGGGGCGGCGGGCCGTCTTGAGGCAGGACATCACCGAATGAAAGGCCGCTGTGTTCCGCGTTACGCTGCCGCCGACCTTGACGACCAGCGGACCGCTGCCTGGAAACTCAAGCCCGGAAACTGCCGTTTCAGGATGCACGGGGCCGGCTCAGCCCTCGCGGGCGCACGATCTCGACGCCGACGGCGCCCGGACCGCGCTCCAGCTTGTCGATGCGGATACGCACCCAGACGATGCGGCTGTCCTCGAGGATATGCCGTGCGATTTCCTCGGCCATCGTCTCGACCAGGTTGATATGGCCCTCCGCGAGAGTGGCGTGCACCGCTTCAACGAGGTTGTCGTAGGAGGGCACCTCGGCGATCTGGTCGTGCCGGCTGGCGACTTCCGGAGAGACCGCGGCCTCGATGGAGAAGCCGACCTTCTGCGTCACGCCCTTCTCGTCGTCGTAGACGCCGATGTGGCAATCGAGAATGAGGTCGCGAATGAATATCCGGTCATAGGCGTCATCCGCACTGCGCTGCTGCAGACGTCCTGCGAGGATCGACATTTCCGTCATCGGCTGATGAGTCCCTGGGCTCTTGTTATGCGTTTTTTCGTGGTCTTTGCCGTGACGGGTTAACGCGCGCGCCCGGCGAGCGATCCGCATCGCGCATCGATTGCCGCGCGAACCTCTCCCACCAAAGTCTCAGATAAACCGAACGTCCGCGTCCTGTCGAGGCAGAGTGCGCCGCGAAAGCCCAGAATATCCGGTTCGAGCACGGTAAGCGGCGCAATATCGCTAACTGAGAGGCTGCCGGCCAGCCCTGCAAACATTCCACGGTTGCGGGCTGTGCGGAGGAAGCCCGCAAGGCTTGCGTCATCGAGAAAATCGCGCAGCCGACCGCGCGCCTTACCTGCGGTATCGAGCATGACGCCCGCGAAACCCGCTTCCGCAAGCGCGTCGATCAGACCGAAATCGGGGCTCCGGTCGGCGAACAGTACCCCAACCAACGGTTGACCGGCGCGCGCGTGCCCTGAGAGGGCGCCCGCCACGTCGTAGGCGCCGGGTTCGGGCAGAAAGCCGATCTTGACGTATCCGACGCCCGTCTCCGACATGGCCGAGACCGCCGCACAGACCGTTTCCGGGTGCATGGGAAGGTCGCCAACGGTGGCACTTGTCGCGCGTCCGGAACCGGCGGCGACCGTTACGATCTGCGTAACCCGCTCCGTCGGAAGGTCGCCCAACGCACCTCTTGAAGGATCCTTTGCGTCGATAAGATCCGCGCCCGCACGCAACGCCGACTCCGCTTCCTGCGGCGTCGTCACGCTGGCGAGCATGAGAGGCGGGCTGGAACGGATTATGTCGGGTTGGCTGGTTCTGACGGTTGCCGGCGAGAGGGTCATCTACTCATTTTCGAACAGACGCAGGCGCATGGCCAGAACCTTTTCCCGGTCGAGCCGATCTTCCGGCGACAAGTCGACCGGCGAATCCTGCACGACCTGGGCCGGACGTCCGCCCAGACGGACGAGCCGCGTGGCGAGCATAACCGACTCGAGGCGGTCGTGCGTGACGAACATTACGGTCGTGGGGCGCCGGTTCCAAAGCTCGATGAGCAGCGCCCTCAGGCTGTCGGCGCTGGGATCGTCGAGCGATACGAACGGTTCGTCCATCATGAGAATGTCCGGCTCGACGACGAAGGCGCGCGCGAGCGCGGCGCGGCGCTGCATACCCAATGAGAGGCGTTCGGGATACGCGTTGGCCGCCTCGCTGAGCCCCACGCGCGCCAGGATCTGCGCCGTTCGCGATTTCCGCTCGCTCTCGCTTTCGGAGTCGTCGAGAACAAGTTCGATGTTCTCTTCGACGGTGCGCCACGGCAGGAGCCGGGGCGTCTGGAACATGAACGACAGCTTGCCTTTACCGCCGACGAAGTCCACGTGGCCCGCGTAGGCTTTGTCGAGCCCGGCGACGATATTGAGAAGCGTCGACTTCCCGCAACCCGAAGGCCCGGTGAGCACGACAAAGGAACCCCGATCGATATCGAGGTTGACGCCGGAAAGCACGGTCTGCGACGGACGGTCGGCCACCGCCGGGAACGTCTTTTCGTCGACCGTAATGCGGATGGCGGTCGTGCCGCCGTTCGCCGGGCTCATCGGCGCCACCTGTTTACGCGCGCTTCAAGCGGCTGGAGGATGCCGATTTCGATGATCTGCACAACGAGGATGAAGGCAATCGCATAGGCGAGGATCATCGGCACGTCGAAGAGTTGGAATGCGAGGTGAAGCTGGTGGCCCACGCCGTTCGGGCGGCCGAGGAGTTCGACGACCAGAACGATCTTCCACACGAGGGCCAGACCGCCGCGTGCCGCCGCCGCGAAGAACGGCGCGAGCTGCGGCAGCGTCACGTGCCGGAGGGTCTTCCACGGTCCGAAACGGTAGATGGACGCCATCTCATTGAGGTCGCGCGAGAGGCTGCGCGCCCCCTCGCGCACGGTTACCGCCACGTTGGGGATCTTGTTCACCGCCACGGCGAGAATAGCCGCGACTTCGGTCAACCCGAACCAGACGTAGGACAGGATGATGGTCACAAGCGCCGGCAGGTTGAGAAAGAAGATCAGCCAGGTGTCGAAGAACTGGTCGGCCGTCTTGGCCCGGCCGAGCGCGATACCGATCACGCATCCGATGAGCATGGCCAGGAAGAACGCAACCGCGACGCGCGCCAATGTAACGCCGACGTGAAATGCGAGTTCGCCGCTGGAGGCTTCTGTAACGAGCTTCTCCCAGACTTCGACCGGTCCGGGGAATAGACGGCTTTGCAGGATCCCCGCTACGAGCGCCCACAGAATGAGGAGAGTCAGAAACGAGACCAGTGTCCAGCCAAGTCGCGCCGACAGCACGCTGCCGACGATGCCGCGACCGACGCGTCCGGTTCCGACGCCTTTGTCTACCGTGTCTTGCTCAAGCGCCATGGAATAGTGCCGGATCGAACTTCGTGTTGCTGCCAACGAGAGTTTCCTCGCCGAGTTCGACGAGAAGCTCGAATAACTTGTTCGCGGCTTCGGTCTCCGCCGCGCTCCATCCGTCCGGTATTCCGGAGCGGTAATAGGTCTTCAGCGCTTCGAACTCCGCATCCGTCTCGACCCGCATCGCCGGCCTCAAACGGTCCCAGGCCGACTCCGACGAGGCCAGGACTTCGTTGCCCTGCCTGATTGCGGTCAGGAAGCCGTCAATCTCGGTCGACTTCGTCGCCGTGCGCTCGGTGTTCCAGATGAAGCCGACAAGCGCCGGCGTCGGCGAAACGCCCAGCCCATCGAGGATAGAGGCCATCGAAACGAGTTCGCGATAACCGGCGCCGGAAAGCCTTGCGGAGAAAGTCCAGAAATTGAGCGCGGCGTCAATACGGCTCTGACGGATCTGCTCAGTGATGAGAGGCGCCGCGCCGAAAATCGGCCGAACCGTCTTCGTAAGATCGCGGCCGGTTTCCTTCTGCGCAAAGGCGCGCAGCAGAAGCCAACTCTTGTCGAGCGCCGTACCGGCGACGCCCAGCCGCTTGCCCTCCAGATCGGCAACCGTCTTGATCGGGCTATCGCTCGGCACCATCACCGACCCGAGAGCGGAGGAGTAGGGCGCGAACTTGAAGGGCTCGCCTTCGGCACGCTGTCGCATGGCCCATGGCCAGTCACTCACGACAATATCCGCATCGCCGGCAAGAAGGCCGATCTTGGCGGCGCCGGTCGAGGCCACATCGAGGATCTCGAGTTCGAAGCCGTTCTGGATATCCAGCTTCTCGGCCTTAACCGTCTCCAAAAGCCACGCAAGCGATCCGAACTTCAGCGACCCGACGCGCAGCGCGTTACCGGCAGCACGCGCGGAAGACGAAAGACCCGCCGCGCCGGGCAGTGCCGCAGCCGCCCACGCAGCGACCCCGCCTTGCAGAACCCTTCGACGGGGCAGACGGAATTCGCGGTTGGTAAATCGTTGGCTCAATTCGCCTCCCTCGCGGACTTGTCCGTCGCTGCTTCGGGCGCCAGTCGGTTGCGGACCATGTGACGGACAGCGCGTAGCCAGCCCTGATCGTCATTCTGTAACACACTGACCGACATGGATTTTTTCAACTCCCCGCTGGCCACGTCGCGTTCGAAAATGGCGATGTTGATCATCAGTTCGGAATGCTTACGGACGACGCCAAGTATCGTCACGTCGGCATTGGCTCGCTTTCCAAACTCGACTTCGCATCCGTCGCAACGGTCGAACGGCGACGCGCGTCGTATATCGGATTTGAACTCCGAGATGTCCACCACTTCGTACGCGCCGCGCTTCTCGATCAGATCGATCATCTCGCGTCGCGCCAATTCCAGGCGCTCCACCTCAGCCTTCTTGGGCTTCGGCGGCAGCCCGTAAAGGCTCATCCCGTCCATCTGTAGATCGATATGCATCTCGAACGGCAACACGGCCGCTTTCGGCGCCGCGAGTGCCGCGAACGGACCCGCCAGCAGAAAGGCAAGGGCCAAGCTGGTCCTGGCAAAAACGGTCAAATTTCTACTCCCAGGTTTGTTTTTCCCGAATGCTTCTTCTTGTTTTTCCTGATCGCGTTCATGACCGGTCGGCCACCTGCCAGGTTGCGTTCAAGCTAGTGCCAAGCAAAGCCGATAGAAAGGCCGCTGCATTTGCCACGATCATCATTTCTGACGTCAACCCTCATAAGAAATATTGGAGTTCACCCGCAGACCGGCAGTCTTCCTCTGATAGGGTCGATCGCCCATACTTGGACTTGCCACGCACCGAAATGTCATTACGTATCGCGACAAAAGAACGATGAACTCTGGGAGGAGATGCGTCTCGAATGACTAAAGCGGGACTTGAGACCTTGCGGCTGCCGTCCACCGGCTGGCTGGTCGCTGTTATTGCGGCGGCGCTGCTTGTCGCCGCTGGAGCAGGCTCTGCGCGCGCGCAGAATCCCGGGGCCGAGCCGGTCGACCCGGGCGTTACCACGATCCCTATCGTCTACGTCCGCGAGAAGCTCGAAAAGCTGCCGCCGCTATCGCTGCTCGATTTCGATCCGCCAAACCTCGGTTACGACGGGGCCCAGTTGGCGATCATGGACAACAACACGACCGGTAAGTTTCTGAAGCAGCGTTTCACGCTGGGCACCATCATCGCGGCCGACCGCAAGGAACTCATTGACAACGTCGTCGCCGAAGCGAAGGCGGGTATCGGGTTCTTCGTGGTGGACGCGTCACCGGAGACGCTTCTGGCGTTGTCGGACGCCCTCAAGGATCTACCGGCCGTCGTCTTCAATGCCGGCGCCTCCGATCAGCGTCTGCGCGAAGAAGATTGCCGGACGAACATCAAGCATACAGCGGCGTCCGACATCATGTTGACGGACGCGCTCGCCCAGTATCTTGCGTGGAAGCAATGGCGCGACATCGTCATGGTGGTCGGTCCTAGCGATGAGGACAAGGCGTACGCCGCGGCGATGCGCCGTTCGCTCAAGCGGTTCGGGCTCAAGCTCCTCGAAGAGAAGGTGTTCGACTACAAACCCGGCAGCCGCCGCGCCGATGGCGGCTACGAGCAGATCCAGAAGCAGATCCCATCGTTCACGCAGGAGTTCCCGGCTTATGACGTGCTGATCGTGGCCGATGCAGCACGTCAGTTCGGCGATTACTTTGCTTACCGGACCTGGAAAGCGCGGCCCGTTGCCGGCACTCACGGCCTTTATCCCGCGGCATGGCATCCCGCGTCCGAACTTTGGGGCGCGACACAGTTCCAGAACCGCTTCCAGCGACTCGCCAGTCGCCACATGCAGGATCTCGATTACGCCGCCTGGATGGCCGTCCGCTCCATCGGTGAAGCCGCCACCCGTACGTCAAGCGGCGACCCGAAGACGCTGATCGATTACATGCTGTCGGAGAAATTCGAGCTGGCGGCGTTCAAGGGCCAGAAGCTGACATACCGCCCGTGGAACGCCCAACTGCGGCAGCCGATCTTCGTGGCGACGCCGAAACTCCACGTTTCGGTCTCGCCTCAGCCGGGGTTCCTGCACAGGATCACGGTGCTGGACACCATGGGGATCGATAAGCCCGAGACAAAGTGCAAGGCTTTCGGGTCGTGACGCCCTGATAAGCGCTCGCGCACCCCGACCGTCCTTGCCGTCGCCGAAGTCGAGTTACTTGCAAACGGGCTGCGCCATCGCGGCTCGGACCGGAAAAATAGAAACGAGGTTTGCAAATTGGGAACGCTCAAGAACTGGATGTTCGCTGCCACCGTCGCCGCCGCGATGGCGGTGCCGCTGCAGGCTCAGGCTTACACCGCCTTCGTCAGCAACGAGAAGGACAACACGATCAGCGTTATCGATACCGATAAGCTGAAGGTCGTTCATACCATCAAGGTCGGTCAGCGGCCGCGAGGCATTACGCTGGCCAAGGACGGCGCCTGGCTGCTGATCTGCACCAGCGACGACAATCGCGTCGAGGTCTACGACGCCAAGACCTACGAGTTTATCAAGACATTGCCGTCGGGTCCCGATCCGGAGCTGTTCACCCTGCATCCATCCGGGAACCCGCTTTATATCGCGAACGAGGACGACAACATCGTCACGGTCGTCGACATCGATGAGGGAAAGATCCTCGCCGAGGTCCCCGTCGGTGTTGAACCGGAAGGCATGGCCGTCAGCCCCGATGGCAAAATCGTCGTCAACACGTCGGAAACGACGAACATGGCGCACTTCATCAGCACGGAGACCAACGAGACCTTCGCGAACATTCTCGTCGACAACCGGCCTCGCGTCGCGAAGTTCACGGACCAGGGCAAGCGGTTGTGGGTCTCAGCGGAGATCGGCGGCACCGTGTCGATCATCGATGTCGAAAAGAAGGAAGTGGTTCACAAGATCACCTTCGAGATCCCAGGCATCAACGCCGATGCCATCCAGCCGGTGGGGATCCAGATCAACAAGGCCGGCACCAAGGCCTTCGTTGCGCTCGGTCCGGCAAACCGCATCGCCGTGATCGACGTCGAGTCCTATAAGGTCGACAAGTACATTCTTGTCGGACAGCGCGTCTGGAACCTCGCGTTCACACCGGACGAGAAACTGATCCTCACGACCAACGGCGTGTCGAACGACGTGACCGTCGTCGACGTCCGGAAAGAGCGCGCATACAAGTCGATCCCGGTTGGCCGCTATCCGTGGGGCGTCATCGTCGCTGAGCACTCCCCGAAGGAGTGACCTGGTGACGATACGAGCCTCCCGGCGACGCCGTGACTCTCGGAATGGGTAGCGGGCAAGTCCCGCTTCCCTCACTCCGCAGACTCACCGTTAGGCCGGAATCCGGAAAAACGAGGTCAACAAGGTTGAGCTAAAGGTGTAGGCGGTTTACGAGATCGGTTCCGGTAACGGCGGATCGGCGGCCCACTAACTTGCCGATATCAGGGTCGGCTGTGATGGCAGCGGTGCGTGCCGGTAGCCTCGACCAAGAGGACTTGAAGGGTGCGAAATCGGCGACGTGATGCAACTGCGGGGTGAACAAATGACGAGCGAGCCTGATATTGCCCTGTCGGTACGTGACGTATCGCACAGCTTCGGCGACTTCACGGCGCTCGACCATGTCTCGCTCTCCGTCCCTAAGGGGTCTTTCACTGTACTCCTCGGGCTGAACGGCGCGGGCAAATCCACCCTGTTCGCCCTCGCGACCCGGCTATACGACAACACATCCGGCGAAATCAGCATTCTCGGTCGCGATGTCCGGCGCCAACCCACCCGCGCGCTGCAGCGCCTCGGCGTTGTGTTTCAGGCTCGTACGCTGGATGCGGACCTGAGCCTTCTCCAGAACCTGACCTACCACGCCGCGCTGCATGGATTGTCACGCAGCGAGGGAAAGAAGCGTGCCATGGCCGCGCTGGAACTCGTCGGCCTGGCCGATCGCGCCAAGGAGAAGGTGCGTCATCTATCCGGCGGTCAGGCCCGCCGTGTCGAGATCGCCCGCTGCATGCTGCAACGCCCCGGTCTGCTGCTCCTCGACGAGCCGACCGTCGGCCTCGATATCGGATCGCGAGAAAGCGTTGTGGCGATCGTGCGCGAACTGGTTGCGACGCACGACCTTGGTGTTCTCTGGGCGACCCACCTTATCGATGAGATCGACGAGACGGATCGCATTGTCGTGCTTCATCGCGGGAAGGTCCTGTTCGAGGGAACGGTGCCCGGCCTCAAGGCGCACGCGGAAGCCGACAGCATCGCGGCTGCGTTCCGCAAGATGACCGGCACGCCGGTTTCCGCGGAGGCGGCATGAATATGGATACCGTGGCAACCGGATCGGCAACGCGACAGTCTCCGGAGACAGAGGACCGGACGGTCAAGAGCTTCGGCGTCGTCAACTACTTCAACTGCTTCTTAGGCATCGTTTGGCGCGAGGTTCTGCGCTTCCTGCATCAGCGCGAGCGTTTCCTGTCCGCGCTCGTCCGGCCGCTCGTCTGGCTCTTTATCTTCGCGGCTGGCTTCCGCCAGGTTCTCGGCGTTTCGATCATCCCGCCTTACGAGACGTACGTCCTCTACGAAACCTACGTGACGCCTGGTCTCCTGGGCATGATCCTGCTGTTCAACGCCATGCAGTCGTCGCTCTCGATGGTCTATGACCGCGAGACGGGCGCCATGCGCACGCTACTGGTCAGTCCCTTCCCGCGGTGGTTCCTGTTGTCGTCGAAGCTGCTTGCCGGCGTCGCTGTGGGCTTGCTGCAGGTCGTCACCTTCCTGCTGATCGCCGGGTTCTGGGAAGTCCATGCGGGCGGTCCGGTGCTGTTCTGGGTCCCGGAACTCAACATTCCCCTCGGCTTCGCGACGCTTGAACTGGGCGGATACGATTTCTGCCTCGGGTACCTGACCGTCATTCCGGCCATTATCCTCGCCGGGCTGATGCTGGGCTCGCTGGCGCTCTTCATGTCGTCGGTGATCCGCCAGTTGGAGAACTTTGCGGGGGTCATGAACTTCGTGATCTTCCCGATGTTTTTCGCGTCCTCGGCCCTCTATCCGCTCTGGAAGATCCGCGAGTCGAGCCCGCTGCTCTACGAGATCTGCTGGCTCAATCCGTTTACCCATGCGGTGGAACTCATTCGCTTCGCCTTCCATGCGCAGCTCAACGGCACGTCCTTCCTGGTAACGGTCGGCTGCCTTGCGTTCTTCCTCGGGGCCGCGATCTATGCCTACAACCCGTCCAAAGGGTTGATCGCTCGCAAGGGCGGTCCCCGGGGCGGTGGACCGAAAGGATGAAAACCCACATGTTCGAGAAAATCTGCTCCGCTTCCTTCCTCCACGCCCGATCGATTCGGATGGCGCTCCTCGGCGCATTGGCGGCCTTCGCGCCGGCGACGGCCCTTGCCGTGGACACAGCAAATCCTGACTGGCCGTGCGTTCAGGCCAAGGTCGAGAAGCTGACCAGTGCGCAGATCTGGGATGGCCCGTCCGTCGATGAGATCGACAAGTGGTGGGAAGACGAAGAAGTCGCGAAGCTCGCCCGCTACATCGTCAGCCGCCGCGTCGAGATGGAAGAAGCGGAGACCGCGATCCGCGAGTTCGCCGAGACGATGCCTGAGGGCAAGGAGCGCGACGACCGGCTCACCCTCCTATTTGCCGGCGTGCTCGATGAGACCAACAAGTCGCGCTCGCAGGTCGTGCGCGGAATCGAGCGCTTCCAGCAACGGCAGGTCGCGCGCTCCAAGAGACTGCAGGAGCAATCGAGCGAATTGGCCGAATTGCACAACACGCTTGGCAAGGAAAGTCGTTCGGACGAGAAGGTGATGGCGCTCCAGGAGAAGTACGACTGGAACGCGCGCGTGTTCAAGGAGCGCCAGGACAGCATCCCTGTTGCGTGTGAAATTCCCGTCGATATCGAGCAGCGCGCGTTTGCTCTCGGCCGCGTCATCCGCTTCCACATGAGCTGATCCGGGAAAACCCGCTCTGCCGGATAAGCGGAGCAGCCGGTGGCTGGCAGCTGGCCCTGCGGATGGCTCGATCCCGCCGGCGGGGAAGCCGTTGCGTCCCTAACCGAAGACGGGCCGCGATGACCGCGACCCGTGAGCGTCAACTGGCGATGGCGATCGGACTTATTTGCAGACCGCCTTCGAGCCGAGCTTCAGGACGCCGCGCTTGCCGCAGGAAGATTTGTCCATGAGCTTGTTATAGCAGCAGACTTCATCGATCTTGCAGACGAAGCTGACGTGCTGGCCCTTGAGGTTTTGAGCCATGCACTTCTTCTTGGTGTAATGGCCGCCTGCGAAGGCAGAGGTGCTAAGCAGAGCGACGAGTGCCGCGGCGGTGATGGTCCGGATCATTTGAACCCCCAGTTCCAATTTAAGAAATCCGGCCGCGCGCCAAACGGCACGCGCCCAAGGTTGCGGTGCTATGATGCATATCGACGATACATCGTTTACGATGGGGCATTAGCGAAATTCTCTAAACATGCTTGTGACGGGGCATAATCAATCCGCGCGCACGATGCGCGAACGACACGCATACTCACAAGGTCGTGTTGATTAGGCAACTATGCTCGCAGATTTTACGCGCCGGCACGTCACCGGGCCGCCCGTTCAGGTTTGACCCCAGCCGTGCCCCAGGACAGCCACTGCGACGGCCGGAGCATGATCCCCGGCGGCGGCAGCCAGCGCGCCGGAAGCGCCGATAACGGCACCGAAGCTCTCCGAGGGACGCCCCAGGCGCGCCGCCACCGAAGTAAGCTCGCCCGCCCCGATTCCCGCCGAAACGATGGGGGCCGTCGCCGCGAGCGAGTTGGCCGACAGAACGAGAAAGCAGCCATCGGCAATCGATCTTAGCTGGCGCTCGCGAAGGTATCGCGCGGCGCCGACCCATGCTTCGTCGCTGAGCGCTTCCGCATCGGCGCCGAACATCCGTGCCAGACGCGTAAAGCTTTCGGCGCGCGAGCGGCCCCTGCCGTCCGCCGTGGCATGATGATCGATGCCATCCAGCTCGATACCGATAACCCGCCGGACATCGGCCATGGTGGCGAGGTACTCGCGCGCCAGGCTGACCCATCGCCCCTGCAGCGGGGCTTCCTGAGCCACCGCGATGACCTGCGTCCGCGTGTATCCCGTGTAGACGAGTTCGCCGGTGCCCTGACGGGCGAGGTCGCTACGGCCCTGGATCGACGGCGCACCGTCCTTGACGGCGATGACGTCGGTCGTCGTCGATCCGAAGTCGATGACCAAAGCATCACGCCGCCGCCGGCTCACGAGTTCCGCCGTCGCCAGGAAGTTCATCGAGCCGACGGTTTCGGGCTGCATCTTCGCCGTCTCGGCGCTCGCGAAACGCCCCGGTCCCTGATAATAAAGGGCCTTGTCGCCGAAGCCCTGGCTTAACGCGTCGACGATCCGGTTGACGCCGTCTTGCCGGCTGTCGAACAGGTCGGAAAGTTCGCCGGTCATGGTAACGGCGATACGCCGCGCGCCGGCCAGGAGCGGCATCGCCGCCGCCAGGGCCCGCGCCAGGTTTTCAAAACCCTTCCAAAGCGGGCAGACGAATTGCGAGACCGCGACGAGTTCGCCATCCTCGAGACGCGCGACCTTGAGATGCGCGCCGCCGACATCGAGCCCGACCGTGACCGTCATATGTTGCGTTCCTCCTGCCGACACCGCTGCTACCTTATAAGGACGAATTCGTTGTGCGTGTGATCCCGGTTCTCGATCTGAAGGACGGGCTTGTAGTCGCGGCGGTGTTCGGCGAACGCCACCGCTACCGGGCGATCCAGACCCCGCTTGCGCCGGGGAGCAGCCAGCCGGCTGACGTTGCGGCGGGGCTCATCGGGCTGTGGCGCGGCTTTGACACGCTCTATATCGCCGACCTCGATGCCATCGGCGGATCGCCAGCCAATACTTCGGCAATCGCTTCGATTGCCGCCCGTTTCCCGCTCGTGCGTCTCATCGTCGATGCCGGTCCGGCATGGTTGACGCCGGACCTCGCCGGCAGGCTCTCCACATTGGCGAATGTCATACCGGTGATCGGCACCGAGAGCCTCACCGACGCAGAGGCGCCGAGAGAATTGAACCGCGGCCTTGGCCCCGGGGGATGGATCCTGTCCCTTGACCGCCGGAAGCAGGCGCCGGTGGGGCCGCCGGCGATATGGCAGCGCCCTGGAACCTGGCCGGACACGGTGATCGTCTTGACGCTGGATCGGGTCGGCAGCCGCGGTGGGCCGGACCTCGAAACGCTTGCCGAGGTCAAGCGGCAAAGCGGCGCCCGCGAGGTTTTGTGCGGCGGCGGCGTCCGCGACCGCGAGGATCTCGAAGCGCTGCGATTAATCGGATGTGGGGCGCTCCTGGCCACGTCACTGCATGACGGCAGCCTGACTGCTGCGGACCTCGAAGCCCTCGCAAAAGCGGCCGCTGCGCCATGAAGGGAATGGAGCAAACAAAAACGGCACCGTCTTTGGGGGAGACGGTGCCGTTTTCTATTTTGACGCGGTCGAAGTTTTTGACCGCGGGCAGACCGCTGGGATTAGCCTTTCCAGCGGCCGGAAAGCATCTTGCCCAATCGCTGCAGCAGACCCTCTTTCATCGGAGGGGCGTCGCTTGTGTTGTTATTGCCCTGCGCAGGACGGTTTCCGCTTCAAGATTTCGGAGCAGCGAACGGGTGCTCGGCCGTGTCGCGCTGTGCGGTCACTTCAGCGGCCGTCGGCTTGCCGGCAACGGCGCGCTCGGATGGCTTCCTTGGTGGCGCGGTAGTTGTAGTCCTGGATCTTCGCGTCGTCCGGCGGCTTCCCAGTGGATGAACACGCCAACGGCGATGTACAGGTCGTCGGCTTCGTCGGCCGGGATGGTGCCTTCGGCAACGCAGTCCTGGACGGCTTTGGCGACGGCGTACTGAGCCGGGCCGAACATCTGGACGGCCTGACGGGCGTCTTTGATGGTGACTTTGTTGTAGAGGATGGTGTTCGGCTTGCACGGCAGGTTCGGAGCAACGACGGCGAGAAGCGTCGTGAAGCCGTCTTTGTTGTTGGTCAGGGCGTTGCAGAACGCCGTTTCAGCCGCGGAACCGCGGGGACCGATGAGGAGGTCGATGTGAGCGACTTCGTTGCCGTCGCCGACGAGCGACTCGCCGACCATAACCTTGTTGATCTTGGCCATGATAGAAACTCCTCCCAGAGTTTGCTCAAGGGTTGAAAGTCCCGCCCGATAGGCGGTGCCCAGAAAAGCGAAATTCGGGCGAACTATCCCTGTTATCAGCGAACGGAACGCCAACACGCCCATAGGAAGCGTTGGCATTTGAGCGATGAAATCGCGTTCCGCTCCGGTTGCCAGATAGCAGCGCCGACGCGCCACGGCGTAAATAGCCCGACGCCACCTGATTGTACAAGAGTCTAAAGGAAGCTTGGATCAGCAACCTGAGCTGCCAAGCTGACAAGCGAACAGCGTGGCGACCACGAAGTCGGCGGTTGTACCCGGATTGAGCCCACGCGCCTTGAGTGCGGCGTCGAACTCCAAGAGCCGGTTTGTAGCATTAACCGTCGCGACCGGTTGCACCAGAGGCAACAGTTCGCGCGCCTCCTCTTGGACCTCCTCGGCCCGTGCAGGCCCGTATTTGCGAGCGATATGGGTGTCCGGGAATCTCGCGAGCATCGACATGTGCAGCGTGGTGACGGCAAGATCGCGGGTTTGTGCCGCATCGAGCGCACGCCGATAGAGAGGGAGCGCGAAAGCGAACACGTCCTCGAAATCGGTGACGTAGGCGCGCGCGATCCTGTCGCGGCCAGCCGCCAGTCGCATCGCGTCGAGGAGCGACATATCCGCCGGGGCCTGGACATCGCCCGCTTCAGCGCTGCCAAGCCCGCCGGGATTGGCCCGCGCTATGGCCGCAAATACGTCGGCTGCGTCGCCGCGGCCGAGCGCCGACAGCACACTCGAGAGCCTATCTGGCAGTACGTGGCCGCCAGAGACGTCCTCTCCCGCCGCGACGGCGAGTGGCGCGCACAGGAGAAGGATGCCGAGGTTCGTGTTACAGCCCGCCGCCGCGAAGCTCGCCTCGACTCCCGCGCGCACGCGCTGACCGATAGACGCCCCGGCCATGGCAATCGCCGGCGCAGCGGCTTCGGCTGCCTTCTCGAAGTGGCGAACTTCCATGTCGTGACCGCCGGCATGGATATGCACGTTCCCCGGCTTGAGCGCGGTCAGTTCACCCTGGCAAGCAGAGACGAAAGCGCCCGCGATGGCATCCGGGGCGAGCGGATAGTTTGTCACAGCGCCGCCTCCGGCCTCGATTGGGCCGCCACGCGCTCAGCCATCCGATGGCGCACCGCCGCGAGGAAATCGTCCGCGAGGGCCGCCGCCACGTCCGTTTCCGTGAGCGATTGCAGACCCTTCCAGGCCGGGTTGGAGTTGATCTCCAGGACGACCAGCCGGCCGGTCTCGTCCGCGATGAGATCGACGCCGGCGTAATCGGCACCGACGGCACGAGCCGCGGCCAGCGCCAGTTGCACGGCATCGTCGTCGAGATCGATGCGCGCCGGACGTCCGCCCTGATGGACGTTCGTCACCCAATGCGACCCCTGGCGCGCCATGGCCGAAACGATCCGGCGTCCGGAAACGAAGACGCGGATGTCGGCGAAATCGGTCGCGTCCGCCGAGCGAAGATAGCGCTGCAGGTAGTAGACGCCGCCGGTCGCGTCCTCGCCGGGCAGATCGCCAGACTGGTCGATACGCGTCACGCCGTTGCCTTGCGAACCGAACAGCGGCTTTTGCACCAGGGGCAATCGCCCTTCGGCATACGACGACGCGGCGTTGAAGCCTTCGGCCACGCGGGTCCGCGGCACGGGCAGTCCGGCAATTTGGAACAGGAATGTCGCCGTCGACTTGTCGACGCAGCGCTCGATGACGCGGGCGCTATTCCATACGCGGACGCCGAGCGCGTCGAGCGCGTGGAGAATTCCCAGCCTGAGCGTGATCTGCTCCAGCGAGCCCTTGGAAATCGCCCGCACGAACGCGCCGTCCGGCAATCGGCCATCGAAGCCCGGGATATCGATGCCGAACGGCAATTCCGTATCGAAGGCGCAGGCCTTCAGAGTCGTCGTGACGACCCGTGCCCCCCGCGCTTCGAGGGCGTCGGCAAGACGGCGTGCATGCCAGTCACCGCCACCCTCTTCGATGAAGAGCGCGAGTTGCGGGGGGGTATGGTCGGCCGTCGCATTCTCGTCAGGCGCCGAGGCTTCAGGAGAAGCTGGCGTCGACGATGTCGGGGGCGAGTTTTCCAGCATGGAAGGAAGCGCCGGTATCCAGGTTCGAGACGGTGACGAGAGCGGGCGAGAACAGCATGGGGTCGATCTTGTAGAAGTCACCCTCGACCTCCGCGAAGATCTCCGCGAACGGCTTGCCATAGGCCGGCGATCCCGACGACGGCAGCTTCTCGGCGAGATCCTTTGCGGCGGCGTCATCGCCGGTCACGAAGAGCTGAATGCGGCCCCCGTAGATGATCCCATCGTTGGTGCGGCCCATCGCCTTAACGAAGTCGGGGATCGGCGGGGCCAGCGGCGCTGTCCCGAACCCGTCCTTGATGTTCTCGAGCGGGAAGTGCAGTTCGTGCGCCTTGTGCAGCGCCACCTCGAGGACCCGCGCTCCGATCTGGACCGTGCCGGCGAGGCTCCACGTCGGCGCGAACAGGATCGTCAGGTTCTTCGTGGGAACGCCGCAGGCATTCGCGACCATGCGGGCGACGCTCGACGGCGGCGGCTGGTCCCCTTCGATGACGAGCACGGCTTCGTCGTGGGTATCGGCGTAGCCGAGTTCCTTGTACAGCTCCTCGACCCGGGATAGAGCGCGCGCCGGGCCGGAACCGAGCGCGAAGAAGCCGGATGCCTCCTCGTGTATGGTCCAGCCGGCATACTGGCTGCCCAGGCAGGAAATCACCGGCTCTGAAGCGTGCACCATGACGCTGAGCGGCCACTTGTCGACGGTCGAACTGCCCGCGATCTGAACCGTGCCGAGCCCGCCCATACAGATCTCACCCAGGAGGCGCCCCAGTTCGAGCGAACCTGGCCGGGCTGCGCCGCAGTCGATTTGGCGTTCGCCGCCTTCGCCGGTCGATACGGCGCAGCGAAGGGCATCCGCCCCGGCGACGATCCGCTGGACGATACGGCAGGCATTGGCATTGACGCTGAGGCCGGCGCGGGTGGCGGCATGCATTCTTGGGCTCCCTGGCGATTGTTGTTTCCGTACGGCTTAGGCGCCGCTTGGTCTTTCGTATAGCAGCGCCGCGAGTTGATCCAGCCGCTCGCGGCAGCTTTGCGCGGCTTCCCTGGCATTCGCACCCTCGCCGATCACGGTCGCGACCGGCGCGCCGGCGGGTATCTTGCTACCGGCGACCGGCCGATCCGCTACCCAGTCCGGCCAGTCCTCGCGCGCAATCGAAACGGGGCCGGCATCGGCATAGAGATAGGCTGCCGCGCGCGGGCGCGGGCGCCACTTTGCCTGCACCAGCGCCACGCCGTCCCGCCCGGTGCAGGCGGCGACGTGCGCGGCGAACAGCGTTCCGGCGTCGTCGTCGAAGATATCGAGCGAAGCGCCGGGCCGGGGATTGACCTCAATGAGGTGGATTTCGCCCGCGTCGTCGACGATGAAGTCGAAGGAAACGAGGCCGACCAGCGCCAGCGATGCAATCAGGCTGCGACCGATATCGATGAGGCGGGCCTCGAGATCGGCGTCGAGTTCGTCGATCCCGACAATGCCGCCGTAGCGGAAAGGCTCGCGCTCAGCCGGAGCGCACCACGGCTGCGCGAAGGCGAACGCCGCGCCCAGCAGGGAGGCCAGTGCCGTCGCCGAAACGACGGTCCCAGCGACCTCGCGCTGATAATAGCGAAGGCGTCGCCCGGCGCGGCTTTCGCTCATCCGCCGGACATGACGTCCCCCGCTTCCGCCGATGCGCTTCGACAGCCAACCCGCGCTCTCCTCGGCCGCCGGCGGTTCGAGCCGCGTCTCGGGAAAACGGACGCCCTTGTCACCCAGCATATTGAAGAACGTGCCGGGATCCTTGCATGCGAACACGCTCTGCGCCGGACAGCCCAGAAGCTGTTGCGTACGGGAGATCGCCTCGATAAGCCGCGGCCGGTCCTCAAAGCCTGCGCCAAGGACGATCCCCATGGGGATGTGCCCTTCGCACAAGGCTGCCTCGGTGACCTCATCGAGCCGCGGCAGCAGGGACTTGGCGGTGAAACCGCGACGGAGCACCTGGGGCGCGACGCGCAGTTCCGCGCTTAAGCTCGCCGTATCGGCGTCGCCGAAGCCGTCGACGACGAAGGGCTCATAACCCGCCCGCCGGGCCGAGGCTGCAAGCGCCCGGCCCGACAGAGCTGCAATCAGTATGGCCTGCCCGCTCACGCGACGAACGACCGGGCCAGTTTGAAGGCGTCGCGGAAGTCGAGATGGACGGGCTCGGTCGCGTTGATCATCCGCGTGAAGAGGCCGGATTCGGTCTTGTACTTCACGTCGCCGATGGTCAGCGGGCCGACGCCGAGCGCCTGCTGGCAGCCCGGCAGCGGGTCGCCGTTCATCATGAGCTCCATGCCTTCGACACCGGCCGGCGGCACCGCGTTCACGTCGGCGGCGACGAGCAGCTTCTCGCAGGTCTTGAGTTCGTCGGCGCTGAGGACCGTCACACCGGCCGCGGCGGCGGCGAAAACGACCTCCGCGTCCTTGATGAGCGCCGCCTTCTGATCTGGCGTTTCACCCGGTACCGGCTCAAGGTCGACATCGAAACGTTCCTTGGCGGCCTTCGAGGTGTTGACGACGCGCTCGAAGCCTCGGTGCGCGACCATTTTCACCTTCGCGCCTTCAAGCGCTGAAATGACTGCGGAAGCAAAGCCGACCACGCCGGTGGCGCCGAACACGGTGACGGTTGTGCCTTCGAGCGAACGGTTGTGCTTGGTTTTCAGAACCTTTTCGACGCAGGCGACCATGCCGGCTGCCGTGGTGAAGGATCCCGCCGGGTCGGCGAACGTCGAGAGTTCGAAGGGCGGCACGAGGGCTTCCTTGGCTTCCTTCATCATGTCGAGGGCGAGCAAGGCATCCTTGCCGCCGATGAAGACTCCGGTGCGTTTGCCGTAGTCCGGCGGGCGCGAGAAAATGGCGTCCTGCACGAGCGCGCGCACTTCATCGAGTTCGACGTTGATGTAGGGAATGATGACCTTGAAGCCGGCGTCTGCGGCCATGTTCACATCGAACGGGCTCATGTGCTTCTGCGGTGCAAACATATGCAGGATCGGCGTGGCCTGGCTCATAAAGGTCTCCCTTTTTTCGGTTTATTGGCTGTCTTGCGTGTTCCGCGCAGCTCTGCCGGCGCGTCAGGTATCCGCATGCCCGCCTTATAGAAGCAGCCCCCGCGCCAAGGCCAGAAATTATTGCCAGAAAGTCGAATTGGTCACGGCGGTCCTATCCGAACGGGTAGCCGTTGCTTACGCGCATCGCCGCCACGGCTTGCCGCCTCAGTTGGTGGCCGAGAGAACGGCTGCGTCGCTGGCATCGATGGTTTCGATGAGAGCGCCTTGATTGCGACCGCGCGTGATCGCGATTTCAAGCCCGGCCGCCGTCACTTCCGCGGCGACCGCCTGGCGCAGTTCGGCGGCTTTGGCGGGAGATGCCACGAAAGCGAACCCTGTCGGTCCCCAGGAACTCTGGCCGATTCCGACGGCGCCGAGGTCCGCCAGTCGCCGGACCACGGCCTCCACCCTCGGGCTCGACCATATGCCGCCGCCCTGAGCATCCGAGAAATATTCGCCATTGCGCCGCTGGATGAGGCTCACCGCTTCACCGAACGCTTCGAGGTCGCCTTCCGCCAGCGCCGGCAATAGCCGCATAACGGTCACCCGGCACAGCTCGGCGCTGACCGCCTCTCCCATGGGGGCGAGTTCCTCGAAGGCACGGCGTTCGGTATCCCCGTGAACGCCCGTGCGTTTCGGGTCCATGACGAGCAACACGCGCCATGCGGCGGGAAAAGCCAGCCGCGACAGGACCGGCGGCGCATGGTCCTGTCCGCCGCGTCCGCCGTCGACAACGAAGCCGCCGCGTTCGAATGAATTGAGGCCGATGGCCGAGCGCGCACCGCGGTTCTGCAATTCGCCGAGCGCCCGCATTTCCGTTTCGAGCCCATCGAGACGCGCCAGCGCCCCGCCGACGGCCATGGCGAGCTGCGTGCCGGATCCCAGACCCGCATGAGCCGGGATGGCGCGCTGAACGTCGAGCCGGTAGCCGGTGGCAAGGCCCAGTTCGGCTTTGAAGCGGGACAGTGCCTTTCGTGCGCGCGCGGCCTCGAGGCCCGTCACGCTATCGGTGTCCGTACCCGCATGCGACAGGGTCAATTGCGTGGCGGGCTGATCGATTGCCATCCCCACCGAAGCGAACCGTCGTCCGAGATTGCCGTTGAGGTCGAGAAAGCCGAGGTGCAGGCGCGCCGGAGCGGTCACGCGGACCGCCTCGCGAAGGCGCGAGCGGGCTTCGGCTGCTTTGGCAGCGAATTCCGGCACGGTCGGCATTTGCCTCTACTCTCGTGTGTCGCGTAGGTTCAACGGATGAAGAACGCCAATGTTCATCAAACCGGCAAAGAGGGCAACATGAGCGATCGCGAAAAAGCGCTGAGCGAAGCCGAAGTCACAGGTTGGCTCAACGAAAACCTGCCCAAGTGGCGGCTCGAGGACGGCTGGGTGCGGCGCACGTACAAGACGTCGAGCTGGAAAAGCACGCTGATGGTGATCAACACTGTGGGCCACCTCGCTGAAGCCGCCTGGCACCACCCCGACATTACGGCGTCTTACGCCTGGGTCGAGGTTCGCCTGCAGACCCATTCGGCCAAGGGGATTACCGATAAAGACCTGCATCTGGCCAAGAAAATCGAAGAGGTGGTCGGCTGGCAGCCGGGACGTGAGAGCGAGCATTCGCTGGAAGGAACCCCGTCGGACGACCTGCGCTTTTCCTATATCAAGTACGACTGAGGCACCGTTGGTGAAGGCGGTGCGCGGCCAGCACCGTCCTCATCCGCGCCTCCGCGTTGCGCGCCGGGTACCCCCCCCCCCGGTGCCGCCTGCATCCCTGCCCTTCGCGAGAAGCGGCCTCTGGAGCCCCGACTGTGAACGACAACGAACAGTTTTCCGGCACGACCGCAGAAGCCGTCGTCGCCCTTGGGTCGAACATTGGCAACAAGATTGCCAACCTCGATGAGGCGGTCGCGCGCTTGACGGCGACGCCGGAAGTGACGCTCATCCGCCGCTCCCGCAATTACCGCACTCCGCCATGGGGCAACACCGATCAGGACTGGTTCGTCAACGGCGCGATGCTGGTAAACACGTCGCTGTCCCCGCACGACCTTTTGGGCCGCTGCCTGCAGGTGGAAACCGAGATGGGCCGCCGACGCATCGAGAAGTGGGGGCCGCGCATCATCGACCTCGACGTTCTCGTCTATGGCGATGTTGAGATCGCGGGCGATATACTGACCTTGCCGCATCCGCAGATTACCAAGCGGGCGTTCGTCCTGGCGCCACTTGCGGAACTCCGCCCCGATTTGGAGATCGACGGCCGGAGCGTCGGCGAATGGCTGGCCACCGTCGACCGCGAAGGCATCGACCCGATTGCTTGAACTGTTGCGGTCGAACGGGTGAGCGCGCCGCGGCGCACACCACCGTCACCCCGGCGAAGGCCGGGGCCTGTCCACGCGGGGGGCTGGGCGGCACCGGTCGTTTCCAGCGCACCGTGGCCGGATCCCCGCCTTCGCGGGGATGACGGGAGAAAATGGGGCGGTCGGGGGGTGTCCATAGTCCGCCGTGAAGGATCGTCAGGGCGCGGATGCGGCCTGGAGCGCTTCGACCTAGACCTGAAGCGCTAAAACGCGAGCCTGATCGGTTTTGGCGAGGCGAAGCCCGCGGAGCACCGGTCGTTTCACACCTCACCGCGGCGACGGGTCCGGCCACCGGGAGGCCTGCGCCCTGCGCTTCCTTCTCCGTCCCGGCGCAAAGCGATAGCGGTGGTTTCAACTGGCACCGGCGCGGCGCACACCACCGTCACCCCGGCGAAGGCCGGGGCCTGTCCACGCGGGGGGCTGGGCGGCACCGGTCGTTTCCAGCGCACCGTGGCCGGATCCCCGCCTTCGCGGGGATTACGGGAGGAGATGGGGCGGTCGGGGGGTGTCCATAGTCCGCCGTGAAGGATCGTCAGGCGCCGGGTCAGCCGCACGCCGGCTTGCCGAGTGTGCGTCGCACAACCGCACGCCGGCCTGCCGAGTGTGCGCTATTGAAGCGGCCGAGGGCATCCGAAGGACACTTGCGGAGGATTGTCAGGGCGCGGATGCGGCCGCACACCGGCTTGCCGAGTGTGCGCGCGAAAGTGGGCATCCGAAGCGCCCAAGAAAGACTCCTGCCCGTATCGCCGGGAACAGCGCCAACCGGGGGCGGGGCGTAGGTTGTTTTCAACAGCGGCACGGAACGCCGCGGAAAACAGCCAACACCCAGCTCGGAAACGCCGCCATGAAATTCGCCATCGCCCTCACCGCCGCCGCCCTCGTTTCCCTCTCGGCTTCCAGCGCTTTCGCGGTCAGCGCCTCCGTCAAGCGCGCCTGCATCGGCGATTACCTGTCCTACTGCTCGCAGCATTCGCCTTCGAGCCCCGGCGTCCGCACCTGCTTCCGCTCGAACGCTTCGAAGATCTCGAACCGCTGCGTCAAGGCGCTCGTCAAGGCCGGCTACGTCTCCTCGAAGCGCGCCCGCGCCGCCGGCATCCGCTAACGAGCCCGCTGGCATCCGTTGATCGTGCCGGGGAGCAGATCTCCCCGGACACGGCACGAACCCGAGCATCCCAAAACCAAAACGCCGCGCGAATGCTCGCGCGGCGTTTCTGTCTGGTTCGACGGTTGCCTGTAAGGCTTACTCAGCCTTACCGGCTTCCTTCAGGTAGGCGATCAGGTCGGCGCGCTGATCTTCCTTGCGAATACCGGCGAAGATCATCTTGGTGCCGGGAACGACATCCTTCGGCTTTTCGAGGTACTTACTCAGCGTCTCGTCATCCCAGGTCAGACCCGAGCTCTTCATGGCGTCCGAGTAGTTGTAGCCTTCGACGCTGCCGGCAGCGCGGCCGACAACACCCACGAGATGCGGGCCGACTTTGTTCTGCGGCTTGTCGATAGCGTGGCAGGCCTTGCACTTGCGATAGACCTTTTCACCCTTTTTCGCGTCCTGGGCGGAAGCCACGGTCGGAACAGCGGCGATCAGGGCGGCGGCGATCAGAGTTCTGAGCATAGGAAAGACGTTCTCCCTCGATTGAGCAGGTTCTGGTTGCACGGCATATGCGAATAACATGATCCATGGGGACTGTGGCAAGACCTTTGTGAACAGGCCCTGAATCTGCCCCTCGTGGAAGATCAGGTATTTCTCTATTCTGTTGATACGAAACGACATTCCGCCTGTTCCGGATCAGCCACAGACGAATGGCCGGCGCGCCCTTGGACTAAGGCCGGCCATTCTTACGCTGATCAACGTCAGCTCGCGTCGGCCGGTTCCGGCGTCTTGCCCATCCGGCGGTAAACGAATTCCGGCGCTTCCTTATGCGATTCTTCGCCGGCGACCCGCGCCCATTCATCGTGGAGCGGCGACAGCGAGCACGCCGGGTCCGTATTCGCTGCGTCGCCCGTCAGCGCGAAGGCCTGGCAGCGGCAGCCTCCGTAGTCGATCTCCTTGCGCGGGCACGAACGGCAGGGTTCATTCATCCAGTCGGTGCCGCGATATTTCTGGAACGCTTGGCCGTTGAGCCAGATGTCGGCGAGCGGCCGGTCGCGGACGTTGTCGAACTCGAGGCCCGGCAGCGATTCGGCGGCGTGGCACGGCAGCACCCGGCCCGAAGGCGTCACGTTGATGATGCCGCGGCCCCAGCCGCCCATGCAGGGCTTGGGATACTTCGCGTAGTAGTCGGGCACGACGAAGTCGATGACGAGAATGCCTTTCAGCCGCTCCTTGGCCTCGTCGACGATCTCGACGGTCTTCATGAACGCTTCGCGCGTCGGCATCAGTGCCGCGCGGTTTTTCAGCGCCCAGGCGTAATACTGGATGTGCGCGACTTCCAGACGGCCCGCACCGACCTCGACGGCGTAGTCGATGATCGCCGGCAGGTTATGAATGTTCTGGCGGTGCAGCGGCGCGTTGATCGTGAGCGGCATATCGAGTTCGCGCACCCAGCGGGCGACCTCGTGCTTCTTCTCCGCGCCGCCCTTGTACGCGCCGATACGGTCGGCGTTCTTGGGGTCCACGTCCTGGATGGAAAGCTGCACGTGGTCGAGGCCGAGGTCGCGCAGCTTTTCCAGCCGGTCGCGCTTCAGGAGAACGCCGGCGGTGATGAGGTTCTGGTAGAGGCCGGCCTCCGCGGCAACCTTGACGATGTCTTCCAGGTCGCGGCGCGCGGTTGGCTCGCCGCCGGATAGGTGGATCTGCAGGATGCCGAGTTCGGCGGCCTGACGCATCACGCTCTGCCAGTCCTCGGTCGACAGCTCGGTGTTGACCCGTTCGAGCTCCACCGGGTTCGAGCAGTAGGGGCACTGCAGCGGGCAGCGGTGGGTTAGCTCGGCCAGCAGACCGACGGGAGCGCGGGCGCAGTTCTGCGCCTCGGTCGCATCTTCGGAATGTAGTGTCGTGGTGGCGTCGGTCATGATTTTACGACTCCCTTGTCTGCGAGGTCCTGCAGCATCTCGATGATGTCCGCGAGGATCACGTCTGCAGGCGCCTGGTATTCGTCGGCGAGCATGGCGGCGATTGCCGCCACATCGCGCTCGCCGTCGCAGCGCCTCAGGACCTCGACTGAGGTTTCATCTGGCTCGAAGACCCTTTCGGGCGCCAGGATGATCCAGCGCCCGCGGCCCGGGTCGTGCCGCAGCTTGATGTGCCGCGGCAGTTTCGGCACGGTTTCGGCCTTGACGATCAGTCGGCTCGGCTTCGTCGCGTCACTCATTGGGCTCCCCCGGACGGAACGCGCCGGGCGGGATGTGCCCGTCGACATAGGCGTGATAGAGCGCGTCGAGCTGCACCCACAGGACGTTGCACTTGAAGCGGACGGCTTCGACGCAGGCTTCCTGCTCGTGCCGGTTCTGCGCATGCTGCTTGATGTACTCGAGCGCGAAGTCGGCATCGCGCGGGGCCTGGTTCAAGCGCCGCTTGAAGTAGGCCATCACGTGGTCGTCGATGAAGTCGTAGTTCTCGAGCATGCCGGCGATCCGCTCCTTGTGGATCTTCGGCGCGAAGAGTTCCGTCAATGACGATGCAACCGCGACCACGAGCGGCTCTTCGCGGACGAAACGGACATAGGCTTCCACGGCGAAGCGCGTGGCGGGAAGCGCGCCGCGCATGCTTTCCACGTAGCTGCGGTTGAGACCGAGCCCGTCGGTCAGGACCAGCCAGCGCTCGATGCCGCCGGGTTCTTCGCCGTAACCGTCATGGTCGACGATGCGGTGCATCCATTCGCGGCGCAATTCGGTATCGTGAACGCGCGACATGAGCGCCGCGTCCTTGCGCGGCACCGCGCTCTGATAGCAGTAACGGTTGAGCGCCCAGGCCTGGACTTGCTCCTTCTGAAGCTGTCCGCCATGCAGCATCTTATGGAAGGGATGCTTATCGTGATAGCGCTCCGCTCCGACGGCGCGGATCGCGGCCTCGAATTCCTCCCGGCTCATGGGCTCGCTGGGAATTCCCGGCTTCAATGGATTGGCGTAGCTCATAGTCGGACCTCCATGCCGTCGAATGACACTTCCCAGCCCGCGGCTTCGACGGCCTTGCGTTCCGCCGAGTTGTCATCGAGAGCAGGGTTCGAATTATTGATATGGACGTAGATCTTCCGGTCGACTCCGAGATCGGCGAAGCGGGCCATCGAACCATCCGGGCCCGACATCGAGATGTGGCCCATTCGCTGGCCGGTCTTCTGCGAAAGACCTTGGGCAACCATTTCGTCGTCCGTGAAAAGTGTGCCGTCGAAGAAAACGAGCGCCGCGCCGCCCAGACGTTCGGCGAGCGGCGCATCGACGTCCGCGCACCCCGGCACATAGAAGAATGTCTTGCCGGTCGCATCCTCGGTGATTTTCAGGCCAATGGTGTCGCCGGACTCGGTGCCGAAACTGTCGCCCTTTGAAGCGTCTTCCAGGTACAGCGCCACTTTGCCGGGCACGTCGAAAGCCTCGATGGTCAGCCCCAACGCGCGCCCGTCGCCTTTCAGCGCCACCGGCGTGCCGAGTTCGAGGATTTGCCGCGTCACCTTCTCGGGGTTGAGAACGTTGAAAACGGAATTGTCGTTCACCGTCGCCATCACGCGGTTGGACGCATAGAGCGTGAAGGGCTGCCCTTCGCGGAGGTTGACGAGGCCGATTACGTGGTCGACGTCGCCATTCGTCAGGACGACCGCCTTGATCGGGCTGTTGCGCAGACCGCCCTCGCGGTCGGGCCAAAGCTCTTTGTTGTCGTTGATCTGCTGGCGCAGGTCTGGGGAGGCGTTGAGCAGCACCCAGTCGCGTCCATTGGCGGATACCGCCAGAGACGACTGCGTGCGCGCCGCCAGTCCGGCTTCGCCTGAGCGCACACGCGCGCTCATCCGTCCGTTACAGTTCCATTGCGGAAAACCGCCGCCAGCGGCAGCGCCGAGGACTTTGATCAGCATCGATTGTCCGGTTCGTTTCCGGCTCCGGACCAGCGGAGCCTGTCATATGCCCCGCGGCGGAGGTCACATCGGTGAGGCCGCCGACCGCGAATAAATAAGGCGGTGGCCGAAGTCGACCACCGCCCCAGCATGCGTTGGAGCATGCGTAGCAATCAGAACGTCACAAGTTAGATGACGTCGATTTCGGCCGGCAGGTAGCTGGTGACTTCGAGGCCGACTTCCTGCTCACGAACCTGCGGCTTGTTCCAGACTTTCATGGGTATCTCCTATCCTTGGATACGTTGTTTATTCGTTGCCGACACCGTCTCGCCTTTCGAACGATTGCCGAACTGCGCGGTGTCAACATGACCGTTAATAAGCACCTTAGTGCCTGCGTTTCAAGCTCAAGAAGTCAGATTATCTGTGTTTTCGGAAGTAAAAATTCTGATCCAGGGCATTAGGCTTTCAAGATGAAACGATATAACAGGTAAAATACGAATAGGAACTTGATGTAATACTGTTTCTGTTAGGTTATTACATTGCCGACACCTTGCTGCACCGCAGTAAGCAGGGCGAGGCACAGACTTGCAGGACGCCCGGTTGCGACCCTGCAAGCGACCGGATTGCGGGAGGTTCCAGCCAGCTTGGTCAGCCTCCCGCAATGCGGTAACAAAGGCGGCCTTACCAGCTTCCAGTGTTCGACATAGAGGCCCACGGCTCGCGCGGTTCCTGCGCTTCGCCCTTTTGCAAGAGCTCGATGGAGATGCCGTCCGGCGATTTGACGAATGCCATGCGGCCATCGCGAGGCGGCCGGTTGATGGTCACGCCGGCATCGGCGATCTGCTGGCAGGTGGCGTAGATGTCGTCGACCTCGAAGGCGAGGTGCCCAAAGTTGCGGCCGCCAGAGTACTCTTCAGGATCCCAGTTGTGTGTGAGTTCAAGGAGCGGCGCCTTCTCGTCCGCCGCGCGCCTCCGGTCTTCCGGGGCGGAGAGGAAAATCAGCGTAAAACGCCCGGTTTCGCTGTCGACGCGCCGCATCTCCCGCATCCCGAGCACCTTGCAGTAGAAATTGAGGCTTTCGTCCACATCGCGAATACGGACCATTGTGTGCAGATAGCGCATGTGCTTTACCTCCGGTCCCGCCGTGCTGAGGGAAGTATCGGCGGGCGCTCGATGTTGATGCTGACCATGGTGCGTTGGCAGCAGTTTAAGGTGGCCGGACATTGCCGGACACGTTCCTGACGTGATCCCGGACCGTCAGCAAGTCAACAGCGGGTCGATCGCGTCGCCGGGCACCCCGCTCGAAGGTCTGCCGGTGCCGTTCGGATGCGAAGCGCGCAGCCGGCATGCGAGCGGCACTCCAAGCACGTCGAGATTCCATGCATTTCGCCAACATTGTTTTCCGAAGAAACTTCGCGGGCAAATCTGTTTTGCAGACTTCCGAAAAGCAGCGGGCGTCTGTTGTCGCGTTTTATTGATGCACGTTTAGTACCTCCGCCGCACCCATTGAAAGAACCAAGCCTTTATCCCTGGAGAGGGTTGTGATTCGCGCTCGATATCGGCGGCGGTATCCGTCCATATTCCTGCCCGATTTGCGTGCGCCGTCCGAAACTCAGTGCGCAACTTGTCGCGCGGCGGAATATGCAGTGGGCGAATCGAAGCTAGAAAAAGTTCATTTAAAACAAAGCGTTGATTGGCGTTTCGCGGGTGCGTTATCCACCGTTGAGCGGCATATGTGGATCACTTCGGAGAGTTGACGAATTTCACTCTTCCGCTTCCCGAGAAGCATGGTATGTTCGATTCACTTCACGGCGGCAGATCGGGAGAGGGCAAGTCTAACGGTAGCTGCCGGGGGGTAATCAAAAGTATCGTAGCAACGTAAAGCCAAGTACGCGGGGGCATTCATGGCTGATTCAACTCTTCCTCCTGATTTCGACATTGCAGAGTTGTCGAGCGAGGAAACGCTGGAGAACCTACAGAAGGCCGGTCTCGAAGTCTTCGAAGTCGCCGGTTCCATCAAGTGGTTCGACGCCTCAAAGGGTTACGGATTCATCGTACCCGACAACGGCCTGGGTGACATCCTTCTGCATGTGACCTGTCTTCGGGCGGGCGGTTATCAGACTGCCTACGAGGGTGCCCGTATCCACTGCCAGGCCATGAAGCGCCCGAAAGGGCTGCAGGCCTTTCGCATCCTGTCGATGGACGAATCGACGGCTATCCATCCCAGCCAGCTTCCTCAGCGCACGCACGTCATCGTGCAGCCCGAAAGCGATTGGGAACGTGCTGTGTGCAAGTGGTTCAACCGCGTCCGCGGTTTTGGCTTCTTGACACGTGGCGAGGGTACGCCTGACATCTTCTGTCATATGGAAACCCTTCGCCGCTTCGGCTTCACCGAGCTGCGTCCGGGGCAGATCGTACAGGTACGTTATGGCTATGGTGAAAAAGGCTGCATGGCAGCCGAATTGCGCCCCGATGGGGTGCAGCCGGCGAGCGGCTTCCCCTCGTCGCACTAAGCGCGGCGATTGGGTCACCAACCCTCTGATGAATTCGAAAACAACGTTCAGGGCCGTCAACACGGCCCTGAGCGCGTTTACAATACGCGGTGGCGTCATGTGCCGGGTCCTTGCGTCGGGCTGGATCGCGACCGTGCTTTTCCTCACCGCCATCGCGACCGTCCTGCCGCCAGTGAACCACCCGGCGGTGGCCGAGACAACGGCTCCAGCCGCTAAAAACAGTGGATTGGAGGAGCTGTCGATCGAGCGTGGCGATGGTGCCGAGCCTCTCAAATTCCGCATCGAGGTTGCCCGTTCGGCGCGCCAGAAAGCGCTGGGCCTCATGTTCCGGCGCGAGCTGGCGCCGCTGCGCGGCATGCTTTTCCCCTACGAGGGCGAGCAGCCGGTCAGCATGTGGATGAAGAATACTTACATCCCGCTCGACATGCTGTTCATCAAGTCGGATGGCACGATCCATCGTATCGAGGCGATGACGGAGCCGTTTTCGGAACGCATCATTGAGTCGGGAGCGGCCGTCGCGGCGGTTTTGGAGATTGCCGGCGGCGAAGCGCGCCGCCTCAAAATCTCTCCCGGCGACCGCGTTCGCCATGCCCACTTTCAACGCTGACAGCAAGGGGCTGCGCTGAGCCGGTGGCCGCGCCGGCCGCGCTGTAGCTTTTCCGCATGGCGTGGAATCGCATCGCCGTACTTAGCCGCGTCGCATTTACATGCGTCGCACGTCGCTCTTGACCTGACCGCCCGGAGAGGTCACCTATCGTCAGCCGGAATCGCGAGGCAACGATGTCGGGGCGTAGCTCAGCCTGGTAGAGCACCTGCTTTGGGAGCAGGGGGTCAGGAGTTCGAATCCCCTCGCCCCGACCAATCGTTTCAACAACTTAGCCATTCGCCTCGCCTCCATTCTGTCGCGCTGTCTCCGGCGCATTCTGTCGCCCGGCCTGTTTTTCGATCCACGCCCGCCGCTTCCGGGCCGCCGATAGACGTCGCGACTCCGTGCGCTTGACGTAGCGCCGCTTGGCCTCCGGCGTCGCGTGCGCCGAGATCGACATCTCTTCCGACTCCGTCAGCCCCGCGTCCCCCAGCTCCGTCAGTCCGCCGTGGCGGCAGGCATCCAGCGTCAGCCAGTCCGGCAGGCCTGCCGCCGCCGCAGCCTTGCGCACCACCGCGCGCGCGTGCCGGAACGTGTATGCCCGCGGCGCCCGTTGCCCGTCCGCGCCCTCCGGCCCGCGCGCCGGCCGGTAAAGCACGACCGGGATGCCAAGCCGTTCGGTCGTGTCCATCAGCGCCTCGGCCTCCGGGTGTAGCGGCCCGTCGCCGTCCGACAGCCCGTGCCACACACGCTCGCCCGTCTTGTGGTGGTGGATCTGCACCGCGTCCGGCCGGTGCGCCGGCTTCCAGTGCGCCCACGTCAGGTGCCCGGCGAGAACGTTCTCGGGCCGTTGCATCCACTCGAAGCACACGACCGGCGCCAGCGCGAGCTGCGGATGCCCTGCAGCGCGGATGGCCGCCGACAGCGCGTAGGCTTGCGCGCGCGTGGCCGCCGGTTTCTCGCGGCCCGTCGACTCCTTCACGACTCCGCGCCACGGATTTTCCCCCGGCATCACCTGCGGCTCGATCCGTGCGACCGCATCCCAGGCGCGCGCGAACCGGGCCACGCACAAGTTGGCCTGGCGCGGCCGGCGGCCCCGGGGCCCGACGAGCAGGCGGTCGTAAACCTTGTCCACGAAGCGCGGCGAGCAGGCGGCGACCGGCACATCGCCGACGGTGCCTGCGCGCTTTTCCAGCGGCACGTCGAGCAGGAGGTCGATCTCGCGGCGGTAGTCGGCCTTTGAGCGGGCGCTGACGCGCGCGAAATCCCGCGTCTCGGTGAAATACAGGTGGGCGACCCAGCGCAGCGATCCGCGCGGCGGGCCGAGATCCGGTGCGGACCCGCCCCGGCCGTCGCGCCACGCCTGCAAACCGGCGTTGAGCGCCCGGGCGCGCTGGGCGGCGGCCTCGATGTCGGTCCCGAGCGCTTCGCGCTTGAGCGGCAGCCCGGCCGCCACGTCGCGGTTGTGCGGGCTCCAATAATAGGCGATGCGGCCGCTTTTCAGCGCCTTCGCCTGGACGTGCGCGGGCAGGTCCACCGTTATAACCAGTCGGCGGCGTCGGCTGTCTCGCCGTGGCGCGCCGCCGCGTCTGCTGCCGGCGCCGCCCGGCCCGCCAGCGTTTCGATCGCCGCGTCCAGATCCTCGCGTAGCCATCTCTGTCCCTTGCCCTGGATGGTGATGGGCTGAGGATAGAGCACGCCGACGCCGGCGCGGAAGGCCTCGACGCTTTTCTCGTCGACGTAGGCCGCCGCGGTCGCCGCGCGCATCAGGCGCGGCCAGGATCCGGGGTTGGCGGGGAGGGTCACTGTTTTTGCGCCTCCGGATGCCCATCGCTCGCGGTGCTCGCGACATCCGGCGCCGGACGATTCTCCGTTGGTGCATCGGCGGCGCGATGTGGAATCTCCCCGGCCAGGAACAGCTCCACATCCGGCATCGCATCGGTTGTTTGCGGCGGTGCGCCGAGCTTGTCGGTAGGGGTGTAACGGAGGTCCGGTACGCCGTTCGCATCCGTTTCAAGGAAGGCTTTGAACCGTGCCTGGTCCACGACGATGATACGACTCCAGTCGGCCTCGAAAGACGTCACACGCTGCTGAGCGTTGAAGTCATGGATCGCCTGGCAGAGAGCTTCGTAGCCGGGCAGATCGGACGGCTCGAAATCCTCGTGCTGGTCTTCCGCGATCCGCTCGTAGATCGCCTCGATGTCGACCTCGGCAACCATGGGCCGCGTGGCGCAGACAAAGGGCGGCGGGTCGAGACCGTCGTCTTCCGCCGAGAGCAGGTGCGCATCGAGATCCGATGAGTAGCCGTCCCCCCATTCCCCTGCGCCCCACGGAGACCAGACTGGCTCACCGTCGTCTTCAATGATCCGCGCCTTGCGCGCCCGTTTCTGGTCCGTCAGAAACTCTTTCCGGGCATAGCAGGCGTCGCAGGAGAACATCCCTGTTGTCTTCAAATAAGCGCCGCAACCGCATCGCGCTGGGCGGCGGCAGCATTCCAATGCCCGCTGGCGGGCCGTTTCAATCCCGAGAAACTTGGTCGAGTGCACTTGACCGCAGTGGTGACAAGCGAACGCGACGAGCTTGTTCGACCCTGCGACGTGGAGCGGCAGAGGGTCGCCGTGGGCGTAGAACTTGTGCTGTTCCCATGGTGCCGCGTTGCCTCGCCGTTCGAGATTCAGCACCCGCAGCTTTTGCCGGTAGGTTTTTCGGCGTGTCGGGCGCATATTGCGGTACCGCGTCGCGACGCGGTAGGAGTCGAAGATACTCACGCGGGCACCTCCTTGCGCTGGGCTGCGGGGTCCGGCATCTGGTCCCAGGTGACGCCGTCCAGAGTCCGACCGGCGCGCGACTTGCGGACCCGCTCCATCCACCACGCCGATGGAGGCGGTTGGTACTCGCCGCTGTAGCGGTAGTCGACGGGCATTGATCCGTCCGTGTCGATGCAGCAGATATTGCCGCTGCGGTTGTCTGGCGCCTCCATGATGGCCTGCTCTTCGTCGGGGTCTTCCGTGTAGGCCGCCCCGAGCGGTGCCCACCCCCCCCACTGCTTGAAGAAGAACGGTACGCCGGCGGCGGCGCACTGATCGCGAATGGCGCGAACCCAATCGGGGTGCATCGGCCGGGCGCCGGGGCCGGACTCGCCCCCGGCGATGATCCAGTCTAGGCTTGGCAAGTCATTCCGCTCGTGCTGCCAATGGCCAGGATCAGCGAGTGGCACTGAGGTGTAGCTTTGCAGGGCGTCGAGACGACGCCCACCGATCCAATTCAGGCGAGTAAAATCAACAGGTCCGAGCAGCGGCTCCGCCGACACGAACCGGACCGCCGCCGGGGTCGCGAGTAGATCGGGGATGCGTTCGTCGGCTTCCTGCTGGCGCTCGGCGCTGACGCCGAGCCAGACGTTGGGGAGGGGCCAGATCCGCGCGCATTCTGGATGACCCCACGAGCCCGCAAGATTGATGTGGCGCGCAAGAAAATCGTCGGTGTCGACGACGTTATCGCCATCGATCCGCCTGTTCATGAGGAGTGTCGCGCGCGAAGCGCGAGTCACCCACTCCAGCATCCGCGCGCTGCGTTTGGTGAGCACCTGAAACGTGTGCTGCGGGCAGAGCGCCATCACCGCGAAGACGCGGTCGATCCACTCGTCGGGAATGTCCTCGTGGAACAGATCGCCCATCGAGTTGACGAAGTACATCGTCGGCTTTTTGCGCCTCAGCGGCTCCATCAGGATGTGCTCTGGTGCGAGTGCGACCTTGCCGGTCCACACCGGCCCGGCCTTCGAGGCCTGCGTCGTCCCGGCATAGTGAGACGGCACGCGGCCGTTGTTCATTTCGGCGCGGATGCGGTTTTCATGATCGGAATCGTCGGGCCAAGGACTCGTTTCGACGGCGTGCGCGACGGCTTTGCGAAACCCGGCTTCGTCGGCAGCCTCAATGCGCGCCGCCATCTTCATCGCGTAGCAATTGGTGCAGCCCGGCGACAAGATCGAGCACCCGACGATCGGGTTCCACGTCTTCTCTGTCCATTCGATTTTGGTCATTTTGACTTTGCTCCACACTCGGCAGGCCGGTGTGGAAGCTCCCCGGCCACTGCTGACGCTATGACCACGCGGTCGGCAACCACGTCGTCGACGTTGGCGTGGATCGGGGTGAAAGTGATCGCGACGACCCACGGGTTGTCATCCCAAGCCCGCCCCGGCTTGGCACCGTTGATCGAGTCCCACAGCTCGGCGAAGGCGCGGCGCGGATCGAGGCACCACCGCGACCAGTCCCAGCCGTCGTCATCGGAGCCGGGTTCGCCGTCTCGGTCGGGGATGCCGAATTTCCAGGTGAACCCGCCGTCCTTGGAAATGTGCGCTAGGCCCTCGGCCTCGGCGTCGTCTTCGCTGATGTCGCGCAGCAGCTCGACGCGCACGTCGCTGACGGCCAGCGTCAGCCGCGATGCCCACCGGGGCATGTGGATCGAGGGTCGCCGCAGCCAAACGGCATAAGGGTCCGGTGCTGCAAATGACCCGTTCCTGAGCCCGTCGGGGCCATAGTGCCTGTTGCCGCAGTTCGGCGGATTACCGTCCGATGCGTAATACACGAGGCGCGATGACCACCGCGAACTTTCATCGGGCTCGCCGCTTGGTAGCGTGCCAGGGTAAGGAGACGCTTGCCATACGGTTTCCCGCACCCAAAGCAGGTCGCTGACTTCGCAGAACGGGTAGATGCGCTCCGTCACCTCGTCGTCATCCAGGCGGTTCGCTTTAAGATAGCCGCCTGCACCGAGACCCGCGTCTGCCCACGCATGCCGTGCGTCGAGGTGAGCCGGTATCTTGACCACGCGCCGCGTCTGCGTCTTGCGGCCATCCAGGATCGCGCGGACCATCGGACCGGAGAAGATGATGGGGCGGATGGTCATTTTGATTTTGCTCCACACTTCCCAAGGTCGTGTGGAAGCCAGGCGAAGAGGGCGGGGGTGCCGTCGGGGCGGGTGCCGACCGTGAACGCGACCGCGCCCGTGCCGAACAGGCACGCCAGCCGCCAGATCTGCGCCGGGGTCAGCCGCATTGCCCCACGCCCTCCGGTTCAGGGGCCCACTCGACCGACAAAATCTTGTCGGTCGGCGTGGCGCCGATCTCGACGCCGTCCTCGTTGATAAGCGCGACGCGCGTGCCGGCGTCGTCGTCCCGCACGACGAGCGTGCAGCGCGGCGGCGGCGTGTAGGTGCGCTCGCCGAGCGGGCCCTCGTAGTCCACCGACGCCACCTGCCGGCCGATGTGCTGGTTCCAGTTCATGGCTTTGCGTCCTTCTTGGCGGTGCGCTTACGCGGCGGCAGCGGCAGGATCTCGCGGATTTCCGCCGGCGTTCGGCCGTGTTGCTCCAGCATTCGCTGCAACCGCGCGCGCGGGATCGGGAACGTCACGACGTTGTCGGCTTCCGAAGTGGGAACCGGTTCGGTTTTGGCCATCAATACGACTCCTGTGACTAGCCTTCGCGGCCGCAGCGGCGCTCGCGGGCGCGACTGCGGCGGGTCAACTCGGCGACGAACTGCGTCTCGATCTCGCCGCGCGCGTAGTTGAGTAAGTGCAGCGGCGCGCCCTTGCCGGTCTCGGTCATCGTCGCCATCAGCGCCGCCGTCGTTTCGATCAGCAGGCCGACCTGCACTTCGATGGGGAGGACGGCCATCTCGGCGCCAACCGCGTCGCGCACCTGCCCGTAGACGCGAGCCTTGTCCTCACCGGGCACGACTTCGGTTTTCTCTATGGTGGTCATGCGGGTTCACTTTGTTTGGTAGGGGAGACTCCGGCACAAAATTAGGTAGGCCGTATCTCGTTACGGAGCGTCACACCCGCTTGCGGGGTGTGGCGCCAGAATTAAAAAAGTTCCCAGGCGGAGGGTTCGCGGCCCCCGCTAAACGCGCGGCATCCAACGGCTGCGAAAGATGCTGCGTCGACGCGAAACACTCGAAAACCGGCCAGTGCGGCTGCCCGCCTCCGAAGTCCTCCGCCTGGGCCCGTCCGCCTCTCTCAGGTGACGGGATAGGTGGGCCGCCGACGCACCGCCGCGCGCGCCGGGTGTGGCCATGGGAGGAAAGGACGCCGCCCGGTTACGGGGGCGGCTTGCGGCGGGAAGACGAGGGCGCGGCCGGGCCGGCGCGGATGTGGCTAAGTTCCGTCAGAACGGCGACGTGGGCGCTGTTGAACTGCGTGCGTAGATTGAGCGGCGCCTTGCCGATCCAGGCCGTCACGTCCGACATGATGTGGGCGGCCGCGTGCAGCGCGTCGTAGACGGCGAGCGGGCGGGCCGCGGGGTCGCTGCGCAGCGACGACAGCGCCGAGAGTTCGTCGCGCAAGCGCTGGGCGGCGTCCGTCAAGGCGCGGCGGCTGACGCCGTTCACCCGCGCCGTCCACGGGGCGATCAGTTCGATCGCGACGGCGGCCTGCAGCATTACGTCGGTGATCTCCTTGGCGCGGCGCTGCATGGCCGCGGCGTCCGGCTGGCCGCGCTTGGCGCGCTCGGCCGCCGCGCGCTTGGCGGCCTGATCGGCGAACGCCTGCTCGGCGGCGTCGGAACATTTATTGCGTGCGCTGAATTGTAACGGCATCATGAAACCCCAGCCTCAATCTCGCCACTGTGTGGCCCCGTTTGATGAGGATAGGTTTGCCGCAAAACGGCAAGGCGTCAAGGGTTAATTTGCCGTAAAACGAAAATTATGAAGATCATGGGCGCCGGGTCGGCCGAAATTCTGTGGAATACCGCTTTGTGATAATGCCCTTGACGCGCACGTCCTGCGTGCGGCGGTCGAACCACGGTCCCGGGTTTGCGTGTAACGAATTAGGGATGAAGAGATGCGGTTCGATAAACTGCCGAAGGTGTGTGGCGCCCTTTGTGAAGTCGCGCAAGTCGACCACCTGAATGACCGCCGCGTCGCCGGTCGCAATCGAATCCGTGGCGGTTTGCGTCATGTCGATGATCACGACGTCACCATCGTTGAGCCCGATTGCCGACAAGTCGTTGCCGTGGATCGTCCAACGTTCCTCGCCGGGCTTCAACGGAATGCGTTCGAGTTCGGGCGCGTCGGCAGGAACGTAGGGCCGCGCGGACGACTCGGCCATGCCGTGCGGCGGCTCGGGTGCCGGCTCCCCCAGCAGCCGTTCGATCAATTGGCGCTCGCTAAGCCCGAATGCCGCGGCCAGGCCCTCGACCCAATGCGAGATCAGCGGCGTTTCGCCCTTCTCGATGCGGTTGACCGTCGAGATGGTTGTCCCCAGCTTTTCGGCCAGCTCGTCCATCGACCAGCCGTGTTCGGCGCGAAGTTCGCGCACGACGGTGTTCTTATCGTTCTTTGCCATTGCGAATCGATCCTCGCTTCGTCCTTTCCGACACATAGCAGACTTGGTTGGACACAAAGTTGCCGAAAAGCGGCAGGTTGCGGGTTGACGACTTGCCGAGATTCGGCAAAGCTCGTTGCCGCAATGTCGATTGACCTTGAGACTTGGCGGCAAAGGGAGCGCCTCAGCTACCCGCAATTGGGACGAATGCTGAAGTGCTCCACGTCACAGGCGAGGCGCTACTGCACGGGTGCGAACAACGTCGCGGACGATCTGGTCGATCTATTGATGGATTTGACGGGCGGCCAGTTCTGCCTGTTCGAGCAGCATAAGCGCAGGCAGGCGTGGCTGAAGGCAAACCGTCCGGGGCGCGGCCGCCCCGCAGTCGTGGACCTGCAAGCCGAAGTTTGAGTCCCGCGTTTTGTACGCCGCGTTGGTTGCCGCCGCGCCGCGACGCCGGGCCGCCCAATCTCCTAGTGGGGCGGTCCGGCCGAGCCGGGCACGCGCGGCGCGTCGAAGGACGTTTCTGATTGCAAGTTGCGTTTTTGCTTGGCCCACGCTGCGCAAGCGCGCGTGGGCTTGTGACACGGTACGGGTCGCGGCGGTCCAAGCGGCCGAATTTTTCGAAGGAGCATGACCATGCTGGGCTGGCTGTTCGCCCCGCGCCGCGAAATGGTTCTGCCGCCAACAGGCGGCAGGCCGCTGTTGATTGGCGCACACTCGGCAAGCCGGTGTGCGGCCTCCGTATCCAAGCCCGACCGCCTCGACGCGCTGGGCCTGGATACTGACTCCAAACGCGTCCGCCCGGACGAACCGGTTGTGCGCTCAGCGGTGCCCGGCGGTGGTGGTATTGGCGGTGGGCGTGACAAATCTTTCACGCGGGCGCCGGAACCGGTTCTCGCGGCGCACCCGCCGGAGATCCACGCCGGCACGCTTTACGAGCGGATGAGCGAGGACGATCTGCCGCCTGAGGACATCGCCGAGTTGACCGACTCCACCGGGCTGGCCTTGGAGCCGTGCCTTGCCGACGAGCTGATCGTCACCGCCGAAGACGTGCACGACGCGTATGTCGAGATGTGCATGGATTTGTGCTGGGAGCCGCTGCCGTGGGGCGGCCGCGGCGGCGTCGGGTCGTTTTTCACCAAGCTCACGGGCGGCAAGAAGTATCGCAGCGTGCCGAATCCTGCCGACGGCGGGAAGCTGACCGCCAAGGAGCGCATATACAGGATCCGCCGGCGTCCGGTCGATCTCCTGCCACCGTGGCAGGAGCTTGAGGACTTGCGGCTGGCAGCTTGAGGGGGCGGCAATGCCGTTTGAAGAACTGAAGCCAGCGAAGAAAACGTCGGGAACCGGCGTCCGTGTCTCGCATGGCGAGCGGATGGGGCTCGTCGTTTCGGTGACGGGCGAAGCGCTCGAAGCGCTGGGCGGGCCGTCGATCGAGAGCGTCACCGCGTTGCTCGATGCGGATCCGGTTGTGCCGCGCCTGCGCCTGGTCGCCGGCGGGCCGTTCAAGGCGTCCAACGCTCCGGGCCGGGGTAACAGTTCCGCGACGAAGGTCATGCGGCTGGGCCATCACGGTAAGCTGCCGCGCGAATACTTTTCCGGCGACGCCTGCGAATGGGAACCCGGGGCCGTGTCGCACTCGATCGACATCGATCTGCCGCGCGAACTGCGCGCCGTCAACAAGCAGCAGAAAGCCACGACCGGCATGCTCGGCGACCGCAAGGTCTCCGCCGTGACGCTGCCCGGTCGGGCCAAGGAGCCGGCATGACGCGGACGGGGGAGTTTCTGGCGACGGTGGCAGCGATCCTGGGCGCGGTGGCATTCGTCGTGTTCGTGGCCGTCTGGACGGCGTCGAACCCGGCCTACTTTGGGCCGGTGGTGATCGGCACGATCGTCATGCTCGGCCTGGTCTGGTGGCTGTCCAGCGACGACGAGGATTGAGCGCCAGAACGAAATAAAGAAAGCCCCATCGAGTGGCTGCTCGACAGGGCTTGGTGGTCTTCCGGTTCGCAACTCGGCCGGTCATCGGACGAATCGAGGGGGAGCTGCGTGCAAATCATATTGCACCGTTCGCCCGAAAACGCAAGAGGGGGCGAACGTGAAGCAAGCGACGTACTGGCGCGACCTGAAGCCGGACCAGCGCGCGGTCATCGAGGCCGTGGCGTGGCGGCTGACCGTGTCGCCGACCGACATTCTCGGCACCCGTCGTCTTTCGGTGCTGGCGACCGCGCGGCGGCTGGTGTGCGTGCTGTTCCGCGACGCCGGCATCGGCATGGCGGCGACCGGACGGCTGATCGGCCGCGACCACACCACAGTCCTGCATCATCTGCGCAAGTCCGACAGACTGGTGGCGCGCGAGCCGGACGGCCACGAGGTGCAGGCGCTCGACGGGCTGCGCCGCAAGCTATCGCTCAACCGCGAGATCGACGGCACGCTGCGCGATCGCTTTTCCAAAGCGCGGTGTTTGTGCCCAACACTCGGCAAGCCGGTGTTGGGGGCTGACACCAAAACCGACCGCCTGGACGCGCCGTGCATGGCTGGGGAGGCTCCACACGACCTTGGGAAGTGTGGACCCAAAAAAGAACCGGAGGCTCCACACCGGCTTGCCGAGTGTGCGCCAAATAAGGAGGGCGCACAAGGATGAGCGTCCACGTCACTTCTCCGGTCTGGCTGGCCGAGTTCCCACGCCCAGCCATGAAAACCGTCGCGCTCAAGCTGGCCGACTGCGCCAACGACGAGGGCGAGAACATCTACCCGTCGGCGGCGCGTGTGTCGCGCGAGACGGGCGCGTCGGAATCGACCGTGCGCGAAGTTCTGGCGGCGTTCGAGGAAGCCGGCCTGCTGATCGTCGTGCAGGAGGCGACCGGGAACCGGTTCGGCCGATCCACCACGATCCGCCGCTTCGATCTCCTGAAGCTCAAGCAGCTTGCCGCCGTCGACAACAAGGACGGCACGTTCGTCCCGCCGACGCATTGCCTCACGCAGGTCGAAACGGGCGAGACGCGGACGACGAAAGCGGGCGTCGAGGTGCCGGTGTTCAAGTGGATCATCCGCCCGCGCACGTCGGCGGACAAATCCGCGTATGACACTCTCACCCCTCCGGTGAGCGGAGGGGCGGAGCCGCCTGCCCCTCCGGAGAGCGGAGGGGTGCCCCTCCGGTCACCGGACCCCACCCCTCCGGTGAGCGGAGGGTGCCCCTCCGGTGAGCGGACCCTAACCGTCAATGAACCGTCAGGTGAACTCCCCCCCAACCCCCCGGTGGGGGGCGAGGGAGGGGGAGTTTCATGTGAAACTCAGAGATTTGCCAAGGGCTGGTCGGCGGATGCCCGAAACGAAATCCTCGACATGGCCGACAACCCGGTGGTGGCGCACGTCGCCAATGCGCTGGGCGGCCTCGCTGGCACGCTCGGACCGCCGCGGGAGGCCGACCCCGTCGCCTACGTCCGCCAGTGGCGCAACCAGCTTCGTCCGTTCGACGCGGCCGATCTGCTGACAGCGGCGGGCGAACTGACCGTCACGCGCAACCGCGATCTGCCGGGCATCGCCGACGTGGTCGCCGCCGTGAAGCGCGCCAAGGCGCAGCGCGAGCGCGAAGCCGCCATCGCTGCACACAAGCTGCCGGTTCCACACGAGCTTGCGCAGTGTGGACCCACAAAAAGCCGTTCGCCCGCCCCGAAATACGAGATCACGCCGGCGAGCCATCCGGAAGCGTGGGAGGCGTGGCTGGCGACGATCGAGGCGCGCGAGGGCGGCGAGGCCCGCGCCGTCGCCGCCGCCGCCGGCAAGATCCGCGTCTCCGGCCTGATCCCGCTCCGGGGGCATGTTTGCGAAGTGGTTCCACACTCGGCAAGCCGGTGTGGAGACTCCCCAGCCAAAACCGCCGAGCCGCTTGCGTCGACAGCCGCCGGGTCTTTGCACGGAGCGTCACATCCGCTTGCGAGCTGTGGCGCACAAAAAAGAGAGGCGCGGTCCTGATGGCTAAGCTCCCGAAGAACTTCCGCGTGGCGACCGGCAAGGACGGCAAGGCGAAGGTCGTCAAGGGCCAGCCGAAGGTGTCGGTGTCCGAGCGACTGCGCCGGAAAAACTCGAAGCGCGTGAAAGTCGCCAAGCGGGGTGCTGGGGAATGATGCCTGTCGTCCTGGAGGTGGCGCGTGCCGTTGGCATGACCGTCGGAGGGGTGGAGTTGGCTGGTGGGCTTCCACACGCGCTTGCGCAGTGTGGAGCAAGCGAAGAACCGCTGGAGCAAGAAAAAACATGACCACCACCGACCCGCGTGAGATCGGCCAGCGGAACCGTGAGAGGGTCCGCGCCTACTTCCGCGATCACCTGTGCGCCACGAACCGCGACTGCGCCCAAGCACTGGGCCTGAGCGAGTACGCCGTCGGCCGGCACGCCCGGGAGATCCGGAGGGAGTCTTTATCTTTTTCTGCGCCACAGCTCGCAAGCGGCTGTGACGTCCCGTGCCAAGATACGGCTTCGGGCGGTCCAAGCGGCAAGTCTTTGTGCCCAACAGACGGCAAGCCGCTGTTGGGGGCGGACTCCAAACCCGCCCGTCTGGCTCCACACGACCTTGAGAAGTGTGGACCCAAAAATGAACCGGCGTCGGCCGGGGAGGCCGCACACGACCTTGGAAAGTGTGCGCCAAACAAGGACGAGGCTCCACACGCGCTTGCGCAGTGTGGACCAGGAAAAGTCGGCTTCCACACGACTTTAGGAAGTGTGGAGCAAGAAAAAACATGACCCAAGCCTGCCTGTTCAGCCCTGAAACGCTGCGCCCCGGCCGCGCCTGGCCGTTCGCGCCGCTGGAGCCGATGGCCTACGACTGCGTGATGATCGATCCGCCGTGGCGCTTCGAGAACTATTCCGCCAAGGGCGAGGCGAAGGGGCCCGAGCCGCACTACCGGACGATGACCGACGACGAAATCCTCGCCTTGCCGGTCGCCGAACTGCTGGCGGCGAACGCGATGGTGTGGCTGTGGGCGACGTGGCCGAAGCTGCCGCTGGCGGTGGCGTGTATCGAGCGCTGGTCGCTCACCTACGTGACCGGCGGCGCCTGGAACAAGCGGCGCTGGGGCACCGGCTACGTCCTGCGGTCGGTCTCCGAACCGTTTCTGATCGCCACCTGCGGCGAGCCGAAGATCGACGGGCGCGGCGTCCCCAACCTGATCGAGGAATCGCGGCGCGGGCACTCGCGCAAGCCGGAGTCGGGCTACGCGATGTGCGAGCGGATGATGCCGGCCGCGCGCCGCGCGGACGTGTTCTCCCGCGTCAGCCGAAAGGGCTGGGAGGCGACCGGCGACGAGTGCGGGAAGTTTGATGGGGAGCCTTTGTGCCCAACACTCGGCAAGCCGGTGTTGGGGGCTGACACCAAACGCGACCGCCTGGACGATCTCGGTCTGGCGACCGCAAGCGCCTGTGAGCCTCCGTGCCAAGATACGGCTGCTGGCTGTCCAAGCGGCGGGCCGCATCCAATGGAATTGCTCAGCCCTCACGAAGATCCCGACATTCTCGCGTCGATTGAGGCCAAATACGGCAAGAACCGCGACGTCCTGGACGAGCCGGTGTTGGCTGGTGGGCTTCCACACGAGCCTGCGAAGTGTGGAGCAAAAAAATGACCGCCGCAGCGACCGAAAACGAGGCTCCACACGCGCTTGCGCAGTGTGGACCCAACAACGACGACCCAATCGGCCCGCTTGGCCCCAGGCCCCCGCCCGCCGGCGCGGTCATCGAGGTCGGCCGCTGGCCGATCGTGATCGAGGGTAAGCAAATCGCCGAGTATGAGGATGCGCGGTGCGAAATCCCGCGCCGCGTCTACAGCTACGCCAAGCCGGAAACAGGAGATGAATCGTGACGACACTTCAAGCCTCCGCGCAGGCGCAGCTCCGCCAGTTCATCGAGCAGATCGAGCGGCTGGAGGAAGAGAAGAAGGCCATCGCCGCCGACATCAAGGACAAGTTCCTGGAAGCCAAGTCGCAGGGCTTCGACGTCAAGGCGATGCGCAAGGTGATCGCGCTGCGCAAGAAGGACGCCGACGAGCGCCAGGAGGAAGACGCGATCCTCGAAACCTACATGCACGCGCTGGGGATGACTCTTGACTTGTTCCACACTGAGCCTGCCCAACACGCGCAAGCATGTGTTGGCGTCCAGGGTCGTGTGGAGACCGACGACGGCACCGTCGCGTCTGATGATGACGGTTTGGCTGGGGGGGCCGCACGCGACCCTGGAAAGCGTGCGCCAGACGAGTCTCCACGCCGGCTTGCCGAGCGTGGAACCAGAAAAGGGAAGGTGAGAGGTAAGAGGGTGGATCTGCCGGAGTCGGCTGCTGAATGAGTTTTTGTTGGGCCCACACTTCCTAAAGTCGTGTGGGGCTGGTGACACGATACGGCATTTGCCTCGCGTTTGGCTGGGGGCGCTCCACACGCGCTTGCGCAGTGTGGACGAAGAAAAAAGGAAACCCGCATGAGCTTTCTAGGTGAGATGGAGCACGACTTCGCCATTTATGAACTGCGTTGCCGCGTCCGCGAACTGGAAGCACTGACCGGCGGCGGGTTACGCCCGCGCGTCCGCTTCAAGCGCCTGCCGCACGGCGAGGGTCTGCCGCTACCGGCCTACGAGACCGATGGCGCGGCCGGCATGGACCTGCGGGCGGCCGAATTTGCTTTGATGCATCCGGGTGCCACACGGCTAATTGGCTGCGGCTTCGCTGTCGAGATACCGCCGTCATACGTCGGCCTGATGTTCATCCGTTCAAGCGTCGCGCTTCGGGGCAATCTGATGCTGGCAAATACAGTTGGGGTTATCGACAGCGATTTTCGCGGCGAAATCAAAATGGCTATTCGCTATGAGACCGACAGCGATTTGGACACCACGATTGAAGTCGGCGACCGCATCGCTCAGCTCGTCATCGCCCCGGTGGCGCGGGCTGTGATCGAGGAAGCCGAGGAACTAACGGAAACGGATCGCGGAGCCGGCGGCTTCGGCTCGACGGGGAGGGTCTGATGGGCGAGGAAAGATACACGATCAGAGTCACGAAAGACCAAGCGATAATCATCAGCAACGCCCTCGAAATGTATGCCCGCGTTGGTTTCTGTCAAATATGGGCTGCACTCGATCATTTGCCCATCATCGTCGACGGCGAGCGCAAGTCATCGGGCGTAATCGACCACGAGACGAGAAACCGAGTCGAGGAACTACTTTCTCGCGAGGTTGGCATAAATATGCGCCAGTCAAGCCTCGGCGTGGGAAACCGGAACACCTCGCCTGGAAGCGACACCGCTTGGAGCATGCACACCGTTATACGCCATCGTCTTTCGTGGGACGACGCAATCGCGCGCGGTGATGTTGGCGAAATGGAGCCGAGAAACTGGTCGAAGATGATGGGTTGCCATTTCGACGAGCCGATTCACTACGGAGATCAGCCTCCGGCGAAAATCGAGATGGTGCGATGACGACAGCCCGCGCGCACCGAAAATGCGCCTGCGGCGAGCCGCTGCCCTATCGCGGTGGCCGGGGTCGCCCGCCGTCCAAGTGCGAGGACTGCAAGGTCAAGGATCACGCGCGCCGCGTCCTCCGGTACTACCACCGTGACCGCGCGCGCCTGAAGAAAACGACTAACGGCACCCACCTTTCGGGGGCAAGCCGGGGTGTCCCCTCATGAGTTGCGATGCCGGTGCCCGGGTGCCCGCGCGCGGTCTGCTACGACGCTGCGCGTTGTTCAAGGGTCAATCGCAGCATCCCCGGCGATTTTTCGCTCGATAAAGGACTCCACTGATGCCAACGCCGTCGTCGGAAAAGTGGTACGACTCCAAAACCGATCTGCCGCCCCTGAAAGCGGCAGTGCGGGTCAACTGGTCGGGCCACGTCTTCATCGCCATGCGCGTCGTGCACCCGAAGCGGGCGCGCGTCGAGTGGGCCACCGTCGTCGATGGCGAGCTGGTCTACCTGCCGCGCAAGAAGGACCGCCGCAAGTGGGACGCGCAGCCGGGCGCGTGGCAGCCCAAGGATGCCGCACAGTGGCCGTATGACCTGCCCGAGCCCATCTACCGACCGGACCGGCCCCCGGCGCCTGAGGCCCCGTCACAGCCCGAAATCGACCGCCTCGAAGCGCGCGATCCGAAGTCCGCGTTCTGGTGGCGGGACGCGGCGCAGGTCACCTACTCGCCGGCGGGGCTGATCACAGCGCGCGAGGCGGAGGCGCGTGTCAAGCGCGCGATCCTCACTGACGGGCTGCGCAAGGAGAAGTTCGCGCGTATGACGCAGCACGCCTGGCCCGCCGAATTGCTCGAGGTTGCCGAGGCGATCGACAACCCGGACCGGCCGCTTCCCGCGCGCTTCGAGCCGACGCCGGCCGACATTGACGACAGCCTCGTCGCCATGGCGTGGTTCGCCGCGCTCGACCCGCCGGAAATGCGCCACATGCCGATCCGGCCGAACTTCGTAATCCTGCAAAGTGTGCTGATCCTCCGCGCCGTCGAACCTCCTTACACCTGGGAGCAAACGGGCCGCGAGATCGGGCGTAGCCATACCCGCGCGCAGCAGCTTCACGCTGAGGCCGTGGAACGCATCACCAAGGCTGCCAACGGGGGATTTGCCTATGACCACATCCGAACCGACCACATCGCCGAACTCCGCAAGCGAAATCGCGAAGCAGCACGGACTTAAGAAGGGCAGCGAGATCGCGCGCCCGCCGCGCGGCTCTTCATCGGCCGGGGAAGCACCAAACGACGCACCCCAGGAGAAACCGAAAGCCGCATCCCGTCAGGCAACCTCACAGTCGCCCGCGAATTGTGAGCCGAGAGCCAAGAAACGCAAGCTGAACCGGTTCGAGAAGGAGGCCGTGGCGCTGCTCGATGTCGTCTGGCTGGTCATTCTCGCCGCGCCGGACGCGGGCGCGCATTACGAGACGGGCGACTCCGTGCGGCCGATCCGGCTGTCGCTGACCACGAACGTTGACGGCATGGAGAGCCAGGCGGCGATCTGGTCGCCGTTCTACACGCCGCAGGTCGTCTTTCGTGCCGGCGTGGAAGGCCGCGCGCTGGGCGAAGCCGTGAAGGCGGCAGCCGACGAGGCGATTCTTAAGGAGGGCGCGAAGCTCGACGGGCCGTGGCGCGACATCTACCCGGACCGCGCCGCCGAGATCGTTGTCGAGTCGGCGCTGTCGCAGGGCGTGACGCTGCTGGACGACGAGGCCTACTGGCGGAAAGTCGCGGAGCAAACAAAAATTCAGGAGAACCACGCCCGCGCGCGGCTGGGGATGTGAAATAGAATTGAAACGGGTTGCCTATCGAATTGAAACGGGGAGTTTCAGTTTGGCTTTTTGGGGTTCCACACTTCCTAAAGTCGTGTGGAGACTCGGTGACGGGACGCGGCCCAACAATGCGTGCTTGGTTGGCGGGCCTCAGCGCCGGTCCCGGTTGAAACCAGTTTCAATTCTGATTAGCCGTATCTTGTCACGAAAGCTCACACGCGCTTGCGCGTGTGTGAGCCACAAAAAACTGAAACGGATTTTTGAAACGCGAAGTTTCAGTTTCAATTCGCCGTTTCAATTGCCCGAAAAGAGTTTCACTTTGGCTCGGCAGCGGGGGCGCCAGAAACAAAAAAGCCCCCGGAACCGCGCGGGCGCCGGGGGCTCATCGTCAGTTGGCGGCGAGGCGCCAGTTGGAGCGCTCAACGCGCCACTGGGCGGCCAGCTCGAGCGCGACGAGGCGGCGGCGGTGCGCCGTCGCCCGGTCGAAGCACTCGAACCGGTTCCAGAACTCGGTGAACGTTGGAACGCGCCCCTCACGATCCTGGAAGCGGAAGCACCAATAGGCGGCCTTACGCTCCTGGATGCGCTTCCTGCGGTTCCGGTCGAGGTTGCGGAACATCAGGAATTGCCGGGGCTTCGCCGGCGTGGTAGTCGTCAACATGGATTGAACTCCTTGCTGGTGGATTGATCCGCGAAGGCCCCGCCCGGTGCGCGAACACCGGGGCAACGGGGCCTTCAACGTTTCAGCCCCGGCGATGCGCTGGGCACCCCGGGGCTGGCGGCCGTCTTGCCCACAAGGAAGTGTGGGCGACCAGTTGCGAAGGAGAGCGGCCGCGAACTCCTTGGCTATGCGTCCCGAATGGACAGGACGAGCAGGCACACGAACAGGTACGCACACAGGAGGCTGCCGGCCATGACGAGGCCGGCGACGATGAGCGAAAACATCGAGATCTCCTTGCTGGCGGCCCACACGACCTTGGGAAGTGTGGGCAAAGTAGTGATCGGCGCGCGAACGCCGGGTGAGTAGCCTCACCGGATGGGGCACCGGGTCGCGAAACCCAATGCCCGCACCGCTAAGGCCGTGCTGAAAGCTGCATGCCGAAGCTCATCAGGCTGTCGATCTGGTCCATCACCTTGGCATAGTCCTGCAACCGATCGATTGGCAGAAGACCGAGGCCGACGCCTCCATCGAAGTCGTGGATTTCGCAATCCACCCACCCCTTGAATTCGCCGCCGAGGACGCGTCTGACGATCGCGTAGTCGAACGACCCGTCGGGGATGCAGACCTTTTGCCCAATCTGAACTGACATCGCTAACTCCTTCGCTGGTTGACGGTGACTGACGCCACCGGATGCCGGCCAAGTGCGCGAACACCGGGCCGGTCACCGCTAGGGTCAGTCCAACTTCACAGATGCGGACGTGTCTTCATCCGGGGCTGCGGCCTCGACCTCCGTGACTTCCGGGAGGGTCAAGGTCAGGGCAACTTGGACGGTGCGGAGGGCCTCTCCGCCGATCTCTTCGTAGGCAGTGCCGACGGCTTCGCTGGCACTGTTTTGGTCGAGAACGAAGTCGCCGTCTTCGTTGATGCAGACCCAGAATTCGATTGTCTTTTCCATGATTGGTTCTCCTTCGCTGGTCGGTGGGATGGCCCCACCGGATGCCGCCCGGCGCGCGAACACCGGGCGGACACCGCTAGGGCCTAATGCGTGAGTGCCGCAACGCGGGCTGCGACGGCCTCTTCCGCCTCATACTGGTGGTCGAAGCGCCCGATCTCGTCCCCGTCGACGTATGCGATCCAGCGGTGGGGGTCGTCGGCCGTGCCGAACTTCCCGCCGCCGGGTGGCATGAGGTTGATGGAGATCGAGGGCTCGGTGTCCGATTGCCCGTAGAGGAAGCCGAAGCCGTCGGGACCTTTGAGCGTCGTCATTCGCAATACTCCTTCGCTGGTGGTTAGGTGGCGGATAGACGCCACCGGATGCCGGCCGAGGGGCCGGTCACCGCTGGTGTCTTGTTGTTGGGGTCGCCGCATCCGTGAAGGACGGTCCCGAAGGACCGCCCACGGCCTCAATCAATTTCGAAGAAGTCACACATCCGCCAGGCAACGGCTGCGCCCACCGGCCCGCCGAGCATCCACCACGGTCCGGGAAGAAGCCCGAGTAGGCCGCCAAAAAGAAGCGCGCTGCCAACGAAAACGAGTAACGAAATCGGCATGATTTACCTCCGTGATCGGGCAGGATCGCCCATCACGGATGCGGTCTTCAGCGAACTCGCCCATTGGATGTCCGCTCGAATTAACGTCGGGCCTCTGGGTCGTCGTCGCTATGGTGTTAATATAGGGCAAAACGCCCTATTAGTCAAGACAGAAAGGGCAAAACGCCCTCGAATTAGATCACAAAAGCGTGATTTTACAGTCAAAACGCCCTAAGCGATCAAAAGGCGGTCAAGAGTTGAAGGAGACGAACCCGCCATGTCCGCCACGATGACCGCCGATGAATTCCGTGAGGCGCTGGATAGCGTCGGCTACACGCAGGTGGCCTTTGCCGATCTTGTGGGGGCGGATCATCGGACGGCAAGGCGCTGGGCGCTGGGCGAGGTTCGTATCCCAGGGGCGGCGGTTATTATTTTGCGGCTGATGCTGGCCCGGCCGGAGATGCGCCCGGTAATCGAGGGGCTGGCGGGTGGGCAAGCGCCCGTGGAGCCGACGGAATAAGCGCGCTGGGGAGGGGCCACCCTCGACCGTTCAGTCGGGGTGGCAGGGGGTTAGCCGAAGGACCGCAGGAGGGTCAGCAGGAACCCGACGACCACGGCGTTCGCGAGGATGATCGTCACCGTCTGCCGCCAGAGGGCCGACTCGAGGTCGCCCTTGGTGACGAGATCGGCGCGGCCATGCTCGTTGATGACGTGAGCCACCGCTTCCGCGATCTTGCGTTCCATGCCTGCCGCCTCAAGGCTTTGTGCGGTCTTCAGCGTGTCCATGCCCATAATGTAGCTCCTTTCTGCTGCCGGGAGTAGCCCCGCCGCAGCGCGCTAATTGCGTCTTGTGCTCAGGTGGCCAGCTGGTCCGTCCATTCTTCGGGGCGGAGGCTGGGAGGCTACCGGGTCGCTGGTCCGTGGCTCGCCGCTTGGGTCGCTGCCGTCCTCATTGCCTGATGTAGCCAATATAATATAGTCACTACCAAAAGTCAAGAGCAAAGGGAGGGTTGACGTTGTTTTTTTTAGTCGCTACGGAAATAGGATGACCAGTAAGCCGAAGGGCCGCATCGGGCGCCCGCCAAGCTCGAACCCAAAGAACGTCAGGCTGTCGATTGCTCTCGACCTGCCGACTTACGAAGCCGTGCAGGCTCAGGCGGAAAAGCGCGGCGTTCCGGCATCCGAGTTGATCCGCAAGGCGATCCAGAAAGAGGTGGGCACGAAATGAAGTTGAAGTGGCAGAGTTTTATCGGTTCGGATGATTTAGAGTATCTCATCGATACGACAAAAATAACTTGGGCTTGCGAAACGCCGGGCAGCAACCCCACTTACACTGTTTTGACCTTCGACAACGGACAGAGCCTCGCTGTCAAGGGAGAGTTGGTGCGTGTCAAGTTAAAGCTCGCGAGCGAGGAATAGGGATGACCGAGCGAAGCGACATCTGGCGCATCCTGCTGCTCAAGAAGCGCGGCCGCCTGGATAGGCGCGACGATCCCCCCGGCACGCTGCTGGGCGCGGTCCTCGTCGTCGGCGTGCTGGTCGCCGCTTTCGTGCTGGCCTTGGGCGTGGCCGTTGCAAAAAACAATACCGCTGGACGCGACGCAGCGCGCGGGCTGTCCCACTACGATTTTCTATTCGAGAAATGCGGGCTTTCGCTTCCCGCCGATCCGCGCTCCGATCTTCTTGCGCGTGCGATTGAGAACGGCTGGGATAATACGGTCAGCACATTTCGTCGCCAGATCGACGAGAAAGCCGAGAAGTACGGCACGTCGGTGATGTGTGATGCGCTTCGCAAGGCGTATAAACTCGATGGCAAGCGCTGAAACCGTTGCAATTCGGACTCACAATTTGCCGTGTGGCGAGACGGAGGCGAAAAAAGGCGAAAACGGGGTTGCGGTTAACCGATGATTCAGACATGGTCTCTCTAACGTCGCGAGACGAGGGCCGAACGGGGAATCACCGCTCGGCCCTTTTTGTTTGCGCGGTCCAATGTCGAGGGAGCCAGCATGGCCTGTGGTGGGTGCGCGGAGCGCGGGAAAGCAATCATCGACGCCGCCGTCGCGCTGGCCGAGGGCAAGGCCGATGTCGCCATCGACAAGGCGAAGTTCGTCGCCACCTCCGCGCATGAGGATGCGTCCCGCGCTGTCCGCGCGGCCGGCGCAAGGCTTTCATCCATGATCGGCCGGTGACGCATGGCGCGCATGGGTTTTGGCGGTCTCGCGGGCGTTCGCACGCCGCGGGGCTACAAAAGCGCGGCGCACTATCAGGCGGCGATGCGGTCCCGTGGCGACGTCATGCACTATGGCGGCGCGGGCGGAGCAACGATCGTCGTCGATATGCGCGAGGTCGGCAGGCTGGTGCAGGCGCTACAGTCGGCGGGTAAGTCCTACAAGCAGTCGCACGGCATACTGGCGCAGTCCTTCAACCGCGCCGGCCGCCAGCTCAAGACCAAGCTGAAGCGCGCCATTCAGGGCTGGACGGGCATCAAGCGGCAAGCCGCGATTACCAAGCGGATGACGCCGATCGTCGCCAGCGGTTCGGACCTGCGGGCCGGAGTACGGGTCGGCGGTCGGCATTTCAGAATCACCAAGGCGGACTTTGGCGCAAGATGGAAGCGGCCGTGGCCTGGCGTCCGGCATTCCGCCTGGGGGCGGGGTCAGACTGCGAAAGGCGCGTTCATGCCGAAGCGGTTCGGCGGCAGCGGCGCCTACGGCGGAGGTCTGGCGTTCAAGCGGACGAGTTCGAAGCGCTACCCGATCGCGCCGCTGTGGGGGCCGAACCCTGTGCGCGAGATGCAGCGTCACGAAGGCGAGGTCAAGGCGATGCTCGCGGCCGAAGCCAAGTGGCTGACCGGCGAAATGGCACGGCGTGCCCGTTTGGAATTGGCCAAGGCCAAGGCGCGTTACGGCGTGTAGCACCGCGCTTGCTCACGATCCTGACACAGCCAGCAACGGCACGATGACACACACGAACAGCCACGCACCAGGCCCCAACGGGTCCCTCCTGGCCTCAATCACAGCAGCGGGCGGCGCAGCGCGCAAAATATCGCTAGGTGTGACTTCCTTTTTTGGCTTCCCTCGATTCCAGGCAGTGTAAAAAACGCAGAAAAAACAATGGGCAATGCGAGGGGGAAGGCGAGGGAAGGCGGCGCGGTGGATTCCCCGAATTGGGGAACGCGGCAGGAATTAGCGGATCGGCTCGGGATCAGCCGCCGACGCGTCGGGCAGCTTATCGCCGAAGGGAAGATTACCGAGGACCGCGTTAACGGAATAGACCTCGATAAAGCCGTCGGCGAATACCAGCGGAAAACTGACCACGCAAAGAGCAAAGTCGCCCGCGGGCAACCGATGATGCGTGCCGCCTCGCCAGCACCGACGACGTCGTCGGATGGGGCGTCGGCCACGAACCTGTTCGACTTCAACGAAGCGAAGTCGAAGAAAGAGCACTGGAATGCGGAAGCGGCGCGGCTCCGCTTCTTGAAAGAGTCGGGCGAACTGATCCCGCGCGATGAAGTCGAGCGCCGGGAATTCGAGATTGCTCGGGTGTTGCGCGACCAGATCCTCGGGTGGCCAAGCCGTGTGGCAAATCTCGTCCCAGCGGATGCCATCGAGTCGCTTGAAAAAGAATGCAAGGCGCTCGTCCGCCAGCTTGAAAAGGGCGTGCGAGAGATCACGAAGGTCAACGATTGACGTGTCACTCGATTTGCTGACGCCCGAGGCGGAGCCGTTCTGCGGATGGTCGCAGGGCTTTCAGCTTCCGCCAGACTACAAGATTTCCGAATGGGCGGACGAACATCGCGTCATCGCGCACGGAACCGGTTCCGAACCCGGGCTCTGGCGAACAGACCGGTTGCCACTGCTGCGCGAGGTGATGGACGCGCTCAACAGCGCGGCGGTCCACACTCTGGTGCTTTGCTGCTCGTCGCAGGCGGCGAAGACCGAAACGCTCATGAATATCGTCGGGTACTACATCGACCAGGATCCGGCGCCGCAGATGTTCGTCCTGCCGACGCTCGAACTTGCGGACAGCTTCTCGGTCTCACGGTTTGCAAAGACTGTCGATGCAACTCCGGTGCTGCGTGACAAAATGGGCGGCCCGAAAAGCCGTGACGCCAACCAGACGATCCGTGAGAAGCAGTTTCCTGGCGGCGACCTTGTTTTCGCTGGTGCGAATTCGCCCGCCTCGCTGGCTTCTCGCCCGCGTCGTATCGTGGCCTTCGACGAGGTCGACAAGTACCGAGAGAACATCGGCCAGGACGGCGATCCAATCGCGCAGGGCATCCAGCGCACGCAGAACTACTACAACCGCAAGATCATTATCGCCTCGACACCGACGCAAGCCGGCGTTTCGGCAATAGAATACTGGTTCAAGCAGTCCGATCAGCGCTATCGGCTTGTGCCATGTCCCGAGTGCGGACACATGCAGCGCCTGCAGTGGTTCCAGGAAATCGACGGGGAAAAGATCCAGCGGGTGCGGTGGCAGCCGGGTCAGCCGGAAACGGCTGAGTACATCTGCGCGGGCAATGGCTGTGTCTGGGATCAGCGCCGCTTGCGCGTCGCCGTGAGCCACGGGGTGTGGCAGGCGACATCAAAAGCGGTGGACCCCGGAATCGTCGGGTTCCACTGGTGGTCTCTCTATACGCCCTGGGTCTCGATGGCCGATCTGGCGCGCGAGTGGGAGAAGTGCGACGGCTATGCCGCTCGCGAGCAGACCTTCATCAATCTTAAGCTCGGCGAAGTCTGGCACCCAACGCGCAGTGCGGCGACCACACCTGAGATGCTATTGGCGCGGCGTGAAGACTACGGCCCCGAAAAACTCCCTGCCGGCGTTCTGGCGATCACGGCGTTCGTCGACGTGCAGGGCGACCGTTGGGAGTGCACCTATCTCGGCTGGGGTGCGCTCGAAGAAAAGTGGGTTATCGACCACGCCGTCCACTACGGCGATCCGACCGACCCGGCGCAGTGGGAGGCAATGGACGAACGCCTTTTGCGTCGTGTGTTCACGCATGACAGCGGCGCGGCTATGCAGATCGAAGCGATCGGCGTCGATGCCGGTTATCTGCAGCAGATGGTGCTCGACTTTTGCAGAACGCGTCGGCAGGCGTTCCGGCCCTTCTACGCGGTTAAAGGCAAGGAAGGTTTCGGCCGGCCGCTGTGGTCGGAGAGCGCGGAAAAGTTCAAGCTCGGGGCGAAGCTGTATCTATCCGGCATCGACGACGGCAAGACGCAGCTTTATCAGGAGCTGGCCGCTGAAAAAGTACGGGTGCACTTCCCGCGCCAACTGGAACTGCCCTGGTTCAAGCAACTCGTCGTCGAGAAGATCAAGATGAAGCCGCTGCGCGGCCGGTTCGTGCCCGAATGGCACTGTCCGCAGGGTGCGCGAAACGAGGCGCTCGACTGCGTCGTCGGCAACATGGCGGTTCGGCAAACGCTGCAATCGATCGATTGGGAAGCCCGCCGCCGGGGCCTCTATGCCGAGACGAAAAAGTCAATCGATTTCTCGTCGCTCGCCGACAAGTTCAAGGGCTGAAGAATGGCCGATCGTCGCGATATTGCTGTCGCCGTCGGCGGTGCCGCCGTTGTGGCGGGTGGCGGCTATTTTGCCTACCGCAAGCTGCTTGCCGCGCGCGAACGCCGCCGGCTGTCCCAGCCCCACGCGTACCGGGTGAACAAGGGTCGCGTGGCAAGGGCGCGCGACATTCTTCGCGATATGCGCGCCGCCGGGGAGGGCAAGTTCGAACGCGCCATCGCCGTCGACCGAAAGAACCGCGTGCTGTACGCTCGAGATGGCGGCAAGACGAGCGTGAACCTCGATCTTCCCGGCAGTAACGTAAAGCGGATCGTGCACAATCACCCGTCGTTCGACCGGGTGAATCGAGGCGGCGGGTTTTCGCCGCAGGACGTTCAATTTACGCTTTCCGGTCGGTCGAAAACCGCGCTTCACGCGGTCACCGACGAGGGTTCGATCTACGTCATGCGGCGCGGGCGTAACGCGCCGACTTCGTTCTCCGGCGCCGATGATGCCGCCCGCCGCGTCGACACGCTGCAGAAGGCCTTCTATCGGCAGCTTCAGGACGCCGGCGTGCCGAAGTACGACGCGCGGATCGCCGCGCAGACGGCAACCGCTCGGCTTCTGAAGGACGAGGGCCAGATTGCCTACCGCGAGGCGTTGAAGGGCGACGAACTCGCCGCGGTGAAGCGCAACGAGCGCGCGATCCGCAAATTCGTCGACAAGAACAAGATCGGCGGCCAGGCAAGACCGTCGCGTTCGCTGGCATCGCGCGTTTCAGATGCCGTTTCCGCCGTGGTGGGCCGTGAAGGCGAGGTTGCGATGGCGAAGACACCTCAACGTCCCCGCAATTTCGCCGCCATGCGCGAGGACCGCGTGCGCAAAATGGCGGAGTCGGCGTTCGGCCGTTCGTTCGCGACAAAGAGCGAGGCGGTGAAGGCGCTCGAAGGCCTGCCGGTCGATAAGCAGCATGCGTTGCCGAAACCCGGTGCGCCAAAGGCAAAATCGAAGCAGCCGACCGCGTATCAGCGCAATGCCGACGCGGTGCGCAGCGCGGGCAAGCCGCCAACGGCCGAAAAGCTGGTGCGCGCCGCGAAGGAGCGCCCGGAGCTTCTGAGGCGCTATGCGCGCGCGGCCACGAGCATCGATACAAAGTCGCCGTCACAGGCGCTGACGATGCTTTCGAAGTACGGCTTCGACAAGCCGACGAAGCGCGCCGCCGGGCGGGCGCTCGGCGAGCTGGGTTTTGCTGGTAAGGGGCCGCGCCCAAAAATCATTGATGCGGCCGATGCGGTGATCACCGACAAGAGCGGTAATCTTCTTCTGATCGAGCGTGGCAAGAATGGCGGCCCCGGCGCTGGCAAACCGGCTTTGCCTGGCGGTCTCGTCGATCGAGGCGAAAATGTTGTCCAAGCCGCAATTCGCGAGGCGGCGGAAGAGACGGGCGTCAAGGTCCAGGGTGGCAAAGCCGTTGGTAAGCCGCGCCTTACCGGTGATGTGCGCACCTACGACCCGAAGTTCGACCCGTCTGGCAGTCTAGCGAAGCATCACGGCCTGAAGCCCGGCGACACGTTCCGCATCCGCACCCAGGCTGTGCTGTTTGAAGTTGAAGACCTTGTCAAGGCTAGTCCCAGAGCCGGCGACGACGCCGCCAGCGTTGTGGGTGCGCAAGGCAGCGAGTGTGAAGGCGGGTGATCTGGGCATCAAGCATCATAACGCGCTGATAAAAGAGGCTCTAGCATCTGGGCCCATTGGCTGGTCCGCCGCGGCGCGGGAAGCAAGCGCCAACGCAAGGAATAATCCCGATCGCCCCGCCGACCTCGGCATGCGGCAGAAGCCGAAGCCGCGAACGCCGTTCGAGGCGCCACCGAAAACCGCCACCGATGGCGGTTCCTCCGCGATCCGATGAAGCGCGGCAAGGGTCAGAGCACGACAACGCCGCGCGCCCCGAAGAAAAGCGCCGCTGCCGCTCTCGATGCTGTGACCCGAGAAGCGAAGGCAAAGGTGGAGAGCGAGCGCGGGATCAAGGCCGCCGCCGATCTCGACACCAACACCGCGACGCCGAGGAACCAGGCTGTGTCGGCAAAACCACCTGGTGTCGCCAAGAAACCGAAAGGTGGACCTCGCGGTTTTGCGAATGCCGACGTTCAAGCGGCGGCGCAGGCCGGAAGGGCGAAGACATCTGGCGGCAGCGTCGATGACATGCTGAAGGGTCTGAAGAAGACTGATCTTGATAAAGTCGCCTGAAGAAGTCCTCGGTTACAAAGCGTCATAATCGGAGAAAGGCTGATGTGGCAAAGGCGCTGAAGGCCAACGTACATCAGGCGCATCTTCAAGATGCCCGTGGTCGTGGCATGGCGGCCATGTCCGGGCAATCTAGTAAGTCATCGTTCGGTTCTGAAGCCGAGAGAAAACTAACAGCCGCCATCGACAAGGTGAAGTCGGCTCCGGGTCAGACAAAAACCCCGCGCGCGGCGAAGGCTCCGACCGTCAAATCCCTCCGCGCCGATGCGAAAGCTGCCGGCATCAAGGGCGCCAGCAAGATGAACAAGTCGGCGCTGATGAAGGCGCTCGGCAAGCTTGGTTCCGCCGCCGCCAAGGGCGCGAAGTTCCTGGCCCCGGCTATCGCACTCGGCGCCGGCGCCTACGCGTTGACACGCGGTGCAAGCGTTGCCGAGGCCGCGACAGTTACCGGCAAGACCGGAGCGGACATCCTGACCGGCGGCGCTCTGTCGGCCCGCGAGGCCGAGAAGGCGAAGGGCCGCAGCGACAGCCTCGCCACGACAAAGGCGATCATCCAGGGTGTCGGATCATTGGCCACATTCGGCGGGCTTGACGCGATCCAGTGGGCGACCTCCGGCCGCAAGACGATGACGGCTCCGGACGTGCGGAAGGCGTCGGCGGAGCGGCGCAAGGCATACGCAACGCGGAAAGCCAGCGGGTCGCGCGCGGCGCTTGTGCGTGGCGCGGCGATGCGCAGTGTGGCCACGTCCGCATCGAGCGTGAAAGCCGCCCGGGCGAAGGTTGCCAAGGCATCGAAGAGTTCCGGCAACAAGAAGATCGGGTTCGCGAACCGCAAGGTGTTGGCCGCGGCGTTGAAGGCGCAGGGTAAGCGCGGGCCCGGCATGGGTGCGCGTCGCTAAGGAGATCCGTTACATGGCGCGGAAGCCGTCGATCAAGAAAAAGATCGACAAGCAGCTTAAGAACGCCAAAACGGGTCTCGTCGCGGCGGAAGTTGCCGGTCACCCGACGGCACACGCACTCGACGTTGCGAAGCAATCGCTGGCGGCCGCTCAACATGGTTCCAAGGCCGCCTCGCTGCTCGGTGCGGCGGGCAAAGCCGTTTCGGCTGTTGCAAGCGTGACGGCCAAGGTCTCACTGCCCGCGACGGCGCTTTATGGTCTCTACAAGGCGGGGTCGAAATACGCCGAAGGCGGCACGGTGAACGAGTCCGCACAAGCTGGCATTGATGCTGTGACCTTCGGACTTGCGAGCTATGTGACGGACAAGGGGGCCAAGCGATCCAGCGGCGGCGCCAAGGCGCGGCGCATGAGCCGGATGCGCAGTAAACGGCGCGCGCTGGCGCAAGCCGCTGCAAAGAAGAGCATGGCTGCAAAGCCTTCAGCATCGAAAAAGGCGGCAAGCCGGCAAAAGGCTGCCGCGACGAAGAGCGGCGGCAGCGGCGCCAAGCGCGGCTTTGCCAACCCGAAGGTTCAAGCGGCAGCGCAGCGCGGCCGGAAAGCGAAGGCATAGGCTTATGGCGGCGCCCGATTGCGCGACGATTCTCGACAAGCTGCACGAGGCGATGATCGCGCTGGCGACCGGCGAGCGTGCGGCGACCGTTTCGTTCGGCGAGCGGTCCGTCACCTATACGCAGCAAAGCCTGGAAGGGCTGGAACGGCTGTATCGCACCTACTATCGCCAGTGCGGGGCCGGAACGGGTTATCCCGACTTGTCGGTGAAGGCTGAGCGCGGCCCGCCGATCCGGCGCAGGATGATTTAATCAGCATGACCAACAGCGAAACCGCCGCGAACCCTCTGCCAGCTTGGCCCGAGGCGAACGCCAGCGTGTCGGCGGGCACCGGATACCGCGACGGGCAGGTCGACGTGGCGACGGAAATGAGCATCTGGCAGCCACGCCTTGTCTCGGCGGACTCGGCCATTTTGCGCCATGGGAAAATGATCCGCGCCCGTGCGCGCGATCTCGTCCGCAACGATCCGATTGCCAAGAACGCCGTGCGCATGAACCGCGACGCGGTTGCGGGCTCGGGCCTTAAGCTGGCGTTGAAAATCGACTGGCGCACGCTCGGTCTGAAAAATATCGAAGCGGCGGCTGAGTGGCAGGACCACGTGACCCGCGAGTGGGAGGCCTACGCCGAGTCACCCGAATTCCAGGCGGACGCGCGCCGCGAGATGACGTTCTCGCAGTTGTTTCAGGTCGTCGACCAGGTCGACTATGTCGACGGCGAGTCGCTTTCCGTGGTGGAGAGCAAGGAAGGGTTCGGGCTTTATCGCACGTGCCTCAACCTGGTGGACGTGGATAGGCTCGACAATCCGTTCGGAACGCTTGAAAGCGCGCGACTGCGCGGCGGTATCGAGCGCGACGTCCACGGCGCGCCGGTCGCCTATCACATCCGAAACGCACATCCGGCGGACGTGAACTACGATATGTCCGCGATGACGTGGTCGCGGGTACCGCGCTGGACCGACTGGGGACGCCCGGTCGTGTTCCACACGTATGACAAGACGCGCGCCGAGCAGTCGCGCGGGGTCAGCGAGTTCGCGTCCATCGTCTCAACGATGTGGATGCTGCAGCAATATAACAATACCGAGCTGACGAGCGCCATCACTCAGGCGGCTTTCGCGGCGGTTATTCAAACCGAGCTTGACTGGTCGTCGGCGGTGCAGGTGCTCGGCGCGCAGGCGCTGAAAAACGACGGCGGCAATCCGCTGTCTGCCTACGCCTATGCACACATGGAGCAGACGGCCGAGTACCACCGGTCGCGCGGCATTACGTGGCAGGGCTCGCAGATCCCGGTCCTGGCGCCGAACGAGAAACTCGACGTCTTTCGGCCGACGCACCCGAATTCTAACTTCGAGTCGTTCGAGAGTGCTTTCATCCGCAAGCTCGCCGCCGGCCTGGGCGTCGAAGCGCATGAACTCGGCAAGAACTACCGCGAGGTCAACTATTCGGCCGCCCGGTCCGCGCTGCTTGCGGTCTGGCGCACCTACCGCGCCCGCCGCAACCGGTTGATTACCAGTTTCGCCATGCCCTTCTTCGGCGCTTGGCTGGAAGAGGCGATCATGCTCGGCACCGTGCAGCTTCCGCATGGCGTCGACGACTTCCTGGTGGCGCGGCCCTATCTGCTGCGCGGGACCTTCATCGCCTGGGGTAAGCCGATGATCGATCCCATGAAGGAGCGCCAGGCGCAGAATCTCGGCATGCAGATGGGTGCCGAGACGCTTGAAGACGTCGTCGCGGAGGACGGCGCGAACTGGCGCGACGTGCTCGATCAGCGGGCCTACGAGCGCGCCTACATGATCAATCTGGGGCTCGACCCGGACGGGCCTGGCCCTGAAATGCCGATCCCAGCCTCCGATCCTGATGACACGGACGGAAAGCCCGGCAAACGCGCGGAGGATGGCGCTTGACGACGAATCTCGCGCGCTTCGGGACGCTGATCTTCGACCAGCCGCACCTCATCACGCCGTCGGCGGCGTCGACCATCATGGCCGCGCTGTCGGACAAGCTCAATATCGCCAGTGTCGCCGTCCTCGGTGAAACCACCGGTCAAGCCCAAGCGGAGCCGCAGGCCAACGGCTTTGTCGGCGATTGGGCTTACGACGAGCAGACACGACGGCCGAAAGGCTACCGGTTGACGGGCAAAGGCACCGCTATCGTGCCGATCGTCGGCGAACTCGTGAACCGCGGGGCCTGGCTCGGTGCGTCGTCCGGGCTCGTGTCCTACGAAGGCCTACGGCAGACGTTTCAGAATGCGACCGACGATCCGCGCGTGTTCCGGGTGCTGCTCGATATCAATTCGCCGGGCGGGCACGCCGCCGGCATGATCGAAACGGCCAACGCGCTGCGAACGCTTGCAGAGAAGAAGCCGGTGGCCGCCTATGCAAACACGCTGATGTGCTCGGCGGCCTACGGGATCGCGAGCGGCGCCACGAAGATCGCCGCAGCGCAGTTTGCGACGGTCGGATCGATCGGCGTCATTTGGGTTCATCAGGATCATAGCCGCCGCCTGGACCGCGAAGGCGTGACGGTCACGATCATTTCGTCGGGCGACCACAAGGCCGACGGCAACCCGTTCGAGCCGCTGCCGGCGGCAGTGCGCGCGGAGTACCAGCGCATTTCCGACCGCATCTACGGGGCGTTCATCGACACGGTGACGTCGGGCCGGCCGGGACTAACGGAGTCCGCGGTTCGGGCGACCAAGGCCCGCTGCTACGACTCCGAGGATGCGCGCGACATCGGGCTCATCGACGAAGTGACGACTTTCGACTCCCTGTTGACCGCCTTCGAGGGCGGTGCGTCGCTCAAGGACCGCTTGCGGTTCGACCCGGCCGGTGGGCCGCCCCCCAAAGAGAAGAGGAAAGCCAGGATGGATGCACATCTCGGCGCCGGGGCCGATGCTCCCGGCTGGCAGCAGATGACGCTGTCGGAACTGAACGAGGCCGTCGATCGGCTGCGCGCCACTGTCGGCGTTTCGCCGGAAGCGCAGGTCGTTCCGGTCGGAGCGGCCAAGGCTGCGGTTGAGGCCGCGCCGCCGACAGCGCCGCCGCCGCAAGCGAATGCCGAAGACGATGGCGCCGCCCATGCTCGCGGGGTCGCTGACGGCCGCACTCAAGAGCGCACCCGTGTTGCTGCAATTCTCGGCTGCGATGCGGCCAAGTCGCGGCCGGTGCAGGCTCGTGTGCTGGCGTGCGAGACCGACATGGCGCCGGAGCGCGCCGCGACCGTCCTCGCCACCATGCCGGAAGAAGGTAAAGCGTCGGCCGCTCGTGAATTCTACGGCGCGGTTCCCACGCCGAACGTGCCGGCCGCCGAAGGCCCCTCCGAGGGGGCAGCCGGAACCGCCGAAACATCCAGCCTCGTCGCTTCCGCCCGGGCCATGAACGCCCGCCGTACCAAGAAAGGGTAACGAACGATGGCAGCCTTGCGCACACTGACCTGGGACGAACCCAAGGTTATTTCCGACGTCCTGAAACACAGCTACTCGTCGGACTACAACAACGAAACCATAACCATTGCCAGCGGCGCCGGCAAACTCGGGATCGGCGCCGTTCTCGGCAAGGTCGCGACCGGCGCTGCGACGGCTGCCGCCAAGTCCGGCGGGAACACCGGCAACGGCACGCTGACGGTGGATGCGACGACGCCGGTTCTCGCCGGCGCTAAGGCCGGCGTCTACACCGTTCGCTTCATTTCCGAGGCCAGCGATGGCGGCAGGTTCCTGGTCGAGGATCCCGACGGCATCGTGATCGGCAGTGCGGCGGTCGGCGAAACGTTTGCGGATCAGATCAAGTTCGCGACGGCGGACGGCGCCACGGACTTTGCCGAAGGTGACGGCTTCGACATCACGGTCGCGGCCGGGTCGGGCAAGTATGTCGCCAGCGACTATGACGGCACGAACGGATCGAAGGAAGCGGTTGCCGTCCTGCTCGAACCGGTCGACGCGACCTCGGCCGATGTCGAGGCCATCGCTCTCGTGCGCGGCCCCGCGGTTCTCGGCCGCCTCGGGTTGGAGTGGGACGATTCCTACGACAGCGAGGCGAAGAAGGACGAGGCCATCTCCCAGCTTGCCGCTCTCGGCATCATCACCCGCGCAAGCGCCTAACTTTCCACCGACGTTCGCGGCTGTAGCGCCGCCGGCCTCGCGTCGGCGGTGAACGGCGGCGTGCGCCCTCTCGACAGGAGACAGAGAGATGACCGCAGGCATGCTTGCGATCGACGGTTTCGACAACCGCGAGTATACCGCCGACGAGTTGATCATGGCGATCAACGAGTTCGACAATTTCTACACTTTGGTGACGGACCTCGGCATCTTCGGCGATCCGATTCCGCTCTCGTCGACATTCGTTTCGCTCGACTTCGACAACATGAAATTCCGGTTGCTCCCGACGACCGCTCGCGGCGGGCCGGTGCCGAAGGCCGTGCGCGCCAAGGGCAAGCGGAAGCTGTTCGAAATTCCGATGTCGGCCTACGAAGACGCGATCAACGTCGGCGACCTGCAGAACATGCGGGGCTTCGGATCGCATGCGCCGAAGATGCTCGACGAAGAAGTCAATCGGCGCCTGTTCAATCTGGCGATGAACCACCAGCTCACGCACGAGTGGCGGCGCATCGGAGCCCTGCAAGGGAAGATCCTCGATTCCGACGGCTCGACGCTTATCGATCTGTTCGACGAATTCGGGATTACACAGAAGGTCGAAGCGTTCGGCGGCGCGTCGAGCGTCAATCAGTACATCCGCAACGTCAAGCGGCACATCGAGCTGAACCTCAAGGGCGACGTGATGACGAGTGTCGTCGCGCTTTGTTCGCCCGAGTTCTTCGACATGCTGCTCGAGGACGACGACATCAAGGCGGCCTACAATGCCGCTTCGGCGATGACGCGGTTCAATCCGAACATCGATGATGTGCGACCGACGTTCTACCACCACGGCGTCACGTTCATGGAGTATCTGGGCCAGGCCGAGGTCGAGGACGGTGACGGCACGACGACCACGCGGAAGTTCATTCCTGCCGGCGACGCGCGGTTCTTCCCGGTCGGCACGCGGCAGACGGCGATGAGCTGGACGGCGCCGGGCGACTTCCTCGAAGCGCTCAACAATCCGGGCCAGCTCTACTACGCAAAGTCGGCACCGGTGAAGTTCGATCGTGGCGTCGAATTCCACACGCAGTCGTCGTTCCTGCCGCTTTGGGTGCGCCCGGCGGTCCTGGTGCGTGGCCACACCGGCAGCAGCTAAGGGAGGGCGGAATGATCTCCCTGAAGTTCAGCCGGAACTGGGACTACAACGTCGATCCCGCAGGGGATGCGGTAAAGTCGGTCCCCAAGGGCCTCGTCATTCAACTCGATCCGAGCGTCGCGGTTGCGGCGCTCGCCGAGGGGGCGGCCGAGCCCCTTCATGCGCTGCCGGGCGAAATCGTCGAGGCGGTCGCGATCCACAAGCGCGTGCGCGATCTCGTGGGCGAGGGCCTCAGCCTGGAAGAGGCCCTCGACGTCGTCGAGAGCGAGGTCGCCGAGGAAGAGGCCCGCCGGGCGAAGGACGTCAAGGCGTCTGGCGGCGGGCGGCGCTCGCGTAAAAGAGCGGAGGCCTGATGCCTTCGCTCTGGTCCAAGCTCGAAGACGCCATGTCGGACGAGTGCGACCGCGTCTACGGCGAAACCTGGACCTTTGCGCCGATGAAATCCGTCAGCTCCGGACGCTCCGCGCCCGACGGCAGCCGCACGCTGCCGTCGGGCGTGACCGGCATCCTGGAAGCGAAGATGGACCGGTCGACGGAGTTCGGTTCCGAGGCGCGCGGTTCCCGCCCCGTGACCGTCACACGGCCCCGGCTGTCCGTCGACGCGCGTCACCTGCCGCCCAGCCAATTGCCGCAGCGTCTCGACCGCGTGACCCGCGATGAAACGGGTGAAGCCTTCGAGATCTCTCAACGGGAGCGCGACCAGGACGGCCGCTACCTGTTCCACCTGAAAAAGATCATGCAGGCCTGATTTGGCCCACGGGGGAATTTTCAATGTCGCTCAACCGCGCAGCCTTGCGCCTCGCGACCGTCATGGCGCTTTCGAACGCCTGCGAGTCGCCTTATCCGACGCTTGCCGAAAACCGCGTGTTCGATTCGCGTATCGACCCGCTGGAAGGATTGAACGAAGGCGACCTGGTGCCGACGATCGTCGTCTCGACCGACGACGTGACTGGCGAGTCGCTTTCGCCGAACAACGGCGGTGCGCCGTGGCGCGAGACCGTCGAACTGAAAATCACCTGCTCTATCGGCGCTGTCATCAACGCGGCGGATGACGAGGACGACCCGATATTTGTCATCACGCCGATCGAAAGCGAGGCGGAGCACGAGATGATGCTCGACCTGTTCGAGGATCAGATCCGCAGGTCGCTCGACCGCACCAACGTCAATGCCTGGACGCAGCGCCTTTTCGACAGGCACGTGAACCGGGTCAATTCGCTGGCGTCGCTGCGTTACGTGGAGCGTGACGCACAAGTGCGGATCGCGCAGCGCGAAATCACGCTGCAAGTCGAGATGCTGCAGCCAGTCGAGCAGGCCATCGCCGCGCCGGGCGAAGGCGTCGCGGCGATCCCCGAGCCGATGAATTCGTTGCTCGCCGATATCATCGCCATCGATGGCGATTACGCCCCGACCGCGCAGGCGATGCACGATGCGTTGACCGAGAACGGCGGGTTCCAGCCGATCGAGATTCCGCCGCTCGACACCGTCCGACTGATCGAGGGTGACGACGGCGGCGGTTTCCGCCCCGACGGCGTCGCCGAGGTCGATCTCGAAAGCGCCTGACCCTCACACTCAACCGAACCGGGAGCCCCAGCCCATGAGGACCGCCTTCCTGCGGCCCGCCGTCGTCGATGGCGCGCCGCTCAAAATTCGCATGCCTGACGAGCCGACGCGCCACCTTTCCGAAGACGGCGAGTTGGTGGCCCTCAACGGCTACTGGCGCAACCGGCTGCGCGACGGCGACGTCCTCAAGGGCGAGGCGCCAAAGACGAAGTCCGCGCCGCCGGCGGCATCCTCGAAACCCGCAGCAAAGAAGGAGGGCTGATAAATGGCCGGCGTTCTTTTCAATAACATCCCGCCCAACATCCGCGTGCCGTTCTTCAAGGCGGAATTCCAGCCGGCCGGCACGCCGTATCAGGAAAATGCGCGCCTCCTGCTCATCGGCCAGATGCTCGCCGCCGGTCAGGCCACCGCCGATCAGCCGTTCCTGATTACCGACCGGGCAATCGACGCGGAGGTCGGCTACAACTCGATGCTTCGGTCGATGTACGGGATTGCCCGCCGCAACGCGCCGCTGATCGAGATCTGGGGCGGCCCGCTGGCGGACGACGACGCAGGTGTCGCCGCAACCGGCAAAATCGCTATCGGATCGACGACCGGCGTCACACAGGCCGCGCCGATGTCGGTCTACATCGCCGGCCAGCGGGTGCGGATCCTGGTGACATCGACCGACACCGCGGCACAGGTGGCGACCAAGCTCGCCGCCGCCATCAACGCCGCCGACCGGCTGCCCGTTACCGCCGCGGTCAACGGTTCAAACGACGACGAGGTCGACCTGACGGCTCGCCACAAGGGCAAGCAGGGCAATTCGATCATGATCGACACGGGCATCCTTGCCTTTGAGGGCACGCTCGGTGTCGATCTTCTGACGATCACGGCGATGGCCAACGGCGACGGCGACCCGGAATTCGACACGCTGCTTTCGAACCTCGGCGATGACGAGTATGACTGGATTGTGGGGCCCTACGGCGACGCGACGGCGTTCGGCGACTCGTCCGACTTCCTCAATGACGTGTCGGGCCGGTGGTCCTGGGCCAGCCAGAAGTATGGCCACTACACCGGGATCTCGACCGACACCGTCGGTAATATGTCGACCTTCGGCAACGGCCGCAACGACCAGCACGCGACGCTTTTCCCAAGCCGCAAGTTCCGGTCGCCGACCTGGGACGTCGCGGCGGCCATCGGCGCGAAGCAGTGCAAGCACCTGCAGGCCCCCGGCGCTTCGGCGGAACTCAGCCGGCCGCTGCAGACGCTGAAGCTCGAAGGCATCGAAGGCCCGCTCCTGAAATCGGACCGCCTCACCGACTCTGAAAAGCAGACGCTACTCTATGACGGCGTGTCGACGTACTTCGTCGGCGACGATGGCAGCGTCCGCATTGAGCGTCTGGTGACGATGTATCAGTCGAACGCTTTCGGCAGCCCGGACGCGACCTACCTCGACGTCAACACGATGGCTCAGTCGATGTACGGCATCCGCTATATCCGCCAGAAGGTCGAGAACCAGCACGGCCGCAAGGCGCTGGCGGATTCGAACCCGGCCCGCAATCCGGGCATCGTCACCGCCGACGACGTGAGGGACACGATCATCCACGCGTACGAGGATCTGGTCGCCCTCGGCGTGTTCGAGAACGCCGAGCTGTTCGCGCGCGATATCGTCGTCGAGCGCAACCTGACGGACCCGAACCGGATCGACACCTCGATGCCGCTCGACCACGTCAACCAGCTTCGCATCGTTGCAGCGGCCGCCGTCAGCCATATGCAGCGGTTCGAGCCGCGCGACGCGCTGCAGGCCGCCTAATTCGAGCCATTTCCTGATCAAAGGAGCAAACAGTCATGTCAGGTCCAAATGCTGGCGGTTTCGTCGAGCTGACGATCAACGGCGTGCCCTACTCGGCCGCCGGCGATATCGAGATCGAGGAATCCAACATCGAGGCGGAGGCCGTCACCAACCAGGACGGCACCGTGCAGCGCACGATTAAGCCGAAGCCGTACAAGCTCATGGTCACGATCCGGGACCGGCAGGGCGCGGCCTCGATCATCCGCGCGATCAACGAGGCGGAGGTGATCGACGTTTCCGGTCGCGAAAAGCACATGGGCCGCACGGTGCTCATGACCGGCGCCTTCGCGACCGGCACCCACAAGCGCAACACGGCCACCGGCGAGATCGACGGCTTCGAGCTGTGCGGCGGCAATATGACGATCCGGACGTAACGGGCACTTTCGGGGGACGAAATGGAACAGCGACACGAACTGCAGCCGCCTGCGGCAAACGGTGCGGCAGGCGGCGGCATCCCGGCGAGTGGCGAGGCGCTGGATGCCGTCAGCGAGGACGGGATCGTCATCAAGCTGACGCGCCGCGTGGCAAAGGACGCGAACACCGACATCGGCGAACTCAAGTTGCGGCTGCCGCGGCTTGGCGATTGGATCGATATCGGGCCTGTGATGCGCGTCTACGGCTACGGCGACCCGATGGCGCCCAACAAGGTTGAAAACGATCTCGACCGTGAGGCGCTGATGCGGTGGGCCATGCGGCTGTCGAACGAGTCGCGCAATACCATCGAGCAGTTGAACGCCGTCGACGCCCGCCGGCTGTTTGCGTCCATCGTCGCGCTTGTAAACGTATTCACGGACATGGCGGGAAAGTAGAGGCGCGGGCGTCGGAGTTGGTTTTTATCGCCAACTTCGACCCGCGCTACGTCGAAGAAACCACCCTGAAGCGGCTGTTCTACTGGCACCGGCAGTTTTTCGGCGTCGTCGCGCAACAGCGCGGCGCCATGAAGACGATCGAGCAGCAGATCACCGACGCCGTCGCCAACCTCCCCAAACCCAGGACGCATTGAACCATGGACCTTCGCGCCAACGCGATCATCCAGGGCGTGGACCGTTTCTCGCCCATGATGCGCCGCATCGGTGCGGTCGCGGGCATGGCTGGCCGCGGCGTCGGCGGCATGGTCACGCGATCAGTGCGCGGCTTCGCCAACGTCGCGCACCAAGGCCACCTCCTGGGCGCCGGCCTCGGCATGATCGGGGCGGGCGGCTTCCAGGCCGCCTACGGCCTCGAGCACATGATGAACAAGGTGCAGGCCGTTGGTAACCTGACCAACCAGCAGCGGGCGGAACTCGAAACCTACAGCCAGGAACTGAACAAGCTCTACCCGTTCACCAACAAGGAGATTGCCGGCGCCGCGTTCGAGCTGTTCCGCGCGGGCTTCTCTTTCGAGCAGGCAAAGGGCGCGCTCAAGTCCACGCTCGACATGGCGTTGGCCGGCGACATCGATCGTACCCAGGCCGCGGACATCGCCACCAACGTGCTGACGGCGATGCGGTTGCCGATGAAGACGGCGGAGCAGGCGGCGGAGTCCACGAAGCGCGTTTCCGACGTGCTGGCCTACGCCGCCACAAGCTCCAACACTGACATTCGACTTCTGGGCGAAACCTTCAAATACGTCGCGCCGCTTGCCGCCTCGGCGGGCATGACGCTCGATGAAGTCGCCGCCTCTGCGATGACGATGGCGAACAACGGCATCAAGGGCAGCGAGGCCGGCATCGCGATGCGTTCGGCGCTTGTGCGCATGGCCAAGCCGACGAAGGATATGCTCGCCACGCTCGACCGCCTGAACCTGAACATCGGCGACTTCATCACCGGCGACCGCGACATTACCGGCGACGACATCGTGACCGGCCTGTTTGCCTCCGGCGTCGACGCCACGCAGCACAAGAAGCGCATCGAGGCGATGCTTAAGGACAAGGTCATGCGGCTGAAGCCGGGCCAGCTCGCCGCGAACATCACCGACCTTGTCGCCGATGAAATGCACGGCGCGGCCGACCGCAACGTCATCGCCGAGGCGGTGCGTGACACGCTGACGGCGTCCGGTAAGCAGTTTAAGCTCTTGGACTTCGTCGAGGCGCTGCGCGACAAAGGCGTCGGACTGGCGGAAATTTCGCGGATCATGGACATTCGCCAGGGTGGCCGCGTGCTGACGATGCTGCTCGACGATCTCAAGGCGAAAGCCGACCAGATCGCGCGCGAATCCGGCGGGGCGGCGCGGCGCATGGCCGATCAGATGCAGAAAGGCACGGTCGGCGCCCTCAATCGCATGAAGGCCGCTTGGGAAAACTTCTGGGTGTCCGTTGGCAAGGGCGGGGCGATGACCGATCTCGCGAATTCCTTTGAGGGGATCGGCGCCTTTCTGCAAAACCTTTCGAAGACGAACCCCGATCTGCTCCGGTTCGGCGCGCATCTCATGGCCGGCGCGGCGGCGCTGTCCGCCATCGGGTTCGCGGCCATGGGGCTTGGCGGCCTATTCGCGACGCCGCTGACGGCGACGATCTCGATCGGCGGCATGGCCGGTCTGACGATGCTGCTCTCGAACTGGGAGAAACTGGAGTGGCTGTTCAACGAGCGGCACAAGATCGACATCATCTTCCCGGAACTGCCGACGTGGCTGAAGAACGCCTGGGACATGGCCTACAACGCCAAGGAGACTTACGACCGGCAGGAGGCCGTCAAAAAGATCGCGCGGCAGCAACTCTGGGAGCGCACCGTCGGCGACTTCGGCCGGTCGGAGACGGGCAAGGCCATCTCGGAATTCTTCACCGGCATCTGGGAGTCGACGCCGCTTGGCGCGCCGCGGTCGCTGGTACCCGCTTATTCCCCTGGTGGAAAGCTCGATCCGAATTTTACGCCAACGGCAACGGGCGGAAACGGTAGCTCGGTCCCGGTGCCGGTCCGGTCCCCGGTAAGCTTTGGTAACGCGGGAGGCGTTCCGCCGCCGGTGCGCAACCCGCTGGTGCGCGACATCGCCCCGTCGGCCGGGCCCTCGAACGTCAACGTCGACGTGACGGGTAAGGTCGATGCGCAACTCACTGGCTCCGCGCAGGTGACCGGCGAGGCATCGTTGAGCGTCAGCGTCCAGCCGTCGCGCTACTTCGAGGCGCTGGTTGAGCAGATGAAGAAGGTGCCGATGAAGGGCCAGCTTAATACCGGCAAGACCATGACCGACACGGGCAAGAACTGACGTGGCGCGCGACTGGATGGCGGACCTGCGGGACGCCGACTACGGCGGCGCGCACTTCTATGTTCTGAAGGACGATTACGCGACCGGCCGCCGCCTTGTCGTGCATGAGTTTCCGCACCGCGATGTGCCCTATGTCGAGGACCTGGGACGGAAGGCGCCGACGGAGACCGTCACCGCTTATGTCGTGTCCGACTCCGCCGACTCGCAGGCTGCCGCCTTACGTTCGGCCTGCCAGTCGCGCGGGCCGAAGCGGCTAAACCTGCCACTCGACTCGATGCTGGCCCACTGTCAGTCGTTCCAGCGCTCGCACGAGCGCGACCGGATGGGCCTCGTGGCGTTCCAGATCACGTTCGTGCGCGACGGTTCGTCGGCCGCGCCGCTGCCGCTCGCCTATCTGTCGCGGCTGGTGTTCGCCGGTCTCGGGCCGGTCGTCTCCGCGCTGTCGGGCTACTTCTCGGCGCGTTATTCCAATCTCGGCGTTACCGGGTTCGTGCGCGACTCCGCCGTGGCGCGGATACAAGCCAACGTCGCGGCAATCGAATCGGTCCGGTCCGTGACGGGCTTCAAGGCGGCGAAGGCGCCTGCGGTCCTGCGTGCGGTGGGCGACCTTTATGCAGACGCGGCCACGTTGTCCGATGCCGGCGCGCTTGGCGACAGCTACGGCGCGACCGTTTATGCCAACACAGCCGCCGCGTCGTCTTCGGATCTGCCGTCGCGGGTTTCGGACGTGCTCGAAACCTTCCGGGATGCCGCCGAAGACGCCGAAACCGCGGCGGCCGCGCTTTACGAGTTGAGCACCGCCACCGTAACGGAAACCGGGCGTTTGTTGACGCCGTCCGCCCGGCGCGAGGCGGCCAACAACGCTGTGATCGACACGGTGTTCCGGGTGGCGGCGCTCGCTTCGTGGGCGGTCGCGGTGAGCGAGCGTGAATTCGTCGATCCGCGGTCGGCCCGGCAGGCGCGCGCCGACGTGGCGGAGCTGATCAACTTCGAAATCGAGCGGCTGACGTCATCGGGCAGCGATGCAGCCGACGCGGTTGATGCGCTGCGCGACATCCAGGGCGCCACCGTGCGGTTCCTGTCCTCCACGGCGGCCGATCTCGCGCCAGTTGTCACGGCGGCGTCGGTCGAAGGGATGCCGTCGCTGTGGTGGGCCAATGCGCTCTACGGGGACGCCATGCGTGCGGAAGAACTGTCGCAGCGCAACCGGGTCATCCACCCGCTGTTCATGCCGTCCGAATTCGAGGCGCTGAATAGCTGATGGGCACCGAATTCGTTTCCGTCGCGGCGGGCGGCGGCAATTACGGCGGGTTCGAGCGCGTCGAAGTGACGGCGGCCATCAACGAGGCCGCGCGCTCATTCTCGCTTGAGACGACCGAGCACCCCGGCGAATTCTCTTTTCCGCCGGGCACGCCGATCCAGATCCTAGCGACCGGCGATTTGATGGTCGACGGCTACGTCAACGGCTACAACGCCGACGGCGACGCCGACACGCACCAGATTTCCATCACGGGGCGCGGCAAGGGCCAGGATTTCGTTGACTGCGCGGCCGTGCACCCGAAGGGATACGCCAAGGACAAGACGCCCGGCCAGTTCGCGCAGGAACTCGACAAGTTCGGCGTCGGCGTGACCGAGAAGGTTCCCGGCGACCCGGTGCCGATGCAGCAGATCTACCAGGGCGAGACGTGCCTCAAGTGCGTTGAGCGCTATCTGCGGCCGGCTGGCAAGACCATGATGGGCCGCGCCGACGGCGGCATCGACATCACCAACGCCAAGGCCGCGACCCGGGCGGCCGGGGCGCTGGTCGAGGGCGTTAACATCATGAAGTGGTCGGTGCAGCTCGGGGACGCCGAACGCCGCTCCGAGTACACCGTCAAGGCGCAGAACCGGACCGGCACCCGCCCCGACGAACTGCGCATCAAGGAAACCGCCAACGACAGCGGCGTGAAGCGCTACCGACCGCGCATCATCGTGCTGGAGACGGACGGCGACAAGGCTCGCGCCCGCGAGCGCGCGGACCACGAGAAAGAGCGCTGCGCCGGCAACTCGGTCAAGGCGACGATCACCGTGCAGGGCTGGCGCGATGCCGGCGGCAAGTTGTGGGAGCCGAATTCCATCGTGTTCGTGAATTCGCCGATCCTCATGCACATCGTGCAGGACATGCTCATCGAGAAGGTGACCTTCAGCCAGGACAACGGCGACAGCGGTCAGGGGACGACAGCGAAGCTTGACTTGGTCGACCCGCGCGCCTACCGCGGCAAGGGTCAGGACGGCAAGGGCACGGCCCCCGCCGTCAACGACGGGTGGTGACGACATGAGCTATGACGCCGACGTCGACGCATCGCGCAACGTCATGCGTCGCGTCGAGGTCGTCGAGGTGGACGACACCGGGCCGATCCAGAAAGTGACGGTCGTGGGTCTGGCGGACGAATACTTCGAACTGCCGTTGCGCGGCCAGCCGCATGGGCTCACGACGGTGCCGCAGGTCGGCGCGGTCGGCTATCTGTTTCTGGGCAACGGCCGGCCGGATCAGGCCTTTTTGATGGGGCTCGAGCATCCCGATGAACGTCCGAACGAGCGCGTCGAGGGCGAGTCGATCATGTACGCCAAGAAAAAGCAGCGCGTCGAACTCGACGACAACGGCGACATCCTCATGAAGTCGCCCGAGGGCATCATCCACATCAACCCGCCGGAGTAGATCCATGCCGCTGATCGCACGCCTCGGCGACACATCCGACCACGGTGGCGCAATCGTCACGTCGGCATCCAAGTCGAAATGCGAGGGCGCGCTGATCGCCCGGCAGGGCGACATCCTCGATTGCCCGATCCACGGGCCGAACCCGATTGTCGAGCACTCGACCAAGCTGCGCTGCGAGGGCCCCTTCGTCGCCCGCCACGGCGACGCCACCGAATGCGGCGCGAAGCTGATTTCCGGCGCCACGAAAAGCTACGACGAATGACCACGCAAATCAGGATCCGGGCGCAGGAGGGATGCGAGAACGTCCCGCATCTGTACTGGGATTCGATCTGGGTCGACCGGTTCAACGCTGGCGGCGGATTTGCAGACTGGATCCTTGCGGGTGACGCCGACCAGGCCGACTCGCGCGGCGGGCTGCGGTCCGAGGCGGCTCTGCACACAGCGACGATGCTGATCCTGTTCACCGACTCGCGGGCCGCCGACACCGACGTTCTGCCGGACGATACCGGCCATCGCCGCGGCTGGTGGGGCGACTCCATCAAGCTCGACGGCGAACCGGAGGGCGAAACCGGCTCGCTGATCTGGCTCGATGTCGAACGGGGCGTGCTCAACGACGCGGTGGTGCGGTCGGTCAAGGACCGCGCCGAGATCGCGTTGGCCGTGCTCGCCGATCAAGGCGCCGTCGCGCGCACCGTCGTCGAAACCGGTGCTGATCCGGCGCGCGGGATGTTGACGCTCGTCGTCCGTCATTTCGATGCCGCCGGGGGGCAGATCTACGACCAGAAGTTCCAGGTGCTCTGGGACCAGGCGGCGACCGCGCCGCAAATGAACTTCGGCGACGAGGGGGTTTTCGCCTAAATGGCCTTCAAGATTCCGACGCTGCCGGAACTGGCGCAGATGTCGTTCGACGCCTACCGCAAGAACCTCAAGGGGTCCGACGCAGCGCTGTGGCCGAACAACGTGCACGTCTCCGCCAAGGTCATCGCCGGCGCGGTTTGGACCGCCTTCGCGTTCCTCGACTACATCGCCAAGCAGATCTTCGTCGCCACCGCCGATGGTGTCTTTCTCGACCGGCACGCGCGCGACTGGGGGATGGCGCGGCTGTCGGCGACGTTTGCTTCCGGCGCGGTGAACCTCACCGGCACGGCCGGCACCACCATTCCCTCGGGCCTCGTGTTCCAGCGCGCCGATGGCGTGCGCTACACGACGACATCGAGCGTGACGCTCGACGAAAGCGGCGAGGGCGCCGTCAACTTGCGCGCGGTGGAGGCAGGCAAGGCCGGCAACGCGGCCGCCAGCGTGCAGTTGACCATCGCAGCGGAGTTCGCGGGCTTGGACGGAGTCGCGCTGGTCGCCCTGACCGGCATCGGCAACGGGTCGGACACCGAGAGCGACGAAGCGCTGCGGTCGCGCATCCTCTTCCGCAAGCGCTACCGCCCGCGCGGCGGCGCGGCGCACGACTATATCGACTGGTCGCGCGGCTACTCGTCGGCGATCACGCGCGTGTATGTCGACCCCGTGACGGCTTCGAACGGCCGCACGTCGGTCGGCGTGTGGTTTTTGATGGACGAAACCTACACCAACGGCATCCCGCAGTCCGCCGACGCCACGGCGCTCGCCGCCTACATCGAGACGCAGCGTCCGGCCGGCGCGATTGTCGATGTCGCCGCCCCGACGGCTGAAACGATCGACATCACCGTTTCCGGTCTGGGGAACGATACCGTCGCCGTGCGCGATGCGATCGCGCTCGAATTGAAGGATCTGTTCCGCCGCGAGATGCACGTCTCGACGCTGACGGCGCCGTTCACGCTGCGCCGGTCGAAAATCTCCGAAGCGATCTCCCGCGCGACGGGAGAGGACTATCACGACACGACGGCGTTGCCCGCTGACCAGGCAATCACGACGGGGCGCATCCCCGTGCTCGGCACGGTGAGCTTCTCATGAGCGGCATTCTGAACTGCACGCCGCAGGCGTCGGTTTTCCACTGCCCGACGAAGTGGGAGCTTTGGCGGCAAATCCTCCGCCTGCTGCCGCAGGGCCGGGCGTGGCAGAACCATACCGACCGGTTCTACGGCTTCGACGAGGCGGGCGATCCCGACCTCGACACCATGACGGTGATCGAGCAGTTCTGGGCGGCCTACGCCGAAGTGCTCGAGCATCTGCACCAGCGCGCCTGCAAGCTGATCGACGAGTTCTTCTGCGAGAGCTTCGACGAGACGCAGGACTGGTGGTTCACCGAGTGGGGCTTCCCCGACCCGTGCGAAGCCTACGAGGACGTGTGCGAGAAGATGCGCGACGTCGGCGGCGCGCGCTGCGAAGACCTGGTGGCGCTGGCCGCGACGCGCGGATGGGTCGTCACCTGCCGCGACTGTAACGGCGTCGTTCCTGCCGTGGCCGACTGCGCCACCGCCGACTGCGCCACGGATTGCGAGTGTCCGCCCGGCACGGTGTGGATCACCATTCATCTCGACGAGTCGCCCGCCTACACCGCGCCGTCCGTTCCGCAGGCGGTCGCCGACTGCGCCCCCGCCGACTGCAACTCGCCGTGCACGCCGGACGTCGAACAGTTGAAGTGCCTGATCGAGCGCGTGCGTCACGCCCACCTGAAAATCATCTACGAGACCGTCTGACATGACCGACACGAACATCTTCGGGCCCGGCCACAGCGCGAGCGACCGTGAGGTCACGTCGCGCCCCACGCAGCTCGACACTGTCGAGGATTCCGACACCTGGTTCGGCCCGTGCGTGGACGGCGACGCCTCGACCGGCACGAAGATCACCCACCAGTGGCTCAACCTGATCATCGCCAACCTGCGCAAGTTCGTGCGGTCCTTCGGCGCGACGCAGGGCAAGAAACTGGAGGACATGCTGTCGGAGGCCGCCAGTCGCGCGGCCTCGCTCGGCACCTTCGGCATCGATAGCGGCACGGCCAACAACTACGCCATCGCCGCCGCGTCCGGCGTCGTCGCGCCCAAGGCGCCGTTCACCGGCCAGCGGGTGTTCTTCACGGCGAACGCCAGCAACGACGGCGCCAGCGTCGCCGACGTGTTCGCCTCCGGCGACAGGGACGTGCTGACGTGGGACGGCGCGGCGCTGACCGGTGGCGAGATCGAGGAAGATTATCCGACCGCGTGGGAGTACGACGCCACCGCCGACGGCGGCAACGGCGCCTGGCTGATCCTGCCGTGGGCCAACCGCGGTGCCGGCGACGCCATCAACGCCGCCATCGCGGCGGGCGGGCTCTACAATATCGCCACCATTGAGGATGGCGTCCGCACGGTTGTGAGCGGCACGGGCACGCAGCAGTACGCCTCGTTCTCCTACACCAAGCAGCGCGACGATTCCGATCTCTACGTGCTCTTTTCCGGACTCAGCTACGCCCCCGGCGGCGGCACCCCCGGCGCCGCCTGGGCGCAGATCGACGTCGGCGGCACGGTCAAGGTCGCGGCAGCCTCGAACAACACTGCAACCAACGCGCGCGGCGCGACGGTGATCCAGGGTCTGTTCACCGGCCTGTCCGCGGGCGCGATCACCATCGACATCGACTACGGCCGCAACGACGGCCTGTCCTGGGAAGTGGTCTTGAACCCGACATCCAGCGACAAGAGCGAGCTGAAAACCGGCGTCGTGTCCACCGTCATGATCGCGGAAATCGTTCAGTCATAAGGAACCTTTCATGTTTCTCGAAGGCACGAATTGGGACGACGCCACGCTTGTGGCGCTGGGCGCGAACCGAATCCGCCACCTGCCCGCCACCGACGACACGCCCGCCGGCGTCGAGGTCACGCCCGACATCGACGTGTCCGGCTACGACGCCGCGCTGCCGGCGGCGCGGGCCGCGCGGCTGGCCGCCTACGCCGCCGCCCGGCGGTGGGAGGCGCAGAACGCCGGAACGACGTGGAACGGCCACGCCGTGCCGACCGACAAGTCGAGCCGCGCCGACGTCGCCGAGGCGATCCAGTCGATCGACATCGGCATTCTGTCCGCGCCCGTCGGCTGGAAGCTGCCGTCCGGCTTCGTCGCGCTCGACCGGACCGAACTCGTGGCGCTCGCCGGTGCCATGGCCGCGCACGTCCAGGCCGCCTTCGCGGCGGAAGCGCAGGTGCTCGCCGACATCGCCGCCGGGACGATAACGACCACCACCGAGATTGACGCGGCGTTTTGAGTCTTTATTGGGCCCACACTTCCTAAAGTCGTGTGGGGCCGGTGACACGATATAGCACGGAGCGTCACAGCCGCCTGCGCGCTGTGGCGCCAGAAAGAAACAGGAACCCAAAATCATGAGAACGGTTTTCGCCGCGCTGCTGGGCGCCGGCCTGCTTTCGCTCGTCTTCTTCGGCTCCGGCGGTCTGCGCGCCGATCACAACCCGATCACGCACCCGATGCCGGTCAACTGGATCTGCGGCGCCGGCGGCAAGGTGTGCTCGCCCGACTACCCCGCGCACGCGCTTCTCGTCGACGTGATCTCCAACCACAGCGGCGGCGGCGTGCCCGGACGCAACGCAAGCGTGTTCCCCGCCAACGTCTGGATGGAGCTCGACCTCACCAACATCGGCATCCCGGCGAACGCCGCGACGGTGTGCGTGGGCTGGCGCGGCGAGCTCAACAACGGGCAGGCCAGCTCGAAAGCGCCGATCCTCAAGATCGAGTTGAAGCGCTCGCTGGCGACGCCGGACGACCCGAACGACGACCATCAGCTCGTCTACAAGGACCGCATCGACCGCAAGGGCAACCAGGATTCCACGCGCAAGCACGGCGCGGCGTGCCTCGCCGCCGATGGCGGCAAGATTGCCTTCCGCTGGACGAAGCAGAACTGGCTGTCGGGGCAGGTGTTCGGCTACGTCGGGCTGTGGGTGACGCAGTACACGCTGCCGTAGTCGTTATTGGGGGCCCACACTTCCTTTTGCCCAACACGCGCAAGCACGTGTTGGCGTCTAAAGTCGTGTGGGGCCGGTGACACGATCCGGGCCGCGTCGCGCGTTTGGCTGGTGAGCTTCCACACGCGCTTGCGCAGTGTGGAGCAAGAAAAGCCGCATCATAGCACGGAGCGTCACAGCCGCCCGGCCGGTGATGAGATACGGCGCCGCAGGACAAATACGGGGGCTTCCACACGCGCTTGCGCAGTGTGGAGCAAGGAAAAATGGATTTTCACATCGAAGGCACGCGGCTCTACGACGGCCGCGACCCGGTGCCGTTCAGGCGAACGCCGCACCAGCGCGGGCGGATGGGTCCGGAAGGCATCGTCGTGCACGAAACCGCCGGTCACTTGACGCCGGGCAGCTCGGTGTCGTGGCTCACGCAGTCGAAGGCCCGCGCGAGCGCACACTTCGTCATCGAGCGCGACGGCAGCGTCACCCAGCTCGCGGACACCGACCGCAAGACGTGGCACGCCGGCAAATCGAAGTGGGACGGGCGTTCCGGCTGCAACGGGTTCATGATCGGGATCGAAATCGTCGGGCCGGGCAAGCTGGTCCGCTTCGGCGAGCGCTGCACGGCCTGGTTCGGCCAGACTTACGACATCGCCGAGTACGGCCTGCAGGAGCGCCGCACAGCCGCGCACGGCAAGGGCTGGTGGATGCCCTTCACCTCGGCACAGGAAGCGGCCCTGACGGCGCTGTGTGCCGCCCTGGCGGCTAAGTACGACATCGACCCGGCCAACATCGTCGGCCACTATCACGTTTCGCCGGGGCGCAAGGTCGATCCGCATCCGCTGTTCGACTTCGCGGCGCTGCGGGTAGCAGTTGCAGACTCCGCAACAACTGACGCGCCGCGCACAGTCGCAAAAACTGCGCCCGTGCGGCTGTCGTACGGCCCCGGGCGCGTCATCGAGGACGTCCGCATCGCGCAGTCGCGCCTCATCGCGCTGGGCTACAACCTCGGCCCCGCCGGCGCCGACGGCCGTTTCGGCTCGCGCACCCGCGCGGCGGTGCTCGCCTGGGAGGCCGAGAACGAGCGCGCGACCGACGGCATCATCGACGCCGCCGATTTCGACGCCCTGCTCTCGCCCGGTGCCAAAGAGATGCCGGAAACGCCGGTCGCGGCCGCCGCCGTCGCCAAGGCCAAGGCGGCGATGACCAAGGTCGACACGACCGCCGCCGTCTCGGGCGCGACGCTCGGCATGTCGGCGCTGTTGTCGGACTCCGCCTGGGGCGGCTTCGTCGGCCTGCTCGACCGCATGTCGGCGGCCATCTCGAAACTGGCGGGGCTAGGTGTGAAAGTGCCGCCGAACGTCATCGTCAGCGTGTTGTGCGGCGTCGTGCTGCTGGCCCTGTGGCGCTGGGCGCGCATGGCCGCGCGCGGCGGCGGGTAGATGTACGCCCTGAAGGTCAACGGCCGGACCGTGAAGACGCACTCGACGCGTCTGGCGTGCGCCGTCGAGGCAATCGAGCGCGGCCTTGGCTGGCGGATCGGGATGGACGCCCCGGCGGATATTCGCGGCCGAGTCGTCCTCGACCGGACGGCCGAGATCGTGCGCATCTCCAAACCAAGCGGAGACTGAAATGATCCAACTGCTTTTCGGCCGAATGCAGTACCTGCTCGGCTGGGGGCTGTCCGCCGTCGGGCTGGGCGGCCTGTCCTGGGCGGGCCTCGCGCTCCCCGTGGCGCTCGCCGTGCTGCCGGCCGGCGGCGTCTGGCTGTATCAGGAGGGCCGCATGGCGGATGCCGAGCGCGCCGCCCAACTGCGCGAGAAGATGACCGCCGCCAACGAGCGCGAACGCTGCACCCGCAACATCGCCGAGATCGAGCGGCGGATTCGGCTCGACGTCGAGAACAAAGTCGCGGCCGCTGAAGAGGCCGCCGCGGCGGTCGCCGAGGTCGTGACACCCGACGAGATCAAGCAGGCGTGCGCGCGCGAAGTTTCGTGCCGCCAGCACGCCAAGTACCGAAAGGAGCTGGGCCAATGAAAGTGAACGCCTACATTGTCGGACTGTTGGCGATCGCCTGCGCCGGCTGCTCGACGACGGCCGCGCTGCCGCTTACCGCGCCGCCGAGCGTGACGATCGTCAACGATTCCTATTGCCGCCTCGGCGAGAAGTGGCGTTGGGATCCGAAGGACACCGAAGCGACGATCAACCAGGCGCGGCGCGTGAACGCGAAATACGACCGCACCTGCCGCAAGAAGGGCTGATCTCATGGCCTGCGCTGGAGACGACTATGAACGGACAGTCCCACGACCCGATGGCGCTGGGCGTGCTGCTCGGCGGCCTGCAGGCCGAAAGCCGGCGGCAGACCGAGATCATGCTGACGCAGGCGGGCGAGGTGCGGGGCTTGCGCGACGAGGTACGCGGTCTGCCGGACCGGCTAGCCGACCGCATCCCTGCGTGTCGTGCGCGCACAACCCGGTGCGAGATTTCGGCGATGGGCTGGCTGCGGGTGGCGATGGCGATGGGCATCCTGTCGGCGGCCGTGTTCGGGAAAATCACGTGGCCCGAGACGGTCACCGTGATGCGCGTCATCGGGGGGCTGTGATGCGTTCGGTGATGCGCTGGTGGCGGGGGCTGTCGACCGACTGGCAGATTGTCGCCGCTGCCGCCGCTGTCACCGTCGTCGTCGTGGTGCTTTAGGGCTGGGCGGGGAGGACCGGATTCGAACCGGTGTTCGCCAGCGTTATCTCGCGAGCTTCGCGGGCACCCTGACTCCTCAGGCCCGCTCCCCGGATTTCGTCACGGAAGGTCACACGCGCCTGCGCAGTGTGGCCCGATAAAGATCGGCGGCCCGTCACCGCCGATCTCGGACTCGCCGGCCGTCCCCCCTCGCCCCAGCCGCGGTTCCGAGAGCCCGAGCCCCCGCACTGGCTTCCCCCGGCCGGTGCGGGGGCGCCTTTTTTGTTTCTTGCGCCACACCTCGCAAGCGGGCGTGACGCTCCGTGACGGAATACGTCGGCGGGCGGTTGTGCGGTGAAAGAGGGCAGTAGTGTTAGCGGTCTTGCACCACGCACAAATAGCCGATGTTTCGTATCGTTTCCAATCTGCCTGCCATTCGAAATCGCGCCCAATCGGGCACCACCAGCAGCCCGCGTTCGGCGTCCCATCGGCACGCCTCCAGCAGTTCAACGAGAATCATCGATGCGTCCGCAGACGCCGCTGCGTCAACGCCATGTTTGGGCCACACAGCACCAACTGGTGCTGCGTCTTCACCGCGTTGAGATATTACCGATTGCACAGCCACCGCACTCATCCCTTATTCCGTGTTACACCGCGCTTCGAGTTTCTTGATGCGCTGCTTGAGCGATTCGACCTCGTTTTCCAGGCCGTCGACTTCGGCCTGCAAGAACCGCTCTTCGTCGCGGTGGCCCTCCATGATGCTCTCGTGGCGGGCTGTTTGATCGGCGTAGTCCTGCTGGAGCGCGGCGATGGCGGATCGCGCGTGCCGGAGAGGTTCATCGTGAATCGACCACAGACTGATAGCCGCCATCGACGCGACCATCGCCCACACGAAGAAGATCATCGTAAGTGATGCCAGCGTTTCGCGAGCCATGGTGCGGGGGGGGCCTTTTCTTGCTTGCGATCTTAGCGCTTGTTCCACGGCTTGAACGTACGAAGCTCAGCCGGGTCGAGGCTTGACCAGTCACCCTGAAACTGGACCGCACGATCATCAATTTGCAAGAACGCGGGCGGCTTTGTACCGGCAAACTCAACCTGAACCTCCGACCCGTCAGGCACTGAGCTTACCCCGCCGCGCTCGCGCCATTTGCGTCGCTGATCCGCCATCCACAGCGCCATGGCGTCAGACGCCCCCGGCTCTTTGCTGCGACTGCTATAGACGACAATCTTGAAGTGCTGCGCGGCCTGATCCAGCCATTCGAAAAAACCATCAGTCACGTCGTCTGCGATAACCAGCGGACCCTGCCAGCCGCTTGTGTAGCTGTGGATCACCCCGTCGAAGTCCAGACAAAGTATGGGTTTGTCGCTCATGCGATGCGGCCTTTTCTTGCTTACGTGTTGATGTCGTCTGGTAGGGGGTGCCAGTAGCGAATTATCCAATCGCCATTGAGCCCATCGCCCAACAGCTTTGGGGCCAACGTGCCGTGCTTGACGCAACGCCCCATGCGCCACCCCATTGGCTTGCGCGACCGAACATCAAGGTCTTCTACCCAGACCAAGATCGGCGTGTCGGTCGGTGCGCTTTCGGCTGTGCGGTGCAATGGTCCGGCCTCTCTGTTTATGTTTACGGCTGCGCGTGAAAGTCGTCCCATGACCAGTCTCGCGGGTCTTCAAACGCTGCGAGCTGCTCGATTGCGAGCCTTAAATCGTTTTCGTCCTGACACTGCTCAAGCGCCTCTTCCATCAACTGAGACCTCGTCAACTCGTCGCCGGACGACAAGCCAGTGATGCACGGCCTGCTGTCCGCGAAGGCCAGTGGCATCAGCGGCTCAAGGGTGGCCTTGCGCTGCTCTTGATCATCGAATTGAAAGACAAGCGTCTGGGTGATCGTCATGGCTTCCGGGCCTTTCGTGCTTACTTGAGGCGACGAAATTCCGTCGCGAGTTTCTGTCTCTCAACGGCAAACTGCCGCCGCCTCTCTTCGCGACGCCGAATGGCCGCGTCCGGATCGTAGTTGATCGTGAATGAGTAGTCCGGTGACATCACCAAGAGCGGCACATCCTCGCGGTAGTAGTTTTTCCCGCGCACCATGGCATCAATTTCTTGTCGCCCCTCTTCGTAGGACATGAGCGCGCCCGGCATCTCCGGATGATTGTCATCCCGGAACCAATCTCGCTCAACCCAATGTGTGGGCTTCCCGCCACCGAAGCAGTAGCCGCCATCGGGGTCAGGTATCTCGAAAACTCTAACCAGTCCCATGTGCCCGGCCTCTCTGTTCCTGATCCCCTGATCGACTGCGCCAGATGACGCGCCGCTCGTCAAGGCGTTGTGCTTGTGCGCCTTAATCTGTATCAACAGCTAAACACAAACCGGAAACGGTATCAACATAAAATTTGCGAAAGCTTTTGAAACGAATGCGGCGCGGTTATATAAGGGTGACATCGAGGGTGCCGGAGAGCGTGCAACGCGAGGGGCTGATCGCCGCCGATGTGCCCGAGCACGCGATCTACATCGAAGGTAAAATCGGCACGATTGCCGACGCGATAAAGTCGCTCCGTCCTGGCGATGAGCTTTGCGTCTACACGCTGGACCGGATCGCAGGGGATAAGCTGGCGCTGCGGGATTGGATGGCGAAGGTGCGCGAGAAGAAGGCTGCTATCGTCGAAGTCCTGACCGGGCGCACCACGGGGAACCCGGAAGACGTGGCGGAAATGGTCTTCGACGCGCTCAAGCGCAAAGGCCACTCGACAGAAGACGCCAAGCGCTACGGCAAGATGCGCACGGCGAAGAAGCTGAAGGCCAAGGTCAGCAGGCCAGCGGCGTTGGCGATCTGGCGAGACGCAGCTTTGACCCGCGAGGAAGCGGCACGGAAGATTGGACTGAGCCCGGCGACATGCTTTCGCCGATATGGATCACGCGGGACACCGCCGGGCCGGCGCCCTGCGGATGACCGGAAAAGTTGAGGAGAGACCGTGAGTAACTACGCGCACGACGTCTGGGCGACCGCAGCGGTTGCAATCGCAATATGCGTTGCGGTTGCAGTGGGTGTCGCATCAGTGGCCTGGGTCTCGGGGTCCAGTGATGCCATATCGGGCCTATGGGGCTTGGTGACTTTGGCATTTCTCAAGATTCCGGCGCATACGGAAGCGAGTTCTGACAGCGCCGAAGAGCAAGCACGATAAGGAGAACTGATGTGCCCGCCGTGCCATCGAAAATCGTAGAATTACTAAAGTCGTGCCGGGAGGACCCGACCGCAATGCAGGCATTGAAAGCCAAAGCGCAGTGGGAGGGGGTATCTTTAACGGCCATCTTAATCGAGTACGGACACCCGAAAACCTGGAAAAGTTGAGGAGACTGATCGATGGCAATCGAGTTCGATAAAGTGAAGGTAGGCGACAAAGTCCGCGTTGTCGGAATGGGAGCGCCGGGCTTCGCGAAGCTTGGTGACGTGCTGACGGTCTCGCGAACATCTCATGATCGCGTGTGGTGCAAAACGGATGATGGTGACGAAGCATTCTTCGCTCTCACATGCGGTGCATCGCGCTTAGAGCCCATAAACGAATAGGAGAAGCAGCGATGTCGCGAGCATTGAGGGCGGCGGAGGCTCACCCGCACCACCCCTTGCGCCGCGATTTGCCGTCGTAGGCCCGCGCGTGACCTTCGGCGATGAGCCGGTCGCCGACGTCCGTGCCGGCCACCAGGAGACGCGCTAGGCCCCGTCCCCACTTCTCGCGGCCCTCGCCCCTCACCACCTCGACTTCGCCGTCCTGAAGCATCCTGATGAGCCGCGCCGCGGCCAGCAGGCCGAGATCGCGCTCGCGGCCGCAGTGCGCGTGGTAGATCTCCGGCGTGTCGTAGCCCTGCAGCCGGTAGCGCGCGCCGCCGATGTCGACCGTGTCGCCATCCACCACCGTCACCGTCTCGCCCGTCACCGTGACGGCGCTGGGCGGCAGCGTGCTGGGCGCGGAGAGCGTCGCGAAAACGGCGAGGCCGACCGTCCCAATAGCGCCGGCGGCGAACGCCGCGGCCATTCTGGCACCGCCTGCAAGTCGTTGATTTACCATACCGTGAACAAACGTGGAATTGACAGAACGCACGTTGATACTATTACTTTCTCCGACGCTTTGGGAGCAGGGGGTCAGGAGTTCGAATCCCCTCGCCCCGACCAGCCTCGCAGCCTTCCGCGGCGTTTCTGGCGTCAGCCAAACCGTTTCAGATCGTTCCAGAGGGATCATCGATGGTTGCCCGCATTTTCAGGCCGGCGAAGACCGCAATGCAGTCCGGACAGGGGCGCACGAAGGAATGGGTGCTCGAGCACGAGCCCGAGGCCGCCCGCCAGGTCGAACCTTTGATGGGCTGGACGTCCTCAAGCGACATGAAGAGCCAGATCCGGCTGGAATTCGACACCAAGGAAGAGGCGATCCGGTACGCCGAGAAGAACGGCATCCCCTTCCGAGTGGTCGAGCCAAAGGTCCGCAAGCCGATCCGCAAGTCATACGCCGACAATTTCAAATACGGGCGTATCGGCCGCTGGACTCACTGACGCCACGCGCGTTTTGTCTCGCGCGGCGGCTGAATGCCTCCATCGGAATGATCTGTGCAACCCGTCGGCACTCGTCTTGCCGGGTCCGCTATGCTAATGACCCGCGTCCGCCGCCGACGACACGGCGGTAACGGCCCCGTAGCTCAGCTGGATAGAGCAGGTGACTTCTAATCTCCAGGTCGCACGTTCGAGTCGTGCCGGGGTCGCCAACATCATCGTCGCCGGTTGAATGCGATCACGCCCGGAGCCTCAGCTCATCAGCGGTTCGAGCGCCGATGGCAACGGCTGTGAATGCTTGGCCGATTCCGATAAGCACCGGGCTGTCCCCGACGATCTCTCCAGCTTCGCCAAGCTGTCCAAGGGTCGTCGAGGTGCGCTTTTCGTCAGGCCGTGAAACGCCATGCGCAATCACCGCCGGCGTATCTGCGGCGAGGCCTTCGGCCATCAGACGGCTGGCAATGCGGGGCGCGGTACGGCCGCCCATGTAGACCACGAGCGTCGTTTGCGGATCGGCGAGGCCCTTCCAATCCAGATGCTCGGGCAGACCGCCATGACGCGAGTGGCCGGTAACGAAACGGACGGAATGCGCGTGGTCGCGATGCGTCAGCGAGACGCCCAATTCGGACGCCAGCGCGATGCCGGCAGAGATTCCGGCAACGGTGCTAACGGCGATGCCTTCCGCTTCGAGCATCGCGATTTCCTCGCCGCCGCGCCCGAACACCATCGGATCGCCGGCCTTGAGCCGAACGACGTGCTTGCCCTGCCGCGCCAGTTTCACCATCAGCGCGTTTATGTCGTCCTGGCGGCAACTCTCGCGCCCGCCGCGCTTGCCGACCATCATGCGCTTGGCTTCCCGGCGCGCGAGTTCGAGTACGCCCTCGGAGACCAGATCGTCGAACAGGATCACATCGGCCGATTGCAGGGCGCGCACCGCCTTCAGCGTCAGGAGTTCGGGATCGCCGGGCCCGGCACCGACGAGCGTCACGCGCCCGGCTCCCTGCGCCTGATCGGCGGCGACCCGGTCGATCAGCGACGTCATCGCCGAAGCGTCATTCTCCATGGGCGCGGTCCCGAAGGCGTGCTCGGTGAAGCGTTCCCAGAACGCGCGGCGCTGTGCTCCGGGCGCCAGACGCGCCATGACCTGTCCGCGCAGATTACGGGCAAGCGCCGCCCAGGCCGCCAGCGATTTCGGCAGAAGCGTTTCGATGCGCCGCCGGATGGCCTGCCCGAGGATCGGCGCGGCGCCGTCGGTCGAGATGCCGATGACCACGGGAGAGCGGTTGACGATGGAGCCGAACTGGAACTGGCAATAGGCCGGCTTGTCGATGACGTTGACGGGGACGCCCGCTGCGACGGCGGCGCAGTAGAACGCCTTGGCTTCGGCGTCGGATTCCGCGTCGGCAAGTGCGATCGCGGCGTTGTCGAAGATGTCGAGAGCCCAGGGCCGCGCGTGATGGACGAACGATCCGGCCTCGCTGCCGCGCTCGAAGAGCGCCGCCATCTCCGCCTCCAGCTCAGGTGCATAGACCTCCACTCGGGCGCCGCTGGCGGCCAGAAGCTCCGCCTTCCACGCCGCCGCCGCCGTGCTGCCGGCGAGAACGGCGCGTTTGCCGTGGAGGTTGAAGAAGACAGGCAGTTTGGCCAGCGCGCCCATGCGTGCGGGCGCGGCGTCAGCCGGCTTTCTGGAGACGGGCCGCATCGATGATCCTTTGGATTTCAGAGCGGCAGGAGCCGCAGTTTGTACCGGCGCGTAATCGCTCGCCAACGGCGTCGACGCTCCCGCATCCGCCGGCCGCGGCCGCCGAGATCTCATTGGCGCCGACTTCGAAGCACGCGCAGACGATGGCCCCCTTGTCGGGCATGTCGGCGCCCGGCCGGCCCGCCAGCAACCGCAGCCGGTCAGCGGGCGCGACGAACTGGCCGAGTTGGGCGGTGGCCCAGGTGCGCGATACGCTCAGCGGGCGTGCCGAAACGAACAGCGCCGCCGTCAGACGCCCGTCGCTGAGGGTGGCGAAACGAAAGCCGCCCGAGCGCGCGTCCCGATAGGTCAGGCAGTCGCCGGGCGCGGGCGAAGCGATTCCGAAAAGGTCCGCCCCGAACCTGTCCCAGTCCTCCGGCGTTGAATTTCCGGCCAGTTCCAGGCGCGTGCCGTTCTTGGCCGGGGCCAGCGCGAAATAGTCCACCGGCGGAAGGATCGGTCGCCCGAGCGAGACGGCGAAACCGTACCAGGCGGCGGCATAGGGCCGGACCGCCACCGGCGTAAATTTCGATTCCGGTTGTCCGGAAACGGGATCGGTGTGGGCACCCACCAACGCATCGATTCGCGCCTCGCTCGCGAAGCGGTCGGTCCAGTGGATCGGAGCGAACACCGAGCCCCGCCGCACCGATGAATCGAAAGCGACCCGCAGGAGGGATCTTCCATGGCGGCTTTCGACGTGGCAGAGCGCGCCGTCTTCCAGGCCATGGGTTTCGGCGTCGCCGGGATGGATCTCCAGAAACGGCTCGGGATGATGGGCGGTCAGCCGCTGCGTCTTCCCCGTCCGCGTCATCGTGTGCCACTGATCGCGGATACGCCCGGTGTTGAGGATCAGCGGATAATGCGTGTCAGTCGCCGTGGCGGGCGCGCGCACGGGCGTCGCGACGAAGCGCGCACGCCGGTCGGCGGTGTAGAAGCCGCCCTCGGCGAAGAAGCGGCTGGCTTTCGGCGGCGAGCCCGCCGGTTGCGGCCACTGGAAGGGCTGCAGCTCGGCGTAGCTCGCGGCCGAGATGCCGGCGTAAGCGGAAATATCGAGGTCGCGGGTGCCACCGTTCTCGGCGCCCGTGAGCGCGGCGTATTCGGCAAAGATCTCGTGCGGGCCTTCGTAATGAAACGCATCCGAGAAGCCCAGCCGGCCAGCCACTTCACAGATCTGCCACCAGTCCGCCCGCGCTTCGCCGGGCGGCGAAAGGAATGCGCGCTGCCGGGAAATGCTCCGCTCCGAGTTCGTGACGGTGCCGTCCTTCTCGCCCCAGGCGAGCGCGGGCAGCAGCACGTCGGCAAGTTCCGTCGTGTCCGTGTGGCGGGTGACGTCGGAGACCGCAACGAACGGGCAGTTGGCGATGGCGCGCCGCACGCGGTCGGCTTCAGGCAGGCTATCGACCGGGTTGGTCGCCATGATCCACAGCGCCTTGATGCGGCCCTCGGCGACCGCGTCGAACAGGTCGACCGCTTTGAGCCCCGGTTCCGAGGCGATGGCGGGCGAACCCCAGAAAGATTGCACGATGCGGCGATGGCCGGGGTCGCCAAGCTCCATGTGTGCGGCGAGCATGTTTGCGAGCCCGCCGGTTTCCCGCCCGCCCATGGCGTTGGGCTGGCCGGTGACGGAAAACGGCCCCATACCCGGTTTGCCGATACGGCCCGTTGCCAGATGGCAGTTGATGATGGCGTTGACCTTGTCGGTACCGGCCGTCGATTGGTTCACGCCCTGGCTATAAACGGTAACCGTGCGTTCGGTTTCAGCAAACAACGCGTAGAAGGCCGCGATGTCGGCCGCCGGCAGATCGCACGCGGCGGCGACTTGCGCTATGTCGAGCGCGGTGGCCGCCTTTGCGGCCTCGCCAAAGCCTGAGGTGTGGCGGGTGATGTAGTTCTCATCGAGCCGGCCCGCCGCCGAGATATGCGCCAACAGGCCGTTGAAGAGGGCGACATCGCTACCGGGCGCGACGGCAAGGTGCAGGTCGGCGATCTCGCACGTGGCGGTACGGCGCGGATCGATCACGACGACATGAGTGCCGCGCGACTTACGCACCGCGACGAGGCGTTGATAGAGCACCGGATGGCACCAGGCGAGGTTGGAGCCGACGAGCACCACGAGGTCGGCCAATTCCAGGTCTTCATACGTTCCCGGCACGGTATCCGTGCCGAAAGCCCGCTTGTGGCCCGCCACGGATGAAGCCATGCACAGGCGCGAATTGGTGTCGATGTTGGCCGTGCCGATGAAGCCTTTCATCAGCTTGTTGGCGACGTAATAGTCTTCGGTGAGGATCTGCCCGGAGACGTAAAGCGCGACGCTGTCGGGCCCATGCGCGGCGATGGTGTCGCGGAACGCTCCGGCCACCCGGTCGAGGGCCATCGCCCAACCGACCTGCCGGCCCTGAATTTCGGGGTAGAGAAGCCGATCGTCGAGGGACAGGGTCTCTCCCAGCGCCGAGCCTTTCGAGCACAGGCGCCCGTAATTGGCGGGATGCGATCCGTCTCCCTTGATTTCGGCACTAAGCCCGTCGGCAGCCGGTGTCGCGAGGACGCCGCAGCCGACCCCGCAATACGGGCAGGTGGTGCGGACCCCAACGCGGCCGGCCTCCGGCATCACGCTGCATCCTCCCGCTTTGCAAGCCGCGAGGCTTCGATCAGGATGCGGCCATTGTCGCAGCGCGCCGGGTAGGTCTTGACCTCTCCCTCGTCTGCACCCTGGGCCAGCCCGGTTTCCAGGCTGATGACCCAGTTGTGCAGTGGGCACGTCACTGCGCCGCCGTGCACGATGCCCTGGCTCAGGGGGCCCCCGCGATGCGGGCAACGGTCGTCGAGCGCGAAGACGCCGTCATCGGCGGTGCGGAAAACAGCCACGCATCCGGCCGGCGTTTTCACCAGCCGCGCCCCCTCCCGCGGCACGTCGTCCAGCGCGCCGACATCGATCCACACGCAATCGTCCATCATGGTCATTCCGCTGCCTCCATGCGCGTGAGATCGGCCATCGGCGAGAACTCGTGCGCATCGCGCGCGCCGCTCGCCCGTTCCGACCAGGGATCGGTCTGAGAGAATTTCTGCGAGTACACGAAGGCTGCGAATAGCGCCTTGCGGCGTTCCAGGTCATCGACGACGGCCGCCTTGATGGAATCGATGCCGACGCGCTTCGCCCATTTGTAGATACGTTCCAGATAGTGCCCCTGCTCGCGGTAGAGCTGGACGAGGGCGACGACGATCTCCAGCGTCTCGTCCTCGCTCTCGGCGTGGCAGAGGACTTCGGTGCCCTTGATGTCGAGGCCGGCGGCGCCCGCGAAGTGGATCTCGTAGCCGGAATCCACGCACACCACGCCGACATCCTTGCAGGTCGCCTCGGCGCAATTTCGCGGACAACCGGAGACCGCCATTTTCACCTTGGCGGGAGTCCACGAGCCCCACATGAACTTCTCGATGCGCACGCCAAGGCCGGTGGAATCCTGGGTGCCGAAGCGGCACCAGTCCGTGCCCACGCACGTCTTCACCGTTCTCAGCGCCTTGCCGTAGGCGTGCCCTGAAACGAGGCCGGCGGCGTTGAGGTCGGCCCAGACGGCCGGCAGGTCCTCTTTTTTCACGCCGAGCATGTCGATGCGCTGGCCGCCGGTGCATTTGACCGAAGGGATCTCGTATTTGTCCACGACATCGGCGATGGCCCGCAGTTCCTTCGCGCTCGTCATGCCGCCCCACATGCGCGGCACGACCGAGTAGGTGCCGTCCTTCTGGATGTTGGCGTGCACGCGCTCGTTGATGAACCGGGACTGGTTGTCGTCGACGTATTCGCCGGGCCAGGAGGCAAGCAGGTAGTAGTTGAGCGCCGGGCGGCATTTGGCGCAGCCGCCGGAACTCTTCCACTCCAGTTCCTGCATGACGTCGGGGATCGTCTTCAGGTCTTTCGCCAGGATGAGGCGGCGCACGTCCGCGTGGCCGAGGTCGGTGCAGCCGCACATCGGCTTGACGGCGGCAGGGTTGTAGTCGTCGCCCAACGTCAGCGCGAGCAACTGCTCGACAAGGCCGGAGCACGTGCCGCATGACGCCGAGGCCTTCGTGTGCGCGCGCACGTCGTCGATTGTCGTCAGTCCCTTCTCGCTGATCGCGCCGACGATCGTGCCCTTGCAGACGCCGTTACAGCCGCAGATCTCCGCTGCGTCAGGCAGCGCTGCAACGGCGGCCGTAGGGTCGGCGCCGGCCCCGCCGGCATAAGCGGGTCCGAAGATCAGCGTCTCGCGCATATCGCCGATATCGGTGACGTCCTTGATGAGCTGGAAGAACCAGCCGGAGTCGGCCGTGTCGCCGAACATGACCGCGCCGATCAACTTATCGTCCTTGAGGACCAGCCGCTTGTAGACGCCTCGCGTGGCGTCGCGCAGCACGATCTCCTCGCGGTCGTCTCCGTCCGCGAAGTCGCCCGCGGAGAAGAGATCGACGCCCGTCACTTTCAGTTTGGTGGCAAGCGCCTTGTCGCTGAAGCCGTCGCAAGCCTCTCGCGCCAGCGCGGCTGCGACGACGCCCGCTTGCTCGTAAAGCGGCGCGACGAGGCCGTAGACGTTGCCTTGAAACTCGACGCACTCCCCGACGGCGTAAATGTCGGGATCGCTGGTGCGCATCATGCCATCGACGACGATGCCGCGATTGACCTCCAAACCGGCCTCTTTCGCCAGTGCGGCGTTCGGGCGGATGCCGACGGCCATGACGACGATATCGGCCGGGATCTCGGTGCCGTCCTCCAGGCGGACCGCGCGCACCTTGCTGGGACCGAGGCTTGGATGCGTTCCGCAGATCTCCTTGGTGTTGGCTTTTGTCACGACCTCGATGCCGCGTGCTTCCAACGCGCGTTTCAGGAGTTGCCCCGCGGCAGCGTCGAGCTGCCGCTCCATCAATGTCGGCATGAGATGGAGGACGGTGACGTCCATGCCGCGCGCCTTGAGGCCGGCTGCGGCTTCAAGACCGAGGAGGCCGCCGCCGATGACGACGGCGCGCCCGCCTTGTTCGGCGGCCAGCAGCATGGCGTTGACGTCGTCGAGGTCGCGGTAGGTGAGGACGCCCGCGAGATCGTGGCCCGGCACGGGAATGATGAACGGGTTCGAACCGGTGGCGATGAGTAGCTTGTCATATGGGGCCGTCGTGCCGTCCGCCGCCGTCACGGTCTTCGCCGCGCGGTCGATTGCCGTGACCTTCTTGCCCTTGTGCAGCGTAACGCCGTTGTCGTGGTACCAGGCGTCGCCGTGGATGACGATGTCCTCGTAGGTCTTCTCGCCGGACAGCACGGGCGAGAGCAGGATGCGGTCGTAGTTCACCCGCGGCTCGGCGTTGAAGATCGTCACGTCATAAGCGGCGGGAGCCGTCTGGAACAGCTTCTCCAACGCCCGCCCCGGCGCCATGCCGTTGCCGATAACAACGAGCTTCTCTTTCGCAGTCGGCTCATTCGTCATCGCATCGCCCTGCGGATAAGCCGCCGCGATCATTTCGCCGGAAAGCGCCGTATAGGCAGCGAGCCAGGCGGCGCGAGTTTCATCGTCGAAGGCATCGCCGAGGCCCTCCTGAAGCGTCCAGATCAGCGCTTCGCCGACCGGGGCGTAGTGCTCTGGCAGAACCCCGTACGCGACGTGCCGTCTCGCAAGATCCCGCGCCGCCGGCAGCAGCGCCTCGAGGTTGTTGAGTTCGCCCACCACAGCCGCCAGCATGGCCATGAGCTTGCCGGCCTGCTCGTCGAGGTCGCCGGTGAAAAGCGGCCGGACTTCGGGGGCGATATTGAAGAGGCGGCCGTAGAAGATCCGGCCGGCTTCTTCGCTGATGGGTGCGACCTTCGCGAACGAGGACTGCACCTTTTCGATTTGTTCGGGTGTCATGGTTGTTGCCCTCCCTAAGCCGCCGCCGGCTTGGCAGAAGCCGGCCGGCGCTTCGACTTGATTTGCTCAAGGACTTCCGGATCGGGATTGGCACCGCCCTCATAGGCTTCCAGGAAGTCGAGAAGCTCCTGGCGATAGGCGTAGTAGTCGGCGTGCTCGAGCAGCGCCTTGCGGGTGCGCGGACGCGGCAGGTCGACTTCCATGATGTTGCCGATCCGCGCGTTGGGACCGTTGGTCATCATCACGCAGCGGTCGGCCAAGAGGATCGCCTCATCGACATCGTGGGTGACGCAAATCGCCGTGACCTTGGTGCGGCTCCACACCTCCATAAGCACCTCCTGCAGCTCCCAGCGGGTCAAGCTGTCGAGCATGCCGAAAGGTTCGTCCAGGAGCAGGAGCTTTGGCGACAGCGCGAAGGCGCGGGCGATGCCGACGCGCTGCTTCATGCCGTTGGAAAGATCGCTGGCAAGCTTGTCCATCGCATCGGCGAGTCCGACGCGCTCCAGATAGTAGGAAACGATGTCGTCGCGCTCGGCTTTGCTGGCGTGCGGGTAGACGCGGTCGACACCGAGCGTGACGTTCTCGCGCGCCGACAGCCAGGGGAACAGCGACGGCGCCTGGAACACGACGGCGCGATCCGGACCCGCCGTCGTCACCTCTTTACCGTCGAGAATGATGCCGCCGGACGTGATGTCATTGAGACCGGCGGTCATGGAAAGAACGGTGGACTTCCCGCAGCCGGAGTGACCGATCAGCGTGACGAACTCGCCCTTTTTCATCTTCAGGTCGAAGCCGTCGACGACCTTCAGCGGCCCCTTCGGCGTGGGGTAAACCTTGTCGAGTTGCGAGAATTCCAGATAGCGGTCCTCGCGCGGCGAGGCGGCTTTTTCTGTGTAGGCTTTGGGCAGCGCGACGCGCCGCTTGCCGGCAAGATCGATCGGCACGACGTTGGGCAGAATGGTTTTGTCGGAGGCCGCCGCCGCGCGTTCCGCACCCAGGTCGATAAGATAGCTGGTGATCTCCTGGCGCAATTTTTGGAAACCGGGATCGGACGACAGGCTGGTATGATCGCGCGGTCGGGCGAGGTCCACCTTGAACTCACGACCCAGCGTGGCGCGCGGCCCCGGCGTCAGTGGAATAATCCGGTCGGCGAGCAGGATCGCCTCGTCGACGTCATTGGTGATGAGCAGGACCGTGCGCTTGTCCTGCTCCCAGATCTTTTCGATCTCGTCTTGCAGCTTCGAGCGTGTGAGCGCGTCGAGTGCTGACAACGGTTCGTCGAGCAACAGGATCTCCGGGCTCATCGCCAGCGCCCGGGCGACCGCCACGCGCTGGCGCATGCCGCCCGATAGTTCGGCTGGACGCCGGTCCTTGGCGTGGGCCAGACCGACCATCTCGACATAGTGCAGCGTGCGCGCTTTCCGCTGCGCCTTCGTTTCCTTGGCGAAGACCTGATCGACCGCGAGGCCGACGTTGTCCTCCACCGTTAGCCACGGCATCAGCGAATAGGACTGGAAGACGATGCCGCGGTCTGGGCCGGGGCCCGTGATCGGCTTGCCCTTAAGGAGCACCTCGCCAGCATCCGGCGTCACCAGACCGGCGATGGTCGAAATCAGCGTCGTCTTGCCCGAGCCGGAGAACCCGACAATGGCGACGAACTCGCCCTCGTTGATATGTAGGTTCACGTCGCTGAGAACGTCGGTGCGGTCCGAGCCGTCACCGTAGGATTTCGCGACGCCGTTCAGTTCGAGAAAAGCCATGGTGTGGGTCCCTTTCTCGCTCAGCGCTTGTCGGAGTAGGTGAAGGCGACCTGGAGGGCGTAGATCAGCCGGTCGAGCAGGAAGCCGATGATGCCGATGGTGAGTACGGCGACCATGATCTTGGCGAGTGAACTCGACGACCCGTTCTGGAATTCGTCCCAGACGAACTTTCCAAGGCCCGGGTTCTGCGCCAGCATCTCCGCCGCGATCAGCACCATCCAGCCCACGCCCAGCGACAGCCGCATGCCGGTGAAGATGAGCGGCAGCGAGGACGGCAGGACGAGCTTGGTGATGGTCCGCCAGGTGGGAAGCTGCAGCACGCGGCCGACGTTCAGGAGGTCCTTATCGATCGACGAAACGCCGAGCGCGGTGTTGATCAGCGTCGGCCACAGCGAGCAAAGCGTCACGGTGATGGCCGAGATCAACAGCGACTTCGGCAGCCAGTCGTAGGGCGTGGCGTAGACGGCGGAGACGATCATCGTGACGATCGGCAGCCACGCCAGCGGCGACACCGGCTTGAAGATCTGGATCAGCGGATTGAGCGCGCCATTCACCGTCGGCGACAGGCCCGACATGATACCCAGCGGAATGGCGATGGCGACGCCGACGAAGAAGCCGAGCGCGACGGTGACGAGGCTGGTGAAGATCTGATCGAAGAACGTCGGCGCGCCGGTGTAGGTGCGGTATTTGACGCGGTCTTCCTTCCCGGCGGCGATCAGCTTTTCGTTGCGCTTGTCCTGGCGTTCGTAGAAGTCGGCCTGGCGTTCGCGAGAGTCGACGTGATCCTGATAGAGATCTGTCGCCGCCGACCATACCTGCGCTGGGCCGGGGATGGCGCCGAGCGATGTCTGCACCTGCGGGGCGAGCCATGCCCAGGCGGCAAGGAATGAAACGATGCCGATGAGCGGCACGACGAGCTTCTGCCAGAGATCGCGCAGGTTCTCTTTCGGGCTCTCTCCCATCGCAAGCTTGATGAGCGGGACGATGAATCCGAGCCCGAAGACCCCCAACATCCCGGCGGCGCTGTTGAGCCGCTGATGGATCTTCTGCCGGCGCTTTTCGCGGGCCTCGTCGGCGGCGGTGGGATCGATGTAGTCGGTAACGGCAGCCATGATCTTCTCCGGTATGGCGCGGGGATGGCTCGACGCGCTCGGGGCCTGTCGCGGCCCGCGGCCGGCGCATCTTTCAGTCGTTGTTTTTCGGGGTGGGGAAGGCCGGTAGCGGTGACCGGACCTTCCCCGTGTTTCGGCGCGGGGTCTGAGCGCCGAACCTCAAAGCGCTTCGACCGGTCAGTTGCTGACGACGCTGGCGCCCTCGACCTTCTCAGCACCCTTGAGGCCGATCTTCAGGCTGGCGAGATAGTCGTTGGGCTTCTTGCCGTCGTAGGGGATGCCGTCGATCATGTCGGCCGCCGGGACAGGCGGACGGAAGCCGTCGGTGCCGAACGGAAAGTCGGCTTTGGCGACGTGACCTTCCTCGATCAGCATCTCGGCCGCCTTCATATAGATGTCGGGGCGATAGACCTTCTTGGCGGTCTCGAAGTACCAGGCGTCGTCCTTGCCTTCGGGGATCTGCCCCCAGCGGCGCATCTGGGTCAGGTACCAGATAGCGTCCGAGTAGTAGGGGTAGGTGGCGAAGTAGCGGTAGAAGACGTTGAAGTCCGGAACCTCGCGCTTGTCGCCCTTCTCGTATTCGAAGGTGCCGGTCATCGAGTTGGCGATGACCTCCTCGTCCGCGCCGACGTATTCGGAGCGAGCGAGAATCTTCACCGCTTCCATCCGGTTGGCGTTGTCGTTCTCGTCCAGCCACTTGGCGGCGCGGATCAGTGCCTTGGTCAGCGCCAGCGTGGTGTTGGGATACTTCTCGGCGAATTCCTTGGTGATGCCGAACACCTTCTCCGGATTGTTCTTCCAGATTTCGTAGTCGGTGATGACCGGCACGCCGATCCCCTTGAAGACGGCAGCCTGGTTCCAGGGTTCGCCCACGCAGTAGCCGTAGATGGTGCCGGCTTCGAGCGTCGCGGGCATCTGCGGCGGCGGCGTTACGGACAGGAGTGCTTTCGCCTGGATGGTGCCGGAGGTATCGGTCGGCGAGTAGAACCCGGGATGGATGCCACCGGCCGCCAGCCAGTAGCGCAGTTCGTAGTTGTGCGTGGAGACGGGGAACACCATGCCCATCTTGAAGGGCTTGCCCTCGTCGGCGAATTTCTCGATCACCGGCTTCAGCGCTTCCGCCTTGATCGGATGTTGCGGCCGGCCGTCTGCCATCTTCGGGATGTGCGGTTTCATCAATTCCCACACCTCGTTCGACACGGTGATCCCGTTGCCGTTGAGGTCCATGGAGAACGGCGTGATGATGTGCGCCTTGGTGCCAAAACCGATGGTGGCGGCGAGCGGCTGCCCGGCAAGCATGTGTGCGCCGTCGAGTTCGCCGGTGATGACGCGGTCGAGCAGCACCTTCCAGTTCGCCTGCGCTTCGAGCGTGACGAACAGTCCCTCGTCCTCGAAGTAGCCGAGCTCCTTGGCGACAGCGAGCGGCGCCATGTCGGTGAGCTTGATAAAGCCGAACTTCAATTCATCCTTCTCGACGTCGAGCATTTCGGCTTTCGCGGTTGTGATCGAGAATGCCGCCGCGATCGCCATGGCACCGGCCGCGGCCATGAACATTCGCTTGGTCAAAGACAGCCCGTCGGCGCTTTTTGCTTTGATCATCCCAGTCTTCTCCTCATTCCGACCGTTCGATTTCGGTCTTTCTTCCGAGTTTCCGGCCATTCCGTCAGCGAAGGCCGAAACCAAAAAAAACGCCGCGCGAGCTTTCGGGAAAGGCGGGAGGTGCCTTATCGAAAGTCCGGCGGCGTTGCCGATGCCCAGGGAAGGGTCATTCAGTTTGGGGAGGGCCTGCGCTGGCCTCGATCATTTATTCGCAAGCGGCGTGCCAAACTATGTTTATTAAAAAAGAGCTAAATATTACAGGTGGATAGGGCATCTCTGGCCGGATTGGTCGCACTTTAGGTAACCGTCGTAGCTGCCTATCGGATGATCAACCTGCCCGCTTTGTTGCGATGCAAAAAGGCAGATGCGAAATCGTGCAGGATGAAAGATGGCGGCAAGTTGAGGAACTGCAGGCCTCTAGATCGTTTCCGCTTTAGGCGGAATCGATCTTGTTCTTGTCGTTCACGGCGCTTTTCGGCCTTACGGCCTGCGCCTCCACAGGAGCGGCGCTCGCGCCGGGCCGCAGTCGCGCCCTGGACCGCTTCGACCTAAACCTGAAGCGCTCTAGTCTAATCAGCGCTGCGAAAAAGAATGCCTGGATCGGTTCCGCCTATGTCGAAAGGCTTAGGACTGCTCCGCCAGATAGGCGTCGATGCGGTCGGGATCGAAGACGCGGCCATCGAAAAAGGCGTCCGGACCCAGGAGAAGCTGGCCTTCTCCGGCAGCACCGGCGTGCTGCTCGTTGCGCAAGGCGCCCTCGACCTTGGCGTTGGCAGCCGGTAACGGCACACCCAGGGGCTTCAGCGCGGCCCGATAGAGATCCGGCCGATAGGTATCGCGGGCGATGGCGGCGGCGTCTTCGCTTGGCGTCGCCTGCCCCCAGCGGACCATCTGGCTGTAGAACCACAGGGCATGGCTGGTCCACGGGAAGGTCGCCGCGTTCCGTGAGAAGTTGAGAAAGCCTTCCACCGGATGAAACGCACCGTCTCCCGAGCGCAGACGGCGCGCGAGACAAGGTCGGATCTGGTCGACCGGGCGTCCGACATATTCCGGCCGCGCCAATAGCAGAGCCAGCGCCTCCTGGCTTTCCGGCAGATCGCACCAGGCGGCGGCTCGATAGAGCGCACGGACGAGCCCGGCCAGCCGGGCCGGATCTTCCTCAGCGAAGGCGCGCCGCACGCCCAGTACTTTTTCTGGACTGTTGCGCCAGATGTGGGCGTTCGTCGTCAGGATGACGCCGGTGCCATCGTTGGCCGCCACGGTGCCCCACGGTTCGCCGGCGCAGAAGCCGTCGATCTGGCCGGACGCCAGCGCCGCTGGCATCAAGCCCGGCGGAAGCACCACCAGTTCGATATCTTCCCCGACGGGGATGCCGCCCGATGCCAGCCAGTAGGAAAGCTCATAGTAATGCGCGGAGTAGGGGTGGACGACGCCGAGCGACAGGGGCCCCCGGTTGTCCGCCCGGCGCTCGGCCACGACGCGCACCAGGGCGTCGAGTGCGCGCTGGGCGTCGAAGTCGGCGACATCGAGTGAGCAGGCGATCCGGTTCCAGATTTCATGCGAGACGGTGATCGAGTTCGCCCCTGAACCCAAAGCCATCGGCACTGTTATGGCGACCGGTAGCGGGCCAAGGCCGAGATTGGCCGCAATCGGCATCGGCGCCAGGATATGGGCGGCATCGAGATGAGAGACCGCGAGGCGGTCGCGGATCGCCGCCCAGGACGTTTCGCGGTTGAGGATCAGTCGGATGCCTTCGCTCTCGGCGTAGCCCAGTTCGTACGCGACGATCACCGGGGCCGCATCGACGAGGGGAATGAAACCGGCACGCACATCATGGATCGGGCCGGACCCGGGCTGGTTCATTCGCTCCCCCTTCCGCTTCCGCCGATCAGGCCGGCGGCCACCACAAGGCTCTCCGCAATCTCCACCATGCGGCGGTTCTGGTTCATCGCCGTGGTGCGCAACAGCTTGTAGGCCTCCGGCTCGCTCAACCCGCGCGTTTCCATGAGAATCGTCTTGGCACGTTCGATGGTCTTGCGGTTGGCGAGTTCGGTCTTGGTGTCCTCCAACTCGCGTCGCAGCCTGTCGAAGGCGTTGAAGCGGGAGATCGCGGTGTTCATGATCGAGCGGATGCGCTCTTTCTTGAGCCCGTCGACGACGTAGGCGGAGACGCCGGCTTCGACGGCGGCCTCGATTGCCGATTGGTCGCTCTGGTCGACGAACATGGCGATCGGCCGCTTCACGGCCCTGGAAACCTCGAACATGTGTTCGAGCAGGTCGCGATTGGGGTTTTCCAGGTCGATGAAGATCACGTCGGGGTCGATGTCGACAATCCGGCGCATCAGGCCGTCCATTTCCGTAACGACGGAAACGCGCACGTCGCCGCCTTCGCTGAGGCCGTCCTCGATGATGGAGGCGCGCAGCGCATTGGCGTCGATGACGAGGATGTGCAGGGGCCGGTCTGGCATGCCGCGATATTCGCTGCGCTGCACAAGAAACGCAAGCGGCGTTGTCGCGGCGGCGTTTCCTCCGACGACGCCCTGTGGCTGAAGGCCATCGGCCCGGCCGTTCGCGGTCCAACGGGCCGCCGGTGTGGCTTGATGGCGATCAAGGTGCGAGGGCGCATCTGGCGGTGTTTTCCACGGTGACCGAATTAAGCCACGGCCACAAAACGGGCTGCATGGTCGGCCAAGCGGGTATGAGGAGGCACGGATGAAACGCGACGGTTTAGCGGCAAGCATCGGCGTGGCTGCGCTCGCAGTGGCGGCGGCTGTCGCGACAGCGAGCGCAGTGGCGGCGGAAAATGACGTGGCCGCCGCACGCGAACGCGCGAAAACGCTCGTCGCATCCGGGAGGCCCGAAGACGGCATCCTTGCCTGTTCGCTATGTCACGGTGTCGGCGGCAGTGGCGATGTCAATTTCGCCTTTGGCAACCTTACCGGCCAGTCCGAGGACTATTTCATCAAGCAACTGCAGGCTTTTAAATCCGGGGAACGCCAGCATCGGGTGATGCAGCGGATAACCGACAAGCTCACCGCTGACGATATGGCGGCGCTGGCGACTTACTACGCCGAACTCGAAGTCGCTGCACCTCATCGCGAAACGGTCGTCGTGCCCGAAGCCGGCCGCTTGCTGGCCGAGCAGGGCGATGAACAACGCGGCCTGCCCGCCTGCGAGAGCTGTCACGGGGCCGCCGCCGCTAGCGATCTGACAATCGCCAACATCAACGGCCAGCATTCCTCGTATCTCGTCAATCAGCTGCTCTCCTGGCAAATCGGCAAGCGGGACGACGGCTCCGTTATGGCGGAGATCGCCCCGAAACTGACGGTGAACGAGATCCAGTCGCTGGCGATTTATTATGCCAGCAAGAAGAGGTCGACGTCGCGCTGACGGCGCGCGATGGAAGTGTGCTGACTGCTTTCGGAAGAAACGCGTTCGGCAGAAAGTTCGTAGCGCTGCATGAGTTGCGCAACGGTCGCAACGGAGTTGAGCGGGCTGGTTGATTCCAGCGACGCGAATAGGTTATCGCTTGGTTGCGGTACAAATGGGATAGCGACCGACGATGTCACGGCGGCACACGGGTTTTCTGAACGCTTTACGACCGCGCCTCCTGGTGCGCTTCGTGGCGTGTGTGCTCGCCCTCGCCGGGGCGCTATTCGACAGCCACCTCCACGCCGTTGTGGCGCACGCGGGCGATCATTCTGCCGCTGCCGTCGGTCATGGAGTTGAGCATCGTCACGGGCACGAACGACCCGCCGCCGTGTCCGAGCATGCCGAACATTCGACCGCCGTTAGCGATGGGCACGCGCACCATCCCGCTCACGACTCTGGCGGCGATTGCCTCGCCTCCGACTGCTGCGTCCAACACATCTGCAGCCCCGGCCTGCTCTCGGCGCTCGAGTCGCTTCATCGCCATGAGCGGCGCTTTGGCGTTCTCAAGTTGACCGGCGACGCTGTGCCGCCCGGTGTCGGCCTGTTCCCGCCGCGGCGACCTCCAAAGACCAGCCTGTGAGACGGCCGAAGCGGCGCGGGCCATTGCCCCGCCGATCCGAAGCGCTCTCCGAGGCTTTCCCATGATACGACTGAAGAACCGCGCAACCGGCGGCACGGCCGCTTTCTGCGCCGCCGTGCTTACGGCGCTTGTGTTGGCATTCTCGTCTGGTCCTGCGCCCGCCGGTCCAGGCCATGATCACGGCCATTCTCACGCACAGACGGCCCCCACCGGACCGGCGAGCCCGCGCTTTGTCGCCGACTCGGAAGCCTACGAACTCGTGGGTATTCTGAAGAGCGGTGAACTGGTGCTCTATCTCGATCGCCGCTCAGATACCGCACCCGTCACCGACGCGCGGATCGAATTGATTGTCGATGGCGAGAGCGCAACGGCGGAGCCCCGGCCGGACGGAACTTACGCGTTCCGCTCGCCTGTCCTCGAAATGGAGGGAGAGCGCGAAATCATCGCCACCATTACGCATCCCGACGCCACCGATCTGCTCGTGGGCAAAATGTCGATCTCGCATCAGGCGCTCCACGGCCACCACGAGGAAGATGACTTCGGCCACGACCATGCCGACCATCATGCCGAGGACGGCAAGGCGGTGGAAGAAGCGCTGCCCGAACCGCTGCTGGCCGCGCTGAAGAACGCCGGCATCTCGTCGGCGGATATCGAACGCAAAGCCTCCAGCGGCCCGTTTCTCGCCGGTCTCGCGATGGCGCTAGGCATCCTGATCGGTGCGGTGGTGCGCGGCAAGACGGCGGTCGCCCTCGGCGTTCTGGGTCTGGTTGCCGTTTTCGGCGCCGGGGCGGCCTGGGCGGGGCCGGGGCACGACCACGGACACGCAGGCGCCCCTGCGGCGGCGAACGGCGACGCCCCACGGCGCCTCGCGGACGGGGCGGTGTTCCTTCCAAAGCCGACGCAGCGCTTGTTGAACCTGCGCACCCGCATCCTTTCACCGACGACGGCGCGCGCCACGACAAGGCTCATCGGTCGCGTTATTGCCGATCCCAACAGGGCCGGGCTGGTCCAGAGCACGATCGACGGCCGCATCAAGCCAACGGACGGCGGTCTGCCGACCTTGGGCCGCCGCGTCGAGGAGGGCGAAATACTCGCCTACGTCGAGCCGGCCTTCTCGCCCATCGATGCCAGCGATGTGCGCCAGACGGCCGGCGACCTGCAACAGCAGATTGCGCTGATCGACGCGCGCATCCGCCGTCAGCAGAGGCTCGTGGACCGGAACGTCGCGAGCCGCGCCAACCTTGAGGATCTGCGCATCGAACGCGATGGTCTCCAGGCGCGCTACGACGAATTGAAGAATGCACGTTCCAAGCCCGAGGTGCTGAGGGCTCCGGTTACCGGCGTGATCGCCGAAGTGCGCGTGGTCGCCGGTCAGGTCGTCGACAGCGCACAAACGCTGTTCCACGTGCTCGATCCCGAAAGCCTGTGGGTTGAGGCAATCGCCTACGATCCGGGTCTCGCGGTAGAGGACACGGCGGTAACGGCGCGGACGGCGGATGGCCAGTCATTCCCCCTGACATTCGTAGGGCGTAGCCGCACGCTTCAGCAGCAGGCCGTCCGTCTGCACTTCCGGATCGATAATCCCAACGAAGCGCTGCACATCGGCAGCCCCGTCAAGGTGCTCGTCGAAACCGGCAGCCCCATCGAGGGCCTGATCGTTCCACGCGCGGCCATCGCGCAGGCTCCGAACGGCCAGATGGTGACCTTCAAGCGGCTCGCCGCCGAGCGATACCAGCCGACCGCGATCCGTTTCGAACAGGTCGACGTGGACCGCGTGCACATAACCGAGGGTCTGTCATCGGGTGATCAGATCGTCGTCCAGGGCGCGCCACTCGTAAACCAGATCCGCTGAAGGACCGCCAGGAATGTTCAAGGCTCTTGTCGCCCTCAGCCTCTCGCAGCGCATGTTCGTCATCGTCGCCTCGTTGCTTCTGGCCGCCTACGGCGCCTACGTCCTGCCGCGTCTCCCGGTCGATGTGTTCCCGGATCTCAACCGCCCGACCGTGACGCTCCTGACGGAAGCGGACGGTTACGCCCCGCAGGAGGTCGAGCAAGTCGTCACCTATCCGCTGGAAACCGCGCTCAACGGCATGCCCGGCGTCATCCGGCTGAGGTCCGTCTCAAGCGTGGGATTGTCGATCGTCTACGTCGAGTTCGACTGGGGCACCGACATCTACCGCAACCGTCAACTCGTGACCGAGCGCCTGGCGATCGTCCGCGAACAGCTCCCCGACGGCATCCAGCCGCAGATGGGGCCGATTTCATCCATCATGGGCGAGATCATGCTCATCGCGATTACCGGGGAAACGGTCTCGGCAATGGAATTGCGCGAGATCGCCGATTTCGTTATCCGGCCGCAGATCCTGACGGTTTCGGGCGTTTCTCAGGTCATCCCCATCGGCGGCGAGGTTCGTCAGTACCGCATTTCGCCCGACCTTATCGCAATGCAGCGCCTCGACATCACGCCAGCGATGATCGAGGCGGCCATCGCCGAATTCGGCACCAATGCCGGTGGCGGCTTCATCGATCAGCATGCGCGCGAATACTTGATCCGTAACATCGGCCGCACGACCCGCCTCGACGATCTGCGCAACCTCGTGGTGGTCACGCGCGAGGGCCAGCCGATCCTGCTGCGACAGGTCGCGAGCGTCGATTTCGCCCCGCGGGTGAAGCGTGGCGATGCCGGGTTCAACGGCGAACCGGCGGTGATCGTCGGCGTCCAGAAGCAACCGCAGGCCGACACTGTTTCGGTGACCGAAGCGATAGAAGAGCAGTTGGCCAGGATCCAGCGCTCGCTGCCAGAGGGGGTGAGCGCCGACAAGGTTCAGTTCCGTCAGGCGACCTTCATCGAAACGTCGATCGACAACGTGAAGAGCGTGCTCGTGGAAGCTGCCGTCGTGGTCGCGCTCATCCTCATCCTGTTCCTGATGAACTGGCGCGCGACGTTCATTTCCCTCACCGCTATACCGATGTCGATTTTCATCACGATCCTGGTGTTTCACGCCTTCGGGCTGTCGATCAACACCATGACCCTCGGCGGCATCGCCATCGCCATCGGCGAACTCGTCGACGATGCGGTCGTCGGCGTGGAGAACGTCCTGCGCCGGCTTCGCCTGAATGCCGAAAGCCCGCGGCCCCGGCCGAAGCTTGTCACGGTGCTGGAAGCCTCCCACGAGGTGCGTTCCTCGATTGTCTACGCCACCGCCATCATCGTCCTGGTGTTTGTCCCGCTCTTCGCCATGAGCGGGCTCGAAGGCCAGTTGTTCCGGCCCCTTGGCCTTGCCTATATCGTCGCCATCCTTGCCAGCCTCGTGACTTCCGTTACGCTGACGCCGGTCCTTTGCTTCTACCTGCTGAAGACGCCGAGGGGTCCTGAGCGCGACACCGCCGTCGTCCGCGTCCTCAAGTCCGGATACCGGGCCGCGCTCGGCTGGGCATTCGCTCACGGCCGTTTGGTCGGCGTCGCAATCGTGGCAGGCGTTGCCGCCGCCGCGGTCCTCGCGGTTCAGTTGCCGCGCGCCTTCCTGCCGGCCTTCAACGAGGGAACGGCACTCGTTTCGGTGATCTACAACCCGGGCATCTCCCTTGCCGAATCCGACCGGTTGGGCCGCATGGCCGAACGGCTGGTGATGGAGATCGACGGTATCGAACGCGTCGGTCGCCGCACCGGCCGTGCCGAGCTCGACGAGCATGCCGAAGGGGTGCACGTGTCGGAACTCGACATCGACCTTGCCGACACCGAGCGGCCGCGCGAGAAGGTCTACGCCGAAATCCGCGAGAAGCTCTCCATGCTTCCGGCGACGATCGCGCTCGGCCAGCCGATTTCGCACCGGCTCGACCATATGCTGTCCGGCGTACGGGCACAGATCGCGCTGAAGATTTTCGGCGAGGATCTCGATAGGCTGAGAACACTGGCCGCAGATGTCCGCGCCCGGCTTGGTGGCGTGTCCGGGCTCGTCGACCTGCAAGTCGAAAAACAGGTTCTGATCCCGCAGCTCCAGGTCGTTCCGGATTTCGACCGCGCGGCGCTCTACGGCGTAACGCCGCCGGCATTGACCGCCACGCTGGCCGACCTCACTAACGGCCGGACCGTCTCCCAGATCATCGAAGGCACTCGGCGCTTCGACGTCGTCATGCGTCTTGCCGATGAAGACCGCTCGACGTCGGGGCTGGGCGAGGCACTGGTTGCGACGCCGGGGGGCTACGTTCCCTTGAAACGGCTCGCCACCGTCACCGAGGCCGAGGGTCCCAACCAGATCCTGCGCGAAAACCAGCAACGGCGCATCATCGTTTCCGCGAACGGCGATGGCCGGCGCGATATGGCAGCGATCGTCGCGGATATCCGAAGCATTGTCGAAGCGATGGAACTTCCGGCGGGCTACGTCGTCCGGCTCGAAGGCCAGTTCCAGGCACAGGAAGAGGCGACGCAGACGATCCTTCTTCTGTCGCTCATCTCGCTGACGCTGATCTTCCTGGTGCTTTATTCGCGCTACGGTTCGGCCGTGCTCGCAACGATCGTGCTGACCAACATCCGCTGGCCCTTATCGGCAGCGTCGCCGCGTTGTGGATCGCCGGGCTGCCGTTCTCCGTCGCGAGCCTGATCGGCTTCATTACGCTTGCCGGCATTTCGGCCCGCAATGGCATCCTCAAGATCAGCCACTACATCAATCTTGTGCTGTACGAGGGAGAACGTTTCGGCACGGACCTTATCGTGCGCGGCAGCCTGGAACGTATGGCGCCGGTGTTGATGACGGCAGTCTCGGCCGGCCTGGCCCTCGTTCCGTTGATGATCGCCGCCGACGAACCCGGTCGCGAGATCCTTCACCCGCTTGCCGTGACGATCTTCGGGGGCCTCATATCGGCGACGCTGATCGATGCGGTACTCACGCCGCTTCTGTTTCTCGCATTCGGCCGCAAGCCGCTTGAGCGGATTGTCGCCGTGCGCGACGCCTTATCGAGCGAGGGCGCCGCAACGGCCGAAGCCTTCTGAAACGCCCACCAACGCGCCCCATCCACCATGACGAAAGGAACCGACATGAAAACGAATGCCGTTCGCTTCGCCTGCTCGACGATTGCCGCGACCATGCTTGCCGCGAGCCTTGCCGTACCAGCTGCTTTGTCCCACGGCGACAATAAGAAAGCCGGACATGGCGACGCCCATGAGAGCGCGGCCAGATACGGTGGCCAGTATGTCGTGGTCGAGGGCCATCACGGCGTTGAAATGGTCGCCGCGGAAACGAGCCTCGTCTTTCATCTCACCGAAGACCATGAGCCGATGGATCTCTCGGGTGGGTCCTTCAAGGCCATCGTCCAGTCGGAAGCGGGCACCAAGGTGCTGCCGTTGACGATTGAGGCCGATAAGCTGACGGCCAGCCTGGACGCCCCGTTGATAAAAGGCGCGAAGATCGCCCTGTCGGGCAAGGACGGCCACGGCCACACCATCCAGGCCCGCTTCGTCAAGGAATGAGTTGGGCCACCCTGGTTTTTCGATTCCGAAGACCGCCCGCGTCAAGGAACGCGGGCGGACCCTGTGGGCGCTGGCATCGGATTCCTCAAAGCTCGCGGAAGACGAGCACGTCGTTCCGGAAGCCCTTGACCGCGCAGTCGCCGCCGCGGACCGGCGCCTGGCCGTAGAGTTTCATCACACCGTTACGGAAGGTGCCGCTGACGCGGTAGGCGAGCGCGCCGCAGCCGCGTTTGAAGACGCGCGCCGTGCCGACGAGGCGGCCGTTCGGCCGGTACCGGCCCTTGAACAACAGCGTTCCCTGCCGGACGTTCTGCCTCCGCATAAGAGGACGCGGTTCGTCGTAATGAACGCTGACGCCATCGTCGCAGGCGAACGTTTCCATCACCGACCCGTTGTGGTCCATCAGGAGTGTGCCGCAGTGGCTGGCGTTTGCGGGAGCGGCCGAAAGGCCGAGGGAAAGCGCGAAGAGCGCCGCGCTCGCGGCGGCAACGAAAGTCGATTTCACGGCCATGATCTGGTTTCCTGCCGGTTGGTTTGCACGAAGCGGAGAATCCCCCACCTACGCAAACGTTACCCAGGTAACCTCGATGTGCTGTTCCGCGGGGAACGGTTCGCTCGCCCTTTCACAGCCGCGAAAGTCGAAAACGGCTTGCGCGCGTGCCCCGCGCGGCCAATGTGGAGTCGGGCTTTAACTGACCTATGCGTCAAGCCACGAGCGCCATACGCTCGAAGCCCGCGGCAAGATCGGCCTTCAGGTCCTCGATGTCTTCGAGCCCGATGTGCAGCCGCAGCGCGGGGCCCTCGGGTTGCCAGGTGGTCGCCGTGCGATAGCTGGCGCAGTCGAAGGGGACGATGAGGCTCTCATAGCCGCCCCAAGAAAAACCCATGCCGAAGTAGCTGAGTTCGTCGAGAAGTTTCGCGAGCGCCACTTCAGGCACGGGGTGGAGAACGATTGAGAAGAGCCCGGACGCACCTGTGAAATCGCGCTTCCAGATTTCATGTCCCGGGCACCCTGGCAGAGCCGGATGAAGCACCCGCGCCACTTCCGGCCGCTCCGCCAGCCATTCGGCCATCGCCAGTCCGGAACGCTGATGCTGGGCAAGGCGAACCGGCAGGCTTCTGAGACCGCGCAGTCCCAGAAAGGTCTCCTCCGAACCCACTGCGTTGCCAAGCGCGATCGAGACCTTTTTCACGAACGACGTCGCTTTGGGTGTCGTCGTGATGCTGCCCAGGAGCGCATCGGCATGACCGACGAAATACTTGGTCGCCGACTGGATGGAGACGTCGGCGCCATGTGCGAAGGCATCGAAGTAGAGCGGCGTTGCCCAGGTGTTGTCGAGCAGCACCCAGATGTCGCGAGCCCGCGCGGCTTCGGCAATCGCCGGGATATCCTGCACCTCGAACGTTTGCGAGCCGGGGCTTTCGGTGAAGACCAGCCGCGTCCGCTCATTCATAAGGTCCGCGATGCCCCCGCCGATCGTCGGATCGTAGTAGACGGTCTTGACGCCGAGGCGCGGCAGCACCTGATCGCAGAAGCGGCGCGTCGGAAAATAGACGCTGTCCGTCATCAGGATTTCGTCGCCCGCCTCCACGAACGCGAGGATGGCCGTCGTGACGGCGTGCAGCCCGGAGGTTGCCAGCACCGTGAAATCGCCGCCCTCGATCTCCCGGATCGCCTCGCATAGCGCATCCGTCGTCGGCGTGGTGTTGCGCCCGTAGGTGTAGCGCTGGTCGTAGGCTTTCAGCGATTCAAACGTGGGGAACAGAACGGTCGAACCGCGATAGACGGGCGTGTTGACGAACCCATGCTGTTCGAACGGTTCCCGCCCGGCATGCGCTAATCGCGTTGCGGCGCCCTTTTTGCCGTCTCCCGGGTGCTTTTGTGCCATGCGCGGCCCTATTCGGTTCGGATTTCCGGAAACAACGCGTGTCGCCCGAAAGCGCGCCGGGCGTCAAGAGCGCCGGGCCGCAAGGAATCTCCATCACGTGGTTGCTTCACATTGTCTTCGCACTCGCACAACGAACAATCCGCCGCTATGCTCAGTCTACGGGTCCGGTTAGGGGGGCGGCCGCAGCCCGTGACCGCCGCAGTTATGCGGCGGCCTCCTCAGGGTAGCGTTGGTTGAAGCCGCGCCTTGCCGCGCGGTTGATCGGGGGAAAATGCAATCGATCATTGAAATCGGCGGAACGACCGGGTTTATCGTCCTCGCCTTGCCGCTGGCGTTCCTTCTCCTCGCCACCTTGCTTTCGCTGAGCTGGCCGCGCGTCGCCGCGACCTCCCGGCGTTCTTCGGCGAGTACAATGGCCCGCGAGGAAGCTTCGCAAAGGGAATCTGCCCGTTCGGCAACGCCCGCTGAAGGTCCTGTGACAGCAATAAAGCCGGCAGCCGCCATCGCACGTGTCCCGGACGGGACGGCGGAACCGGCGGAGACGACAACCGAAGCGGAATCACGTCAATCTGGCTTTTCGGCACCGTTGGATGCCGATGCTGCAACCACGAAACCATCGCCTGTCGTGGCCCCGCCCGCGGCCGAGACATCCACGTCGAACGAGGCGATCCGCACCGGGGAGAGTGAGCCTCTGGAACGGACCGATAATTCCCACCCGCCCGTTGAGGCAATCACGGAACCGGCGAGCGAAGTGTGGGACAACAAGACGGCGGAGCCCGAGCCACGTGTTGTTACGGTTCCTCCGCCGCCAAGCGTTGCCGACGATTCCGAGGTTGCGGCGCTTATCGAAGCGGCACTCGAAGCGCGCGAGAGCGGGAAACATACCGCCGCGGCTGATAGCTTGCGCAACGCCATCATCCGCGCCTCACGGTTACAGGATCGGCGGGGCCACGCGCGCGCACGCCTCGAACTCGGCGACATCTCCCAGTCTGAAGGCGATCTGATCACGGCATGCGAGCACTGGCAGATGGCCAGGTCGCTCTATGAAGAGGCGAGCGACAAATTGGACGCTGAGCGTTGCGAAAAGAAAATGCTCGACAACGGCTGCCCGACCGACTGGGTGCTGACGGACTTCTAAGGCCGGCGCCTCGTCACCTCTCTATCAGGGTGCACCCATGCCCGACACGGCACAATTCATTTTGGGTGCGGAAGTATGGACGCCCCGGCTCCACACGACTTCAGGAAGTGTGGACCCAATAAAAAAGAACTATTGAGCCAGCACCTCGACCTCGGCCATCTGCGCGTCCTCAAGCGCGATCTCCTGAACGAATTCCCGGCCACCGTTCCGCGCGGTGACGATATATCTGCCGGGCGCGAGAATATGGCTCGGAAGCGCCCCGACGCTGCGGGTCACGACATCACCTTCCGGCGTGGCGATGGTCCAGCGCGTCGCCGGGATCGCCTCGCCGCCGGAGCGCGCAACGAGCCGTAGCGTCACGCGCGCGGCGGCATGGGCCATGGCCACTTCGGTAAGCTTGCCGGCTTCCACGGAGGCCTCGCTCTCGACACTGGCGTTGTCCTCGCCGTAGGTGGAGCGCAGATGGTAGATCCCGGCGTTGAGGCGGATGACCTGTCCGGGCCGCGCGCTGCCGATGATGCGCCGCCGCTCGCCCGACTGGTCGGTTTCGGCCTCGAAGATCTCAAAGCTCACCGTCTCCGACGGAAGTTCCTTGTCCGCGGCATACGCCGTGAGTCGCAACCCGCCCGCGTTGATCACGAAAACTTCGGGTTTCATCACGCCGTCCGTCACTTCGATCCGGCGTGTGAGAAACGAGCGGCCGAAGGATACGTTGACGATATACCGGCCCGCGGGAAGCGGCTGACGAACCGACGGGCCCGTGCGCTTATGCAGAAGCTTCGGGGGCGGCTGGCCCGCCGCGCCGTCTTCGTAGATGCGCCAGATGAGTTGCCCCCTTAGCCGTGCGCCGTCTTCGGTCAGTTTGGCACTGAGCAGCACCCCGGTCTCGAGCGCAGGTTGTTCGAGTGCTTCCCGCGCGCGGCGAACGGCCTCGGAATCTTGCGCGCCGTCTTCGTTCGCCTCCGCTGGCGAACTCTCGGTGGTCCAGCCGTTCTCGTCAGGCGGGGTGAGCGTGACGCCCGGCGCCCAGCCCGGCGAGTCGCCCTGCGCCTGTGCTTTTGCGGGTATCGCGAATGCCGCGGCACACAGGGCGATGCCGCAGATCGTGCAAGCAGCGCCATGCAAGTAGAACCGCGCAAGCCGAGCCCCGGCGGTTGTTGTTCGCGCTCGATCGCTCTTAGGCATCATCGTCGTCCGGATCCTCGAAGTCGCTACTGGCGCAAGCGGTTCGGCCTGCTATTGGCTCGTCCGCTGCGGCGCGTTTGCATGCGCGCGAATTTCGACCGCCGTGGGGCAGTCGCGGGCGCGCGGCGGAACGCCATCGACACTGGGTCTCGCAACGGGCGCTGGGCGCTGATGAGGCACATCCTCAGCCCGCTGTGCAGAATTCTACTTTCACTGCACCCGCAGCTCGATTGTCTTGCTGTCGCCGGAGGCCACTTCGAATGCGCCCTCGACAATGCCGCGCCGGGTTTCGCAGCGCGCCGAGTATCGCCCGGGTGCCAGAAGTCCGCGCGGCGAGGATTGCTGTGTGCGCCAGACGAGTGCGCCCGACTGATCCACAACTTCCCAGAACTGGCCTGTCAGCGGACGGCCTTCACCATCGGCGACCCGCATTTTCACTTCGCCCGCCTGGATGCGCAGATCCACTTCGCGATCATCGCCCGACGAAAGATCGACATCCTGCGCGGCTCGGACGTTGCGCGCACCCACTTCGGCAACGATCCGATAGCTCCCCGGTGATACGACGAATTCTGGCGCTTCTTCGCTGCTTTGCGCCACGACTTCCAGTGTCCCGCGTTCGTAAAGCTTGAAAATCACAGGACGGCGCTTCTGATCGCGCCCCAGCGGGATTTCCGAATTGACCGTCAGCCGCGCCGCATCGAGACGCATGGTCGTTGCGATCCGGCGGCCGGCTCCGAGGGCGACCCGGTTTCGCGCTACGGCAAGGCCCTGCCGCGCCTCGATGGCGTAGGTTCCCGCCGGAAGCCGGAAGACCGCTTGCTGGGCTGCAGACCGAGACACGACCCTTCGGCCGCTCGGGGCGTCCGGATCGTCGACGGAAACGATATAGATCAGGTTTTGCCGCGTCGCGGTGGCAACGGCGCCGTCCGTATGGGCGATGAGCTCGCCGGCGGGAAGCGTGATATCGACTTCGGCGCGTCCACCGGCCTCGACAGCGATCTCACGCTCGGCACTGACGTCGCCGACTTCCGCCCGGACCGAGTAACGTCCTTCCGGCAGCACGATCTCGCTTCGCGTGTACGGACTGATGATTGATGGCGTGGCGCGGGCTTTGTCGCCGTCGAAAGGGCGGATCGTTACGATGCTGCGCACCGCCTGGTCCCGGCCTTGCGGGTTAGTGACGGCGAGATCGAGCCTGCCGGCCTGGAAGCGGGCCTTGAGCGGCGTCGGCCCCTTGTCGGCAACCGTTACGTCGCCCTCGAAGCGTGCGCGGCCGAGGCTGGCGCGCACGAAATACGGTCCCGCTGGCAACGGCACAGCAAATCGTGTTTCCAGAACGTCCACCTTCGCCGTGGCCTGCGGATCGGGCATGCCGCCGCCTTCGAAAATCTGCCAGCGCACCGGTCGCGCCAGTGCCGTCTCGCTCTTGCCGAGGTAGGCGGAAAGCACCAGATGCGGAGGCCCCGCGGCATCCACGTCAGGCGCGGGCGGTGCGTTGTCAGCGGTCGGAGCCGCCGGACGTCCGCGCTTCGTGCGGGTGGGCCGCAAATCGTTGAGCGCAAGCGTCAACGCGCCTTTGGCCGCCGCCTGCAGCTGCGCCAGGTTCGCGGCCGGAAAGAAGCGCCCGTTTGTGGCTTCGCTCATGCAGGAAATCGACCGAGGCGGCGTATCGATATCGAGGCCGATAACGTTGATCTTGACCTGCGGGCGCTCCTGCGAGAGCCGGCGCGCAAACGCGCACGGATCGGCGCTGCAATTGTCGGGACCGTCGAGCACCACGAGAAGGCTTGCGGGCCGGTCCGGCGCAAGCTGACCGAGCGCGCGTTCCAGCCCTTCGGTAATCGGCCCCTTGCCCTTGGGGTTCAGATTACGGATCGGTGCCAGTGCTTCTTCCGGCGAGCGCACCCCGGCCGGCTGGGCGATGGATGTGCGTGAACATCCCGGGCCGAAAACCGTGATCCCCGTTTCGATGCCGGTCGAAGCGGGGGGCATGTGCTGCGTCAGCGCTTCGTGGGCTTCCTCGAATTTGGCACCGCCGCCGGGGAGCTTGCCCCACATCGAGCCGGAGGCGTCGAAGACGATGGCCAGTTGCCCGCCAGCGCCTTGCTGTGCCAGAGCTGGGCTTGCATCGCGGATGATGAGGACGAATAGGGCAAGCAGGACCGGCAGAATGGTCCCCAGAAGTACGCCATGCCGCGTCCATCCATTCGATTTCGCCGTTGCCATGACCAATCCCCGTTTCCCGCTGCGTCCCGTCCGCCCGTCGCGACACTCGTGTCCCGTCTCAGAAATTTGCCTCCCGTCGCGGCTCGGTTAAGTGCAACTGTCTGAGCTGGAACACTAGCGGATTTCTGCAATATATCGAAACATTCGCCAACGCCACCAAGCCACGCGCAGCTTAAGGAAGGCCGGTAATGCCGAGCAAGCAATCGCCGTCGGAAGAAACGCTGGAACTCCTGTCGAACCGCCGCTCGGTCAAGCCGACAATGTTCGCCGAGCCAGGGCCGGCGCCGGAAGAACTCGAGCGGATCCTGACGATCGCCGGCCGCGTGCCCGACCACAAAAAGCTCAATCCCTGGCGCTTCATCGTCTTTCAGGGCGAGGCGCGGGCGCGCGCTGGAGAGCTGTTCGCAGAAGCTTGCGCCGCGGAGGACAAGTTCGAGCCATCCGAAGTGCGTCTCGATACCGAGCGCGAGCGCTTTTTACGCGCGCCCTGCGTCGTCGCCGTCGTCTCTCACTTGGTCGACAAGCCAGGCGTCCCGGAAATCGAGCAGACCCTTTCGGCCGGGGCGGCGGCTTTCAATCTGTGTCTCGCCGCCAACGCAATGGGGTTCGCCACCTGTTGGATTACCGAATGGATCGCCTACTCGCCCCGCGTCCGCACGGGCCTTGGGCTCGCGGAAAACGAGCGGATCGCTGGCTTCATCTACATTGGCACCGGAACCGAACGGCAGGAGGACCGGCCTCGCCCGGACCTTTCGAAGATCGTCAGCCACTGGACGGGCCCGCCGGGGGCCTGATCGCGCCTGCATTCGAGGAGACGGATAATCATGTTGGAAGTCGCATTGCGGACTATCGTTGTTGGTTGCGTGCTTGGCTTGGGATGTTGCCTGTCTTCGACATCGTTAGTCGTCGCCGCGGACACCACACTCCAGGAGCATTCCGTTGAGGGGCCCTTCTGCAAGGTCGAATACCAATGGCAGGAAACCGCGCGCCCTGTGCCTCCAAATGGCGGTGCGAAGCACTTCTGTAAGGCGGGAAGCGTTGTTTTGTCCGGAGGATGCGAATTAACAAACGACGCAAGTGAGATCGGGATTAAATCGAGTCACCCCATTCGCGAATTCGATGGCTATGGCTGGAGCTGTCAGGTGCCCCAATTCAATTCGGACAATGTCACGTCATCGCAGCTTAAGGTCTATGTCATCTGCGGCACGCCCTGCAAAAAGGAAGAGCCGATGAAATGATAGGGAACTCTTTTCCGTATAAAACGCCGGAGCAAATTCCGCAGTGAGCGGCCCTTCTGCAAGAACCGCTCACCGGGCGTCCGAATTCAGAAAATGAAGTCCGCCGCACCTACGTCGGATACGTCCATGTCGACGAGCGTAATCGTGCTGGTCGCGGGTGCGTTTCCGGTCGGACCGGGAAATTGTTCGGTGTAGGTGATGACGACGTCGTTACCGTTCTGCGCGATTGTAAAGTCATCCATGCCGCTGATGCCGGCATGCTGAGAGAAATCGATCAGGTCGAGGCCGTCGTCGAAGTCGTGAATTGTATCGTTGCCCCAGTTGTTTTCCGAGAAGACGAACACATCGGCGAACCGGCCCGGTTCCGGAATTTCGACGCTGCCCCGCCCATCGCCCCAAAGGTCGTCGTCGCCGAAACCGCCTTCGATCACGTCTTCGCCCTCACCGCCGTTAAGCAGGTCGTTGCCCACGCCGCCGTGAAGCGAGTCGTCTCCCAAGCCGCCGTAAAGGCTGTCGTCGCTTCCTGGCTGCAGGCCGAAAGAGGAAAGGGATTCGGTCTCGCCATACAGGGTATCGTTTCCTTCCCCGCCGAGCAGGACGTCGTCGCCTGCGCCGCCCAACAACAAGTCGTCGCCGCTTTCACCATCGAGGTGGTCGCGGCCATCGCCGCCTTCGAGCCGATCGTTGCCGGTCCCGCCCCACATCGTGTCGTCTCCGTCTTCGCCCTTCATTCGATCGTCACCAGCGTCGCCGTGCAGGCTGTCGTTACCTTCGCCGCCGTTGATGAGGTCATTGCCATCGCCACCGTGCAGGCGATCGTTACCGCCGTTCCCAAGGAGGGAGTCGTTGCCGGACAAACCATAGACGATATCGCGGTCTTCGGTGCCGATAATCCAGTCCATCGCGGAAGTGCCATACGTCACGTCGGCCCCCTCATCCACGAAAATGAATGGAAGCTCGTATCCAGGGTAGTGATCGATCGCTTCCTTAATGGTGTATTTGCCGTCGAACAGCTGTTCCCCGATGACGTCGATCTTATCTCCGTGAGGCATCGGAATATCTCCTTTCTCAAGAATATTTCGGTGAGCATGGTTGTTTTCTCCAGGCCGCCGGAGATTGCGCGAGCGGATAAAACTAGACTGTTCCGCAGGGAACAAATGAATTTGAGCCCAGAGGCTAAAAAGGAAGGCTGGAAATGCCGGGGTAACGCTCATAAAGGGCCATCCCCGTCACGGCTGCGAATGATCGAATCGGACGCATTGGCCGTCGCCGGGTGACCTTTTCGAAGCGCAGGGTATCTGCGCCGAGATTCAAGAGTTGTTCCGCTGCCAGCGCCGGCCCCTCACCACCATGCCAAGTGTGCGGGGCGGCAATATCGACGCGAAACGCGCGGATGCTTGCGCTCGAATGCTCGTATATTTTGGCCCGGAAGTGTTGCGCAAGCGCCACTTGGCCTAGGAAGCTGGGCCGATTATCGGCTTGCGGATTGACAGCAAACCCATCGCTTTGCCCCAATAAGGAAAGTTTTAGGCATACAAAGGCGAGCTTATGTCGCCGCGCCCGGTAGCCATCACCGCCCGGGCAGTTGTTGGAGTGTGCGTCATGTTTAGGACGTGGTTTGCACGAGCCTTAATGGGCCCGGCCATCTTATCGGCGTACGCATTACTTCCAACCGGCACGAGAGCCGAGCAGGATACAGGCGTAAGCAGCCCTGTGCTCGACATACTTTCTCGCGTCTACGGTAGCGCCCACGTTGACGATTCCAATAAATGGACCGCTTCGATCGAGACGATCCAACCCATCGCGCTTTCCAGTCATGATGCCGTTTTCGTTCAGGGCCGCGCGGCCCATCGTGACGACGATTGGACCTTCAATGCCGGTGTTGGATATCGGCACTTGCTCCCATCCGAGACCTGGATTTTCGGTGGCAGTGTCTGGTGGGACGGAACCCGGGAATACGATCATCGGCGCTGGGGCCTCGGTTTCGAAGCCGTCGGTCAGGTGTTGACCGTTCGCGCCAACTACTACGATGCCTATTCGGATTGGAAAATCGTATCGATCTCGCCCAACCGGCTGACGCGGGTCGAGGAGCGCGCCCTCGACGGTTTCGATACAGAACTTGAAGGACAGGTTCCCTTCATCCCATGGGCACGACTCGGGCTGGGCTACTACCAGTGGGATACGTTTTCGCCGGGCATAGAGAACGTGCGTGGCTTCCGGGGACGTCTGGAACTCGACCTAACGGACTTTACGCGTCTCGAAACCGGCATTGAAGCCGACAATTACGATACGACAGGATATGGACGCCTGACGGTCGCGTTAGGTGCGGCGCGAGAGGTGGAATTCTCCGCCGCGCGAACCGGTCTGGTCAGCCATGAGGCGCTCAGCAAGCGCGATCTGAAACGCCAATTGCTTGCCCGCGTGAAGCGCAATCATACCGTCGTGGTGGAGAGGCGAACGGTTTCCCAGGGCGTTGGCGGTCAGGCATCGTTCAGGGGCGTGACCATAGGGCGTGGGAGCTAGTTACTATCGAATAGGTGGCGCGAAGCATCCCTCGGATAAGCGCTGGCATGGGAGCCTGGGAAATGGCTGAGACCGGACTTTTACGGAACATCGTCGGAGCTGCGTTTCAGCTTTTTCTCGCGGTCGTGCTGCTGGCCTCTGCAGCGATCCCTTCGAACGCCCAAGAAGATATAGAGAATCTTGGCACTCCGGGACTTTATGACGTTACCATTTTCCAGTTCGCCCTTTGCTCGGATTTGAATTGCTCCAGCCGGATGGTACTCGCGAAGGGCTCGGAAAGCTTCGACTTGGCCGCGGTGTCCTCCGGTGGCGCCGCCGGCGATTTCGGCAGCGGTACCGTAACCGTTCGGCCCGGCGTTTATACGCACGTCCGCATGGAAGTGGGTCGCAGGATCGGGACGTCGGGGCGGGTCGCATTCGATATCGGTGGGATTAAACGCGATTGCGTCACGAACTCGGATGGAAATCTCGATGATTTCGGCACCCCGTTCGGAACGCTCGTCGAACGCGGCCAGGGGGCGCCCAGCCCGTCCTATGAAATCATCACCGCGACGGATAGCAACGAATTGAAAGGCGACAGCTTTGTCGTCAGGTTCGAAGGCGACAGGTTCACGATTGTAAAAGAGCTATCATCCCCCATAACGATCGTAAGCGCCGCCGATTTGCCGGCAACACAGTTGAATTTCGATGTCGCCAATAAGCTTTTTGCTCAAATACACGACCACACGGGGCGCTTCGACGACCCCGACAATTGGGTCTGCATAATCGGCACGGACGCCCCCGGCATCACCGTCATTGTCGGCGATCAGAAATCGAAGCTCAGGTTGGCCGGCGACGAGTAGCCTCGGATTCCAAGCGCCTACGATAATAGCGCCGCCGGCCCTCAATACTGGAACTGTTCCAGGAGAATTCGCTCGTCGAGATCGTGGCCGGGGTCGAACAGCATCAGCAACTCGACCGAGCTCTCCTGTGCCACCTCGACCCGCACAACGTCGCGGATCTCGTAATGGTCGCCCGCTGCGCTGACCGGGCGTTTGAAGGGCTCGAGAACTTCAAACGTAATCCGCGCGGTGTTGGGGAGTAGCGCGCCGCGCCAGCGCCGGGGACGAAACGGACTGATCGGAGTCAGCGCCAGGAGCGGGGCGTTCATCGGCAGGATCGGCCCGTGCGCCGACAGGTTATAGGCCGTCGACCCGGCCGGCGTCGCCACGAGGGCGCCGTCGCACACGAGTTCGGGCATGCGCGCCCGCTCATCCACTGAGATGGCCAGCTTCGCCGCCTGATAACGCTCGCGGAACAGCGAGACCTCGTTGACCGCCAGCCGCGTATGCGACTCGCCACTGCGATCGAGCGCCGTCATCGATAGCGGATGAATCCGCGAGACGTGCGCCGCTGCGAGGCGTTCCAGCAGGTCTTCCTCGCTGTATTCATTCATGAGGAAGCCGACCGATCCGCGGTTCATGCCATAGATCGGGATGCGGTCGTGCATGTGAGCGTGCAGCGTCTGCAGCATCAGCCCGTCGCCGCCGAGCGCTACGATGGCGTCGGCGTGCGCTGGCGCCGCATTGCCATAGCGGTGAGCCAGCCGCCGCAAAGCCGCACGGGCTTCCGGCACCGATGAGGCGACGAATGCAATCGTCTCGAACTTGGCGTTGATTTGCTGCATTGTCCCCGGAAAGCGGGCTGGAGGGCCGTCGCTTAGGCTTGGACGCCTGCAACGGAGTTCCGTCCGGTGCGTCGCGGTTCGGCCAATTGCCATGGAGGCAAGCCGACTGCGGCGGGAGTGCCGGACGATCGATGCCTGCCGATGCGGCAGGTTGACTTGAGATGATCACGGAGACGGCCATCATGCAACAGATAGTACCCGGCAAGGGCGCCGACGACGGCAGCGCATCGGCAGTCGAGCCCGACCGCCCGGAAGTCGTCTATACCACTTGTCCAAGTATGGAAGTTGCCGAGGCGATCGGGCGGGCACTCGTGGAAGCGCGTCTCGTGGCCTGCGCCAACGTTCTCCCGGGAATGCGCTCGGTTTATGCCTGGGAAGGGGCAATCGAGACCGGAGATGAGGTCGTGATGATCCTCAAGACGCGGCGGGCGTGCGTCGCGGAGGTCGTTCGCGCGGTGGAAGACCGCCACCCGTTCGATACGCCGGCCGTGTTGAGCTGGCCGGCTACTGGAGGCTCGGGGCCATATATAGACTGGATCGCCGCCGAAACCCGCGATGAAGATGCAGCGTGATGGCATCCGGCGACGAACGCGGTCCGCCCGTTGAGCGTAATGCCGTCGATCGGAACGATCCGGGAGCGGTGGTCCAGGGATTTCAGGCGAACCCGCTCGATCAGTCGAACATATTACCGAACGCCTGACGCATGATCGCGCGGCGGCGGGCTTTCTTTCGTGCCTGGCTGTTGTACTTGCGCGAGCGCGAGTAGCTCTTCTTCGATTTGCTCCGCTGAGCCTTGCGCGTCTTGCTGCTTTTGCGCGGTTTGGTCGTCTTCTTCGGCTCGCTGTGAGTCAATGAGGGTGCGCTGGGTACGCCGGGCGCCGTTTCTCGGGCGGGCACTTCCGACGGAACGGGTCCGCCGACGGCCATGCGGCCTTCCAGCGGAGGACGGCGGACGTACTGCCGGGGAGCTGGCACCGCGGCAACCGGGGCAGGCACGATGCTGCTGCGCACGAGCCGGGCTTTCGGCACGGCCTGATCGGTAACGTCGCGCGTCGTCGACGGTTCTGTGTTCCGGGCCGTTACAGTGTGCGGAATGCAGCGACCGCTTGAAGACCGGTCATAGCCGCTGGCGCAGGGCTGGCCGCACACGGTGCCCCGATGCGATCTCAGGAGCGACAACATGATATAGTCGGGATCTTCCGGAGGAAGCGCCGAATTCACGCGCTGCAGGAAGTCGCGGATGGCGTACTTCGAGCCGGGCCCCCAGGCGCCATCGATTTGTCCGTGATAGCAGCCAATCCGGCGCAACTCGCTCTGGAGATCGCGCACCAGCCGCCAGCGGTCCGCCTCGGAAACCCCGCGCTTGTTTTGGGCCTGCAAAGTCGAAGGCGAGGCGGTGCGGAGGATCGGTTGGGGAACCGCATCGGCGCGCACTAGTTTGGGCTGACTGCGCAATAGCGGCGTGCCCTGCGGCGCCACGGCGGCGACCTTCTGGCGATCGATCGATCCGGTGGTAATGAGCCGCGAACCGGGCGACAGCGTTTGGATACGCGCGCTCTCGGTCTCCGTCTCCGTTGGCTCAGTGGCCGCGGGTGCGGCAGGGGCCAGGACCCGCGCGACCTTCCCGAGGTGGACGTGCTTTTCGAGGGTATCGGGATAGTACGCATGCGCTCCGACGCCGATGCCGGTCGCGAGTAGCAGTAGTCCTGTTACGCTCCGCATTTTACCTTATCCCGGGCCGCTCTGGGAAACCGGCGGCACTCCGCTAATGTCTTTACTTACCAGCCATGAATTACCGCAGGACGCTTTGTCCGCATACCACGCGCTGGTGGCAGCCTTTTGTCGATACCGTGGCGCGTCCGGCGTGAGAAGCTCTCTAAAGTCAGAAAGCTAACGGATGGCAGCCCACGCAGCAAGCGCGCAGGGCATTGACGTCAAAACTTCCGCGGTTTGCGTTCGTTCCCCCCTAAAAACTGCCTAAAACCGATGCAAACGAGACACGTTCGCGACCGGCGCGAGAGGCTCCCGGAGCACACTTTCAAGGCCGGCATGGTGATCGAGTCGCTCCGGACGACCTACTGTATGTAGGAGTCGGCTGTTGGTGAACGCGCGATAGCTTGTGGATAGAGTGGGGATGGCGCCCACAGGTGCAGCCGCAACCCAGAGGGTCCAATCGCACTCTGCGATCTATGAAATAGCGCTTGGCGGCATACGCCGCAGCTCTACGCGGCTGATTCCCTTAACGATAAATAACGAATCGCCTAACGTCGTGGCTTGAGAGATCGCGTGCTGCGTAACTTTTGAGACAGTCCGGTGAGTTCGTCCTTCTATCCACAGCCTGCGTGCAAGCGGCACTCGCACCATGTGGAAAGGTTTCGGCATCCGGACAAGCCAGCCTGCTGCGTCGCGCAAGACTGACCGCGATACTTCGCCGGATGCCATTTGGGGATGGCGCCGGACGCTCACGAGGTTTCGTCGCAAGGTTGAGGCGGTGCTGTCATTGCGTCGGCTGGAGCACCTGTTCGCTCTCGAAACAGGTCAAGTGCATAGGCTGGACACGTTCGCGCTTCGTCCGGCCCTTCTGAGGGAGAGGGCAATGAGACATGCTCTAGGCGTATTAGGGATCATGGCCGCCGGCGTTCTGCTGCTGGTATCGTGCGCCATGAACTACCGGTTCGGGTTAAGTCTGGGTAAGACTGAGTTAGACGGACAGATCTACGGCGCGGCCAGCGCGGCAGCCGACGTAATGAAAGCTCTGGTTCCGTTCTTCTTATTTGCCGCAATCAGAAACCGGGCGTGGAGCCAAGCGGCCGCGTCCATGTTGGTCTGGGGTGTCGTCACGGCCTATTCGTTGACGTCCGCCTTCGGCCACGCCGCGCTGAACCGCTTCGACGTAGCGGGCCAGCGTGCTCACGAGACCACCGTCTATCAGGCTGCACGCGCCGACATGGACCGGGCAAAGGAACAGCTAGGCTGGATTCCTCAGCACCGGCCCGCTCAGGCCGTCCAAGCCGAGATCGATGGTCTCAAGAACAGCAGGCGTTGGCAGGCAACCGCTTCATGCACGGACGCGACGATCCGCAAGAGCATTGAGTTCTGCGATCAGTACCGTTCGTTGGTTGCCGAGCTTGCATCCGCTGAGAAGGCTTCCGCGCTTGAGGCCCGGATTGCCAAGGCAAATGCCCAACTCGCCAATTTCGAAGGCGGGGCCAACGCTGCCCCCGATCCGCAGGCTGCGGTTCTGGCGAAGCTGACGGGCATCGATCTTGAAGACGTTCAGCTTGCGATGACCGTGTTCATCGCCCTGCTGCTCGAGATCGGTTCGGCCTTCGGCATGTACATTGCCTTCTCGCAATGGCGCATTCATGAGCGCTACACGCCGGCCGCGCCGAAGATGGCGACGGTCAGCACCGCTGCGGCAGCGGTGGCGGAGGTCGAGGAACAAGAGGTTCCGCAGATCCCCGTTGCAATCGAAAAGCCGCATTCTGGGGCAAACGACAACCCGACCGAAGAGGAAAAGGTGTCGTCAACGCCCACCCGCCTCGTTGCTCCCGAAAACGACGTGGAGCGGTTCTACAAGGAGAAAGTGGAAACACAGGATGGATCGAGCCTTACTGCAACAGCTCTGTACGACGAGTATTGTGACTGGTGTGACGATAAGAACAAGGAGCCTCTAGCACTTCCGACGTTCGGTCGTGATTTCGGTGAACTCGGCGTTCAGAAAGCTAAGATTGCAGGACGGGTACGGTACATTGGTATCGCGCTTAAATCCGAAGTGGGACTGAAGGAGGATAAGAACACGCCCGCCTTCAGCGTAAAGGCCGCCTGATAAGGTCAGGCTTGCGAAGGGCCCCGGAAGGGGCCCTTTGTCGTTTCAGAGCATGCAAAAGCCGCCGGTCCGAGAGGGCCGGCGGCTTTTTTAATTTTCTGCTATTACAGCCGGTAGCGGATCTGGTCGGTCCAGAAGCGTTCGAGCCGCATCAGCGAGCGATTGAGCTGGTTGAGATCTTCCTGGCCGACTTCGCCAACGGTTTCAAGCGAGCCGAGCTGACGGTCGTAAAGACCGCGCAACACTTCGCAGGCATCATGGCCCTTGTCCGTCAGGCTTACACGTACCGAGCGGCGGTCGACTTCCGAGCGCTTGTAGTGGATGTAGCCCATGTCGACGAGCTTCTTGAGGTTGTAGGAGACGTTCGAGCCGAGGTAGTAGCCGCGGGTTTTGAGTTCGCCGGCCGTCAGCTCGTTGTCGCCGATGTTGTGCAGGAGCAGGGCCTGGACGGGGTTGAGCTCCGAACCGCCGCGACGGTCGAATTCATCCTTGATGACATCGAGGAGAAGGCGGTGAAGACGTTCGACGAGACGAAGGGCCTGCAGGTATTCGCCCTGGAACGTTTCTTCGGTTTCGGGCGCGGCGTGACGGCCCATGTCGAATGCTAAACTCATTACTCTGCCTCTTACCTGTAATTCTTGGCTCCCCGTTTCCCGGGTTACCTAACAAGTAAGCGATACAGCTAAAGGTTACCTAAATAGATATAGTAAAAGAATAGTAACGGCGCCTGCGCGTAAGACTTCGTCAATCTGATCGCGCCTAATCGCGCATTTCGCGGGCATTATGCCCGCAGCGCGCGAGATGCGAGGCTTCTGCACAACCAATAATTGCCGCAAAGGGCCTCCAGGCGAGCGGGCACTGCGCGGCAAGTTTAATGTTTGCGCGCGCACCGCGAAGTAGCCGTTATCGCTCGCGCTTGGCGGCAGGCGAGTGCAGGGCGCGGTAATCCGGGCGACCCCATCGCCGCCGGCGCTCAGCGCTGCATGACAGCCCGTTCCGGCAAATCGAGATCGCCCTCGGGGAGCGGCGCGAAATAGGCTTCGACCATTTCATTGGTCACTTCGGCAAGTGAGCCCGGCGACCATCGCGCATTCTTGTCCTTGTCGATAAGGAGCGCACGAACGCCCTCGGCGAAGTCGCGATCGTCCAGGAAACGGCAAGCGAGGCGATAATCGCGCATGAGGGTGGCGCGCAGGTCGGTGTCGCGCGCCTCTCTGATATGCCGCAGCGTGACCGCCAAGGAGAGAGGCGCACGCGTTTCGAGTTCGTCGGCGACCTCGCGCGCCCATTCGGCATCGGCCCCTTCAACGGCCCGAAGCCGCTCGATGATGCCGGTCATTTCCGGCGCCGAGAAGCAGGAAGCGATCGTCTCGGCATGCGCCAGGAGCGGACTTTCGCCGGGATCGACGTGGCGCTCGTCAAGCACCGGATCGATGGGCCAGGCCTCGGCAAGCTGCGCGAGAATGTCCTCGAACTTTGCCGCCGGGATACAGTGCGTTACGAGGTCGAGCGCGAAGGCATCGGCGCGCTGGATGGTACGGCCGGTCAGTCCCAGATAGAGGCCGATTTCATGCGGCATGCGCGCGAGAATGTGCGCGGCGCCGACATCGGGAAACAACCCGATGGCCGTCTCGGGCATCCCGAACCGGTATTTCTCCCCCGCTACCCGGTGCGTGTTGTAGGCCGACAGCCCAACGCCCGAGCCCATGACGATGCCGTCCATCAATGAGACCGTGGGCCGCGTAAAGCATTCGAGCGCCCAGTTGAGCTTGTATTCGTTCGCGAAGTACGACCGCGCCAGGGCGGGATCGTCGCGATAGGCCTCCACGATCTTACGGACATCGCCGCCGGCGCAGAACGCCTTCTCGTGGGTGGAGCGCAAGGCGACGGCATAGAGGATCGGATCGAGGGGGAACGTCGGCAGCGCTTCGGCGATGATCCGGCGCATTTCGCCGTCGATGGCGTTCAAGGCTTTCGGGCGGTTCAGCGTGATCACCGCCAAAGCGTGACGTTTTTCAACAATGACGGGTGCGGCCGGATTTGCGCCCAATTCATCCTGCATGCTTACGCCTTCCCGTGAGTTTCTTAGGCCCGGATGCCGGTCTCAATGCATGGTATTTGCGTCATTCACGGTTCGTGTGTCGCGGTAGCAATCGGTAACTTGATCCGATTACAGCGGAACCGTTAGTCTCAGTGTGTTATGATTCGTTTTGTACGGCCGGAGGTTTCGTCAAGCCTATCGACCCGGCCGCCCGCTAGCCGATAGCATCGTCGGCTATCCGGACACAATTGCGTCGTTCCAACTGCGTCATGCACTTCAAAGCCTCACGGGCAGATCCTTGGGATCTCGGTTCGCGCAGGCTGTTGCGTCATGTCCGATAGCGTCGTTGCGCCGTCCTGCAGGCGGCGAGTTGGTACCCATCGTAGCGTACGAAATGTCGAGGAATTCGGCGGTTCGCAACCGGGCGTCAGTTCGGCTGTGCCGTTGAGCGTCGCCGCGCGGCCGGGAGGGAAGCCGCGCAAAGGCAGCCTCGACGTGTGCCAGTTTCCGCCGGAGTAGGCGCCATGCGCGACATCGGCCGGACGAAGGACTATGGGGGATCGATGCCCGTGATTTTGCGAGCAGCCGTGCTGATGGCGGGGGCCGTCGCACTAAATGTCGCCGTTTCCGATCGTGCCAGCGCGCAGTCGCTCTATGACGCTATCAGCGCTTTTGCCGAAACGCCCGGCTCCGCCACGCCGGCACCGCGCAGCCGCAACGACGGCGCGTCGGAAGCCGAGGAAGAGATTGAGGCTCCGGTGGCGGCACCGCCGTCCACCCGGAGCAGGAAGACCGCCGCAACAGCGCGCCGCAAGAGCGTCAAACTGAAGGCGAACGGCAACAAGCGCCGCTTCCAGCCTGTCGCGAACGCGAGCGCGGAGAACTGGCCGCACTCCGAAGTCATGATCGCGCGCGCCCGATGCAAGCACCTCATCGGCCGTATCGACGCCGAAGTCGAATTGATGGAGCCGATCAAGCGCGGACCTTGCGGCGATCCGGCCCCGGTGAAATTGAAGAGCCTCGGGCGAAATCCACGCGTCGCCGTCGAACCTGCCGCCATCGTGAATTGCGATATGGTCGTCACCATGCACGACTGGCTGGTCAAGGACCTTCAGCCGCTCGCCCGGCGTCACATGAAATCACCGATCGTTCAGATCGAGACCATGAGTTCGTATTCCTGCCGCAACGCTTACGGCCGCAAGAATGGCCGCCTGTCGCAGCATGCCACGGCGAATGCGATGGATATCCGCGGCTTCGTGACGGCCCGGCAGTCGAAGGCGCGTCTCCTTGCGCATTGGGGGCCGACCGCCCGCGACATCCGGACGGCCAAGCTCCGCCGCGAGAAGAAGAAGGCGAAGGAACGGCTGCTGGCCAGAAAGAACATGCCCGAGCGCGCGCCATCGCAGTCCGCCGGGGAACACGACGTGGCGCCGGAAGCCGCATCCGGTCCGGTCCTTGCCGCCACGGAAGGCGATACCGTCGGCGCGGCGGCGATCCGGCCCTCACTCCTCGATGGGGTTACTGCCCTCGTACGCGACAACCTCAAGGCCGGTATCGAAGGCGATGCTGCCAAGGTGACGCTGACGCTCACGTCACCGAGCAGGCTCGGCGGGCCGGCGCTTTCCGAGGTCAAGGACGCGGTGTCGGCGGCCCCCGAACCGTCTTGGCCGGTCTATCTCGTCTCCGACAAGCCGAAGCTATCCAAGATGAGCACCGGCCGCGCCAAGTTCCTCCGCGCCGCCCACAAACAGGCGTGCGGCCGTTTCGGAACCGTTTTGGGTCCGGAAGCCAACAATACCCACCGCAATCATTTCCATGTCGATCTTGCCGATCGCGAACTCGGGCCTTACTGCAGATAGCGGCGCGGTCGGAATGCGCCGCCGAGCGGAAGGGTCGCGACATGGACAGTAAGAAAACGACGGCGGGCACGCCGGCCGTACCGGGAAGCACGCTCGCGAAAGGATGCTTTCCCGCCATACGGCCGCGGCGTAACCGTCAGGCGGATTGGACGCGTCGTCTGGTGGCCGAGCACCGTCTGTCGGTCGACGATCTGATCTGGCCGCTGTTCGTGATCGAGGGCTCAAATCAGCGCGTGCCGGTGCCGTCCATGCCAGGCGTCGACCGCTTGTCGATCGATCTCATCGTGACAGCAGCACGCGAGGCTGCCGACCTTGGCATTCCCGCCGTCGCACTGTTTCCCAACACCGATCCCGCCAGACGCAGCGATGACGCGAGCGAAGCATTCAACGGCGATAACCTCGTCTGCCGGGCGACCCGCGCCATCCGCGAAGCCGGTCTCGACCTCGGCATCGTCCTCGATGTCGCGCTCGATCCGTACACCAGCCATGGCCACGACGGTCTCGTTGTCGGTGACGTGATCGATAACGACCGGACCCTCGAGGCGCTCGTCCGTCAGGCCGTCGTCCAGGCGAAAGCGGGCGCATCCGTGCTTGCGCCGTCCGACATGATGGACGGCCGCATTGGCGCCATCCGCGAAGCCCTTGAAGGCGAGGGGCTTATCGACACGCTCATCATGAGCTACGCCGCCAAGTACGCCAGTGCCTTTTACGGCCCTTTCCGCGATGCGGTCGGCTCGTCCTCGACGCTCAAGGGCGACAAGCGCACCTATCAGATGGACCCGGCGAACACCGAGGAAGCCATCCGCGAAGTGCGCCTCGATATCGCCGAGGGCGCGGACATGGTGATGGTGAAGCCGGGTATGCCTTACCTCGACATCGTGCGTCGCGTCTCAAGCGAATTGGCCGTGCCGACGTTCGCTTATCAGGTGTCTGGAGAGTACGCGATGCTGAGCGCGGCCGCGGCGAACGGATGGCTCGATCGGCAGCGCGTAATGATGGAAAGTCTCTTGGCGTTCAAGCGGGCGGGGGCGTCGGGCGTTCTCAGCTATTTTGCCCCCGACGTTGCGAGAGCGCTGCGCGACGCCTGAAGCGGCTGTGTATGGCGAAACGTCGAAAACGACACCCTCGGCCCAAGCCCGCCAACCGGAACCTGTTTGGGGCCGTGGGAAGCGACAGCCTCCCGCTCAGCTCTCCTTGAGAGCTGCAAGCTGCTCGGCGGAAGCCGGTGCGAGTTCGACGCTTTCACCGCAGCCGCAGGCGCTTTGCTGATTCGGATTGTTGAAGACGAACCCGGACGACAGCTTGTCGACCGTGTAGTCCATCTCCGTTCCCAGGAGATACATGACGGCGAGTGGTTCAATCACGAGCTTCACGCCCTTGTCCTCGACGACGTCGTCGCCGGGCCCCAGTTCGTAAACCCAATCCATGGTGTATTCCATGCCGGCGCAACCGCCCTTTGTCACGCCAAGCTTCAAGGCCTGGGCGCCGGGTTTGCCGCGCATGATTTGCGTGATGCGTTCAGCCGCCGCGTCGGTTAGCGACATGATCTTCGGACGCGGTCGAGTGGTCGTGGTCATCGGCCAGCCTTCTGTCGTTTGCGTGGCATTTCATAGCTCATGGGTAGGATATAATCCTTGCCGAGGGAAGGACAACAACGCGGTCGCCTTCATGGTGCCGCCCGTCGGTCTGTTAACGCGAGTTAAGTGCCGCACGACGGCCCTGCCCTCACATCGCAGGAATTGTTCCGGTGGCTCGGCTTGCGGAGGCTGGGGAAGGTGGAGTTGCACGCCTGAGGAGGCCGCCGGTGGAAGCGGAAGCTCGTCGCCCGAAAACATAATAATAAAAGTTAGAATCGTAATAGGCGGGAACAATTACCCTGCCCGCCGGCGACAAAGCGGCGGGCGAAAAAACAGCAAAGACCTACTTTACCAATTGAGTTGGACGCTCAACTTTTCTTTTTACGTCGCGGCGTTTCGTTGACTTGGGCGGTGGTGGCGCTGCCGGCCGGAAATCCTTCTTCGCGCTCGTAGCGCACGCCCGTGAACAACAGTATTGCAGCCCCTCCTTCGGGGACAGGCCCCCGCACGCGCGGCTCCGGTCTTCGGTCTTGGAGAACCTCGCGCATGTACGCAAGGTCAATGATGGTCGTCATTTCAGCCCCCTTAGGTAGCCAGTGCCAAAAATGCCTCCTGCATTTTATTCTTATACGTTCCGCCTACGAACCTTTACGCTTCGTTGCGAGAAACAAGGCATTGCCATTCGGCTACTGATTTCCTTTACACGTGGTTAATAACCGACCCGTTGAGTCGTGGCTGTCGCCGCCAGGACTCACCTCATCGGGAAATGAGCCAATCGTCGAGAAAATGACGCCCGCCGCGATCCTCGACCTCGACCACCCATAAGTCGGTATCGAACTCCCGCTCTCGGGCGATCAACGCGGCGATTTCCGCTTCCGTTCCGTCCTTGCGGACCTCGAAGCGGCGCTCGCTGGCGGTCTCGCTCAGTCCGGCCGCGGCCGGCCCGTAGAGGCAGGCTGTCCCGTCGAGCCGGTTGACGCAGATGAAAACCGCGCCGCCATCGGAATCTCCGCGGCTGACGACAAACGCGGCGGCTTCCGCGTTGACGCGGCGCACGAAGGCCTTGACCCAGAGTTCAGTCTTGATGCGCATCGAAGGGGGCAGCTTCCCGGCGTTACGTCCCGTGTCACGGGCCGGAGGAAGCCGGCCCTTTTTCGAGCGTGACGTTACGAACCGGACGGCTCACGTCAACGGCGATCGAAGGCCAGCTTTCCCCGGTCGGCCTGTCCGGCGATGGCCGCAATCAACCGGCCGGAAATCCGCCCGGTCTCGGGCAGGCGGCTGTCGATCTCGAAGTTGCGGATGGCCCGTTCGGTGGCAGCGCTGTAGGTGCCGTCGATGGGCCCTGGTTCATAGTTGAGCTGCGTCAGCGACTGCTGCACGGTCCGCATCACAAGTTTCGCTTCGTCGGTGGTGGGCAATCCGGCGTTGGCCTGTGTCCGCGAGCCGATGCCCGCCATCCCGACGAGCCGTTGAAGCTGCGCTTCGTCCGCACGGGCAGTCAGCGGCAGTCCGTTATCGTATTCGAACGCCATGACGGCCGCCCGCGTCATCAGGTTCACCGCCCCGTCGCTTCCGCCGGGCTGATAACCAAGCAGGCCGAGTTCGCTCTGAACCGCCGCGGCCGTCTTCTTGGCGCGCTCGGCGTTGAGAATCACGATTTGCTCGCGGCTGGCTTGATCCATTCCGTCGGCGGACGCCGCCGTCGCGGTCGATACGACCGGCGCGGGTTTCAGCCCGCGCGTGCCGGACTGCAACTGCGTCAGGTTGATGATGAGCGCCACGGTGAAAACGGCGAAGAGGGCAAAGCTGCCCCCGTAGATCTTGGACTGCATTGACACGAAACTCCCAGACGTACCCGGAGCCGATTATCGGGAGCATCGCTTAAGGCGCCATTAAGCATATCGGCGCTTTCAGCCACTTCGGCCGACGCGAATTAGGTCGTCTACGTATCGACAGCTTTCTGAAAGTTGCAATTCTTCTCAAATCGCCACTTCCGCGCGCACTCGCCCGCAACCTTACCGCGATAGGATGCAAGACATAGGTTGTAAGGCACGAGGTCGAAATGCGACTGGCGGCGATAGTGGTACTGACGGCACTCTTCTTTTCGAGCGAATCCCTGAAGGAGACGCGCGAGGCTGCCGCGCGTCATGTCCAGTGGGTCACGACGTATTGCGAGCGCAATCGCGAGGACTGCGAGCGCGCCCGGGTCTATGCCGGGGACATGGGCGAGAAAGCCGGCAAACTGGCCGCTGGACTGTTGACCGCGGCTTGGGAGCAGGTGAAAGACCTTCCGAAAGAGGCCGCCGTGCGCGGTTTCGCTAGGCGTGCCGATCACGGCACGTTGACCGATCGCGATCTGGAGCCGGGCTGGCGCGGCCCCCCGGAACAAGCGGGAATGATGCCGGAGTGAGCCGGATAGAGCGGCCAAACATTGCTTCCTGTCGCGGCGAGGTCTTTTGCTCCGCATCGATTGCGGTTACGTAACAACAAAGACAACAAGAACCGTCGGCAGCGGACTGCGCCAGTTCACAAGGTTATTCGCAACGCGACTTACAGCGTTGTGTGGCGCCGGCGATTCCTCTGCCCGCGACGATCGAGATCCACGCCGATCCCTGGGAACGCTGTATGGACATCGCAGAAATTCGCGACGATTTCGCCCTCCTGGACGACTGGGAGGACAAGTACCGCTACGTCATCGAGCTTGGAAAGTCGCTGCCGCCGCTGCCCGAAGAAGCACGGACCGACGCCAACAAGGTGCGCGGTTGCGTCAGTCAGGTCTGGCTCGACACGCGCAAGGACGATGGCCGGCTCCACTTCCTCGGCGACAGCGACGCCATGATCGTGCGCGGGCTCGTCGCCATTTTGCTCGCGATCTACGATGGACGCCCTCCGCAGGAAATCGTCGAGACGGATGCCCGCGCCGTGTTCGAGGAACTGGGCCTCAAGGATCACCTGACACCGCAGCGATCCAACGGCTTCGTTTCGATGGTCGAGCGGATCCAGTCGGATGCTTCCGCCGCCCTGCAGGCTTGACGTCGTGACCGAGTGTCGGCCGTGCGCCGCTCCGGCAGGAACCTAGGCCGCTAACCGAGCCCGTAGTGACGGGCAAGACGATCCAGCCCAAGCTTGAGGACGACCTTGCCGGTACGGCGTGGCCATCCTTTTAGCGCCTCGATGTCTTCAAGCCCTTTGAGGTGACAGCAGACGTCGACAAGAATGTCCGCGAACTCGGGCCCCACGTCGGCCAGCGCCGCACGAAAGCGTTCCCGCGCCCTGAGCTGATTGTCGCGCAGTTGCAGTTCCTTGTCCGAACCCCGCGCCCCGCCGCCAGTGAAAGCCACCGGCGACCAGTTCTGCGTTACGCACGGCATCATGGCCCCAAGCGTGAAATCGCCGCGAAGCCGTTCGCCGGCCTTGAGCTGCAACTCATCGATGAACGCCTGTCCGGAGCGGTCGCGGCGGCGGCTGAGCCAGTAGAGCGGGCTTTCCTTATCGTTGAATTCCGGAAGTTCGCGGCCGGTGGAGGCAAACCGCCGGGCAGGTCCCTGCGCGTGTGAGCTTCGCGGAGAGCTTTGAGTGCGAGCGCTGGCGCCTGACTCCGACGATCCCGGCCCGCCGGCTCGGCTGAGCTGCCGTTTCAGCGCGAGGCGACCGGCATTGGAAATCCGGTACGCGCCCGGGTCGTCCTCAAGCGGTACGACGAAGCCGGCTTGAAAGAGGGATCGCCATTCGGCGCTGCCGCATCGTGCGACAGGCTTTGCGGTGGCGTTATAGGTTTCTTCCCGCACCTCGACGACCGCGCCGTCCTCGCAGGGCCGTGCCACCGCATTCCGCCGGGCGAGCGGCTTAAGCGCATGAAGTAGAGTGGGATTGCCTTGGCGAGTGTCTTTCGTTGCGGCGGACGGGGCTGTCACGGTCGGAATCTCTTGTTGCGAATGCATTTCAGGAAAGCGTGTCCCCGCCTGACAGAACGGGAGAAATTGCTGGGCGATTGCCTGATCGGCGTGTTCGCTCTGCCAGGATGGGACGGCGGCCCTTTAGCGAGCGGCGCTGGACCGAGCCTTCGCCGGAGCCGCCTCGACGATCAGGCCGCGCGCGGGCGGGCGCTTACATGCTCTGTGGAGCCCATGCGCCGCCGGATCTCTTCGCGGGCGACGCGCTCCATGAGTTCCAGGAGCCGGTCGAAGAGCGGATCGTCCCGCCCGTCTTCGATCAGCGCGCAAGCATGAGCGACGGTCGTGCGGTCGCGGCGGAACATCGAGCCGACTTCGGTGAGGGAGTGGCCGCAGACGACATGGGCCAGGTACATGGCGATCTGCCGGGCGCGGGCGATCGGCGCCTTTCCCCGTGTCGCCGTCTGCAGCGCGACAACGGGGACCGCCAGGACGCGCGCCACCGAGCTTTCGATGGCCTCACGCCGCGAGTTGCTATCCAGGCACCGGGCAGGCATCGACGTGATCGACCTTTTGTTCGCCGCAGGAGCTGATCGGGTTCCGGCGACGGTTTGCAAATTCGTCGGCCGGTTCGCGGATGTAAAATCGGTGTTTTCAAGAAATGCGCCGGTTTGCAGCATGGCTTCCCTTTTATCGTAGCCGACACCGGATTCGCCGCCTTGAGCAACGGCGAAGACCGGCGGCGGGTGGGTCGGACTAATCCCCGCTCTGGGAAGAAAGCCTAAGTTGATTGGGGCGGAGGGGGATAAATTGGGCGCTTATCAATTATGCATTGATGGAGCTTTCTTGAGATGAGGGGGAATAAAGGTTTGCCGTCCGCAGCAACGTCCGTTGAGAGCCCCGCCGGGCTCGTGGCGCGCTTGTCCGAGAGCCGGGCGGCACGGCTGCTGCTGGCGGCCGTCGGCATCGACGATCCGCGAAAGCTGGAACACATCGGCGGCCGGCGCCTATTGGAAATCGTTTTCAAGTCCCGGCGCAAATTGGCGCTTGAACGCGACGCCGGAACGCGCGGGCATTGGACGTACGACCGGGCGCGTCACGGACAGCGCCTGGGGGCTTTTGGCTTGATTGTCCGCCTTGCGTTGGTTCGCCGCCAGTCGCATCGCAACGCGAGCGATCGGTGAACCCAGCGAATGGCTACGCCACCCAGCGAGAACGCCTGTGGTGGATCGAGCGACCGGCGCTTCGTTCGAGGCCCGCGATGGAATGGCCGGACGCGCTCGCTCAGTCGCGCTTGGTGCCGAGACCCATCTTCTTCGCCAGATCCGAGCGCGCCTTGGCGTAGTTCGGCGCGACCATCGGGTAATCGTGCGGGAGGCCCCACTTGGCGCGGTATTCTTCCGGCGTCAGATTGTAATGCGTCCGCAGATGCCGCTTGAGCGACTTGAACTTCTTCCCGTCTTCCAGGCAGATGATGTAGTCGGGCATGACCGACCGTTTCACAGGAACCTTCGGCTTCAACTCCTCGCGTTTCACAGGCTCGGCGTCGCCGGTCGCCTGGGCGAGGGCGGTGTGCGTATCGCTGATGAGCTGGGGCAGGTCGCCCGCCTGGATTGTGTTGTTGCTGACGTAGGCGGAAACGATGCGGGCGGTCAGCGCGACAAGCCCGTTGGGTGCCTCCTCGTCGATCATGTTGGGTTCCCTCTCCGCGACTTCGGTCACGTTGTCCTGCTTATCCAATGAACTGCCCAATGACAGAGTGATCCATGCACCCGAAGACCAGCATCGAAACAAGTTAGTCGCTTACAGGAAACAAACGGCTTGCTTGACCTATCCAGCAGTCGCGGATGCCCAACCTTATTCGAATACTGTTGGACATGAAATCAGCCAAGGTGTCAACAAGCATCGGTGAAAAGTACTTTATAGGTTTACCGATTAGGTGGCGCGAATACACAGTCCCTGTTCTCATTCGCATAGTCTCGACCCGCCCAACCTCTGCCGCCGGATCCCGAACGGCGATACGCCTCCGGTGCCGCACTCATACCGGCCTCGTAATCCGCCGGCCGGCATCTTAAGTTGCCCGCTGAAACAGCACCCGCCGGCTGGCCCGGCAAATCCCCGCCGAAGTCCCATGAAAGGCTCACCGATGACGAGCGCCCGTTTGGTCCATCCCGATCTTCCCGTACCGAAGGCCGAACAGCGGCCCGCCACCGTAACCTGGCACGGCATCGCTCTGGAGGATCCTTACGCCTGGCTGCGCGACGATCGATGGCAGGAAGTCATGCGCGATCCTTCGAAGCTCGCGCCCGACATCCGCGCCTACCTCGAGGCCGAGAACGCCTACACTCAGGCGGCACTGGCTCAGACGGCGGCGCTTCGTGACAAGCTGTTCGAGGAAATGAAGGGGCGGATCAAACAGGACGATGCAACCGTGCCCGCTCCGCACGGCCCGTATGCCTACTTTTCGCGCTTCGTGCCCGGCGGTCAGTACGCGCAACTATGCCGGAGCCCTCGCGATGGCGGCGAGGCGGCCGTTCTGCTCGATGGCAACAAGGAAGCCGACGGCGAAGCCTACTGGTCTCTTGGCGGGTCGGCGCACAGCCCCGATCACCGGCTCCTGGCCTACGGCGTCGATAACAAGGGCTCGGAATACTACACGGTCCGCATCCGCGACCTCGGAACCGGCAACGACCTCGACGACGAAATTCCCGAAACGAGTGCCGATATCGCCTGGGCGCAGGACTCGCGCACGCTCTTTTACGTCAAGCTCGACGACAACCACCGGCCGCGCAAGGTTTACCGTCACGTCCTCGGCACGCCCGCCTCCTCCGATGTTCTCGTCTATGACGAACCCGATCCAGGCTTTTACGTCAGCCTCGGCGAGACGCAGTCTTCCCGCTACCTCACCGTCGTCGCCCACGATCACGACACCAGCGAGATCTACCTCATCGATGCCAGCCACCCGGAGGCAGACCTTCGCCTCGTCGCCGCCCGCGACCCGGGCCATGAGTACAGCATCGAGCACCACGACGGCGAGTTCGTCATCCTGACCAATTCCGGCGGCGCCGAGGACTTCCGCATCGTAACCGCGCCGGTCTCGGCTCCAGAACAGGAGAGCTGGAAAGAACTCGTCGCCCACAAACCCGGTCGGCTCATCCTCGACATGGTGGCCTATGCCGACCACCTCGTCCGCCTCGAGCGCGAGAATGGATTGCCCCGGATCGTCGTGCGCCGCTTTGCCGACGGGGCTGAGCACAACGTCGCGTTCGATGAAGAAGCGTACTCCCTCGGGCTCTCGCACGGCTTCGAGTACCAGACGACGACGGTACGCTTCAGCTACTCGTCGATGACCACTCCGGCCCGCATCTACGACTACGATGTCCAAACCCGCGATCGCGTTCTACGCAAGGAGCAAGAGGTCCCCAGCGGACACGACCCGGAAGCTTACGTGACCCGCCGCCTGATGGCGCCGGCGCATGACGGCGAGACGGTGCCGGTATCGCTGCTCTACCGCAAGGACACGCCGCTCGACGGTTCGGCCCCTGTTCTCCTTTACGGATACGGCTCGTACGGCATCTCCATGCCGGCTTCGTTCTCGACGGCGCGCCTGTCGCTGGTTGACCGCGGCTTCGTCTATGCAATCGCCCACATCCGCGGCGGCAAGGAAAAGGGCTACCGCTGGTACACCGACGGCCGGCTGGAAAAGAAGACGAACACGTTCAAGGACTTCATTTCGGCCGGCGAACATCTTGCGGCCGAAGGTTTCACCCGGCGTGGCAACATCGTCGCCCAGGGCGGATCGGCCGGCGGCATGCTGATGGGGGCCGTTGCGAACATGGCCCCCGATCTCTTTCTCGGCCTGATCGCCAACGTTCCCTTCGTCGACGTTCTCAATACCATGCTCGACAAGGATCTCCCGCTGACGCCGCCGGAATGGCGCGAGTGGGGGAACCCCATCGAGAGCGCGGAAGAATTCGCATCGATCCGCGCCTACAGCCCCTACGACAACGTCGCCGCGAAAGACTACCCGCATATCTTCGCGATTGCCGGCCTGACCGATCCGCGCGTGACCTATTGGGAGCCGGCAAAGTGGGTGGCCCGCCTGCGGGAACTGAATACCTCGGAAAACCTCGTGCTTTTGCGCACGAATATGGAGGCCGGCCATGGCGGCGCGTCGGGCCGCTTCGAGTCCCTCAAGGAGACGGCGCTCGAATACGCTTTCGCGCTGCTGATCACCGGAAGGGCGGACGAGGCCGCGGCAACGGGCTGAGGCGGATCAACCGCCGCCGCGCTGAAACGCGATGTCGAAGCGCCGCAGAAACGCGGCGCGATCGGCTTCCGGGCAGCCGGTGAAGGTGAGGATCACCCGTGCGCGCGGCATCTCGACCAGTCCGCCAAACGAGAAGCCCTCGATCGGCGCGAAGCTGATCGCGACTTCGCCCTCGCCCGCGGCCAGCATCACCGGGCGGCCTTGCCGCGCTTCGTGCGCCGCTTCCTCACCGGCGAACTGTTGGATCGAGTAGGAGAACTCGCTGAGAGACAGCGTCATGATCTTTTCGACGCTGACGGCGTTTTCCGGGCTCGCCGCCGCCGCCGCTCCGCCAACGTCGGTCGGCCCATCGCTGCTTGCGGCCATTGGTTCAGCCTCCGGCGACCGGCGGCCACACGGCCACAGCGTCGCCCTGCGATAGCTTGGCTGCCGCCCGCCCCTCGCGCGGCTGGAAAACACCGTTGAGCAAAACGAGGTGGCAGGCCTCCCGAGGGACGTTGTGTTCGTCGAGAAGCGATTGCACTGTTGCACCGGCCGCGGTCGCGACCTCTGCCGTGTTCCGCTCCGCCCCCTGGGGAAGGTAGGCGCCGAGGGAGGCATAAAGCTTCAGTGTGACGGAGATCGTTTCGCTCATGTCATTCCTGCAAAGAAGGCTTCAGGTAACGGGGCCGGGCGGGTCTACGCCAACCCCGGGCGCGGGTCAAACGAATGAGAGCGGCGGCGGACCAAGCGGTGGTAACAACTTGTTCACCGTTTTCAGGAGAGTCCGCGCTTCATTAGCGTGACGAAAGCGTAAATGCTCTAAGGCACGGCAATGTCCCGGATTACGGGGCTTCTGGACAATTTACGGGAGAATTCGAAGAACCCGTTTCACGCACTTTTAACCCATTAAAAACTCGAACCAATTGCAATAGGTCATTGTGTAAAATTGCTCGCGTTTACGAAAGAGCCTTGAAACAGGCTTGGAGCAAAGTCGTCTCAAGCACGAACTATAACCAGAGTGTCGAGGCGAGAAAGCAATGTTCAAACTCCAAACCAAAGGCTTGTCCTTCTTCAAGAACAAGAAGGGTAACGTGGCTCCGTTCTTCGGCCTGATGGCGATCCCCATGATGGCGATCACCGGCGGCTCGATCGATATCGGGCAGGCAATCAACGCGCAGCGTCAACTCCAGAACGCGATCGATACCGCTGCGGTCGCCGTCTGCACCGCCGGCGACGGCGAGCAGACACCCGAGCAGATCATCCGCGCCTATCTCGGCTCGGAACTGGAAAACACCAAAATGTCGATGGAAGAGCCGCTCGACGGAACGCAGGCTCCGCCGGAACTCAAGGTCGAAGAGGTCCGGCTGGAGAATGCGCAGTTCAACGCGGCCGATGGGAGCATCAGCCCGAAGGTGACGTCGAAAGCGCCGACGACGCTGCTCAAGCTCCTTCAGATCGACGAAATCGACATCGAGGCGGAAACCTCTGTCAAATGCGGCGCAAAGCGTCTCGAGCTGTCGCTTGTTCTGGACGTCACGGGCTCGATGGATAGCTGGGCCGGCGGTCGCAAGAAGATCGATTCAATGAAGGATGCGGGCCTCGACGTGCTCGACATCTTCGACCGCAACCTCGATGCCGGCGTTACCCGCATCGCACTGGTCCCGTTCTCCGAAGCCGTCAACGTTGGCGAATATGCCGATAAGGTTCGCGGCACGATCGTCGATGGGACGAGCCAGAACCCCGGCAAGACCAAGGTCAAGTTCCGTAAGAATGGCGACTGGAAACGCTACAGAATCACACAGTGCGTCTCCGAGCGCGTCGGTGGCCATGCCTACAAGGACACCTTGCCGAACTGCTCGGGCAACAACTGTACCCACCCTGTCGGCCACGTTTACACCTCAAACGGTTCGTGCCGTCCGGGCAACAAGTTCATCCCGCTGACCAGCGACAAGGCGAAGCTGCGCCAGGAGATCCAGAGCTACCAGCCGGGCGGCTACACGGCAGGTCACATCGGTGCAACCTGGGGCTGGTATGCCCTGCTGGAGAACTGGGGGCAGTACTGGCCGGAATCGGCGCCTGAAGCGTCCAACCCGGAAGAACTCATCAAGGCCACGATCATCATGACCGACGGCGAGTTCAACACCCAGTATCTGACGGGCGTCCAGGATCGCCACCGCCCGGGCTCCGCCCCGAATGGCTCATCGAACTACCAGTTCGAAAAAGTCTGCGAGGCCATGAAGCAAACCGACGCCAACGGTGATGCCATCGTCGTCTACACCATCGGTTTCGGTCTGAACCCGAACAGCCAGACCGCCGAGCGGCTGAAGGAATGCGCAAGCGACGACTCCAAGTGGTTCTTCCCCTACAACGGCGAGGAACTCCGGGCAGCCTTCGTCTCCATCGGCAAGCAGCTCTCCGGCGGCCAGGCAGGCAAGGCTCTCGTCCAGCAGTAAGCTGAACCGGCCAATACAACAAAAACCAAGAAAAGGGCGTCCGCGAGGGCGCCCTTTTCGCGTTTGGCGCCAGATTCGGTAACGCCAGCTTCGGCCAAGCGGACGGCCTGCGTTAAACGACCTCCGAATGTTTCGGCGGGTCGAACACTGTGTTGCCGTTCTGCATCGCTATCGAACGGACCCGACTTTTTACCTCGGCGGCGATTCCGATTCGGGCCGCGAAGCACCATTCTTTGGTGTAGGAAACTCCGCACAGGCTCCGGCAGCCTGAACGGGGCGACGATGCGCGCTTGCGGAACTGGCAGAATGGGGGACGTCCGGTGTTTCAATTGGCGGTAACACGCGGTGGCGTGACGATGGCGGTCTGGGCCGCTCTGGTGTCGATCCTGGCGCTCGCGGCTTCCGGCGAGCGGGTGTCCGCCCAGGGGTGGAATCCGTTCGCAGATATCACCGGCAGCATCAACAGCTCGTCCGACATCGGATTCACGCGCCGCTGGCAGGCCAATCCGCCGCCCGGATATCCTACGCTGTCGCCCGCCAACGTCGCGGCGACCAAGAAAGCGATCGAGCGCTACAGGGGGATCGTGAAAAAGGGCGGTTGGAAGAAGTTGCCGAAGATGCGGCTGGCAGCAGGCACCAACGATCCGGCCGTGGCGCAATTGCGCGAGCGCCTGAAGCTTTCCGGAGATATGGAACCTGGCGAATCCTGGATGCCGAACCAGTTCGATTATTATGTCGAGCGCGCTGTGAAGCGGTTCCAGGCAACCAACGGGCTTGCGCCGACTGGGATCGTCGACAAGCGCACCCGCACCGCGCTTAATGTTTCCGCCAAGGCCCGGCTGAAGCAGCTCGAGAAGGGCTTGCGCCGCCTGCGCCAGTACGTCGGTAAGACGAAGAAGAGCCGGTACGTCGTGGTCAACATTCCATCGGCGCAGATCGAGGCGGTCGAAGGCGACCGCGTCGTCAGCCGTCATGCCGGCGTGGTCGGCAAGGTGACCCGCAAGACGCCGATCCTGACCTCGCGCGTCCACGAACTGAACTTCAACCCGGTCTGGCGGCTGCCGCCGACGGTTGTCACCAAGGACCTGATCCCGAAGGGCCGGCAGATGGAGCGCGCCGGTAAGGATGTCCTGGAGACCTATGGCATCGAGGCCTATGCAGGCGGAAAGAAGCTCGATTCAAGCAAGATCCGCTGGCGCTCATCGCAGCCCTACAAGCTCTCTTACAGGCAGCAACCCGGCGAGGATAATCCCCTCGGCTTCGTCAAGATCAACTTCCACAACGGCCACTCGGTCTACCTTCACGATACGCCCAAGGACTCGCTGTTCGGCCGCAATTTCCGGGCTGCCAGCTCGGGCTGCATCCGGGTCCATAACATTGAGGACCTGGCGACCTGGCTGCTCAAGGACAACGACGGCTGGGACAAGTACCGTGTCTTGAAGATGCGCGAGAGCGGCGAAACGAAGACCGTGCGCCTCAAAAAGCCCGTGCGCCTCTACTTCACCTACATCACGGCCTGGGCCACTGCCGACGGTGTCGTGCAATTCCGCCGCGATCTCTACGGCAAGGACGGGGTTGGAAGCGAAGCCTCCAGCTACTGATCCACGGGTGCGGCGACGCCCGCATCCGGACAAGCAGCGACGAAAATGAAGCCGCGCGATAGGCACCCCGGGTCCGATCGCGCGGCTTTTTGTCGTTCAGTGGGCCAACGACATGTCGTCGCATTGAGGCGGACCACACCGGAAACTGTTACCGGTCACCGCGAAACCCGGGCTAAATCTCACCGTATCAGCGTCAACGCTGCGCCTTTCGCACATGCTTGCATGCTTTTCGCGCGCGACCATTGCCGCAGCGGCGACTTGATCGATCTCAATTCGTTCGTCCGTAAAACCGCTAGGAAGGGAGGGAAGGTCGACGCGCGCCCACGGCTCTTTCGGCACGCGGGACCAAGGTCGCATAAGGATTGGGCGTGGGGCTGGTTGTGTCACACACAGGCCTTGTCTAAGGTTAGCAAAAATTGAATGTGATCCACCTTTCAAGGATGACACCAAGGGGTTGAAGCTGATTGACTTCTGATCGAACCAGCGATGAAACGGCCGGAAGACTGCAGGGAAGCGCTTGATGGACTACGCCAAGAAATTCGACGACGCGATTGCCCAGCTCCACCGCGAGGGGCGCTACCGGGTGTTCGCCGACCTCAAGCGGCGCTGCGGCGAGTTCCCCCGCGCGGCGCACCTGGGCGTCCAGCATGGCGCGGGCCTGTCGCCCGAATCGCGCGAGATCGCGGTGTGGTGCTCCAACGACTACCTCGGCATGAGCCAGCATCCCAAGGTGCTCGCGGCGATGCACGAGGCGATCGACACCGTCGGCGCCGGTTCCGGCGGCACGCGCAACATCTCCGGCACGACGCACTACCACGTGCAACTCGAAGCCGAGATCGCCGACCTGCACGGCAAGGAATCGGCGCTGCTTTTCACCTCCGCGTTCGTCGCCAACGACGCCACGCTGGATACCGTGCAGAAGCTCATCCCCGGCACGGTCATTTTCTCGGACGAGAAGAACCACGCCTCGATGATCGCCGGCATCCGCCATGGCGGCGGCATGAAGCACATCTGGCGCCATAACGACCTCGCCGACCTGGAGGCGCTGCTGCAGCAGTACCCGAAGGAGACGCCGAAGATCATCGCCTTCGAGTCGGTGTACTCGATGGACGGGCACATCGCGCCGATCGCCGAAATCTGCGATCTGGCCGAGAAGTACGGCGCCATGACCTACCTCGACGAGGTGCACGCGGTCGGCCTCTACGGCCCGCGCGGCGGCGGCATCTCCGAGCGCGAGGGCGTCGCCCACCGGGTCGACATTATCAACGGAACGCTGGCCAAGGGCTTCGGCGTGATGGGCGGCTACATCGCCGCCAGCCGCGCCATCTGCGACGCGATCCGCTCCTATGCGGCGGGCTTCATCTTCACGACCTCGCTGGCGCCGGCCATCGCGGCGGGCGCGCTCGCCTCGATACGCCATCTCAAGTCGTCGACCGCCGAACGCGAGCGCCATCAGGAGCGCGCGGCGACGTTGAAGCGCCGCCTCGCCGACGCCAACCTGCCGGTGATGGACAACCCCAGCCACATCGTGCCGGTAATGGTCGGCGATCCGGTGCACTGCAAGGCGGTGACGGACGCGCTGCTCGAGCACTACGGCATCTACGTTCAGCCGATCAACTATCCGACCGTGCCGCGCGGCACCGAGCGCATCCGCCTGACGCCCGGTCCGCTGCACACCGACGCGCTGATGGATCATCTGGTGGCTTCGCTGACGGAACTGTGGGAACGCTGCCCGGTCGCCAAGGGCCAGTACGTCCGCCTCGCGGCGGAATAGCCACTTTAGAGCGGCCAACACTGCGCAGGCGCGTGTTGGGCTGGCCTCCATCGCGCAGTGTTCGGCTCGACGCCCACACAAGCTTGCGCAGTGTTGGGCTGGGAAGTGTGGGCGGAACCAGTCCCACACGACTTTAGGAAGTGTGGGCGGAACCAGCCCCACACGACTTTAGGAAGTGTGGGCAAACCTAGCCTTTCTTTGATCGGCACACGATTATGAAACCCGAGCGCCAGGCCGATTGGGAAAGCCTCAAGGCTCTGGCGCTATCCCTGGGGCTCCCGAAAGTCGAAGAAACCACGTCCTGGGGGCAGCCTTGCCTCAAGGCGCATGGCAAGCTCTGGGTCTGGTGGAGCCCGCACGAGGATGCGCCGGTCTTCAAGATCTCCTCACGCGATGAACGCGAGATGCTGGTCGAAGCGGATCCCGGCACGTTCTTCTGCACGCCGCATTACCAGTCTCACGCGCTCGTTCTCGTACGCCCCGAAAAACTCGATCCCGAGTGGGTTCGGCACAACCTGATGCGCGTGTGGCGGGCGCAGGCGCCGAAGCGCTTCCTCAAGGCCTTCGATGAACGCGGCGGCAACGCCCCCGGCGCAGGTTCGTCGTGAGCCTTTCAAGGCGATCTTACTCAAGGGGGTAGTCGCCGCGGGTAGTCACGGCCCTACCCATTGGCCGTAAGCCAAGATTTTGCGGTGGTCTGCGCTGGTATACCGCGCGTAGTTTGGATCGCATTGCCTTGTCGCGGGGACTACGACGATGGTAGGAAGAGTCGAGTGAGTTCGGCGCCCGTCGCGCGGAACGCGCGGCTCTGCCTGGAGCTACAACAATCCGCAAGGCATCGCCGTCGGCATCTGGCCGATCATCCAAAATCACTGCGGAAAAGCACGAGGAAAACCCATGTCGACAGCAACGGACGCCATCGGCTCTGCCACCCACCATTTCTTCAATGACACGCTCGCCGAAAGCGATCCGGAAGTCGCCGACGCCATCGCCAAGGAGTTCGACCGGCAGCAGCATGAGATCGAGCTCATTGCATCCGAAAACATCGTGTCGCGCGCCGTTCTCGAAGCCGCTGGATCGGTTCTGACGAACAAGTATGCCGAAGGCTACCCCGGCCGCCGTTACTATGGCGGCTGCCAGTTCGTCGACATCGCCGAAGAACTCGCCCGCGACCGCGCCAAGAAGCTGTTCGGCTGCGAGTTCGCCAACGTCCAGCCGAACTCCGGCAGCCAGGCCAACCAGGGCGTCTTCAATGCGCTTCTCAAGCCCGGCGACACTATCCTCGGCCTTTCGCTGGCCGCGGGCGGACACCTGACCCACGGCGCACCTGTCAACCAGTCCGGCAAGTGGTTCCAGGCGCTGCACTACGGCGTCGACCGCGAAACGCACCTGATCGACATGGATGAGGTGCGCAGCCTCGCCAAGGAAAACAACGTCAAACTGATCATCGCCGGCGGCTCCGCTTACCCGCGCAAGATCGACTTCGCGGCCTTCCGCGAAATCGCGGACGAGGTTGGCGCCTACTTCCTCGTCGACATGGCGCACTTCGCCGGCCTGGTCGCGGCCGGCCTCTATCCGAGCCCGTTCCCGCACGCCCATGTCGTCACGACGACGACGCACAAGACGCTGCGCGGTCCCCGCGGCGGCATGATCCTGACGAACGACGCCGAGCTTTCCAAGAAGTTCAACTCGGCAATCTTCCCGGGCATCCAGGGCGGCCCGTTGATGCACGTCATCGCCGGCAAGGCTGTCGCGTTCGGTGAGGCGCTGCGTCCGGACTTCAAGGTCTATATCCAGAGCGTGATCGACAACGCCCGCGCCATGGGCGAGGTGCTGGTCCAGAACGGCTTCGACCTCGTTTCCGGCGGCACCGATTCGCACCTGATCCTCGTCGACCTGCGGCCCAAGAAACTGACGGGCAACATCTCCGAGAAGGCGCTCGAGCGTGCCCACATCACCTGCAACAAGAACGGCGTGCCGTTCGACCCGGAAAAGCCGATGGTCACCTCCGGTATCCGACTCGGCGCTCCCGCCGGCACGACGCGCGGTTTCGGTGTCGCCGAATTCCAGGAAGTTGGCCGCATGATCTCGGAAGTGCTGGAAGGTCTCGCTGCGAACGGCGAAGAGGGCAACGCCGCCGTTGAAGCCAAGGTGAAGCAGGACGCCATTGCGCTCTGCAAGCGCTTCCCGATCTATAGCTGATCGCCTGCGGTCATTGCGACCCGGGATCTATCGAAACGCAAAACGGCAGGCTCTTTGGGGCCTGCCGTTTCTTTTTGAACGGGGTCGTCGGCCAATCCCGGCGACAGCGAATTCACGAGGTTCGGCGGATGCCGGCGGGCTCGTTAGCGGATGCCAGCGGCCTTGGCGCGCTTCGAGGAGACGTAGCCGGCCTTGACGAGAGCTTTGACGCAGCGGTTCGAGATCTTCGAAGCGTTCGAGCGGAAGCAGGTGCGGACACCGGGGCTCGAAGGCGAATGCTGCGAGCAATAGGAGAGGTAGTCGCCGATGCAGGCGCGCTTGACGGAGGCGCTCACCGCGAAAGCGTTGGAAGCCGAGAGGGAAACGAGGGCGGCGGCGGTGAGGGCGATTGCGTATTTCATGGCGGCGTCTCCGAGCTGGGTGTTGGCTGTTTTCCGCGGCGTTCCGTGCCGCTGTTGAAAACAAACCTACGCCCTGGCCCCTGTTGGCGCTGTTCCCGGCGATACGGGCAGGAGTCTTTCTTGGGCGCTTCGGATGCCCACTTTCGCGCGCACACTCGGCAAGCCGGTGTGCGGTTGTGCGACGCACACTCGGCAGGCCGGTGTGCGGCCGCATCCGCACCCTGACAATCCTCCGCGGCGGACTATGGAGGCCCCCGACCGCCCCATTTTCTCCCGTCATCCCCGCGAAGGCGGGGATCCGCGAGCGGCGCGGTTGAAACGACCGGTGCCGCCAGCCCGCGGCTTGGACAGGCCCCGGCCTTCGCCGGGGTGACGGCGGTGTGCGCCGCGCCGGTGCCAGTTGAACCCACCGCTATCGCTTTGCGCCGGGACGGAAAAGGAACCGCAGGGCGCTGGCCTCCCGGTGGCTGACCCGGCGCCTGACGATCCTTCCCGGCGGACTATGGGCGCCCCCGACCGCCCCATTCGCAAACGTCATCCCCGCGAAGGCGGGGATCCGGCCACGGTGCGATTGAATAGACTGCGGACGCCCAGTCCGCGGCGTGTACAGGCCCGGCCTTCGCCGGGGTGACGGCGGTGTGCGCCGCTATTCGGCTTCGCGCTGCACGGCGCGCCAACCGATATCCCTGCGGCAGAATCCGTCAGGCCAGTCGATCCGCTCGACCGCCGCATAGGCCTTCTCTCGCGCTGCCGCAACGCTCTCTCCGCGCGCCGTGACGTTGAGAACCCGGCCGCCGTTGGCGCGCAACCGGCCTTCGGCGTCGCGAACCGTTCCGGCGTGGAAGACCATCAGATCATCGTTGCCAAGGTCCTCCAATCCTTTGATCTCGCCGCCTTTCTTCGGCGTGCCGGGATAGCCCTCAGCCGCCAGAACGATGGTGACGGCAACGTCTTCCCGCCACTGCGGCGCATGGCCGGCGAGTGTCCCAATGGACGCCGCCTCGATGAGATCCAGGAAGCCGGGCCGATCGATGCGCATCATCAGGACCTGCGCTTCGGGATCGCCGAAGCGGACGTTGTACTCGATCAGTTTCGGTCCGTCGGAGGTGATCATCAGCCCCGCGTAAAGAACGCCCTGATAAGGGGTGCCGCGTTCCGCCAGCCGCCGCACCGTGGGAATGACAATCTCATCGAGCGTGCGGCGGATCATGACCTCGCTCATCACCGGCGCGGGTGAGTAAGCCCCCATTCCGCCGGTGTTGGGGCCGGTGTCGCCATCTCCAACCCGTTTGTGATCCTGTGCGGTGGCGAGCGGTACGACCGTCTCGCCGTCGGTGATGGCAAAGAAGCTCGCCTCCTCGCCTTCCAGGAATTCCTCGATCACCACCTCGCTTCCCGCGTCGCCGAAGCGTCCCGAGAAACATTCGCGAATGAAGGCCTCGGCCTCATCATGGCTGCCCGCGATGGCCACGCCCTTGCCGGCGGCGATACCGTCGGCCTTGATCACAACCGGCAGCGGCTGTGCCCTGGCGTGCGCGACGGCGGCGTCCGCGTCCGTGAAATGGGCATAAGCGGCGGTGGGAATGCCCGCCTCTTCACAAAGCGCCTTTGTGAACGCCTTCGAGCCTTCAAGCTGCGCCGCCTCGCGGCCGGGTCCGAAGCAGGCGATGCCGGCCGCGCGCAATTCGTCCGCCAACCCGGCCACCAGCGGTGCTTCGGGTCCGATAACGACGAGGCCGACATTCTGAAGGCGGCAGAAGTCCGCCACCGCCGCGCCGCTGGCCAGATCGAGCGAAACGCATTCGGCAATCTCCGCGATGCCGGGATTGCCGGGCGCGCAGAACAGTTTGCCCAGTTTCGCGCTGGCGGACAGCGCCCAGGCAAGCGCATGCTCGCGCCCGCCGCTGCCGATCAGGAGTACGTTCATCGAGAAGTTTTCCAGAAGTGATACGTTTTCGGGTCATGGCGGCTTCGGGACGCCACGTTGCGATGGTGTATCATCCCCAATCGGCGAAACCAAACAGGACTGATTCGTGGCAAGACAGGCGACCGGCACCGCGAAAGAGGCAGATCCGGAGCTCAACCTTCCGGGGAACACGCCGGAATATTCGGTTTCGGAGATTTCCGGCGCGGTGAAGCGGACGCTCGAACAGGGGTTCGAGAACGTCCGTGTGCGCGGTGAACTGGGCCGGATCTCGCGGCCGGCTTCCGGACACGTCTATCTCGATCTGAAGGATGACCGCAGCGTCCTCGCGGCGGTCGTCTGGAAAGGCGTTGTCGGACGTCTGCGCTTTCAGCCCGAACAGGGAATGGAAGTCGTCGCGACAGGCCGTGTGACGACCTTCCCCGGGCAAAGCAAGTACCAGCTCGTCATCGAGCACCTGGAGCCGGCTGGGCTCGGGGCGCTGATGGCGCTCTTGGAGGCGCGCAAGAAACAGTTTGCAGAAGAGGGCCTGTTCGATGAGGCGCGCAAGAAGCCGCTGCCTTTCCTGCCGCGTGTCATCGGCATCGTCACCAGCCCCACCGGTGCTGTCATTCGCGACATGCTGCACGGCTTCGATGAACGCTGTCCGGCACACGTCGTTGTCTGGCCCGTCCGGGTCCAAGGCGAAACGTGCGCCGCCGAAGTCGCCGCGGCCATACGCGGCTTCAACGCCCTTCCCGCGGACGGCTCCGGACCGGTGCCGCGGCCTGATGTGCTTATTGTGGCCCGCGGCGGGGGCAGTCTGGAAGATCTGTGGGGCTTCAACGAGGAGGTGGCGGTCCGCGCGGCGGCGGAAAGCGCGCTGCCGCTGATATCGGCTGTCGGTCACGAGACCGACTGGAGCCTGATCGATCTGGCGGCCGACGCGCGCGCGCCTACGCCGACCAAGGCGGCGGAATGGGCGGTGCCGCGCCACAGCGATCTGTTGGAGCGCATTGGGCAGGCCGGGGAGCGGCAACGCATCGCCGTTCGGCGCTGTCTGGAAGGCACCGCCGACCGCTTGCGCGCGGCCAGTCGTGGCCTGCCGCGTCTCGACGTCCTGCTTGCCGAACCGCGCCAACGCCTCGATCGCTGCGAAAGTCGCCTCACGGGCGCGCTGGTCGGTTTCACCAACACCAGCGGGCTTCGGCTGGCCAAGGTATCGGCGCGATTGGCCCCCGGGGTTCTCAAGGCGCGTGCCGATAGCTGCCGCGAACGCCTCGTGGCGCTCGATACGCTGAGCCGCCAGGCGCTCATGCGGATTGCCGGCGCGCGCAGATTGCGCGTCGAGGCCGCCGCCGCACGGCTGCGTCCCGCATCTCTGAGCCAGCGTATCGAGCGCGGTGCCGAACGCCTCGCCGTGGTCGACGCGCGCGCCCGACGCGCCTTCGTTTCAGCCCACGAGACGCGGCGCCAGCGCCTCGACGGCCTTTCGAAGCTGCTGCAGAGCCTGTCGCACAAGGGGGTGCTCGCCCGAGGCTTCGCGCTGGTCCGAGATTCTTCGGGCGCGATGGTTCGGCGCGGTGCAGGCCTATCGCCCGGCGCGCTCGTCGAGATCGAGTTTGCCGACACACGCCGCGACGCGGCCATTACCGAAGATCGGCAAGGGTCCGGCAAGTCTGGCGGCGGGGAAGAGAAGGCGACAGGAGAGGCGCGCAGGCCCTCGCGCAAGCCACGGGGCCCCGAGCAGGGCAATCTTTTCTGACGCTGACAGCCGACAGCGACTCCGCGCCAACTTGACGGCAGGGCGTCCACGCGCGATCTAACTTCAAATTCGATGACGGCGAGCTGAGCAATCTCTGCAACGGGGCTTTCCCCCGCGCGGCATGAATTCAATACGGGAGAAGATGAATGAACCGTCTGGAGACTTTGTTCGGTCTCAAGGGAGAAGCAACGGTTCGTTATCTCGACGGCGAGTTTCAGGTCATCTCGCCGGGCGAATTCGTGCGCTGCGCCGTGACGGGCAAGCCGATTCCCATTGAGGAGTTGCGCTACTGGAGCGTCGAGCTTCAGGAAGCCTATGCCGACGCCAAGGTATCCTACCAGCGCATCCTGGAGGAACGGCGTCGCGCCCGCCGTGCCTGAGATTACGGCGCTTGTCGGCAAAGATCCGCCCGACCTCCGGCCCCCAGTGATCGAGTGCCCCACTCAACGTCACGTACGAGCGGGTACTTGAGCTCTCGCGGCAATGACGAGGCTTTCCAAGCGCTCCTTGTCGCGCGGCTGAAGCTCCATAGTGATTTCGACGACGTGCGCGGCTGCCGCCAGTTCACCGCGAGCCCCCGCAAGGCCTGAAAGCCGCGCCCGGTCCTTGGCCGTCGTCACGAGTTGGGCGCGATAGGTGCGGGCCAGTTCCAGGAGACCTGCGGCGTCGGCCTCACTGAAAGGATGATGGTCCTTGAACGCCCGCACGGCCAGCGCCCGCGCCCCAGCCGCCTGCAACAGCCGCGTGAAGCGCTGAGGATTGCCAATACCCGAAAACGCCACGACGTCGCGATCGCGAAGCGGCTCGGTGGTGGCGAGTTCGGGAACGGCGCGGGCTTCCAAAACCGGGCCGGGAAACGCGGCCTTGAGCCGTTCCAGGTGCGGCGCGCCGGCATCGCCGCCGTTGACGACGATAGCGTCCGCCAGAGCGAACTGATCTTCCAGCGGCAGACGGAGCGGCCCTGCAGGGATCACCTTGCCATTCCCAAGCCCGCGCGCGCCGTCGACCAGTGCGATCGTGAGCGATTTCGCCAAATGCGGGTTCTGCAGTCCATCGTCCATGAGGATATGGCTGGCCGTGCGCACGCTTTCGATGAGCCGCGCGCCCGCGGCCCGGTCGCGCGACAGGACAGTCGGTGCAGCGCGCGCCAAGAGTAGCGGTTCGTCCCCGACATCGGTCGCCAGATCGACTGCCGGATTGACGGTGACGGGCCCTTTGAGCCGGCCGGAATAGCCGCGCGTGAGAAACGCCGGGGTGGCGCCGCGCGCTTTCAGCATGCCCGCGATGGCGAGCGAAAGCGGCGTCTTGCCCGTACCCCCGGCGGTGAAGTTCCCAACGCAGATGACCGGCAGGCTTGAGACGTAGGGGGCGTGCTTCTCAAAACGCCGGCGCGCGGCCCAGGCATAAATCCGCGAGGCCGGTTCAAGCGCGCGCACCCTGAGATCGTCTTTCCCGGCGCCATACCACCAGGAAGGTTCCTCAAGAGGCACGGTCGAGTTCCTCCCGGCTTCGGGCGCCCTGGCCCGGCAGGCGTGCCAGGAGCCGGTTCACTGTAAGGTCCAATGCGCCGGAGAGTTCTCCCAGCGCCAGTCGTCCCCTGTCGCGCAGAGCCTCAAGTTCCGGTTCGTTGGCGAGAAGTGCTGTCACCGCCTGCGCGATGTCCTCCGCGTTCGAAACCTCGCGAAGCGCGCCAGCCCGGCGCAGCGTGGCGTAGATGTCGCCGAAATTGCGGACATGCGGGCCGGAGATCACAACGGCGTCGTGGCGGATCGCCTCCACCGGGTTCTGTCCGCCCTTATCCACCAGCGAGCCGCCGATCAGCGCCAGCGGGGCGAGAGCATAAAGCGTGCCCATCTCACCGATGGTATCGGCGATGTAGACGTCCGTATTTGCCGACGGCAACTGTCGCAGCGATCGTTGCGCCACGCGCAGCCCCTTTGTTTTGACCATCTCGGCGATCGCCGTCCCGCGTTCGGGGTGTCGCGGCGCGATGATCGTCAGGAAACCGGGATACACCGCCGCGATGCGACGGTGCGCGTCGGCGATGATTTCGTCTTCGCCGGGGTGCGTGCTCGCAGCGACGTAGCCGCGCCGGCCATGCGCAGCTTCCACGAGATCGTCGTAAGCCCGCATGTCGATCGGCAGCGGTGGCGCGTCGATCTTCAAATTGCCGGCGACTTCGACCCGGCGGGCGCCCAACTCCCTGAACCACCGCCCGAAAGTCTCGTTCTGGACGAGCACGAGATCGAACCGGTTGAACAGCGGTCCAGCCAGGCCTGGGCGTTTGCGCCACCGCAGATAGCTGCGCTTCGACATGCGGCCATTGATGAGGAGCAGCGGGATTTCGCGCTCGAAGGTCTCAAGGATCAGGTTCGGCCAGATCTCGGATTCCGTGAAGACCGCGACATCGGGACGCCAGTGCCCCAGGAAACGATGCGCGAACTGCGTGCTGTCGAGCGGCAGGAACTGATGGATCACGGTGCCGCCCAGGCGTTCCTCGACGAGGTTGGCCGATGTCACCGTGCCGGTTGTCAGGAGAAAGTTCAGCCCGGGCCGAGCCGCTCTGAGGCCCCGGATGACGGGCAGTATCGCGTTCGTCTCTCCGACGCTCGCCGCATGCAGCCAGATGAGTTCGCCTTCGGGGCGTTCGATACGCGACTGGCCATAGCGTTCCGCCCGGCGGCTGGCGATCTCCTTGCCTTGCCGGCTGCGGTGTCCCAGCACGATCGGCGCAGCGGCCTGCAATGCGCGCATTCCGGCGCGATAGACGCCGAGGCCGGAACCGGGGGCGAGCGGGGGCGCGTCGGGTTTGCGCGCGCCCGGCGGCGTTGCCCTTTCAGGATCGGCGCCAGCCAATGCATAGGCGCGCCGCGTTGCGTCGTTCAACTCGTCTTCGAGGCGCTGGCGCAGTGCTTCTTGTTCTTCCGGTGACGCATCGCGCGGCACGGTAATGGCCTCTCCGACGGCGAACCCCAGAGTCGAATACGGGAGGTTGATCGTCATCCGGCTCCACGTGTTGAGCGCGCGGTACCGGGAGGTCGCGGCGGCGGCCGGCACGATCGGGCGGCCGGAGAGGCGCGCGAGCGTTATGATGCCCTCGCCGGCCCGCCGCGCCGGTCCCGGCGGCACGTCCGCCGTCATCACCACCGTGCGATTTTCCCGCAGTGCCGACATCGACGCCTTGAGCGCATAGGCGCCGCCACGGTCTTTTTTTCGCCCCCCGGCCCCCGCCCCGCGAATAAGCGTCACGCCGAGCCGGTCCATCGCCTCGCCGATCAGTTCGGCATCGCCGTGACGCGCCACCATGGCCGCGAACTCCAGCCCCTCGGGCCGCGCCGTCGCCAGCATCATGAACTGACCGTGCCAGCAGGCGCAGATAGCGGGATGATGGTCGAAAAAGCGCTCTTGCAGGTCGGGGGGATCGAATCGATGCGTTGAGGTGCGGGCAACCAGCCCGATGAGCTTCGCAATGCCCGCGCCGCCCATCCGCGACAGCTTTGATTTCCATTCCGGAGAAAGAGCCATGGGGGGAAATCACCTTCGCGATGCGATACTGCCGCGGTTGTCCTGAAGCATGTTCAGCAAATGTCTATGCGGTGTTGCTCTTCGAACAATTGTTGCCAGGGATCCTGAGGGCCTCCGGTCCCGCGGCAACCCAGCGACCGAGCCGAAGCCGATGCTGACTGTTTCCGCGCGCATTCGAGCCGCACCGGCACGCCGCCTTCACGGGACGCACATCTTCGGTGTCGGTCGGTAGGCTATCCCCTTGCCGTCGACTCCTATACCGCATAATACCGGCCTGTTAGCAATGCTCGTTGCGGCGGTGTATATTGGTGACGCAAATCGGTCGCGGGCCCTGCGTCGGCAGTGCGGTCGAGTGGTCGTCACTCGGGCCGGGTCGCGATTGCGGTGGCTTGGATGGAATCACCCGGGCCACGTACGGGGTCGCCGCTTGCGGCGGCCAAGAGTAGGACCCAAAGGCGAAAACTTCGGCGATTGGCGGGCAATGGCGGGACTGGCCAAGAGATACAAGCGCGCGGTGAAGCGCGTCAGCATGGCCTGGCGAACCGGCCTGATCGATCACAGCCCCGAATGGATGCGGCGCATCTTCGGGCCCAGTGCCATCTATCTCGACATGATGCTGATGGACCACGGCCTGTTCCGCTGCGTTTATCTCAACAAGCATGCCCTGGCGCATGATGCCTGGCGCAGCGCCCAGCCGGCGCCGCATCAACTGCGGGCGATGAAGCGCGCCGGCATCAAGACCATCGTCAACCTGCGCGGCGAACGGATGTGCGGCAGCTACTGGTTGGAAGAAAAGCTCTGCCGCGAGCTTGGTCTCAAACTCGTCAACTTCCAGGTTCGCTCGCGAGCAGCGCCGTCGGTCGATGAAATCCGGCAGGCCAAGGCCCTTTTCGCCGGTATCGAATATCCCATGCTCATGCACTGCAAATCCGGAGCGGACCGCGCCGGCCTCATGAGCGTGCTTTACCGGCATTTCCGCGAAGGCGTGCCCATCGAGGACGCGCGAAACGAACTCTCCTTGAAGTACGGCCACATCCGCCAAGCGAATACCGGCATCCTCGACTACGTGTTCGACAGCTACGTGGCGGATAACCGCATCGAACCGATGCCCTTCATGCAGTGGGTCGAAACCCGCTACGATCCGGACGCGATCAGCGAAACCTTCAAGTCGAACGGCATTGCCAACCGCTTCGTCGACAGCGTTTTGCAGCGCGAATAGGGCGCGTCCCTCCTTCGAGAGGGGCCGCGAGGCATCAAAAGTTGCGCTTCCGCGCGCCGCCCGCTATTCGTCCCAGCTTCAGGACAACGTTCTTTCTTCAAGCGAGGAACCATGCACGTCGACGAGGCGACCGTCCGGCGCATTGCGCGGCTTGCGCGCATCAAGATCACCGATGAGGAAGCCCAGGGCCTCGAGGGCGAACTCTCCGCCATCCTCGACTGGGTTGAGCAGTTGGGCGAGGTCGACACCGAAAGCGTCGAGCCGATGACGCGCGTCGTTCCGATCACGCTGAAGCAGCGCGTCGACGAGGTAACCGACGGGGAGAAGGCGAACGAGATCGTTGCGAACGCGCCAATGAGCGAGGACGACTTCTTCGTTGTGCCCAAGGTGGTGGAGTGACCGCGATGCACGCTGTTCGGGGTGCAGCCCTGGCGGTTGGGCTCGCGGCCCTCGCTCCCGCCGGTATGGCGGCCGAGAAAGCCGCTTTCATCGACGGTACTTACGCCACGCCCGAGGGTTGCCGGCAACTCCAGGCCCTGCGCGACGGGGCGTCGCAGTCGATCGAGACGGTGCCCGAGACGCTGACCGCGGAGGGTTTCCAAAGCTGGGAAGGCGCCTGCCGGTTCACAAAGACTTTCGAGCATGAGCCGGGCCGGGTCTGGCTCGGGCTCATGTTCTGCGCCGAAGCCAACACGATGAGCGCCGCGACCTTCGTTTTCTTGAAAGGCGACGACGGCACCTTCGAAATCGCCGGCGATGGACAAAGCGAGCCGGAACTCTATGTGCGCTGTTCGCAGGAATAGAACGCAAATAGCGGGCGGGCCGCGTCGGGTCCGCGCCAACCGCACGGGGAAATGACGTGACCGAATTGACGAAATTGACGCTCGCCGAGGCCCGCGCCGGGCTCGCCAAGAAGGAATTCACCTCCGTCGAATTGACCGAGGCTCACCTTGCCGAGATCGACAAGGCCAATGAGGCGCTTAACGTCTATGTCCTCACCACGCCGGAACACGCCATCGAGCAGGCCAAGGCGTCCGATGGCCGACTGGCGAAGAAGAAGCTGGCTGGTCCCCTCGAAGGGCTGCCGCTCGGCATCAAGGACCTGTTCTGCACTGAAGGCGTCCGGACGACCGCCTGTTCAAAGATCCTCGACGACTTCAAGCCGACTTACGAATCGACCGTTACCCAGAACCTGTGGAATGCCGGGGCCGTCATGCTCGGCAAGCTCAACAACGACGAGTTCGCCATGGGCTCGTCGAACGAAACGAGCGCCTTCGGCCCGGCGGTGAACCCGTGGCGCCGCAATGGCAAGGATGACAAGCTCGTCCCGGGCGGCTCCTCGGGCGGTTCCTCCGCCGCTGTCGCGGCGAACCTCTGTCTTGCGGCAACCGCCACGGATACCGGCGGCTCCATTCGACAGCCCGCCGCGCTAACCGGTACCGTCGGCCTGAAACCGACCTATGGCCGCTGTTCGCGCTGGGGCATTGTCGCCTTCGCGTCATCGCTCGACCAGGCCGGCCCCATCGCCAAGACCGTCGAGGACGCCGCCTTGATGCTCAACGTCATGGCCGGTGCCGACCCGAAGGATTCCACCAGCGTCGAGGCCGAGGTTCCCGATTACACCGCCGGCCTGAAAGACGGCATCAAAGGGCTACGCGTCGGCGTACCGAAGGAATACAAGATCGACGGGATGTCCGAGCAGGCCGCCAAGCTGTGGGATCAGGGGATCGCCTGGCTGAAAGATGCCGGCGCCACCATCCACGACATTTCCCTTCCGCACACGAAGTATGCGCTGCCGGCCTACTACATCATCGCGCCCGCGGAGGCCTCAAGTAACCTCGCGCGCTACGACGGCGTGCGCTACGGCTTGCGCGTCCCCGGCGACGACCTGATCGACACCTACGAGAAGACCCGCGCGGAAGGCTTCGGCGCGGAGGTGAAGCGCCGCGTTCTGATCGGAACATACGTGCTTTCGGCCGGCTATTACGACGCCTACTATCTCAAGGCACAGAAGGTGCGGACGCTTATCAAGGGTGACTTCGACAAGGCCTGGGACGACGTCGACGTCGTGCTGACGCCGACAACGCCCAACCCCGCCTTCGCCTTCGGCGAGAAAACCGGCGATCCGCTCGCCATGTACCTCGAAGACATCTTCACGGTTACGGTCAATATGGCCGGACTGCCGGGCATTTCGGTGCCTGCCGGCCTGTCGTCGGAGGGAACGCCGTTGGGTCTGCAACTCATCGGCAAGCCATTTGACGAAGCCACACTCCTGCGCGCCGGCCAGGCGATCGAGAACGCCGCCGGACGCTTCCCGGTGCCGCAGCGCTGGTGGGCGTGACGCGGGCCGGCCGGACGTCAAGCATTGCGGCGTTTGCGCCCGCGGTTTAAGCGATTGAGGCGGCGAGCGCAGGTCAGCCAGAGGACAAGAACCGATGAGCCTCCGAGATCCCCATAACTGCACCGAAATGAGCGAGGTCCGTCAGGCCATCGACGAGATCGACGGCCAGCTCGTGGACCTCATCGCGCAGCGCTTCGGCTTCGTCGACCGCGCCTGGCAATTGAAGGAGCACGGTCCCGAAGGCGCCGTCGTGCCCTGGCGCATACAGCAGGTGATCGACAAGGTGCGCGCGCGTGCGTTGGATCGCGGCCTGCCGCCGGATCTCGCCGAGGCCATGTGGCGGCAGATGATCGGCTGGTTCATCCAGTACGAGGAAGAGCAGCTTGCCCGTTCCGCCGAGCGTCGCGAGGGCGGCAAGGGCTCCGCCGGTAGCGCCTGAGTGCGGCACGCCGCGACGTGAACAGAAGTTTCGGCCGGAAGCCTGCAGCGCATGGCCCCGGTGATCCCAATGGTGATCCATGATCGAACTGCAGCCCTTCGACCCCTACACGATCGTGCTGGTGGCGCTTCTAAATCCGGTGACGATCGCGCTGGCGTTCTTCATGGGCCGCGGCGCCAACCAGTGGCAAAAAATTATCGTCGCGGCATTCGCGGCCGCCTGCGCGGGTTTCCTGCTGATCTATGTGCTGGCGTTCTTCAGGATCGTCGCGGTGCAGGGTTTCGGTGCGCCGACCGGTGTTTTTGTCGCCCAGTTCGTTTTCGGGCTCGTCTGGGCGGGCCTTGGGTACGCCATGAGCCGAACGCGCAACGCATGAACCAGAACGCGCGCCGGCAAGCGCCGCAGCGCGCATTTGTTGAAAGGTAAGACCGATGGCGTGGATCATGAGAACGCCGATTTGGGCCCTGACGGTAGCGCTTCTGGCGCTGGCCGCGACGGCCTTCACGCAGGCCGCGGCCGCCGGCGAAATCCCGACGCTCGATGCCCCCGCCGCCTTCGAAAAGGCGAAGGCCGGCGAGATCCTGCTGGTCGATATCCGCACGCCCGAGGAATGGAAGTCGACCGGCGTACCGACCGCCGCGCACGCGATTACCATGCATCAGAAACCCGACGAGTTCCTGTCGAAGCTACGCGAAGCCGCCGGCGGCGACGACACCCGCACCATCGCCATCATCTGTCGCACGGGAAGCCGCTCCACGGCGTTGGCCGAACCCTTGACGCGCGCCGGCTTTCCCAACGTCGTCAATGTTGTCGAAGGCGTTGTCGGTGGCCCGCGCGGCACCGGCTGGATCAGGCGCGGGCTGCCGCTACGCAAGTGGCGGAGCCCGGCCGACACCGGGCCCGAAGTCGCCCAGCAATAACGCGAAGACACCGCAGGCAAGAGATTAAGAAGCCGCCTCAACCGACGGCCCACCGGGGAACGACGAGACATGCCGAAGAAAGCCAAGCCGAACGCCGCCCAGGACAGCAGCAAGAACGACAACCTGATCTCCGGCGCCACCGGCGACTGGGAGGTGGTGATCGGCATGGAAGTCCACGCTCAGGTGGCCTCAAACGCCAAGCTGTTCTCCGGCGCCTCCACGGCCTTCGGCGGCGCGCCCAACTCTCACGTCTCTCTGGTCGATGCCGCCATGCCCGGGATGCTGCCCGTCATCAACCGCGAGTGCGTCGCCCAGGCCGTGCGCACCGGTCTCGGCCTCAAGGCCGCGATCAACCTGCGCTCCGTGTTCGACCGCAAGAACTACTTCTACCCGGACCTGCCGCAGGGCTACCAGATTTCGCAGTTCAAGCATCCCGTCGTTGGCGAGGGCGAGGTCGAGATCGAGGTGGACGGCGAGACGAAGCGCGTCGGCATCGAGCGCCTGCATCTGGAACAGGACGCCGGCAAGTCGATCCACGACCAGCACCCCGACTATTCCTATGTCGATCTCAACCGCTCCGGCGTCGCGCTGATGGAGATCGTCTCCAAGCCGGACCTGCGCTCGGCGAAGGAGGCGCAGGCCTACGTCACCAAACTCAGAACCATCCTGCGGTATCTCGGCACCTGCGACGGCGACATGGACAAGGGCAACCTGCGCGCCGACGTCAACGTCTCGGTCCGTAAGCCCGGCGGCGAATTGGGCACCCGCTGCGAGATCAAGAACGTCAATTCCATCCGCTTCATAGGCCTCGCCGTGGACTACGAGGCCCGCCGCCAGATCGACATCATCGAGGACGGCGGCACCATCGACCAGGAAACCCGGCTTTACGACGTGAAGTCGGGGAAGACGCGCTCGATGCGCTCCAAGGAAGAAGCGCACGACTACCGCTACTTCCCCGACCCCGACCTCCTGCCGCTCGAATTCGAGCAGGCCTGGGTCGACAAACTGGCCGAGGGACTGCCGGAACTCCCCGACGAGAAGAAGCACCGCTTCATGGACGCGCTGGGCCTGTCGAGCTACGACGCCGGCGTGCTCGTCGCCGAAAAGGCAGCCGCCGACTACTTCGAAGAGGTGATTGCAGCGCTGGAAGACGCCAAGCGCGACGGCAAGTCCGCTGCCAACTGGGTCATCAATGAGCTGTTCGGCCGCCTCAACAAGGAAGGCCAGGACATCGCGGATTCGCCGGTGTCGGCCAAACAGATCGCTGGCATCGTCAATCTGATCGGCAAGGGCGACATTTCCGGCAAGATTGGCAAGGACGTGTTCGAGATCGTCTGGACCGAAGGCGGCGAGCCGGAGAAAATCGTCGAGGACCGCGGCATGAAGCAGGTCACCGACACCGGCGCCATCGAGAAGGCCGTCGACGAGGTGATCGCCGCCAATCCGGACAAGGTGGAGGCGGTGAAGGCCAAGCCGACCATGATCGGCTGGTTCGTCGGCCAGGTGATGAAAGCCTCAGGCGGCAAGGCGAACCCGAAGGCGGTCAACGAGATTTTGAAGGCGAAGCTCGGCGTGGAGTGACGGCGGGGGGCGGGCGCGGCGCGAGCTTGCTGGGCGCGGCGACGGTAGTTCACGGCGGAATGGCGGCGCTTATCCGCTGCTGCTGCATGATGAGCCGAAGCAGGCAACCTGTAGGGCCTAGAGTAAGATGTCCGCGCCGGTTTTCATTCAGGCACGTTCCAAAAGTGATACTTCCGCGAGGTTCTTGACCGCTTGTTCGTAGGCCGTCTGCGACCAGTCACACTCACGAACCAAACGCTCCCAGTTTTCGACAGACAATAGCGTCCAGAGAAGGTCTGTCGCTGTCCGCTCGGTGAGCTTGGGATTGAGATCTCCGTCTTCAGCAATCGCTCGGACCGCGGCTGCACATCCTTGCCTGACCGCCTGCATCCGGTCGTCCCATGCATCTGCGGCAGCTTCGTCACTTGCGCGCATGGCGCGGAGCGCAACCGATAGACCGTGTATTTCCGGAATGTAGCCCACCCATGCGTCAATGAAGGCGTGCAGGCGCTCGATACCGGAAGATGCGGACCGGCTTAGAGCCAGCCGGCCGTCCACGTCTTTGACAGCATCAACGTGGCGGGCTGTCGCTACAAGGAGCTCAGTCCGATTTGGAAAATGCAGATAAAGCGCCTGACGGCTGATGCCGACTGCTTTCGCAATGTCTGACATCCGGACAGCCCTATCGCCGGACTCCAGCAACTTCCAGGTGGCGTCGAGGATCCGGTGTTTCGTTGTGTTTTGCTCTCTTGACATTGTGTCAAGCTAGCCCTAATTGACGTGATGTCAACTTTACATCGTGTCAAGAGTTGGGCTTGCACAGTCTCCGGAGGAGAAAAGCAATGAAGGTGATCGTATTTGGAGCCACCGGCAGCGTGGGGCGTCTTGCGGTTGAAGAACTGCTTCGTGCCGGACATGAGGTGACCGCGTTCGCGCGCAATCCGGATAAGCTGCCCGCTATAAATCCTAAGCTTACGCTTCGCGCGGGCGATGCGTTGAAAGCCGAAGACGTCTCGGGCGCGGTCGCGGGCCATGATGCTGTCGTCATCACATTGGGCGCCGGTATGTCGCGAAAGAGCGTCGTTCGTTCAAGCGGCACATTGAATGTCATTCGCGCAATGCAGACGCACGGTGTGAAACGTCTCATCTGTCAGTCCACACTTGGTGTTCGTGAAAGCTGGTCGAACCTGAACTTCTGGTGGAAGCGGGTGATGTTTGGCGCGCTACTGGCCCCGGTATTCCGTGATCACGAACTTCAAGAGCAACTGGTTGAAGCCAGCGGACTCGACTGGACAATCGTACGCCCTGCGGCCTTCACCGACGCGGAAACCCGCCGCCAGGTGATCGAGGATCTGCCCGTCACGGCGCGTGGACTTGACCTGAAAATTTCACGCGCGGAACTCGCGCGTTTTCTGGCCCGCCAGGTGGTTGAGCAAAACTATCTGGGTCGCGTTGTTGGTCTATCCAGTTGATGGGAGATGGAAAGATGGATTGGATTCTGCTGATCGCGGGGCTCCTAATGGCTTTGATCGCCGGCGTGTTTCTCAGCTTTTCGGATTTTGTGATGCGGGGGCTGGCTCAGGCGCCGGCGGCGGCAGGCGCCGTCGGCATGATTGGCTTGAACCGCACAGTCTATAGATCGGTCTTCATGGCGTTGCTTTTAGGATTCCTGCCGGGCTCAACGGCGCTGGCGTTACTCGCCATCTGGCAGATTGAAGGTACGCCGATGGCTCTCGTTCTCGGGGGCACTGTCGCGTATCTACTTGGCGTCTTTGCCGTAACTGGATTTGGCAATGTTCCAATGAACCAGCGTCTAGACGCGTTGTCAGACCAAGGCGGTGAAATGACGGCCTATTGGGCCGAGTATTCTGAGCGCTGGACCCGGTTGAATCACATTCGTACGGCTTCATCTGCCTTCACAGCGCTGGCCTGGCTGATTGCGGCAAACATGCTCTGAGATACGAAAGTGCAGGGTGTGTTGTGGTCTTGACCTGTCCACGCCCTGTTCCCGCCCACCGACCGATTTCCCAGAATTCCGTACCCGCTCATTTCAGCACCTTGGCTCAGTGCCGACTGCCTCGCCGCGAACGCTGGCTCACCGCCTTACAAATCCCACCCAGCCTGACCATCTTCGGCAAGCCGGAAACCTCTGGCGTCTCATGCCCCGTTTCGGCCGGTTCGCAGCGGTGGGCTGTGGCCCGTGACGATCCAGTCCATCGCGATGTCGTGCGCCTGCGGGTAGATGGTCGGGATCCGCTGCACAGGATGCCCCACGCCGATCACGAGAGGCGGCTTTGTCATTGCGGCCAGCGTTCGGTCGAAAAAGCCGCCGCCGTAGCCCAGCCTGTAGCCCTCGGGATCGAACCCCACCAGTGGGGCGACAACCACCGTCGGCACGATCTCGGGGCCCTCGGCCGGGATCGGAATGTTCCAGACGCCGCGTTCGAGACGGCTGGCGGGCGTCCACTCCTGGAAGACGAGGGCTTGCCCCTTCGCCACGACTACCGGCAAGGCGGCACGCAGCCCGGCCGCATGCACCCGCTCCATGACCGGCCGCAAATCGGGCTCCCCCCGGAACGGCCAATACAGGCTGATGACCGTGCCGGCGGTTCGCGGTGCAAGCCGCTCCAGATCGCGCGCCAGAAGACGCGCATGCTCGGCGCGCTCGGCGGAGGGGAGCGCAAGCCGCGCCGCGATCAACCGTTTGCGCTCGGCGGCCCGCCATCGGCTCACGTCGCGGGCCTGCCCGGCATCCGGTTCCGCGCCCGGCTGTCCGCGTTCGAACTCTTGCATGAAGCAAGGCGGAGAGGAGTAAGCTCCCTCCGCCGCGTCGTCTTCGGGTGAAGAGTTGTCAGGCATTGCGTGTCTCGCCTTCTCGCAGATGTAAGAGGGGCGGGCACAGCCCCTTTGCGGCGCCTCATGCCGCCCATGCGCATGGGAATCTTGCGGGAGGATCGCGCCACGGCCGGGCCGGAAGATTCCCTCAGGTGCCTCGTGCAGAGAGACTGCGTCCTGAGATATGATGCGTCAATAATGAATCTTTTGTGGCGCCTCACCTTGGAAGCGTTGACAATTGTCATGGTCCGGTTCCGAGAGCGCCCTCAGAATTCGTGGGTTCTGCCTTGTTTCTACGGAGCTTCTCCATGCGACTACTCGGTCTCGCAGCGATGGCGCTCGCGATGGTTCTCGCCATCGCGCCTCTGGCCCCTTCGGCACTTGCCGACGACGATGGGCTGTTCGTCAATCTAACCTCGGATGATGCCCACCGCGCCAAGATGGCGCTTGGCTTCACCGCCAAACAGCAGGCCCGCGAACATCCGGTGGCGGTTTTTCTAAACGATCGCGCAGTGGTGCTGGCGGCCAAGAGCAAGTCCGGCCCTTACGGTGAGCACCAGAAGATGATCGCCGGCATTATCGCAGCCGGCGGTACGGTGCTGATATGCCCGATGTGCATGAAGCATTACGGCGTTGCCGAAGCCGACCTCATCGACGGCGTCAAGCTCAGCAACCCGGAACTGGTCGGCGCCGAACTGTTCCGCGACGACACTCGAACATTGACCTGGTGATCGGAGCCGCCGCTTCTCGGGTCGCTGGGGCGGAGGGCCGGAAGTGACGGCGTGGCCGCCGGTTCGTGCATCAGGCATAGGATCGGCCGCTCGCCGCACCCCCATCACCCCTACAACCTGAACTGATAGCTCGCCGGCACGAAGCGGAACGCATCCTCATGCGCCTCGACGAAACCCAGCGCCGGAAACGGCAGGTGGTAGCCGGTGACCGCGATGCCGTCGGCCGCGGCCATCCCTAAGAGCTTGCGCCGCGTCTCGGCCGCCACTTCCTTGTCCATGTCGGCGGCCAGCGGCCATTCGGGGCGCTGGAACGAAACAACGAAATGCACGATGGCGTCGCCCCATATGAGGAGCCGCTGACCCTCGCTTTCGACGTGATAGGCCAGATGCCCCGGCGTGTGCCCGGGTGAGGCGATGGCGCGGATGCCCGAAACCACCTCGCCTTCGTCCTTGAGGAACGTCATCTTGTCGGCCAGAGGCACGACATTCGCCTGCACCACCTGCGCCCGTCGCGCGATGCCGGCTTCCTCGTCGAGCCGCTCTTTCGGCGACCAGAAATCGTATTCGGCCTCGCCGCAGACATAACGGGCGTTGGGGAACACGGCGCCGTTCTTCTCCATCAGCCCGCCGATATGGTCCGGGTGGCAATGCGTGATCGCGACGATGTCGATCTGCTCGGGCGCGTAGCCCGCGGCCTTGAGGCCCTCGACCAGATAGCCGCTGTCCGGCCGGCGCGTGGGGCCGTTCCCGGCATCGAACAGGATGAGTTCGGCCCCGGTGTTGACGACGACGGGGGCATACGGGAGCTCGAAACGCTTTGGCGGCAGATGGTTCTCCTCCATCAGCGCGTGCACGTCTTCCTCGAACTGGTCCGCCCCGAAGGCCGGGTAAGGTCCGCTCAGGGTCGCCGCGCCGTCGCGGATGATCGTCACCTCGAAGGCGCCGAGCTTGAAGCGGTAGAAGTCGGTCTTCGGCACGCCGAGGAGCGGCGCCTTGGCGAACGCATGCGCCGCCGGGAGCGACACCGCCGCGGCGCCGAGTAGTCCAAGCGCGCTTCGTCGCGAAAGGTTGAGATCGTGCTGGTTGGCACGCGATGGAATACGCGAGATCGGCATGGCACTTCCCCCTGAAAGTCCGGCATAGTCGCCTGATGCCCGAGATCATATGCGGGCCGCCCACCGCCGCCAGAGAAAATTTGGAAGTGCCGATGCGCGCCAGTACCCCGAATGCGAAGTGCGGATACAAAGATCGCGACAGTACTTTGGGAGGAGGTGTCCAGTGAAAGCGGTTGCTTCGTCCACAATCCGTCGATAAATTCGCATATTCAACTAAGACAATATAATGCAACGCGCGGGCGGTGACTTGGCGTCCGGAGCGAGGCGACGGGAGAGCCTATGGAGTGGATGTTCCGCGCTTTTGCGCCTGCGACGGCGCTCGCCTTTTTGCTGGCGGTCTCGGTCGGGCCGCAGCCTGCCGCCGCCGAAGATGCAGCCGCCCCGAACCACGTTCATAAAACCGCCAGCGAAGCCGATCATGCCGATCTCGTCCGGCGGGGCGCGGAAGTCTTCCAGCGCTGTTCGGCCTGCCACCGCCTCGGCGCCAATGCCGAAAACCGCATTGGTCCGCAACTCAACGACCTTTTCGGACGCAAGGCCGGCTCGATCGCCGGTGCCCGCTATTCCCCGGCCATGAAACAAGCTGGCGCCGACGGGCTCGTCTGGAACGCTGAAACGATCGATGCTTTCATTTCCGATCCGAAGGGGTTTGTTGACGGTACGTCCATGGGCCTTCGCGGCGTCACGAAACCGCGGGATCGCGCGGCGCTTGTCGCCTACCTCCAGTCGTTCTCGACCGGGGCGTCCAACATTCCCGAAACGCCGGTGCCCGCTGTCCCACGTGGAGATCCGTTGCCGCCGGCTGAAATTCTCGCGCTCGAAGGCGACGCCGAGTTCGGCGAATACCTTTCCGGCGAATGTCTCACCTGCCATCAGCCCTCCGGCGCCGACAAGGGCATTCCCGCGATCATCGGCTGGCCGGAAGAGGATTTTGTTGTCGCAATGCACGCCTATAAAACGAAAGCGCGCGAGCACCCTGTTATGCGTATGATCGCCGGGCGGCTGTCCGCCGAGGAGATCGCGGCGCTGGCGGCGTACTTCCACAAGAAGGACCGGTAAAAGCCGGCCGAACCACCGAGTGTTCGTGAGCACTCGAACATTGAAAAATATCGGAGGAATTCATGTCGATTTCACGCCGCCATTTCATGGCCGCAACGGCAATCTCGACGACGGCGCTCGCGGTGCCGTCGCTTCTCCGCGCGGCTGGAAAACCCAAGGTCGTCGTGATCGGCGGTGGCGCCGGCGGTGCAACGGCCGCCCGCTACATCGCCAAGGACTCGAAGGGCGAAATCGACGTTACGTTGATCGAGCCGCAGGAAGCATTCACGACGTGTTTCTTCTCGAACCTCTACATCGGCGGCTTCCGCACCTTCGACTCGATCACCCATTCCTATAAAGAGCTAGAATCGTCGCACGGCATTAAGGTCGTGCATCAGATGGCGACCGGTGTCGACGCGGCCGGCAAGACCGTTACCGTGGGCGACGGTTCAAAGATCCCCTACGACAAGCTGATCGTCGCCCCGGGCATCTCCCTCAAATGGGACAGCGTGCCCGGCTATTCGAAGGAAGCCGCGGAAGTCATGCCGCACGCCTGGCAGGCCGGTCCGCAAACCAAGCTTCTCAAGACCCAGATCGAAAACATGAAGGAAGGCGGCACCTTCATCATGGTCGCCCCGCCCAATCCGTATCGCTGCCCGCCGGGTCCCTACGAGCGCATTTCGATGATTGCCCACGTCTTCAAGGAGAAGAATCCGACGGCGAAAATCATCGTCCTCGACCCGAAGGAGAAGTTCTCCAAGCAGGCGCTTTTCCAGGAAGGCTGGCAGCAGCTCTATTCGGGCATGGTCGAGTGGATCCCCGCATCCATTCATGGCGGCGTGAAGTCGATCGATCCTTCCACGGGCACGATCGAAACCGATCTCGATACCTTCAAGGCGGATGCGGCCAATATCATTCCGGCGCAGGCCGCCGGCGAGATTGCCTTGACCGCTGGGCTGGCGAACGACTCCGGCTTCTGTCCGATCGAAGGAGCGACGATGCAGAGCCAGAAGGACGAAAACATCTACGTCCTGGGCGATTCCTGCATCGGCGGCGATATGCCGAAGTCCGGCTTCTCTGCCAACAGCCAGGCCAAGGTCTGCGCCAACGCCGTCCGCGGCGCCTTGACGGGCTCGCGCGTGTTCCCGGCCAAGTTCTCCAACACCTGTTGGAGCCTGATCGGCACGGACAACGGTGTGAAGGTCGGGGCCAGCTACGAGGCGCAACCGGAAAAGATCACGAAGACCTCCGGCTTCATCTCCAAGACTGGCGAGGACTCCGCGCTACGCAAGGCGACCTACGAAGAGAGCATTGGCTGGTACTCGGGCATCACAAACGACATCTTCGGCGCCTGAAGCTGCCCGGCGGAGAGCGGTCGGTGACGCCGCTGACACGTTGTCCGTCAGGCGTCGGTGTACGGCGAAAACAGGACAAGGGTCGCTATCGGCGGCCCTTGTTCCGTTTGAAGACCCGGCATGCCGGCCTCTATAACGCTTGAGGTCGAAGTTGAAGCGACCGGCGGTGGCACGCCCAACACGGGCCTGCCCAGTGTTGGCGAGATATGCCCAACACGGGCCTGCCCAGTGTTGGCGAGATATGCCCAACACGGGCCTGCCCAGTGTTGGCGAGATATGCCCAACACGGGCCTGCCCAGTGTTGGCGAGATATGCCCAACACGGGCCTGCCCAGTGTTGGCGAGATATGCCCAACACGGGCCTGCCCAGTGTTGGCGAGATATGCCCAACACGGGCCTGCCCAGTGTTGGCGAGATATGCCCAACACGGGCCTGCCCAGTGTTGGCGAGATATGCCCAACACGGGCCTGCCCAGTGTTGGCGGATATAAATACCCAACACGGGCTTGCCGCCGCCAACGCGCGCGTGCGCAGCGTTGGGGAACTCCAAGTGTTGGCCTCCAAAAAGCCTCGCCGCCCGCCCTGCCATTGAGAAAGGGTCCCGCCCGTGCAGCCGTTGCCACCGGCCGACTTGGATCTCCCGGCCATCACGCCCCCGGAAAAGCCGCTTCCGCTCTGGCGGTTCTTGCAGGAATTTCCGAAGAACCCGCTGAGGGCGGTCCCGCTTGGCGCCTACGAAAACGACATTACCGTATTGCGCGCGCGCGTCCCCAACGTCACCTACGCCTGGATCACGGGTCCGCAACTCGTCGAAGACGTACTGATCGGACGGGCCGCCGATCTCGACAAGTCTCGGCTCGAGAAACGGGTGTTCGATGGGGCGTTGGGCTCAAGCGTCTTGACGGCCGACGGTGCGCGCTGGCGCTGGCAGCGGCGCGCCCTTGCCCCGCTCTTCCGGCACAAGGCCATCCTTGCCGATGTCCCCGCGATGGCGGAGGCGGCGCAAACCCAGATCGCCAAATGGCGGGCAGCCGGTGCGGGAATGCGGCGGGTCGACACCGACATGACGGAAGCGACGATGGCGGTGATCCTGCGCGCTATGCTCGCCAAGACGGATGAAGACCTGGGCCGGCGCATCATGGCCGCCACTGAGCGCTACCTGGCCTCCGCGCCCTGGGAAGGAGCGTTTGCCATCCTGAGGCTGCCGATGTGGGCACCGCATCCCGGCACCTGGCGGATGCGTCGCGCCGCGAAGGTTTTGCGCGCGATCATGCAGGAACTGATCGCCGAACGCCGCGCTTCGGGCGGAGCCGAAACCGATCTTCTGGGGCGCCTTCTGGCGGCCCGCGATCCGGAGACGGACGCCCCGCTCGACGAGGAGGGCCTCGTCAACAACCTGTCGACGCTGCTCCTTGCCGGTCATGAGACGACAGCGAAGGCGCTGTCCTGGACGCTCTACATCCTGGCGCGCGCTCCGCAGTGGCAGGACGCCGTACGCGACGAGGTCGCGAGCGTTGCCGGCGAAGAGCCGATCGGCCCTGAAGATCTCGACCGGCTTTTGCTGACCACGCGCGTCCTGAAGGAATCGATGCGGCTCTATCCCCCCGCGCCCGTCGTCGCCCGCGTCAACACGGCATTCATTCGGGCGGGCGGCGAGAACCTGCCTGCCGGCTCGAATGTCGTCTTTCCGATTTTCGCTATCCATCGACATCGCCGTTACTGGACCGATCCGGAAAGCTTCGACCCCGACCGTTTCCTGCCCGAGCGGGAGAAAGAGCGGCCGCGCACGCAGTTCATGCCGTTTGGCAACGGCCCGCGCATCTGTATTGGCCAGTCGTTTGCGATGGCCGAAGCCGTGACGCTATTGGCGAGCTTTGTGCGGGCCGCAAAATTTGGCTGGGACGGCAAACATCGTCCTGAACCGTTGTCCCGGATAACGCTAACGCCGGCTGGAGGCATGCCGCTCCTGGTGACACCGCTGTGAAGTTGCGGGCCTGACCTGGATCGGCTGGCCGGAACGTGACAAGCGGATACCCCGTTCTCCCCATCGAACTGCAACGTCGCTCAGGGGAAAGAGCCATGATGAAGATCAGCCCGTCAAACGGCGAAAAAAGCCCGGCCGTCGCCGGCTTCTACGAGCCCGATACCGGTAGCATCCAGTACGTCGTCTGGGAGGAGGCCACCCGCAAGGCCGCTCTCATCGATGTCGTTTTGGATTTCGATCCGTCGAATGCGGCGACCTCCACCGAATCAGCCGAGGAGATCCTGGCCTTCGTGAAGGAGAAAGGCCTGGAAGTCGCGTGGATCCTCGACACCCATCCTCACGCCGACCACTTCATGGCCTCCGCCTGGCTGAAGGAGAAGCTCGGCGCTCCCACGGCCATCGGCGCGGCGACGCGGGAAGTTGAGCGGATCTGGAGCGAGCTCTACAACGCCCCGTCTGCTTTCGACGTCTCGCGCGATTTCGACCGCCTGTTCGAGGATGGAGACACCTTCCAAATCGGAAATCTCCCGGCAAGGGTTATGGCAACGCCGGGTCACACCCCCGCTTCGATCAGCTTCATCGTCGGCGACGACGCCGCCTTCGTGGCCGACACGTTCATGCATGTCGACTTCGGCACCTCGCGCGCTGACTTTCCCGGCGGCTCGTCTGCCGAGCTTTACCGCTCGCTGCAAAAGATCCTGGACCTTCCAGACAACACCCGCGTTTTCGTCGGCCACGATTACGGCACCGATTCCCGTCAGGAGCCGGCCTGGGAATCGACGGTCGCCAGCCAGCGCGCCGATAATCCTCATGTCGGCGCCGGCGCGTCGGAGGCGGAGTTCGTCAGCTTGCGCGACGAACGAGACGCCGATCTTTCGCTCCCCGACCGGATGCTTTACGCCTGCAGGTGAATTTACGCGGCGGCCGCCTGCCTGAACCGGAGGGCGACGGTCATCGCTATTTCAAGGTTCCGGCCAACCGGCTCTGATGACGGTGCAGCACAGAAATACCGCTGCCCTGGCACTAACAATGGAGGACGATAGATGGGCCAACTGGAAAACTGGTCGCCAGCTCAGGTGAAGGAAGCGCTGGACCGCAACGAGATCGTTCTGATCGATGTGCGCACGCCGCAGGAATACATGTTCGAGCACGTCGAGGGCGCGCTGCTGGCGCCGATGGCGTTCGTCAAGACCGCGAGCCTGCCCGCTCAGGGCGAGAAGCGCATTGTTCTCCACTGCGGCTCGGGAAAGCGCTCGGGCAAGGTTGGCGAACAGTGCCTGGCGGAAGGCTTCGAGAAGATGGCGCATATGGAAGGCGGCTTCGGAGCATGGAAAGCCGCCGGTCTCCCGTATATCGGCACCGATATGTCCTCGGGCGCGCCGACGAAGGTCGATCCGTCCTCCGCTTGAGAGCGCGGCGGCGCATCCTCGCAATCCACGCACGAAAAAGCCGGCCTGCTTTAAGCACGGGCCGGCTTTCTCGAATGTCGCAAGCGCAAGCGCAAGCGTGAGCTCGGTGAGTAGAGCCTTACTTGCCTTTCACGCCGCCCTTGATCTGCTGCAGGATCTTGTCGGTTGCGCTCTGGCCGGCCTTCGACTTCTTCTTGGAGGCGGCTTCGGCGGGCGTATAGACGGCGGCCGGTCCGGCGAACGCCACGGCGAGGGCGAGAGCGCCGAGGGCCATCGTGAAGAATTTCATGGCTGCATTCCTTTGTTTAGGTTCGTAACGCGGGTGCGCTCCCAACTTAAGACTGAAAAGAGTCTAACAGCCCTTAAGCCTGTCGCGCAACGTGGGAGTCGCGCGCATGCTGACCGTTGCGTGAACGAATGAGCGCCCGCTCGTCGAAAGCGGCCTCTCCCGGTCTCGCCCGGCCATTCGGCTGAAATGGCTCCACCGCCTTGATTTCAGAGCATCTTTGTCCGGCAGCAGAGCCGCAGCACCGACCCCACCCACCCGATGGATCTCAACGCTAATCGCTCGTGGCCCGGGAGCCTGTTCCTTGCGGAACAATCCCTGCCGGAACGATGCCCGGTCTCGGCCATTACTCCGTCTGAGCACAGGAGTGCCGGGTCAAAATCAATGTTTGAAACGAAACCCCAAAATACGAACCGACAGAAATCCGAAAAGCAATGGTCCACACCGTACAGATTCTTTCCACCGAGCCCGTCACCCATAACGTTCGCCAGTTCACGGTCGAAAAGCCCGCAGGCTACGCCTTCGAACCGGGGCAGGCGACGGAAGTTTCACTGATGCAGGAGGGCTGGCGCGATGAGAAGCGCCCGTTCACGTTCACGGCCCTCCCGAGCGATGCGCACCTCCAGTTCACCATCAAGATTTATCCCGGCCACGATGGCGTGACTGAGCAACTCGGCCAGGTGGAGCCGGGTGAACGTTTGCAGATCGGCGACCCTTGGGGCGCCATCACCGATAAGGGGCCCGGTTATTTCATCGCCGGCGGCGCTGGGCTTACGCCGTTTCTCGCGATCCTGCGCAAGCGCCATGCTGACGACGAACTCAACAACTCGGTCCTGATCTTTTCCAATAAGACCGAGCGCGACATCATCTGCCGGCGCGAACTGGAAGGGATGGACGGTCTCGATTGCCGCTTCATCGTTACCGACGATCCGGACAGCGATCTGCGCCAGGCGCGTATCGACAAGTCGTTTTTGCAGCACGAAATCGATGACTTCGGAGCGCAATTTTATGTCTGCGGCCCGCCGGAAATGGTCGAGGACGTGACAGATGCCTTGAAAAACCTCGGTGCGTCGCCGGACGGCATCACGCTGGAAGAATAGCGCGGCGCCGGAGGGACCCGGCACCGCTTAAAACCCGTGAGTGAAAAAAATCAGATCGGCGAAGCGAACTCGAGAGCATTGCGGGCGAGTTTGCAGGCTTTCGAATTGCGCCCGAACTGGCTGCACTTGCGCTCGGCCTCCCGCTTCAGCTTGCTGAAGCCCTTGCGGACCTTGTTCACGCCCTTCACGACCTTGCGGCACTTTCCTTTGCAGACCTTGCCGAATGCCTTCTTGCCGGCCTTCTGAACTTTCGAGATGCCGCGCTGGGCTTTCTGGGTTCCCTTGCGAAGACCGCGCGCTCCCTTGGCGATAGCCTTGCCGAACTTGCCACCCCTGGCTGCTTTCTTTTCGATCCAGCGCGCGCCCTTGCCGACACCCTTGAGGACCTTCTTGCCTTTCTTCAGAAACCCGGCTTCAGCAGGAGACGATTGCACGAATGCGCTGGTCGTAACGGCTGCGCCACTGAGCGAGAGCGCGACGAATAGTGCGAATGCCAGCGACTTCACTTTGAGTAGAAACGTCATCTTGTAGCCCCTTCCGGTTCATGGCCGCATTGCGGCAATCCCCGTCCCAGAAAGAGGAAACACTTTGGCCGGTGAGCCGAACCTGAACGGGCCGTTCAGTAGGCGTTCATGTGAGCGAAAGCGGGCAAGATGTTATTGCAGATGAAGAATTGGATGGGCGGTGCGGAGGCTCACTCAACGAACTCGATGTCGTCGGCGCTGTCGATCTCGACGTGCGTCTGAAAGTAATAATGGCCGGTCGGCTTGCCACCCGAGATGAAATCGATACGCCGCTTGTGAGCCGTGCCACGGAAACGAACCGAGCGTCCCTCGAAGATTTGCGGTTGGACCTGAACGGACGGAATAAACGAATTTCGCGCTTGAAGCGCCGCCAGAAATTTCGGGCGAAGGATGGCGGCGAGACACCTCGGGTCGCGATAATCGGCCTCCGAATTCAGCCAGTAGACGCCCTCGTCGAACGCTGAACTCACCACGACAAACTCGAAAACGCCCGTGACGCCGTCCTCGCTCGCGGCCGCCGCGGCAATCGCCTCGGTCGGCGACATCGCCTTAGGTCCGCTGGGCTGAGCGCCTGTTTTCGGCGCGGCGATTGTCGCTTCCGCGCCCTCCGGCAGCGGCAGCGCGCGAAGGATCGCAGGCAGCAATGCGCTGGGGTCCGTCCACGGCAACTGATGGCGTACCGAGAGGTAGTAGGCGAGATCGTCGGAGGGCTGCGTTCCATCCACCATGACCGGCACGATTGTCTTGCGGTGCGAGTGGCCGAGGTTCACTTCCTGCAAAACGTCCGGACTCTCATTGGCCGCCGGTGTGGCAATCAGGATAAGACCGCCGCTGTCGCGCACCGCTGCCATGATCTGCGCCGGGTAGGTCCGACCGGCGGTCACGTCGCGCGGCGCGATCCAGCAGGTGTGCCCGGCGGCTTCCAAAGCGGCCACCATTGCATTCGCCTTGTCCGCGCCGTCCGCCACGGCATGACTGATGAAGATGTGGCTCATGGTCGGCGCCCCCTGACGAGAGAAAACGAGCGCCGGCATATGGACCGGCGCCCGTAAGTTTTGGCCCTTTCAGATCGGACTTGGCAAGCCGCAGCGGCCGTCCGTCCTCAGGCCATCGCCAACGGCTGCGGCTTGGCGCGGCCGGCTCGTTCCTCGGCCAGCTTCCGGGCGGCGACATAGTCGGGTTTGCCCGAGCCGAGCAGCGGCACGGCCGGAACGACCATCACTTCCGCCGGCACCATCAGTTCGGTGGCCCCGGTACGCTTGGCGTGCGCGAGGAAGTCGGCGCGGGTGATCTTGTCGTCAGCGGTCAACAGCACCAGCCGCTCGCCCTTGCGCGCGTCCGGCATCGCCACGACGACGGAAGGCGCCGCCGGCCACAACTCGGCGGCCATCGCCTCGACGGCGGCCAGCGAAACCATCTCCCCGCCGATCTTGGCGAAGCGCTTGGCGCGGCCGAGGATCTTGATGAAGCCGTCGTCGTCGATATCGACGATATCGCCGGTATCGTGCCAGCCATCCACCGGCGGTTCGAGGACGCCGGGGTTCTCGGCGCGCAGGTAACCGAGCATGACGTTGGGGCCGCGCACGAAAAGCCGTCCGCCCTCATCGATCCCAGGGACCTCTTCGAGGCGGGCTTCCATCAACGGAGAGAGGCGCCCCACCGTGCCGTTCTTGTTGGCGAGCGGCGTGTTAATGGCAAGCACCGGCGCGGTCTCGGTGACGCCGTAACCTTCCAGAATGCGTACGCCGTACTTCTCCATGTAGAGCCGGCGGGTGCGTTCCTTCACGGCCTCGGCGCCTGCGAGGATCAGACGTACGCGCGCGAAATCGTAGGGGTGCGCGGCGCGGGCGTAGCCGTTGAGGAACGTGTCCGTGCCGAACAGGATGGTGGCGTTCGTCTGGTACACGAGTTCCGGCACGATGCGGTAATGCAGGGGCGAGGGGTAGAGGTGCACCGGCACGCCGCCGACGACCGGCATGACCAGCCCGGCGGTCAGCCCGAACGAATGGAAGACCGGCAGCACGTTGAACACCTTGTCCTGGCCGTTCACCGCCACCCGGGTCAGGCACTGGAAGGCGTTCGCCAGCATGTTCCGGTGCGAGAGGACAACTCCCTTGGGTGTGCCTTCGCTGCCCGAGGTGAACAGGATGGCCGCTGGGTCGTCCGGCTTGCGCTTCACGAGCGGCCTCGCCGGCGTCATCAGTCCGGCGATCTTGTCGGCGGTCCCGATCTTGGCCTTGACGTCTTCCAGGTAGACGATCTCCGCCTGCTGGCCGATGGCTTCGATCAGCGTTTCCAGATGCGCCTTCTCCACGAAAGTGCGCGAAGTGAGGACCGTCTTCACGCGGGCCGCCGTGCAGGCGGCACATACGTTGCGCGCCCCGGCGGTGAAGTTCAGCATCGCTGCCACGCGGCCGATGGACTGCAGCGCGAAGAACGTTACGGCCACGCCAGCGGCGTTCGGCAGAAGCACGCCGACATTCTCGCCCGGTTCGGTGATCTTCGCGATTTTCCGGCCGAGCACCTGCGAGCCGGTGATCAGCCGGCTGTAGGACAGCTTGGTGCCGAGCGGGTCCTCGATCACCGGTCGTCCGGTGTCGCGGGTGTCGCGGGCTTCCACCATCGCTTCGAACAGCGTCTGATTGAGGTTGGCGGTCTTGACCGCGGCGTCGACCATGATGTCCTGCAAGGCGGCGCCGGCCGCCTGGCGGCGCTTTCGGCCTGTGAGGCCCTCGGGCACGTCGAGCTTGACCGGCGGCAGGATCGTGACGGTCGTCTTGGGGAACCAGGCTTTGCGCGTCTGCAGCTTGTTCATGAAGCCCCACGGCGAACGCTGCGGCCCCTCGATGCGGACCGGCACGATCGGCGCGTCGGCTTTGTCGGCCACCATGGCGGTGCCGTCATAAACCTTCATCAGGCCGCCGGTAACCGTCAGCCGGCCCTCCGGGAAGATGACGATCTGCTTGCCGTCCTTCAGGTGGCCGATCAGGCCGCGCATGGCCAATGGCCGCGTCGGGTCCACCGGGAAAGCCTTGATGAACTTCAGGAACGGACGCGTGTACCAGGTGTCAGACTGCAGGGTGTCGATGGCGAACGCCGTGTGGCTGGGCAGCACCGAATAAACCAGCGGCGCATCGAGAAGCGAGATGTGGTTCGGCGCGAGGACGGCCTTTTCACCCTCCTTGGGAAGGTTCTCCAGTCCTTTCACTTCAAGCCCGAGGAAGAGCCGAAAGATGAACCTCGAAAGGTCCTGCAACCCCTCGCGGCCCCACGCGCAGATGACGAGCGCCACCGCGATCAGGTTGCCTGCGCCGAGCGCCAGGAACAGGACCGGGATGCCGACCCCGTAGGATTGCAGCAGCGAAACGAACAGCGTCGCGCCTGACATGAAGGCGGCGTGCAGGATGTTGACGGCGGCGATGACGCGCGCGCGGTGATCGGGCTTGGCCCACGACTGCAGCGCGGCGAACGACGGCACGATGAACAGCCCGCCGGCTGCTGAAAGGAGCAACAGGTCGAAAGTGACGCGGGCGCCTTCGAATGTCTGCAGGAAGGCGGCGGCGTTCACCGTTCCCTCGGCCGTCGGCGGCAGGCCCCAGAGAGTCCACGCGATGTCGAGCCCGGCGAGCCCCATGAACAGCGCGCCAATGGGGACGAGGGCAAGGTTGGGACGATGGTGACTGGCCTTGGCCGCGAGCCAGGAGCCGAGCGCGATGCCCACCACAAAGACCGTGAGCCCGAGCGTTACGACATCTTCGGTTCCGCCCAGGTTCTCCTTGATGAGCGTTGGCAGAAGCGACAGTGACACGATGCCGGCAAGCCAGAACCAGCCGGTGATGAGACCGCCGATCCACAGCCGCCGGTCAGCCTTCAACTCGCCCAGCAGCCTGAAGGTCGAAACGAGCGGGTTCGCGGTGATGCTGAGATCGGGGACGGCGGCGCCCGTCGGTTTGATGAGCGTTGCCGACCAAAGCCCCAGCGCCGCAAAGGCCACGATAGTAAGCGCCACGCCCCAGGGGGGGACCAGCGCGGCCGAGCCGTCGCTCGTCATGGCGATTCCACCGGCGATGGTGCCGCCAAGGATCGCCAGGAACGTCGCGCCCTCGACCAGCGCGTTGCCGGCGGACAGTTCGCGGACTTCCAGGTGGTCGGGCAGGATGCCGTATTTCGTCGGTCCGAACAGGGCCGCCATCGAGCCGAAGCCGAACAGCGCCGCGAACAACACCGGCACCGACCATTCCGCGATCGCCGGATCGGTCGAAGCGCTCATCATGAAGCCGATCGCCGCCAAGGCCGCGATGGGGATCTCCCCGAGCTTCAGCCAGGTGACGACCTTCGCCTTATCGTACTTGTCGGCCAGTTCGCCGCCGAGCGCGGAAAGGAAGAAGAACGGTACGACCAGCGTCGCGGCGGCCAGCGTCACCAGCGCGGCGCTGTTTTCGGCGCCGATGCGGAACAGGACGAGAAAGACGAGCGCGGTCTTGATGAAGTTGTCATTGAGCGCCGAAAGAAACTGGCACCAGAAAAGCGGTGCGAATCGGCGGGATGACATGAGTTCCTGGAACATGGGGAATTCGGTCCTTGGCGGGCGGCTATGGTCAGCGTTGCAGGGATTAATGACGGAAGTGGGTTAAAAAGCGTTTTGTAATGACACGCTTTTTTCTCTTTTTGTAACGCTCGGCGAGGCTGGCGATCGCCAGACCCGCCGCGTGCCGCCAGGGGCCTTCGAGCGACTGCAGAGTTTCATAATCCGTATTGCCTGCGCAACATTTAGGGGTGGCGGAAGGAAGACCTTCCCCTTTTTTCGCTGCCCGCCGATGGCGGACTTGCTGCGCCCAGTCTTGCAGGAATATTGGGCATCTACCGTCTCAGCATCGGTCATCCGGAAGTCTCCTTTTGTTTGTGAACTATGTTCACGTTAAGTTTCGCTGTTCGTTTTAAGCGCCGTCTGGCACGTAGCGAAGCCGTTCAAGTAGCGCCGGCGTCCGACGCGTCGCCGTTCACGTCGAGCGTCGCCGTTTACATCGAGCGTCACCCCTGCACATCAAACGGCCTCCGTTCACATGAAGCGTCGTGGCTCACGCCCCACTGCCTCAAAAAGCGAGGCACTACATTTGTGTGAACAATGTTCATACGCCGGTCGTGCGCAAGGTGTGAGCGAGGTTCACGCGCTGTCATGTGACGGCCCGAAGGGCAATCGGTTCATGAGCGGCGTTCATGACGCACAAGGAAGACGACTGTCCGCGCGAGACAAGCCAAAGCCTCTAGTCGCTATATGAACATCGTTCACAACCGAATAGATGGGTGCGCGTGAACAAGGTTCAAGAGGGGCGTGGAAAGTTTTTCGAGAACAGCGGCGCTCCATCGCTGCCGCGGCGCTCCAACTCTTTTATTTCGGAGGCGCGATCAACGTATGTCTGGAGGCGCGATCAACGCCGGCGCGGATCGAGCGTGGTGTCGGGCCCTCGACGCGAGCCGTGAAAGTTGGCGAACGTTAAATCCGTGACGCTCATGGGCCATGATAGGCGTTCCGCCGGCTCGAAAGCTCCGCTTCAGCGCGCACGCTCAAACGGGCTTTCCTCGACAACCCCCGGCACTGAGCCCCGCTCGCCACATCGATCAGCGCGGGAGTCGCCGCCCCACCCCTGCCCGAAGACTTGCCGGCAGTCCGCCTGATGCGTTCCCCAAGGCCGCAAACAACGAAACGAGCGCTGTCCCTTGGAACCAAGTTGAAGCCTGGCGGGTATCGCTCGCGCGCCGGTCGCCATCGCCATGGGCGGGCACGGACGGCGAGCCGGCTTCCCGCACGTTCGACGCGGCTTGATGCGGCCCGTTCGTCCCGTTAAATCAAAGGTGTGTCGCGTCACCGAACGCGTCACCCAACGCCGCCCGGAACGCTGGCGCCAAGGAACGCCGCGCAGCGTGTCCCCCTTTCCCCGCCTCACATGGCCGCATATATTTCTGGCATGCCCAATCAAACGACTGACAGCCCCTCCGCCGACGCCGACGAGCTGCATGCCAACCGCGCATCGCAGGAGACGGAGGTCATCTCGTTGACCATTAACGGCGAAGCGGCAGAAACCACCGCGCCCACACTCGCGGCGCTGCTGGCCGAGCGCGATTTCACAGGCCTCAAGGTTGCCACCGCGCTCAACGGCGATTTCGTCCCTGCCAGCCGCCGTGAACAAACGGCCTTGCGCGCCGGCGACCGGGTGGAGGTGCTGTCGGCGCGCCAGGGCGGATGAGATACGGGCCCGCCTGAACGCCTGTACGCCTGAACGTGACCGCCAAACTCGAACCCCCGGTTGCCGCGTATCCATAACCCGCTGGAAAGCAAGTATGAATCTGATCGACAAGATACCGTCCCCCACGAAGTCCGACCCGATCCACTTCTACGGCGTCGATGTCGGATCGCGCATGCTGCTGGGAACCGCGCTCTATCCCTCGCCCCAGGTGATGGCGGATGCCGTGACCGCGTCCCGGGCCGGTATCGTGACGGTGTCCCTGCGCCGCGAAGCAGCGCGCGGCAAGGTCGGCCAGCGCTTTCTCGATCTGATCACAGCGCTCGACGCCCATGTCCTTCCCAACACCGCCGGCTGCCGCACCGCCCGTGAAGCCGTGACGACCGCGCGCATGGCCCGTGAACTGTTTGAAACCTCGTGGATCAAGCTGGAGGTAATCGCCAACGACGATACCCTGCAGCCGGACCTTTTCGGGCTCGTCGAGGCGGCGGAGGAACTGTCGAAAGACGGCTTCGAGGTCTTCCCCTACACGACTGAGGATCTCGGCGCCGCCGAACGGCTGATGACCGCCGGTTGCCGCGTGCTCATGCCTTGGGGTGCACCCATCGGAACGGGCCGAGGGCTCGCCAACCCTTACGCGCTGAAGACGATGCGCAACTATTTTCCCGAGACCACGCTGGTCGTCGACGCCGGTATCGGCGCGCCGTCCCATGCCGCTCAGGCGATGGAGATGGGCTACGACGCCGTGCTGCTGAATACCGCCGTCGCCAAGGCGGCCCGCCCGGTCGAAATGGCCGCCGCCTTCGCAGCCGCTATCGACGCCGGCCGCACGGCATATCTCTCGGGGCTCATGCCGCAACGCGACATGGCCGCGCCTTCGACGCCGGTCGCCGGAACGCCGTTCTTTGACTTTCCCGAGACGAAGAAGGACTGAGTCGAAAGGGGACTTGGAGCATGTCGCAGAAGCACGACGGCCTCGATATCTTCTATCCGATCGTGCCCGATGCCTCGTGGATGGTGCGCATCGCGCCGCTCGGCATCCGCACGGTGCAGCTCCGCTTCAAGGGCGAGGGCACGAAGGAAGTCCGTCGTCAGATTGCCGCCTGCCTTGCCATCGCGCAGGATCATGGCGTGCAACTCATCGTCAACGATTACTGGCGCGAAGCCATCGATATCGGTGCCGACTACGTGCACCTCGGTCAGGAGGATTTGGCCGCCGCCGACTTACCCGCGATCAAGAAGGCCGGCGTTCGCCTGGGCGTATCGACCCACGATGATGACGAACTCGATCTGGCCCTGGCCGCCGAGCCCGACTACATCGCGCTGGGGCCGATCTACGAGACGAAACTGAAGAAAATGAAATGGGCGCCGCAGGGACTCGAGCGGATCGGCCAGTGGAAGGCGCGCATCGGCCGCCGGCCGCTTGTGGCGATTGGCGGAATAACGCCAGAACGCGCCCCGGCGGTACTGAGCGCCGGAGCGGACAGTATCGCCGTCATCACGGATTTCTATACCCATCCCGATCCGGAGAGCCGCGTCCGCCACTGGATCGAAACCCTTCATCGTTAAGGATGGGCGCGCACACGATCCTTTTCGTCGCCTAGATGACGCTAAGTTGTCGGTTAAGATGGGGCCGGTGAGAGAAACCGAACAGCGTATCCGCGCAAGGGTCTGTCGACGATGGCCTACCGTTTCAAAGTCTCCGAGCCGATCGAGGACGGTGTGCGCCGCATTGCCGATGAGCAATTCGTGCGTGCGGCCAAGGAGCTGAAGAATGCCGATACCTCCGTGGCGATCCATGAGACACGGAAGTGCCTCAAGCGTCTGCGCGCACTCCTGAAACTGATCCGCCCCGCCCTCAAGCCGTCGGACTATTCCTGCGCCAACGTCGAATTGCGCAATATCGCCCGCGACTTGTCGGCGAAACGCGATGCCGATGTGATGCGTGCCACGATTGGCAAGCTCGCAAAGAGCGCCGACGGTGGGCAAGCGCGCGTTTTGACAAAGCTGGAGAAAGATCTCTCAACATCCGCAACGCCCGCCGCACAAGCCTCGGTGCATGACGACGAGAGTAGAGAGCTTTTGCGCAAATCCGCAAAGTCGCTCAAACAGGCGCGGCGCACCCTGCGCGAACTCGAATTGCGCGAAACGGGGTTCGACGTCGTCATCGCAGGGTTCGAAAACGCCTACGCACGGGGCCGCAAACAGTACTGGGCGCTACGCCAAGGCGCCGATGACAGTCTCTCGCACGAATGGCGCAAATCCGTGCAGGCGCACTGGCGACAGCAGGTGCTCCTGTCGGCGGCCTGGCCCGAATACTTGGCGGTTCGCGTCGAGACGGCGCGCGTCATTTCGGAGGCGCTCGGCGATGAGCACGATCTCGAAGTTTTGGAACAGTTTGCAGGCCGGCAGCTCGACAAGGGTCAAGTCGCCGAAATCTCTGAATTGATCGCGTCGCGGAAGCGGGAGCTGCGCCAGGACGCCTATCGCGAGGCCGCGCGCCTTTATGCCGATAATCCCCGGCGGCTCGCCAAGCGCATGGCGGGCTACTGGCAGGCGGCGAGCGAAGAGGCCGAAAAGGGCGCGGCCCGGGCACCGACTGCGGGAGCGGAGAAACACGCAAACACAGGCGGAGCCGAAAAGAAGCGGCCGGCAAAACGTTCGGATAAATCCGCAGGACGCTATGCCGGCGAAGCGCGTAAATCCGCTGCGAAGCGACCCCAACGCCAAACGACGGCGGGTTAAAGCGCTGCAGCCACAGTCTGACGCGTTTTAAGGCCGTCGGCGTCCGCCTCGGCGGCGCAACCGGTAGACGCCATCTTCGATCATCAGCGACGCGAGGATACCTTCACGCAGGCCCCGGTCCGCCACGCGCATCCGCTCGCACGGCCACATACGCATGAGCGCTTCGAGGATCGCGCAACCGGCGAGCACCAGATCCGCCCGGTCGCGGCCGATACACGGCTGCGCGACGCGCTCCTCGTAGGTCTGTCCGACAAGTGTGTAGGTGACCGCGCGGGCATCCGCGACGGAAAGCCAGCAACCGTCGACCTTGCTTCGGTCGTAGCGCGGCAGGCCAAGCTGGATGCCGGCGACCGTCGTCACTGTTCCCGAAGTGCCCAGGAAGTGCGTCGAACTGGAGCCGATGCGATCGCGGAACTGATGCGTCTGCTCAAACGGTTCCAGCATATTGACGACATGATCGACCATGTCCTCGAACAGCGACTGCGTGACGAACTTGCCGCCGAAGTGCTCGGCAAGCGTCACGACGCCGACGGGAAGCGACGTCCAGGCGACCATGCAGTTCTGGGCGTCGAGCCGGTCGAGCGGGCGGCCGGTCGCTTTCGGCAGTTTGCGGATATCGAGCCAGATCAGTTCCGATGAGCCGCCGCCGATGTCGAACACGAGCACATAGTCGCAACTGGTGTCGATCAGCGATGCGCAGCCGGACACGGCAAGGCGGGCTTCGGACTCCGTCGTCAGGATCTCGATCTTGAGACCCAGCCGATCCTCGACGCGGGCCAGGAATTCCTCGCCGTTGTCGGCAATGCGGCAGGCTTCCGTCGCCACCAGTCGGGACCTGTGGACGCCGTTGCGATCCAGCTTGTTCGCGCACACCCGCAAGGCATCGAACGTTCGCTTCATGGCGGCATCGGAGAGGCGGCCGGTCTGCCCCACGCCTTCGCCGAGCCTGATGATACGCGAAAACGCATCGATCACGCGGAACCCGCGCCGCGTCGGCCGGGCCAGCAGGAGGCGGCAGTTGTTGGTGCCAAGATCGAGTGCGCCGTAGACGGGATTCTCGGGGATCAGGTCCTGCCGTCGCCCGCCGGAATCGCCGCGGCTGCCGCCGGGAGGGCTGGCCGCGCCGGCAGGTCTGGCGTGCGGCGGAGCTTGGCGCGATGGAACGGGAGTGCCGGGCAACCGGCCGACATCCGTGACCGCCGCTGAAGACCCATGGCGATCGAGACTGGTTGCTTCGGTGCTGGAAAGTCCGCTGGTGCTGACCTGGGTTGCATTGCCTGCCCCCGTCGCGTCAGCCCCTTCCTCCGGTGTCTTTGAACCCGGGCTTGCCGGGTCGCAATCAGTTCGTGAACCATCCACGTTATTAATCTCCAGCGCCTGGCGCATCCCCCGTGCTTCGTGCCCAGGCGGGGCGCAGGGATGGAGCGTCTTCAGGCAGAGTTCTGGATTCGCCTTGGTTACACTCTAACACTTCGGACGGTCCGGTAAAGAACATTGGCGAAAGCGCCTAAACGCCGTTTCGAGCGCGATATCCATGCGCTCCCAGACGCATCGCCCGTCACGCAATCGACATGAGATGATCGCCGTTTTAGGCGGCGAAAGGCCCGGCGGGGCTGGGTCCAGTAAGGTCGTGTCCTTTCCACGGCCCACGCTGCGGTGTTAGGGAGACCCTCGAAGCTTTGCCGCGAATGTCACCGCCGGCAGGCGCAAATGGCCAGGGAGCAAGGCCCGGTGTTCGTCACCTTCTTCCATGAACTGAAGCGCGCGCGCGTTCCCGTCAGCCTGCGCGAATACCTTACGCTCCTCGAAGCGCTCGATGCCGGGCTCGCCAAGGGGGACGTCGAGGCGTTCTATTATCTTTCGCGCACGGCTCTGGTGAAGGACGAACGCCACATCGACCGTTTCGATCGGGTTTTCGGGCAGGTTTTCAGAGGCCTGACCGCGCTGTCCGAGGCTGCCGAAGCCGAGATCGCGGCGGAAATCCCCGAAGAGTGGCTACGCAAGATGGCCGAACTCCACCTCAGCCCGGAGGACATGGCCAGGGTCGAAGAACTCGGCGGCTGGGATAAGATCATGGAGACGCTGCGCCAGCGCCTCGCCGAACAAAAGGAGCGTCATCAAGGCGGCAGCAAGTGGATCGGCACCGGCGGCACGTCGCCTTACGGCGCCTATGGGTACAACCCCGCGGGCGTGCGGATCGGACAGAAGGAGAGCCGGCACCGCCGCGCCATCAAGGTCTGGGACCGCCGGGAATTCAAGGATCTCGACGATAGCGTCGAGGTGGGCACCCGCAATCTACGGGTCGCCCTGCGTAAACTGCGCAAGCTCGCCCGCGAGGGTGCCGCCGAGGAATTGGATCTCGATGGTACGATCCGTGCCAGCGCCGACCGCGGCTTCATCGATGTGCGCATGCGTCCGGAGCGGCGCAACGCTGTGAAAGTCCTGATGTTCTTCGACGTCGGCGGCTCGATGGACTGGCACGTCCGGGTCGCCGAGGAGTTGTTCTCGGCGGCCCGCAGCGAGTTCAAGCACCTGGAATACTACTACTTCCACAACTGCCTGTATGAAGGCGTCTGGCGCGATAACGCCCGCCAGCGCACCGAACAGATACCCACGCGCGACGTATTGAACACCTATCCGTCCGACTACAAGGTGATCGTCGTCGGCGACGCCTCGATGAGCCCTTACGAAATCCTGATGCCGGGAGGCGCGGTCGAGCACATGAACCCGGAGGCCGGCGCGGTCTGGCTCCAGCGGCTCACGGAGACCTTCCCCCGGACCGTTTGGCTGAACCCCATCCCGCGCGAGCATTGGAGCTACACGGAGTCGATCTCGATAATTTCCGAACTCGTCAGCGGCCGCATGTATCCGCTCACCCTGGCGGGACTCGACGCGGCCATCGCCGAACTGAAGCGCTGACCGGACGGGCACAGCCGATGCGCCAAGGAGCCAGCACGGAGAATAGTCCGAAGCGCCCATAAAAATGCCGCTATTTCAACAGATTTGCCTTATGAAGAGGCGTTGTGGCCAATTGACGGTCGCTGGAGGCCCGAGCCATCCTCCGCACCGAGTCGATGACTGGCTGATTCACCAGGGGGAATTCACATGATGCGCCTGCGTACGCTCGCCAGCGTTATAGCCGCCGGCCTCCTCGCCGCCGCCCTCGCTGGGTGTTCGGGCGGTACCGAATTGACGACGGGATCGTTGTTCGGCGCGGAGCCGGCAAAGGCAAAAGCGCCGACCGACAACAACACGCCCACCGGCCGCGCCCTCCATGTCGGCCGAGTTGCCGCGCGCGCCACGAAATGCGGCTACAACTTCGATGCCTCCGCGCTCCGCACCAACTACCTTGCAGCCGAAGCTGCCGGCGGGCTTCCCGTCGCGGACCTGCAGAAGGTCGAGACGATCTACGATGTTGGTTATCGCGGCGTCATGAACGCCTCGGCGACCGAACCGGACTACTGCAACAGCCGGCGGACCGAAATCATCAAGTCCGATCTCACCAAGGTTCTTGCCGCCGACTACAGCCCGCCGCCAATCAAGAAACAGCAGGAGACAGGCGTCCTGGGCGGCTTGTTCGACGCTGACGTTGTAGAAGACAGCGGTCCGAAGTTCGGTTCCGACGATTGGTGGACCAAGCAGCACGAGAACAGCAAGTAACGGTGGCAGACAGTCATCGTCTCAGCGGAAACTCGGCGCGCCTTACGCGCGCCGTCCTGGACGGCGGTCAATAGACCGAAGAGTGGTTCGAACGCCAAGTGCAGCAGCTTCTCTATCTCGAAACGATCCTGAAGCTCTCTGGCGGTGCCGTCCTGCTCCTGGTCCCCCTCACAGCCTGTCGCTTGTTCGGCCTCCCAAAGCCGCCATCCGGGCTCTGGCCGCGCCTGTTGGGTAGCGTTCTCGTGGGGTTGGCTGGCGCCACCTATCTTGAAGGCGCCACCGATGTCCGCGGTCTGGGGATGGCGGGCCTCGCCATTATCAATTTCGTCGCCGTCGTTGCCATCCTCACCTTGTTGGCGCTGGGGGCCGCCGGCACGACCCGGCGCGCCAAATCGACTCTGGCACTGCTCGCGTTGGTCTTGCTGGTTCTGGGCCTTTTGGAATTGGCGCAGGTTTGAGGCGCGCTTCTTTAGCTGTTTCGCAATGCGCGGAATCACATCGCCAGATCGCTCCCCTTGGCCCGCTCACTCAACGCCGATTTCCCGCAGATAACGCCGCACACCGGGATGAATGAGGCCGGGCTCCGGCGCGGCGGCACGCGTGTTCTTCGGCGTGGTCTCGCGCGCCTGAGCCAGTTTCTTTTCCAAAGACGGTTGAGCCTCATGCAGCGCTTTCGCCAGTCGGTACGCGGTATCGCCCGGCATGTCCGACCGCGCCAGCACGTACGCCCAGACGCCGATGGCTTGCACGTCCCCGTCCTGCCCCTGATAGGAGCCTGCCGGCACCGTCATGGCCTTGAGGAAGCTGTGCCTCTGGGTCACCTTTTCCACTTCGTCAGGCTGGAAGCCGATGAAGCGGCCGCCGGACTGCATCGCCTTGGTGAAACCGGGCCAGCCGACGCCAGCGCCCCAGAAGGCGGCAACCTCGCCTTTCAATAATAGAGGTGCGCCTTCGGCGGCCTTGTTCAGATATCGGGCGTCGAAGTCGGCGTTCTGGTCGAGGCCGAGGGCGTCCATGATGTATCCGGCCATCAACGTCAGACCGGATGAGCGCGTGCCCCAGGCAATCGACTTGCCGACAAGGTCGCGCACCTGTTGCGCCGTACTGCCGGATTTGACAACGAACATCCCGGGGCTCGAATACATCGCAGCGATGATCTTAAGGTCGCTCGCGGGCCGCCCGATCCCTTTGAAGGCTTCGTAGGCCGGGACGCCGGAGACCAGACCGATGTCAAAGGCGCCCTGTTCGAGAAGGGTGATATTCTCGACGCTTCCCCTGGTGTTCGTGGCTTCGATCCTCACACCGCTATTGAGTTCGTTCACGGCGGCCGCGGCGTTGTTGCCGAACAGTTCGAAGCCGCCGCCCGGCGTTGCGGTGGCGAGCTTCAGCGTCAGCGGCGCATCGGCGCCGCCCGTTCCGCCTGCGAGCACTGCGGCAGGAGCTAGGAATGCCGTGATGGCGAACAGCCAGGCAGCGAAACCGCCTGCGCGGCGAAGACGAGGGAAGACAACAAACTTCATAGCAGCGGCTCCGCTTTAGGACGATGGACGCAAGCAGCAGGAATACAGCGCCGGCATGACATCCGGATCAGCGGGCGTCCGGATCAGTTGCTCGCCTTCGCCGCCGCCGAAACCTCATCGAGAATTTCTCCGGCTTCGGCCAGCTCTTCTTCCACCCGCTGCGCCGCTTCTGTGCGCGGCTTGGCGAAACCGGCGATGAGGATGTAAAGCGCCGGTGTCAGGAGCAGGGTGAAGATACCCGCCATCCCCAGTCCGCCGAAAATGACCCAGCCGATGGCCGCTCGCGCTTCGGAACCGGGCCCTGCGCCGTAGATGAGCGGAAGACCCGCGAGAACCGTTGACAGCATGGTCATGGCAATCGGCCGGAGCCGCACGATTGAGGCATGGTGGGCGGCCCGCACCACCGAGTAGCCCCGCTCCCGCAATTGGTCGGCGAATTCCACCATCAGAATTGCGTTCTTCGCCATGATGCCGATCAGCATCAGCACGCCGATCTGGCTGTAGATGTTGACCGATGTGCCCGTCAGCGCGAGCGCGAAGATCGCGGCGCAGACGCCGAACGGCACGGTCAGTACGACGATCACCGCGCTCGTGATGCTTTCGAACTGGGCCACGAGCACCAGGAAGACGATGAGCATCGCCAGGGCGTAGGTCAGGGTCACGCCGTGAGAGGTTTCGTTGAGAGCGGCTGCCTCGTCGAGGAAAAGAAGCCCGTAACCCGCCGGCAGATCGCGATCGGCGACCCGCCGAACGGCGTCCACCGCTTCACGCAGCGAATAGCCCTCCGAGGTGTCGCCGAAGACTTCGACGGCGCGCCGCTGGCCGTGACGGTCGAGCTCCGCCGGAACGGCCTTTTCGGACAAGCTGATGAGCTGAGAGAGCGGCACCAGCCGGCCGTCGGTCGCGGAGACATATAGGTTCGTGAGGTCGCCAGGGTCCTTCACCGCGCCGACGCTCGCTTCGACGATGATCGGCACGCGCAGATCGTCGATGGTCAATTCGCCGACCTCGTCCTTGTCGACCAGCACCTGTGCGGTGGCCGCGAGGTTTTCGATGGGCACGCCGAGGTCGGCCGCCCGCCGCCTGTCGATGTCGAGCGAAAGCTGCGGCTGTGTCGCGCGGAATTCGACCCGAAGGTTGGTGACTTCCGGCGCGTCCTTTTCGAGCGCTACAACGAGCTTATTGGCCTCTTCCGCGATCTTTTCATAGTTCGAGCCGGTCAGCGCGAAGCGCAAGCCGCCGTCGGCATTGCGCAGGCCCAGGCTGTTGCCGCGCCGTATCTGCGCGCGCGCACCCGGGATGTTGGCCAGTTCCTTGTTGACCGTGCGGGCGATCTCGCCTTCGCCGATGGCGCGTTCTTCCCAATCGATCAGCGGCGCGTCGATCTGACCCCTGTTGAGGTCCCACCGGCCGGTGATGGAGAAGAGCCCCTTGGCGGTGCCGTCCTCGACATAGGGGCGGAGGAAGTTCTCGACCTGCTCCACCTGCCGGTCGGTGTATTTCAGGCCGACGCCGTCAGGGCCGGTGAGACGAACCGTAATGAGCCCGCGATCCTCTTCCGGCACCAGCTCCTCGCCCAGGGTGCCATAGGCCACGGAGGCCGCCAGGATCACAAAACCGCAATGCCCGACGGCGACCAGCGGCACCGACATGACCGCCGCGAGCAGGCCGCGATAGATCCAAGCGAACAGGCTGCCGACCGGTGCCAGCAGGGCGCGCATGGAAAATCGGCTCGGCGCCTTTTGCGGCAGCCGCGCCGCCAGCATCGGCACGACGGTCAGCGCCACGAAAGAGGAAATACACACCGTCACCGCGAGGACGAACCCGAACTCGCTGAAGAGCCGCCCGGCCGTAGACGGCAGGAACGAGATCGGCAGGAAGACCGAGATCAGCGTCGCCGTCGTGGCGATAACGGCAAAGAACACCTGCTGGGTTCCCAGGACCGCGGCGGCCCGCGGCTTCACGCCGGAAGCTTTCAGCCTTTCGATGTTCTCAAGGACGACGATGGCGTCGTCGACGACGAGGCCGGTGGCGAGGACGAGTGCCAGAAGCGTGATGAGGTTGATCGAGAAACCCATCAGCCAGATGGCAGCGACGGTGCCGATAAGCGCGATGGGAATGGTCGCGGCGGGGATCAGCGCGGCGCGGAACTGGCCGATGAAGATGGCGATGACGGCAATGACGATCAGCACGGCGAGCGCGAGCGAGATCAACACCTCGGTGATGGCGCCCTTGATGAATATGGCTTCGTCGGCAATCACCTGCATCTTCAGGTCGCGGAACCGCGGCGCTATCCGCTCGATCGTCTTGGCGATCTCTTCGGAGATGGCGACCGTGTTCGACTGGGCCCGGCGCACGATCCCGAGCGAAACCACGCGATGACCGTTGAGTCGGGTGATGCTCTCGGCCTCCGCCGGAGCGAAATAGGCCGACGCGATATCGCCGAGGCGAACCGGATCGCGGATGATCAGGTCTTCGATCTCGACGGGCCCGTCCACGGAAGCGTCTGCGCGGACGATGACTTCCTGTTCATCGGACTCGAAACTGCCGGCGGGGACGTCGTACTGCGCGCTGCGAAGAACGTTCACCACGTCCGTGACCGACAGGTTGAAGCCCGCGAGCTTCATCGGATCGATCACAACCTTGAGGACGCGTTCCTGCGCGCCTTCGACCTGCACCTCCGCGACGCCATCGATCGAGGTCAATTCCAGCGCCACCTCGTTTTCGACCTTGCGTGTCACCTCGTCGATGGAAAGCGTATCGCTCGATACGGCGATCTTGATGATCGATTCCGCGTCGGCATCGGCCTTGATGACGAACAGGTCTTCGACGCCATCGGGTAATTCGCGCTGCACCCGGCTGACGGCCTCGCGCATGTCGTTGGCGGCATCGACGAGGTCGACGGACGGACGGAAGACGGCGCGGATGCGGAAGTTGCCCTCCTCGCTGGAGGAGCGGACTTCCGTGATCCCGTTGACGCGAGCGACCGCGCCCTCGACCTTGGAGGTGATCTCCGCGTCGATGGTCTCGGGGGAGCCGCCGGGATAGTTGGCGCGCACGGTCACGATCGGCCGGTCGACGTCGGGCAACTCGCGCACCTCGACGCCGAGGATGGCCGAGATACCGGCGACGACGATGAGGAGGTTGAGCACGGCGGCCAGATAGGGCCGCCTGACGCTCATTGCCGGAAGATCGTTGGCTATCGACATGGGGCGTCAACCTCGCGGCGTCGCGGACGATCCCGACGAGCCGCGCTGGGCGGCCGGCTGCCCTCCGGGCGGTTCTGGCCGCTGGTAGGAGACCTCCTTGCCTTCGCGCAGACGCTGTACGCCTTCCACGACAACGAGGTCGCCCGCCGCCAGCGGCCCGGAAACGAGGATGATGTTGTTGAGGCGGCGTACCGTTTCGACCGCGACGCGGCGCGCCTTGTCGCCGTCGACGGCCCAGACGAAGCTCTCGCCGTTCTGCCACTGCAACGAAAGCTCCGGTACAGCGACATAGGTTTTGCCGGGGAGTTGCAACTGGATCGTGAACGACATCCCAGGACGCAACAGGTCCTGCTCATTCGGCACGACAGCGCGGACCTTGATCGTTCGCGACGTCGGATCGACGCGGCTGTCGATATAACCGACGTGGCCTTCGAAGACGCGCTGGGCGTAGCCAGGCGTCGACACCCGAACCTTCTGGTCCCGTTCGATCCGCGAAAGGAACTTCTCCGGCACCTCGAATTCGACGTAAAGCTCGGTTCGATCGTCCAGCGTCGCGAATTCCTGGCCGGGCGTCACCCTGTCGCCGATCTCCACCTTCGGGATGCCGACGATCCCCGAGAACGGAGCCTCGATGCGCCGGTCGCGCATGTTCTCTTCGGCGGACCTGAGCTGCAATTCCGCCCGTTCGACGGCGATCTCGGCGTCTGTCACCTTGGCAGCCGATCCAACCTGCCGTTTCTGCAGGAAGCGCGCGCGTTCGAGCGTCTGCTTGGCATCGGCCAGATTACTCCGCGCGATCTCGATGCCGAGTTTCGTGCGCGTAGAAAAAAGGGTCGCCAGCGTCTCGTCTTCTTCGACCCTCTCCCCGCCGGAGACCTTCAATGAGACGATTTCACCTTCCGCGTCCGCGAATAGCATAATCGCGCGGCGTGCCCTTGCCGTTCCGATCGCGGTGACGTTCGCGTCGTCGCGCCGTTCGACCGCGTGCGTGACGATCACCGGTGCCGGTGCATCGCGCGATTTCTCCCGCTTTTGCGGTTTACCTTCGCCCGCCGCAAAATCCTTTGGCAGGACCTTGAAGCCTGTCTGCTTTTCCAGGTCGACCAGGGCGGCAACGATCTGGTCGCGCGAACTCCAGCCCGCGAAGGCTGCGCCCGCGATGGTCAGCAGAAGGGCAAGCTGTAAGGTCATCGACCAGGGTTGAGCCACGAGGTGCTTCCTTGTGAAGTTTTCCGTTCCGTCGGCACATCGACCTGATGCCCCTTGCGAACTGAAACGGCGCGACCCAGGTCCGCCGATCTTCAAGTCATCTTTGCGGCTTTGAGGTGAACGGCGGCTGAAGCCGGGCCCCTCGTGATACTGCTGCAGCCCAGTGTCCCGTTTCCGAAGTTCGCTCCCGCGGCAAGCCGCGAATGACCGCGAATTTCTCCATGGCAACACTAGAATCGTAGATTTTTAGTCTTCCTTCGGTCTCCGGCACTTGGTCGGTCGGGTTCTCCAATGGGAACCAAGTGTCGGAGACGGAACACAAGGCGCGGCCCATTTTAAACGTCCTTGCGCCTTTCGAGGGCCGGATTAGCGCTTTTTCCTGTGTTTTCGCGGCAGGAAGTCCGCGAATGCCTTGCGTTCGCCGGGCGTCATGGCCTTGACGGCATCGGTGAGAGCATCCGCGGCCAGCTTCCGCCCCTCGATCCTTGTGTCGATCCCAGACATCATTTCGGTACGAAAGGCCTCCACGTCAAACGGATCCTGCCGTAGCAGGTCGCGCGCCCTGTACTTCAGCTTACGCGCTTCGCCCCGCAGTGTTCCAAGCTTCGACCGCGCCTTTTCGATGTTTTCGACCAGCGCCGAGCGGCGGTCGGCGGGCAACGTCGAGGCGAACTTCTCCAAGGCGTGCAGTCCGCCCCTGTGCCAGTGGTGATGATGACGGCCGTGGTCGCGGCCGAGGAAGTGCCCGACCACAGCGCCGGCGAACAAAAGGTTGAACCCGAGCGAGACAGCTAGCAGCCAGGACATCCAGTTCCGGCGGGATGTCCGGTCCTCCCCGGCCCGTCCGGGCGGCGTTTGCTCGGTCATATAATATCCTCGTCGAACAGTGGATCGGGTGTCAGACCGTCCGTCAATGCGCCGTCGATCTCTGCGTATTCGTCGCCGGCCGTGGGCAACCACCCCGAGAAACCGGCATAAACCCCCGTCCCGAATAGAAGGAGGAGGGCGGCCGCCATGGCGGCGATTTCAGCGCCAACGCGCGTCCGCCGCGGCGTAGGGCGGCGGTGGACGCCGGTGGAAAAGCGCCGGGCAGAGCCGGAGCGGGACGACGCCGGTTTGCCTTGGGCCGGCCCGGTTCGTCGTCCTTCTTGTGTATTAGCGCCCGCGTCTCGGCCCAGCCCCTCGACGATGCCCGCCGCGAGCGTCTTCGCGACCACGCCGGTCGCCGCGACGTCATCCTCCAACTTCGCGCCAGAGATCAGCCGGTCGAGGCGGACGGCTTCTTCGATCATCGCGCCCGCCATGGCGTTACCGGCCACGAACTCCGCGAGCGCGTGACGCTTTTCCACAGGCCATCGCGAGCGGTCGGCGCCGTAGATGTCCAGCACCTCTTCCAGTTCTTGGAGCCTCTGCGCGTCGTTTCCAGTCGTCATCCTCTGAGCGCCCTTCCGCGCCTGTCGGTCATCGTTGCGTTCATCCCGCGAAATCTCCGTCGAGCGTCTTCGCTATACGTTCTTTCAAGGCCCTGCGGCCTCTGGCCAGTAGCGATTCCGCGGCGTGTTCGCTAACGCCTAGTGCCGCAGCCACACCGGCAACCGGCAAGTCGTAGCGATGGAAAAGCAAGAGTGCCTGGCGTTGGCGTTCCGGCAATTCGTCCATCGCATTGTCGATCAATTCCTGTTCGTCCCGCGTCTGCAAATCCCGTAGCGGGCCCGGCTCTAGCGCCGCATCGACGGTTGGCTCCGGAATCTCGTCGACAAGATCGAGCCGCTTCGATTTCCGGCGGCGGTCGATCGCGAGGTTTCGCGTCACCTGGGTCAGCCAGCCGCCGATGCGCTGCGCCGCCGTCGCGTCGCTATCCTGCCCTTCCTCAGCGCCTATCATCGCCGTGGAAACAACCGTGCCGGCATTTCGCCAAAGCCTCAGAAGCGCCTCCTGCACGACATCCTCGGCCTCGACCGCGTCGCCGGTGATTTGCCGGGCCAACCCCAGCAGCCGCTGACTATGGCGCAGGGCGAGATCGCGAAACGCAGCGGCGTCGCCGCGGTGTGCCCGCCAAAGCAGTGCGCCTTCATCCTCGTTACTGGCCAAGCTTCCCCCACATCGGCACTCTGACGGGCTCTCCCTGACAGGCGCGCCGACGGCCGCCGGGGCAATCAATGCTCCAGCGGCCGCCGAGGCCGATGAGGACTTCGCCTCGATCACTCGTCTCTTGCGGCCTTACGCGCCCAATGGCTCGCGGCGCGCGGTGGCAGGTCTTCCGGCGTGATCTCGCCGTTACTGTCGAGATCGAACCGGTCGAAACGCTGTTCGGCCGCCGCGCGGAACTCTTCCTGCGTCACCTCGCCGTTCTTGTCGGCATCGAGACGATGCATTTTTACACGGGCGGCGTAGTCCTGATACTTGCCGCCGTGGCCCAGAATATCGACGGCGCCGAGCACGCCATCGCTGTTCCTGTCGAGCCCGTCGAAGTATTTGGCGCTCTGCTCGACCGCCTCTTCGACCGTACGGGCGGAACCGTGGCCCCAGCGGCCCATGCCGTGGTGCCCGCCCCAGCGCTTGCCGCGATGGCCCTTGCCATACCGGTCGTGGTGCCGTTTGCCGTATCCGCGCTTCCCATGCCGCCCTTTGCCATGATGGCCTTTGCCGTGTCGGCCCATGCGCTCGCGGCGGCCCTCGCCGCGTGCCTCGTCGGCGTCCTCTTTACCCTCCGTCGCGGCGGCGGTGTCCGTTCCAGCCTCGGCATTCGCCTGATCTTCGACGCTTGCCTCGGCTTCCGCACCGGCCGTATCGGCACCGTCGGCCTGACCGGCTTCGGCTTCATCCGTCAGGGTGGCTTCGTCCACGTCGTCGCCGCGGGCTTCGTCGTCTTCATCCCGGCCGCGGCCCTTTTTCCAGCGCGGCGGCATCTCGTCACCGGAGATTTTACCATCGCCGTCGAAGTCTCGGCTTGCGAAGCGCTCACGGGCCTTGGCCGTGAATTCGTCCTTGCTGATCGTGCCGTTCCCGTCGGTATCGTAGCGCTTCATCATCCGCTTGAGGCGATATTCGGCGCGCGGACCGATATCGAGCACGGTCTCCTCGGCGCTGAGCGTGCCGCTTCCATCGGCATCGTACTTGGAAAAGCGTGTATCGACGACCGCCAGGAATTCCTCGCGCGTCACCTTGGTGTCGCTGTTGGCGTCCATGCGCTGCAGTTCCTGCAGCATACCGCCGTGGCGGTGCCCGCCGCGCTTATGGCCGCCGTGGTGGCCGTAGCCGCCCTTTCCGCCATCCCCGCGGTGATACCCCTTGCCATGACCGTAACCGTGTCCGTCTCCGCGCCAGCCCTTGCCGCCGTGGCCATGCCCGGCGCTCGCGGCGGCGACGGCGAGCAGGCTCACCGCACCGAGGATGCCCGCGGTCAGGCCGATTTTCATTTTCGACATTACTGCCTCGTTCCTTATCGTTTGATCGGATTGGATTGCGTGATCCATGTCCGATCAACGAACCAGGCGAGGCGGTTCCGTCGGTCAGCGCGGCAGATTTTGCATTAACTCTTGGTCAGGTTCGACGGGAGGCCGCAGGGCCGCAAATCGCCGTCGATACTCCTACAATGCTGGGAGCAGCGCGGCCGCCGGCTTCAATATATGTGATAGGCCTGCGCCTGCGCCTCGAAGCGGGCTGCTTCGCTTTTCCAGGCGGCGACAATGCGTTCGCCCGGCTGCCCATCCATCAACATTCTGTAGAACGATTTCGTCCCCGCGATCAGGTGGAACATCGCGAGGTTCTTGAAACGCCGGGGCGCGCCTTTGCGCCGCGCCTCTGCCAAGACTTCAGCCAGCGCGTGAACGCCCGTTTCGAGGGGTTGGAATTGCGCAATGTCCGTGACCACTACACGAACGCCGTTGATGCGCTTGCCCACGTATTTAGGCGACAGGGCAACCCCTGGGATGGACCGCGGCCGATACGTCTCGGCCTCGAAGTGCACACCGGGCAGGTTGAGGGCGTTGAGGCGTCCCGCGAGCCGCTCGGCATCGATCCATGGCGCGCCGAAGACGGTAAAAGGTTCGGCCGTCCCCCGCCCCTCGTTGACGACCTGCGTCTCGCCGACGATGCCGATACCGGGATAAACCAGTGCCGATTTGAACGTCGGGATGTTGGGAGATGTGGGCGTCCAGGGTAGGCCGGTCACTGGCCAACGCATGGAGCGCTTCCAGCCATCCATCGCCACGACGCTCAAGTCCAGCTTCTCGAGCCCCGGCAGCCACCGTTCGCCTTTGATCATCTGCGCCAGCTCGCCGACCGTCAGGCCATGGACGATAGGGATGGGATACTGGCCGACGAAAGATTTGCGCGCCGGTTCCAGGACGAAACCCGAAACGTAGTCGCCGCCCAGCGGATTGGGCCGGTCGAGCACGACAAACGGCACGCCGGATTCGGCGGCCGCCTGCATGGCGAGCCCCATGGTCGAGATGTAGGTGTAGAAGCGCGCGCCGATGTCCTGGATGTCGAAGACGAGAACGTCGATGCCCTTCAGCATCGCCCGCGTCGGCTTGCGGGTACGCCCGTAGAGGCTGAAAACGGGCACGCCCGTCGCCGGGTCGACTTCGTCGTTGACCTTCTCCCCCGCTTCGACCGCGCCGCGAAAGCCGTGCTCGGGAGCGAGGATGGCGGCGAGTTCGACGTTGGGCGCTTCATGCAGCCAGTCGGCGAGATGACGCCCATCGACCAACGCGGTCTGGTTGGTCACCAGTCCGACGCGCTTGCCTTCGAGTATCTTGAAACCCGCCTTCGCCAGGATTTCCGCCCCGGTCGTGACAATGCGCGATGGCGTTCGCTGCGGCTGCACTTCGGCGGCTCCTGCGGGCTGGAATTGAGCGGTGAAGAGGCTTGCCAGGGTGACGAGAGCGGCCAAGGCCGACAGGATGGCCGGCTGCATAGGCCTGCGCGCACGCGCAAACGCGGCGCCAAGCGAAAGGGACGCGCGTGCACCCATTCGGGTTGCAGCCTGATGGAACCGGTCCGATGTCGCCGTCATGGCCATGAAGCCTCGCTTTTGCTCTTTCGCTGTTGACCGGCGGCCCGCCGGTTAATGCCGTGCCATGGCGGCCGGGCCGAACCGGGGCGCGTACGACGAGATCGCCGGTTTGCACCGCCGTCCCGCCTTTTTTGCCGCAGCCATCGTCACGGCAGGTCGATCGTTTGATTTCGAACGATAACGGTAGCGTCTTGTTAATCCGTAAAGTGGGCGTTTCAGGGATCGCAAGGCGTGCGTCATCGCCGCCGTGCGGCGCGGAAATGGGAGACTTGCCTCCACGCGCGATGATTGTTACATGGAGGGTTCTCGCGGTCCGCAGATGCGGTCGGCGGTTACTGGTTTTGCGCGCGTGCGCCGCCAGTGGCAGTGGGGAATAGGTTAACGGTAGACCCACGGACTCTGACTCCGTTAGTCCTGGTTCGAATCCAGGTTCCCCAGCCAAATCCTCCCATCCCTGCAATGCACCGGTCTTTCGATCGGGACCGCCCGTAAGTTTGCTGCGCTTCGAGCGCGAAACGCCTGTCCCCCTAGCGCAGCACCTTAAGCGGGGAGCGTGCTTTTAGACCGGCAAATCGCGCCGCTTGCAGCGTCCGCTATGGTCGTTTCCCACCGACTGCGGACGTTGCCGCCGACGCTTCCTTTCGGGTCCGTCAACTGCCATAGAAAAGCCGATGAAGGCCAAGTCGGCTTGGGGGGAGTGGGACATGTCGGAAGCCGAAATCCTGGTTCTGCGCGGCGGTTTAACGGGTCTGGTGATCTCAGTGGTCTCGGTCAGTTTCGGCATGATCTCGGCCTACATCGCCGGGCTATGGCTGTTCCTCAAGGATGCGCCGTTCGCGCTTCGCGGCCTTGCCTTCCTACTGCTGACGGCGGGCCTCGCCTTCATGGGCGCGATCACATGGGGACTGCATGAGTTGCTTTTGTCGACGGACCGGGCGTGGGCAAAGCTTGGCGAAACGGCAACCGGGATTACGGATTTCGGCGGTCTTCGTCCGCCATACCTGGGGGGCTGGTCGCTCTATGAGGCGAGCGCGGGGCTGGGTTTGGCATCGTTCGCCAGCATCTATCTCGCACTCGCCTACATGACGTTCTTCTACCGGTGGCGCCGCTAAAGCCTTCGCGAGATTAGTCTTTCGCGCGCTTTCGTCCGGAGAACATGGCGGACACGAGGTTTTCCTTATGGCGCAGGCTCGCGTAAGCGACCCCTGCGACGTGCAATGCGATGAGAACGAGCATCCCGTTTGCGATTGCTTCGTGAATTTCCTCAAGTGCCTCCGCCGCGTTTGAACCCGATGCCGTCATCCAATAACCGGTGACGCCAAGCGCAAGGATTCCGGCCAGAAGCGCCAGGATCATCGCGCCGCCGACGGGATTGTGTCCGAGGAACCGTTTCTCGCGCCCGGCCGCGACGTCGCTCAGATAGGAAAGTACGGCCGATGGTCCGCGGACGAAATCGCTGAAACGGGCGTGGCGGCTGCCGGCAAATCCCCAGAGGATCCGAAGCGCCACCAGCGCGGCGGCGGCATATCCGATCCATTCGTGGAGCGTGTCCCATTCTTCCGCCGAGACGAAAGCGATTGTGAAGGTGGCAACGAGGCTCCAGTGAAAAAAACGAACGAAGGGATCCCAGACGCGGATTGTTTGCGCCGGCGACTCTCCGTGGGAGTCGGGTTTGTCAGATGCTGCGGTATTTTCGGCCGTTGTCATGGCGAGCCTCCGTTTGGCGTTGTGCCGCCCATGCTGAACGTCAGCGGCGATACCGATATCCATCGCAGCGCCGCCTGACGGGAGCCTGAAGGTCTCGTGGAGCTTCATCGAAACCCGCACCATGGGATGCGCGGTGGGCGGATTAACCGCTTCAGCGCTTTCGTCCCACCGACCGGTGATTGGCATCACTTGAGTTTGGGCAGCTCAAGATATTTCACCATGCCATCGCACACCGGCTTGATCTCTTCCGGCCGCAGACGACCGTGATTAGCCAGGAAGTTTTCGAGCCTTTCTCCACCCTCCCGCAGAACCGGCAGCGTGTCGTCCAGGCAGAGACTCCGTTGTGCGAAACGGGCCATGTCGCCGTGGCATGCCGCGCATTTTTCGGCATAGATCGCGGCGGCGTCTTGCGCCTTCGACACGCCCAACGGAAGCGATACGAGAAGGCCGACGAGCAAGAGTTTTTGGACCGCTTTCATGGCGTACCTCGCAGTGGTTGCCGTTGAGATGTTTCGACAAGGAATCAACGCGCCGCGTGCGTTCTTTCCGTCGGGATCGAACATGCGGCAAATGCGGTTGGCGGCGGGGAGCCTCTGCCGTTACGGCAGGTCGATGGTCACTTCAAAACCATCCTCCCGCCCTGGTGCCGGGGACGCGATTTCGAGGCGGCCACCCGAGCGCTCGACGATGGTTTTCACGATTGCCAGTCCCAGTCCCGCGCCGCCTGAAGATTTCGCGCCGCGATGGAAGCGGTCCGTCAGCCGGGCGAGATCTCCGGGCGGAACCGCGGGACCGGCGTTTCGCACCCGGACACTGCGCCCGGGACCCAGGTCCACGACAACCGGCGCCTCGGCTGCGCCATGCACCAGGGCATTCTCGATCAGGTTGCGCATGACGATGCCGAAGGCGTCCATCTCCATGCGTGAAGTGAGCGACGCTGTCCGACCGGCTTCGACCCGTATCCGTCCCCGGTACGCGTTCGAGCGCTGCAGGTCGTCGATGACCAGATCGAGCACGGGCCGCAGCTCGCTTTCCTCCTCCGATAGGCTCACGCCGGCGTCTGCGCGCGAAAGCTGCAGAAGCTTCTCGGAAAGGCGGCCCAGCCTCTTGAGGTCGGCTTCCACCGGCAACAGGCGCTCCTTTACCGCCGGGTCGTCGAACTCGCCGGAGACGCGTTGAAGCCGGGCAAGCGCCGACGCCAGCGGCGTGCGCAATTCGTGAGCGCTGCTGGCGGCAAAGGCCCGTTCCGCGTTGAGGGCCGACTTGAGACGGTCGAGTAGCCTGTCGACCGCAATGGCGACGGGCTGCAGTTCTTCGGCCTTTGGCATCTGCGTCAAGGGATCGAGATTGCCGCCGCCGCGCTCGCTGATCTCCCGCTGCAGGCTACGCAGCGGCTCGAGGCAATGGCCGACGATACGGGCAATGGCAAAGGCGCCAAGCGGGATGACGAGCGAAAGCGGAAGGATCAGCGCCAGGCCGGCCTCGAGCACGGCTTCGTGGCGATGCGCGTGGGTCTCGGCGACCTGCAGAAAGAACATTCCGTCGGCCGAGGGCTCGGTGTAGATGCGCAGCGTTTCGGTGTCGTGAAATCCTCGCGCCAGCGGCGCCTCGTGCGGCTCGACCGTCCTTTCGTGCGACTTGAGAAGGAGTTCGCCGTCGCGGTTGCGCAGTTGGTAGGTCAGGTACTCCGTATGCGGGGCGATGACGCTCGGCTCGACAGCGGCGGGAACGGTGCCGGTGGCGTCCCGCCGGACGCTCGCCACCGCGAGAGTCAAGAGCCGCTGCGCTGCTTCTTCCAGCGCGCTGTCTAGCGACTGGTCGAGTTCGTGATGCATGATGAGGACGGCGAGCAGCGAGGAGATCAGCCAAAGCCCGACCGCCAGCCCCGTCAGGGTGACGATCAGTTGCCGTGTGATGCTGTTTCGGTTTGTCTTCCACATAGAAAGCCGCTCACGACGTCAGCCGATAGCCGACGCCGCGAATGGTATCGATCGACTGGCGGCCGAGTTTCTTACGCAGGCGGCTGATATACACTTCGACCGTGTTGCTTTCGATCTCGGCGCCGAATTCGTAAAGAGCATGCTCCATATTGGCCTTGGTCACGATCTGCCCGGGATGCCGCACGAGTTGGTCGAGGAGCGCCCATTCGCGGGCGGTCAGGTCCACCGGCTGTCCTGCGACGGTTATCCGGCGCCCGGCGGTATCGACCTCGATATCGCCGATCCGTACGACCGGGTTCGGGTTTCCCGCATAGCGCCTCGCAACGGCGTTGAGCCGCGCGCTCAACTCATCGAGATCGAAGGGTTTCACGAGATAGTCGTCCGCGCCGGCATTGAGGCCGGCGATGCGGTCCGAAATCTGATCCATCGCGGTGAGAATGATGACGGGTGTCTTGTCGCCGCCGCGGCGCATCTCGCACAACAGATCTAGTCCGCTCCCATCAGGCAGATTGAGGTCGAGCAGAACGATTTCATAGTCGACGCCCGCCAGCGCATCGCCCGCCGACTCAACCGACGTCATCCAGTCGACGGCATGCCCCGAAGCGCTCAGGTGGTCCTTGATCGCCTCGCCGAGACCGGGCTCGTCTTCCACCAGCAGGCTTCTCATTGAGCATTCTCCCGCTCACGCGCGGCGGCGACGGTCACGCGCGGACCGACGCCCTGCGCCGGCGGTTCGCGCCGCCAGTCAGCGAACGCACGACCGAGTTGCGCCGATCCTCGCCCAGTTCCCAATGCAGGGCAAAACCGAACAGCGCGGCGGCGGGAAGAAATATAGCGAAGAAGACGGCCAGTGGCACAACGTCGATCATCGAGGCACCTTGAGACACGGACAGTAGTAGGTGCGGCGGCTGCGAAACCGGCGCACCACCACCTGGCATGGACAATCGCGCATTCTCCGGACCTTCGGCAGGCGCTTTGCGGCAAGCGTCGTGCCCTTTTTGGCGGCGGCGCAGGCCGATATCTGCGGTTCTTTCGCGCCACCGCACGCTCCAGCCGTCGCGGGGAGTACGGTCAAAGCCGCTGCGGCGAGCACAGCAGCGAGTCCGGCGCCGGCCCGGACGAGACGCCGTTGAGGGAATTCAGGCATTCCGGTCACCCCTTCGGTTGCTCCAATTGGCGCGAACCTAGCCGGCGAACCTGACATTGAGCTGAAAGGCGTGCGGAGGGCGAGCGCTTATGCGCCGCCGGTCGCAAGGATCGACCCGCTCCAAGGAGCGCTCCAAGGCGCGCCGCCAACCCCCGCCGGATAGGGCTTCTGCAGGGGGAACTCCTGATCGAGGTCAGCGAATTGCGCTAAGTCGACCGCATCCTCCGACGTGTGCCGAGAATGCTGGCAATTATCCGTTCCGCCGGTATAGGGTGATGTCTGAGGGAACGCGGGGCGGCCTGGCCCCGCCGGGGAATTCTGCCGAGCTGCGCCCAGCAAGCCCTGCCGCTCGGTGGTCTTTTCGGTTGTTTGTGATGCGTTGTCTAATCGGCTTTTTGCTTGTCCTGGCTGCCGCGAACGTGGCGATCAGCCCTTTAGCGCCTGCTGCGTATGCGCAAACAAGCTGTCCTGCCGCCGGCGGGCAACATGAGTCCGATCCGGTATCGGTGACGCTCCTGACCGAAAACCCGAACTTTTCATCGTGTTTCTACGGCAGCACTGACACCAATTCATACGATGATCCTGCCCGCAACCTACACCCTATTGCCCGGTTCGTCGGCCTATTGCCCGACAGTTCGCCTCGATCCGGCGCGTCGAATCCGGCGAAGTTCCGGTTCGCAAATGGAACGGCACTCGAAACGATCGACAATGCAAGGTGCTCCGGGGCTTTGATTTCGGGTGTCGGCAGCAGCGTTGTCACAATCGCACTTGCCGATGGCGACTCATGTGCGCTTACGCTTTCCGCCGCCACGGGGACCGTGGGTTATACCGGCGCAACGTTGTCACGAATCGGAACGATTTATCGCGTGACCGCGGGGACACTATCAGGGGGCATTTTCGGAGGCACATTCGGCGCTGATTTCGCAGTGCCATCCCTTTCCATCTCCGGTGTTCCTGCGACCACCAATGCCCCCTTTTTCGCCACCTTCACCTTTTCGGAGCCGGTCACCGGTTTTGACATCGGCGACATTGCCGTGGGGAATGGCGCCGCGTCGGATTTCACGGGATCCGGCACGACCTACACGGCGCTCATTACGCCCGCTTCGGCGGGTGACGTCACGGTCGATGTCGCCGCCGGCGTGGCGCAGGACGGAGCCGGCAACCCAAGTACGGCGGCCGCGACCGCAATCAGCCAATACGTGCCGCCGCCGACGGTCACGATCACCGCGCCATCGGGCACGGTATCCGGTATCTTCACGGCAATCTTCACGTTCTCCGAGCCCGTCACGGGCTTTACCGTCGGCGACATCGGCGTGACGAATGGAGCCGCCGATGCATTCTCCGGCTCCGGCACAACCTACACAGCGATAATCACGCCCAGCATCGACGGGACCGTGACCATTTCCGTGCCAGCCGCCGTTGCCGAAAACGGCGACGGCGTATCCAACCTTGCTGCGGACCCGGCAAGCGTCGATTTTCGCGATTTCGCTCCCAGCGAAGCACGGTTCCTCGAGCCGCAATTCGACACACGCTTGAGCGCTGGCAGGGTGACCGCATTCACGGGTCGCGTTCAGCACAACTCGAACCGCTGCCACGAGGGCGCTCCCACCGTGGAGGTCTATTGTGGAGATCATCTCATCGGCAATGCGACGGTTTCGTTTTGCGGGACGACGCCCTATACGTGCGGGTTCGCGCTGACGACAGCAATCCCGGCCGCCTGCATTGGCGAGAGCAGATTGCGGACCAAGTCGAACAGTCCGCCGAATTGCCGGGTGAACGCGGAAGCTCTTCTCGATCTACAGGTCCCTATCGTCACCCCATCGCCGCCGACCGTCAGCATATCCGGCGTACCGGCGCGTTCGAACGGTCCTTTCACCGTCACCATAGAGTTCTCGCAGACAGTCACCGGATTCGAGGTCGGCGATATCGGCGGCAGCAACATCAACGCCAGCAACATCGCCGGCAGCGGTACGACCTACACCGCGCTGATAACGCCCGTGAACGACGGGACGGCGACCGTTGAGATCCCCGCGGACGCGGCCCAGGGCGTGACGAACCTCGGCAACGTTGCATCGTTGGAATATTCAACTGACTACGACGGCACGCCGCCGACGCTCGTGTCGATTGTCCGGCAGGAACCGGCCACCAGCCCGACCAACGCGGATGTGCTGACGTGGCGGCTGACCTTCAGCGAAAAGATGCGCAACGCCGACGAAAGCAACTTCAGTGTGCTGGGCGGGGCCGCCGATCTGCTGGTCGTGCAGACAACGCCAACGGAAATCACCGTGTCGGCTTTCGGCACACCGTTGAAGGATTATAACGGTGACGTCCAGTTGGAGTTCGTCCCAGTCAATCAACGAACGATCAGCGATCCTGCCGGCAACATCCTGGGCGATGCGACTCCGTCAGGCACCGACCAGTCGGTCTACACGTTGCAGAATGGCGCGCTGACTTTGAAGCTCGCCGCGCCCGCGACAGCGGCCGGGCCCTTCACCGCGACGTTCACCTTCTCGGCGGCGGTGAACGATTTCGAACTGGGTGACATCGCCGTTGGCAATGGAAGCGCGTCGGATCTCGCCGGCTCGGGAACGACCTACACGGCACGCATCACACCGGCGGGTGACGGGATCGTGACGATCGATGTCGCCGCCGGTGCAGCACAAGATGCCGCCGGGAACCCCAACGCGGCAGCGATCCAGGCACAGGTTACGGTCGATACCGGCAGCCCGACCGTGACGATTTCCGGCGTGCCTCCGCGCACGAACGGCAGCTTCGACATTTCCATCGCGTTTTCCGAGACCGTGTCAGGTTTCGATGCCGGGGACATCGGGCTCCTCAACGCGGTTGCCAGCAACTTCAGCGGAACGGGCAGCACCTACTCGGCAACGATTACACCTCAGGCCGCCGGACGTGTCGCGATCAACATCGCCGCCGGTGTGGCCTCCGACGCGCAAGGCAATCCGAACATCGCGGCGGCCGAAGCCGAGACGACGTTCGACGACGCCGGCCCTGAACTGCAAATCGTAGGCGTTCCCAGCGAGGTCCGGGCGCCGTTTGTCGCGCGGTTCGTTTTCTCCGAGCCGGTCACCGGTTTCGAACTTGGCGACATTGTTGTCTCCGGCGGGCAGGCCACGGATTTCTCCGGTTCGGGCATGGAGTTCCAGGCGCGCATCCTGCCCGACGCGAACGCACGCAGGCTTTCAATCGAAGTCGCGGCGGGCGTCGCGACGGATGAGGTCGGCAACGGCAATCAGGCGGCATCGCGCACCGGTATCGCGGTCGATCAGAAAAGACCGACGGTGAAGCTGAAGGCACCCAGGCAGGCGCGCGGCCCCTTTACCGCGACGATCCAGTTTTCCGAACCTGTCAGGGGTTTCAGCCGTGGAGATATCGACGTCGACAACGGGCGGGCATCGAAGCTGCGCGGCGGCCCCCGGCGTTACCGCGCCACCATAACGCCCGCCAATCAGGGATCCGTGACGATCAGGGTGGAGGCCGGAGTCGCCAAGGACGAGGCGGGAAACACCAACCTCAGGGCCAAACCGGTAATAACGGCGTTTATCGATGAAGAACTGATCCGCTCGCGAACGTCGTCCACGATCGCGAACTTCATGGCCGGGCGGGCCGACGGGATCGCCGCCAATGAGCCGGGGCTCGTCAGCCGGTTACAGCGCGGCGGCGGTGCCAATGTCACCGCCAGCCCGTTCAACGTTACCGGCAGCGGGACGCTTTCGCAGGGGCAGACGGCGTTCGCCACCAGCTTACGGCAGATTGTCGGGAGCGACGTCGCCAGAAGAAACGCGCGTCGTGCGGAGTTGGGCCAGATGATGAGCCTCGGCCAGACCTCGCTCGGCGGCATCGACGGAACGCTTGTCGAGAACGGTTTCGATCTCTGGGTGCAAGGCAAGTGGGCCTATGCCAGCCGCGAAACGTCGGCGTCGGATCTGGGACTGCTCTATATCGGGGCCGATTACCGCTTCAACGATGCTTTTCTTGTCGGCTTGATGACCCAGTTCGATTGGACCGATGAACGCGATACGCGGCAGGCAACGGCAGCGGACGGGACCGGCTGGATGGCGGGGCCGTACCTCGTCGCCCGGCTCTCGGAAAATCTGATCTTCGACGGGCGTGCCGCGTGGGGACAGTCAGACAACAGCGTGTCGCCGTTCGGGAGCTACGTCGATCATTTCGACGGCGAACGCTGGTTGCTTCGCGGTCAGTTCACGGGCGACCTTGACTATCAAGGCTGGCGTTTTGCACCCCACGTCGGGATCCTGCATTTCGAAGAGGAACAAGCCGCCTACGTGAATAGCCAGGGAATATTGATCCCCGGGCAGACCGTCTCCCTGAGCCGGCTGACCTTCGGCCCGGAACTGTCGACGGTCTTCGTTTTCGGCGACGGAACAAGCATTTCGCCTCGTCTGAACTTCAAGGGGATCTGGGATTTCAACGCACCGGCGACACGCGATCTGGAAACCGGGCTCGCCGCCCAATCGGCGGAAGGGTTGCGCGGGCGCGTGGAAGGGGGCATCGCCGTCGGCACGCCTCTTGGGTTCTCCGTGATGGGTGAAGGCTTCTACGACGGGCTCGGCGCCGAAGACTTCGAGTCCTACGGCGGGAGCGTTGCGGTGAAGGTGCCGTTCTGAGATCGAATCGCGTTCTTATAGCTTTTCCGCATTACGCGGAATCGCATCGCCAGCCCGCTCCCCCGCCCGGCCACCCATGGAAGTATCGTATTTGGGTGGCCGGGCGGGGGAGCGGGTGGTTCAGCCTATACCTGAAAGGGAATAGCCTGATGCGCGGCTACCAGACCTTCCACCAGCACGTGGCTTCGCGTTCGCGGTTCGGGATGGCCTCGTCCTCGGTGCGGTCCGACGTGCGGCCGCGCACGGCGCGGGACAGCGCCCGCCGCAGGTTCGAGGCGACCGGTTCCCGCGTGAAGTAGGTGTGGCTGTTTGAAATATCGAAGGGACTGTAGCCCCAGAAATTGCAGGCATTCCCCCCGCGCGTGGCGTCCACGACCTCGATATCGTCGGGGAGAACGCTGATGACTGTTGCGCCGCTCGAGCCCGCCGGGCGCTCGGCGGCATCGCGTTCGCCGTCCGCCGCCGGCCCCGCGCCGCCGCTCGCGATACGGGCGCCCGGAATATATCGGCCCAACCGCGTGGGGCCGTTTCTCAACCAGCGTGACCACCACAGCGGCACGTCCTCGCGCGAGCCGTAGACGATGACGCCGCCGACCAGCGAGTTGATCTCCCGGATCTTGTTGGCGAACACCTCGACCGCCACGTCCGGCGCGGCCAGGATCACCTGCCGGATCTTCACGTCGGCGCGGCTGTAGAACAGATCCTTCAGATCCGCGAGCGCGCGCGTCAAAAGCTGCGCGCCCATCGAGTGGGCGACGATATCGACCTGCCGGATTTCCGGATCGCGAAAAATGGCCCGCATGAATTCCGAAAAATGCACTTCCGAGCGCTCGGCCATGTCCATGTCGGAGAGGTAGCCCATGGTGCTCTCGGCGGATGGCCAGCTGAATAGATAAACGCGGCCAGGATAATCGGCTGCCGCGGCGATCTGCGCCGTCCGGTAGAGCGCGTGCTCGAACGACGTGTTGTAGCCGTGAACGAAAACCAGCGCGACGTCCTCGCGGTCGAACAGCCAGCTCTCGGTATCGGTGAGCTTGAGGTGGTTGGCGACCGCGTCCGAGTCGACCAGGCCGAGCTTCGTCGCCCGCGCCACCCGGAACAGCTTGCCGTCGTCGTCGGGCACCCGCTTGCGGCCCTCCAGCCACGTGTCCTGATGAACCGCCGCGAGGCCGTCGGTCGCGCCGGGCTGCAAGGGAACCGAGACGGTCGCGCAGCCGATTGTCTGCTTTCCTTCCTCCGCGGGAACGTTCGTGTACCATGCCCGGGGGTCGAGGGCCGCGCCGCTGATTGGCTGATCTTCTGCCCGGTTCGTCGCAAACAACACTCGGACGTTGGTGTTGACGCCCGCTTTCTCCCCCCGGTGCGTGAGGCAGCCCTTCACCTCGATCCGGTCGTAGCGATGCTTCCGCGCGAAGGCATGCGAGATCCATTGGCGTGCGATTGTCATCGTCTTGCGCCAGCCCCAGAGGCGCGTCATCTCCGCGACCTGCTTCGGCGTGATGGCGCCCGGTTGCGCGCTGAGCGCTGCGATCTCTTCGCGCTGCAAGGCCGTGAGATGCTTCTTGGCGGCCCATGCTTTGAGCGCGGCAGATCGCTCCACCGGCGTGCGTGCGCTGTAGACCCGCGCATCCGGTGCCCAATAAAGCGCCCAAGGCGACAGAAAATCGGGGAAGCGGTAGCCTTCGGGGACGATATCCCGGAACGTGATGAAGAGCCCGACGCGGCCGTCCGTGACGGCGAAGGCCTGCTTGTACTGGTGGCTTTGCACGCCCGGCACGGGCAGGTAGTCACGCAGGCTGATGAGGAAGTGAAGGTTCGTCTGCTGCAGCTTGATATCTTTGGGCTCGCGCGAGGCGGCGAGGATGTTGCGTAGGAGCTCGCTCGGCGGGTTGTTCGTGAGCCCGTGACGGAACGTAAGGATCCACACTTCCTCCCGTTCGCTCGCGCGCCAGAGCGTTTCGAGCCCATCGTACTTCGACCATTCTTCGGGAATGAATTTCGTTGGCAGCAGGACCTCCAGATCCTGGCCGTCCAGAACCGGCTTGAGCTGCAATGCCTCGATCAATTTGTCGGGCAGCGCTTCGATCTCAGCGCGTTCGTTTTCGGCGCCGGCGCCGCCGGAGAAAAGATCCCGGTAGGTCTGCAGCGCTTGTTTCAGAACGGGCTTCTTCGCCTGCTCCAATGGGGTGTTGAGCGTGCCAGCCGCAAGCAGCCCTAATTTGATCGGCTCATTGATCCGGAGGTTCTGCGCGACGGCCGCCGTTTCGGCCGCATGCGCGAAAAGGACGATGCCAACCGACGACGCCAAGCCCAGCCCTTGGAAGAACCATCGCGAAATCGATGCCAAGCCACGCATCACAACCCCCAGGACAAACGTTCTAGCCATCGCCACGGCCGCTTCGAACACGCGGACGATGGCGAGCGATTGCCCCTTTATACCGCCCAGCGCCGGTCTTTCATGTGACGTTTTAAATATTGGCGCTCGCCGGCCTCACAGGCGACGCAGACAAGGCAATGACCGTTGCAATTTTTGCATCAGTGCCGCCCAGAAGTCCGCCTGGAAAAGCACCAGAAAGGTGAAGAGCTCGAGCCGTCCGATCAGCATGGCAAGGGACAAAAGCCATTTCGCGGTATCTGGCAGGGCCGCGAAATTCCCCGACGGACCGATGATCTCGCCAAGGCCGGGACCGACGTTGCTGACCGCGGTCGCCGCAGCCGAAATCGAGGTGACGAGATCGAGGCCGAGCGCCGCTAAGAGTAGCGTGAAAATCCCGACGGAAAAGACGTAGATCGCCAGAAACGAAACGATGGCGAACGGTGCGTCGTCCGGCAGGCGCCGTCCGTTATAGGCGAGCGGGACAACGCGGTGCGGTGTGGTCAAAACGGCGAGGTGCCGCTTGATGAGCCGGCCCGTGACCTGGAAACGGTAGGTCTTGATCCCGCCCGATGTCGACCCCGCGCATCCGCCGCAGAAAGTCAGCAGGAAGAAAAGCCCGACCGGCATCGATCCCCAGGCGGTGTAATCGCTGGTGGCGAAGCCGGTCGTGGTAACGACCGAGACGACCGAGAATGTGGCCGTGCGCAAAGCCTCGCTCCACACCATTCCAAGCGACGTTGAAAGCCAGAGCGCTAGCAATGCAGAGGTGCCCGCCGCGAACCCCACGAAGCCACGTACCTGTTCATCGTTGATGAGAACGTCGGAGCGGCCGCGCGCCGTCGCGATCAGGCAGACGAATGGCAAAGCGCCGAGCACCATGAAGAGGACCGCAGTCCATTCCAGCGCCGGCGAGCCGAAGAAACCGAAACTCGCGTCATGCGTGGAAAACCCGCCCGTGGAGACCGTCGCGAGACTGTGGCACAGAGCATCGAAGCCTGTCATGCCAAGTAGCTTGTAGGCGATGGTGCAAAGCGCGACGAGGCCGGCATAGACCGCCGCTGAAGCCGTTGCGAGTTGCACCGCGCGGGGTAGCAGTTTCTCGGACTGGTCCGAGCTTTCGGTCTGGAAGAGCTGCATCCCGCCGATACGCAGGAACGGCAGGATGATGATCGCCGTCACCACGATACCGATCCCGCCGAGGCCCTGCAGAATCGCCCGCCACAAAAGAATGCCGCGCGGCAGGCTGTCGAGATTTGTGAGGACCGTGGAGCCTGTCGTCGTCAGCCCGCTCATCGCCTCGAAGTAGGCGTCCGCCGGACCGAGGCCAACGCCCATGAAAGGTAGCGCTGCGAATGCGGTGACGGCGATCCATGAGGACGTCGTCAGGAGGAAGCCTTCCTTGATGGAAAGCGTTTCCGTCACCTCGTCCCGCCCGGCGAGCACGAGGGCGCCGCCGATGAACGTGGTAATCGCCGCCGACATGGCGAAGACTTCCCAGTCGGCGTCCGCATCGCCGATATCGACAATGCACGGCAGCAGCATGGCGCTGGCGACGATGCACAACAACGTGCCCACGCTGAGAAAGATGGGTTGGCTACGGATCATCCAGGTCAATCGTTATTTGCCCACCGCCGGGTTGCGGTGGGTTGAAACGCGCATGAGCACGGATCGGTTGCCGCGAGGGCATCCGATCCGTTTCTTGCATCTGCGCCCGTCCGGCCACGAAAGTCGGCCGGGGCGTTCCATGCGTCAGTGCGGTCTGAAGGCTTCCACAACGACGACCAGAACCATCAAGGCAATGAAGCCGCCGCAGAACAGCGTCATGGCCAACACACTTGCGGCTTGCGTTTCGGGCGCCGCCGGATCGGCCGGGGTTTCCGACGTGGAAGCATCGAGTTTTGCTTCTTTCATGGGAGTTGCGTCCAAGTACAGGCCAGCACCGGCAAGGGCGGCACGCAATGAAGCGGCCGGCCGGGCGGCGAATTGAATTAAGCAGCAGTTGGAAAAGGCGATTAAGCCGAGGAACCCCGGGTAGGAGGACCGCGCGCACGATTGGCCCGGTCTCGGAACGCCAGTGGCGCTTCAAAGCAAAGGGATAAGGATTTCCCGCTCTTCGCACGTTGGGCGAGGGCGGGCGAAAGGGAGGGAGGCGGCGGCGCGTCATCGGCGGCGGCCTCGCCGGCTTCGGTCGCCTGAATGAACGACCTGTTGGCGCCGCAGGGATTGCCTTCGCGGTCGCCGTTCTGAAGTTGAGTGGCAAGCGCGCCGAAGGTTTCCGGCCCCGGCGCCATGCTCGATAAGCCGAGCGCAAGAACTAGAGCGAGAAGAATGGAGCGAAGCATCTTCACTCGCGCACCACGAACGTCGTGCGACCGATCAGGTCGTGATGCTCGGTGAGGCGGATGCGGTCACCGGCTTTGAACTCGCGTCGCGCATGCGTGACGAGCGAAACGTGACGGCCATCCGGCAGCTCCACGCGCAAATGCACGTTGGGCGACGAGCCAATCTCATTACGCTCGACATGCTCGATCGTGCCGGTCGTGACCCGCGCTTCGTCGCCGGCTTCGTCGATCGCTAAGAAAAGCGCGAAAGCACCTATACCGATCAGCGCCACGAGCAGCGACGCCATCGCGATACGGTTGAGGCTGACGTGCAGGACGTTCTGATTCGATTGGACCATGGCAGACGCTTCCCGGCGGGCAGCAGCGGAACGCACGTTTATCGCGGAGGTTGCGCGACTTTGGCAATTGGATAGCACGTTTCGCCGATTCAAGTCCGAAATCCGCGACATCGTCGCCGTCGGCGAAGAATTCGCGGTCCGCTAAATGGCTGGCGAAGTCTGGGCGATGCTCCCGTGGAGCGGCGTATTGCAGGCGCACATAGAAAAGGTTTGCAGCCGCAACGAGGTGCGGTCATTCTGGCAATGAAACGCGCCTCCAGTTCGAAGACCTTCACAATAAGGAGGCGGTGGCGATTTCTGGAGGAAACCCGTGACGGAACACCCGAAAACCCACGTCTTCTATGGCGGATGCCCGCACGATTGCCCCGATACCTGCTCGATGTTGTTCGAGGTGGAGAACGGCCAGTTAAAGAGCGTGCGCGGCAATCCCGATCACCCGATGACCCGCGGTGGTCTGTGCGTGAAGCTGAAGGACTACGAGAAGCGCCATTATCATCCCGATCGCCTGCTTTATCCGATGAAGCGGGTCGGTCCGAAGGGCTCGAAGCAATTCGAGCGGATCTCCTGGGACGAGGCGCTCGATACCATCGTCACGCGCTGGAAAGAGATCATCGACCGGTACGGCGCACAGGCGATCATCCCTTACAGCTATCTGGGCAACCAGGGCTTGGTGCATGGGCTGAACGGCGCAGACGCCTTCTTCAACCGGCTCGGCGCGACGGTCTGCGAGCGCACCTTCTGCGGAGAAGGTTCCTGCACCGCGTGGCTCATGACGGTCGGCCCGACGGCGGGCCTCGACCCGGAAAGCTACATCCACTCGAAATACATCGTGATCTGGGCCTGCAACAGCGTTTCCACGAACCTTCACCACTGGGCGATCGTCAAGGAAGCGCAGAAAGCCGGCGCCAAGGTTGTCGTCGTCGACGCCTACCGCTCGCGCACGGCGAAAGAGGCCGACTGGCACATCTGTCCGAAGCCCGGCACGGACGGCGCGCTGGCCATGGCGGTGATAAACACGCTGATCGCCGAGGACCTGACAGACAAAGAGTATGTCGAGAACCATACGGTGGGCTTTGACGCCCTTAAGGAACGCGCCGCCGACCGCACCCCCGAATGGGCCGCCGCCATCACCGGGGTCGATGCCGACGATATCCGCCGCTTCGCCCGTGAACTTGCGACAAGCCAGCCGGCGGCCATCCGCATGGGCGTCGCCCTCGAGCGTCACCACGGAGGCGGCCAGACCATTCGCGCCGTCACCTGTATCCCGGCGCTGACGGGCGCCTGGCGTCATGTCGGCGGCGGCGTTACCCAGTTTCCGGTCTGGGAACACCCCTACAAGTTCGACGTCATCTGCCGGCCGGATCTGGTTCCAGAAGGCACGCGCGTCGTCAACAATCTGCAGATCGGCAGGGCGCTCACCGGCGAAATGCAGCTCGATCCGCCGATCATGTCGATGATGTGCTGGAATTCGAACCCGGTGACCCAGGCGCCCGAGACCGACAAGATCGTCGAGGGGCTGAAGCGCGAGGATCTGTTCCTCGTGTCCGCCGAGCATTTCGTTTCCGACACGGCCTCCTACGCGGACATCCTTCTACCCGCTGCCATGGGTGCCGAAATGGAGGACATGATCCTGTCCTGGGGTCATCTCTATCTCACCTACAACCAGAAATGCGTCGAGCCCCCGGGCGAAGCGATTCCGAACAACGAAATCTTCCGGCAACTGGCTGCCCGCTTCGGTTTCGAGGAGGAGAACTTCAAGTGGTCCGACTCCGAGTGCCTTGAAAACTATGTCGACTGGGACGCACCGGCCTGTGAGGGCATCGATCTCGACTATTTGAGGAAACACGGCTTTGCCCGTCTCAAGGTTGGCACGCCCGATGACCGCTGCCCCCATAAGGAGGGGAACTTCCCCACGCCGTCGGGTAAATGCCAGTTCGAGGTGCCGGACGCCGTGAACTTCGTCGCCGGCCCCTTCCGCCAGATGTACGAAGGCTTCCAGCCCGGCGAGCCTCTCGATGCGCTGCCGGATTACACACCGCCGCGCGAATCTCCCGCCACCAACGACGGTCTCGCCCAGCGCTATCCGCTTAACATCATCTCGCCCAAGAGCCACGCGTTCCTGAACTCCTGCTACGCCAACATGGCCGACAAGCAGAAAGCCCAGGGCGAGCAGTTCGTGCTGATCAGCGACGCCGACGCCAAGGCGCGCGGCATCCTGGATGGCGAGCGCGTCACGGTGAAGAACGACCGCGGCGCCTTCAAGGGCGTGGCGCGTATCACCGACGACGTTCAGCCCGGCGTCGTGGTGGCAACCCTGGGTTACTGGCGCCAGCTCAACGATGGGACGGTGAATTCCATAAGCTCGGCGGAGTTCACCGACATGGGCCACGCGCCATCGTTCTCCGATAACCTCGTGGAGGTTGCCCGGAGCAACTAAGCGTATGACGCTGTTCTCTCACCATTATTCCCTTTCAGGTTTAGGCTGAACCACCCGCTCCCCCGCCCGGCCACACAAATACGATACTTCCTTGTGTGGCCGGGCGGGGGAGCGGGCTGGCGATGCGATTCCGCGTAATGCGGAGAAGCTATAGTGGGGGGAGGTCGAGCGAAGCGAGGGTGAGAGGCAGCGGCAGCGGGGCCGGCTTCGGCACTATGGAATGTTTCGTATGAAGCGGCCGGAGCATCGATTTGGCAGGCAGCCGTGCTTCCCCAATCACCGCAGAGCGTTCAGGCCACGGCGTCGGCGGTTGTTCGTAACGAAAAGAGCGAACGCGGCAAATTTCACGGCAGCCGTCAGTCTTCGCGGTAAACCTTTTCGCGGCGCTCGTGGCGTTCTTGCGCTTCGAGCGATAGCGTAGCGATCGGACGGGCATCGAGCCGCTTGAGGCCGATGGGTTCGCCGGTTTCCTCGCAGTAGCCGTAGCTGCCATCGTCGATCCGCGACAACGCCGCGTCGATCTTGGAGACGAGCTTGCGCTGCCGGTCGCGAGCGCGCAGCTCAAGGGCGCGGTCGGTCTCGGACGTGGCCCGGTCGGCGAGATCCGCATGTTGCTGCGACTGCGCGGTGAGTTCCGCCAGCGTGAGCCGCGTTTCCTCGATGATATCTTCTTTCCACCTCAACAGTTTGGCGCGGAAATACGCCTGCTGCCGTTCGTTCATGAACGGCTCGTCGTCGCTCGGGCGGTAATCCGGATCGATGCGGATCGACGCGAGCTTTGCGTCGCCGTCGCCACCGGCCTCCGCGCGCGATCCGCTCGATGCGGCCAGTTTCATGTCGCGCTTGCTCATCGTTATCTCCAATGGGCACGGCCGGTGCTGAGTCGCTTCCGGTCCGTGGCCGACGTGTGTCTCGCTATCATGGCAACGGTTAGACTAATTTCCCCGTTGCGCGCGTGGGACGAGCCGCCGGCCCCTCTACATGGGCAACCGTATGTAGGCGGCACCTACCCCGTGTCAAGAAACTCCGGCGGTTAGCGAAAAGCTTCCTGAGGATGGCCACGCCCCTAACGCAGTCAGTGCCGCCAAACACCTGATACGGAGACAGAAAGGGCACGGTTTCGGGCACACACGCTCAGTCCCGGAACGCCGTGGAAATTTCGAAGAAACAACGTTCAATTGCGCCGCGCCTTGCGCGAATATTACCACCTAAGTTTGCAAATTAACTTATTATGCGCTTTAAGGTTGCATTCAGGGGTGCCTGCTACAGTTCCCTTCAAGCCGGCCCCGACAGGATGTCCGGTGAAGCTGCGAAACAAGGGACCAGTTCCAAGGAGGATATTGCACGCCAGACCATTTCTGACTCCGGCCGGAAACCGCCCCGCTCGGGGTGGCCGCGAAACCCACGTTCGGCAGATTGCGCTTCGACGACACCCGTGCGCTTCGACGATTATGCTCTCCCGCCTCGTTGTGCCGAACGAGCCCATCCCGGCGCCTCACCCACGCCGCGCGATGCCGTCGCTTCCGGTCGACCCGACTACCCAGCCTCGGCGCCACTCTTCCCACCCAGGGAGTGGCGCCATTTTTTTATCCGCGCCGTTTTGGATCGACCGGCTTCGCGCTCGAACCATCGGGTCGCGGCGGGCTACCAAGCCGCGTAGGGGAATGCTAGGACCGTGGCTCCAAGTGACAACCGCGAGCCGAGGCCCCATGAAGTTCGAAGGCACCGAAAGATACGTCGCCACCGATGACCTGAGGATCGCCGTCAACGCCGCCATCACCCTGGAGCGGCCGTTGCTCGTCAAGGGCGAACCGGGCACGGGCAAAACGGTGCTGGCCGTCGAGGTCGCCAAGGCGTTGGGCGCGCCGCTGATCGAGTGGCACGTCAAATCGACGACCAAGGCACAGCAGGGGCTTTACGAGTACGACGCCGTCTCGCGGCTGCGCGACAGCCAGCTCGGTGACGAGCGTGTCCGCGATATCGCCAACTACATCAAGCGCGGCCGTCTGTGGGAGGCGTTTGTCATGGACGAGCGGCCGGTGCTTCTCATCGACGAGATCGACAAAGCGGATATCGAGTTCCCCAACGACCTTCTGCAGGAGCTCGACCGCATGGAGTTCCACGTCTACGAGACCGGCGAGACGGTCGAAGCACGGCAGCGGCCCATCGTCATCATCACCTCCAACAACGAGAAGGAACTGCCCGACGCCTTCCTGCGCCGCTGCTTCTTCCACTTCATCAAGTTCCCCGACGAAGAAACCATGCGCGACATTGTCGAGGTTCACTTTCCCGGCCTCAAGCAGCGGCTCGTTTCCGAGGCCCTGCGCGTGTTCTACGAGCTGCGCGAGGTGACAGGGCTGAAAAAACGCCCGTCGACATCCGAACTTCTCGACTGGATAAAGCTTTTGCTTAACGAGGATATTTCTCCGGAAACGCTGCGGCAGACCGATCCGCGCAAGCTGATCCCGCCACTCCATGGCGCACTCCTCAAGAACGAGCAGGATGTGCAACTGTTCGAGCGCCTTGCCTTTCTCTCCCGGCGGCGCGAACAGCAGTAGAGCCGGTGTCCGCCGGAAAGCGTTTCGCGCGGCACCCCGCACGCTCTCCCAGGAAATCGACCGTCGCGGCGATTGCAGAGCCGGCCCTTGGACACAGACGCATCACCTCGCCCGAAGAGAGGCCTTAGACCGTGAAGCTGCCGACGCTATCTTCCGATCCGACCCGGATGATCGGGGACCTTGGCGCCGCGGTCAGCGATTACCTGACACCGACCCTGCGCCTCGGCGTCACCGGTCTTTCGCGCTCGGGCAAGACCGTTTTCATTACCAGCCTTGTCAGAACCTTGAAGGACGGCGGTGCCGATCCCGCCTTCCGTCGGCTCGCCGGCATTGACGGTTTCCGTGCCTACCTGGAGCCGCAACCGGACGACGACGTTCCACGCTTTGCCTATGAGGAACATCTGGCGGCCCTCACCGCATCGCCGCCGCACTGGCCGGAGAGCACACGACGGATCAGTCAGTTACGGCTCACATTCGAATGGACGCCCGAAGATGCTTTCAGCCGCACGCTCGGTCTCGGGCAACGGCTGCACATCGACATCATCGACTACCCAGGAGAATGGCTGATCGACCTCGGCCTGCTCGACCTCGATTACCACGCCTGGTCCCGCGACGCCGTGTTCGTGGCGCGCGGTGAGGGTCTCGCCCCTCATTCCCGGGATTTCCTCGCCTTTCTTGACACGGTCGAGGCTGGCGGCCCGGCCGACGAACAGGTCGCCATAGAAGGCGCGAAGATCTACACCGACTACATCACCACGGCCCGGCAGGCCGACCCCTCACGCGCGGCGCTGGGCCCGGGGCGGTTTCTTCTCCCCGGCGACTTGGAAGGCTCCCCGCAGTTGACCTTCTTCCCGTTGGCATTGCCTGCGGAAGCCGGCCCGGCTCCCGGCGGGCAGACGCTCCACGCCATGCTGGCCCGGCGCTACGAGAAGTATAAGCAGAACGTCGTCCGGCCATTTTTCGAGAAGCACTTCTCCCGGCTCGACCGCCAGATCGTGTTGATCGACGCGCTGACAGCCCTCAACGGCGGCGCCGAAGCGCTCGCCAATCTCGAACAGGGGCTGGACGGCGTCATGAAGGCTTTCCGGCCCGGCCGGAACAGTTGGCTATCTTTCATCCTGCGCCGGCGCATCGACCGCATCCTCTTCGCCGCCACCAAGGCCGATCATATCCACCACACCTCGCACCGCCGCCTGGAAGCCGTTTTGCAGAAGGCCGTTTCGCGCGCCGCCCAGCGGGCCGAACAGGCCGGCGCCGATTTCCGCTGCGTCGCGTTGGCGGCCTTGCGCGCGACCGAGGATGTCGATCGCGCCGCCGGTGAGGAGACGTATCATTGCATCCGCGGTATTCCCGTCGACGGCGAGACGGTGAGCGGCCGCCGGTTCGACGGCGCCACCCCGGCGGTCGTCTTCCCGGGCGACTTGCCACGTGACCCGCTCGATGCCTTCGACGCCGAAAAGGCGACGCCGGAGGATTACAGTTTCGTCCGCTTCCGCCCGCCGCCGCTTTCGGGGGACGCCGGACGCTCGGGCGCACCAATGCGCTGGCCGCATATCGGCCTGGGGCGAACCATCGCCTATCTGTTCGGGGACCGCCTGCCATGACCTCTGATGCCAAGGGCCGCAAACCGCGCGTTTTCGACGCTGACGATCCGGCCCTCAAGATCTCTCAGCCGCAGCCGGACGACGAGTTCGACGATGAGGCCCTCGCAGGCGGCGGAGCGGATGATGCCGCCGAAGACGACGAGACCGGCCTGGGATCGCCGCTGGCCGACGCTTCGCCAACACCGCCGGACAAGCGCAGTTCGATCGGCTGGCTGAGCATGTTTCTCTCGGCGGCGCTCGGGCTCGCAACGCTGGCCCTTACGCTCTGGTACACACGTTTTGTCTCCGTCGCCCTGATGCGCGACGACTGGCTCGGATGGACGGCGTGGGCGCTCGCCGCGATCATCGTGGTGGCGATCGCGGCGATGCTGTTGCGCGAACTCTTCGGTCTTTGGCGGCTCGCCCGCCTCGGCCGCGTGAGAAGCGAAGCCAACAAGGCCGCCCAGAGCGACGACCTGAAGCTCGCCCGCCGCACGGTCTCGGACCTCAAGCGCCTGATGGCCGGTCGCCGCGACACGCGCTGGGCGCTCGACCGCTTCCGGGACGAAGAGCGCCACCAGCGCGATGCAAGGTCTCTCCTCGGGCTTGCCGACCGCGTGCTTCTCGAGGAGGCCGACAACCAGGCCAAACGGCTCATTTATGAATCCGCCCGGCGCGTGGGCGTTGTCACCGCGGTCGTTCCGATTGCCTTTATCGTCGTGCTGTTCGTCCTTTTCGAGAACCTGCGCATGGTCCGGCGGCTCGCCGGAGCCTACGGCGGCCGGCCGGGCTTTTTCGGCGGCTTGCGCCTGTTTTCCTGGATCGTCGGCCACATCGCGGCCACCGGCGCCATAGCGTTGACCGACGATCTGTGGGGCCAGTTCTTCGGCCAGGACATGTTGCGGCGGGTGTCATCGAAGCTCGGCGAGGGCGCGTTCAACGGCGCTCTGACGGCCAGACTCGGCGTCGCCGCCTTGTCGATCTGCCGCCCATTGCCCTTCATCGAGGCCAAACCGCCGAGGGCTCGCCACGTCTTCTACGAGGCCTTCCCGGACCTGCGCCCGGAGATCGTATCCAAGGTCTGGCGGCGCAAGACAGACGGGCAGAACGCCTAGCAACTGTCCAAAAGGCGAATCGCTACATCGTGGCTGTCAAGCAACAAGGCGTTTCAAATGCTTTACACTCGTCGCTGCGGTGATAGGCAAGCGGGAATAATTCTGCATAAGTGAGGATGGCAGTCGGCACTTGGTCAGTAGACATCCAGCTAGGTTGCCGATTGAAGAAGAGTGGTTTGGGTCGTTCGGGGCGTTAGTGCGGCAAGTCGCGTGCTCCCGGCCTGGTACCGATTAAGACGGGAGTAGGGGAATGAATAAGAAGAGCCTAGGCGCCCTCGCGGCCGCCGGCCTGCTGGCCGGATGCTTCGGCGTCACCAGCGCATCGGCTGCGGACTTCGGCGGCGATTGCTGCGCCGATCTCGAAGAGCGCGTTGCGGAACTGGAAGCCACGACCGCCCGCAAGGGCAATCGCAAAGTTTCACTCACGGTTTCCGGCTGGGTGGCTGAGCAGGTCATGTGGTGGGACGACGGCCAGGAGTCGAACGTTTACGTCCAGGGCATCGGCAACACGCTTTCCACGCACTTCAAGTTCTCCGGCGGTGCACAGATCACCTCGGATTGGAGCGCTGGTTACACGCTGCACATCGAAGCCCGCGACCAGGACCCGCTCGTTCTTGAAAACCAGACGAGCGATGAAGCAGGCAACGTTGTCTCGATCCTGACCGCAGCCTGGCACATCAAGAGCAATACCTACGGTAAAATCACCGTCGGCCGCCAGTCGCAGGCCTCCGATAACGCGGCCATCCTTGTCGATGGATCGGGTTCGCTGGTTCCGGCCAACTGGGTGATGTTCGAAGGCGCCGGCTACGGTGTCCGCACCGAGAACGGCAACAACTTCATCCCTGGCGGCTACCTGGGCACGATCGGTCTTCCGAACGTTGTGAGCTGGGGCGACCTTGGCTACTGCCACACGATTTCGACGGGCATCGGCGCCGACTGTAACGGTCAGACCCTCAATGTCGTTCGCTACGATACCCCGACCTTCGCCGGCTTCTCGGCATCGGCTTCGTGGGGCGAAGACGACATGTGGGACGTCGCTCTGCGTTATGCCGGTGAACTCGGTGCTTTCCGTGTCGCGGCTGTCGCAGCGTACTCGGAAACGACCGACCACACGCTGAACGTCGGCCGCGCCGACATCGGCAAGGACATCGGCTACTTCCAGACCGGTGCCTACCTGCAGCACGTGCCGACCGGCCTCTTCGTTTACGGTGCCTGGGGTCAGGAATACGTAAACAACGCGGTCAGCCCGGCCTTCGGTCTCGCCGCCGGTACGGTTGAGCGCTTGGCGGACAACGGCGACCACTGGATGGTCAAAGCTGGTATCCGTCAGAAGTGGAACGCGCTCGGTCACACGGTCGCCTACGGCTTCTACGGTCAGATGAACGACATGCTGTCGCCTGACCTGATTGCCCTGGGCGCGACCGGTTCCGAAATCCAGCGCTGGGGTGTTGGCGCTGTGCAGGAAATCGATGCGGCCGCCATGTCCATGTGGCTCCAGTATCAGCAGCTCGACGGTGAGATCGGCGCAGTCGGTGCGAACGTCGGCCTCGAAGAACTGCACATGGTCAAGTTCGGCGCTCTGATCGCCTTCTGATCGCAGCCTTCGAACGAACGACCTAAGTTAAAGACCGTCCCGGTTCGCCGGGGCGGTTTTTTCGTGCTTACCTACCCTCAGCGCCTTTTCGCCATTGGCCCCTTCTTGTTTCTGGTCTCCTTTCTCGTCCCTCGTTTTATGCGGCGCCATGGTACATCCGCGCGGAGAGCCGAGGCGTTTTCCAAGCCGGTCGGGGTAAGCGGTCCCTCGTCCTGCCCCATTGCCCCATTGCCCCATTCACGCTCGAACGACGGGAAATGCCTCCTGACCTGCCGGGGTTTCGTTTAAAGGCGCCCCCCGGGTGATCGGGTGCGCTGCCGGCCTCTCCCTCGCACCCCCTTCATGGTCCATGGTCAAGGGCCGTTATGCCGAGCGATCTCCAAGTCGCCGGTTAACCATTATTGATCGCAACCTGAATGCTGCAGGATCCGTACTCAGTAAAAATTACCTCTGCCGGTCAGGAATACTATCTGTCCGCCTGCGAAAACGCCGGGCGAATGGAAAAAACAGACCGTCCGATCGCCTCTCGCGGAGCCGCGCCTGACCCTGCACGAAGGTTAATCAGGCTGCACAATAAGTTGCGGCTCGGTCACACTATCACCCGCACGCATCGCCCCCGCGAGCATCTGATTGTGAGCGCAACGCGAATCGAGCACGTTCCCCAATCAAGCGGCAACCGTTGTTCCGAGTCTCTGCCGTGCTGACGAAGTGCGGCACGAAGTAATGCGTTGAAAGAACCGTCCGCCAATAAGTAACCAACGCAGACTAGGAGATAGTCCATGAACAAATACAGCCTGAGCGCCCTCCTGGCCGCCGGCCTTTTGGCGGGCAGCTTTGTGACCGGGGCACAAGCTGCCGACTTCGGGGGAGACTGCTGTGCTGACCTCGAAGAGCGCGTTGCAGAGCTCGAAGCCACGACGGCCCGCAAGGGCAACCGCAAGGTTTCCCTGACGGTTTCCGGCTGGGTCGCCGAGCAGGTCATGTGGTGGGACGACGGCCATGAGTCGAACGTCTACGTCCAGGGCATCGGCAACACCCTCTCGACGCACTTCAAGTTCATCGGCGATGCGCAGATCAACGCTGAGTGGAGCGCCGGTTACACCCTGCACATCGAAGCCCGCGATCAAGACCCGCTGGTCCTCGAGAACCAGGACTCCGATGAAGCTGGCAACACGGTTTCGATCCTGGTCGCCGCCTGGCACATCAAGAGCAAGCGTCTCGGTAAGATCAGCGTCGGCCGTCAGTCGCAGGCGTCCGATAACGTTGCCATCCTCGCTGACGGTTCGGGCTCGCTCGTTCCCGCCAACTGGGTGATGTTCGAAGGCGCCGGCTACGCCGTCCGCACCGAGAACGGCAACAACCGCATCGCTGGCGGCTATCTCGGCACGGCCGGTCTGTTCCCGTTCGTGACCTGGGGCGACATGGGCTACTGCCACACGATCTCCACCGGTATCGGCGGCGACTGTAACGGTCAGACCCTCAACGTCGTTCGCTACGACACTCCGACCTTCGCCGGCTTCTCGGCCTCGGCGTCCTGGGGTGAAGACGACATGTGGGATGTCGCGCTGCGCTACGCCGGCACGATGGGCGACTTCAAACTCGCCGCCGCTGCCGCCTACACGCAGACGACGGACAACTCGCTGAACGTTGCCTTCAACGACAACGATAAAGATGTCGGCTACTTCCAGGTCGGCGCCTACGCTCAGCACGTTTCCTCGGGTCTCTTCCTCTACGGCGCTTTCGCGCCAGGAATACCTGGACAACGCCGACAGCGCGAACCGTATCGGCCTCGCCCCGGCGCTGTTGAAGCCGTCGCGGATAACGGCCATCACTGGATGCTGAAAGCCGGTGTGCGTCGCAAGTTCCTGACCGTCGGTCACTCTGTCCCTCTACGGTTTCTATCACCGCATGGAAGACATGGTTTCCCCGGAACTCGTCGCCGCCGGTGCAACGGGTACCGAGATCGACCGCTGGGGCCTCGGTGCCGTGCAGGAAATCGATGCCGCCGCCATGTCGCTTTGGCTGCTGTACCAGCAGTTCGATGGCGAAATCGCCACGGCTGGCGCGAACGTCGGCCTCGAAGAACTGCACATGGTCAAGTTCGGCGCTCTGATCAACTTCTGATCTGAACGCTACCTACTCTGCGGTGGAGCCGGTCCATTGGGCCGGCTCTTCGCTTTTCCAGCACCATCGAAAAGGCTCCGCTTCGGCGGGGCCTTTTTCGTTTCCCGAGTTTGAAAAAAGGCCGTTGTCTGATCGAAGCGGTAAAGCGGCGACAGCGCATTTGAAAACGTTTCGTTTCCGCACGTGTATTTACGATTGCTCAATTCTTTTTCGGCGACCTTTAGAAAAGAGGAGCTCTACGAAGGTTTGCCTGTCATGCTCACAGCACGCGCCAGAAAATTCGCAATTCCGGACCGGCTTCACACGGTGGTCTTGCAGAGCGCGATCATCGGCGGCCTGGCAATCGTTTCGATGGGGCTGGCATTTCTCTCGAACCGTACCCCTTCGCCAGCGCCTTATGGAACGGTCGCGGGATTCCCCGCCACCGTGAAAACGGCTCCCCAAAAAAGAATGAACCCGGCGCTTACGCGGAAGCCGGTTGTTTCCATCCGCGCAACACAGCCACTGGACCGCCATCGCCACGGTGTGCCTGACCGCGTTGCCGTCGGGCTCGCCGGTCACGGTGAGATAACGGCCGTCCGCGATCTCAATGCATGAAATCGGAAAAGGCCAGAAGACCGAGCCGGACGATTTCCCGGATGCCTTCTGAAATGCTGCGGTCGGTTGCGGCCGAAGCAATCAGCCAGCCGATGACGGCAAGCGTCAATAACGGCACGACATAGATTTGGGTCGCCCTCAACGTGGTCAGGTGCGGCCCACGCGAGCCGCCGGCCCGCGCCGTGGCTTCCTCGTCCGATATACCTTCATCGATCTCGAAGATCGACAGCGCGATCATCAACGACACGATTGCGTAGGCGGAAACGAAGATCTTATCCGAAAGCGTCACCTCGTCCGAGTTCGGCTGATTGAGTGCGAAATAAAGCGCGATCGCCGACAAGAGCGCCGTGACTTGAATGGCGATAGTGGCGTTGAATTCGCGGCGTGGAATGAAAGCCGAAAGATAGGCGACGATCAAAATGAAACTCAGCGGCACGATGACCCGCACAAGATAATCGATGACCTCGCGCCGCATCACCCAGGTGTAATTGAAATTGTAATAGGGCACGACGTGCTCTTCGAGATTGGCCCCGCGCACGGATGTAATGATACGGTCCGTCGTGCCGACGTAATGCGAAACGAGGCTCCAGTCCTCCACATTGAACGTCTTGCTGCGCAAAGCCTCGCCGGGCGGCTGCAGGATGAAGATCGAACGGGAATCGGCAGGCTGAAAAGAGATCGTGACGAGCTGTTCGTCGAAGGGATATTTCGCGAGGTCGGGGTTCGAAAGCGAAGCGGCCGGTAACGTGGTAGATCCGCCGAACCCCGAGGCGGCCTTGCGGATCGTCCCGGTAGGTGGCGACCTCGCGCCAGCGGATCGGCTCAGCGGCGAGATTGGTCCGGTAGGCATTGGTGAAGTCGATGGATTCGAACCGCAGATCCGCGTGCGACCTGAGCGTCAGATAGAACTCGGCGTCGAACCTCCGCTCGTTGGTGTCCACCTCGAACATCCGCACCATGTCGAGATGCAGGTAGAGAACGGGCACCCGGCGCATCTCTTTGTCGATCCGCAGGAACTGCGTGGGGTGTAGAACGGCCTGGCCCTGCCCGGGGGAGCGCCACAACAGCATGGCGCGTTCGGACGTCGAGCGGTCGGCGCTGAACGTCCAGTACTGGGCCCGTCCCTGCCAATACCGATGTCCTTCCCGCAAGCCTTCGAGGCCGGCCGCAACGCGTTGGCGGATATCCGCGATGTCCCGGCTCGGCTGGCGGTCCCCTTCGCCGGCTCCCAACGACGCGACCGCCCCGCCGGCCGCTTCCGCCATCAATTCGGCGAGGTCCGCGTAGCGGGCGCCATAGCCCAGCTCGCGCGCGGAATAGCCCCGCCCGATACCGGTCCCGGTTCGCTTGGTGAGGCCGAGGTCGCGCGTTAGGCTCTCGATGCGCTCGTTATTGAGGTTGGCGACGCCGCCGGAGGATACCTCGTAGAGTATCCCCTTGTAGTCGCGTGCATTTGGAGCCGCATCGAAGATACTGCCGATATTGCCGTAGGAGACGAAGACCGGGATATCGAGACCGCGCGCCGTCATGCGCTCAAGGACACGCGCGCCGAGCCGCGATCCCAGCGCCAGGACGACGAGTTGCGGTCCATTGGCCAGCGCCGCGTCGATAGCGGCATCCATCCCGGCATCGCTATCGAGGCTGTCGCCGCTTTCCCAGCGTAGTGTGCCAAGGCGCGGCGCATCGGGTGTCGATTGCAGATAACCCGCATAGGCGGCGGTGAACCGGTCGTTGTCGAGCCCCATGTAGGCGACGCTTTCGACGCCGGCATGTCCCGCCAGCGCGATCAGCACCGAGACTTCGTCCCGGACGGAATGGGCCAGCGAATAAACGCGCGGGTGATCGGCGAACAGCGTCTCCACCGACATTTCGGAAATGAACGGGACACCGGAGGCGCCGATGCTGTCGACCACATTGGCGCCGCGCGACGAACTCCAGATGCCGAGACCGCCGATGAGCCGAGGATCGGAAAGCATGTCGGCGACATTCGCAGCGGTTTTAGCCCCATCCCCTTCGTCGTCGAAGAACGTCACCTTGAGCCGTCGACCGAGGATGCCGCCGGCCGCATTGATCGCCCGTTTGCGGTGCTCCACGAAGTCACGGATTGCCAGAGCCTCGCGCCCCGTGCCTTCGGAGCTCAGGTGCACGGCGATGGTGTAATGCCCGCCCTCAGACGTGTCATCGCCCGGCTCGGATCTCGCCTGCGCGAACGCACGGTCGGCACCCGCGATCTGCGGCCCGAATACCGGCGCGGCGACCGAGATCGCGATCCCGAACCCGATCGCGGCCCGCCGGACGCAACCCGCGAGGACGGCGAGGATACCGATGATGAGGCTGGCGAGGTAGAGCGGCACCGGACAAATCCCTCCCGTCGGCGGCTGACGTCGCCGCGAGATTGCCACTTCAAACGCTCCCTGACGAGCGCGGAGGCCGCTTCCCACGCGCTGGCGCTTTCGTCCGTGTCCGCGCTGCACAGGACGGGGAGCGACGGCGAGCGCCAGTGACACCTATCGCGCGAGGCGTACTCAGCTCGCTGGCGCGCCGCCGCCGTTGCTCCCGGTCTCGCTGCTCTTCTCGGCAATGTCCGGTTCGCGGTCTTCCCCGGCCGCCGCGCCGAGGGAAAGCCCGCGCACGGCGGAAAGGTCCCGCAGATTGAGATCGCGCTGCGGGAAGGGGATCTCGATGCCGTGCTCCCTGAACCGCTTGAGGATCGACATGCGGACCTCGGTTGCCGACGACAACGACGAACTGACGTCCGAGACGAAGAAGCGCAACGAAAAATCGAGCGAACTGGCGCCGAAGTCCTCGAACACGACGAACGGGGCCGGATGCCGGGCCACGCTTTTGCACTCGGCGGCGCATTCCAGCAGCACTTTCTGCACCACCTCCGGATCGGTCCCGTAAGAGACGCCGACGGGAATGGTGATGCGTCCCAGGGCGTTGCGCAGCGTCAGGTTCGTCACCGTACCGCTGATCAGTTCCGAGTTCGGGATGATGACGCTCGCCCGGTCGAAGGTCTCGATCTCGGTGGAACGAACAGAGATGCGCCGGACGTAGCCGGAGATATCGCCGACCTTGATCCAGTCGCCAACCTTGATGGGGCGCTCGACGAGAAGGATCAGGCCCGACACGAAGTTGTTGACGATCGACTGCAGGCCGAAACCGATACCCACCGACAGAGCGCCGGCCACGATCGCGAGATTGGTGATGTCGAGGCCGGCATAGGACAGTCCGACCAGAGCGGCGGCGATGAACCCGAGATAGCCGACACCGGTGCGGATCGAGTTGCCCAACCCCTGTTCGGTGCGCGAGGGATGCAGAACGGTCTCGCCCAGCCAGCGTTGCAGCATCCCGGTCAACAGGATGATGGCGGCGAAAAAGCCGATGGCGAAGCCGATGCGCACGAGCGATATCTCGACGCCGCCGATCTCGAATCCGAACAACGCCCGGTTCGAAAGCGTCGTGATCTCCGCCGGGTCGAAGCCAACGGCCAGCAGGACCAATGGCACCGAAAGCAGGAAGAGCACAATGTCGAGCACGATGGACAGGCCGCGTGCCAGCCGTCGGCGCAGCCCAATCGGCATGGTCACGGCATTTTCGGTGCCAGATGTCGGCTCGGATGCTCCATAGCTGTCGGGCTCGGCCGCGATGGCGCGGTTCGACAGATAGAAAATCACGATGAGGAACGCCGCCGTCGAGATAATCAGCGTCCGCGTCGCGGCATAGTGCGCCAGAGCGGCGTACCCGGTGAGGATGCCTCCGAAAATCGCGAGCGTTACCAGCGCCAAGGGCAATTTGTGCGCCGTCGACGCCAGAAAGGCGACGCGCGGACCTGTGGCTTCGGAGAGCGTTACATCGGTGCGTGCCGCCTTCACGAATAGGGCCGCGAAGAGCAGGCTGACGATGGAGGTCCAGAGAATGTTGACCGACAACGGCAGGAACAACGCGCCGATCACTTCCCGAGCGAACACATCGATGGCGAACAGGATCGTCGCGTAGCGCAGGATCCGGCGAACGCGCCAGGCAGCCTGGTCGCCCAGGTCGATCAGACGCCAATCGGGCCGCGCGGGCTGAAGATAAGCCGTGGTAAAGGCGGTGCCGGCGGCAAGTATGATGATCGCCTTGAAGAGCGCATTGGCGATATCCTCGACCTGCAGGTACAGAAGGTTGAGATAATCCAGGCCCGCATACGCAACCGCGGCCGCCGTCACCTTCGGCAACAGACGCAGCGGCGCTTCGAGGCTTGCGACGAGTGCCCGCTCCGGGAACGTCTTCGGCGCCCGGTCGCCTTCATGCCGAAGCTTGCGACGTATGCGCCGGGACAGGATCTGCAGGCCGAAACCGACGAACAACGTCGCGCCGACAACGCCCAAGAAGGCCGGGAGTTGCTGGCCGACACGCTGTATCCAGTTATCGAAGATCGTCGCGATCTGGCGCCCGGCTTCCGGGAGTGCGGCCACGGCGCGCTGCCAGAGAACCGGTGACAGAAAAGAATACGAGCGGGTGAACAGGCTGCGGCGGAAATTATCGAGGCGCAAAACCTGCACCCGCGTAATGAGCTGACGGGCGCGAACCTGGGTCAGTTCCGCGGTTCGGATCGCACCGTCGATTTCGGCCGCGACGGCATTCAGTCGCTGGCGCTCCGAAGCGATCTCCTGCGACTCGGATTTTTCGCCTTCCGGGGCAGGGCCGAGCTTTTCGATCTGCGAGCGGATATCGGCGAGTTCCGGCCGGAGGCGCGTGACAAGGCTTTCGGCCTCCGAAATGATCGCCTCGATCTGCGGCAGCCGGTTCGTCAGTTCCTCGTCGCGCTCGCGGACGCGTTCGACGGATTTTTCCAACGTTTCGAACCGCGTCGCCAGGGTTCGGGCGGTCTCGACATTCTTGGAGACGACGGGTTTCAGCTTGACCTGTTCGGCTGGCGCCGCTGGCGGAGATACGGTTGCCGGCTGCGATGGCGCAGGTTCTCCGTTGACGGGGGCCGGTGGCGTAGCGGCGCCGTTGGCAGCCGGTGTCGCCTCGGGCGTCGCCGCAGGTTGTTGGGTGTCCGATGACGGCGCTGCCGCCGGCGGCGTTGTCTGTGCGCCCGCCGTGCTCTGCGATGGACTGGGTGCCGGGCCCGTGTTCGCCGGGGGCGGGGAAGGTGCGGGCTCCTTTGCCGTGTCCTTCGGCGCATCGCCGGGGCGCGTAACGTCCGGCGGCCATGCGGACGGCCAGTTGAAGCGTGTGCCGCTCTGTCCGCTATCCTGCGCGGGGGCGTTCTGAGCCAGGACCAGGGGCTCGCCGGCTGCGGTTGGCGTGGCGGAAGCAGTGAAGCCGGACAGGCCGCCGATGGCAGCAACGCCGATCAATAGCGCTTGGTGCATTCGGGTTCGGACGCTCGGAAGCATGCGGCGGATCATTCATTCCCTCGGATTGGGCATGCCGGGCGACGCTCGTGTCGCGGCTGCGCGAGAAATGCGGTCGGACAGTGACTGCTGCCGGCTGGCCCCATTGCCGGATACAGCGAATAACGACTTGTGCGCCAGAACGATCCGCAGTTCGTCAGCGACTGGTCCGATATAAAGGATGAGACGGGAAAAGGTCCAATACCCGGGCGGCCAGCATGGGCGCGACAAGCCGCGATCCAAGACGCAAATTGCGTCGCACGCATGGCGTCCCGCGATTGCGTCGGCAATTGCAGTTGGACAGGCCGATAAGCCGGACCTGTTTGGCGGTTAGGCGGCCGGCGCCGTTCGATCGTGTGCCCGTCAGTTTTCTCCGGCGGCCTTCCCGAAGGTGCGTGGCGTTTGGTGCACCACCGGGGCCTTTACGACGCTGGCGCTCGACCGGGTCGAGCGGTTCGTTTCAATGCCGGTCTCGATGACGACGTCCACGGGCCCGCCGATCATGATGAGATGCTCGGTGTCGTCGCGACGGATGAGCACGAGCCTGCGGCGGCCGTCCATGCCGGCCTGTTCCAGGACTTCGAGGCGCTTCTCATTCTTGGGCCGGAACAAGGTGGCGCCCGAGCCCCCATTGTCGACGTACCCGCGCCACAACAGGGCGCCCGCGATGATCGCGGCGGCAATAAACACGATCACGAGCAGCAGCGAGAAGATTTCCCACATCGTCCTATCGACCCCAATCGTCTTTTCGATACCGAAATTGCGACAGTCATGTATGCCGAGGGCACCGCGCGCATTTTTACCGGCGCCTCCGGTCACGCACCCCTCATGACTCGCTACGACACATGGATTAACGGAAAGACCTTTATTTTGCGTGACTTGCGTTGGTTTTCTGTGATCGCGTGTGCCAATGCCGGCCGCAGCGCGTCGGCGGCTTCATGCCATGTTAACCGGTTTCGTCGATGGATACGACAGGGCCGGGAGCGGTCCTGCCGGCCTTTTTGGCCCGGCTGCAAGCGAGTGAACCGAGTACATGCGTATAAAGTCCCTAGCCGCCTCGGCGTTTAACCCCTTCCGTTCAGAGAATCAGGTAGCGTTCCGGTTCATGAACGCTGTCCGAGCTGCCGAACTCCGTTATTTGCCGGGCAACGGCCTCGCCTGCTTGCATGAAAGCAGGAGCCTCGTTGCCGTCATCTGCGCGCTTGCCGCTGTCGGCGCCGCGCTGTTCTCGCTCATCGTGTCGGGAACGGCGGAACCGCTCTTGATGACGGTTCTCGCCGTGCTCGCCATGCTCGGCGTTTTCTTCGTTTTCGCCCTGGCTTCCGGTCATGTCCGGATCGGCGCACGTCTCCCCGCCCTCGATCTCGCCGCCCTCGTCACCCAGTCGTCCCGCGAAGCGCTTCATCTCATGCGCCCCGACGGCACGCTCATTTGGGCCAATGCCGCCGGAGAGAACCTGCTCGACGGTCCGGCGCCCACCGAGATTTCCGATATCGGCAAAGCGCTTGGCGGCACGCCGGCGATCGCCGAGGCCATGTTCCGCCTGATGCGCGCCGCGGAGGCCGGTCAGGAGCATCTCGAGATGGTCCCGGCAGCGCCCGTTTCCGACGCGCTGGGCGATCGCTCGGCGGTGCGCTGGGTGCGCCTTTCCGTTGCGCCCTTTCAGGACCCGGCAACCGATGGCGCCGGTGTCCGCCGGCTCACCTTGTGGCGCATCGGCGATGTAACTGTCGAACGCGCCGTGCAGGACCGCGCCATTGCCAACCTTCACCAGACGCTGGCCGGCTACGACCACATCCCCGTGGGCGTCGCGACTGTCAGCGCCGAAGGGTTTGTCTCGCACGTCAACCAGTCGCTGGCCGCCTGGCTCGGCGTCGACGATCCCGCCGCCCTGATCGCCCGCGGCCTCAAGCTCTCGGATGTCGTGACGGCGGACGGCGCCGAACTGCTGGTCGCAATGACGCGCAGCCGGCGCGACCGGGCCGTCAACGTCGAACTCGACCTGATCCGCGAGGACGGCTGCCTGATCCCCGTCCGCATCATCGCCGAGCGCGCGCGCCTGGAAGACGACGGGCTGGTGCTCGCGGTCGTCGAGCGGGAGATCGACGAAACCGAAGACGCCGATATCGACGGCGCGGTCGAACGTTTCCAACGCTTTTTCCGCTCCGCGCCGCTGGGCATCGCGACAGTCTCCCGCGACGGCAGCGTGGTCAGCGCCAACACCGCCTTCGCCCGCATGATCATCGACGGCGACGGGGCGACCTCGAAGCCCGCGCTCGACATTCTCTGCCGCAGCGTGGACGCCGATACGCGCGCCGCCATCGCCGCTGGCCTGGAACGGGCCATCGCCGGACAGGGTAATGTCCAGCCTGTCGAGATCAGCGCCGGACCGAGCGGCGAATATACCCGCCGCCTCTACATCAGCCCGCTGACGCACGCCCGCCACGCGCGCGAAGCGGCCATTCTCTATCTCATCGACGCCACCGAGCAGAAGGCTCTGGAAGCCCGCTACGCCCAGAGCCAGAAGATGGAAGCGGTCGGTAAGCTGGCCGGGTTCGTGGCCCATGACTTCAACAATATGCTGACGGCGATCATCGGTTTTTCCGACTTCCTTCTCCAGACCCACCGCCCCGGCGATCCGGCCCACAGCGACATCGTCAACATCAAGTCGTCGGCCAACCGCGCGGCCGGCCTCGTCGGCAAGCTTCTGGCCCTGGCACGCCAGCAGACCCTTATGGTGGAGCCTCTGCAACTCGGCGAGGTCATGACCGACCTCGCCCCCTTGCTCAAGCGGTCCATCGGCGAACGCATCGAGCTCAAGGTGCATTCCGGCCGCGACCTCTGGTACGTCAAGACCGACAAGCTTCAGCTTGAGCAGGCCGTCATCAATCTCGCCGTGAATGCGCGCGACGCCATGCCCGACGGCGGCCGCCTGACCGTGCGCACCAGAAACGTAACCGAGCGCGAGACTCAAAAGCTCTCGAAGGCCGGTATGGTGCCCGGCGAATACGTGATGATCGAAGTCACCGATTCCGGCTCGGGCATGCCGCCCGAAGTGCTGGAGAAGATTTTCGAGCCGTTCTTCACGACCAAGGCACCCGGCAAGGGTACGGGCCTCGGGCTCGCAACGGTCTACGGTATCGTCAAGCAGACCGGCGGCTTCATCTATCCAGAATCGACCGTCGGGAGCGGCACCACCTTCCGCATCTACCTGCCGCGCTATCATCTTGAGGAAAAGGACGAGGCGGCGATCGCCGATCGCGCCGCGGCTTCCGAACGGGTCAAGAAGATCGACATGACCGGAACCGGGCGGGTTCTCCTTGTCGAGGACGAGGATGTCGTGCGGTCGTTCGCCGTGCGTGCGCTCACCCGCCAGGGTTACGAGGTACTGGAAGCCGCCGACGGCCTCGAAGCGCTCGAGGTGATGGAAGAGTGCGGCGGCACTGTCGACATCGTCGTCTCCGACGTGGTCATGCCGGGCATGGACGGTCCCACCATGCTGAAGGAGATGCGCAAGGCCAAGCCGGACCTGAAGATCATCTTCGTTTCCGGCTACCCCAACGAAGCCTTCCAGCAGGCACTCGGCGAAGAGACCTTCGCCTTCCTGCCGAAGCCCTTCTCGCTGCCGCAGCTCGCCGCCAAGGTGAAGGAGCAGTTGGGCGGTTAGCAAAACCGCCCGCCGCGCTTCGCACTGCACCCGGACTGCGGCAAACAGGCATGGCCCCTCGCCCCGGTTGGGGGACCAGAATAAACCTACTCCAGAGATCGTTGCGCGGCCGGCTTGGCGGTTAGCGGATTCCCGAGCCGTCGGGACCCGCCGTCGCCGCATCGGCACCATTCGCGTGGCGTGCCGCTCGCACTTGCGGCATTGATCCGCTAGGGTGCGGAAAGCGTTTGCCAGATAGCTGTGGAGGTTCGAAGCAAGGGCCGATGATGAACGAGATGCTGAAGACCCGTGATTTCGTTGCGGACACTGCGACGTGGCCCGCCGATCACCCGCCGGTCAAGTATGGTCGCATCGGCGTGCTGCTTCTCAATCTCGGCACGCCCGATGGCACCGGCTACTGGCCGATGCGCCGCTATCTGCACGAGTTCCTGTCCGACCGTCGCGTGATCGAGGAGCCTCGCTGGCTTTGGTGGCCGCTCCTTAACCTTATCATCCTGACAACGCGCCCCTCACGCAAAGGCAAGGATTACGAGACGATCTGGAACAAGGAACTGGACGAGGGGCCGCTGAAGACGATTACCCGCAATCAGGCCAAGAGCCTTTCCGAGAAGCTGACGAAGGCCAATCCGGAAATCATGGTCGATTGGGCGATGCGCTACGCCAATCCCTCGACCGAAAGCCGCCTGCAATACCTTCAGGAGCAGGGCTGCGAGAAGATCCTGCTGGTGCCGCTGTATCCGCAGTATGCTGCGGCCACCACTGCGACTGCCTGCGATCAGGCGTTCCGCGCTCTCATGAAGATGCGCTGGCAGCCGGCGGTCCGCGTGGCCCCGCGCTACCACGACGATCCCGTTTATATCGAGGCCATTGCCAAGTCGATCGAGCGCCACCTGGCCGGCCTCGACTTCAAGCCCGAAAAGCTGATCGCCACCTTCCACGGCATGCCGGAGAAGTATCTCCACAAGGGCGACCCTTACCACTGCCAGTGCCAGAAGACGTCCCGCCTCGTACGCGAGCGCCTCGGCTGGGATGAGGACAACTGGCTGACGACGTTCCAGTCGCGCTTCGGTAACGACCCCTGGCTCCAGCCCTACACCGACGAAACGGTCGAGCGTCTGGCGAAGGAAGGCGTAAAAAAGCTCACGCTCGTCGCACCCGGTTTCTCTGCCGACTGCCTCGAAACGCTGGAAGAACTCGAAGGCGAGAATCGCGAGATCTTCGAGGAGCACGGCGGCGAGAAGTTCTCCTACGTGCCGGCCTTGAACGACTCCGACCTCGGCAACGATGTCATCGAAGCCATCGTCCGCCGCGAATTGATGGGCTGGATTTAAGGGGCGCGTCGGGCGACCGAGGCGGGCTTCACCAATTCGGCCGTATCGGCATTACAGCGATTTCGACCATGGTCGGAAAAGGCTGACTATTTTCTTATCGCCGGCTTAAGTTGCGTTTATTGCGAGGGTTTCAAACCTCCCGAAATTCGGCGCCTTATCGGAATTTGTGCCGGCAATTCCGCCTTCGAAACTTTTCACGCCTTTGAAATCTGATTTCAGTCGGAAACCCGATTGACCGAGCGCAAGGGCGCTCGGCCTCCCGGCATCGACACTTCCCGCGCAACGTTCTTCTCTCGGGAGGCTTTCATGAAGCAACATTTCCTTGCATGGGCGGCGATTGTGCTCGCTTGTGCTAGTGCACCGGCGGCATTGGCGGACGAGCCCATCGATCCGATCCGTCCGCCACAGAGCGTCAATCTTGGCATGGTCGAACTCGGCAAAAAGCTCTATTTCGACCCACGCCTTTCCGCGTCGGGTTTTATTTCCTGCAATTCCTGCCACAACCTTTCGATGGGTGGGACCGACAATATTCCGACATCTATCGGCGACAAGTGGCAGCAGGGCCCGATCAACGCGCCGACCGTCCTCAATTCTAGTCTCAACGTCGCACAGTTTTGGGACGGCCGCGCTGCCGATCTGAAAGAGCAGGCTGGCGGTCCGATTGTGAACCCCGGGGAGATGGCTTTCTCCCACACCCTCGCGATCGATGTGCTCGCCTCGATCCCGGCTTACGTGCGAGAGTTCCGCCAGGTGTTCGGCAAGGACGATATCGACATCGATCAGGTTACTGCCGCCATCGCGGAGTTCGAGAAAACGCTGGTGACGCCGAATTCGCGGTTCGACCAGTGGCTGCTCGGCCGGAAGGACGCGCTGACCGAGTTCGAACTCGCTGGATACCAACTCTTCAAGGACTCGGGCTGTGTCGCTTGCCACAACGGCGAAGCGGTCGGCGGAACCTCGTTCCAGAAGATGGGCGTCGTCGAACCCTATCAGTCGGCGAGCACCGCCGAAGGCCGCTCGGCGGTCACCGGCAAGGATGCCGACCGCTTCAACTTCAAGGTGCCGACGCTGCGCAATGTCGAGCTGACCTACCCCTACTTTCACGACGGCGCTGCCAACACCCTGACCGAAGCTGTCGACATCATGGGCCGCCTGCAGCTCGGACGCACCTTCAGCGAGGACGAGAACGCGCAGATCGTTGCCTTCCTCAAGACGCTGACGGGCGACCAGCCGCAATTCACGCTGCCGATCCTGCCGCCGTCTTCCGATACGACACCGCGGCCAAAGCCGTTCGACAAGTGAATGCCAACGCCGGTCATACAAACGGGCAGCAGGGGGGGCGTCGCGGCCCCCCTCTTTTTGGCCGGACATCCACCTCTTGTCATCGGACTGTCGCAATCCCATTTCCCGCCAGTCGTCCCGTTCGTCTAGGGGTCAGGACGCTAGCCTCTCACGCTGGAAACACGGGTTCGAATCCCGTACGGGACGCCACTTCGGCTTTCACATCGCCGCCACATGAAACCTGCCCGCGTTGCGCGCCGTTCCGATGCTCACGTCTCAAGCGCGCCGTCAGCCTCGACCGTAAAGTCGGCGCACGCCGGGCGTTCCCGCTCCCTTGCACGCTTTGCCACCCGCTCCCCTTCCAGCGCCGCCGCCATAATCCCGGGCGAAACCGCCGCCATAGTGCGCGACTGGCGCTGATAACCAGTCGCGCGCCGGCCGATTATCTTTGTCATCGCCTCCGGCTCTGCGCTACCAAGACGCCTTCGGAGTGTTCGGCCGTCGGCGGGTCCGCCGATTGGCCGGTTCGGCTTGGCGTAAACATGTTGCGAGGAGAGGCCCGTGAACGAACCCACCGTAAACAGCGTCATTTCGGCGGACACCGTTATCGAAGGGGACGTTGTGGCAAAGAGCAGGGTCACGGTGAGCGGCCGGGTGCAGGGGGATTTGTCCGCGCATTCCGTCGAGATCAGCGAGACCGGCGGCGTGTACGGTTCGCTGCGCGCGCAGAACGCTGACGTCCACGGCGACGTGCAGGGCGACGTTTCGGTGCGGGGGCTCATTCGCATCGGTAAGACGGGGTCGGTAAACGGCGACGTTCAGTACGGTTCGATCAATCTCGAACAGGGCGGGATGCTGAGTGCATCGCTGCGCAACGTTCCCCCGCAGTTGGGCGGCGACCTGGAACTGACCGTGAAGCGCGGCGCCTCGGTACGGATAACGACGCTGGACCTCACCGCTTTCGATCCTGACGACAAAGCCGAGGACCTCAATTATTCGGTCAGCAACGCAAAGAACGGCTTCGTCGCGCTGGCCTCGGCCCGCGATGTTCCGGTCAGCACGTTCACGCAAAAGGAACTCGAGCAGGGGCACGTGTTCTTTGTCCACTCGGGGACGAGCGAACCCTCAGCCGGCTTCGATACGATGGTGGCGGACGCGTCCGGCGCCACGTCGGGGGCGATGCGCCATGTCAAGGCCATCGTGAAAGGCTGACTAGCACTGCGGCGCCGACTATTCGATTACGACGGCGATGTGCGGGTAGTGCGCCGCGAGTGAACGCGCCCAATCGGCTTTCGGCCACGGTATGACTTCATCGGCGCCGGGCAACGCCACAGGAGCGCCGTCTCTCAGGTAGAACCGGATGCGGTCGTCATCCATGCCGACTTTGACTTCGACGCGGGCCAACTCGTCGAGGTCAATCGACATTGGCGCCTTGGCGATGAATTCGTTCCAGACAAACAGCGTCCGTTTCGAATGATCGACGCGGCTTCCCCAGCGCGGGTTACGGATGAGTTGGAAGACGGCCGTCAAAACGGCGAGCCAGCCAATCCAGAACGCGATGGTGACGGCCCAGGGTGCGCACTCTCCGATCTCGGAGCAATTCTGCGCCGGGTCGACTGAACCGGCGACCGCGATAAAGACGGCCCCGACGAGGAGCACGATGTAGAATCGCGGATCGGTTCGGGCGGACTGCGGGTAATTGAGTTCGGCGATGGCCTTCTGGTTGCGCATCCGTCTCAACCGTTTCCCGGATTCAGCCCGTTGCGAGCACCGTCAAGCCGGTTCGACAACGAGGACCGATCCGTTGACTCCGGTGATGCGGACACGCGCGCCCTCGGCGAGATCCGGTCCCTCTGCCTGCCACAGGCTGTCGCCTACCTTGATTTTTCCACGCCCGCCGGAGATCGGCACCACGACGACGGTCGATTGGCCGACATATTGCCGGGCCCGCTCGTTGAGGGAGGGCGCGTCGGTCTTGCCGTTGCCGTCGGCAAAGACATTTCGCACCAGATAAACGGTGACGAATGAGATCAGGGCGAAAGCGATAATCTGCAGCTGCCAGGGAAAGGCGGCGGCGTATTCGGCGCCCGCCGAACCGACAAGCAAGGTGAGCACGCCGGTTGCCACGCCCGCCAGCCCGAACCAGACGAAATGCACGCCGGGCACCACGGTTTCCAGGGACAGAAGCAACAGCCCGAGGATGACCCAGCTCCATCCCCCCAGACCGGCCACAAACTCAATCGCGTATTCCATTCCGCTACCCGTCCCACTTAGTTGCTTCTTCGCCGGATCGGGCGATGCGGAGGCATTGCCCCGCGCGTCGCCTGACTTGTGCGAGCCGGTCCCGTCTTAGACGCGCGGCACTGCCGAACCGTTGCGGCGCCGGCCGCCACCTTCACCGCTGTCGTCGCTGAAGGCTTCCTTGGCGATTTCCGCGACGCCGGCCAGCGAACCGATCACCGACGAGGCCTCCAGCGGCATCATCAGCACCTTCTGGTTCGGCGAGGTTGCGAGCTTCTCGAGCGCCTTCATGTAGTTGTTGGCGACGAAGTAGTTGATCGCCTGCACGTCGCCCTGGGCAATCGCCTCGGAAACCATCTTCGTTGCCTTGGCCTCGGCCTCGGCTGAGCGTTCGCGGGCCTCGGCGTCCTTGAAGGCGGCTTCGCGGCGGCCTTCGGCTTCCAGAACGGCCGCCTGTTTCTCGCCTTCGGCTTCGAGGATGGCGGCCTGGCGCGCGCCTTCGGACTCCAGGATCTGTGCGCGCTTCTCGCGTTCCGCCTTCATCTGGCGGGCCATCGCATCGACCAGGTCGCGCGGAGGATCGATGTCCTTGATCTCGATACGCGTCACCTTGATCCCCCAGCTTTCCGTCGCCGCGTCGACAACGGTAAGGAGCTGGGCGTTGATGTGGTCGCGGTTGGAGAGGAGTTCGTCGAGATCCATCGAGCCCATGACGGTACGGATGTTGGTCATGGTCAGCGCGACGATGGAGTCTTCCAGCATGTCGACCTCGTAAGCCGCTTTCGCCGCGGACAGCACCTGGTAAAAGGTGACGCCGTTGACCCGCACCATCGCGTTGTCGCGGGTGATGACGTCCTGCGAAGGAATATCGAGTACGCGCTCCTTCATGTTCATCTTTGCGCCGACGCGCTCGACGACCGGCGTAAGGATGTGAAGTCCGGGCGGCAAGGTGCGCGTATAGCGGCCGAAATTCTCCACCGTGAAATTGTAACCCTGCGGAACGATCTTCACGATCGAGAACACGGCACCGCCGGCAAGCAGCACAAGAACCAGGCCCAGCAAGCCCAGGGTATCGCCAAACATTTGTCTCTCCAGTAAGAATTGCGCCGTATGCCGGACAGCATATCGGGCGTTCGCGGCCATTTTAGGAGAGCCCCGAAAACGATCCGTGAAGGAATGGTTGGGGCGGAATTACGCGCTGTGCCGGAATGGGATAAGCGGTTTCGCAAGCTTCTTTCGAACGAACCGCTATCGCGTTAGTTTCTCGGGCAAAACGAAATCAGGGTTTGATTGATGAGCAAGAAGAGCGGCGGCGGCAAGGTTCAGGGGCCGGGCGGCGGCCAGCGCCAGTTACGCACGCGCGTCAAGACCGCCCGCCGGCGCTCTGTCTCCTCGGCGCGATGGCTTGAGCGCCAGTTGAACGACCCTTATGTCGCCGCCGCCAAGCGGGAGGGCATGCGCTCGCGCGCGGCCTACAAGCTCAAGGAGATCGACGACAAGTACGCTCTCCTGAAACCGGGGCAGGTTGTGATCGACCTTGGTGCGGCGCCCGGCGGCTGGAGTCAGATTGCCGCCGAAAAGGTGAAGTCGATCGACGGCGTCGGCGCGAAGCGCGGGCAGGTGGTAGCGATCGACTATCTCGGCGTCGAACCGCTCCCCGGCATCGAAATCCTGGAACTCGACTTCACGGATGACGACGCTGAGGAAAAGTTGAAAGAGCTGATCCGCGACGGCCGCGCCGATGTGGTTTTGTCCGACATGGCGGCTCCGACGGTCGGCCACACCAAGACCGACCACCTTCGCATCATGGGATTGGCCGAAATGGCCGCGCATTTCGCCATCGACGTCCTGAACGAGGGCGGCACCTTCCTCTGTAAGGTCTTTCAGGGCGGCACGGAGAAGGATCTGCTCGACCTTCTCAAGCAGAACTTCAAGACGGTCCGTCACGTGAAGCCGCCCGCCAGCCGCCAGGACTCCGCGGAACTCTACGTGCTCGCGACCGGCTTCAAGGGACGCTGACCGCGGCGGCGGGCGTCTCACCAGCGCCATCGCCTGAGGCCCGACCTTTAATCCTGCCGATACGATTTGAACGGCGCGATTAGTCCCACTGAAAGCCCGTTCCGATAGCCTCGCTTCCGGTTTGGAGTCGCGCTGGACGTCGACCGTCGAAGCGCTTCGGCGGCTTCGACACCGTCGGGTGCATTCGAACGGCCTCGCAAGGTTGCCAGGCGTGAGCGCGGGCATTTCGGTAGAGAGAAGAGCATGGTATTCGGCAGCGAGTACGCGCCGCAACGGCAACGTCAGCGCGTCGCGAGGAAGCCCCGACGCGGCTTCCGGCTTCCCGGCACGCCGATGGAATATGCCGCCGTCCTTGCGATCATCGCGGTCGCGCTGCTTGGCACGCAATGCCGGAGCGACCGCTACGAAACGCTCCTGCGCGACAGCTTCCACTTGCCGCCGGCGGTGGCGTTTACAGAATTCCGCTATCCGAACTCCAGAATCGGCGGCAGCCTCGAGGCGCTCATCGAATTCACCGATGACGAGTTCCGCGCTTACGTCTCACAGCTCGACAATCCGAATGTGTGGCGCAGTCAGCCGCTAACCTATCGCGGCGAAACCATTGACGGCCCGTATTCGCCGGATGCGCTGAAATGGCAGCCGCTACCCAAGCCGGCATTCGCGGGCAACAGGCGCGTGCGCTACGGCCACCTCCCGGACGATCGTATCAGCAAGGCGGAATCCGGAAGGGTTCTGTGTACGGCTCTGCGCCAGAAACCCGGCAAGCGCAAGTCGGACTATTGGTGGCAGGCGCCGAAGGGGTACGAGCATCGTTTTCCGCTCGAGACCCCGAAGCATCTGGAGCGGTTTACAGCGCTCAATTGCGCCGAACTCGGCCGCTCGGAACGGCCGGTGGGCTACGTCCTCGGCGTGCTCAACGACAGAACGAAAACGCTCTACATCACGATCCGCTAACGGTCTGCCTTGTCCGATTGTCCGACGGCGGGTTAGCCGGGCAACGCTGCATCCAGTTCAGGAGTCATAATGATGTCGTCCTGATCGTCGCCGGAGGAATGCACGACGATCCAGGTACAGGGCGCGCCGGAATCGTTGACCGGCGCGTGCGGGACGTCGCGCGGCATGAACATCTGTTCGCCGGCGACCAGTTCGGCGCGGTGCTCGAGCCGGTCACCGAAGTAGACCGAGCAACGGCCATCGAGCAGATAGGCGATGGTGTCGATGCTCTTATGATAATGCGAATTGGCTTTCGCACCCGGCGGCATCGGCAGCACGTTCATGCACACCGCGGTCTCGCCGACCGTGCGCCGCGAGACACCGGCTTGATACGTAAAGCCCTGCGCGCCTTCGTAGGTATCGCCCGGCCTGATGATCTTGGCGCGGTTCGCATCCGACATGGTGGACTCCCTGACTGTTCGCGGTCGAGTAAAGGGCGCGCGGAAGCCGTCACGCCACCCGGGATACGGCACCTTCTTCGCGGGGCCGTGGAGCGGTATGGAAGCCCGGACGCCGCATCGGCTCTTCCTCGTGCGTTTGCGATTCGCCCCAGAATTCGCGGACCGACTTCCCGATCCTGCCGACTTTATCGCGGAAAAGGAAGTTCCAGATCTCATACGGCCACACCAGGCGGCCATGGCGATAATACCAGCGGATGCCGTCGCGCACTTCCTTGTCGCGGGAGAACAGCATCCGCCCGATCGCTCGTGGGCGGCCCTGCGCCATCGCCTCGATGAACTTGACCCAAAGCATCACGCGCCAGGGTGCCATGTGCCGCGTCGCCAGCACCTGATGCTTGTAGTCCCACTTCGAGATGTCGCCCTGCACGACGGGCCGGTCGGCAGCCTCCTCGAAGAACGGCGTCCAGCGGTGCGGCGTGACGTACACCGCCTGAATGTGGTCAGGGTCGTAGGCGACGATCTGCCGAAGCGCGCGCCAATAGTCGGCGTCGGTTTCTTCGGCAAAACCGAAAACGCAGCCGACCATCGAGATGATGCCGTTTTCCCGCAAGAGCCGGATCGCCTCCTTGTCGATGGCGATGGTCGAGCCCTTACGGATCGACTCCAGCGTCTTTGCGTCCATCGTCTCCATGCCCAGAAGGAACCGGCGGATGCCGGCGGCGTGGTAGAGCGCGAGTACGTCGGCGTCGCGCACGATGTCGCCGGCTCTCGTCGATCCGATAATCCGCACCGGCACGTTTTCCGCGATCATCGCCTCGCAGAACTGCAGCCACGCGCGGCGCGAGGAGGTCGGGTTTTCATCGGCGAGATTGATGACTTCGACCCCATGCTCGCGATAAAGCCGCGCGATTTCGGCGGCGAATTTCACCGGATCGCGATGCCGCCACTTGGTCCAGAACCCGCGCTGACCGCAGTAGGTGCACAGATGCGGACAGCCGCGCGAGAACTGCATGACGACGGCGCGCTTCTGTCCCCAGTAGCTGTAGCGGGAAAAATCGATTAATTCCCAGCCCACGCGGTAGGCGTCGAGGTCGCGCAACAGCGGCGCCGGCGGATTGACGACCGTCCCGCCATCGAGCGCGCGATAGGAGATGCCGTTGACGCGTGTGAGGTCGCCGCCCGCATCTATGGCTGCAACCAGCCGCCGTGCGGTCTCTTCGGCCTCGCCGCGAACGACAATGTCGACCTGAGGCTCTGACGTGAGGATTTCGCGGTGGTGGTAGGTCGGGAACACGCCGCCATAGACGATGACGACGGAGGGAAGGAGCCGGCGCACGCGGCGGGTCAGCTCGGAGATCACCGGGTGCGCGGAGGTCGAGCCGGAATGCCCGATCATCAGGATATCCGGACGCGACGACGTAATCCGCCGGGCCATTATATCGGTTGTGGGATTATCCAGCTCGAAGTCGAATAGCGACACGTCATGTCCGTCGTCGATCAAAGGTCCCCCGACAGACAGGAGGCCAAGCGGCGGCAGATGCTCGCCCAGCGTGCGCGGCGGAATACGGCTGCCGATCGAGGGATGCGGTGGATTGACGAGGAGAATTCTGGCCACGTTGGGAACTCCGGTGCGGTTGAGATGCCGCCGCACTGTCTGAGTGGCAGCCGCATTCCGCCCGCGCAATGTCCGGGAAAGTCGCTCAAGGCTCTGCAATGCGCCCGCACCGATGCGCACAAGCCGGGCGTTCTCTGCCGCCGGGCACCGGGCCGCTGAATGCCCGAAGCGTGCGCGGCGTGCCGCCTTCGGCTACAAAGCTGTGGGGCGGAACCCACACCGGCGCTTCGTTGTTCAGGACGCGCTTCACTCAATCAGGAAACCACGGCCATGCGCCTTTTCACCTGCCCCGCCTGTAAAGAGCGCCTCTTCTTCGAAAACCTGCAGTGCGCCTGCGGCGCCGAAGTCGCATTCGACCCCGAGACCCAGAGCTTCGTTGCAGCGGATCGGACCTGCGACAATCGCCCGGTCATCGGCTGCAACTGGCGACCGGAAGTCGACGCCGAGACCCTATGTCGAAGCTGCGCAATGACCGAAGTGGCCCCCGATCTGGGCATCGAGGAAAACCGGTGGCATTGGGCGGAAGTCGAACTTGCAAAGCGCTGGGTGCTGGCCGCGCTGGCGCGGTGGGGATGGTTCGCGGCAACGGACACAGGCGCCCGGCCGAGGTTCCACATGTTGGCGGAAACCACGCGACGCGGCGATGCCGAAGTTACGATGGGGCACGCGGATGGACTTATCACGTTGAATGTCAGCGAGGCCGATCCGGCGACCCGTGTGGCCCGCCGCGAGCAGTTCCAGGAACCTTTGCGCACCCTGATCGCCCATCTGCGTCACGAACTGGCGCATTTCTTCTTCCTGCGATTTTCGCAGAGCCCCGGGTTTCTCGCGGCCTTCCGCGCGCTTTTCGGCGACGAGCAGGTCGATTACGCCGCCGCGTTGCAGGCTTATTACGACCAGGGACCGAAACCGTCCTGGTGCGATGCGTACATCACCGCCTATGCGTCCAGCCACCCGCATGAGGATTGGGCGGAGAGCTTCGCCCACTTGCTGCATCTCACGGACATCGCCGACAGCTTCTACGCCAGCGGATTGCGCGGCGGTGCGGAGCTACCGCCGGAAGGGTTCGATCCCTACGCCGTCCGGGACGCGGAACTCTTGATCGCGACGGGAGCGCGGCTCGGCATCGCCTTGAACCATGTGAACCGGTCGATGGGCCTGCAGGACGTCTACCCCTTCGTCCATTCCAACGCCATCCGCGCCAAGATGGCGTTCATCCACGCCCGCCTGATCGGCGCGACTTAGCGATCGTCTCCGGCGGCGCCGTCGTCAGCATCGGACAGCCGAGTGTCGTCCGGAACGCTTCGACAAGTTCCTCGTAGGTTTCAGCCGCGACATAGGTGCCGCCGGTTTCGTCCGCGATGCAGGTGGAATCGAACGACGCCCGCACACCGAACGGATCGCGCACGGTGAAGTTCACCACGTGGACGACCAGCCCTCGTGCATCACCCAGTAGCCGCCGCACCATCGCGCAAGGTTGGCCGCCGCACGTCTCCTGCCCATCCGTGAAAAGCAGGATGGTCGCCGGCTTCTTGCGGAATTTGAGCTTCTCCGCTGCAAGTTCGATCGCATCCGTCAGCGGCGTCACGCCGGCCGGACTGAGGTCGCGAACGACATCGATGATCGGTCGGGCCGCGTTGGGCTGGGGGGCAACGCGCATCTCGATGTTGGAGCAGCGGGGGTGAGCCTGGATATCCGCGCCGGCTTCGGGGCCGTAGACGACGAGGCCGAGCTTTCGATGCCGTTCGATCTGCGGAAGCACGGTTTCAAGCGCCTTGCGCACCCGGTCGATCCGCGATTCCTTGATGCCGGTTCGGAACATGCCCGACATCGAGCCCGAAGCGTCGAACACGATCATGGCGTCGTCCGTGCAATCGGGTTGCTCGGCGGCGGCCGGGAGAGCGCCGAGCCACACGCACAGAACGATTGCCAGGACGGTGGCCAAGACCACAGCACGTCCGGCGCCAGCCTGCCGCAGGGCAGCCTTGAGCGTGCGCGCAAGTCCTCCGTTCCAGCCGGGGAGTAGCGGGCGCCACTTCATGCGGGCGCTCCGGCAACAACCGCTCGACCGCCAAGGGCGATCGGCGCAAAGGTCGGCAACGCATCACCGGTGATAAGGGTCAAGGCAACGCTCCAGTTGAACGAAGATATCGTCGGGTAGAATGCCGCGTTTGAGGCTGCGAAGCTAGTGCGGATCAGATCGCGAAACGCGCTCCCGAGCGAGCCGATACGGGAGGCAAATGTCTGAGACGGAACACGAGCGGCGCCGTTCACTCGGCCTCCGCAACGCGCTTCAAGCTCGCAAGTCCGGCCTCGTAATCGCCGCCGATCATTTCATCCATGTCGAGACCCATCAGGGTCAGGATCGCGCGCTCCATGAAAGGTTGGGGCGCGTCGAGTTTCCAGGTAACCCGTGTGCCGCGTTCAACGGGGGCGAAATCGAAACTGACCGCGTTCGAACCCGGAAACGGGCGCTCGAACGTCAAATTGAGGCCGATATGCTCGAAAGGCCGGCTCTCGACGATCTCCATGGAGCCCTTCCCAACCTCGTCGTTTCCATCCCATTCGAAGATCATTCCTACCCCTGACGATGCGCCGGCGTAGCTCGACTTTGAGTTCGGATCGCGCTTCGCCCACGGCGACCACGCCTCCCATTTCCTCAGATCGTTGACGTGGCCGAACACCTTCGAAGGTGGCGCATCGACGACGACCGACCGCGCGACGGTCAGGTGATCGGGCAGCGTCGCGACGTAGATCGCGAATGCCGCTGCGGCGCCTGCGAGAACGAGAAGAGAATACTTGAGAAATTTCATCCAGCCGTTCCTCCCCTGGAACGCAAAAAAAAATCGCGCGCCGGCAGACAAACGCTCCGAGCTTCGGTCCCGGCGCCCGGGCGCCGGCGCATAAAGCGAAGAGTTCCGCGCCCGTTCCCTGCGAAACAGCCGACCGCTCCGATGCGCCCTAGTCTCCTCATATCACGAACGAACGACACGCCACGACAAACACTTCAGGCGCCGCGGGCGCACAAACAGGAGACTAGAAAATGAACACCATCGTCAAAGCGGTTCTCTTCGTCGCCGTCGTCGCCAGCTTCGCATCGGGCCCGATGTCGGCTCAGGCCGCACCGGCCGCCAAGGACTGCAATACGGCAGGCGTCTTCAAGGGCGACTGAGCCCTTCCCGCGCACGACCTTTCCTCCCCGCAAACTGGCAGCCCGTCCGCTTCGCGACAGGGCTGCATTTTTTTTGGGGGGCTTTCCGGTCGAACAGCGACGTAACGGAAAGGGCGATAGCCGCTGGCACCGCCACTGCCACTGGCTCACAAGCTGCAAAGCACTCATCGCGACAGCCCGAATGTCCCGCTTTGAGCCGAGTGAGCCCCGCCGATGTGCCAGATCGCCTACCGCCGCCGTATCGCAAACTGCGAAGTCGCCGCCCGAGTCCTTCCGATCGTCCAGGTGACGCTCGCCCTGCCGGTGCTGATCGTCGCGGCCTACTGGGTGAAATCGGCGCTGGGCATCGACCTCATGGAAGGCCCCTCGCCCCTTCACGACTGGCTCTACTGGCGCTGATTTCGCACCGCCAGTGGCAGTGCGCTGAACACGCGTAGAAGCCCGGGAGCCCGCCTAGGCCGCCTTTCTCACAGGGGGTGCCGCCGTCACGGAGGTCAAATGGCCGACAGGCTGTGTCGAAAATCTTGGCCGATGAACCACATCGCACTGCGATTTTCTTCTTGCCTGTCGGCCATTTGACCCTGCCTTTCAGGTCGCCCATTGCGGGCGATCGGCAGCGTCGAGCCGCTCACCGGTATGACCCCATACGCTTTTCGCGGCTCTCCTTGCCGAATGATCCAGCAATGGGCGATGCCGGCGCGCTACCCTGTGAGAAAGGCGGGCTACACAACGCCCGCCCGCAGCATGTCGTGAACGTGAACGATGCCGGCTGGCTTTTCATTGTCGACAACGAACAGCGCCGTAATCCGCCGCGCGTTCATGATCTCCAGCGCCGACGATGCCAGCGTCCCCGGCGAGACCGATTTCGGCGCTTTCGTCATCACGTCCCCGGTCTTCGACCTCAAGAGCTGATCGCCCATGTTCCGGCGAAGGTCGCCGTCGGTGATGATCCCGACGAGGCGGCCTTCGTCATCGACGATCCCCAGGCAGCCGAACGCCTTCTGGGTCATCGTCACCAGTGCGGACGTCATATTCTCGTCGGCGCGCGCAATCGGCATCTCTTCGCCGGTATGCATCAGGTCCGCGACGTACTTCAGCGATGCGCCGAGCGACCCGCCGGGGTGGAAGACCTTGAAATCGTGCGCGGTAAAACCCTTCGTTTCCAGAAGCGCGATGGCCAGGCAATCGCCCAGCGCGAGCTGCATCGTCGTCGAAGTCGTCGGCGCGAGGCCGTGGGGGCAGGCTTCGGAGGAACGCGGCAGCTCCAGACAGATGTCCGACTGCGATCCCAGCGTCGAATTGGCCCGCGAGGTGATCGCGATCAACGGCACCGTGAAGCGCCGGGAAAACGCGATGATGTTCGCCAGCTCCACCGATTCGCCCGACCACGACATCGCCAGGATGACGTCGTCCCGCGTGATCATGCCCAGATCACCGTGCGACGCCTCGCTGGGGTGGACGAAGAACGCGGGCGTCCCGGTCGAGGCGAACGTGGCCGCGATCTTTTGACCGACGTGGCCGCTCTTGCCGATACCGCTGACGATCACGCGCCCGCGCGCCGCGTTGATGCGCTGAACGGCGGCCTTGAACGGTGCGCCGAGTCCATCGGCCAGCGCCGCTTGAAGTTCGCCGAGCCCGGCAATTTCCAGTTCCAGCGTTCGGTTGGCTGCTTCCAGCTCTGAAACGTTCGCAGTCACTGCGTCTCCATTCGTCGTTGTCTAAAGCGTCCCGCGCCCATCCAGAGCGTGGGCCGCCGCCCCGTTTCCGGACGGTTGTAAACGACTGGTTAACTCGGGTCACTTAGCTTTCGAGCGCTGGGCGCGGAAGTGCCCGTGGCGAAACGACTTGGGGATAGAAAATCGTGGCCATCGTCGGCGCGCGCCGCTCTTTGAGAGCTGTGATCGGGGCATTCGGCGCCGGTTCCGCGGGACGGCCGGCCTGGGGCCGCGCCCGACTGGCTCGTTCTGCGCGTTCCGCGATCCTGCTCCCCGCCGCTGCGGTTCTTCTTTTCGCGCCGGCAACGAAGCCGCTCGCCGCACAGGACGCGCTGGCGCAACAGGGCCTGCGCCCCTCCGTCGAGACCGCGCCCGGCGGCTATGCCCCGACCCGTGCTCCCGACATCGGCCTCGCAAGCGCCGAACCGCTGCCGCCCCGGCAGACCGTAACGCGCGATGGCGACCTGACCGCCGACGAAGACGCGGAGACCGGCCGGGATTCGCTCACCGCCACGGCGGACGGCCTCTTTCCACCGCCCGATGAGCCCGAAGGCCCCATCGATGGGCTCGACCCGCAGATCAACGACGGCCGCGGCTTCCGCGACCGCCAGGCGTTCGACTACCCGGACGATTTTGGCGAGACCGTCGAGCCGCGCGAGCCCGACGACGCGCTCCTGTTCCAGGTGGACGACTTCGCGCCCTTCGACCCCACACTGAACCGGCGTCCGGCGCGCCTCGCCAGCCTCGATCCCTATACGCCCATCGGCATCCGCATTGGCACGTTCGTACTGTTCCCGGAGGCCGAAATCGCCGTCACGCGCCATTCCAACGTGTTCTCCAGCCCGGATGCCGAAGCGGATGTCTCCGGCGACCTGCGCCCCTCTCTCCGGCTGGTTTCCGACTGGTCGAACCACGCACTCGAATTCGAGGCCACGGGGGACCTCTCGAACTATCGCGAATTCTCAACCGAGAACGACAGGGGCTATGAACTTCGCGCCCGCGGGCGTCTCGACATCACGCGCCGGGCCAACGTCAGCGCCGCGCTCAGCCGCGCCCGCGCACAGGAGGAGCGCTCCGCCGTCGACGCCAGCACCGTCGGCGAGCGCGCCAGCGTCGAGACGAACCGCTTCGATTCCGCCGCCGAAATCCGCTTCAACCGGCTGTCGCTACAACTGCGCGGCCGCGTCGAGGACACGACCTACGCCGAAGAGACGACCCAGGAGCCCGTCATCCGTGACCGCGATAGCCTCGAACGCGGCGGCGCGCTACGCGCAAGCTGGGAATTCCGGCCGACCTTCAGCGTCTTCGGAGAGGTCGAGGGCAACGACCGCGCCTACGAGGCCGCCTCGCGCACCGATGGCCGCCTGCGTAACGCGCACGGCCTGCGCCTGCGCACGGGCCTCTCGTTCGGCGAGACCGGCGAGTACCTGCGCGGCGATGTCAGCGTCGGATACGGCCGCCACGACGTTGTCGACGAGCGCTTCGAGGATGCCGGCAGCGCCATCGTCGACGCCAACCTTGCGTGGCGCGTCAACGCCTTGACGTCGCTCCTGTTCACCGCTTCGAGCGACTTCTCGACCGTGACGCAGACCGAGGGCACAGGCGTCGCGGTCACGCATCGCGGCGGTATCGAGGCGCGGCATGCCTTCCGCCGCCACCTGATCGGCAGCGCGGCCATCGAAGGCGCGCGCCGCAGCTATGCCGGGATCGATATCGACGAGACCGAATTCGTCTTAAACGTGGGCCTGGAGTATTATCTGCGCCCCGAAGCCGTCCTGTTCTCGAAGTACGAACACACGGTCTTCCGCTCGGATTTCGAAGGCAGCGACTACGAATCCGACGAATGGCGCGTCGGGCTGCGGCTCCGGCGCTGAACCCGGCGGGCCTGACAACGCCGCCCGGCACGGCCTCTCCAGCCCGTAGTTGGCCCGCCCGCACTCTCGGCCACGACGCGCTTTTGACGGAAAGCCCGCCGGCCCCCATCTATCGGAAACGATAAGCCGCGCCGCGGTGTCGCGCCGGCTGGCAATACGGCGCCAGCAATAGGGGAGCCTTCAACATGCTGACAAGACGCACATTTCTGGCGCTGACGGCGCTTGCCGGATCGTCCGGCCTGGTGCACGCCGAAAGCGCGCCCGAGCCGGTCATGCACGTCAAGAAGACGGCGACGTGCGGCTGCTGCACCGCCTGGATCGACCATCTCCGCGAAGCCGGGTTCAAGGTGGAGAGCGAGGACATGGCGATGGGCCAGCTCATGCGCTTCAAGCTGAATCACGGCATCACGGTGCCGCTGTCGTCGTGCCACACCGGACGGATCGCCGGCTACACGATTGAAGGGCATGTTCCCGCCCGCGAGATCCGCCGGCTGTTGCGCGAGCGCCCCTCTGCGGTCGGGCTGACGGTGCCGGAAATGCCAATCGGCTCGCCGGGAATGGAAGCCGGCAACCGCCGCGACGCGTACGACGTCCTCCTCATTGGCAGGGACGGCAAGACAGAGGTTTTTGCCTCCTATCCGGCGAGGGAGGGGTAGGGTGTGGGCAGCGTTCGTCCGAAGACAATCCGATTCCAATAGAGGCGACAATGCTATTATCCTGTCGCGTCAACCGCCGCGATTTTTCTGGACGCGGCTAGTCTCTATTAGCAATAGAACTTAATGGATACGCGCAGCCCAGAACAGAGACGGCGCATAATGCGGTCCGTTGCCAGCAAGAACACCAGGCCCGAACTGATCGTTCGCCGCACGCTGCATGCAATGGGATATCGGTTTCGCCTGCATCGCAAGGACTTGCCCGGAAAGCCCGACATCGTTCTGCCCAAGTACAGAAAAGTGATCTTCGTTCACGGCTGCTTCTGGCATGCACATGGTTGCTCGAAGGGGCAGCCGCCAAAGTCGCGGCTGGATTATTGGTTGCCAAAGCTTGACCAGAACGTAGAGCGTGATAGAACAAAAAAAGAACATCTCGAATCGCTCGGCTGGAGGGCACTGGTGATCTGGCAGTGCGAGACGAAGGACACTGCAGCGTTGGCGTCGCGGCTACAGGCGTTTGTGGATGAATTGTAGTATGCGATCGACACGCCTTAGCGCACGCGCTAAAATCAATACTAGAATCAATTGCTAAGATGTCCGGGAACAACGACAAATGAGACCAATCGGGATCGATCTATTTGCCGGAGCTGGGGGGTTAAGTCTCGGGTTCGAGCAGGCTGGCTTCGATATCGCCGCTGCCGTGGAGGTGGATCCCGTGCACTGTGCGGTTCATAAGTTCAACTTCCCACACACCGCAGTCATCCCGCTTTCGGTTGAAGGTCTTAGCGCATCGCTCATGCGCGAGGCCGCTGGTATTGGTGACGCCGAGGTCGATTGCGTTTTTGGAGGTGCCCCCTGCCAGGGCTTCTCGCTGATCGGGCAACGCGTTTTCGACGACCCTAGAAACAAACTCGTCCTGGAGTTTGTTCGGCTTGTCTCGGAATTGAACGCCCGTACCTTTGTCTTTGAGAACGTCAAGGGCCTAACGGTCGGAAAACATAAGAACTTTCTCAAAGAACTCGTCGAAGCTTTCAATGATGCCGGGTATGAGGTCCGCCTCCCGTGGGCAGTTCTTAATGCGGGCAACTTCGGCACACCTCAGTTCCGCCAGCGGCTGATCCTGTTCGGATGCCGCAAGGGTGAACGGATGCCGGACTACCCGCTTCCGCGCACCAATCTTGCCGGTGCCACGCAGGCCATTCTCGATCTCCCCTTCGGCCCATCGTGCGAGGACGCGTTAGGCGATCTCCCCGATGCCACCCGTTTTCAGACGCTCAATGCCTCAGATTCGGTTAGTACAACTAATTTCGGCGAGCCATCGACGTATGCCGCTGAATTGCGCTGCATGACGAATGATGCATGGCACTTTGGCTATGTTCGCGATTGGGATCCATCGCTGCTTACATCGAGTGCTCGCACGGAGCACACCGAGATTTCAAAGCGCCGCTTTGCGGAAACCGACCCAGGGAGCGTCGAACCGATTAGTCGTTTCTTTAAGCTTCCACGGCAGGGCGTTTCGAATACCTTGCGCGCGGGTACTGACGGCGCGAGGGGGGCATTCACTAGCCCTCGGCCAATCCATTACCGCCATCCCCGCTGTGTAACGGTCCGGGAAATGGCCCGTTTGAGTGGGTTCCCAGATTGGTTCCGTTTCAACGTAACCAAGTGGCACGGAGCACGGCAGATCGGTAACGCCGTTCCTCCGCCTCTTGCGCGAGCAGTCGCCCAGCAAGTAATGGAAGCACTCGGCATTGAGGCCACGAGACCCGAGCAAACTCTTTCCCTTGGCGATACAGCGCTCTTGTCCATGGACCTATCAAGTGCGGCAGCGCATTTTGGCGTTAAGCCGCCGCCTAGCCGCCGCGATCAAAAAAGCGGAGCCACAAAACGCAAGCAAGTCGATATCGAGCGTGAACGCTTAGCCGAGATGGTGGCGCATGGCTAAAAAAGAGAACCCAGCCTACGCTCAGATTATTGAGAAAATTTTCTTCGACCATTATGCTGTAGGTGAAAATGACTTTGAGTTTATACGGCGTGAAATTGTCGAGGCCAAAGACCTGCTGGCACCTGATCTCGATCTGAATCCAGGTGACGTGCCTTACACTTACAGGTATCGTCGCCCGCTTCCTCAAAAGATACTTGCAACCCAACCGGAAGGACTAGAATGGGTAATCGAAGGGGCTGGCCGGTCACGATATCGTTTTCGTCTTGTGAAAGCGACGCGGATTGAACCAAATCCATTACTTGTCGCGGTTGCGATACCAGATTCGACACCCGAGATTATTCGGGCATATAGGCTTGACGATGAGCAGGCCCTTCTAGCTATCGTGCGCTACAATCGACTGATTGACACCTTTCTGGGGCTGACGACGTACAGCCTGCAAAACCATCTGCGCACGACCGTTGATGGTATCGGTCAAATTGAGATCGATGAACTTTACGTGGGTCTCGACAAGCGAGGCTGCCATTTTGCCATTCCCGTTCAAGCAAAAGGTGGCGCTGATCAAATCGGCATCGTCCAGACGACACAGGATATTCGGTTTGTGGAGCAGAAATTCCCTGGCATGCGCTGCCGTGCGATATCCGCGCAATTTATGGCGGACGATCTTGTGGCGCTGTTCGAGCTAACGCTCCAAGATGACGAAATTAAAGTCGTCGAAGAACGTCACTACAAGCTCGTTCCGGCCAAAGAGTTGGACCAGAACGCCATTCGCGATTACCGAGATTAAGCCCTTTTTTTTTCGCTGAGGCGAAAAAGTTCCTCGGTTTTTATAGATCTGTATCCGTTCCGCCAACAGGCGCACTAGCTGCCCAAACATATAACCCATTGATTTTATTGGTAGGCGGGGAGAGGATCGAACTCTCGACCATCCGATTAAAAGTCGGATGCTCTACCACTGAGCTACCCGCCCACTGACGCGCGTTCGTTGCTGGCCCGTCACGCCCGCTCAAGCGGGTCGCTGTGGCCAGTAAAAGAGCGTCACCGGAAACGAACGCTTCCGGAGAGGCGGTCTTCTAACCCGCCGCAGCCGATGACGCAAGCTCCGATGGCACTTAATGTGAGCGCAACGATTAACAAGTTGTCGGTCGCCCGATGAGCGTTGATGCCGGTGGGCAGAACCGCCGATTTCTGCGACACCGCTAGCCGCGCTTTCTGACCGTCGTTCTCGCACGGCGCGGTCTTCGCGGCGGCCGGCAAGCGGACAGGCAGCGCAGAAGGGCCGAGGCCGCGGCGCTCCATCCCGCGACCTGGGTTAGGCTAGCTCCACACGGGCCCGGCCGCGTGTGGACCAGTCCAGCTCCACACCGGCCTGCCGAGTGTGGACCAAACGAACAACCAACACCGGCCTGCCGAGTGTTGGCCATCAAAACAAGAGGCTCGATTGTCCACCGCCAGCGGCGTCGCCGCACTGCTCAGACCGACAGGCGACGTCGCCCGCGCCATTCTCCTGATGGTGGTAGCGGTCACGCTGTTTTCCTGCCTCGACACCACGGCCAAGTGGCTGACGACCGAGGGCGATGCGCCGGTGACGCAGGTCATCTGGATCCGCTTTTTCGTGCAGTTCGTGCTGCTGCTCGTGCTCGTGCCGGCCTTCGGGGTGGTCAGCCTGCGCGGGATGTTCAGCGTCAAGCGGCCCGGCTGGCAGGCGGCGCGCTCAGTGATGATGGCGCTGACGACGGCGTTCAACTTCCTCGCCCTGCAATACCTGCGGCTCGACCAGACCATCACCATCATGTTCCTGGCGCCCTTGATGGTGGCGCTGGCCGCCGGACCGCTTTTGGGCGAATGGGTTGGCGCGCGCCGACTGATCGCCATCGTGGCGGGCTTCGGCGGTATCCTTATCGTGGTGCGGCCCGGCTTCGCCGACGTCCCGCCGGCGCTTCTCTATTCCTTCGCCGCGATGCTGGCGTACGTCGCGTTTGCGCTGATCACTCGGCACATCGCGGGCGACGACCCGCCGCTCGTCACGCTGTTCTTCTCGATGTTCGCGGGCGTGCTCCTGGGGCTGCCGTTCGCCGGGATGGACTGGCGGTGGGACCTACCGCAGACGACGTGGCTGTTGCTGCCGATCACCGGGCTGCTCGGCGGTGCCGGCCATTACCTCTTCATTCTCGCGTACCGGCTGACGCCCGCGGGCATCATCACGCCGTTCATCTACCTGCAGATCGTGTCGATGAGCGCGCTGGGGTACTTGGTTTTCAACGACTTGCCGGATGTCTGGACGGTGGCCGGCTCCTGCGTAATCGTCGCCTCGGGCATCTACCTCTTCCACCGCGAGCAGGTGGCCCAGCGCGAGGCGCGCGGCGAAACGGTCCCGCGCCGCTCGGGCGGCTGGCGGCGCTTCCGCCCTTGAAAACGAACCCCTATCCATTGCCGGACAGCCGGGCCAGCGTCTCCTCCCGCCACGCCGCGAAGCGCCCCTCAGCGATCTCCGCGCGCATGGCCGCCATCAGTTCCTGATAGAAAACCGTGTTGACCCACGACACCATCATCGAGCCCAGCATCTCGCCGGAGCGCACGAGGTGATGCAGGTAGGCGCGCGAATAATCCCGCGCGGCCGGGCACCCGCTTTCCGGGTCGAGCGGCGCCGGATCCTCGGCGTGTTTGGCATTCCTGAGGTTCACCTTGCCGTTCCACGTAAAGGCCAGCCCGTGGCGGCCGTTCCGCGTCGGCATCACGCAGTCGAACATGTCGATACCGCGTGCCACCGCCTCGATCAGGTCCTCCGGCGTGCCGACACCCATCAGGTAGCGCGGCTTATCCGCCGGCAGGAGCGGTACGGTGGCTTCCAGCGTCCGCAGCATCGCCTCCTGCCCCTCGCCGACCGCCAGCCCGCCGACCGCGTAGCCGGGAAACTCCATCGCGACCAGCGCCTCCGCCGACTCGCGTCTGAGCCCGGCGTCGATGCCCCCCTGAACGATGGCGAACAACGCCTGCCCCGGCCCGGCAAGCCCCGCGTCCCGCTGCGCTTCGAACGCGCGCTTGGAGCGCTCCGCCCAGCGCAGCGACAGCTCCATCGCGCGGCGCACTTCTTCCGGCGGCGCGGGAAGCTCTATACACTCGTCGAACTGCATCTGGATATCCGCGCCGAGCAGGCACTGGATTTCGATGGACCGCTCCGGCGACAGCATGTGCCGCGAGCCGTCGATATGCGAGGAGAACGCCGCCCCCTCCTCGGTGATCTTGCGCTTTGCCGACAGGCTCATCACCTGGAAGCCCCCGGAATCCGTGAGGATCGGCTTGTCCCAGCGCATGAAGCTGTGCAGCCCGCCGAGGCGATGAATGCGCTCCGCCCCGGGCCGCAGCATCAGGTGATAGGTGTTGCCAAGCAGGATGTCCGCGCCGGCCCCGCTCACCTGATCGAGGTAGAGGGCCTTGACGGTGGCTGCCGTGCCGACCGGCATGAACGCGGGCGTGCGGATATCCCCACGTGGGGTGCGGATAATCCCTCGGCGGGCTGCACCGCTTGTGGCGGTAAGGTCGAAGGTGAATGTGTCGGGCGGCGGCTTGGCATCTGTCATGGCCGCCGGGTTATCGAGGCGCGCGCGCGACCTGTCAACGCGCCAGCCGAACCGGACGCCCCGTTCAAGCCACGACGCGGCCGTCAACGATGCGGATCTGCCGGTCGGCGCGCTCAGCCAGATCGAGATCGTGAGTAACCATGACGATAGCGCGCCCGGTCTCGTCCACGAGTCGCCGGAAGATCTCCAGGACCTGTTCGCTCGAATGGGTGTCGAGGTTGCCGGTCGGTTCGTCGGCAAGGATCACGTTGGGCTCGTTGGCGAGCGCACGGGCAATGGCGACACGCTGACGCTGCCCGCCCGACATCTGATCTGGGCGCTTGTGAGCGTGCTCGGCAAGACCCAGCGAGGCAAGGAGGCTGAGCGCCCGTTCGCGCATCGCGGCATCCGAAAGCCGGGCAAGCGCGCGCATCGGCAGCATGACGTTTGCCAGCGCGGAAAACTCCGGCAGCAGAAAATGGAACTGGAAGACGAAGCCGATGTGCGTGAGCCGCAGGCGGGCCCGGTCGGCTTCGTCGAGGGTATCGACCGCCTTCCCATCGATAAGCGTCGTGCCGCTTGTCGGCACATCGAGCAGCCCGAGAAGATAAAGCAGCGAGCTCTTGCCTGAGCCTGACGGTCCGATGATGGCGGCGAATTCCCCCGGCAGGATCCGCAGGTCGATGTCCGCGACCAGCGTCGTACGCACGCCGTCGCCGATGGTCTTCGTCACGCCCCGCAGCTCCACAAGCGGCGTCGGTTCCGGATCGGGCGCGGCCATCACGACGCCCCCCGGATGATTTCGACCGGATGCTGGCTCGCCGCCTTGCGCGCGGGAAGATAGCCCGCGATGCCTGATGCCGTGAGCGCGACGGCCGACGCCAGAACGTAGTGGACCGGCGTGTAATAGATCGGCAGGGTCGTGGCATCGACGAACGGGCTTTTGAATTCGATCGAGCCGAGGCCGAGACAGAGAACGTAGCCGATAACCCAGCCGATCGCCGTACCGGCCAGCCCGATCAGCATGGCCTCGATAAGGAAGATCCGTTGCACGGTCCCCGAGGTGAAGCCCAGCGACTTGAGAATAGCGATGTCGCGGGTCTTCTCATGGGTGATGGTCGAGATGATGTTGTAGGTTCCGAACGAAGCCACCAGCAGGATCGCGCCGACAACGGTGTACATGATGAAGTTGCGGATCTCGAAGGCCGACAGGAGGTCTTCGTTGGCCTCCTGCCATGAGACGGATTTGTAGCCGGTCTGCGCCTCGATGCGGCTGGCGATTTCCATCGCCTCCATGATGTCGCCGACGCGGATGCGCATCGCGTTCACGAGGCCGGTTTGGCCGGCGAGGATCTGCGCGGTCTTGAGCAGAGTGTAGGCCTGCGTCTCGTCGGCCTGTGCCAAGCCGGAGTGGAAGAAAGCGACGACCGTCGCGGACATTGTGTTTCCGGTGCCGGACGTCAGCGAGATCGTATTGCCGATACGCGCCCCGATCTTGGCGGCAAGCCTGTCGCCGAGGATGATCGCGTTGGACGATTTATAGAGGCTGTCGAGATTGCCGTGCCGGATCTGGGTGGCGAGCTTCGAAACCGCGCGCTCGCGGTTCGGGTCAATGCCGGTGACGCTGGCGGCAGTATCGCGCCCGGCGAAGCGGATCACCGCTCGCGATTGCACGGAAGGGGCGACCGCGCCGTCCAGCCAGCCTTCGAGCGAGGCCATGATCGCATAGGGGTTCTTGATCCCGGGTCGCGTGACGGGGGTTCTGAGCCCGGAATAGACGACAAGGTCGTAAGCGTCCTCGGCGGGTTGGCGCGGTGGGTCTCGGCGCTCATCGTTCATCGTTACATGCGGCAGGCTATCGACGAGCTGAGAGACGAAATCGCGCTGCGAGCCTTCCATCAACGCTGCCATCATCACCGAGAAGCCGACGCCCATCGCCACCCCCAGCATACCGACGAGGGTCTGGCGCATGCGTGAAAGGACATGTGTCGTGGCGATGTCGAGAACGAGGTTCATTTGCCGGCAGACTGATTGACTCGCACCGAAGCGTTTTCCTGAAGGGACGTGTCGAACGGTGAAACGATGACGTCGCCGCGGGCAAGGCCGCTCCGGATTTGGATCTGCCCGGCCCCCTTGATCCCGATCTCGACCAGCGTAATCGCCGCGCGACCGTCGGTGACGCGGATCACCTTGTTGGCGTGGACGGCCTCCGCCGGAACGAGCAGGGCGTCTTCCACCTCGGCCACCACGATGTTCGCTTCCACGCTCATCCCGATTTTCAGTGGCGTGTCGTCAGGCAGGTTGAAGTAGGCCCGGAAGGTCTTGGTGTCGGGGTCGCCTTTCGGCGTTATGCGGTCGACGGTGGCCTGCATGGGCCGGTCGAGCTGGCCTTCATGGCGCAGGAGCACCTTCTGTCCCGGCTTCACCCGCAGGATATCGTCCTCGTTGATTTCAGCGACCACGCGCAACGGCTTGGGCTGGCCGACCCAGAGTAGCGTGTCGTTCGCGCTTGTCCCCGCGATTTCGCCAACCTCACCGTCGCGGCGCAGAACGACCCCATCGACTGGAGATTTAAGGGCAAGATCGGAAATCCGGTCGCGTTGGGCCGCCACCCGCGCTTCCTGCTCGTCGATCTGCGTGAGCTTCTCATCCAGCGTCACGCGCGCTGCGATGTTCCGTTGCACGAGACGCTCCGTGCGTTCGGCATCCGCTCTGAGCTTCTCCAGGCGCGCTTCCAGTTCCGTCAGGACGGCGCGTTCCTCGGCGTCGTCGAGCTTGGCGAGCACGTCGCCGGCTTGCACCGCTTCGCCCTCGCACTTGCAGATCTCGACAATTCGCTTGCGCTGAAGCGCTGTAACCTGGGCCCAATGAACCGGCTCGATCACACCTGTTGCGTAGACGACCTCGGCCGCCGATCCCGCCCGAACCACTGCGCCATCGACGGCTTTGCCGCCCCCAAGCATCCACCAGAGGCCGGCAATCGCGAACACCGCCAGTGCCGCGAAGATCGGCCAGTTTCCTGTCGGGCGCGGCGGCGGCGCTCCATCGGAGCGCGCGGAACCGGACGCCGTTGCCGCCGCGTTCCGGTTGTCGCCGGGCAGCCACTTGGCCATCGGTGCGGGCAGCCGTTGTCGTAGCTCTTTGTGAATACCGGGAAGAAGCCGTTCCATTCCTGCCGCCATCTGCCAGTGCGCCCCGGATCCCTGCTGCCGCCGCCGGGAAAGAAGCGATGCGCCGGCCCGGTACCCTTCGCCACGATAAGCCTGGCCCATAAAAAACGCACCAGCCGAGGGTCAGCCGGTGCGTTTTTGTCTCGGTCGTTGCCGGCGCAGGGCCGCTGCCGGTGCGAGACGCAGGTTGTGATGTGCTCATGATCCGCGAAGCGGCGCGGGAAGCGCGTGTTGCGCCGCTTCGCGATCCGGCTGAAAAGCCCGAGGGCGGATCTTAGCCGGTCAACTCCGCTACCTTACGGACGGGCTCGCGTTCGAGGAGCAGTTCGTTCATCCAGATCGGAGTCTTGCGCCCTTCGAAACGGACGAACCGCAGGTCTCCGGAAACCCTCAGGATTTGACCCCGCTTGAATTTCGAATGCGGGTATATCGAGAAGAAGTCTTCTTTTATTCTCACGTCCCTCCCGATGTCCTTGTGATTTTTCTGGCAGATATTCAAAGTCAGCTCCCTCCGTTGCTTGTGCTTTCCTCCATCGAGCCGGTTCTTTGACGACCGGTCTCAATTCTCTTTTTCTCGTAATTCTCCTATTTCGCATATCGGGTCGCATTCGGCCCGGGTTCATTCCTTTCGCCATCCGGCCGCCACCTGCATGCGGTGTGCGGCGATCGCATTTCGCATCAGGATCGCCACGGTCACGGGCCCGACGCCTCCGGGGACCGGTGTCACCCAACTCGCGACATCGAGAAGCGCTTCGGTATCGGCGTCGCCCACGATCATCGGTCCCTCCGGGCCTTTCACCCGATTGATTCCGATATCGATGACCGCGGCGCCCGGCTTGACCATGTCCGCAGTGAGAAACTTGGGAATGCCGACGGCGACCAGCACCGCGTCGGCCCGGCGGGAATGCGCCGCCACCGAACGGGTGAGGTGGTGACAGACGGTCACCGTCGCCCCGGAAGACATCAGCATGAAAGCGGCCGGCTTCCCGACGATTTCGGAGTGGCCGATCATCACGACTTCAAGGCCATGAAGCGTGAGGCCCGTTTCGTTAATAAGCTCGACCGATGCCGCGGCTGTGCACGGAGAAAGCGCGAGATCGTTATAGACGATATTGCCGATGGACGCGGGATTCATTCCCTCGATGTCCTTCAGCGGATGAATCGCCGATTGCAGCGAACGAACGTTGATTTGTTTCGGGACCGGCCTTTGGAGAATAATGCCCAGAACGTCGGGGTCGTCGTTCAAGCGGGAAATGCGTTCTTTGCATTGCTGTTGCGAAATCGAGGCCGGCCAGGTCAGTTCCTCGAAGGGAAGGCCCGCGAGATCGGCCGCGCGGGCTTGATTGCGAATATAGACGGCAACCGCGTCGTTCTTCCCGATGGCGATTGAAACGATGCGGCCCACGGGCTTGCCTTGGCGACGAGCCTCGCCGACCTGGTCCGCCACTTCGGCCAGAATGCGGTTGCGCAGAGGTTTGCCCGTCAGCAGTCGTCGATCCATCGGCTCTTTCCAGCGTCTGGCGCCGTCGGCGGCGCAATTCCTAGTTCCCGACTTTGGATTGAGGCCAGCATGATGGAGCAGGTGGAAGGGTGTCTAATTGAAGAAGTCAATAATTGCCTAGGCCATGAGAAAGGCGCGAAGTAATAGCTTCGGCCTATTGGCTGATCGAGGTATTCAGTCGCACTTATGAGATAGCTGTCGCAGGCAATAGACCGTGCGGACGCTGCTTTTCGGCTGCTGGCGGCAAGGTGGTGCGGACCGCCAGAACGGCCCAGCCGATGCATGCCATTTGCAGCCAAGAAGTCTCACGGTGCGCGCGGTCGCAACAAAAAACGCACCGGCCGATGTTCAGCCGGTGCGTTCCGTTTCGATCGCGGTCGGCAGCGCGCCGATCACCCGCGCCTCTCACCGATTCGAGCGCTTCAGGTTTAGGCCGAAGCGCTCCAGGCAGCCCAACACGGGCTTGCCCAGTGTTGGCGGAAAACAGCGACTGCGGCCCGGCGCGAGCGCCGCCCCTGTGGAGGCGCAGGCCGTAAGGCCGAAAAGCGCCGTGAACACAAAAAACAAGATCGATTCCGCCTTAAACGGAAACGATCTAGGCAGGCTTCTTGAAGTGCAGGAAGCCCCAGGCAAGACAACCAGATTCGCCAGCCTTCACCCAGTTCGACAGGCCATTCAGCATCCGGTCGATATACGCCTCGGAGACCTTTCCGGAGAGGTTCGGCCGCTGCGCGGAGAGCTCCTCGCGCACCCGCGAATAATGACGGATGAGCTGCGGCGTCTTCTCTTCCCAGGCCACCAGTTCGAGACCGTTCTTCTTGGCCTCCTGAGCGTAGAACTCCGGGGAGCCGAGGGTGTCGAGATGGATGCGCGCGAGTACCGGTTCGAGGTCCTCGCGGCTGCAATTGCCGCTTTCCATCGGGTCGGTGAAGACGAAATGGCCGCCGGGTTTCAGAACGCGGGCGACTTCGGCGATCACCTGCGCGCGCTTGCCCGAGTGCAGGATGGCATCCTGCGACCAGACGACGTCGCAGGACGCGTCGCCGAGCGGGATTTCCTCGAATGAGCCGTCGACGACATCGACCCGGTCGCCCAGGCCGGCGGCCGCCGACATCTCGCGGTTACGCTCGTTTTCCTTCTCGGAAAGGTTGAGCGCGACCACTTTGCTGCCGAAGCGCTTGGCCAGATAACGTGCCGCGCCGCCATAACCCGAGCCGATGTCGAGAATGGTCGCCGAGGGTCCGAGATCCGGCAGCAGATCGGCCATCTTCTCGACCGTCCGCCGGCTGGCGGCGGCAATCTCCTCCCGCTCGCTCTGGTAGAGGCCGATGTGGATGTCCTCGCCGCCCCAGATGTGCAGGTAGAAATTGTCCGCGTCTTCGCTGTTATAGTAGTCGCGTGCTGTTTGTACGACGTCGGAATAATTGGTGCTCAAGCCTTGGGATCCTCTTTCTCGACGTACGACTTCTCGGCGACGTGGATGTAGAAGTCCGGTTCCTTGTCCCGGAACGTCTCCTGGAAATCGCCGTAAGTGGTCACCGTCTGGAAGCCGACTTCGCTCATCAGTTTGGTGACGTACGCCTTGCGCAGCGGATACATGTTCAAGTGGAACTTGGCGCCGTCGGCGAACTCGTAGCAGAAGCGCGCAAGCGAGTCGTCGATATGCTCAGGGTACGCGCGCACGTCTTCTCCACAATAGTAGTAGTTGTGGGTCGGCTGCACCTGATGGTCGAGCAGGGCATCGTAGTTGCGCTGGTCGAGGATCAGCATCCCGTCGTGGCGCAACGTTGCATAAAACTCGGCCAGCGACTTGCGCCGGTCGTTGTCGTTATGCAGGTGGGTGAATGAGTTCCCCAGGCAGATCACGGCGTCGTAGAGATCGTGGACGTGCTTGTTGAGCCAGCGCCAGTCGGCATGGATCGTGCGCAGCATCTGCCCCTGGCCCCGTGCGTTTTCGAACGCCTTGGCGAGCATTTCGGCGCTGCCGTCGACGCTCGTGACCTCAAAGCCGGCCTTCCGGAGCATCACGGAGTGGAAGCCGGTCCCGGTGGCGACATCGAGGATCTTGCGCGCGCCCTTCTGGCGCAGCGTTTCGATGAAGAACTCGCCCTCCGAGCGGGCACGCCGATCCCAATCGATCAGGGCGTCCCATTTGTCGACGAAGCTTTCGACATATTCCTTTTTGTAGTGGGAGGTTTCGCGGACGGCGAGCGGGTCGTTACCATAATCTTGCATGGTGAAGTAGTTGCCTCTCGTTTCTATTGTTTCCGGCGGACAGAAGGTGTCGCAAAGTATTGATCCGGCGCATCGAGCTAACGCCTCCGGAGAGCGAATGGTTCGCACGCAACCCTTCTGTTTGTTGATTAGGTCAGGGACAAATATCAGATAGTCCCCGTTGTTATAGACAGCGCGATGTGCTTCCGGTGCGACGGCGAACGCGCTCCGGATTCTGTCTGCTCAACGGTCCTTGTATACCCAAACTGAGAAATTCTCAACCGCTCCGCCAAAATTGTTGCGCTGCGAAACCGCGCAGGGGCGATTTCGGGCGGCTCGACCAAAGCCCTAGCTCGCATCTCCCCGGATGTGGTTAATGTCCGATCCAGGACACGAACAACGATGCAAATCCGGCAATGTCGCAAAGCGGCTCTCAGTGGCTCGTCAACACCCATCCCCGTCCCCAGTGCAAGGTCCGATTGGTCTGTTTTCCGCACGGCGGCGGTGGGCCGGCCGCGTATCGGGACTGGGCCGAACGGCTGCCCGAGTGGATTGAAGTCGTTGCGGTTTCGCCGCCGGGACGCGGCGCGCGCCATCGCGAAAATGCCATCGACGACCTGACGGCGATGGCGGAAAGCATCGCCGATGCGATCGGCTCGTTGGACGACAGGCCGCTCTGCCTTTTCGGACATAGCGTCGGTGCACTGGTGGCCGGCGAAGTCGCGCGCGAACTCGAACTCCGGCAGGGCGCAAGCCCCATGCGCGTGATCGTCTCCGGCTTCGCCGCGCCCGGGGCAGCCATTGATGCGCCGCACCGCCGATGGGACGACATAAGCGACGACGATCTACTCGCTTTTCTCGCTGATCTCGGCCACGCCGCACAGGCCGAAGCGATGGCCGATCCTGACCTGAAAGCGATGATGCTGAGTGCGGTCCGCGCGGATTTCCGCATGGCCGAAAACGCGCGGAGCCTCGACCCCCTGAGCCTGCGGACACCTTTGACGGTGTTCGGCGGCACAGAGGACAGTGGGGTGCCCGAGGAGGGTTTGAGGGCCTGGCGGCATCACGGTGCCGTGGACGACGTCCGGCTTTTTCCCGGAGGCCATTTCTTCACTGAAACGTGCGCGCCGCAGGTGCTTGAGGCGCTCACGGAAACACTCGCTGCCGACCTCGACGCCTTGCCCCGTTCACTCGCATTCGGCCCGGTTGCCGACTATCCGCGCGAGGCAACGCTGGACACGCTCTTCCGCGTGGCCGCCGGCCGCACGCCGGACGCGCCCGCGCTCGTCGACGGTGGGACCGTCACGTCCTTCGCGGAACTCGACGCCTTAAGCGATCTCCTTGCTCGTCGGCTGCTGGCTCAAGGGATAGCGCCGGGAAAGCTGACAGCCATTTTCATGGAAACGTCGGCAGCCTATGTCATCGCGCTGATCGCCGCCTTGAAGGCCGGGGGCGGTTACCTGCCGATTCCCGCGGCAACGCCGCCGGCCGCGGTCGCTGACATCCTCGAAGCCGCCGGTCCTGCGGCGCTGGTTGCCTCGCCGGCCCTGGCCGCGCGTCTTCCGGAAGCCTGGCGCGATGCGGACCGGGCGACGATCCTCAGTCCGGATTGGCGAGCCGAGGTCGGAAATCAGCCTCTGGGAGATCTCGCCACGGCGCCGCGCAGCAGCCCCGACGATGTCGCCTATTGCGTCATGACCTCCGGCACGACGGGGCGGCCCAAGGGCATCCTCTGCCCACACCGGGGAGCGGTAAACTCCTATTTCTGGCGCTACCGTCATATGCCCTATGCGGGCGATGAACGTGAGGCGTGTAACGTCTTCTTCGTCTGGGAAGTGTTGCGGCCGCTGTTCGCGGGGCGCCCCGCCGTCATCATCCCGGACGAGGTGATCTTCGATCCCCGCCGACTGGTCGCACACTTGTCGGAAACACGGGCCACGCGAGTCCTCTTCACCCCTTCGCTGCTCGACCAGATCCTGGAAGCCGAGGGCCCGGAACTTCAAAAAAAGCTCACCCGCCTGCGTGCGGTCGTTCTCAATGGCGAAGTGGTCACAACGGCGCTGGTCGAACGCTTCGCACGCCTCCTTCCGCAGACCGAATTGTGGAACGACTACTCGATCTCCGAGTGCCACGATGTGACGACGATGTGCCTCGCGGGGCCCGGCCGGGCCATCGACGGCGGACGCCGGTACGCGCCCGTCGGCACGGCGATGGACAACGTCAGCCTGTATGTCCTCGATGCTCTCGGCGCGCCGGTCCCGCAGGGGACACCCGGCGAAGTCTACGTTGGCGGCGACAATATCGCCCTCGGCTACCTCAACGCCCCCGACGAGACGGCGCTTCGCTTCCTGCCCGATCCCTTCGCGCAAAAGTCTGACGCGTGCGCGGGCCGGGCACCGCGTATGTTCCGCACCGGCGATGTCGGACGCCTGACCTCCGCGGGCAGCCTGGAGATAAGCGGGCGCTCGCATTTTATGGTGAAGATCCGCGGCTATTCCGTCGTGCCGTCGGCGGTCGAGGCCGAACTGAGGGCGCATCCGGCCGTCTCCGCCGCGCTGGTCGTGCCCGTCGACGATCCTCACACCGGCCAGCCCGATCGTCTCTGCGCCTATGTCGCCGGGGAGGGCGGCGAACCCGGTGAAGCGGAGGTCGAAGAACTGCGCGGATACCTGCGCGGCCGCCTCCCCCACTATGCCATTCCGGGCGACTACATCCCGCTCGCGGCGCTGCCCATCGATCCAACGACCGGTAAAGTCGATCGGCGCCGCCTTCCGACGCCTCCGGCCATGCCGGCTCGCCTCTTGGAAGCTAACGGCTTGGCGTCTGCTAGCAACGGCCCCACCACAAACGCGCCTTTATCCAATCGCCCGGCGGCCGTTTCCGGCGTTACCACGATCATCGAACAACTGGCGGGTCTTTGGCAGCGCCTGCTCGGACGGCTCCCGCAAGCGGACGACAACTTCTTCGACCTGGGAGGTCATTCGCTTCTGGCCGCCGAGATGACGCGCCTCGTTGAAACGACCTTCGATATCCGCCTCAACGTCATCGACGTGTTCGACCATCCCACGCTTGCAGCTTATGCAACCTTGATTGCTGCCCGATGCGACGAAACGGCCGACAGGCACGCGGTCGGCGGCTCGTTTGCGACGCAACACGGACCGGCCGAGCGGGCCGCGCGGAGCGACCGGAGCGAGCGGACAGACATCGCCGTGGTTGGCATGGCCGGGCGTTTTCCCGGTGCCGACAACCTCGACGCGTTCTGGGATCTTATCGTTTCAGGACGCTCGGCGCTGCGACAATTCAGCGAAGATGAGCTGCGACGTCGCGGTGTCAGTCAGGATCTGCTCAAGCGGAGCGACTATATCCACGTCGGAGCCGTCATCGATAACGTTGCCGAATTCGACCCGCGGTTCTGGGGGCTCAGCGAGGCGGAAGCCACGGTGATGGACCCGCAGCAGCGTCTCTTTCTCGAATGCTGCTGGCATGCGCTCGAAGCCGCCGGCCACACGCCTTCGGATGCGGGCGGCGACATCGGCGTTTTCGCGGGCGCCTATCTGCCGGGCTATCTGGTGCATCATCTGGGCGCGCGCAGTCATCTCGATCCCGCTCAACCGCCGCGCTTCCACCTCGCCGAAATCGGCAACGACAAGGATTACCTGGCCAGCCGCGCCGCCTTTCTCATGAACCTGACGGGACCGGCCGTCGGCGTCCAGACGTCCTGCTCCACCGGTCTTGTCGCCATCGCGCAGGCCGTATCCGCCCTGCGCGACGGTCAATGCCGGATGGCTCTGGCCGGGGCCGCGTCGATCAGTTTTCCGCAGGGCGGTTTTGTCAGCGCCGATGGTCATATCGGCGCGTCGAGCGGCGTTTGCCGCGCCTTCGACGCCGAGGCCGACGGCACGATCCTCGGCGATGGGATCGGCGTTGTGGTGTTGCGCCCGCTTGTCGACGCCGTGGCCGATGGCGACGAGGTGCTCGCTGTCGTGAAGGGGGCCGCGATCAATAACGACGGTGCCGCCAAGGCGGGCTACTCGGCCCCCAGCAGCGCAGGGCAGAGCGCCGTCATCCGCAAGGCGCTCGACAACGCGGGCATCTCCGCCGACACCATCGGTTATCTTGAAGCGCACGGCACCGGCACGCGGCTCGGCGATCCCATCGAAATAAGGGGCGCCAGCGAGGCGTTCCGGCGGGACACCGACCGCCGGGGCTACTGCGCGTTGGGTTCGGTGAAACCGAACCTCGGCCACTCGAATATCGCTGCCGGTGTGGCCGGTTTCATGAAGGCGGTGATGGCTGTACGTACCGGCACGATTCCACCGCTGGCGAATTTTCGGACTGAAAACCCCGCCCTCGATCTCGCGGCGACACCCTTCGCCATCCCGCGCGAGGCTCGGGCCTGGAACGCGCCTGAGACGCATCCGCGACGGGCGGGCGTGTCGAGCTTCGGGATCGGCGGCACGAACTGCCATATCGTCATCGAGGGCGCGCCCGTCCTGGCTCCTGTCGAGGCGGCAAGCGATCCTGGCGACGCTCCGGTTTTGCTGCCGATCTCAGCCAAAACACCCGTGGCGGTCGAAGCGCTGTCCGCGCGGCTGGCCGATTGGCTTGAGACACAGCCCTCGGTACCGCTCGCCGACGTCGCGGCGACGCTGCAATCGGGCCGCGTCGCGTTTCGCTACCGTTCGGCCGTGGTGGCCGATACCCACGTTGCGGCAGTCGAAAAGTTGCGCGGCTGCCGGGTTTCCGCGCCCGCCGTCATCGCCGAGGCGGGGCCGGGACCGGTACCGGTCGCCTTCGTTTTCCCGGGCCACGGCGCGCAGTATCCCGGCATGGGGCTTGATCTTTACAGCCGCTGCGCTCTGTTCCGCCGCCATTTCGATTCCGTGGCCGCATATTTCCAGACATACGCGCCCGACGGCGGCGCTCCGGTGCCGCTGATCGAACGCCTGCGGAGGGCTGAGAACGCACCTGAAACCTTGACGCCGGATGTCGTGCAGCCCGGGCTTTTCGCGATCCAGGTTGCCATGGCGCGAACCCTGATCGAGGTTGGCGTGAATCCGGCGGCCTGCTGCGGACATAGTCTCGGCGAATATGCCGCCGCCGTCGTCGCAGGCACGCTCAGCGACCGCGATGCCACCCGGCTGGTTGCCGCACGTGCGGCGGCAACCGCGACGGCGCCGCAAGGCGGGATGCTCAGCCTCGCCGCCGGCGAACCCGTCGTGCGCCGTTTGCTGGCAGCGGTTTCGGGATTGGCGCTTGCCGCCGAGAACTCCCCGCGCGACTGCGTGGTCTCGGGCGAGCGGCGCTCGATCGCCGCTGCGACACGCTGGGCCGAGGCGCAAGGCATCGCGGCGAAAGAACTGCCGGTGGACGTCGCCTTCCACTCGCCCCTCATGGACGAGGCCGCCGCGTCGCTTCACGACGCGGCCCGCGATATCGCGATGCGGCCGCCCGCCGTGCCGCTCGCCAGCAATCTGGAGGGCGGATGGTGGCCGACCGACGCCGGCCGCTCGGGCGATTACTGGGTGCGGCAGATGCTTGCGCCCGTGCGCTTTGCCGACAACATCGCAGCGCTGGCCGGTCGCGGTGTGCGTGCGGTCCTCGAATTAGGGCCGGGCCGCTCGCTGCTGCGCCCGCTCAAGGCCGGCCTGGAAAGGGGCGATGAAGATAGCGCTGCCGGTCATCCACGCGGTACGCCGGTCATCGTTTCGGCGGGCCGAATTAGCCAGACCGCGCATTCGAATGTGCGCTCCGAACCGGCAACCGAAACCGACGCTTTCTTGTCGGCTATCGGCCGGCTCTGGCAGCTTGGCGCGCCGATCGATTGGCACCGGCTTCGCGATGGCCGGCCCGCACGCCGCATTGCCCTTCCCGGTTACCCGTTTGTGCGCGTCCGCTGCTGGCCGGAAGACGATGTCGCCGCCGCAAGCCGGAGCGAAAAAGCCTCGCTGGGCACGGCGGCCACCGTCGAAACTCGGGTGCCTTTCGCCCGCATGTTCCATCAGTCGTCATGGCACCGTGTGCCGCCGCAGCTTTCTCGCGCGGCAACCGATGCGGCCATCTACGTCGTGATCGCGCCCCAGGCCGGTCCGGCGGCGGTTTGCGGCGAACGTCTCCGCGATCTCCTCAAGGAAGCCGGATGCGAGGTCGCCCTCGTCCGTTCCGACGACGACCCCAATGCCCATTGGACTGCGATCCGTAATGCATTGACGTCGCTGGCGGACCATTTGGATGCGCCGGGTTCGCCTCCGCCAGCGCCGCGCATCGTCGATCTCTCGTTCCTCAGCCCGCCGCCGCGCAGCGAGGGCCGGGCAATCGCCCAGACGGCGGCGCTTGTCGCCGGCCTCAACGCGCTTGCCGAAGCCTCTGCGAAGCGTCCGCTCGCCTATTGGGCGTTGACCGCGGGCGGCCTGCGCGTCGCCGACGAGACGGTGCTGCCTCACGCGGCGCTTCTTGCCTCACCGATCATTGTTGCATCCCAGGAGGTGCCAAGCCTTTCCGCCCGGCTGATCGACGTACCCGTCTCCTGCGCGGCGCGCGATGCCGAAGCCGCCGCATTTGCCGAAACCCTGGCCCCTGAAATCGCCGCGCGCAATTTGCGTTCGCAACCGCTACTCGCCGTTCGGGGGCGTCATCTTTGGGTCGAGCGCCAAGAGCCAGTGGAGATCGACCGCAAGCTAATCGAGCGCGGCAAGGCACGCCTTAGGCGGGCATCCGGCCCGCACGTCATCACCGGCGGGCTGGGCCGGATCGGACTGACACTGGCAGACGAACTGCTCGCCCTTGGCGGGTCGGTCGTTCTTCTGTCGCGGCGCGCTGCGCCCGGCGCGGAGTTTATCCGCGAACGCTTCGGCGATGCCGCCGGACGCGTCGAAGTCCTTTCCTGCGACGTTGGCGATACGCCCGCGCTGACCACCCACCTGCAACGTATCGCCGCGAACGCCGGCGGGTTGGGCGGTGTCTTTCACTGCGCCGGGCTCGCCGATCTGCGCTACCTGCACGAGACCGACAAGGCATCCATCGCCGCCGAGGCGGCAAGCAAGCTTACCGGCACCGACAGCATAGCCGCGGCGCTCTCAACACTTTCGCGGGAGCACGGTGTCACGGCGGATTTCGTCTATCTGTTCTCGTCGCTTGCCGCCCAACTCGGCGGATTGGGAATGTCCGGCTACACCGCCGCCAACCGCTACCTCGACGCCGTTGTGGCCCAGGCGCCCGAGCGCGACGGTACGCCCTGGTACGCGGCGAACTTCGATGACTGGGACTTCGACTATACGCGCGAGCAGGTCGGCGCCTTCGCCCGCACACGCTCCGGGCTGTCGCTTTCGGCCCGCGAGGGACTGGACGCGATCCAGGCGCAACTTGGCGCGAGCGTTCTCCCGCAACTCATCGTCAGTGTGACCAACCTCGACGCGCGTATCGAAAAGTGGCTGACATTGAAATGCCACGACGACGAAACGGCCCGCGACGCCGTGTCTCCCGCACGCGGCGATGACGGCGACATAACGGCCTTTGCCGCGGTTGAGGCGGGCGATCTCGCGCAACTTGTCCTCAAGGCGTACGCCAAAGTGATTGGATCGCGCGACCTTGAACTTGATGCCGATTTCTTTGAACTAGGAGGCGACAGTCTTTTGGCCGCGCAGCTTGCAATCGAATTGCGCGCCGTGCTGCCGCGGGGAACGGACGTGCGTATCGCCGATGTCTTCGACCATCCGACGCCCCGGCTGCTCGCCCGCCGGCTGGAAGCCAGCGGTCGCCGCATTCCCGCAACCGATGTGCCTGCTGAAGCCGCTTTGACGGCCGCCGGGCAGGACAAAGTGTGATGTGTGCAGCCGAACGGCTGCACAACGTTTGAACGAGATGCAAAGGCACGCGCGCCCGGCGACAAGCGGATCACCGGCGGCGTGCAAGAAAACCCCGGTTATTCGTCAGGAGGCCGACGATGACAGACTCCCCTCGCACCTTCGATCTCGATGCCAGCCTGCCGCCGCTGCCGGTGCCCAAGTTGGAAGACAGCGTCCAGCGTTACCTCGACAGCGTCGAGCCGCTGGTCGATGCCGCAACGTTCGCCAACGTCAAGGCCGCCGCCGAGGAACTGCTGGCGCCGGGCGGGGACGGGCGCAAGTTGCAGGCAGCGCTCGAAGCGCGCGCCGCCGGTCGCGATAACTGGCTCGCCGGCTGGTGGGAGGATGTCGCGTATCTGAGCTACCCCGAAACACTTGTCATCAATTCCTCGATCGGCATTTCGAGCGACGCCCGTTACGTCCCCGGTGACCAGGCGATGCGCGCCGCCCAACTCACCGGCGGCGCCCTCGATTTCCATCTCGCCATCGAGAACGAGACCCTGCCGCCGGAGGTCCAGCGCGACGGTTCCGGTTTCGACATGTCGCTTCTCAAGCGGTTCTACGCCACCACGCGCTATCCCGGTGTCGAAAGAGACCGGATCGCGACGTTCGGCGGCGGACAGAGCCGCCATGTCATCGTCATTCGCAAGCACCGGCTTTACGAACTCGAGGTCATCGACGCCGAAGGGGACCGGCTGCCCGATGGCGACCTGATGGTGCAGTTCCGCAAGATCATCGCCGATGCCGATAGTCAGCCGACCGCACCGCAGATCGCGGTCCTCACCGCCGCCCGGCGTCCCGATTGGGCGCGAGCGCGCGACCGCCTCGCCAGCGATCCGACCAACCGCAGTTCGCTCGACCGGATCGATCGCGCGCTGTTCGTCGTCTGCCTGGACGACAAGGAGGCGCCAAGCTTCGAAGCGCTGGCGCGCGCCGGTCTTCACGGCCAGAAGGGCAATCGCTGGCACGACAAGAGCTTCCACCTGGTGATCGACCCGCAGGGCCGCTTCACGCTGCACGGCGAGCATTCCCCCGTCGATGCCGGCGCCTGGGTGCCCCTCATCGAGGCGATTGCCCGGCCGGCCGATCCGCTGCCGCCGCAAAGCGAGACGTCAGCGCCGCCGCCGCGCCAGCTCACCTGGCATCTGCCGTCGGAAACGATTGCCGATATCGCCGACGCCAGCGTGGTGTTCGACCTCATCACCAAGGATCTCGATCTGCGCATCGCGCACTTCGACGCCTTCGGTAAGGACCTCATCAAGACCTTCAAGACCGGACCCGATCCGTTCCTGCAGATGTCCTTCATGCTGGCCTACTATCGGATGTACGGACGGCTGCCGAAGACTTACGAAGCCGCATCGACACGCATGTACAAGGGCGGTCGCACGGAGACCATCCGCACGGCGTCCAACCAGGCGCTCGCCTTCGTGTCCTCGATGGACGACATGTCGGTTGCCGCCAGCCAGAAGGTCGATCTTTTGCGCGCCGCTTTCGCCGAGCACGGAAAGCGCGGCAAGGATGCCTCTGCCGCCCAGGCCTGCGACCGCCACTTCCTCGGTCTGAAGCTGATCGCGTCCGAAGCCGGCGTGCGCCAGCTTCCGCGGCTCTTCACTCAGGAGATCTTCACGCGTGGCTGGGAGCTATCCACCGCCCAGCTTCCGATGCAGGTCGGCTTCGTCAACCACTTCGGCGCGGTTTGTCCGCAAGGCTACGGTATCGGCTACATCATCAAGAACGGCCACGTGAATATCAACGTGACGAGCTACCACTCGCATCCGGATACGGATTCGGCCCGTTTTGTCAGCGAGGTGACCCGCGCGATGCACGACCTGCGCGCGGTACTCGAACTCGTCGAATCCCAGGCCGCGTGAGGCATGCACCTCATCGGGGCGTCGGATAGAACGATAGTGGGGAGCTTGAAAGGTGTGAGCCGCTGGTCCGATCTCGATTTGTGCACCGGGATGCGCCGCTACATCGCCGAGGTTGAGGCGATCTATGACGGCGTGCGCTCCGAACTCCCCATGCGTGAACAACGTCTAGTTTACGAACGCATGGCGCGTCAGCACACGCGCCGACGCCCGGCGGGCGTAAGGGTGCGCGAGGAATACTTCGTCAACGCTGAGGGCGACCGTCTGCGTTTGCGGATCTACCTGCCGCCCGAGGTCGAAGAACGCTCGCCCGCTATTGTCTACTTCCACGGCGGCGGCTTCGCGCTGGGCTCGCTTGACAGTCACGACTGCGTGGTCGCGGAATTGGCGCTTGCAAGTTCGGCCATTGCTATCAGCGTCGAATACCGGCTGGCACCCGAATATCCTTTTCCCGCCCCCTTCGAAGACGCCTATTCAGCTTGGCAGCATGTCTGCAATCGCAGCGAGGCCTGGGGTCTCGATCCCGCCCGCACCATTATCGCCGGGGACAGCGCTGGTGGCGGTCTTGCCGCTGCCGTTTGCCTGAAATGCCGCAGCGAGCGCCGGCAGGCTCCGACCGGCCAGCTCCTGATTTATCCGACTCTGACGGCGCGCGCCGATCTGCCCTCTTATGTTGAACAGGCGGGCGCGCCGATGCTGACGGCGCCCACACTCGCCCACTTCTGGAAGATGTATACCGAGGCGGACCGCCACGCCGCAGAGCCGTTCGCCGCGCCGCTCGAAGCAAGCGATTTCGTGGGGCTGCCGCCTGCCAGTATCGCAACCGCCCATTACGATCCCTGCCGGGACGACGGAGCCGTATATGCCGATCGCCTTGCACGTGACGGCGTCGCGGTCGACTATCGCTGCGCGCGAACTCTCGCACACGGCTATCTTCGTGCCCGCTCGATGAGCCCGGCGGCCGCCCGCGAGTTCGTTGCCCTGAGCGAAGGCGCCAGGGCCTTGTTTCGCGGAGCGGCCGGAATGCCTTATGCTGCGAACGCGCCGACGGCGGCGTGATTTCCAGCAAACAGGCACGAGGCGACGCATGAGCTGGCAGCCCTGCGACGAGCCGATAGCGAAGCCGCCCACCGACGATCCGGCGCCTGGCGATGCCCGCGCTGTCGATCTCATCGAGCAGGTCGTCGTTCCGCGTGCCCGGGATATCGGCGGCTTCGAGGTCCGCCGCGCCCTTCCCGCGGCCGGGCGGCGTATGGTGGGGCCGTTCATATTTTTCGATCAGATGGGACCTTCCGAGTTCCTGCTGGGTGAAGGCATCGACGTGCGTCCTCACCCTCACATCGGACTCGCGACGGTCACTTACCTTTTCGACGGCGAAATCCACCATCGCGACAGCCTCGGCACATCGCTTGCGATACGTCCCGGCGAACTGAACCTCATGGCGGCTGGATCCGGCGTTGTGCACTCGGAACGCTCTAGCGAAACCGACCGCGAGACGAACAGCCGTCTGTTCGGCATTCAGGCCTGGGCGGCGCTGCCACGGTCGCACGAAGAGAAGCAGGCAACCTTCGAACACTTCTCGGCGGACGACCTGCCGCGCATCGAAGGCGAAGGCAAGCGCGTGCGCCTCGTCATGGGCGAGATGTTCGGCCAATCATCACCGGCGGCATTTCCGCATCCGGCGTTCTACGCCGAAGCGGTGCTCGCACCCGGCGCGCTCCTTCCCATCGAAGCCGACTATGACGAGCGCGCGATCTATATCGTTTCCGGTGAGATCGACATCGCCGGTGACAGCTTCGGCGCCGGGCGCCTTCTCGTCCTCCATCCCGGCGACCGGATCTCGGTTCTCGCAAATTCCAACGCCCGCCTGATTGTACTTGGCGGCGAGCCGATGGACGGTCCCCGGCACATCTGGTGGAATTTCGTCTCCTCGTCGAAGGATCGGATCGAGGCGGCGAAGGAGGACTGGCGCCAGGGCCGCTTCGACGTGGTTCCCGGTGACGAATCGGAGTTCATTCCCTTACCGGAATAGGCGGGAGCACCTTCGATCAGGGAACGGTTGTTGCAATTCGGCCATTTTCAACGGTCCGGGTACGACATAGGTGTCGTTTGGGGGATGACGCCCGGGCCAGGAGAACTATGCGCGAACTAAGTTTCGTCACACCCAATGACCCGTTGTGGAAACGCTGGCTCATCGCCGGCATCGAAGACCTGTCCGGGCGCCGCAAGATCCTTCCCTTCTATAAGCAATGGCAGCGCGAATACGTCGGCAAGTGCGAACATATGATGGGCGTCGGCCTCGACCTGATCGACGTGAAGCTGGATATCACTTCGCCGGGACCTTGGCCGCCGGCGCTCCCTGAAGATCGCGGCGTGGTGATGATCGCCAATCATCCCTTCGGCATCGGCGACGGCGTTGCCGCGCTGGCGCTTGCCGAACAGCTCGGCCGGCCCTACCGCGTACTGATCAACAATGACCTTTTGCGGGTGCCCGAAGTCCGGCCCTACGCCCTACCCATCGACTTTTCCGAAACCCGCGAGGCGGTCGAGATGAACCTGCGTTCGCGCGCGGAAGCCCGCAAGCTCCTGCGTGACGGCGTGACGATGGTGATCTTTCCGTCAGGCGGCGTCGCGACGGCGGCCAATCCATTCGGCAAGGCTGAGGAGTTGCCGTGGAAGACGTTCACCGCGCGGCTTGTACAACTCGCTGAGGCGGCGGTCCTGCCGGTCTTCTTCGAAGGCCAGAACAGCGTCCTGTTCCACATGGTCAGCCGTCTTTCGCTGACCCTGCGCTTGTCGCTCTTGGTTTCGGAATTCCGATATATGCCCGGCTCGACGTTCAAGGTGCATGTGGGCGAAGTGACACCGTTTCCCAAACTGGCACATAACGACAATCGTATGGCGCTGACGCGGGAGCTCTACCTGATGGTGCAGCGGCTTGCCCCGGACGCCGCGGGAAAGAGCGATGAAGAGCTGGAGCCGACACCGCTCGATAAGCGCCCGAACTATCCGTGGGAATGACCGCGCGTGGCAAAATCGAGCCGCCGCAGAATAAGCAGTGTGACGCTCAGGCGCTTTTCTCGACCGGCAACCCCAGCTCGGGTTGGCCCCACTCCGCCCAGCTCCCGTCGTAGACGCTGGCGTCGCGGTTGCCGATGCGGGCCAAGGCCAGCGCGAGGATCGAGGCGGTGATACCGGAGCCGCATGTTGTGGCAACCGGCCGGCTCGGATCGACACCCGCGGACTTGAAAACATCGGTCAAATCGGCCGCGGCTTTGAGCTGCCCGTCGTCACCCACCAGTTTCGTATAGGGCAGGGAGATCGCCCCCGGCATATGCCCCATTTCCAGTCCCGGTCTGGGTTCCGGCTCGGCGCCGGCAAACCGGCCTGCAGGACGGGCGTCGACGATCTGCGCCGATCCGCTGGAGACGTAGCCCTTCATGTCGTCGAGGTCGGCAATCAGCGCGGCGTTGACGCGGGGCGTAAAGTGAACGCGGGTGCGGGGCCGCGCCGGGCCGCTTTCGACAGGCCGGCCGGCGGCCTTCCACGCTTTGAGCCCGCCGTCCAGCACGCTGACTTCCCGGTGGCCCATCGCCCGGAGCGTCCACCAGGCACGTGCCGCCGAATATACGCCGACGGTATCGTAGACGATGATGCGAACGCCATCGCCAATGCCCATTTCCTTCATTCGGCTGGCGAACTTGGTCGGCGACGGCAGCATGTGCGGCAGATCGCTTGTCTCGTCGGACAGATCGTCGATGTCAAAGAACAGCGCGCCGGGAATATGCTCGGCGAGGTATTCCTCCCGAGCGTTCCGGTTCAGCGGCGGCAAATGCCAGGAGGCGTCGAGAACCACGAGATCCGGCGCCGTCAGGTGCTCGGCGAGCCAGTCGGCCTCCACCATGGGGTCAGGTCCGCGCGCTGCCACTGATGCGTCCTCCAGGTTAGTTATCTCGCGTCGGTTTGAATGTGCGCCCAAGCAGGCTTCTCGGACGGGGTCTTGTTCGTCAGGTATCCGTCGAGGCAAAGACGGCCGGTATCTCGGGCCCTTCGTCGACCAGCCACTGCGGCAACGGCAGGCCCTTCTCGCGCAGGAAGCCTGGATTGAAGAGCTTCGACTGATAGCGCGTTCCGTAATCGCAAAGGATGGTAACGATCGTCTTGCCCGGCCCCATGTCGCGGGCGAGCCGGATGGCGCCGGCGACGTTGACGCCGGAAGAAGGGCCCATGCACAGGCCCTCTTTCGAAAGCAGGTCGAAAGTCACCGCGACCGACTCCTCGTCGGGGATCCGATAGGCCTTGTCGACCTTGACGTCTTCGAGGTTCGCCGTGATGCGGCCTTGCCCGATACCTTCGGTGATCGACGAGCCCTCCGCTTTCAGTTCTCCGGTCGTGTAATAGCTATAGAGTGCGGCGCCCGGCGGGTCGGCGATGCCGATCGTGATCTCGGGGCGCTTCGCTTTAAGGCCCATCGAGACACCGCCCAGCGTTCCCCCTGAGCCGACCGCGCAAATGAAACCGTCCAATTGTCCGTCGGTCTGCTGCCAGATTTCCTCGCTGGTCGTCTCGATGTGCGCCTGCCGGTTCGCGACGTTATCGAACTGATTGGCCCAGATCGCACCCTCCGGAGTGGTCCGCGCCAGTTCTTCCGCCAATCGGGCGGAATATTTCACGTAGTTGTTGGGGTTCTTGTAGGGGACGGCCGGCACCTCCACCAATCGCGCGCCCAACAGCCGCAACGTGTCCTTCTTCTCCTGCGACTGAGTTTCCGGAATGACGATGACCGAACGGAACCCCATAGCGTTGGCCAACACCGTCAAGCCGATACCGGTGTTGCCGGCGGTTCCTTCGACGATCGTGCCGCCGGGTTTCAAGGCGCCGCGCGAGATCGCATCGCGGATAATGTACAGCGCCGCCCGATCCTTCACCGACTGGCCGGGGTTCATGAATTCGGCTTTGCCGAGAATGGTGCAGCCGGTTTCCTCGGATGCCTTATTGAGTTTGATGAGCGGTGTGCCGCCGACCGCTTCGACGACACTATTCCTGACCTGCAACGGACGCCTCCGAAATCTTTCCCGCTTAAAGGCGAAAGCCGCGGGACGGGTGATGTAATTGGGGCTGAACCTAAAGCCTGCGCCGGTGCCCCGCAAGCCGCTAGCGTCGCCTTCCGGCCCGGCCGCCGAACACCGCATCCGCTCAAGGCGCGCTATGGCTTCAGGCGGCAATGTTTCAAACCGTGACGCCACTTAACTGGCGATTAACCGCCCTCGGATAACTTCGATAACGCAAACCGAAGGTCTGCAGGTTTCTACGTGCGAGAGCCTGTTGAAGAGGGAAAAAAGCTATGACCAACGTACTGAAGTCCGGGCTTGCCTCGGCCGCTGTGGCACTGACAGCTGCTTTCGCAACGCCGGCATCGGCCGCCGATCTCGGTGGTTCCTTGAAAGACGGCTACATCGCTCCGATGCCGCAGGTTCACGCCGCGAGCGCGGGCCCCTGCTACTTCCGCGCCGATGTCGGTGGATCCGTTTCGCGCGATCCGTCCGTCGACTGGCCGGTCTACAATGAGGTTTTCGTCGACGATACAAGTCCGGCGGATGATCCGACCGTGATCGACCAGCACGAGATCGATTACGTCTTCGCCGGCAGCGAAGTCTCCCAGGTTTCGATGGAAAACACCTGGCTGGTCGACGTTGGCGTCGGCTGCGGCTCGGGTTCGCGCGGTCTGCGCGCCGAAGCGGTCTTCTCCTTCCGCGGCGACCGCAAGATCGATGGCATCCCGTTCGTTTACAACGGTTCGCTGATCGGTGAGCCGGAAGGCACGCCGCCCGACGATTTCGACGATCCGCTGCACACTTCGGTCAAGTCCTACAGCCTGATGTTCAACGCCTACTACGACTTCGGCCGGATCGGCAATTTCGTGCCGTACCTGGGCGCCGGCGTCGGCGCGGCCTACAACATCATGGACGAGGTCTACTTCACCGAGAACCCGGCCCTGATCAACCGTATCGAGGGCAACCGCGACCTGTCGTTCGCCTGGTCGCTGATGGCAGGTGTCGGCTACCAGATCTCCGACCGCGCCATTCTCGACTTCGGCTATCGTTACATCGACCTCGGCAAGATCGAGTCGGGCCGCGTCGACAGCGCCGGCTTCGTCAACCCGGCGGTCAAGGTCGACGATCTCGGCGCGCACGAGTTCAAGCTCGGCCTGCGCTATCACTTCGGCTCCTCGGGCAACTGCTGCGAATACGCCGCGCTGAAGTAAGCGTCCGTTTGCCGGAACGCCAACGCAGAAACATGAAGGCCGGAAGCCCAGTGCTTCCGGCCTTTTCTTTTTCTCCAGATTACCCTGTCGGCATTGATCTTCCCCCGCGCCCGACGATATACCGGACGCGACGGCTATGTTCCGGTCCGCGCGATCACCTTTTGCGGGCTGGCGCGCCGCTTTCACGGTCGATGATCTTCACCGAGCGCCAGAAAGACGGATGCACTTTCGCGCGCACCGTGATAAGGACGCCGCTTCTCACGCTGGCGCCAACGCGCTCGTGCGGGCGTGGTGGAATTGGTAGACACGCCAGATTTAGGTTCTGGTGGCCTTGGCCGTGGGGGTTCAAGTCCCTCCGCCCGCACCAAGTTCGGCCAATGCACTCCGACAGGCGGCGGCGCGACAGGCAGGATTTCCAACGCGCATGCCGGCATCGGTTTGCCGGCGGCAATAACGACAACGAGAGCGCGGCGATGCAAGACGCGCGAAAGCAGGTTTGAGCGGATGCAGATCAAGGAAGTGACGACGGACGGACTGAAGCGCGAACTCGAGGTGGTGGTCGCCACCGGCGAATTGAACGAGCGCTTCCAGGACCGCCTCAACGAGATCAAGGACAAGGTCCAGCTCAAGGGTTTCCGTAAGGGCAAGGTTCCCGAGACCCACCTGAAGCGCGTTTACGGCAAGTCGCTGATGCTCGAAATCGTCAACGACGCGGTCAAGGAAACCAGCGAGAAAGCGATCAAGGATCGCGAGGAGCGTCCGGCATTCCAGCCCGACATCAAGCTTCCTGAGGACCAGGCCCAGATCGAGCGCATCCTGGCCGGCGAAGACGATCTGGCCTACTCCATGTCCTTCGAAGTGCTGCCGAAAATCGAACTCATGGACTTCTCCAAGCTGTCGCTGGAGCGCTATGTGATCGAGGTCGATCCCGCCGACCGCGATGAAGCAATCGAGAAGCTTCTCGACAACAACATGGGGTACGACCCGGTTGAGGATCGTGCCGCCGAAGACAAGGATAAGCTGACCATCGACTTCGTCGGTAAGATCGACGGCGAAGCTTTCGAAGGCGGTTCCGCCGAAGGCGTCGACATCATCCTCGGGCAGGGCCACTTCATCCCCGGTTTCGAAGAGCAGCTCGTCGGTGCAAAGCCAGGCGAGGAACGTCTCGTCGAGGTCTCTTTCCCGGAAGACTACGGTGCCGAACATCTTCGCGGAAAGGCGGCCACCTTCGAAACCAAGGTCCAGGCAGTCGCCGCGCCCAAGCGCCCGGAAGCCAACGATGAATTCGCCCAATCGCTGGGGCTGGAAAATCTCGCCAAGCTACAGGAATTGATGACCGAGCGGCTGTCCGAGGAATACGCGCAGGCGGCCCGGCAGAAGATCAAGCGCGAACTGCTCGACGAACTCGAAAAGGGCCACGACTTCCCGCTGCCGCCGTCGCTCGTCGAACGCGAGTTCGAAGGTCTCTGGACCGAGCTGACCCAGACGCTTGAGCGCCAGAAGAAAACCTGGGAAGACGAGGGCAAGACCGAGGAAGAGGCGCGCGAGGAATATCGCAAGATTGCCGAGCGACGCGTCCGCCTGGGTCTCGTCATCGGTGACATCGGCGAGAAGAACAAGATCGAGATCGGCGAGGAAGAGCTGAAAAAGGCGATCCTCGACCAAGTCCGCCAGTATCCCGGCCAGGAGCGCGCGGTCTACGAATACTACCAGAAGCAGCCCGGCGCCCTAGCGGAACTGCGCGCCCCGCTGTTCGAGGAAAAAGTCGTCGACTTCATCCTGGAACTGGCCAAGCCGACCGAGAAGAAGGTCGACAAGGAAGAGCTGCAAAAGGCGCTTGAAGCACAGGCCGAGGACGCCGGGGCCTGAGATAAGGCCGCTTGCGCGCCGTCCAGGTGACGAGGTGCCGGTTTCGAAGGGGTGGGATCTGACGCCCGGTGCGGACTCGTTTTAAACGAGAACCGCGCCGCGATGGTCCGCCCCGAAGCCGGCCCCGGCTGCCGCGGCATCGGCCAAGTTTTGTGTGTATACCGCCCACCGAGCGATTCCGAACGAATGCAACCGGAGAGACCGTCCATGTCCGAAATGAAGTACGTAGCCCCGCATGCCACCTTCTGGCCGATGGTCATCGAGCAGACCAATCGCGGCGAGCGCGGCTACGATCTGCCTTCGCGCCTTCTCAAGGAGCGCATCATCTTCGTGACCGGACCGATCGAAGACCACATGGCATCCTCGATCTGCATGCAGCTTCTCTACTGCGAGGCCGATAATCCGGACAAAGAGATCTCCATGTACATCAACTCGCCCGGCGGCGTAGTGACGGCCGGCATGGCGATTTACGACACGATGCAGTTCATCAAGCCGAAGATCGCGACGCTCTGCATCGGTCAGGCGGCGTCGATGGGGTCGCTGCTGTTGTGCGCCGGCGCGCCTGGAATGCGCTATGCGCTCGCCAACGCCCGCATCATGGTCCACCAGCCCTCCGGCGGTTTCCAGGGCCAGGCATCCGACATCGAACGCCACGCCGAGGACATCGTGAAGATGAAACGGCGCCTCAACGAGGTCTATGTCGAGCACACCGGACAGGATTACGAGACCATCGAGCGGACGCTGGACCGCGATTACTTCATGACCGCCGAGCAGGCGCGCGAATTCGGCCTGATCGATCAGGTCTTGACCAAGCGCAGCGATGTCGCCGGCGGCCCGGCCAGCGAACCCACCAAGACCTCGGACTGATCCAAGCGGGCATTTCCCAATCTGCGCCCGAAGGAATAAACGGCCAGCGCGAAATCGCGCTTCCCCACCCTGCGGCGATCGAGCGATTGCCGCGGCTTTAGGAATAGCTGCGCGTGCGACGATTTGAGGGGCCTGCGCAACTTGAAAGCTTGTCTCGGCCAACGCACCTTCAAACGACGGAGGGCTTTGCGTCGTGAGCCACTGCGCCTTCTATGCATCTTCTCATTGTGAAGATGGAAACGATCGGCCAACGAAAGGCCTGACATTGGGCGCAAATCGGTTACAGTATGAAGCGAGTGTTACAAGCGTGTGGCTTCGGGCTTTCCATCCGAAATTCCGACGCTCACAGAAGTTAATCCAATCTTGATCTGCGCTGCTTTAGCGTGTTGAGATCGCATCCGGCGTGCCAATCGTGTCACGCCGCCGGAGGACGGAGCATCGCCGCGTGCCCCGCCTTTGCAACGACGGGAACGGGTGAGACCACTCTATGGCGAACGAAAAAAACACCCTGTACTGCTCCTTCTGCGGAAAGAGCCAGCACGAGGTTCGCAAGCTGATTGCCGGTCCGACAGTGTTCATCTGCGATGAATGCGTCGAACTGTGCATGGATATCATCCGCGAAGAGAACAAGAACACGCTCGTCAAGTCTCGAGACGGCGTTCCGACCCCGGAAGAAATCTGCGAGGTTCTCGACGGCTACGTGATCGGTCAGGCCCATGCGAAGCGTGTGCTTTCGGTGGCCGTTCATAACCACTACAAGCGGCTCAACCACGCTTCCAAGTCGAACGATGTCGAACTGGCCAAGTCGAACATCCTGCTCGTCGGTCCCACCGGTTGCGGCAAGACGCTGCTGGCGCAGACGCTGGCGCGCATTCTCGATGTGCCGTTCACGATGGCTGATGCGACGACGCTCACCGAAGCCGGTTACGTCGGTGAGGACGTCGAGAACATCATCCTGAAACTGCTTCAGAACGCCGACTACAACGTCGAGCGGGCGCAGCGCGGCATTGTCTACATCGATGAGGTCGACAAGATCTCGCGCAAGTCCGACAACCCGTCGATCACGCGCGATGTGTCGGGCGAGGGCGTGCAGCAGGCCCTTCTCAAGATCATGGAAGGCACGGTCGCTTCCGTGCCCCCGCAGGGCGGTCGCAAGCATCCCCAGCAGGAGTTCCTGCAGGTCGACACAACGAACATTCTGTTCATCTGTGGCGGCGCCTTCGCCGGGCTCGACAAGATCATTTCCGGCCGCGGCCGCGGTACCTCTATCGGCTTCGGTGCCGAGGTCCGCAGCGCCGAGGAGCGCCGCATGGGCGAGGTTCTGCGCGGCGTCGAACCCGAGGACATGCTGAAATTCGGCCTGATCCCCGAATTCATCGGCCGTTTGCCGGTCATCGCCACGCTGGAGGATCTCGACGAGCCGGCGCTCGTGCGGATCCTGTCGGAGCCCAAGAACGCCTTGGTCAAACAGTATCAGCGGCTGTTCGAGATGGAAGACGTCAAGCTCACCATCACGAGCGAAGCGCTGCGCGCCATCGCCCGCAAGGCGATCGAGCGCAAGACCGGCGCACGCGGCCTGCGGTCGATCATGGAAGGTATCCTACTCGACACGATGTTCGACCTGCCGAGCCTCAAGGGCGTCGAGGAAGTCGTCATTGGACCGGAAGTGGTTGAAGGCGGCGCCCGCCCGCTGCGCATCTACACCGAGCGCGCCGAGGAAACGACCGGATCGACGGCCTCCTGAGCGCGGTCTGACGGGCGCATCTTGTGCGGGATGGCGGACGAAATTCGTCGGCCATCCGCCGGGGCAGCCGGTCAGATGTACGAAAGAGGCAACACCTCGCCATTGATGTTGCCCGTTTGCCTCCTATCTACAGAAGCCTGCGCAAGTCGCTTTGCGTTCGCCGGCCATCCGCTGGATACTACGCGTAACGTCGTAGGTTCGCTGCCTTGAGATCGACTGAATGCGTTTCGACGTTGACAGTTGTAGGCGTCAGTGAGCCGAAGTGAAAAGCGTGGTTCCGTCGTCAATGCCGGCAACGGCAGGCGAATACTGTTTCCCCGCAGGACGCGTCCGACGCCGCCTTGAAAGTGATTGGGGCGTTTGTCGCGGTCGTAAAAGTTCAGGGGAAACGTCAACCCCCTGGCCGCCCTTCCGAAAAAGAGCGGCCTCAAGAGAGGATGGGTTACCATGAGCAACAAGGTGCTTGAAGGCGAAACCGGTGGCCAGGAGCTGTTCCCAGTCCTGCCGCTGCGCGATATCGTCGTCTTTCCCTACATGATCGTCCCGCTGTTCGTTGGTCGCGAAAAGTCGATCAACGCGCTCGAAGAGGTCATGCGCACCGATAAGCAGATCCTGCTCGCCGCCCAGAAAAATGCGGGCGACGACGATCCGCAGGAAGACGCCATTTATGACGTCGGCACACTGGCTTCCGTGCTTCAACTCCTCAAGCTGCCGGACGGCACCGTAAAGGTGCTGGTCGAGGGCACCTCGCGCGCGAAAATCACTGCGTTCACCGAGAACGAAGAATATTACGAGGCGCGGGCCGAGAAGATCGAAGAAGAGCTCGGTGCCGAGGACGAGATCGAGGCGCTGGCCCGTTCGGCGGTCTCCCAGTTTGAGCAGTACGTGAAGCTCAACAAGAAGATCTCGCCGGAAGTCCTCGGGACGATTTCGCAGATCGAGGACTATTCGAAGCTCGCCGACACCATCGCTTCGCACTTGGCCATCAAGATCGCCGACAAGCAGGAAGTGCTTGAGGTGATGACTGTCTCCGACCGTCTGGAGCGCGTCTACACCCTGATGGAAAGCGAGATCTCGGTCCTTCAGGTCGAGAAGAAGATCCGTTCGCGCGTCAAGCGCCAGATGGAGAAGACGCAGCGCGAGTACTACCTGAATGAGCAGATGAAGGCCATTCAGAAGGAACTCGGCGACACCGACGAACGCGATGACATCGTCGAGTTCGAGGAAAAGATTGAGCAGACGAAGCTCACCAAGGAAGCCCGCGACAAGGCACTCGCCGAGCTGAAGAAGCTCAAGCAGATGAGCCCGATGTCGGCCGAGGCGACGGTTGTGCGCAACTACCTCGATTGGCTTCTGTCGATCCCGTGGGGCGTCAAGGGCAAGGTCAAGAAGGATCTCGGCGAAGCCGAAACCATCCTCGATGACGAGCACTATGGCCTGGACAAGGTCAAGGAACGCATCGTCGAGTACCTGGCCGTGCAGAACCGGACGAACAAGCTCAAGGGTCCGATCCTGTGCCTCGTCGGTCCTCCGGGTGTCGGTAAGACCTCGCTGGGCAAGTCGATCGCCAATGCTACCGGACGCGAGTTCGTTCGCATGAGCCTTGGCGGCGTTCGGGACGAAGCCGAAATCCGCGGTCACCGTCGCACCTACATCGGTTCGATGCCGGGCAAGGTGATCCAGTCGATGCGCAAGGCGAAGAAGAACAACCCGTTGTTCCTCCTCGACGAGATCGACAAGATGGGGTCCGACTTCCGCGGCGACCCCGCGGCGGCGCTGCTCGAGGTTCTCGATCCGGAGCAGAACAGCACGTTCAACGACCACTATCTGGAGGTCGACTACGACCTTTCGAACGTGATGTTCGTGACGACGGCCAACACGCTCAACATCCCGCCGGCCCTTCTGGACCGTATGGAGATCATTCGCATCGCCGGTTACACCGAAGATGAGAAGGTCGAAATCGCCAAGCGGCACCTTATCCCCGAGCAGCGCAAGGCGCACGGTCTTGAGGAAGGCGAGTGGGTCGTCGAGGACGATGCGGTGATCGAGGTTGTCCGTCGCTACACCCGCGAGGCAGGTGTCCGTTCGCTCGAACGCGAACTGGCCAAGCTCGCTCGTAAGGCCGTCAAGGAAATCCTGACGTCGTCCAAGGCACAGATCACCGTGACGAAGGACACCGTCGGCGACTATCTTGGCGTCTGGAAGTATCGCTATGGCGAGGCCGAACTGGAAGATCAGATCGGTATCGTCACGGGTCTGGCTTGGACCGAGGTCGGCGGCGAACTGCTGACGATCGAAGGTCTCAAGATGCCGGGCAAGGGCAGGATGACCGTCACGGGTAACCTGCGCGACGTGATGAAGGAGTCGATCCAGGCGGCCAACGCCTACGTGCGTTCGCGCTCGCTCGACTTCGGTGTCACGCCGCCGGTGTTCGAGAAAACCGACATCCACGTCCACGTTCCGGAGGGCGCGACTCCTAAGGACGGGCCGTCGGCCGGCGTGGCCATGGTCACGGCGATCGTCTCGGTCCTGACGCAGATCCCGGTCCGCAAGGATGTCGCCATGACCGGCGAGATCACGCTTCGCGGGCGGGTGCTGCCGATCGGCGGCCTCAAGGAGAAGCTGCTCGCGGCTCTTCGCGGCGGTCTGAAGAAGGTTCTCATCCCCGATGAGAACGTCAAGGATCTCGCGGAGATCTCCGATGAGGTGAAATCGAAGCTGGAGATCGTTCCGGTTTCACGCCTCGACGAGGTCCTCAAGGCAGCCCTGGTACGCATGCCCGAACCTGTCGAGTGGACCGAGCCCGCCGCCACGCCGGCCGTCGCCGCTGAAAGCGATGATGTCGGTGAGGATCGCCCGCTGGCCCACTGAAACGAGGCAAATGGGTGTGAGGAGAAGTTCCCCGCCCGCATGCCATAATTGCCAAATCGGCCCCGCCGGGATCTTCCGGCGGGGCTTTTTTTTGCTCAACCGGCTGGAATCCCCGATTTCTCCAATGTTTTCGGCGCTTCCAGCAGGATTTCCCCTTGACGCTCACAAGCGTTGGCGTTTCAGTCCCCGATGCACGAAACGCCAGGGCCGGACTGCCGCAAACGCCCGCCTTATGGGGCTTTGACCGGTGGTGGCCAGGTAAAAGGACAGGACCAAATGAGCAAGAAAGAACTTGTCGACGCGATCGCCAAAGAGTGCGACATGACCAAGGAAAAGGCGAATACTGCGGTCGACGCGATGCTCGCCCATATCAAGAAAACGATGAAGAAGGGCGAAGAAGTCCGCCTTCCCGATTTCGGAACCTTCAAGGTCACGAAGCGCGCTGCGCGCGAGGGCCGTAACCCTCTGACCGGCGAAACCATCAAGATCAAGGCCGCGAAGGTGGCGAAGTTCACGCCCGCTAAGGGTCTGAAGGATATGCTGAACTAATCGGCTTGCCAGCCGATCGGACCGCGTCGGACCAAGCCTCCGGACCGGTTTGTTCCAGCTTTAATATACGAAGTCGAGGGGCCGCTGAGCGGCCCCTCTTTTCATTCGGACCAGCCGTTTGCCAGCGCCACGCGGCTTCTTCTCCTACGCCGCTATAAATCGCTATCGGTGGGTTCAGGTGGCTCCGGCGCGGTCCCCACATCACCGGTCACCCCGGCGAAGGCCGGGGCCGGTCCACGCCGGGGGCTGGGTGCCATCTGTCGGCTCTACGTGGCTCTACGTCATAAGAGGGGAGGTCCCAAGACGGTTGCGGAGGATTGTCAGGCGCCGGATGCGCGAGGCGTAGCCACCCGCACACCGGCTTGCCGAGTGTGCGCAGTAAAACACCACACCGGCTTGCCGAGTGTGCGGCAGCCCATATTCTTGCGTGGGCATCCGAAGGCGGTTTCGGAGGATTGTCAGGCGATGGATGCGCGAGGCGGAGCCACCCGCACACCGGCTTGCCGAGTGTGCGACAGGATTTTTCGTGGGCATGCGAAGAGCCAAATAAAAATGGTGGGCGGTGAGAGGGTCGAACTCCCGACATCCTCGGTGTAAACGAGGCGCTCTACCACTGAGCTAACCGCCCATTAGGGAAGAGGAGTGTTAGCCGGAGCGCGGCAACTCTTCAAGCCGCTTCTTGGCGGGGCAGCGCGAGCTCTGACAATGATTGGCGCCGCGAGATCCAGGATCAACGGAGGTCCCCTGCGATGAGCGTTTTAGACCTGCCGGAAGACCATATCCTGCGCCGTGCACACGCCGCGAGCATCTATCATCGCGCGGCCATCGAAGCATCCTCCGTTTGCGGCTGTTTTTATTGCGCCGCGATCTTCCTGCCGGGCGACATCGCGGACTGGACCGACCGCACTGAGACCCAAGACCGCCAAACCGCGCTTTGTCCACGCTGCGGGATCGACAGCGTAATAGGCGACGCTTCGCCGTTCCCCGTCACGCCAGAGTTCCTGGCGGAGATGAAGGCGGCCTGGTTTGGCGACGAGAACAATTGATCGGCCATTGCCTTTCCGCATTGCGCGGGAATCGCATCGCTCTTTCGGTCCCCCGTCCGGCCACCCAAGTACGGTGCTTCCGTGGGGAAGGCGGCGCGGGGAGCCGGCGGTTCAACCTGATAATGAAAGGGAATAGGCCGCGCCCGTACAGGGCCGTCCTTGCCGCTCACCTCACTGTGAGCATTTTCCATCGCAACGAATCGGTTCAGCCTGCGTTCAAGGTTTATCCACGACTATTCAGCATCGGTGGATAACGCCGCTTTGCCACTCTGCCGCCGCGCGGCTTTCCTGCATCATCGCCGGGGAGTGGAGGCAACACGGAGAACGCATGAGATGACCGATAGCGACCGCAAGATCCAGCATTCCGTCGAAGCGACAGACATCGAGACCCCTGCCGCCACGCCGGAGCTGGACGGTAGCGTCGATGCGCTGGTGGCGAATTTACGCGCCGCGAAGGTGCAGCTCGCCGGCCTTCTTGAGGCGGCTACGCCAGTGCGCCTCCATGAGCCGGAAGACAAGAGCGTTCGCGGCCGTTCGGCTGCCTGAACTGGCGTCTCTGAAGAAGCTTTCATGACGCTTGACTTGGGCTGCGTTTCCCCGTAGACCCAGCGGCCTACGAAGCGCTTGGGTCCAACGTGCTTCACTTCTGCGGGCGTAGCTCAGTTGGTTAGAGCGCCGGCCTGTCACGCCGGAGGCCGCGGGTTCAAGTCCCGTCGCTCGCGCCATCCCATCAAGGATGGCCGGTCCCGCAACCCCACACTCCGATCCTGAATGGGCACGCCTTATAGGCGGCGACCCGCCGTGCGCGGTGGTCGGCAACACCCGTTGGACGCGCACGGGTCGACCGCTTCCCGCATCCAGCCAGACCAAAGAGCGACACCACGGCCGGTTTACCCCGCCGGGATGGCGTGCTCTTTTCACCCGGCAAGCTCGCGTCCGATCGACCGGGTGCCATCAGCCGGACGGCTCATTGCCGGCACGGGCTAATTGCGGTAACCGATCGCGGCGTGAAGCCGAACAACGAGGCTGCCCGGACAGGTCATGAACCAGCTCCTTCTCGACTATCTTCCCATCGTCGTCTTCCTCGGCGTTGCGCTCGCGATCGCCGGCGCCCTCGTCGTGGCGCCCTTCCTGGTTGCGGTGCGCAACCCGGACCCCGAGAAAGTTTCGGCCTACGAGTGCGGCTTCGCCGCTTTCGATGACGCCCGCATGAAGTTCGACGTCCGCTTCTATCTCGTCTGTTTGCTGTTCATCATTTTCGACCTGGAGATCGCCTTTCTGTTCCCCTGGGCCGCGGCATTCCGTGACATCGGCTTGTTCGGCTTCTGGTCGATGATGATATTTCTGGCAGTGTTGACCATCGGCTTCATCTACGAATGGAAGAAGGGAGCCCTCGAATGGGATTGATCCTGCCGCCGCAACCCGTTTTCGACAAAGCCCGCGAAGGCGCGCCCGGCGCGACCGCCGGCGCCCAACAGGTGCGGCCTGATCCCTACTTCACCGAGATCAATAACGAGCTGGCGGATAAGGGCTTTCTCGTCACGACCACCGACGACCTCATCAACTGGGCGCGCACCGGCTCGCTGATGTGGATGACGTTCGGTCTCGCCTGCTGCGCGGTCGAGATGATGCAGGCCTCGATGCCCCGCTATGACCTCGAGCGCTTTGGCTTCGCGCCGCGCGCCAGCCCGCGGCAGTCGGATGTGATGATCGTCGCCGGCACGCTCACGAATAAAATGGCTCCGGCGTTGCGCAAGGTCTACGACCAGATGCCCGAGCCGCGCTACGTCATTTCAATGGGGTCATGCGCCAACGGCGGCGGCTACTACCATTATTCCTATTCGGTCGTCCGCGGCTGCGACCGTATCGTGCCGGTCGACATCTACGTCCCAGGCTGCCCGCCGACCGCCGAAGCGCTGCTCTACGGCGTGCTGCTCTTGCAGCGCAAGATCCGCCGCACGGGAACCATCGCCCGCTGATTGACCGCTGAAGACCGGCCTGTCCGGCAGGAGACGAACGAGAAAATGGCTCAGGTGAACGACCGGCAGGATGACACGCTCAGGGAAGTCGGTCAGCACCTCGCGGGCAAGATGGCGACGGCTTTCCTGTCGGCCGAAGTCGCCCATGGCGAACTGACGGTCCGCGTGACCCGCGAGCATATCTGTCAGGTCCTGAAGTTTCTGCGCGACGACGCGCGTTGCCGCTATGAGGTCCTGATCGATATTTGCGGCGTCGACTGGCCGGGGCGGGAAAACCGCTTCGACGTGGTCTATCACCTGCTTTCGATGCGCCATAACACCCGCCTGCGGGTCAAGGTCGAGACCAACGAGACCTCGCCGGTGCCGAGCGCGGTCGACGTCTACGCCGCCGCCAACTGGTTTGAGCGCGAAGCCTACGACATGTACGGCATCCTGTTCTCCGGCCACCCCGACCTGCGCCGCCTCCTGACCGACTACGGCTTTAAGGGCTATCCGCTGCGCAAAGACTTCCCGCTGACCGGTTACGTCGAGGTGCGCTACGACGACGAGAAGAAGCGCGTCGTCTACGAGCCGGTGAAGCTCACGCAGGAGTTCCGCAATTTCGACTTCGAAAGCCCGTGGGAAGGAGCGGACTACGTCCTACCCGGCGATGAAAAGGCGTCCTCCGGCAACGGCCAGGGCTGAGGTCCCGGCATGAAGGAAACGCTCAAGCCGGGCGCGCGCGCCGAATTCCAGTTCACGGTGCCCGCGACGAAGACGGTTCCAAACCTCTATCCGGAAGCGCCGGAGTTCCAGGCGATGCCGGCCGTCTTCGCCACCGGCTTTCACGTCGGGCTGATGGAATGGGCGGCTTTGAAGGCGCTTGAAGCGCACATGGACGACGGCGAAGGGTCACTGGGCATCCACGTGGACGTTTCGCACTGCGCCGCGACGCTGCCGGGGCAGACCGTGACGGTCGAAGCCGAGGTGACGGAAGTGCATGGCCGACGCATCACATTCAAGGTCAAGGCCCACGACGGAATCGAATTGATCGGCGAAGGCACGCATCAGCGCATGGTGGTGCCGTGGCAAAGGTTCAAGGCGAAGGTGAACGCCAAGGCCAAGGCGGCCGGCGTCGCTCCGCTGGATTGAAGGCGACGAGGCAAAAAATGGCCGAAACAGACATCCGCCAGTTCAACATCAACTTCGGGCCGCAGCATCCGGCGGCCCACGGCGTGCTTCGTCTCGTCCTGGAACTCGACGGCGAAGTCGTCGAACGGGTCGACCCGCATGTCGGCCTTCTGCACCGGGGCACGGAAAAGCTGATCGAGCAGAAGACCTACCTGCAGGCCATCGGCTATTTCGACCGTCTCGACTACGTCGCGCCGATGAACCAGGAGCACGCCTTCTGCCTCGCGGCCGAACGCCTTCTGGGCCTCGATGTCCCCCCGCGCGCCAGCTACATTCGCGTTCTCTACAACGAGATCGGCCGCATTCTCTCGCACCTCCTCAACATCACCACGCAGGCCATGGATGTCGGCGCGTTGACACCGCCGCTATGGGGCTTCGAGGAACGCGAGAAACTGATGGTGTTCTACGAGCGCGCGTCCGGTTCGCGCATGCACGCCAAGTATTTCCGCCTCGGCGGCGTGCACCAGGATCTGCCGCCTGAACTGATCGACGACATCTACGACTGGTGCGATCCGTTCCTGAAGGTCTGCGACGACCTCGAAGGCCTTCTGACCGACAACCGCATCTTCAAGCAGCGCAACGTCGATATCGGCGTCATTTCGCTCAAGGAAGGTCTCGACCTCGGCTTCTCCGGCGTGATGGTGCGCGGTTCCGGTGCCGCCTGGGATTTGCGCAAGGCCCAGCCCTACGAGCGCTATGAGGAATTCGACTTCGACATTCCCATCGGCAAGAACGGCGACTGCTACGACCGCTACCTCATCCGCATGGAGGAGATGCGCCAGTCCGTCCGCATCATGAAGCAGGCCTGCGACAAGCTCCGCTCCGCGGACGGCGCCGGTGCCTATGTCGCGGACAACAAGAAGGTCGCCCCGCCCAAGCGCGGCCAGATGAAGCGCTCGATGGAAGCGCTGATCCACCACTTCAAGCTCTACACCGAGGGCGTGCATGTCCCCGAGGGCGAGGTCTACGCGGCGGTCGAGGCGCCGAAGGGCGAGTTCGGCGTCTACCTCGTGTCCGATGGCGGTAACAAGCCCTACCGCTGCAAGATCCGCGCGCCCGGCTTTCCGCACCTGGCGGCGATGGACTACATGAACCGCGGCCACATGCTGGCCGACGTCTCGGCCATTCTCGGCTCCCTCGACATCGTCTTCGGAGAAATCGACCGGTAGCTGTGGGGGCTCTGGCCGGGAGGGCGCACCGCATTATCGGAACGAAACGGCCGGGCACGTACCGGCCGTTTTTTATTGCGTTTAAGCCTTCATCATCGCCGCCTAAACCACCATCATTTTATTTCCATGAACGCCGGTTAACGGCGTCATTCAGCAACCGTTCAAGACGACGCTGACATTCTCCGTTGCAAGCTGCTGGGGCGGCGCATCGGTTCCCGGAAGGCACACACCCTTCGCCCCGGGAACCAATCCAACGGAGCCACACGAATGCTGAAGATCGCTCTTTCCGCCGCGATGGCCGCGGCCCTCCTCTCGGCCTCCTACCTTCCGGCCAGCGCGCACGGCACGTCGATCGACAAGCGCCAGGCCCGCCAGGCCGCCACCATCGAGCATGGCCGCCGGACGGGTGACATTACTTGGACGGAGGGGATCAAGCTTCGCGCCGAGCAGCGCAAGATTTCGCGCCTCGAAAAGCGGCTTCGCCGTAACGACGGCCGGCTCAGCTATCATGAGCGCAAGCTCCTGCATCGCAAGCTGAACGAGGCGCGCCGCTCGATCCGTTCTGAAAAGCACGACGGTCTCCGCCGCTGGTCCAAGCTGCCGCGGGTCGGCAAGTAACCGCAGGGCGCGCGGGCGGCGATCCTCCACTGCCCGCGCGTTTCACGTGAATCCGAACCGCACACGACTTTAGGAAGTGTGCGTGGAAAAAGCCGCACACGACTCTAGGAAGTGTGCGTGGAAAAAGCCGCACACGACTTTAGGAAGTGTGCGTGCGCATCGACCGCACACGACTTTAGGACGCCAACACAAGCTTGCGCCGTGTTGGGCAAGACGTGCGCGCGAGCAACGCGAGCGATGGGCATCCGAAGCCGCGTTGCGGAGGATCGTCCGGCGGCGGATGTCGCGAGCAACGCGAGCGATGGGCATCCGAAGCCGCGTTGCGGAGGATCGTCCGGCGGCGGATGTCGCGAGCAACGCGAGCGATGGGCATCCGAAGCCGCCAAAAAAGAGTTGCGGAGGGAGAGCTGCGGGGCAGGGCCATTAGCGCCTTGCTCCGCACGCTTTTTTAAAAAGCCCCGACGGCCGCCATCCCTGGTGATCCGCCCCGGCCTTCAGCCCGCGAGGCGCAGCAATCCGACGGTCACGACGATGAACGCGCTGACAATGCTTCCGGTAAGCATGGCCCGGCGAATGCGCCGCGCGACCTTTCCGACCTTGAACTGCGCCCGACTGGCCTGGAAGTGTTCGATCACAGGATCGGGACCGGGGCTGTCGAAGATCTTGGAGTAGCTGCGCGGTAGCGCCGTGAACGAGATGCCGGCGAAATCTTCGAACCCTTCGTAGATCATGTCTTCGTCGAGGCCGAAGGCGCCGACGTTTTTCTCGTTGTTACGCCAGATTTCCGCGAAGCGCCGCCCGCCCCGCGTGTTACGCACGAAAAGCGTTCCCGCGGCGATGCTGAGCCGTCGTTTACCGTCGCTCTTCACCGGCGCGAACAGGATCCCGACATCGCCCGAGACTTCGTTGAGAAAATCGGGTGCCTGGCGCACGACGGCATCGGCGTCGAGGTAGAGGATATCGTGGCCGGGGTAGGCGGCGAGGCAGTCGGCGACGAAGCCGGCCTTGAGGCGCGTCGTCGCCTCCCACGTCAAACGCTTGTCGAAGCGCTGCAGATGGAAATTGAGCCCGAAGCGTTCGAGCGAGGCTTTGAGGCGGCGCACCTTGCCTTCGTAGTCCGGCGTATAGAATGCGCACACGACGAAGCCCTGGCCGCCGCCTAGCCAGACCGAGACATCGGGCAATTCGTCGGCTTCGAGGGCCGGCGACCGCATTGGCGCGGAGACCTCCCCGGCGCGACGCGGCGCTGTCCGTAACAGCGGTTCTGGTTTCAAGGCATCGATCATTCGCACCAATAGTCTCCGATCCACCGGGCCGGGAGGAAGCGCCGCCTTGTCGGCCGGATCGCGAACCCGTCACCCACCCTCTTGTTACGCTGGTGTTCGCCACGCAGCGCACTTTCGGGCGTTATTGAGCCGTAGAAGACAATGATCTTGCCGGTATCCGGTTTCTTCGGTTCGGAGAAAAATCTGACCAGGCGGTTTCGAGGCAGGCAGGCGATGGAAAACGGCACCACCCATTCCTCGGGCCAGAAGGTGACGTCTTCGACCGCTTTGGTCAGAAAATTCTGTTCCTTTGAATCGAAAAGCTCGACGATTTCCTGAGCCGGTGTCGCGTAGAACTTGTCGAGCACATAAGCCTCGCGGCCGGCGAAATACCGAACGATGGAACTGTTCCCATAGCCCAGATGCGGGTCTTTCCATTCGCGGATGATACAGAACCGGCCCGGCAAAGTCAGGAAGTCATCTATGCTGTCGATGATCACGACATCGAGATCGAGAAACAGAGTCATACCCTGAAGGCCGCCGAGATCCGGTGCCATGAGACCAAGTTTGGGCCAGTACTTGCCGAGCTTCCGGTCAAAGGAAACCTCTGGCAGATCAAGGCATTCAACTTCCGGCCGGATGCCGTCGCGGTCGTCGGTGAAACAGACGAACCGGACATTCCATGAAGTATTCCGCATCACCATGCCGTAAAGGCGGTTGACCCAGAAAGCCCCGTACCGGTCGCCCCATTTCATGCAGACGACATTGACCGCGCGCGATTGCTGCGCGGCGTCGAATTCCGCCTGCCATCCCCCGTCAGCCATGATTGCGTACCGCCCCCTGTTGCGCTGTCAGAAACGGCGCATCTTTTCCGCATACGCGCCAATTTGCGTGCGTCGCGCCGGGCCGACAAGAACATCGGCCGATAATTATGGCGTTGCGCGGTCTTTTTCCTGGAAGTGAGTCTTTTCGGTCGATCATGTCGCGTTAGCGTTTTGGTAAACCGTTTCCCGCTTAGATGTTGGACAATCGTTAACCATGATGCGGACGGGTGGGACCATGAGCGCGCTGCAGGAATTTCCGGTCGAAACCATTATCGAGCGCGGCAGCATTCACGATACCGACGTGGCCGAACTGCGCCGATTGATCAACGAAGACGGCACGATCTCCGTCGAGGAAGCCAATCAACTCGTCCGTATCAACGCCGCCTGCCCGGTGCAGCCCGCCGAATGGGCCGAGGTCTTCGGCGAGGCGATGGCCGATTACGTGGTCCGCCAGGCCGAGCCCGAAGGTTACATCAGCCGGGACAACGCCGAGTGGCTTATCGCGAGCCTCGCTCCCGATGGCGTCCTCTCCTCGCGCAAGAACCTGGACCTCGTCATCGAGATCATGGACCGGGCGCGCGTTTGCCCGAGCATTCTTGTCAGTTTCGCCCTCGACGCTGTGCGCCGTGCCGTAATCGATGCCGCCGGTCCACTTGTTCCTGGAGAGCGGCCGGCCGGCACGATTTCGCCGGAGGACGTCGAGCTTGTCCGCCGGATCATCTACGCCTTCGGCGGCGACGGGAACATCGCGGTGAGCCGTGCCGAAGCCGAACTTCTCTGCGATATCAACGATTCGCTCGATCCGGCTGCGGCAAGCGATAGCTGGACGGAACTCTATGTCAAAGCGATGGCGAACTATGTCCTGGCGAACGCCGGCTACGCCCCGCCATCGCGCGAAGAGGCGCTTCGCCGCGAGGTTTGGCTGGAGGAACGCGACACGCTGTCGCCGTTCGATTTCGTGAGGCTTCTTACGCAAATGAGCCTCGATGACGTGATCGGCGCTTATCGCCCGCAAAGCCGGGAGGAGTGCACCCTGGCGCGGCTTGACCGGGAATACCGGGCGCTGCTGGCCGACGAGGAAGTCGACGATGACGAGGCCCAGTGGCTGGTCGAGCGTTTGATGCGCGACGGTGAACTGACGCCTGCCGAGATGGCGCTGCTGGGCTATCTGGGTGAGAACGGCATCGAACTCGACCAGCGTTTCGAACCGCTGATGCAGGCCGTCCGAAACGCCGCCTGACTTCCGGCAGTCGTTTCCGGCGCAAGGGCGACGCGGGAGTGACCGCGCCGGGCTCAATGCTGTCGGAGGCTCCGGCGGTCATGCCGATGCGCCCGCGATTCCGCCGGTCGGCCAGACGAGCGCTGGCCGGGTCGACGAGACGCGTTCGCGGGCCTGCCGATCCTCATCGTCCGGCCACACGAACGTTCCGGGCCGCAGCGGCTGCCCCTGAGCACGTTTCTCCCCATCGGGCAGAATGTCGAGGTTCGGCCAGAGACCGCTGTCGAGCGCTTCGGCATACTCTGTTGGTAGGCCCGCATTCCGGATAGCCGCTGCCGCCGCGGTATGGTCGTACGTCAAAGACCGGTGTTCGATTTCCAGGCTGGCGCCGTTCGGCGTCAGTACGCTGAACCAGACGCGCGGCGTGCCGTCGTTAGCCGGCATGCCGACCACGCCGGGATTATGCCAGAGCCGGCCATCGACGATCTGGCTGAACGGTATGCCGCAATGCCCCGCGATGACGCCGTCGCATCCACTGAGTGCGATTTCTTCCCCTTTGAGGCTCGTCGGGTGCGACGCGAAAATGAACCGGTTGATGGATCGGACCCCACCGTGAATGACCGCAAGGCGCCGGCCAGCGATCTTCAGGTCCAGGCGTCTCGGTAGCGCGGCGAGCAGGTCGCGTTGGCGGGCGCTGACCACGCGGCGAGCGTACCCGAACCACGCCGAGGACAGCCTTTCGCAATGTCCGCCCTCCGGAAACCCGCAGCCGCAATCCTCAGCGTTATTACCGAGCTGCTCGTCGCAGTTCCCCATGACGATGCGGATCCCGCTCGCGAAGACGAAATCGATCGTCGCTTCCGGCTCGCCGCAATAGGCGACGAGGTCGCCCGTGCAGATGACGTGGTCGGGCGAGATGCCGAGCGCTTCCGCCTCGTCGAGGACGGCGCGCGTGGCTTGGAGATTGCCGTAAGGCCCGCCAAAAACCAGTACGGGTTTTCGCGCTTCGAAAACGGCCGTCATTTCAAAAACAATCTCCTTTATGACAGCGCGACGTTCGCGCGGTTCGCCCGGCAATTAGAAATGAATTCATTGTGTGATGACTGTGAACCGGCCCTCTGCGAGAGACGCTGACCCAAGAGCGGAGTGCCTCATGCCTTACGATCCCCTTATCACGCTTGCCATCGTCACCGCCCTGGTCGCGGCCGCGAGCATATACCTGAGCCCGATGGTCCATGAGGCCGGGTCGTTCTTTCGCGGGCACAGCGCGACGGGCGCCGCGCCGGGAATGTGGGCATTGACGTTTTCCCAGGTCACCACCTGGATTTTCGCCCGCTCGATCATGAATGCCTGCATCCTGGGCTATTTCTACGGCATTGCAGGCGCGCTGGCTTACGCCGGCTACTACCTTTCGTTTCTCACCGGGGCATGGATCGTATCCAGCTTGCGCTTCCGTCATGGTTTCGAGAGCGTCCAGACGTTTCTCGCTGACCGGTTCGGCATTGCGGGAACCTCCACCTACAACCTTGTAATCGCGCTCCGCCTCGTCTCGGAGGTTTTCGCCAACCTGCTGGTTATCGGACTCATCTTCGGCGGCACCGGCTCGGATGGCTACGTCGCCGCCATTCTCATCGTCGGCGCGGTAACATTCGGCTACGCCGCGATGGGCGGCCTCAATGCCTCGATCCGCACCGACGGTCTACAGATGGCGGTTTTTCTGGTGGTGCTGTTCATTCTTCTCGCGATTGCCGTCGGCTCGGACACCTTCGATATCGCGGCGCTCGCCGGCGCACTTCCGGAAAGCACCAGCCCCGGTTGGGTGCTCCTCGCCGTAGCGCTGCTCCAGGTGTGGAGCTACCCGCTGCACGATCCGGTCATGATGGATCGCGGGTTCATTGCCGACCGCAGGACGACGATGGCGAGTTTCTACAACGCGGCGTGGATCTCGTTCGCCTGCATCATGGCGTTCGGCCTGCTCGGCGTCTGGGCCGGCCTCAACAAGCTGGACGGCGAAAGCTTCGTGCCGACGCTCACGCGGCTCATCGGCGAGTGGCCGACGATGCTGTTCAACATCGCGCTGGTGGTTTCGTGCATGTCCACCCTCGACTCGACGTTCTCCAGCACGGCGAAGCTCGCCGTCGTGGATATGCGTCTTGCCCGCCCGACCGTGTGGAACGGACGCATCGCCATGGCCGTCTTTCTGCTGGCCGGCCTGGCCATGGTGTTCCTTGGCGCCAAGGATCTCTTCAACGCCGTCGCGGTATCGGGGACGGCGTCGATGTTTCTCGCCCCCGTGATCTTCTTCTCGATCTGGATGGGCCGCACAGACGTCCCCGTGTGGAGCTACCTCGTTTCATTCTTCACGGCGATGGCGGCGGCGGCGATCTATTTTACCGATACCGCCGGTTACACCGCGATCATGTCGGCGGCGACGGGCTACGAGCACAAATACAGTCAGCTCCTGGTCCTGTGCCTCGCCACGCTGGTCATCGGCTGCGGCGCATTCATCGCGGGGATCCTGTCGCGTACGGGTGCCATTCGCGCGCGTGCCTGAGTGGGCCCGTCGTTCGACAGGCGATGCGGTTGGAGCGCGGCGCGGGCGTGAAAACAATCGGTGCGCTGAGTTTAACGGCGAGGCCGGTCTTGCCAGATCGTATCTCCGGCGTGTTAGATCGCGTTCCGAAATTCGGCTGTGAGGCGGCCGATCCGAAGCCATCGAGAAACAACCGGGGAGAAACATCGTGCCGAAGGCAATGGTCGTCGATACAGGCGGTGGCTTGGACAAGGTGAGCGTCTCCGAAAGGCCGGCCTCTTCGCCGAAGGCCGGCGAAATAACGGTGCGCCTGCACGGCTCTTCCCTCAACTATCACGACTACGTCGTTGTTAGCGGTGCGTGGGGGCCGACCGAGCCGCGCATCCCTATGTCGGATGGCGCCGGTGACGTTGTCGCCGTCGGCGACGGGGTCGAAGATTTTGCCGTCGGCGACCGTGTCGTCAGCACGTTCTTTCCTACATGGCTTGACGGCACGCCCGGGGATAAGGAGGAAGGCTTCGCATATGTCCCCGGCGACGGGATCGACGGCTATGCCCGAGAGGAAGTGACGACCGCGGCGACAGCGTTCACGCGTGCGCCGAAAGGCTGGTCGCACGCCGAAGCCGCGACGCTGCCAACGGCCGCCTTGACCGCGTGGCGCGCTTTGTTCGCCGACGACCGCCTGAAGCCCGGCGACACGGTTCTCGTGCAGGGATCGGGTGGCGTTTCGGTTTTTGCGCTTCAGTTCGCCAAGATGGCGGGCGCCCGTGTGATCGCCACGTCTTCCAGCGACGAAAAGCTTGAGAGACTGAAGGGTCTCGGGGCGGACGAAGTCATCAACTATCGCGGCGATCCCGAATGGGGTGAAACAGCGCGCGCCATGACCGGGGGCGTCGGCGTCGATCACGTTCTCGATGTCGGCGGTCCCAACACACTGCTGCAATCGATGAACGCGGTCCGCGTGGCGGGGCACGTCTCGGTGATCGGAATTCTGAGCGGAACGGAAGTCCCGTTTCAACTTGTCCCCGCCTTGCTGAAACAGATTCGGTTGCAGGGTGTGCTTGTCGGCAGCCGCGCGCATCAGATGGACATGGTGAAAGCGCTCGACGAGTCGGGCATTCGTCCCGTGATCGACAAGGTATTCGCCCTCGAAGAGATCGCGGACGCGTTCAAGTACCAGGAATCGAACGCGCATCTGGGCAAGATCTGCCTGGAATTCTAGTGTTGAGTCACGGACGCCCGGTGCCCGGTTTTTGGGAAGGTTACTTTCACGCGGTGTCGTCAATCCGGGCGGCGCGCATCATCTCTGCGCCATAACTCCCGACGACAACTGAACGGTTGGGACGCGCTGGGTGCGCAAGGATGAGGCAGGCATATGAGCGAAACGGACTCGGCAACCGGGCAGGCCGCGGGCCGCTCTCAGCGGCGCGAGCTTCTGCTGCTCATCGGTCCGGCGTTGCTCGCGGTGGTGTTCGCGTTCTGGTTTGCCTATCAGTTCGTCGAGCCGGCGCCGCCGTCGTCCGTCACCATTACGACCGGCTCCGAGAAAGGCGGCTATTACGCCTTCGCTCAACGCTACCGGGAAATTCTGGCGAAGTCCGGGATTGAGCTGAAGGTGCTGCCTTCGGAGGGTTCGACGCGAAACATCGAACGCCTGCGCGATGAGGCCGGGCAGGTTCAACTCGCGCTTCTGCAGGGCGGGATATCCGATGCCGAACGCGATCCCGGTCTGGTCTCGCTCGGGCGCGTGTTTCTCGAACCGGTCTGGATCTTTCACAACTTGCCGGACCAGGTGACCCGTCTGACCCAGTTGGCCGGGAAGCGTATCGCCATCGGACCGCAGGGAAGCGGTACGCGGGTCCTGGCTCAGGAGATACTGCGTGCCGGTGGCGTCGAGAAGGACGTGGAGTTGCTCTCCGATGGCGGGGCGGAAGCCGCTGCCGCGCTGCGCGAGGGACGGGCGGATGCGATCGTTCTGGTTACCGCGCCTGAATCGAAGCTCGTGCGCGACCTCTTGCGCGAGCCTCAGGTGAAGCTGATGAGCTTCAAGCACGCCGAAGCCCTGACGCGCATTTTCCCCTTTCTTTCGAAGATCTCGCTGCCGAGCGGTGTCATCGATCTCTCCGCTGAGGTGCCACCGGAGGACGTGTCGCTCGTCGCGGCAAAGGCCGCGCTCGTCGCCCGCGAGAACACGCACCCGGCCATTGTCGGGCTACTGGTGCAGGCGGCAAAGGAGGTCCATCGCGAGGGGGGAATTTTTCAAGGCGTCGATGAATTCCCCAAGTCCCATGATCCCGAGTTTCCGATGCATGAGGACGCCGAGCGCCTCTACACCCAAGGGCCGCCGTTCCTGCAGCGCTATCTTCCGTTCTGGCTCGCCAACTTCATCGAGCGCATGTTCATCATGCTCGTTCCCGTCGCGACGATCCTCGTACCCCTGTTCAATATCGTGCCGTGGCTTTACGAGTGGCGGCTCCGGCAGAAGATCCTGCATTGGTATGCGCAACTCAAGGAGCTCGAACGCGAGGTCGACGACCGGTCCTTCGATGACAAGTCCGGTTACATGAAAGAGATCGACCGCATCGAAGCGGCGGTCAGCCGCATCCCCATCCCCCTGCACTACTCCGATAAGCTCTATGAGCTGCGCGGTGCTGTGGAAATCGTCCGTAACCGCATCGCGGCTTTGCCCGGCGATCAAGCGCCGCCGGTCGCCGCGACGGGCTGACGGCAAGCGTTGCCGATGCTGCGCTGCGATGGCTTGGCCTTTCGTTGCGGCTGCTGGGAGTTTACCTAGCCGGAGCCCCCCGCTAGAAGGGTATGCCTTCCCAAGAACCGCGTGCCGTTCGGGCGACCGAACTCCAACCGCCGCGACACCCTTACGACAGGATCAAAGCGTCGATGTTCAAGAAGATTCTGATTGCTAACCGAGGTGAGATTGCCTGTCGCGTCATCAAGACCGCCAGACGCATGGGCATTGCCACGGTCGCCGTCTACTCGGACGCCGATGCAAATGCGCTTCATGTCGAGATGGCCGACGAAGCCGTGCGTCTCGGCCCGCCGCCGGCAGCCGAATCCTATCTCCTGATCGACAAGATCATCGCGGCCTGCAAGGAGACCGGCGCCGAGGCCGTGCATCCCGGCTATGGCTTCCTATCGGAGCGCGAAGCCTTCCCCGTGGAGCTGAAGAAGAACGGGATCGTCTTCATCGGCCCCAATCCCAGGGCCATCGCGGCCATGGGCGATAAGATCGAATCGAAGAAAGCCGCCGCGGCGGCGAATGTCTCGACCGTCCCCGGCCACATCGGCGAGATCGCCGACTCCAAGGAAGCCGTGAAGATCTCCAAGGAGATCGGTTACCCCGTGATGATCAAGGCTTCCGCCGGCGGCGGCGGCAAGGGCATGCGTATTGCCTGGAACGACACCGAGTGCGCCGAAGGCTTCGAACTTGCCCGCTCCGAAGCCAAATCGTCGTTCGGCGACGACCGCATCTTCATCGAGAAGTTCATCGTCAATCCGCGCCATATCGAGATCCAGGTGCTGGGCGACAAGCACGGAAACGTCATTCACCTGGGCGAGCGCGAATGCTCCATCCAGCGCCGCAACCAGAAGGTGATCGAGGAAGCGCCTTCGCCGCTCCTCGACGACGAGACCCGCGCGGCCATGGGCGCTCAGGCCGTGGCGCTGGCCAAGGCGGTCGATTACGACTCCGCCGGCACCGTCGAATTCGTGGCCGGCCAGGACAAGAGCTTCTTCTTCCTTGAAATGAACACCCGGCTGCAGGTGGAGCATCCGGTGACCGAACTCGTCACCGGCATCGACCTCGTCGAGCAGATGATCCGCGTCGCCTACGGCGAGAAGCTGAGCATCAAACAGGAAGACGTGAAGCTCGAAGGCTGGGCGGTGGAAAGCCGCATCTACGCCGAGGACCCGTTCCGTAACTTCCTGCCGTCCATCGGCCGCCTGGTGAAGTACCGTCCGCCTGCCGAGGGCTCGACCTCGGGCCTGACGATCCGCAACGACACCGGCGTCTTCGAGGGCGGCGAGATCTCGATGTTCTACGACCCGATGATCGCCAAGCTGGTGACCCACGCACCGACGCGCAAGGCGGCGATCGATCTGCAATCCGAAGCGCTCGACGCGTTCTACATCGACGGAATCCAGCACAACATACCGTTCCTCACGGCGCTGATGCAGAGCGACCGCTGGCGTACCGGCGAACTCTCCACCGGCTTTATCGCCGAGGAATATCCCGACGGTTTCGAGGGCCGCGAGCCTCAAGGCGACGAACTGAAGGTGCTTTCCGCCGTCGCCGCCGCCATCGACCATCTCAACAACGCCCGCCGCCGCGAGATCACCCATCAGATGGACGGCACGCCGGTGCGTTTCGCCACGCGCCGCATCGTCCAACTCGGCGATATCGTGCAGGCCGTCGAAGTCGAGGGCGCGTTGGGCGGGCCGGTCAAGGTCACGCTCTTGAGTGAAGATGGAGAGCGCGTCGAGGAACTCGAACTGGCCTCCAAATGGTGGCCGGGCGAGCCGGTATGGTCCGGCGTCGTGCGAAACCAGGATGTGTCCGTCCAGGTCCGTCCGATCCTCAACGGTTTCGATCTGGCCTATCGCGGCATTCGCTTGCCAGCGCGCGTCTATACCCATGTCGAGGCCGAGTTGGCGGCGCTCATGCCGGCCAAGGAAGCCGCTGACACCTCCAAGATGCTGCTGTGTCCGATGCCCGGTCTCGTCAAGGCGATCCACGTTTCCGAGGGTGACGAGATCAAGGTCGGCGATCCGCTGGCCGTCGTCGAGGCCATGAAAATGGAGAACGTTCTGCGCGCCGAGCGCGACACGACCGTCACCAAGATCAACGCCGCGCCGGGCGACAGCCTCGCGGTGGACGAGGTGATCATGGAGTTCGCATGAGACGGTGCCGCGGCCGCTTCGCGGCGCGCGGCTCCTCTTGCGGATGACATGGCTCTGTCCAGAATGCGTGCTAAGGCCGGTCGGCTTGGGCGCGGCGCCTTGGTTCCCGGAATCAAATCACGGGGCGGGCGGCCTTAACCCGGCGGGCAGCGCCCTGCAGCGCCGGTCCGGTCGCAACCGTATTGGAGCCGTCTTCACATGAACCTGTTGTTTTCATTCTTCGGACGCACCGGCCGCGGCGGCCTCTGGCTGACGTTTGTCATTTCTTTCGTCCTGAGCATCGCCGCCGCCAACTACGTGGAAACGACCTACGGTCCCATGTCCACCTTGCTGACCGCCTCGGGTGAGCCGGTTTCGGTCGAGACAGCCGCTGAAATGACGGCCGAGGAATTCGAGGCCAGCGGCATCACGATCAATTGGAACTGGGACCACATCTATGCGCTGCTCATCGCCTCCATTCCGGCCCTCTGGATCTACCTTGCCGGTTCGGTGAAGCGTGCGCACGACCGCGGCAAGTCCGGCTGGTGGGTGCTGATCGCGTTCATTCCCGTCGCCGGGTTCATCTGGTGGCTCATCGACCTCGGCGTATTCGAAGGGCAGGAGGGCGATAATCGCTACGGCCCGGACCCGCGCGCACCGAAAGACGGAACCCGCTCAGCCTGAAAGTCGGCGCGGCGTACCCGCCAACCGCCAGCCGTTAGCGCCGATGTCGCGCGTTTGGATTCGGTGCGGTCGTTAGGCGGGTGTTGACCGTGTCGGCTTGCCGGAACGCGTGGCAACCAATTGGCAACCCCGATCCGGCAACGTCATCCGGGAACTGTTCATTCAGGCCCCGAAGGTGACCCATGCCGTCCTTGAACCTGATCCTCGCGATCGCCGACCCGCGTGGCCGCGTCAACCGCAAGGCGCTCCTGGGCATCGCGTTGTCGCTCATCGCGATCCAGACCGTTGCCTTTGCCGTGCAGTTCCTCACGACGTCGGCGGTCATCCAGTTCACGGCCGCCGTCGTGAAGCTCGCCTGCCTTTGGCTCGCCACGTCGGCCGCCATCAAGCGCCTGCATGATCTGGGGCTGACCGGTTGGTGGGTGCCCGCCGGCGTGCTCATCCTTTTCGTCTGGACCTTGATTGCCGCGTTCGTGTCGTTCCTGGTGTACGGCGACGCTGTGGGCGTGCCAGGCACCTTCGAGTTCGGGGTCTATGCCGCTGCCGTCATGAGCTGGCCGCTGGCCGTCACCGTGTGGTTGCATTACGCGCGCGGCGAGGCGGGTGCGAACCGCTACGGCCCGGCGCCCGACGAGAACGGTCTCTCCCATCCCAGCGATGCGCCTACCCGTGCCGTTACTTTGGATGTCGCGCAGGCCGCCTGAGCCGGCATCGGTCCCGCCGCCGCGTTCGCGGCGCTCTGGCCGATTGTTTCGAACGGGCCGGCTGCTATAAGCGGTCCATGAAACTGATCATCTTCGATTGCGACGGCACAATCGTCGACAGCCAGCATGCCATTGCGGCGGCGATGTTTTCCGCCTTTGAGGCACATGGACTTGCCAGGCCCGGCCGGCAGGATGTCCTGGGCGTGGTTGGCCTCTCCCTCATCGAGGCGGTGAACCGTCTGCTTCCGGCTGCGGTGGAACCCGACATCGCGCTCTCGGTTGCGAATGCCTACAAGCGGGCGTTCGCGGACCTCAGGCAGCAGGCGGGCCACCACGAGCCGCTCTATCCCAACGCGCTGGACGTTATCCGGGCTCTTGCCGCCCGTGATGACACCTTGTTGGGGATTGCCACGGGGAAGTCCCGCCGTGGCGTCGATGCATTGTTTGAGCGTGAAGGCCTGGCGCCTTATTTCATGACCATCCAGACCGCCGACGAGCACCCTTCGAAGCCGCATCCGTCGATGATCCTGGAGGCCATGCTGGAAGTCGGCGCGGAGCCCGAAACGACGGTGATGATCGGCGACACCACCTACGACATGGAAATGGCGCGCGCCGCCGAGGTGAGCGCGCTCGGGGTCGATTGGGGCTACCATCCCGTCGCCATGCTCGAAGCCTCGGGCGCCCATGAAATTGCACGCGACTACACCGATCTTCCGGATGCGATCGAACGGTTGATCGGCGGTGACGGAGAAGCTGCCGCATGACAGAAAACCCGCTCGAAGGCGACACCCCGGAACTGCCGAAGCGCTTCTACAAAGACGTTACAGTATCGGCCGGCGATGGGACGTCTGGCGGAGATAACGTTCCCGGCACCCCGGTCTGGGCTGTCCAGCTCGACGGCCGCCCGGTGAGGACGCCGGCCAAGGCGCTTCTGGCGCTTCCCTCCGCGAAACTGGCCGAGGCCGTCGCTGAAGAATGGCGGGCGCAGGAAAAGCATATCGACCCGGCCACGATGCCGATGACGCGGATCGTCAATTCCGCCCTCGACGGAGTCACCGGCCGCGAAGCCGAAGTTCGCGACGATATCGTCGCGTTCGCCGGGACGGATCTCGTTTGCTACCGCGCCGATACGCCGGCGGAACTGGTCGCCCGGCAGGCCGAACACTGGGATCCGGTTCTTCAATGGGCGCGCGAGGAACTCGGCGCGCGCTTTATCCTTGCCGAAGGCATCATGCCCGTGGAGCAGCCGCCTGAGGCGCTTGAAAAAGTTGCGAGCCGCCTCGATGGCTTCGGCCCCTTGGCGCTGGGTGCACTGCATGTGATGACCACGCTCACCGGCTCGGCGCTGATTGCGCTGCAGCAAGGGTGCGGCTCGTTATCGGAAGAAGCAGCGTGGGAAGCTGCCCACATCGACGAGGATTTCCAGGTCGCGCAGTGGGGCGAGGATGCCGAGGCCGCCGCGCGCCGCGCCTACCGCAAGCGTGAATTCCTTGCCGCCTGCCGCCTCTGTGCAGGCTGAAAAATCTTAAAAATCGAACAAAAACGGACGCTTAACTTGGGCGCCTTAGCCTGATGACCTGTTCTGAAATCGTCAGCTTCGGGTCCGGCCATGCTTCACCTCTCGTCCACCTCTTCCCTTCTGAGGAAAAAGCCTTCCAATTCGGCCTTCGATGGCTTCGTGGCGAACGCTGCCGCTCGAATGTGGGTCTATGCCGTCGCCGGTGAAACCGGACTGGCGCGGGCCCCCTCGCGCGAGATGGACGGCCGCGAGGTCGTGTTCCTGTGGTCGGACAGGGCCGAAGCCGAGAAATGGGCCGGCTGCATCGTGGAGAATCCGCGGATCAAGGAGCTGCCGCTGGCCGAAGTGCTGACGCAGCTCCTACCCGCCCTGCACGAGCACGAGCGCAAGGTTGGTACCGACTGGTCGGATGGCCCTGAAGAGCCGGAAACAGAACCGCTCGCCCTCGCTGAAGCCTTGCGCGCCGGCATGGTCGAGGCGTTTGCGCGCCGGGCTAAAGAAAGCGGCAGCGTCTATGTTGTCGGCGATCAGTACGGCCCCGCCATGCTTGTTCCGCGCGGCAATCCGGCCGGCCTGATGTTGCCGTGCTGGTCGGTGCGCGACCGCGCAGAGATGCGCCTGGAAGGCCCGTGGGAAACAATGGTTGTGGGCGAGGTCCCGCTCGATACGTTCATCGCGCAGACCCTGCCCGGCCTTGAGGAGACCGGCGCTCTGGTCTGTCCGGACAACCTGCTGGGTGTCGAGACCCCCGAGCTTGCTCCGGCTGTTCTTAGGGACCGCCTGAAATAAGGACCTTAGAATTTTTTATGCAACTCGGTCTCGATGGTGATGCGGATCTCATCGGAGACCAGCGGGATGCCGCGCGTGATCCCGAATTGCGATCTCAGGATCGTCGTTCGCGCCGAGAAACCGGCTGCGGTGACGCCGGAATAGATGGGGTTTATATCGGCCATCGGGTGCTCCCCGAGGAAATTCCACACCACCGCTAGCGAAACGGGATGCGTCTGGCCGTTGAACGAGAGTTCGCCGCTCACGTTCGCCGACTTTGCCGACGTGAGGCTAACGCCAGTGCTTTTGAATAGGATGTCAGGATGTGCACCGACATCGAGATAATCGCTGGTCTGCGTCAGAACCCGGTCGAGCGCCGGCACACCGGTCATCAGGCTGTCCGCCTTGATGGTGACTTCCAGGCGTGAGGCTTCCGGCTTGTCGGGGTCGAAAGCCAGCCGCCCGATAACATCCCGGAAGCGGCCCGACTGGCGGGACATGCCGAGGTGATCCCAACTGAAGCGGACTTCGGTGTGGTCTTTGTCGATGACGAAGATGCCGGGATCGGCCATCGCGCGACCCGGAATGAGTACCATGAGCGCGAACGCCCCGAGGCGCGCGGCCCAAGTGAACGGCCGGTTGGTGGCAGTCGCGTACGTCATGAGCCCCCTCGATCTATTGGCGCACACCCTCGCCTCAATTCATGAGCGGCGATCTAATCCCGGATCGTGACGATTTGACAGCGCGGCATACAGCCGTCTTCATTATTTCGCGCCGCAGCGAGCCGTTGGGGCAGCCCCTACTTCCGTCCAAGTCGCCCAACGTTTGCGGTCCGGCGCACGCGTGCTATTTCAAGGTCGCCTGCCGGACGTCTCTCCCGAAAAATCTACGACGAACAAGGGATGCTTCATGAAAGCCGTGATCGAGGAACTTGAACAACGCCGCGCCAACGCCCGTCTCGGTGGCGGTCAGAAGCGTATCGAGGCGCAGCACAATCGCGGCAAGCTGACGGCGCGTGAGCGTATACAACTGCTTCTCGACGAAGATTCGTTCGAAGAATTCGACATGTATGTCGAGCACCGCTGCACCGACTTCGGCATGCAGGACAGCAAGATCTCCGGCGACGGCGTGGTTACCGGCTGGGGCACCATCAATGGCCGTGTCGTCTACGTTTTCGCCAAGGATTTCACGGTCTTCGGTGGCTCGTTGTCCGAGACGCACGCCAAGAAGATGACCAAGATCCAGGACATGGCTCTGAAGAACCGTGCGCCGATCATCGGCCTGTTCGACGCAGGCGGCGCACGTATCCAGGAAGGCGTCGACGCGCTCGGCGGCTACGGCGAGGTCTTCACGCGCAACGTCATGGCGTCCGGCGTCGTGCCGCAGATCTCGGTGATCATGGGGCCGTGCGCCGGCGGTGACGTCTACTCCCCGGCCATGACGGACTTCATCTTCATGGTCCGCGATACGAGCTACATGTTCGTTACCGGTCCCGATGTCGTGAAGACCGTGACGAATGAGACGGTGACGGCCGAGGAACTAGGCGGCGCCAAGGTGCACACGTCGAAATCCTCGGTGGCGGACCGCGCCTACGACAACGATGTCGAAGCTCTGCTGCAGATGCGCCGGCTGATGGACTTTTTGCCCTCCAACAACATCGACGGCGTGCCGGAACTGCCGACGATGGATGGCGCAGACCGGATCGAGAACTCGCTGGATACTCTGATCCCAGACAACCCGAATGCGCCCTACGACATGAAGGAATTGATCGAAAAAGTCGTCGACGAGGGCGATTTCTTCGAGATTCAGGACGCCTTCGCCAAGAACATCATCACCGGGTTCGCCCGTATGGAGGGCCGCACGGTGGGCGTCGTCGCCAACCAACCTATGGTGCTGGCGGGCGTGCTCGACTCGGACGCCTCACGCAAGGCCGCCCGGTTTGTCCGTTTCTGCGACTGTTTCGAGATTCCGATCGTCACCTTCGTCGACGTCCCGGGCTTCCTGCCGGGCACCTCGCAGGAATACGGCGGGCTTATCAAACATGGTGCCAAGCTGCTGTTCGCGTTCACCGAAGCGACTGTGCCGAAGGTCACCGTCATCACCCGCAAAGCCTACGGCGGCGCCTACGACGTGATGAGCTCGAAGCACATCGGTGGCGATGTGAACTACGCCTGGCCGACGGCCGAGATCGCGGTCATGGGCGCCAAGGGGGCGGTGGAGATCATTTATCGTTCCGAACTCGACAACCCTGAGAAGATCGCGAACCGCATAGCCGATTACGAAAAGCGGTTCGCCAATCCCTTCGTCGCCGCCGAGCGAGGCTACATCGACGAGGTGATCCTGCCGCGCAATACCCGCAAGCGCGTTTGCCGCGCGCTCAATATGCTGCGCAACAAAACCATGGAGAACCCATGGAAGAAGCACGACAACATCCCGTTGTGACGAGGCATGGATACCAAGCAAGGTTGAAGGATCGCATCTGATGCATTAGCATCAGATGCATGAGTAGGACGACGCTCGACATTGACGACGACGTTCTGGCCGCCGTGAAGGACCTCGCGAAGGCTGAGGGCAAAACGGCGGGGGCCGTCATTTCGGAACTCGCGCGGCTGGCATTGACGTCGCCGTCGCTGGGCGAGGCGGGGTTTGCCGAACGGCAAGCCGCTTACGCTAATGATCTTTGGATTACGCTACCCGGTCGGAGCGGAGCGCTAGTCACGCCTGAAGATGTTCGGCGCGTCCAGGAAGAAATCGACCGCGAAGATAGCCTTGACGCATCGGGCGGCGGCAGTGGTCCAATCTTGAAATGACACGGGCGTTGTTCGATATAAGCGCACTTCTGGCGTTGTTCGACAGTGCTCATATCCATCACCGGTTCGCTATGGCGTGGTGGTCTAACGAGCGTGATTGCGGTTGGGCCAGTTGCCCTTTGACCCAAAACGGCTTTCTGAGAATTGTCTCGCAAAAGTCCTATCCGCGTCCGGTTCCCGTGGCCGATGCGCTTCGGGTGCTTTCCGCACAAATTGAGGCGACCGACCATGAGTTCTGGCCGGACAGCGTGTCCGTCGTCGACGAAATCCGCATTGATCGCAGCCGGCTACTTGGGCCGAAACAGATCACCGACATCTATCTCTTGGCGCTTGCGGTCGAGTTCCAAGGACGCCTTGTGACATTCGATGCCTCGATTTCCGTTGAGGCCGTTCGCGGCGCCGTGCCAGAAAACCTTGTCGTGCTGGGTCGGGCCTGACCTGTTTCGTTGCGCGGATCGTAAAATCTCCATGATCGTCGGGCCCCTGGCTCTGTTTCCTGATCGCTGCCTATTATGCCGCGGTCCCCAACACCAATCGGAGCCTTACATGACCCACTTCAATCCGGTTCGCAGCCTGGCCTTCGCCGGTGCCCTGGCGCTCGCGGCTGTCGCACCGGTCCTCGCGCCGTCCTACGCCGCCGAAACGGTCACAACCGAAACGGGCCTCAAATACATCGACACCGAGGCCGGTTCCGGAGCGACGCCCGAGAAGGGGCAGAAGCTCTCGATGCATTACACCGGCTGGCTCTACGAGGACGGCAAAAAAGGCGCGAAGTTCGATTCGTCGGTCGACCGCGGCAAACCGTTCGTCTTCCCGATCGGCGTCGGCATGGTGATCAGGGGCTGGGACGAGGGCGTCTCCACCATGAAGGTCGGCGGCAAGCGCACACTCATCATTCCGCCGCAACTGGGCTATGGCGCACGCGGTGCAGGTGGCGTCATTCCCCCCAACGCGACGCTCATTTTCGACGTCGAGTTGCTCGATATCGTAGAGTGACCGGGCGTCAGGAGAATTGCCGGATCAGATGAGCCAGGGCGACGGCGGCCAGAAAAACAATCGGCGCCGTCGCCAGTTGTATGAAACCCATCCGGCCCATTCGCGCGCGAAAGAAGTAAACGGCAAAAAGCCCAGTAATCCCGATGGCGTAAAGGACAAGGAAGAAGCTGTCCGGCTCCATTCCGGTCCCTGCGGCGCTCACAGGCCGATCACCCGGTAAGCGTCGCCGATGCGGCGGATGGCGATAAGGTAGGCGGCGGTGCGCATGTCGAGCGTTTCGCCGTTGGTGCGCCGCGCTTCGCGGATTTCCTGATACGCGCCGCGCATCATCTCATCGAGGCCGGAGCGCACGAGGTCGATCTCGCGCGCGCCGTCGAGAAACACGCGTGCCTGATCGTGCGGGAACGCCAGCCCCGTCATCGTTTCCAGGGAGTGCGCCAGCATGCGGTGGCTGGTCTCATGGTGCCGCCGCTCCATGAGGCCGAACGGGATGTGCGTCAGGTTCTTGACCCATTCGAAGTAGCTGACGATGACGCCGCCGGCGTTGACATAGAGGTCGGGAAGTACCGAGACCCCGCGCTCCTTGAGGATCTGGTCGGCCTCGAAGGTCGTGGGACCGTTGGCCGCCTCCGCCAACAGCCGGGCGCCGATGTCCGGCGCGTTCTGGGCGGTGATGACGCCTTCGGTCGCGGCCGGAATGAGGATGTCGCAGTCGCGGGTCAAAACGCTTGCGCCGTTCTCCACGAAGTCGCCACCGGGAAAGCCCTTCAAGCCGCGATGGGTATTGAGAAAGGCTTTCAGGTCCTCGACATCGATGCCGGAGTCGCTGACGACGGCGCCGTCGTGCTCGATGACGCCGACGATCCGGCATCCGTCTTCTTCGGCCAAGAACTTTGCGGCGTGATAGCCGACGTTCCCAAGACCCTGGACGATAACCCGCTTGCCCTTGAGATCGCCTTCGAGACCGGCCGCCGCCACGTCGTCGGCGTTTCGGAAGAACTCGCGGATGGCGTATTGCACACCCCGGCCGGTCGCTTCGATACGTCCCTCGATGCCGCCAGCGGCCAGCGGTTTCCCGGTGACGCACGCGAACGCGTTGATATCGCCGGGAGACCAGCGGCGGTATTCGTCCATCATCCAGACCATGGTGGACTCGTCGGTTCCCATGTCGGGCGCCGGAACGTTCTGGCTGGGCGACAGGAAGTTGTGCCGCGCGAGTTCCTGCGTGAACCGGCGCGTGATCTTTTCCAGTTCCTCCCGCGTCCAGTCTTGGGGCGCTATTTTCAGCGCTCCCTTGGAGCCGCCGAACGGAAGACCCATGAGCGCGCATTTGTAGGTCATCAGGGCGGCCAGCGCCTCGACTTCTTCCTGGTCCGCCACGGCGGCATACCGAATTCCGCCCTTCGCCGGCGTAACGTGCGTCGAATGAACGGCGCGCCAGCCGGTGAACGTTTCCATCCGCCCTCTGAGCCGCACGCCGAAGCGCACGACGAACGTGGCGTTACAGACGCGGATTTTCTCCGCGAGCCCGTCCTGCAGAGCGATGTGACGGACCGCGGTTTCGAACTGTCGGTCGACATCCGCGAGAAAGGCTTTGCCGGTCATGTCGAGCGCCTCGATGGTTGCTGCGGGTGGCCCTGGAGCCCCTGATCCGTTGACGAAACCACAAGCAGGGCGACCTGTTTCACCAAGCGCCAAGTGCCAAGCCCCAAGTGCCAGGGCGGGCTGGCCGTGAACTCAGGCGCCGAGGGCCGCCGCCTTGCGCTCGGCCTCCGCGTAATGAGCCGCCACGCCGAACGATTCCGGCATGTTGGCCGGGGGGCGGCCTAGCACGAAGCCCAAGGCATCCTCCGCCAAGCGGTGGGCAAGGGCAAATGAGATCTTGAATCCGCCGGTGCACACGACGACTTTGGGCGCTTCGGGCAGGGGACCGATAATCGGATGCCGGCCAACCGCATTCGGGCGAACGCCGGCCCATCGCTCGACGACCCGCGCCTGGCGGAGTGTGGGACAAAGGGCCCTTGCCGCCGTAACGACATCGTCGAGGGCGCCGGTGGTTTCCGTTTCCGAATCGAAGTCCTTCTCGGAGGTGGAGCCGGCGGCGATCAGCCCGCTGTCGTGGACGATCACATAGACGCCGCCGTCGTAAATAATGGGTTGCGTCGGGTCGACATAGTCGCGCGGTTGAAGCAGCGCGGCCTGCCCCTTGATGCCGCGCCCCAGATTTCGGCCGGTCAGGGCTTCGAGAAGCCGGAACGAGCCATGGCCCGCGGCAAGAATCGTATGCCCGGGCGTGAGACAGGTTCCGTCGCGGAGTTCGAGTGTGCCATCGCGCGAGATCGCCGTGACTTCGGCGAGCGGCGTGATCGCGCAACGTCGCCGGATGTAGGCGTCGAGCGCCCGGGTGAGCGCGCGCGGATCCACACGGGCGCTCAGCGTCTCGAATTCGCACCCCAGCGGCGAGCGGCCGGCATCGAGCCAGCTTCGGTCCGGCGGTGTAGAAAGGATCTTCCATCCCAGCGGCGATCCGGTCCGGGAATGCGACGGCCAGGCGGTCTTTGCGGCGGCCTGCCATTCGAGGCGCTCGGTCGCCTTCTTTTCCGTCCGCGTTGGGATGAGGCGGCCGCAGCGCAGGTAACCGCATCCCAGCCCGGTCTCGCCCTCGAGCCGGGCGATTTCGGATTCGAGCGAGATAAGGGCTTCGAGCTGGTAGGCTTTTTCCGGCGACCATCGCACCGGCTGATGCGGCATCAACGCGCCGAGCACGCCACCGCTTGCGCCGCCGGCAATGCGGGAGCTATCGAGAAGCAGACAATCGAGCCCGGCATCGGCGGCGCGCGCGGCGCACCAGAGGCCGACAATTCCGGCGCCGACAACGGCAAGGTCGGGAGCGTGCTTTTGAGAGCTCATCGGCAAGGACTTCGCGAAAGGGTCGGACGTCATCATGGCTGAACAACAGCCGGTCGAACATAAGCTGAATTGGGAGGGCGTGGATGTCCCGATCTCGACCCTTTTCGACGATCCCTTCTATTCGCGCAACGATGGCCGGGAGGAAGCCGCCTATGTCTTCGTCGACGGAAATGGTCTGCCGGCACGGTGGGCGGCTGCCGAGGCATTCGCGATTGCCGAACTGGGCTTCGGGACCGGCCTCAATTTCATTGAGACATGGCGGCACTGGCGCGCGGCGCGCCGCCCCGGTCAATTCCTGACCTATACATCGTTCGAAGCCTATCCGTTGGCCGCGCGAGATATTTCTCGCGCGCTTGCGGTCTGGCCGCAGCTCGGGGATCTCACGGCGCGCCTCGTGTCGCTGTGGCCGGATTTCCAGACCGCGCGGCAACCCCGACGAGCGGAAGGATTGCCGCCCGGCGTGTCGCTACCCATGGACGAGCAGACGGAATTGCGGCTGGTTATCGGCCCGGCGGGAAACACGCTGCCGGCGTGGCCAGGATCGGCCGCTGCCTGGTATCTCGACGGTTTTTCACCTGCGAAGAACCCTGAGATGTGGCAGGCCGAACTGATGAACGAGATCGCCGCCAAGACCCGCCCGGGTGGCACCTTTGCCACCTATACTGCCGCCGGCTGGGTAAGGCGGAACCTCGAAGCGGCGGGCTTCACGGTCGAGAAGCGCCCTGGACACGGGGGCAAACGCGAAATGATGTTGGGATATCTCGGCGCCGAACCCGGTTCAGGCTGACCAACGCGCATCCGCCATCGCCGTTACGGTGAACACCTGCCCGACAGGATGATCGGCAGCGGGCAGCTCGCGAATTTCGCTTGGCGCCTTCGCGCCCAGCTCGATGGCTGCGTCGCCAAGGACGGCCAAAACCTCACCGTCGGCGGATCGGTCGGAGCCGGGATAATGGACCTCAACCGCATAGAAGATGCTGGCGGCACGGGGCTTTTCGGCCCACTGCGCGAGCGTAAGCGTACGCTGCCGGTAATCGCCGACGCGGCTGAGGAAGTAACCGAGGTTGGTAAAGGCGTAGTCCATTTCGAGCACGGACAGATCGGCGATCTCGCGGTGTGCCCCTTCGCCGCGAACCTTTGTCTTCGCGTCGATCGCGGCGGGAAAAATATCGCTCCAGTCGGCGCCGGTAATCGCCACGAGAGTCGCCACGCGCGAATTGGAACCCGCCGGTTCCGGCAATGGATCGGGCAGAGATGTCAGCCGTGGTGTCGGTGCATCGTTCATCGCTCGTTCCTGGGCTATGCGGCCCGGAGTCGTCGCCCCGATGACAGTGCCTCAGCGTTTTATGCTCGCTGTCATCCGGCACTCAGGTTCTGTTCCCTTTCAGGATTAGGCTTAACCACCCTCTCCCCCGCCCGCTGGCGCTGCAACGAAGAAACGGCCCGGAACTCAATCCGGACCGTTTCAACCGCTTGGCGAAGCCAACGCTTCGCGCGTCGCGATTACTCTTTGTAGGTCTTGGAGGGCTTGTCACCCCACTTTTCGCGCTGTTCGATCAGCTCCTTCGCGGATTTAGTCGAAAGCGCTTCACGACCGGCCACCTTGTCGTCGGCGGCGAAGGCGGCGGATGCGGACACGACGGAAAGGCCGACAGCAAGTGCGACAGCAGTGCGGATCATGTATTCCTCCTTGATGGTCAGACCGGGTTTGACCCGAGCTTTTACGTTTCGCGGCGTCGAAGCCCCGCGCACCCTAAACTTTAGTGCAGTTCAGTGAGGTTTCAAGAGAGGGAGGCGCGGGGAAAATATCCCTTGCGTATCGGGAAACCGGTTCAGCGGAATGCGGGACCGCGAAATTAGCGGCCTCGTGTTCCGTCTCCGACCCTTGGTTCCCTTGTGGCACCCGCTCGACCAAGTGTCGGAGACGTAAGGAACACGAGCCAAAATTTGATCCTAGTGTTGCTCTTGTCACTAACGCTTGGCAGACCACCTCGCAGCAACCGGGGACCAAGCGTTAGTGACGCAACACTAGTAGGTCAGCGATCGCCGGGTAAAGGTCGCTATGACACTCGATGGTTCGATCCGCGCCCAGGTCGTGGGCGGGAATATCCGTGTAGCCGAACGTAACGGCAACTACCGGAATACCGGCGGCTCTTGCGGTCGCCACATCGGTCGCGCTATCGCCCACCATCACCGCGCGCCCGGCATCGCCGCCCGCCAGAGCGATGGCACCGGTCAGATGATCGGGATGCGGTTTATAGACCGGGAACCGGTCACGGCCGGCAATTGCGGCAAACCGGTCGTCAAGCTTCAGGTGCTTGAGAAGCAGTTCGGAGAGCGACTGCCGCTTGTTGGTGCAGACAGCCAGGCGCGCGCCGTCGTCCGCGAGGCGCTGCATGGCGTCCAAGACATGCGGGAACGGCCGGCTGCGCCGCGCAATGTTCGCCTCGTAATAGGCGATGAAGGCCGCCAGCAGGGCATCCACCTCAGCCTCCGGCGGTTGCTTGCCGTGGCTGGCCAGCGCCTCTGTCAGCATGCGCCGTGCGCCGAAACTGATCCAGGGGCGCAATTCGGCTTCCGGCCGGGGCGCAAGCGACAAGGCGTTCAAGGCATGGTTCGTGGCGTCGCAAAGGTCCGGCGCCGTGTCGACCAGCGTTCCGTCGAGGTCGAAAACAATCGTGGCATCCCGTATCACCGGTTCCCCCTGGGCTACTCTTGCGAAACGCGCCGCAATTCGACCGGCGCGCGCACGTAACACCCTCGGCATTACGCGAGCGTTGCCGGAACCGTGAAGTCCATCGCGTTCGGTCTTCGCTTGAACGGCGGCGGCGCCCTTCTTACACAGAAGGCCGGTGCCGAGGAAAGGAAGAGCGCATGGGCGACGCCTTACAGGAGCTGATCCGTTCACAAGCCTACATCGACGGTCAATGGACCGGCGAGCCGAGCGTTCCAGTGCTCGACAAGGCAACGGGCGAGGAGATCGCCTGCGTCCCCGACATGGGAACCGAGGAGACCCGCGCGGCCATCGCCGCCGCGGAGCGGGCGTTTCCGGCATGGTCGAAGCGAACCGCCAAGGACCGCTCGACAATCCTGCGCCGGTGGTATGATCTCATCATGGCCCATGCCGACGAGCTGGCCCTCCTTCTCAGCCGCGAACAGGGTAAGCCGCTGACCGAAGCGAAGGGCGAAATTCTCTACGGCGCCGGGTTTGTCGAGTACTTCGCCGAGCAGGCCAAGCGCGTTTACGGCGAGACCATACCGAGCTTCAAGTCCGATGCCCGCATCGTCGTGCTGCAGCAGCCGGTCGGGGTCATCGCCGCCATCACCCCCTGGAACTTTCCCAACGCCATGATCACACGCAAGGTGACGCCGGCACTCGCCGTCGGCTGTACCGCCGTGGTCAAGCCGGCCGAGGATACACCGCTATCGGCGCTGGCGTTGGCCGTGCTGGCGGAGCGGGCGGGCATCCCCGCCGGCGTCTTCAACATCGTGACGGCCAAGGACCCTGTAGCCGTCGGGCGGGAATTGACCGCCAACGAAACCGTGCGCGCCGTCACATTCACCGGCTCCACCGAAGTCGGCCGTATCCTGATGCGCCAGTCCGCCGAGACGATCAAAAAGGTATCGCTGGAACTGGGCGGGAACGCACCGTTCATCGTCTTCGCCGACGCCGATCTCGACAAGGCGGTGGCTGGCGCGATGGCCTCGAAGTATCGCAACGCCGGCCAGACCTGTGTGTGCGCCAACCGGATCTATGTCGAAGCGCCGGTCTACGACGCCTTCGCCGAAAAGCTGGCCGCCGCGACGCGGGAGCTGAAAGTCGGGCCAGGCCGCCAGGACGGCGTCAACGTCGGCCCGCTTATCAATGAGGCCGCGATCGCCAAGGTCGAGGAACACGTCGCGGACGCGGTCGAAAAAGGCGCCAAGGTGCTCACCGGCGGTCAGCGCCACGCGATGGGCGGGAATTTCTACCAACCCACGATCCTGACCGGCGTCACGGCGGAAATGAAAGTCGCGCGCGAGGAGACGTTCGGACCTGTCGCGCCACTCTTCCGGTTCGACACCGAGGAAGACGTGATCGCCCAGGCCAACGCTACGCCTTATGGGCTCGCGGCCTATTTCTACGCCCGCGACATCGGGCGCGTCTGGCGGGTCGCCGAGGCGCTCGAGTTCGGCATGGTCGGCGTCAACGAGGGCGTCATGTCGACCGAACTGGCTCCCTTCGGCGGCGTCAAGCAATCGGGCCTCGGCCGTGAGGGTTCGCACCACGGGATCGCGGAATTCCTGGAGCAGAAGTACGTCCTGATGGGCGGAATATAGCGCGTTCGCAACCCTCGCGGCGGCGGATAGAGGTAGGCAGACGCGCGCAAAAGCACTAAGCCGTATCGCCCGGTCTCGGGCGCGCGCCGGCATCCCAGGAGACCGGCGGCCTCGATAGCAAATCCAAGGAGCCGACATGAGCGCAGAAGACAATAAGAAGCGGGCCGCCATGAAGGCCGTCGAGATGGTCGAGCCGGGAATGCGCCTCGGGCTGGGGAGCGGCTCCACGGCCGCGCACTTCGTCGCGCTGCTTGGAGAACGGGTCAAGGCGGGCCTGTCGATTGTCGGCGTCCCCACCTCGGAGGAAACGCGGGCCCTGGCGTCCGAGCGTGGCATCCCGCTGTCGTCGCTGGAGGAGATCCCGGAGCTGGACATCACGTTCGACGGGGCCGATGAGATCGACGGCGATCTACAGATGATCAAGGGCGGCGGCGGCGCGCTGCTGCGCGAAAAGATCGTTGCCATGGCCTCCGACCGGGTCGTCATCATGGTCGACCGGTCGAAAGTCGTCGACACGCTCGGTCGGTTCAAGCTGCCGGTCGAGGTCGTCCCCTTCGGCCTCACCGCGACCAGCGAAATGATGTCCGTGCTATGCGAGGAGGCCGGCTGCCGCGGTGAGATTGAATTGCGAATGGGCAAGGACGGCAAGCCGTTCGTCACCGATAACGGCAATCTCATTCTCGACTGCAACTTCGGCCGCATCGACGACCCCGAGGAACTGGACGAAGCGTTCAAGTTCATTCCCGGCGTGGTCGAAAGCGGGCTGTTCCTCGATATTTGCGATGTCGCCATCATCGCCGGTGAAGACGGCGTGGAGGTTATCGAGGCCGAGCGCGACGACGAGGACGACGACTGAAATCCGGCGGTCGAACGCAGTGCCGGCGGCGCAGCGGCCACTCGGGCCACTCAGCGCCCCGGCAACACTTGAGCGGAAGGAAGAGCCATGGCGGGCTACGATTACGACCTCTTTGTCATCGGAGGCGGCTCCGGCGGTGTGCGCGCCGCCCGCATCGCCGCCGGCCATGGCGCGCGGGTCGGCATCGCCGAGGAATACCGCTTCGGTGGCACATGCGTGATCCGCGGCTGCGTTCCCAAGAAGCTGATGGTTTACGCCTCGCGGTATTCCGACGACTTCGCCGATGCCGAGGGGTTCGGATGGAAAGTCGATTCTCCACAGTTCGACTGGCCGAAGCTGATCGCCGCCAAGGACAAAGAGATCGGACGCCTGGAAGGCTTGTACCGTAAGGGGCTCGAAGCGGCGGGCGTTGCGGTCCATGCCGCGCGCGCCGAGTTTGTCGATGCCCACACGCTTAAACTCTCGGACGGGAGCGAGGTCTCCGCGGACAAGATTCTGGTCGCAACCGGCGGCAGGCCGAACATCGATCCCAAGCTCGAAGGCGTCGAGCACGCGATCACCTCCGATGACGTCTTCCACCTGGAGAAGATGCCGGAGCGGGTCGTCATCTCCGGCGGCGGATACATCGCCGTGGAGTTCGCAGGCATCTTCAACGGGCTCGGCGCCGAAACCACACTGGTCTATCGCGGCGACAAGATCCTGCGCGGCTTCGACGAGGACCTGCGCGACGCGATCACGGCGGCCTATCAGGAACGCGGCATCCGCATCGTCACGAACCGCCAGTTTGCCAAGATTGAGAAGATCGACAGCGGCTACACCGGTACGCTCGACAATGGCGGGCACCTGGAAGCCGACCGGATCATGCTGGCCATTGGCCGCAGCCCGAACATCAAGGGCCTTGGCCTTGAAGCCATCGGCGTCGAACTTGGCTGGCAGGGCGACATCGTTGTCAACGGCGATTGCCAATCCTCGGTAGAGAACATTTTCGCTGTTGGCGATGTCACGGGCGGGTTCGAGCTGACACCGGTGGCAATCCGGCAGGGGCATGCGTTTGCCGATACGCAGTTCGGCGGCAAGCCCTGGCAGGTGAACAACGAGTTCATACCGACGGCGGTCTTCTCTACGCCCGAGATGGGCACGGTCGGCCTTCCCGAACATGAGGCGGTCGAGCGCTGTCACCGCATCGATATCTACAAGTCGACCTTCCGGCCGATGCGCGCGACGCTCTCGGGCCGCGACGAGAAGGCGGTGTTCAAGATGATCGTGGACGGCGAGAGCGGCAAGGTCGTCGGCCTGCATGTCGTCGGCGACGACGCGGCGGAAATCGTACAGATGGCGGCGGTCGCCATGCGCATGGGGGCGACGAAGGACGACTTCGACCGCACCATGGCGCTGCATCCCTCCGCCGCGGAGGAACTGGTCACAATGCGTGAGAAGACAGCGACGCGCGAACAACAGACGTCCTGACGCCGGGCGCGGATCGAAACGATCCGCGCTCGAAATGCAGGTGCTCGGAAGGGGAGCGGTTTTGAACGGAACCAAACGGCTTGACGGCAAGGTCGCGGTTGTTACCGGCGCGGCGGCCGGGATCGGACTGGCGATCGCCAAACGTTTCGCGAGGGAAGGCGCTCGCGTCTACCTGACCGACCTTGACGGTGAGGGCGCCGCGCGCGAGGCCGAGGCGCTCGCCGCAGCCGGTCAACAGGCGGCGGCCATGACCGTTGACGTTTCCAAAGGGCAGGACGTCACGGCGCTCTTCCGCGCCATCGAAACCGGTCCGGGGCGTGTCGACGTCCTCGTTAACAACGCCGGCCTCAACGTCCGTTCCGATTTCCGCCATTTGAGCGATGCCGACTGGGTGAAGATCCGCGAGGTCAATCTCGACGGCGTCGTTCGCATCGCCCGCGACGGTTTCGATCTGCTCAAGGCCTCCGGAAGCGGTTCGCTGATCAACGTCGCCTCCATCATGGGGCATAGGGGGCTGCGCCAACTCGCCGGGTATTCCGCAACCAAGGGTGCCGTCACGGCACTCACCCGTGCCTTGGCCGTCGAGTACGCGCCATACGCGATCCGCGTGAATGCACTCGCGCCCGGTTTCATCGAGACCGCGCTGACCGACCGCTTTCTGCGCAATCCGATGATCGCCAAGGCGTTGATCGATCAGACCCCACTGCGACGCTTCGGGACAGGCGACGATGTGGCCGCCGCGGCGTTGTTCCTCGCCTCCGACGATGCGGCCTTCGTGACGGGGGCCGAGATCGCTGTCGACGGCGGTATGAGCGCGGGCCTATAATTCGGCATCCTGCGCCCTTGGCGTCGGCTCCGTCCGTGTCCTATAAGGCAGGCGACGTCGCTTGAGGGGATGCCCGATCCATCCCCTTTTCCGCACAACAATGATGGCCCGCGAAGACCGGCGGAGACCCCACGCAACGGGGGGCGACCCGCCGTTAAGCGGTTGCCGGGCGCGCCCGCCGAAGCCGGCGGGACGGAGGGCCCAGGGAATTGAAGGCCCGAGGAGTTTAGGAATGTCGGCAAAGAAAACGTGGTCGCCGGATAGCTGGATGGATCTGCCAATCGTCCAGGTTCCCGAGTATCCGGACAAGAACGAACTCTCCGAAGTCGAGGCGCGGCTTGCCACGTTCCCGCCCCTGCTGTTCGCCGGCGAAGCGCGCGAGCTGAAAAAGCGCCTTGCCGAAGTCGCCGAGGGCCGCCGTTTCCTCCTGCAGGGCGGCGACTGCGCGGAAAGCTTCGCCGAGCATGGCGCCGACCACATCCGCGACTTCCTGCGCGTGTTCCTGCAGATGGCCGTGGTCCTGACCTACGCTGGCGGGTCTCCGGTCGTGAAGGTCGGGCGTCTTGCGGGCCAGTTCGCCAAGCCGCGCTCGAAGCCGATGGAAAAACGGGGCGATGTCGAACTGCCGAGCTATCGCGGCGACATCATCAACGGCATGGAGTTCACCGAGGAAGCGCGCATCCCGGACCCCAAGCGCATGCTGCGCGCCTACCGGCAGGCTGCGGCGACCGCCAACCTGATCCGCGCCTTCGTGCAGGGCGGCTACGCCGACCTGGAGCGCGTGCATCAGTGGAATATGAGCTTCGTCAAAGGCTCACCGCAGGGACACCGGTATGAAGAACTCGCCAACCGCATCACCGAAACGCTGACCTTCATGAAGGCGATCGGGATTACCAGCGAGAACACGCCGCAGCTCCGCCAGACGAACTTCTTCACCAGCCACGAAGCCTTGCTGTTGGGCTACGAACAGGCCCTCACCCGCCAGGATTCGACCACCGGCGACTGGTACGCCACTTCGGGCCATATGGTCTGGGTGGGCGACCGCACGCGCCAGCCCGACCACGCGCATATCGAATTCGTTCGCGGCATCAAGAACCCGATTGGCCTGAAATGCGGTCCCTCGCTCGATGCGGACGAGCTTCTGCAACTCATCGACATCATCAACCCCGAAAACGAGCCGGGTCGTCTGACGCTCATCAGCCGCTTCGGCGCCGGTCAGGTTGGCGATCACCTGCCCAAGCTCGTCCAGGCCGTCGAGCGCGAGGGGCGCTCGGTCGTGTGGACCTGCGATCCGATGCACGGCAATACGATTTCAGCCGAGTCCGGCTATAAGACCCGGCCCTTCGAACGCATCCTGAGCGAGGTCGAGGACTTCTTCGCCGTCCACCGCGCCGAGGGGACGCATGCGGGCGGCATCCATATCGAGATGACCGGCGATAACGTCACCGAGTGCACCGGCGGTGCCGTGGCGATCTCGGATGCGCAGCTTTCGGATCGCTACCACACCCATTGCGATCCGCGGCTCAATGCCGACCAGTCGCTGGAACTCGCCTTCCTGGTTGCCGAACTGATCCAGAAGGAGCGGGCCGCCAAGGGCGAAGGCAGCGACACTGCCGCAACTTCGGCATGATCCTCTGTTGACTGTCGGTGCGATCCGGCGGCGTTGGCCGCCGCCGCTCGACCACCGGTGGACACAGGCGCAAGACGGGGTTCGGTAATGGAAGGAAGCGCGTTCGAGGCGAGGCAGCCATCGTCGGCCGCAAGGGCTTCCGGCCAGCCGGAATGGCCGATGGCGGTTGAGGACTTCCTCGGCGGACCCTATCTCCAGCGCTCCGATGTCGTTCTGACCCGGAAGCACCGCGATATCCGGTCCTGGCTGATCCGCTGGGCGACTCGGGGCTCGTTCTCACACGCGGCTCTGGTGTTTCTTGTCCCGCACGAAGAGCAGGGCTTCAACAACACCTTCGTGATCGAGAGTGCCTCGAAGGGTGTCGATCTCAAGAACCTTGCGAATTATCTCAACGACCGCCGTCAGGTTGTCGGGATCAAGCGCGTCCGCGGCTCCTGGTTCGACGAGCGCGCCCAGAAGCTCGTGCGCGGACGCATGCTGAACTCGATCCAGTCGACCTATTCCTACGCCACGGTCTTCCGGCTCGGATGGAGCTTTCTCAACGAACTGCTTTTTGGCATCAAGGCGCGGATCTGGGGCGCGCGCAGTGCCCTCAAGACCCGCCCGAATGCCGTTCTGCAGCCGCCAAATGCGTTCATCTGTTCCGGCCTTGTGCAGCTCGGCTATCTTCACGCCGTCTCCGAGCAGGTGGGCATGGGCTATCTTCTGCCCCAGCGCGTCGGTGAGATCGTTTTCCACGACGAGGTGCTGCGCTTGCTCCCGGAGGACTGGTCGCAGTTCTCCGATGCTGAGCAATACGAGATCATGTGGGATTTCGTCGTCGGCTTTCAGGACGTGCTGGAAGCCGTGACGCCGGAGGATTTGGCGCGGTCGAGCCAGCTCGAATGGCAGTACGTCATATGCGACGGCAAGGCGCATCGGGTCCGCTCGCAGGAGCACGCCGAGGAGCTTCTCGCATGGGAGCCGGGCAAATAGAGCCCGCCGGCAGACTTCTTGGCCCGCTTGCCATCGCCGAGTGCGCGCCGTTAAGACTTCGCTGAAATCGCGATAACGCAGGCGCCGTTTCCAAGGCGCCTGGGCCGGGCGGGCAGTTGTTCGGCCTATACGCGCCTCCCTGGAGGAGAAGGATGAGATGAAGATCGCTCTGGCGCAGCTCAACCCGACCGTCGGAGATATCGACGGCAACGCCCGCAAGGTCCTCGAAGCCCGCTCCCGCGCGCATGAACTGGACGCCGATCTCGTCGTCTTTCCGGAACTGTTCCTGGCCGGTTATCCGCCCGAAGACCTCGTGCTCAAGCCATCCTTCCAGCAGGCTTGCCGCGACGCTGTCAGCAGGATCGCGGAGGACGCACGCGCTCCGGGGCCGGCGCTCCTCGTCGGAACCGTCTGGCCGGAGGACGGCAAGGTCTATAACGCGGTCGTGCTGATCGATGAGGGAGCGATACAGGCGGTCCGCTACAAGGTCGCGCTTCCCAACTACGGCGTCTTCGACGAGAAGCGCGTGTTCGAGCCCGGTCCGATGCCCGGTCCGGTCAGCGTTCGAGGTGTCCGCATCGGCGTACCGGTCTGCGAAGATATCTGGAGCGAGGACATCGTCGAATGCCTCTCCGAATGTGGCGCGGAATTGCTGGTCGTCCCCAACGGATCCCCTTATGACCGCACCAAGGCGGATATGCGCCTCAACATCGCCGTGGCCCGCGTCACCGAAAGCGAGTTGCCGCTCGTCTACGTCAATCAGGTTGGCGGCCAGGACGAACTCGTGTTCGACGGTACGTCGTTCGTCCTCAATGCCGACAGCCACCTCGCCGCTCAGTTGCCGGGCTTCCAGGAAGCCATCCAAGTCACGCAATGGGAGCACGGCGTAGACGGCTGGCGCTGCCTTCAAGGCGAGCGGGCGCTGTTCCCGGATCCGGATGAGGCCGCCTATACCGCGTGCGTTCTGGGGCTGCGCGACTACGTTGAGAAAAACGGCTTCCCAGGCGTGGTGCTCGGCCTTTCCGGCGGCATCGATTCCGGGCTGGTGGCCGCGATGGCGGTCGACGCGCTGGGCGCTGCAAAGGTCCACTGCGTGATGATGCCCTACCGGTACACCTCAAGCGACAGCCTCGCGGACGCCGAAGCGTGTGCCGGGGCGCTCGGGGTGCGCTACGACATCGTACCGATTGCGCCTGCCGTCGAGGGGTTCGTCGAAGCGCTCGATGGACTGTTCTCGGGTCGTGAGGCCGACGTCACCGAGGAGAACATTCAAAGCCGGACGCGCGGCACACTCCTCATGGCGCTCTCCAACAAGTTCGGGCACATGCTCCTGACAACCGGCAACAAATCCGAGATGTCTGTGGGGTACGCCACGCTTTATGGCGACATGAACGGCGGCTTCAATCCGATCAAGGATCTCTACAAGACCGACGTCTACCGGCTGGCGCGCTGGCGAAATTCGAACCGTCCCGATGGCGCGCTCGGACCGGAAGGAATTGTCGTTCCCGAAAACATCCTGACAAAAGCTCCGACGGCTGAGTTGCGCGAAAACCAGACCGACCAGGACAGCCTTCCAGCCTACGATATCCTCGACGATATTCTCGAAAGCCTCGTCGAGAACGAAATGGCGGTGGGCGAGATTACGGCTCGAGGCCACGATATCGATGTCGTCAAGAAGGTCGAGCGTCTGCTTTACATTTCCGAATACAAGCGCCGCCAGTCGGCACCGGGCGTGAAGATTTCGTCGCGCAATTTCGGGCGCGACAGGCGCTATCCCATCACCAACCGTTACCGCGATGCCCACCGCCCAGGGGAACTCCCCGTGCCCGAAAAGGAGGCGCCGAAAATGGTGCCGCCGCGAGCCGACGCCGATCCGGCGTAACGGCATCCATCAAGGCAACCATTGCGGATGACTCGATGGTGCCCCATGCGTCGTGAAAAATGTTTCGTTGCCGCCCGGGGGCCGGATCGCGAATTTTCCAGATGAACGATAGTCCTATTGGGTCGAGCGGACATCGGACCGATCATCGAAGGCGATGCGATGAGCATCCCGATGAGATCTCCAGGTCGACGCCTATATGCCCAATCGAATGCCAATCCGCCTGCGCCAGTTCTTCGAAATGGAGAGCGTGCCGCTGACGCTCTCCGCGCGTGATGAGCCGGACATGCCGCTGATCGTCGCCAACGAGGCGTTTTGCCGGCTGACGGGCTACACGCGCGAAGAGGTGTTGGGGCGGAACTGCCGGTTCCTCCAGGGGCCGTTCGACAACACGCTTGAGCGGTCTCGGATTCGCAAGTGCCTCGATAGCGGATCCGACGATTACTTCATTCTCGCCAACGAGAAGAAGAGCGGTCAGCGGTTCCTGAATTTTCTCTATCTCGCTCCAATCGAAATACCGGCCTATTCGGAGCGCTTCGTTCTCGGCACCCAATTCGATGTCACGAACGAGTTTCAGGATTCGGTGGAACAACATTTCCAGAAGGTCGGCGCCGTGCTGGAAACCGCGATCCATCACGGCTATTCGGATCAAGTCGTGATCGAGTCGAAAAAGCTCGCCGCGCAATCGGTTCGCAACGTTCTGCAATACATCCTGGAAACCGAAGCGGGCCGCGAGGCGCGCGATCAGGTCACTGTTTAGGGCAACGGTAACCATTCTGCGCCATCCTGGCGCGATCATGAGTCAGTCCTATTTCCTCGAAGAACGCCCGCCGATGTGGTGGCTGGAAGCCGCCGACGCCGACGCTGCCGAAGCCAACATCGTCACCGGCGACGATGTCCTCCGGCTCGGCAACCACGCCGTGCGGCTCGAAGACATCCGGTCCTATCGGCTTGAGGAAATCGTCGAACGGGACTACGAGGGCCTGCTTCTGAACGCTGTGATCTTTTTCCTGGGCGCGTCGGTTTTCCTCATCGGCGTCATTCAGTTCGGTTGGCTGGAACGCTTCCTCATCGGCTTCGTCTTCCTGTTCATCCTCGGCATGGCCGGTCTCGGCGAAGTGATGGGCCTGAACACCATCCGCTATATGCGCCTGACGGTGCACACCCGCGCGGGGCGTAGCGTTCACTTCACCAATCCCGACACCCGCGACATGACCCGGCTCATTTCGTTCCTGGATCAGATCGTCCGGCGATGACGGTTCCTGCGAAGAACGGCCTCCGGGCAAGCTGCCGCCCCAACGGGTCCCTCCTGGCCTCAACCACAGCCGTCCGCGTTCTTAGAAAGTATTCTTGCTTTTGCGGGCTTTCGCGGTGTCGCCTTGCGCGATAAGTTCCCGGCCCGGGCCGCGCGTCGGTGCGGAAAGGTTCAAGATCGCGCTCCGCGCCCGGCATTCCGGATACCCTCTGATACCCCTATGGCACCCATCGTCCGTTTTGCGCCGAGCCCCACCGGCCTCATCCACATCGGCAACGTCCGCACGGCTTTGCTAAACTGGCTGTTCGCGAAAAAGGAAGGCGGGCGTTTCGTCCTGCGCTTTGACGACACGGACACCGAGCGCTCGAAGGAAGAATACATCACCGCGATCCGCGACGATCTGCGCTGGCTCGGCCTCTCCTGGGACGAGGAGGTGCGCCAGTCCGAACGGCTGGCCCGATACGATGAAGTTGCCGAGAACCTGAAGCAAAAGGGTCTGCTCTACGCGTGCTATGAAACGGCCGAGGAGATCGAGCGCCGCCGCCGCCGTCAGATGGCCCGTGGCCTGCCACCGGTATATGACCGCGCCGCGCTAAAGCTGACGGACGAAGAACGCGCCGCCTTCGAAGCCGAGGGCCGCAAGCCGCACTGGCGTTTCCGCCTGCCGAATACGACGGGCGGCGATCTGATGCCGGCACCGACCCCGATCGGCTGGACCGATCTCATCCGGGGGCCTGTCAGCGTCGATCTGGGATCGCTATCCGACCCGGTCCTCATCCGCGCCGACGGCAGTTATCTCTACACGCTCTGCAGCGTCATCGACGATGCCGACTTCGGCGTCAGTCATATTTTGCGCGGCGAGGATCACCTGACAAATACCGGCGTCCAGGTTGCCCTTTTTCAAGCCCTTGGCGCCGACGTGCCGGCGTTCGGCCATCACAGCCTGCTGATCGGCGCCGACGGCAAGGTTTTGTCGAAGCGCCTCGGCGATCTTTCCGTCGCGAAACTGCGCGAAAGCGGGCTGGAGCCGATGGCGGTCGCCAGTCATGCCGCCCTGATCGGTACCTCCGATGCCATCGCCCCGCACCAGTCGCTCGACGCCCTCGCCGGGCTGTTCGACTGCGATAAGATTTCGATTGCGCCCGCGCGGTTCGATCCCGACGAACTCACGGCGCTCAACGGCAAGCTGCTTCACGAATTGCCGTTCGAGACGGTTGCGAAAAGATTGGACGAAATGGGGGTTGGCGGTGGCGAAGCCTTCTGGCTGGCGGTCCGTGGCAATTTGGAACGCCTATCCGATGCCGCCGATTGGTGGCAGGTCGTCTCAGGCGACCTCGACCGTCGCGTCGAGATCGAAGACGATGATCGGGACTACCTCGCTAACGCCGCCGGTCTTCTCCCCGCTGAGCCTTGGGACGGGTCAGTCTGGAAGGCGTGGACGGCAGAATTGAAGAAAGCCACGGGGCGAAAGGGACGCGGCTTGTTCCATCCCTTGCGTGTCGCGTTGACCGGCCGAGAACGCGGCCCCGAGTTGAGCGACCTTCTGCCGTTTATCGGCTACGACCGCGCCCGGACAAGGCTCGAAAGCGCCGCCGGCGTTGCATAAACGGCCGGACCGTTTCTCCGCACCGTATCAGTGCGCCAGGGCGGGCGTCTTGCGCCTGTGCGGCGCAATGAGCCGCTTCTTCATGAAGGCGACGTTCAGCGCCATGCCGTCGACGAGCGGTCGTGTGCCGCGGCCGGCGATTTCGTAACCGTTGACGGCAAGGAAGGCTTCCGCGCTGAGCGGTGCCCGGACGCTGGCGAGGTTGCAGCCGGCAACCGTGGCGGCCGTTTCGATGGCGAACAGCATGCGCGTTCCAACGCCGATTCGTTCGAACAGCGGTCTCACGAACAGTGCGGTAACACGTCCGACGTGGGCATTTGGGTCGCCGCGCCGCCACGCGGCGGTCGCGATCAGTTCGCCTTCGAGAAAACCGCCGAGAATGGCGTCCGACAACAAGCTATCGCCATACGATGTCGTTCGAACCATGCGCTCGAAGGCGTCGAGTTCTTCGGGCGTGTAATAGCGCTGGGCCTGGCTGCGGAAAGCCGTGGCATGGATATATCGGATGTCGCTGAGGTCGTCCGGCGACAGCGGCCGGATGCGCAACATCTGCGAAAGTCCCGAACGGGAGCCAGTTGTTGCACCGGAATTCATGACCTGCTCCTGGCAGTGGTTAAGGTCGCAATCGATGGCCCGCAACCGATGGACCGCAATCGATGGACCGTCATACCGCTGAGCCCGGCCGAACGGCCTGATCCGCGCAGGCTCCAAAGAGATTTCCGGCCCAACATAGCCGACAAACGTGTACGAGATTTTGCGGTCGGAACAATCGCTCCACGGCGCGCCGTATCGCAGCGTGCTCGGTGCGCTATGCAACCTCTAGATGATTCGTGTGACGTTTCATCGAACGCGTCGGCAGAAAGGAAAGCGATCGTTGCGCCGTCAGCGGTAAGGCGAGAACCCTGCGCCGCCTGTCTGGTTCTCGACACGGTCGCCAGGGTTGTACCCCTCGACGGGCTGCGGTGCGGGAACGCCGGGCACCGTTGTCTGCGGCACGTATTCGGCCTGCTTGCACGAGCAGCCGTCAACGTACTTTTTACGGTAGAGAAACGCCGACTTGAGCTGTGTGTAGGGCTCGTTGGTGGAGAACGACAGCATCTGTTCGACGCCCGCGCCGGGATTCTGATGGTAGTAAAGCGAAGCCGGCGCGGCGCATTTCGACTGGCAGGCTTCGGCGTCCCGCTCGAAGTGATTGGGCAGCGTCGAGAAGCTCACAGGGAAGTAATAGCCATCGCACATCCGCACGCACAGCGTCCGGTAAGTCGCGAAAGGCAGGGACTGGTACGAGTTGGCATAACCCGAGCCGCCCTCACCGTCCTCCCAGAACGGGTTGAACGCGCTGCGCTGGCGCCGTTGCGCCTCCTGTGCGTAGCTCGGACCGCAGTTGTTGCGGGCCAGTTCACGGATGATCTCGTCCTGATAGGACTGATTCGATTGCGACGCGATCTGTTGGCGTTCGGCTTCGAGCTCCGCGAGATCCCGGCGTTCTGAATCGCGCTGCCGGGCAATTCTCAGGCACTTCGGGGAGCGCCGGAGCGAACGGGTGAACAGGAATTCCTCATAGCAGCCGCCGCGTTCCAGGCGGTTCTCGGCGGAATTGAGCGAGCGCCGCAGGCTGGCAATGCGGGCGTCGAGATCGGGCAGACGGCTGCGCGCATTCGGGCCGCTATTCGATGTTTCCGCCACAAGACGCCGTTCGAGGTCGACGCAGATGGAACTGCGTGCGGTCCAGCCGCCATAATCGGTGTTGTTGCCGCCGCGGCTTTCATACGGATCGGGGGCCGGTTGCGGTGCGGGCCGTTCGACCGGTCGGCGCGGCCGTTCCTCGGTTTCCCAGGGCCATTGGAAACCCTGTGCCACCGCAAGGCCGGACGAAAGCGCGACGATGAGCAGTGCCAGGCCCCACAGGCCTGCGCCGGCAACGCCCCTTCGCGGCGTCGTCATTCGCGGCATCCTATCGGTCCGGCGCGGAGTCATCTCAGTCTCTCGACCTCGCTAAAACGGCTTCCACGGCGGCAAAGCGCCGATCATTCCCACGTTTTTGCCGATTAGACGTCCAATGCAGCACAAACATGGCATTTGGCTCGTCCGCCCGTCAGCCGGAAAGCGCGAAGCGGGCGCGTAATCCCCTGTTTCGGCTTGCTTGACGCGTGCCCAGCCCCTCTCCATAACACGCGGGCCAAGCTGGCTCCCCGCGCCAAATCGCCATCGCCGCGCCACGTGGGGCGACCGCCTGCGCGTTCGCGGGCCGGGTTGAACGCTCGCTCCGACACGAAATGACCCCGCGCCGGCGATGGACGGCCGAAGAGGAACCGATGCCGCTCACCCTATACAACACGCTGACCCGGTCGAAAGAGGTTTTCAAGCCGATCGATCCGGACCACGTCCGCATGTATGTCTGCGGCCCTACGGTCTACGATTATGCCCATATCGGGAACGCACGGCCCGTGATCGTCTTCGACGTCCTGTTCCGGCTCCTGCGCCACCTCGCCGCGAAGGGCGAATGGGACGGCGGCAAGGGCAAAACGCGCGTCACCTATGTGCGCAACATCACCGATGTCGACGACAAGATCAACGCGCGCGCAGCGCAGGAATGCTGCTCGATCCGCGATCTGACCGAAAGGACCGCGGCGCAGTTTCATGCCGATATCGAGTCCCTTGGCGTTCTGCCGCCGACCGTCGAGCCGCGTGCCACCGAACACATCGAGGAAATGAAGGCGCTGTGCGAGACCCTTGTCGAAAAGGGCCACGCCTACGTCGCGGAAGGCCATGTGCTTTTCGATGTCGCCTCGATGGCTGACTACGGTCGCCTGTCGAACCGTTCCCTGGAGGAGATGGAGGCCGGTGCCCGGGTCGAAGTCGCGCCCTACAAGAAGGGGCCGATGGACTTTGTCTTGTGGAAACCCTCGAAGGACGGCGAACCCGGCTGGCCAAGCCCCTGCGGCATCGACGGCGACGGCCGTCCAGGCTGGCACATCGAGTGCTCGGCTATGGCCGGCAAGCACCTGGGCACTGTCTTTGATATTCACGGCGGCGGCATCGACCTGACGTTCCCGCATCATGAGAACGAGATCGCCCAGAGCCGCTGCGCCCATGGCACAGAGGCAATGGCGCGCGTCTGGATGCACAACGGCTTCCTGCAGGTGGAAGGCGAGAAGATGTCGAAGTCGCTCGGCAACTTCATCACCATCCACCAGTTGCTCGACACGGAGGATTTCGGCGGCCGCAAATGGAACGGCCGCGTGGTTCGCTGGGCCATGCTGGCGACCCACTACCGCCAGCCCATAGACTGGACGGTCGAGCGGCTGCTTCAGGCCCGCGCGACGTTGATCGAGGTCGCAGAGCTTCTGCACGGCGCCGAGGCGGCAAACGAGCCGAACGCCGAGGTCGTCGCGGCGTTGAGCGACGACCTCAACACGCCGAGTGTGCTGTCGATCGTGCATGGTCTTCTGAAGTCGGCGCGGCGCAATCCGGAAAAGCGGGCCGAACTGAAAGCGACGCTGGCGTTTCTCGGGCTCTATGGCGACGAAACGGCCGACGAAATCGCGGGAGGTCAATCCGCCGCCGACGTGGACGCCGCGACGGTCGATTCCATGATCGCCGCCAGACTCGAAGCGCGCGCGTCGAAGAACTGGGCGGAAGCCGACCGCATCCGCGACGAACTGGCCGCGATGGGCATCCAGTTGAAGGACGCCAAGGACCCCGCGACGGGACAGATCGTGACGACGTGGGAAATTATGCGCTGAACCGCTGCTCCAAGCTTCGAAACGCGCCTCTGGCTTCGGCGCGGGTGCGCGGGTGCATTCGCCGCGGCCGGATGTCGTGAAGACGATTATCGGCCCGCCGGTTGCATCGCCGCCTTATCCATCCGGCCTATTCCTGGAAACGACCGCCGGCGCGATAATACGGCTTCGGGGCAAAGCGGGATCCCGGGCGGTACTGCGGCCCGGTTTTATTGATCGCTGTTGCGGCACACCATGAGGAGGCACGAAAATGGCAGGCATGATCGAGACCTTGGCCCAGCCCGGTACATTGGGCATCGCCTTTAACGTTGCGGCGGCGCTGATTGCGGTGCGCGGCGCGATGGCGGTATCGGACCGTGGGGTAACGGGCATGACCGGGAACCGGCAGGATTCCGTGCAGGCGATCCGCGAACTGATGGGGCAGCGCTTCGATTACCGCTGGGCTGCCTTTCTGCTGCTCGCGGGGTTTGCGCTGCAGTTCCTGGCTTCGGCGTTTCCTGGCACGCGAGCCGACCCGCTTCTTTCGGTAACGTTGCTGATCGCCGTCGGGGCCTATCTCTTGATGCGCGGCCCTAATCTGCGCCATGACATGGCGACTGCCGCACCGCAGACGGTTTCGAACAATCCGGCCTTCGCGCCGGTTCAGCCGTTACGGCCGTTGGCGGCCTGACGGCGACAATCGACAACCCGAACCGCGCTCCCATGGTCTTATCCGGGCCGAGCGCGCTTCGGAGAACGATCGGAGTTCCATGCCGACGCCTGACAAAGCAATTCCGCTACGTCCTCTCCTGCCTAAAGACATCCCGCTGCTGCGCGAACTGTTCGCGCAGTCCATCGAGGAACTGACGCAGGAAGACTATGACGAGGATCAGCGGGCGGCATGGGCCTCCGCCGCAGCCGACGCCGAGACATTCGGCCAGCGGCTCATCGGCGCGACCACGCTCGTCGTGGAAATCGATGGCGGGCTTGCCGGCTTCGGTTCATTAAAAGATAACCAGACGGTCGACATGCTCTACGTTCACCCGTATTTCGCAGGGCAGGGCGTCGGGTCCGCACTTGCCGATGCGCTCGAACGGTTGGCCGCCGCGCGCGGCGCGAAAGCGATATCGGTGGACGCCAGCGATGCTGCCCAGATCTTCTTCGAAGGACGCGGCTACGTCTCGCAAAGCCGCAATTCGGTGCCCATCGATGACCAGTGGCTGATGAACACAACCATGACCAAGCCGCTGGTCACCGCAGCCAACGACCGGTAGCGCCGCTGTCGCTGCATGCCAGTAGAAACGCCTGCTGAATAAAAGAGCCCCCGAGCCGATGACAACCCGCGAGCGCCTATACCTCTACGACACGACCCTGCGCGACGGCGCGCAGACGACCGGCGTCGACTTCAAGCGTGCGGACAAAGAGCTCATCGCCGGCGTCCTCGACGACCTGGGCGTCGATTATGTCGAAGGCGGCTATCCCGGCGCCAACCAGACCGATAGCGAATTCTTCGCCACCGACCCCGGCTTCAAGACCGCGACGTTCACCGCCTTCGGCATGACTAAGCGCGCGGGCCGCTCCGTCGCCAACGATCCGGGCTTTCAGGCGCTCCTGCAGTCACAGGCCCGGGCGGTCTGCCTGGTCGCCAAATCTTGGGACTATCACGTCCGCGTTGCCCTGGGTATCTCGAATGCCGAAAACCTGGAGAGCATCGCGCAGTCCGTCGCCGCGGTTGTCGAGTCCGGCCGCGAAGCCATGCTCGACGCCGAACATTTCTTCGACGGTTACAAGGCCAACCCCGGCTACGCGCTCGATGTCGTTAAGACCGCCTACGATGCCGGCGCCCGCTGGATCGTGTTGTGCGATACCAACGGCGGCACGCTCCCGCACGAGGTCGAGCGCATCGTCGGCGAAGTAACCGGACATGTGCCCGGCGACCGGCTCGGCATCCATACCCATAACGATACCGAAAACGCGGTCGCCAACACGCTCGCGGCGGTGCGTGCCGGCGTTCGCCAGATTCAAGGCACGCTGAACGGCCTGGGCGAGCGTTGCGGCAACGCCAATATGACCTCGATCATCCCGACACTGCTTCTCAAGAACGCCTATGCCGACCGCTTCGAGACCGGCGTCACGCCGGAACGGTTGCGCACGCTGACCCACGCCTCGCGCGTTCTCGACGAAGTCGTTAACCGTTCGCCCTACCGTCACGCGCCCTACGTCGGTGAAAGCGCCTTCGCGACGAAGGCAGGAATCCATGCTTCCGCGATCCTTAAAGAGCCCGAAACCTACGAGCACGTGCCGCCGGAAACGGTCGGCAACCGCCGCCGGGTGTTCGTCTCCGACCAGGGCGGGCGCTCCAACATCATGGCCGAGCTGGAACGGCTGTCGATCGAGGTCGACCGCGACGACCCGCGCATTCCGAATATGCTGGAGGCCGTCAAGCTGCGGGAATCGCAGGGCTATTCCTACGAATCCGCCGATGCTTCCTTCGAACTTCTGGCGCGGCGCGAATTGGGCGAAGTGCCCAAGTATTTCTCCGTGGACTCATTCCGCGTCATGGTCGAGCGGCGGCACAACGCGCGTGGCGATCTGGTGACCGTTTCGGAAGCCACCGTGAAGGTCTACATCAATGGCGATGCCGAGCCGTTATGGTCGGTCGCCGAAGGCAACGGCCCGGTGAACGCGCTCGATTCCGCCTTGCGCAAGGATCTTGGCCGCTATCAAAGCCACATCGCCGATCTCGAACTCGCCGACTACAAGGTGCGTATAATCACGACGGGCGGCGGCACCGAAGCGGTCACCCGCGTTCTGGTGGAAAGCCATGACCGCGCGACCGGCGAGCGCTGGTTTACCGTGGGGGTCTCTCCCAACATCATAGATGCCAGCTTCGAAGCCCTCGTCGACTCGATCAATTACAAGCTGATGAAGGACGGCGCCGGCGTCGAACACGGCTGACGCATCTCCGCTGCGCGCCGTTAACGGCCCGTTTGCGATACCGCCGATCCGCCCCGTCCGGTGGCCCGGCGCGGCCCGAAGTTTGCAGAAACGCTCCGGTACGGCACAGACGCGTGCCCTTTTCTTCCGGAGCGGATGAATGCTTCTTTCGCAATTGATCGAGCGCGATAACAACGCCTTCGGCGTTATCCGGCTCATCGCCGCCTGCCTCGTCGTCTTCGACCACATGTTCATGCTGACCGCCGGAAACGGCGCAGGCTGGCCGTTTGCCGGTACAGCTTCCACCCTGGGACAGCACGCGGTTCACGTCTTCTTCGTTCTCAGCGGCATTCTCGTTGCCGCGAGCCTCGATCGCTCGCGCACGGTGTATCATTTCGCGGCAAGCCGCGCGCTGCGTATCCTCCCGGGCCTTGTTGTCTGCGTGCTGGTGACGGCCTTCGTCGTCGGCCCGATGTTCACCAGCCGCGGCCTGAGCGAATACTTCTCAAGCTTTGGCACCGTCGAGTACCTCTTGCGGACCCTGTCGCTATCGACGGGAATGGCGCCGCTGCCGGGCGTGTTTGCCGATCATCCGTTGCCGGGACGCGTGAACGTCCCGATCTGGACCATCAAATACGAGGTGCTGTGCTACATCGCCCTGGGCGTCGTCGCGGCGACCGGCCTGTGGTGGCAACGCCGGCTGCGCGGTTGGCTGGGACTATCGCTTTTTGCGGCGCTGGCGGCTGTCATCCTGTTCCCCGGCAAGATCATCCCGCCAGGCAAACTCGTTTGGCTGGTCGACTTGTCGCTGGCGTTCCTGACCGGTGTCGCAGCCTACAATTTCCGCAATGTCCTTCGCATCACCGGGTTGGGACTTCTGGTCATCGGCGCGGCCTATATCGCGGCCATGGGATCGCCGTTCGAACGGCTTCTGGCCCCGGCGGCGGTTGGATACCTGGCACTTCTCGTTGCGCAGATGCCCTTCGGCGCCCTGAAGGAATTCACCGACGAGATCGACCTGTCCTATGGCGTCTACATCTATGGCTGGGTCATCCAGCAGATCGTGATCGCGTTATCGCCGGGGATCTCCGCGCAAACGGCGCTGCTGTTCGTCGCGCCAATGGTTTTGGCGGTGGCCACGTTGTCCTGGTTCCTGGTGGAAAAGCCCGCGCTCGACCTGAAGAAGCCGGTCGAGCGGTGGCTCGATGGGAAGCTCATGCCCACCGGGCCGGCCAGCCCCCGGTTTGTCCGCGCCGGCGGCCAGTTGCTTTCCGTGGCGACCGACATCCGCCAGGGCCGAGCTTATCCGTCGGTTCAGCCCGCTTTGAAGGCTACTTCGGTCGCCTTCCACGCCTCGTCCGGCCAGAAGTCACCGAGGCGGGCCGTGCGATTACGCTAGATCGTTTCCGCTTAAGGCGGAAACGATCTTGTTTTATGTGTTCACGGCGCTTTTCGGCCTAACGGCCTGCGCCTCCACAGGGGCGGCGCCCGCGCCGGGCCGCAGTCGCGCCCTGGAGCGCTTCGACCTAAACCTGAAGCGCTCTAAGTAGAAAGTTGCCGGCCGCGTTGGCAGCGCAAAAGAAAAAAGCCGCCGGGGTCAACCACGGCGGCTTTCCTGATCGCTTTCCGTTAGCGGACTAACGGGCGTCAACGTCAAGCGCGGTTCAGAGCAGCTCGATGTTGTTGACGGCGGGCTTGCCCGAGCGGCGGTCCACCTCGGTATCGAAGGCGACCTTCTGGCCTTCGGCGAGACCGCGGATGCCGGCGCGCTCAAGGGCGGTTGCGTGGACGAAGACGTCTTTGTCGCCAGCGTCCGGAGCAATAAAGCCGTAGCCTTTCTGCTCGTTGTAGAATTTAACAGTTCCGTTCTGCATCGTCTAAGTGCCTTTGTCAGTGCGTTGGCTTTGAAACTTCAGCGTATTTCCTTTGCCGAAGTTTCGACTTCGCGAATTTTGGATGGGTAGAGAACGTGCGCCTAGCATTTCCAAAGGCGTAGCGGCCCTGTCGTCCGGCCAAAAGTCGACGCTCATCCATATCGTGTTAAGCGCATTTCCGCAAGGTTGGAAGTATGTCACTTGCCCCGTGGCCCCGGGGCAACGCCTAGCCCGCATCCCTGCGCAAAATTTCATCGGCCGCCTGTGTTGGCGAAGTTTCGCCGGCCAATACGTCATCCGCGAGGCGGTCCAGCCGGTCGGTTCCGCCGGCTTTGATCCGGTCTTTCACCAGGTCGGCGGCGGCGCGGGCGATCAGGTAGCGCGCCCGGCGGCGGCGGCGCTCGATTGCGGGAGCCGATTTCACCTTCGCGGCGAGCTTGTCGATCTCGGTAATCAATTCGCCGACGCCCTCGCCACTGATCGCGCTGGTTTTGAGCAGGGGCGTATGCGCCGTTTCGCCGGCGCGAATAGAAAGGGCGCCCTTCAATTGCTGAAGCGTGCGTTCAGCGCCTTCGCGGTCGGCCTTGTTGACGACGAGGATGTCGGCGATTTCGAGCAGGCCGGACTTCATGGCCTGAATGTCGTCGCCCAGTCCCGGAGCGGAAGCGACGATCCGTATATCGGCCACTTCGGCGACGTCGATCTCGTTCTGGCCGGTGCCGACGGTTTCGAGCAGGATCAGGTCGTAGCCGGCGGCGTCGAGTGCGTCGACCACGCGAACGGCGGCAGGAGACAGTCCGCCCAGATAACCGCGACTGGCCAGCGAGCGCACGTACACCCCGTCGTCGTCAAGGGCCGAAGTCATGCGTATGCGGTCGCCGAGGATGGCACCGCCCGACATCGGGCTCGACGGATCGACCGCGATCACACCGACCGTGCGCCCTTCGCGTCTGAGAGAGGCGATCAGTGCGTTCACCAGCGTCGACTTCCCGGCGCCGGGCGGACCTGTGAGCCCGACAACCACGGCGTGGCCCAGATAGGGCTGCAACGCCTTGAGAAGGGCTGGCGCATCGGCGCGTAGCACCTCCAGGCGCGTCACGGCGGTGGCGATGGCGCGCCGCTCGCCCCGTCGCACGGCGGCAACCAGAGCTGCGGCCTCATCGGCGCCGTCGTCGGCGCGAACAGGCTGTTCAGGATCGTTCGTCATCATCGTGTGGGGATACGCGAAGGCCGCGGGCAAGAGCAAGCGGTTGCTGCGAGCCTGTGAACAGGAGGGTTCCCGGTGAACCGGGAACCGGTCCGCTAATACCACAGGCCGGGAAAGCGGTAGCGCGGACGCATGGCTATCGGCCCGTAGCCGAGCATTGACACCATCGGTTCCTCGACGATGACGATCTGCGGCAGGCCCGGGCTGCCCGAAAGCTGATGCAGCCGGGCAATGCGGTCTTCGGTCGGCGGGTGCGACCGCAACAGCGAAGGCTGCGGGATCCGCCGTCCGGGCACCGGATAGACCAGGTCTTCCCAGAACCGGCCTTCATAGCGCTCCAGTCGCGAAAGTGCCGAAGCCAGCCCCATAGGGTCGCCCGTCAGCATCGCGGCTTCGAGATCGGCATCGTACTCACGCGCCCGCGACAGCCCCAGTTGCAGAAGGCTGGTCAGCGCCGGCGCAATATAGAGCAGGAGTACGGCCCACCACGAGATCGGCGTCTCTCCGGTCATCAGGCCGAGCACGTTGAAGAAGGCCAGCGCCAGCGCTGCGTACGACATGCCCTGGACGAACCGGGTCATGACATCGGCGAGGTTCATCAGCCAGAGATCGTTATTGCGGATGTGGCTCATCTCATGCGCGAGGACGCCCGTGATTTCCCGAAGCGTCAGACGCCGAAGCAAGCCTTCGGTGATCCCGATCGCGGCGTGTTTGGGCGATCCGGTCGCAAAAGCGTTGAGCGTCGCGCTCGGGATCAGGTAGAGGCTGGGCTGAGCGGGAAGCTCCGCGCGCCGGGCGAGTTCAGCAAGGATGCGGCTCAACTGGTCGTCGCCGGGCGCGACCTGACGGGCGCGGTACAGCCGCATGACCGCCGACGGCGGCACGCCGGGTGCCATCAACGCCAGAATGGCGATGGCGATCACCGCGATGACGACACCGGTGATGCCCCAGAGAAGCAAAGATGCCACGGCGGTGATGCCGCCGATTCCGCCAATCAGCAGAACCGAATGAAGAACGTTGCGGTGCCGGTGTTCGCGCAGCTGCTCGTCGTTCAGCAAGTGGTCCACGGTTGCATCCCCGCAGGTCTTCGATGCGCCCGATCCCCGTGACCGGTCGTGTCGCTCAGGCTTTCGCCAGCTTTGACGAAAGGCCGCTGCATTATGGCCATCTCGCGGCGCCGCCGGAAATTACGCGGGCGTGGCGCCATTCGGCGTTTATGAACGCTCCGGCTCAGTTTCTCAGAACTTGGCCAGCGTTGCCTCGTCCGGAGGCGGCTCGCCGGTCGCAAGAACGGCGGCATTGATTGCAGGCACGATAGCATCGGCGGAACTGACGACGGTGAAGCCGACGTCGAGCCCGTCCCGGATGAATTCCTGGCTACGCATATGGCGAAGGAGTTCGAGGAACGGATCCCAGAAGCCTTCGATGTTGGCGACGACGACGGGTTTTTTGTGCTGGCCGAGCTGCGACCAGGTGAGCTGTTCCACCAGTTCTTCGAGCGTGCCGATGCCGCCGGGCAAGGCCACGAAGGCGTCCGAGCGCTCGAACATCAAGCGTTTACGTTCATGCATGTCGGCGGTGACGATCAATTCGTCGACGTCCCGGAGCATATGCTCGCGTTCGGACAGGAAGTCCGGAATGATGCCGGTCACCGAACCGCCCGATTTCAGCGTGGACGTCGCGACCTTGCCCATCAAGCCCATGCCCCCACCACCATAGATCAGGCGGATGCCGTTTTCGGCCAGCGCCGTCCCCAGCGTGTGGGCTGCGTCGGCATAGGCCGGATTCGTTCCGGGGCCGGAACCGCAGTAGACGCAGATGGCGTCGACACTTGCCTTCGCCGTGGTGTCGGGAAGGGGCTGCTCGGCCAGGGACTTTATGATCTTTTTTGATTTGTTTGAATGCTTTGACATGTTCTTCGTTTTACTGGATTGGCGTCGGTTGAGCGGCGCCGATAGGATGCCGAAAGGCACCTTCAGGTGGCGACGACCGCGTTACGTGGCAAGAGGTTGGTCTGGCTCCCATACCGACAACGCGGCAGTGTACTGTAAGGTCCGGGCGCTTCGATTTACGGCATGCCGGGGACCGATAGTCTACAGTCTTGCTGCCGGCCGGGGCCAGAATGAGAGCGGAAATAGGCTTTTCCCCGGCCGTTAACCTCGATCCTCGGCGGGCCGGTTTCCCCTAGCAGTTTCATCGCTTTGCCTGCTATCACGGAGAATGGAGACGAGCGGCACCTAAAGTTGCGGATCTCCGGAACGGTTTGCCGGTCGTAAATCGCGGGCGTTCAGCCCCCTTGGTCGAGGAGTCGTACGCGGCGCCGGGTTCGATGGAGGCCAAAAGGTCATGAGGGGATCGTTGCTCCCCGCGGTGCTCGTCGTGTTGTCGGGCCTTGTCGCCCTGACGTTGGCGGTCGAGCCTTTCGGTCCACGCCGTTCGGAAGAAGTCTGGATTCCGGCCGGTGCCGGAGCGCCGTCGGATTCCGCCATCTGGCTCATGAATGTGCAGGGGCTCTACACGTCGGCCAACGCCCAGGAGCCGGGGCGACAGGAAGGCCGGCTGAACGAGCGGCGCGCAACTGGTGCTGACCCGCAGTTCTCGCGAATTCTCATCAAACCCCAGAAGGAATCCCGCTTCGAGGGAACCGGGCGTCCTGGCGACCTCGTGGAACTGCGCATTTCCGACCGCAGGGTCGCCACCGTCGAGGTCGATGCGACCGGCAGATGGCGCATCACGACGGGGGCGTTGGAAAAAGGCGACTATACCGTCGAGGTGTCACCGCCGCGACCCAACGGCCCCCGTTGGCAAGGCGATGAGGTGCGCATTGCCGTGCCCGAACGTACAAACGGCGACGACATCGTGGCCTATGAGGGAACACCCCGGCGCCAGCCCGCCGCGCCGCCCCGTAGCCAGGCTGAGAATGACAGCGCCGGACAGGCAGAGCCCGAGCGCGACGCTGCAAGCGAGGAGGCCCTTCGCCGTCGCGCCGAGCGTCTGGCAGAAGCGGCGAGCCGGGAGTTCGACGTTTTCACAGGCGAGGCGGAAGACGATGACGCCAAGGGGCGGCCTGACGGACGCGATGGCGGATCCCGCACCGCACAAACGGGCATCGGCGACGACGCTCCGGAAAGAGCGCGGGAAAACAGCGGCGGCGTCCTCGCGCCGGTGCGGCGCTGGTTCGAACGTTCGGCGGACGATTACCGCCGGCATGTCATTCCCGAACTGGCCCGCCGTGGAGGAACGGCTGGCGATCTCGCCCCCCGCGCGGACGTACCGCCTCCCGATCGCCGTAGCGCGCCAGACGCTGCCGTCGATTTCGGCTCGCTCGCGGGAAAGGCGCGAGACCTCCTCCGCGAGGCCAACCGCCGGTATCAGGACACCGTGATCCGGGACCTGTCTGCGCCGCGACCCGATAGCGATCGCGTGGCAGCTCCCGAGCGGCCGTCCGTTGCTCCCCAGGAAGAGGATGCGCGGCGCACCGCGGGCCGGGATCAGGCCGGAGACCGGCCGGAACCGCCTGAGAGTTCGGACGGTGGCGTTCGAGAAGACGAGGCGCAGCGCAAACTGGACGAGCTACTGCGCCAGCGCGAGGCCCTGAGGCGGGAGGCGGAGGCCGAACCGGCGAGGGAAGCGGAAGCTGCCCGTCTGGCCGCCGAGCGCGAGGCGGCCGAACGCCGTGCCGCCGAGGAACGGGAAGCGGCGCGCATTGAGGCTGAACGACTTGAAGCGGAACGGCTGGCAGCTGAGCGTCTCGAAGCTGAGCGCCGCGAGGCGGAACGTTTGGCTGCCGAACAGGCCGAGGCGGAAGCGCGCCGGCTCGAGGAAGCCGCGGAATTGGCGCGACAGGAGCGCGAGCGCGCGCAACGGCTGGAAACCGAGCGTTTGGAGCGCGAACGCCTGGAAAGGCTCGCTATCGAGCGTCGGGAGGCCGAACGTCTCGCGGCGCTGAAAAATCGGGAACTGGATGCCAAGGCGGACCGCATCGCCGAAGTCGCGCGGCTGTTGGACGATTTGCGCTCCCCAATATCGAGACGCAGCCCGAGCGAGACGGCTCTGGCCCCCGAGGACACGGACCGCAAGGCGGAGCGCGCGCGCGAAGTCGCCGGTCTTCTCGATACGGTTCGCAAGGAGGAGGAACGCCGCGCTCGTGCCAATGAAGACGCCGGTATCTCGATTGTGCCGCTGAGGGAAGCGGAAGGAGACACGGCGCCCGCCGACGATCCCGCATCCGACACAGCGGCCGCGAAGCGCGACAAGACAGACGACCGTCGCGGCCGTTTGATCGATCTCGCCCGCAAGCGCGCGCGCGATGTCTTTGCGACGCCATCGCAGTCTTCGCGCTCATCCACCGAAACCGGACCTCCAGCCGACACGCCGGCGGCACAGACCAGCCCTGACAGCGCACCTGACAGCGCCAACACGCCTCCGCTGCCCGTGGCCCGCAGACGCGCGCCCGTCGAGATCGCCCAGAGGCGCGGTCCGCGCTCCGAACCGGCGACGGAACAAACCGGCCGCACATCGGCGTTTCCCGAAGAACCCGAAGGCGACGACAGCTCCGGAAACGCGCCTGCCGAGGATCGTGCGTATGAAGCGGCACCCTTCGGCCCCGGCTCGAAATGGCGAGGTCGCACCGCCGGTTGGCATAGGGCGATCGGCGATTTCGGAGGCACCGGTTGCGGCGATCAGCGGGCTGGACGAACGATCAGCCCGCCGGGTACCTATGTGGTAGCGCGGGGCGACACGCTTTGGACGATCTCGTTCCGCCACTATGACGAGGGAACGCGTTACCCGCGCATACTCCGCGCGAACCGCCGCAAGATCCGCAATCCGCACCGGATCTACCCCTGCCAGAAGGTCTGGTTGCCGCGACGCTGATCCGAACGGGGCCGGCGCGCGTGTCGTCTGTAGCCCTCGAAAAAGACAGACGCGTAGCGCGACTGAAAGGACCCAATGATCGGATACCGCCGCGGAAAACGAAAGCCGGACATCGACGCGCGGCTGCTGGGGGCGCGGGAAGACCACTGGACCGTGTTCAAGGGCCTGCTGCCCTACGTCTGGCCGGAAGGCCGGAACGATCTGCGTCGTAACGTGGTCCTGGCGTTCTGCGTGCTTCTGGTCGCCAAGTTCGTCACCGTATCGGTGCCGGTGCTCTTCAAGTGGGCGACCGATGCGCTGGTTGCTGTTTCCGACGATGTGAAATCCGGCGGCGCCGTCACGCTCGGCGTCATCGTTGTCGCCATGGTGCTGGCCTACGGGGCCGGCCGGCTGTTTTCGATCGTGCTCAACCAGGTGCGCGACGTTCTCTTCACCAAGGTCGGTCAGAACGCCGTTCGTCAGCTCAACACCCGGACGTTCGAACATCTTCACCGCCTGAGCCTGCGCTTCCATCTGGAACGGCGGACCGGCGGCCTTTCCCGGGTTCTGGAACGCAGCGCGCGGGCCATCGAGCTGATCATCCGCATGGGCATCCTGAACGTGGTGCCGACGTTGATCGAGCTGCTCCTGATCTGCGGCGTACTCGTTTACTTCTTCGACATTCGCTTCGCCCTCATCGTGCTGGTCACGGTCGCCGTCTACCTGTGGTTCACCTTCAAAGCTTCCGAGTGGCGCATCGGCATTCGCCGCGAGATGAACGACAGCGATACCGACGCCAACACCAAGGCGATCGACAGCCTGCTCAACTTCGAAACCGTGAAGTATTTCGGTAACGAGGAAATGGAGAGCCGCCGCTTCGACACGGCGATGCAGCGCTACGAGCGCGCCGCGATCCGGACCTACACGTCGCTGGCGGTCCTGAACTCCGGCCAGGCGGCGATCTTCACTGCCGGCATGTTGGTGATGATGGTCCTCGCCGCGCAGGGCATCGCAGCCGGCACCCACACCATCGGCGACTTCGTGATGGTGAACACCCTGATGATCCAGCTCTGGATGCCGCTCAACTTCATGGGCATGGTTTACCGGGAGATCAAACAGGGCCTCGTTGACATCGAGGTCATGTTCGCGCTTCTCGGCCAGGATCCTGAAGTGCAGGACCCGCCCGGCGCGATACCGCTGAAGGTCAAGGATGGCGAGATACGCTTCGATGACGTCAGTTTCGCCTACGATGAAGAACGCCGGGTCCTGAAGGACGTCTCCTTCACCGTGCCGGCTGGCAAAATGGTGGCCATCGTCGGCCCGTCGGGCGCCGGCAAGTCGACGATCTCGCGCATCTTGTTCCGCTTCTACGACATCGAATCCGGCAAGGTCCTGATCGACGGTCAGGATATTCGCAATGTGACGCAGAAGTCGCTGCGCGCGGCGATCGGGGTCGTGCCGCAGGACACGGTGCTGTTTAACGACACGATCCGCTACAACATCTGTTACGGCCGGCCGGATGCCACCGACGAGGAAATCATCGCCGCTGCCAAGCTGGCGCAGATCCACGAGTTCGTGATGGCGATGCCGCTGGGCTACGACACCCAGGTGGGCGAGCGCGGCCTGAAGCTGTCCGGCGGCGAGAAGCAGCGTGTGGCCATTGCCCGGACGATCCTCAAAGGTCCGCCGATCCTGATGCTGGACGAAGCGACCAGCGCTCTCGACAGCCACACCGAGAAAGAGATCCAGGACGCGCTCGACAAGGTGTCCCGGGATCGCACCACGCTGGTCATTGCGCACCGGCTCTCGACCATCGTGCACGCCGACAAGATCCTCGTGCTCGACAAGGGGCGCGTCGCCGAACAAGGGACGCACGCCGAACTGATCGCCCAGGATGGCCTTTACGCCAGTCTATGGAACCGCCAGCGCGAAGCAGAAAAGGCGCGCGAGGAGCTGGCCCAAGCCCTGGAGGAAGCCGAACGCACCGGCGCACTCCCGCCAGGCTGGGAGCGCGCGGCCGTCCCCGGCGAATAGGAACGTCGTCCAGCCCCGAGCCGCTCGCGCCGCGAAGCATCAGTCCGGGACGGGCTTGCCGCCGACAACACGCGCCTGCGCAGTGTTGGGTCTTCAAGCGTTGGCCAAGCCAAGCTGACACGCGCCTGCTTAGTGTTCGCCAATCCAGCCCAACACGGGCTTGCCGCCGACAACACGCGCCTGCGCAGTGTTGGGTCTTCAAGCGTTGGCCAAGCCAAGCTGACACGCGCCTGCTTAGTGTTCGCCAATCCAGCCCAACACGGGCTTGCCGCCGCCAACACGCGCTTGCGCAGTGTTGGGCCCACAAGCGTTAGCCAAGCCAAGCTGACGCGCGCCTGCGTAGTGTTCGCCAATCCAGCCCAACACGGGCTTGCCGCCGCCAACACGCGCTTGCGCAGTGTTGGGCCCACAAGCGTTAGCCAAGCCAAGCTGACACGCGCCTGCGTAGTGTTCGCCAAGCCAGCCCAACACGGGCTTGCCCAGTGTTGGCCAAGCAAAAACGACGGAGGGCCAGGCCGCAGGCCGGAGCGGCCCGTGAGCGCCCTCGCTCTACAGCGCTTAAGCGCTCTGGCCGCGACGTCGGCCCGGCGCTAGCGCCGCCCCAGCGGAGGGCCAGGCCGCAGGCCGGAGCGGCCCGTGAGCGCCCTCGCTCTACAGCGCTTAAGCGCTCTGGCCGCGACGTCGGCCCGGCGCTAGCGCCGCCCCAGCGGAGGGCCAGGCCGCAGGCCGGAGCGGCCCGTGAGCGCCCTCGCTCTACAGCGCTTAAGCGCTCTGGCCGCGACGTCGGCCCGGCGCTAGCGCCGCCCCAGCGGAGGGCCAGGCCGCAGGCCGGAGCGGCCCGTGAGCGCCCTCGCTCTACAGCGCTTAAGCGCTCTGGCCGCGACGTCGGCCCGGCGCTAGCGCCGCCCCAGCGGAGGGCCAGGCCGCAGGCCGGAGCGGCCCGTGAGCGCCCTCGCTCTACAGCGCTTAAGCGCTCTGGCCGCGACGTCGGCCCGGCGCTAGCGCCGCCCCAGCGGAGGGCCAGGCCGCAGGCCGGAGCGGCCCGTGAGCGCCCTAGTGCGGATAGAGCGACCAGATGTAGACCGCGTAGGCCGCCAGCATTCCGCCGCCTTCGAGACGGGTGATCCGTCCCCCGTTCAGGGCCAGTGCCACCAGCGCGACCGCCGCGCCAAGCATGACGAAGTTATCGAAGTAGATGATCTGGTCGGGGATGTTGGTCGGAGCGACGAGCCCCACGATCCCGCCGATGCCGAGAATATTGTAGAGGCAGGAGCCCATGACGTTGCCGATGGCGACATCGGAATGGCCTTTGCGCGCGGCGATCAGAGATGTCGTCAGTTCCGGCAAAGACGTGCCGACCGCGACGATGGTCAGTCCGATCACCGCTTCCGTCACCCCGATCTGACGCGCCAGCGATACCGACGAGTCGATCAGGATCCGGCCGCCGATGATGAGTATGGCGAGGCCCGCCAGCGCCATGAGGAACGGCGCGCCGTGGAGGAGGAGACCCTTGAGGCCGCCGGAGCCGCCCGGATCGGTGAGGGCCGCCGTGTTGGGGCCCGCTCCCGGCGTGGGACCGTCGGCGGCTTCAGCCTTCTGCGCCTTCATGTCGTGGCGGCAGGCCATGTAAAGATAGATGGCAAGTAGCGCGACGAACAGCGCCCCCACCGGACGCGACAAGGGCATCAGGAGCGACAGCGCGACGAACATGACCGTGACGGCCACAACGACGACGCCATCCCTGCGCAAGGCCGTGTCGCCGATGACCATGGGCATCACGATGGCGGCCGTGCCGACGATCAGCAGGACGTTGGCGATGTTCGATCCAACGAAATTGCCGATGGATATGCCCGGTGAGCCTGCCAGGGAGGCTTGGAGACTGATGACGAGTTCGGGCGTCGACGTGCCAAAACCAACGAGAACGATACCGATGATGAGCGACGAAACGCCCAGCCGTTCGGCGACCGAGACGGAACCGCGTACCAGAAGCTCGCCGCCGCCGATCAGCAAGACGAAACCGACGAGCACAAGAAGTAGATCGATCGCCATTCAGCCTCCCAAGGACATCTAGATGAACCGCCCGGACTACAATTCGCGCAATCGGAGCCCGCGCCCCGACCCGCCGACGCGAGGCACATCGAGCAGCTCTCAGCCGACGAAGGTTTCGCGGCTGTAGCCTTGGAGATAGAGCAGCGCTTTCAAATTGCCATGGTTGATGGCGGCTTTGGCCTCTTTTGCGACAATCGGCTTCGCCCGAAATGCCACACCCAGCCCGGCCGCCCGGATCATCGCCAGGTCGTTGGCGCCATCGCCCACCGCGAGCGTCTCGGCCAGCGGTAACCGGCGCTCAGCCGCGAATTCCTTGAGCGCCTGTAGCTTTGCCTCACGGCCCAGGATGGGCTCGCGAACCGTCCCGTCGAGGCGCCCGTCCGCGATTCCAAGCACGTTGGCCTGTTGCGCCTCGAAGCCCGCCCGCGCCGCGATCATTTTCGTGAAGAACGTGAATCCACCGGAAACAAGAGCGGTAAACGCACCGTTTGCACGCATGGTCGAGAGCAGCACCCGCGCCCCGGCCGTCAGCGTCAGGCGTTCTTCGGCGATCCGTTCGAGGAGTTCGGCAGAAAGCCCTTCCAGAAGCTGGACCCGCGAACGCAGGGCCTCCTCGAAATCGAGTTCGCCGCGCATCGCCTCCTCCGTGATCGCGGCGACCTCATCGCGGACCCCGGCGAATTCGGCGATCTCGTCGATACACTCCTGCTCGATTATAGTAGAATCCATATCGGCGATGAGCAGGCGTTTGCGCCGGCTGACCGGCGCAGCGTCGAGGATGTTGACGTCGACCGGCAGGCCGATCAGCACCGTCTCGACCTGCTTTCTGAGCCAGGCGCCGCCATCGGCCTGCGCGACGAAGGTCATTTCCCAGGCTTCTCCCTGGGCGAGCCAGCGCCGGCCGAGGACGGCATCCCGCGGCAGTAGCCGCAGGATGGTATCGGCCAGCGTCGTGTTAAGGCACGGCGCGCTTTCCGGGGCGATCAGGACGAGCGCCTGGGCGGTCGAAGTTGGCATGGATGGATCGGGGCGCGAAGGATTGGAAAAGACACCGCCAGCCGGCACCAGCCGAGGACCCCGGCCTTGAGCTCGCGACGCGCCATCCTTATCGCAGGGCCGACGGCAAGCGGCAAGTCGGCGGTTGCCATGCGCTTGGCGGAGCGTCTGGGCGGAACGATCGTCAATGCCGATTCGATGCAGGTGTACCGCGAGTTGCGCATTCTGACCGCGCGCCCCGGTTCGGAAGACGAGGCGCGCGTGCCGCACCGCCTTTACGGCCATGTCTCGGCCGGGTCTGCCTATTCCGTCGCCGGTTGGCTGAGCGACGTGAAGCGCGCGCTGGAGGAAGCGGCGAACGCAGGACGCATCCCCATCGTGACCGGCGGAACGGGGCTCTATTTCAACGCGCTGACGCAAGGCCTGTCGCCTATCCCGCCCGTCGATGAGTCGGTCCGCACCTTTTGGCGCGCGGAGGCGAAGCGTCTCGCCCCTCAGGATCTGCATGCGCAACTCGTGAACATCGATCCGGACACCGCCGCTCGGATCAATCCGACGGACCCACAAAGGATCGTGCGCGCGCTGGAGGTCGTCCAGTCGACCGGGAAGCCGCTGGCGCACTGGCAACAGGAAAAGGAACCGCCGCTTCTTTCGCCCGGATCGTACCGCGGTCTCGTCATCGCCCCGGCGCGCGAGCAGAACGTGCGCCGCTCCGATATGCGTTTCGACGCCATGATGGCCGAAGGCGCGCTGGAGGAAGTCGCAAGGCTGCGGGATCTGCGGCTCGATCCCGACTGCCCTGCCATGCGGGCGCTGGGCGTCCGGCCGCTGCTCGACCACCTGGAGGGCCGGCTCGATCGTCAGGTGGCCGTTGAACAGGCCAAACAGCAGACGCGGCAATACATCAAGCGACAGATGACATGGCTTCGGCGATATATGATTTCGTGGAGATGGCTTCACAGGATATAAAATTTAAATATTAGGGTCGCTAAGCTAATTTTCGTTGACAGGGGAGGTTCTTCTCCCAATTTGGCGCTCATCACGAACGCTGCGGCCGCCCTGCGTCCTGCGCGACGCGGACGGCTCTGCGCGGCGTTGGCCTAAAGGAATCAAGAGGTGAGGCGAGATGGCACAAACGATGACCGGTGCCGAAATGGTCTTGAAGGCGCTGGCGGATCAGGGTGTCGAGGTGATCTTCGGCTATCCCGGCGGCGCCGTGCTGCCGATCTATGACGAGATCTTCCAGCAGGAGAAGATCCAGCACGTCCTGGTGCGCCAGGAAGGCGGCGCCGTCCATGCCGCAGAGGGTTATGCCCGCTCGACCGGCAAGGTGGGGGTCGTGCTCGTCACCTCCGGTCCGGGCGCGACCAACGCCGTCACCGGTCTAACGGACGCCTTGATGGATTCCATTCCCGTGGTCTGCATCACGGGCCAGGTGCCCACGCATCTCATCGGCAACGACGCCTTCCAGGAATGCGACACCGTCGGCATTACCCGGCCCTGTACCAAGCACAACTGGCTGGTGAAGGACGTCAACGATATCGCGCGCGTCATGCACGAGGCGTTCTATGTTGCACGGTCCGGCCGTCCCGGCCCGGTTGTCGTCGACATTCCCAAGGACGTCCAGTTCGCCACCGGCAACTACGTGGGTCCGGCCAACATCCAGCACAAGACGTACCGGCCCAAGCTCAAGCCGGACCAGCCGGCAATCCGTGAAGCCGTGGAAATGATCGCGTCCGCCAAGAAGCCGATCTTCTATACCGGCGGCGGCGTCATCAACTCAGGGCCCAAGGCGTCCAAGCTGCTGCGCGAACTGGTCCGCCTCACCGGCTATCCGGTCACCTCGACGCTGATGGGTCTCGGCGCGTTCCCTGCCTCCGAGAAGCAATGGCTCGGCATGCTCGGCATGCACGGCACGTACGAAGCCAACATGGCAATGCACGACTGCGACGTGATGGTGTGCATCGGCGCCCGCTTCGACGACCGCATCACCGGCCGGCTCGACGCCTTTTCGCCGAATTCGCGCAAGATCCACATCGATATCGACCCCTCGTCGATCAACAAGAACGTGCGCGTCGATCTTCCGATCATCGGCGACGTGGCCTACGTGCTTGAGGACATTCTGCGCGTCTGGAAAGCCAAGGCGCCGCAGACCGACAAGACGTCCCTCAAGTCGTGGTGGAAGCAGATCGATACCTGGCGCGGCCGGAACTCGCTGGGCTACCGCAACTCCGACGACTTCATCATGCCGCAATACGCCGTCGAGCGGCTTTACGAACTGACCAAGGACCGTGATCCCTTCATCACGACCGAAGTCGGCCAGCACCAGATGTGGGCGGCGCAGTTTTTCCACTTCGACAAACCCAACCGCTGGATGACCTCGGGCGGCCTGGGCACGATGGGCTACGGGCTTCCCGCCGCCATCGGCGCGCAAATGGCGCACCCCGATGCGCTCGTCATCGATATCGCCGGTGACGCATCGATCCTGATGAACATTCAGGAGGCATCGACGGCGGTTCAGTATCGCTTGCCGGTCAAGGTGTTCATCCTCAACAACCAGTACATGGGCATGGTCCGGCAGTGGCAGCAGCTCCTGCACGGCAACCGCCTGTCGCACAGCTACACCGAGGCGCTGCCGGACTTCGTCAAGCTGGCCGAGGCCTACGGCTGGAAAGGCATGATCTGCGACAAGCCCGGCGACCTGGACGACGCTATCCGGGAGATGATGGAGACGCCTGAGCCGGTGATCTTCGACTGCCGTGTCGCGGCTCTGGCGAACTGCTTCCCAATGATCCCCTCGGGTAAGGCGCACAACGAAATGCTGTTGGGCGACGATGTCGAGGACGAGGATATCGGCGGCGTCATCGGCGAAGGCGGAAAGGTACTGGTGTGAGCATACAAAAAGGTGGACACCGCCGCCCTCCCGCTTGGCCGGCCGGCGCACTGGTCATGGCTGCCCTGCTGGCAGTCGCTTCCCCGGCGGTCGCGGCTGAAACGGCCGCGCCGGCCGCGTCGGAAGAAACAGCCGCCGAGTCGGTCACGCCGGAACTGGTAGGCCTGTGGAGTAATCTCACCGATAGCGACAAGACGCTTATCCGGACCGCCGGCCGCCACACCGGCAGCGCCTTGACGACGACGCGCGACACGCCCAACGCCGCCTTCTGGACGGCGCTCGAAGCGCGCGGCCTGATGCAGTCCGTTCCCTTGTCGCAGGCTTATGCGGAGAACGCGGTGCCGGCGATGGAAGCGGCCGGGTTTCGTATCTTTCAAGTTACGGAGAAAGGTTCGAACGAACTCCCCGCCCTGCTGCAAACGCTGACCAAACCCTGACCGGCGCGCGGGGCCGCGTTCTTGAAGCGCGGCCGCTCGGCGCTCGCGGAAAGCTGCCCCCCAAAGCTAGGCCGTTGCCCCTGACGGCCCATGAACCCCATGCCCAGGAACGCCATGCGCATCCTGCTCGTCAGCCCTGGCAATAATCAGAAGTATGGCGGCGGCTTCTATTACGCCCTGCACCGGCGACTTCTGAACGGTTTCGTGCGGGCGGGCCATTGCGTCTTTACGTATTCGGACCGCGATACCGCCGACTATGCGCTCGGTATCCGCAAATTGGGCCGGTGGATGGCAAACCGGCGCCTTGTCGATATCGCCGCCGGGTATAAGCCCGAGCTTCTCGTGCTGATGCAAAGTCACATGATCGACCCGCGGACGGTGGCGCAGGTGCGCAAGGTCGCGCCCGGCGTGAAGGTCGCGGCGATCAACATCGACGACATCTCGCACCCCACACCGGCGGGCCAGTTCCGGCACCTGCTGGCCGGAGCCGACTTCGGATTCGCCACGACGGGCGGTGAGACGCTGCGCGCTTTCACCGGGCCAAGCACGGTGGCGTTCATTCCCAATCCTGTTGACGCTTCGATGGACACCGGTCGCGCCTTCGCCGCCGGTCGCCACGACTACGATCTCTTCTTCTCCGGACACCAGCCGGCCGTCGACCGGCGCTGGGCGTTTATCGACGATCTGACCGGCCGGCTCCCTGACAGCGTTCGCACCGGCATTTTCGGCCGCCATCAGGAACGGGCCATCGCCGGCGCCGACTATATCGCCACGCTCTCCGCATCCCGCATCGGCCTCAATCTCAACCGCCGCGACGGCGATCTCTATGCTTCCGACCGCATGGCCCACCTGCTTGGCAACGGCCTCCTTCTGGCGACCCATGCGGACTCGGGCTACGCGGCCCATTTTGGCGACGACGAAATGATTTTCTATCGCGACGCCGCCGACCTGGCCGGGCATATCGAAGAAGCCCTCGCCGACGATCGCGGCTGGCGCGCGAGGGCCAAGGCCGGTTATGAAAAAGCACGCGTGACAATGAGCGAAACACTGGTCGCCCGTTTCATCGTCGCGCTGGCCTTCGGCGAAAGCCTACCCGCCGAATGGCGTTTCACCGATCATATTTTCGGCCCTAGGGCGGTGTCGCGCGCCCTTTCCGATGCCGTCGCCTGAAGGAAAGTACGATGCGATTATTCCTTGCGAACAAGCTCTATTCATCCTGGTCGATGCGCCCGTGGCTCCTGATGAAACAACTGGGAGAAACAACGGGGCTCGAATTTGAGGAAACCGTTATTCCCCTGCGGGAGCCCGATACCAAAGAGCGCATCCTCGCCGTCTCCCCTTCGGGCAAGCTTCCCTGCCTGCATCGGGATGACGGCGCCGTCGTCTGGGACTCGATGGCCATCATCTCCTGGCTTTCGGACGTTTATCCCGACGCCGGCATTTGGCCCGCCGACATCAACGCCCGCGGCCACGCCAAGGCGATCTGCCTGGAAATGCACTCCGGCTTCCAGGCACTACGCCAGGCCTGCCCGATGAATTTCGGTAAGCGCTTCAAGAAGCGGGAATTCTCCGCCGATGTAATGGCCGATGTCGCGCGGATCTCGGAAATCTGGGCGGACACACGCCAGCGCTTCGGCAGCTCCTCTTTTCTGTTCGAGAACCGCTTCACCGCCGCGGACGCTGTTTATGCCCCCGTCGTTTCCCGCTTGGTTCACTATCAGATCGAACCGGATAACGACGAGGCGCGGCAATACATGCAGGACGTTCAGGCCTACCCCTTCTATCGCCAGTGGGTGAAGGAGGCGCTGCAGGAATCCTGGCGCATTCCGGCTTATGAAGAAGGCCACGAGCCCGAGGTGGAATACCGGGATTACGACGTCGTGACGGGAGCCTTTGCAAAGAAATAGAAGCAGCCTGGCGGTAGTACCGTCCGGGAAACCGAATTCGAATTGAACGCCAACCGAAGAGACCAAAGAAATGGCCCAAACACAAAAACAATCCCACTATCCCAGCCAGGTTGCCGATGAGCTTCCCGTGCAGCGCACGCTGTCGGTCGTTGTCGACAACGAGCCGGGCGTTCTGGCGCGCGTCATCGGCTTGTTCTCGGGGCGCGGCTACAACATCGAATCCCTGACGGTGACGGAAACCGAGCACGAGAAGCACATCTCGCGCATCACTATCGTCACGACCGGCACGCCGATGGTGATCGAGCAGATCAAGCATCAGCTCGACCGTCTCGTCCCCGTTCACCGCGTCGATGACCTGACGCTCCTCGGTGAACCGTTGGAGCGGGAATTGGCGCTGGTGAAGGTGCATGGGCGCGGCGAGAAGCGCATCGAGGCTCTGCGCATGGCGGAGATCTACAAGGCCAGCGTCATCGATGCGTCCACCGAGCACTTCGTGTTCGAAATGACGGGCCGCGCCCGCGAAGTCGAGCAGTTCATCGAGATCATGCAGGAACTCGGTTTGATCGAAGTGGCCCGCACCGGCATCGCCGCGATCGCGCGTGGTAAGCCGGAGGCGTGAGCGCCGCCGTCTTGTGTTTTTTTACGTTCAGGATCAGCCTGAACCGCCCGCTCCTCCGCCCGGCCTCCCATGAAGTATCGTGTTTGGGTGGCCGGGCGCGTGCGAGCCTCTAGTATCTACATCACCAGTGAAAGTATGGCCCGTAGCCCGTCGACGAAGTTCGAATAGTCGCGAGCCGCAGCCATCAGGTCCCCGACGATGGCGCGCACGGATTGCTTGTCCTCCGGCGTAGGCGAACGGCGGCGTACCTGGTTTTCGAGGTCTTCGATGCGCCGGACGATGTAGTCGTTCTCGCGGTTCTGTGCGAGGAACGCGCGCCATTCGGCGAGCCATTTTTCGGTGCCGTCGGCGTACCGGACCTCCTGATGCGTCGCCGAGTTGTCACCCGTCGCATAGCCGCCATCGAAGCTGTGGCCGACACCGGCCACGACGCCGGCGGAGTTGGATATGGTGGTATTCGCCGTCACGTCGGCGGTTCCGGCCTTTGCATTTTCGCCCGAGGCCACGGCGTTATTGTCGCCGGAAACCACCGTACCCCCGCCCGTGTTTTCGATTTTGCCGGTCGAGAAGTCGATGTTGTAGGTTGCGGAAACAATTTGCTCGTTTATTTTCTTCGTAATGTTAGTTCTAACGTCTTGCAGGAAATCTTTCTTCCCCGAAAAGAAAGTTCGCTCGCCATCCGAAGTCCCTATAACAAGGTAATGCCGATCTGGCGACATGTTGAGGCTCGCAAGTAGAACAATTGCGCCAAAAATTGCTGCGACGGCCGCTCCGGGACCGAGGGCTTGTGAAGCGCGGTAGCCGGAGGACGCTTCTACGAACATTGCGATTGCTAATAGCAGAATGCCTATTCCAAAAAGGACCCCAAAAACATTTGATTTTGACTCGATCTTGCCGACGCTGATTGTGGCAATTGCTGAAATTGAAATTGTCTTTGCACTGGTCATGACGACGCGCTCTTCAATGATGAGGCGATCGAATATTTTCCCGGTCAGCTCGCTCTTATTCGAAACAGACATCCCACTCCGTCCCCAACGCAAAACGACTCCAACACACGAGCCCCCCAACACGACTTCGTCATCCCCGCGAAGGCGGGGATCTGTCCAAGCTGGCAGTTGCAGCCACCTAGCCCGACTTTCTCCCTGGGTAGTGGAGCGTCATGGCCTCAGGCGGGATCATTCGGCAAGGCGAGTGGCGTAGAGCGTATGGTGTCATACGGTTGAGCCGCTCAACGATGCCGATGGCCCGCCTCAGGCCACCCGAAGGGCGGGGGCAAATGCCTGACACGCTGTGTCGAAGATCTTGCCCGATGAACCACATCGCGCTGCGATCTTCTCCTTGCCTGTCAGTCATTTGACCTCCGTGACGCCCTCACCCCCTGGGAGAAAGTCGGGCTAAAGGTCTCGCATTAACGTGCCTGGATCCCGGGCCAAGCCCGGGATGACGTCTCGTTAGTAATCCCGCCGTTTTCGGTCGGATTGGCCGTCAACGTGCCGCGCAGTTCAGCCGCACGATCTCCGGCACCGTGGCCATGCGCCGACAAACCCACGCTACCGCCCGCAAACCTATCCGTCTACAGATGGGGCGCGCACCACCCCACCCCTGCGCCCGATCAGCCGCAGGCTTGATCCAGGTCAACTCGCCGCACCCATGGCGGTGTCAAGCTGTGCTGACACTAGGGAGTGTCAGCTATGCGCATCGTCCTCATCCATCCGAATTACCATTCCGGCGGTGCCGAAATTGCCGGCAACTGGCCGCCCGCCTGGGTCGCCTACCTCGCCGGCTCGCTGCGGGCCGCGGGCTTCACCGACCTCCATTTCATCGACGCGATGACCAACGACCTCAGCGAAGACGCCGTGCGCGAACGTCTGAGGGAGCTGCAACCCGACATCGTCGGGACAACCGCGATCACCCCCTCGATCTACACCGCCGAGCGCCTACTGGAGATCGCAAAGGAGACCTGCCCCGGCGCGCTGCGCGTCCTCGGCGGCATCCACGCCACCTTCATGTACAAGCAGGTGCTTTCCGAAGCCCCCTGGGTGGACGTCATCGTGCGCGGCGAGGGCGAAGAGATCTTTGCCAATCTCGTGACCGCCGTGGCCGAGGGCCGCTTTCCGGCCGAACGCGAAAAGATCAAGGGCCTCGCCTTCCGGGATGGCGAGAACATCGTCGCCACGCCGGCGGCCTCGACGGTGAAGAACCTCGATGCCATCGATCCCGACTGGTCGCTGCTCGAATGGGAGAAATACATCTACGTGCCGCTCGGCGTGCGCGTGGCGATTCCGAACATGGCGCGGGGGTGCCCGTTCACCTGTTCGTTCTGCTCGCAGTGGAAGTTCTGGCGCGATTACCGCATCCGCGATCCCAAGAAGGTGGTCGATGAAATCGAGATGCTGGTGGAGAAGCACGACGTCGGGTTCTTCATTCTCGCGGACGAGGAACCGACCATCAACCGCAAGAAATTCATCCAGTTCTGCGAGGAGCTGATCGCGCGCGGCCTGCCCGACAAGGTGAAATGGGGCATCAACACCCGCGTAACCGATATCATCCGCGATATCGAATATCTGCCGCTCTATCGCAAGGCCGGGCTCGTCCACGTGTCGCTCGGCACCGAAGCGGCGGCACAATTGAAACTCGACCGTTTCAACAAGGAAACCAAGGTCGCCGAGAACAAGCGCGCCATCCAGCTTCTGCGCGAGGCCGACATCTTCACCGAGGCGCAGTTCATCGTCGGTCTCGATAATGAAACGCCGGAAACGCTGGAAGAAACCTACAGGATGGCCCGCGATTGGGACCCCGATCTGGCGAATTGGGCGATGTACACGCCCTGGCCGTTCACCCCGCTATTCCAGGAGCTGGGCGACAAGGTCGAGGTTTTCGACTTCTCGAAATACAACTTCGTGACGCCCATCATGAAACCCGAAGCCATGGACCGCGCGACATTGCTCGACCGCGTGATGGCCAATTACCGCCGCTTCTATATGAACAAGGCGCTGTTCCATTACCCATGGCGGGGGACCGGTTTCCGTCGCCGCTACCTGTTGGGTTGTCTCAAGGCGTTCCTCAAGGCGGGATTCGAACGCAAGTTCTACGACCTCGGCAAGCACAACTACTGGGGACCGCAATCGAAAAAGGGCGTCGATTTCCACTTCGACGATACCCGAAAGATCGCCAAGGCGCAGATGGACGACTGGCAGGCCGCCAGCGACCGTGCCTCCCAGCTCCGGGCCCGTCGACAGGGCGAGCAGGCCCAGGTCATGGCCTGCGGCGGCGGCACGCAGCAAATGAGCGAAAACCAATCGCCCGACAAGGTCGTGGCGGCGGAATGATGGGCGGCGATCTCGCCCTGGCAAATCGGCTCGACGCAGGCGAGCGGGGCGCCTGCGTCGGGCCGAACGCGATTATTCAGACCTCGCAGGCGCTCAAGGACTTGATCGGTTCGGAGCGTCGTCGCGCTTTATTCGCAGCCGCCGGGCTCGCCGCGTATGTGGACGCGCCACCCGGCGCAATGGTCGACGAGGCCGAGCCGGCCCGCTTGTTCCGCGAAATCGTCGGCCATTGCGATCCGGGCGAGGCGGAGGCGCTGCTCGCGGAAGCGGGGTTCCGCACGGGCGGCTATATCATCGCCAACCGTATTCCCGGACCTGCGAAAACAATGCTGTCTTGGATGCCGCGCGTTGTGGCTTTGCGCGTACTCCTGTCCGCCATCCAGCGCCATGCCTGGACGTTCGCCGGTTCCGGTAAGGTGGAGATTGCCGCCGGCCTTCGCCCGGCCTTGACGATCACAGGGAACCCATTGGCAACGCCGGGCTGCCCGTGGCATTGCGCGGTCTTCGAGAGGCTCTTCGCTGAACTGGTCTCACCGGCGATCGTGGTGCGCCATGCCGATTGTGAGGCGCGCGGCGGGCAATTCTGCCGCTTCGAATTCGGCTGGCCTTGATTATTGCCGCCCCGTTGTCGTCCGTGTGCGCGACTTTAGACGCCGGCCTCCGACATGCGGGCAAGACCCATGCCTGCGAAGAAAAGAACCATCAAGGCTATGTAGAGCGTCGCAGCGCTGTAGTGGAAGAACGAGGCCAGCGGCGGCAGTTCGGCACGGTAGAGTTCATCCCAGGCCACATGCGCGGGCTTTGTGAAGGCAAGGCCGACCCAGAACGGGACCTGCACAACGATCAGCGCGACGAAATACGGGTCCATCCAGTCGGGCGCCCGCATGAAGCCCCAATTGAAAGCGTTGGCGTGCGGGGCCGCGACAGGCAGCATCGCCGCCGCCAGGAGGAGGGCGGAAATGGCTTTGGAGATTTTTCGCATCAGACTCAGGTGCCGAATCCACCCTTTTGGGCACCGCCGGAATGCGTCTTGTACGCGGCGACGGCCGAGGGAGAGAACTCAAGCGACAGGTCGGCTTCCAGATAGACGGTGTTGTAGATGTCGCGCAGCCCCTTTTCGCCGCGCACGGCGGCATAGAGCGGCCGGCCTGCCGGTTCCTGCTCGCCCTTTTCGTCCAATTCGACGATGAAGCCCAACAGCCTCGGACGGAATTTCTGGTTGAGCGTGCGCTCGCAGCTACGTTCCTTGGCCTCGCAGATGCGCTTGGAGTCGTAGACCGTGCTTTTCTCGTTATGCAGCTTGATCGCCGCGCGGATCGCCTGCGAACACTGCTTGAACTTGAAGTCCTTATGGTTCGCGCAGTCGTGCGTGTTGGTGAAGATCCCCTTCGGACCGGACACGGTCGAAGTCGGGCCGCCGCCACCGCAGCCGGCCACCGCGAACGCGGCAAGGGTGACTGCAGCCGACACAGAAAGCTTTGATTTCATAGCGAGTTTACGCATTGCCGTCCTCTCACGCACAGACTTGCGCGGAAGCATAGGCGAAAGCGGTTGAGACCGGGTAAACGCTGTCCATGGCTGGGGCGGCGGGCGCTGGTGTCGCTGCTTTGCGTTGACCGTTGAAACCGGCACGGTTTGGGTAGTAGGTTGCCGCGTTCACTCCGCGGGAGGATCGCGGCCGCTTGTCGGTCCCGGTGCTCCTGGGCGGGGCGTTTGGCGTTGAAACAAGCCGATGCCCCGATTTCCAAGTCCACAAATAGCAAGAGCAGGAAGGGGAGCGCCCATGCGCGTTTTCTATGATCGCGACGCCGATCTCAATCTCATCAAGTCGAAGAAGGTGGCGATCATCGGCTATGGATCGCAGGGCCGTGCGCATGCGCTGAACCTGAAGGACTCCGGCGCGAAGGATGTCGCCATCGCGCTGCGCGAGGGGTCGGCAACCGCCAAGAAGGCTGAGGCCGACGGTTTCGAGGTGAAGTCGGTGGCCGATGCCGCCGCCTGGGCCGACCTGATGATGATGGCGACCCCCGATGAACTCCAGGCCGACATCTACAAGGATCATATCGCCGGCAATATCCGCGACGGCGCGGCCATCGCGTTCGCCCACGGCCTCAACGTCCACTTCAGCCTGATCGAGCCGAAGGACACCGTCGACGTCGTCATGATCGCACCGAAGGGCCCGGGTCACACCGTGCGCGGCGAGTACCAGAAGGGCGGCGGCGTGCCCTGCCTCATCGCCGTCCATCACGACGCCTCCGGTAACGCGCACGACCTCGCGTTGTCTTATGCCTGCGGCGTCGGCGGTGGCCGCTCCGGCGTTATCGAAACCACCTTCAAGGAAGAATGCGAGACCGACCTGTTCGGCGAGCAGGCCGTGCTTTGCGGTGGCCTCGTCGAACTGATCCGCGCCGGTTTCGAAACGCTGGTCGAGGACGGTTACGCGCCTGAGATGGCCTACTTCGAGTGCCTGCACGAAGTGAAGCTGATCGTTGACCTGATCTATGAAGGCGGCATCGCCAACATGAACTACTCGATCTCCAACACCGCCGAGTGGGGCGAGTACATGTCCGGCCCGCGCGTCATCACGCCGGAAACCAAACAGGAGATGAAGCGCATCCTGAAGGAGATCCAGACCGGACAGTTCACGTCCGAATGGATGCAGGAGTGCAAGGCCGGTCAGGCCCGCTTCAAGGGCATTCGCCGCGTCAACGACGCTCACCAGATCGAGGAAGTCGGCGAGAAGCTGCGCGGCATGATGCCGTGGATCAAGAACAACGCGCTGGTCGACAAGTCCCGCAACTGACGGTGTGGGGTGCGGCGCCAAGAGCGCGATCCATCGCTCGCCTCAGATAATCGCCAGACGGTGTTGAAACCGGGTGTCGAACCGAACGACAATGAAGCGGAGTCGAGGCCATCGGCTCTGCTTTTTTGTTTTTCCGCGAGGATCGGACGCCCTTAGGTTCTAGGAGACAGCGCATGGCGGATGGACTGTTCATCTCCTATCGCCGGGCGGATTCGGCCGGATATGCCGGACGGATCGCCGACTACTTCGCCTCTGAGCATCCCGCGACGACGGTCTTCATGGACGTCAACGCCATTCGTCCGGGTAGCGATTTCGCGGAGACGATCGAAAGAGGCCTGGCGGAATCGAGCGTCGTTCTCGCGCTGATCGGCGGGGGCTGGTTGAATGCCTCGACGGCGGCTGGCCGGCGCAGACTGGAAGACCCCAACGATTTCGTCCGTCTCGAATTGACGGTGGCAATGACCCGTCAGCGGCATCTGGTCCCCGTTCTCCTCGACGACACCCCCATGCCCAAGGTGCACGAACTACCGGCGCCGTTGCAGCCGCTGACCCGTTACTGCGCCTTCCGGCTTAGACACGAGGCGTTCAGGCGGGACATCGCTGCGCTGGCCGATGAGCTCCAACCCCATTGGCGAGGCGGCCGGGGCGATCCCTTCCCGGAAGCCGATGCGCACGTCCCAGACGATGTGTTCATGGCTCTCGTTAAAGGCTTTGCCGACTACAACGCGATGAACGATCCTGAAGTCTTCATGATCGTGGAGAACGGCGTGGAGCAGTTCGTGCAGTTCATCGGTAATGTCGATGGGGAGGTGCTGATGGACCTTCCTTCGCATGGATTATCGCCGGAGCAGATCGCCGCCGCCCAGCGCTTCCTGCAACAGAGCTACACCATCGAGACGCAGGAACTCGAAGATGGCGCGCTTGCTTTTCAAACAGTCGTTCCGGCGGAAGCGCGCCATCTCGCGCTATTGACCCTCTCGATCTTCGAGAACGTCTACGGCGAGACGCCAGCCAAGCCGCTGAATATAAGCTTTGGCCGCTGAGGGCGCGGCAGACCTTTCAGGTCGGGAGGCAACGGTGAGGATGGGTATCTGGAGGCCCGTTACACATGCACCAATGACATCTTGAGATCGCCGCCCGGCGAAACGCGCGAGTGCCATCGGCCTTTAAGCCATCGCGCAGAAAGCGTTCGCCGACGGGCTTGATCCATATCCAGAGCGCGGCGAACCGTGTCTGCTACCTTGGCGGCGTTCTTGCCGCAAAACGAGGTGCGACGCCCGATGTCAAAGCAGAGGACGACGTCGAAATCCCAGCCGCGACAGCGCGTGGAGCCCCAGCCCCCGAAGCCGGGTGCCGCGCCGCAAGCGATCGATCCCCTGATGCCGCCGGACATGGCCCGGGCCTGTGAGGCCGCGGGCGAAACGAAAGCACGGCGGGACGCCCCGGCGCTCCTCGTTCTCGGCATTCTTGCCGGTGCCTTCATCGCGTTTGGCGCGATTTTCATGACGGTGGTGCTGACCGGCGCGGGCGATATGCCGTGGGGCGTCGCGCGGCTTCTCGGCGGTCTCGTCTTTTCCTTGGGGCTTATCCTGGTCATTGTCGGAGGCGCCGAACTTTTCACGGGCGACTCGCTGATGGTCGTCGCCTACGCCAGCCGCAGGATAACGCTGAAAGCGCTGATAAGGGCCTGGGCTCTCGTCTATCTGGGAAACATTATCGGGGCCGTTGGGACTGCAGCGCTGGTGTTTCTGGCGGGTCAGCATGGCTTCGCCGGCGGGCTTGTCGGCAAGACGGCGCTCAGCGTCGCGGCGGCGAAGGCGGCTCTGCCGACGGCCCAGCTCTTTTTCCTTGCGGTTCTCTGCAACGTTCTCGTCTGCCTTGCCGTCTGGATGTCGTTCGGTGCCAGAAGCGCCGGCGACAAGGCCATCGTGATCGTTCCCCCGATCGCAGCCTTCGTGGCGGCGGGGTTCGAACACTCCATCGCCAATCTCTATTTCCTGCCCTACGGATTGGCCATCAAGTTCTGGGCAGGCACCGAGTTCTGGGCCGCCATCGGGGGCAGCGCGGGGGACTATGCAAGCCTGACGCTAAACGGGGCCGTTCATAACGTCGCCGTCGCCACGGTCGGAAACCTGGTTGGCGGCAGCCTCATGGTCGGCGCGGTCTATTGGTTCGTCTACCTGCGCCCGCGTCAATGACGGTCGCCTCGGCCTATTCGTTACCGGGTGCAATACTTCACATCGAAACCGGCCGTCAGTTCGACCCCGCGTTCGAACAGATAGCGCCGCCGGTCCCGGCTGGCCGAAAGCTTTCGCTCGACGGCTTCCTTTTCTCCCATCCGTACGAGCGCCCGGGCGACCGCACGCCGGTCGTCGCTGGACTTGCCTTGCAAGGTTGCGAGCAGCGCGGGCTTCAACGCCTCCTGGACGCGGGGGGCAGACTGGCAGATCGCCTGCGCCGCCCGCCGTCGGGTTTCCCACCGCTTGGAACGCAAAGCATCTTTTAGGACGCCCACTGGGTCGCGATCGAGTTTCGGTAGGATCGCGATGAGGCCGGCCGTCCAGCTTTCGCCGGTGCGCCGGGCGAGCGCGACGAGACGGTCGGCATAGGGGGCAAGATCTTCGGCCTCGAGGCTGCGGAAAGCGTAGGCGATATTGGCCCGGTCGAAATCGTAGGAACCCCCCTTCTTTGCCAACTCAGGCTCGGCTGGCGGCGGCGCTTCCAGGCGTCCGACCAGGGCCGGCAGACATTGGCGCAATGCGTCGGGTCTGCTGCGCAATTCAATGAAGACAAGCGGAATATCGACGAAGCGGCGGTCACGCGCGATCCGGATCAGCATCTCTTCGAATTGAGGCCCAGATTTCCGGCCACGCGTTCTCATCCAGGCATTCACAACATTGCTCAGGCTCGGTTCGAACGCTGCGGTCTGGGGACTGGCCAGGAGGCGTTGGATGACCCGTGTGTATTCGGCGTGGGAGAGCTTTCCCGGTTCCTGGCGCGTGCCTGGGCTCTGAGGCGCGACCGGCTCAGGTTCTTTTCCCAATAGGGCCAGCACGGTGGCGTCGGCATCGAAGGCGCCGCTCTTCCGGCGCTTTTGTGCGAACTTCCAGCCGCGTGGGAAACCGTGGGGTCCTGACGCGTCGACGGCCAGATGCAGAGGAAACGCAAGGCGTTCGGTGGAAACCTCGGTCTTGCGGAAGATCTCTTTCGTGTTCCCATCTTCGCGCCATCCGATGCGAACGCGCTTCAAACCGCGCACATTGGCGTAACCGGCTTCCTTCGGTCTGATGCTGGCGACTTCCACGACGAACCCGGCCGCCTCCCGCTCGCCGGGCGTGGATGGCGCGGAGACCAGGCACTCGCCTGCCGCGCGGCGTTCCAACAATCGCGGCACGGGCTGGGTGTGTTCGCGCAGCACGGCAGGACAGTTCACCCCAGGCCTCAGGCGATAGGTGACGGCTGCTTCCGGCTTGCTCAGTCGGCCCTTCCGCGCCCGCGCGCTGACATACGAGGCAATGCCCTCCGCCAGCAGGTTCTGGCAGATCGCACCGCATCCCGGCTGCGCGTTGCGGCCACTTCGGACGAATTCCTGGGCGAACAGCGTCACGGGAACCGCTTGTCCGACTTCGGGCGGCCGGTCGTCCTTATCGCTGCCGGTCGCTCGCGCGATGGATATCTGGGCGGTCGCGTAGCTCAGGACCGGCGGCAGGATCGCGGCGGTGAGAGGAACGGCGAATACGAGGATGGAGGCAAAGAGCCCGCGCCAGCGGCTGCGCCAGCCCAAAGCCCTAAGCACGAGCCCGGGCATCATCAGGGCATAGACGAAGGTGACGTTCACCAGGCCGAGGGCGAATAGAACGCCGAGGCCCAGCGTAAAGATCGCGATGTAAACGAGCGAGATCGAGTTCGCGAATAACAGGCACGCCAGGAGCATGCCGCCGAAAATGAAGAGATGGTCCCGCAACTGCATGAAGTCGTTCCGTCCGGCTCAATCGAGTTTGGCACTGGCCGAGATGATGACGGGCTGCGTTGAACGCGACGCTAAAACATGCCCCGGGCGCGGGCGGTTGGCGCCCCTTGGTTAGGAAAGCCTGAACCGCAAGCCCAAAACGGGGCTGATTCGGCCGTCCTGCAGTCGGTTGCAGCCGCCGCCTACCCACCTGGGTAGGCGCCGTCAGCCAGCCGGGTGAAGCAACCCGCCGCGCGGCGAAACTGCGCTGCATCGCACGCATTGCTGCTCCGCAGCATTCCACCTACCTCGCTGAATCCGCTTCGACTATCTCTCTCATCAACGCCGGGCTGTAGCCGCCGACTAGAGCGGACCGCCGACGTCATGAGCACAGCACTCACAAGAGGAGAGATGATCATGCGTGCAGGATTTTTCGCAGCCGTTGCCGCCGTCGCCATGGGCGCCGCCGCTATCCCCGTTAAAGCCGCTGAGAAGAGCGTCGTTCTGGCTCCGGCCACCGGCCAGAGCTTCGAAGTCGGCTCCGGCAAGACCGTCGGCTACTTTCTCGCCAATGACGGCCGTTGCGAACTGACTCTCATGGTTGCCCCGAAAGGCGACCTCGACGAAATCAAAGGTGCCGGCCAGCGCGTCCGTTTCTCGGTCGCTCCCGGTCAGGCCGGAGTCTTCGAGAGCCCGGAAGGCGGCGCTCTCCAGTTCACCTGCGCGACCGGCGCAAAGTCGATGACGGTGGCGCCGTTCCAGCGCGTTGCCTACGCGACCAAGCGCTAAGCGCAACGATTGACGCGATCTGGATGTCGAGCAGGTCATCCGGTTGCACGAAAAACCCCGCGGGTCCGCCCGCGGGGTTTTTCATTTCCACGACCGATGAATGGAGTGGCCTCTGAGCCGCCGATCAGCTCATGGAAAATCAGGTCATGGGCTCCATCGCCGAAACGAGAGCGCTTTCAAAAATGCGCCGGCCGTCGGTTCCGCCGAGTGCGGTTTCGAACAGCCGTTCGGGATGCGGCATCATGCCGAGTATGCGTCCGGTTTCGTTGGTGATGCCCGCGATATTGCGCTGCGAACCGTTGGGGTTGGCGTCCGCCGTAGTCTCGCCGTCGCGGTCGCAATACCGGAAGGCCACGCGGTTCTCGCCTTCCAGCCGGTCGAGCGTCTCCTCGTCGGCGAAATAGTTGCCATCGTGGTGCGCGACGGGAATCCGCGACACTTCCTTCTCGCGGTAGCAGTTGGTGAAGAACGTCTTGTTGTTATCGCAGCGCAGATAGACGTCGCGGCAGATGAACAAGAGCGACGCGTTGCGCATCAGCGCTCCCGGCAGCAGCCCGGTCTCGAGAAGCACCTGGAAGCCGTTGCAGATGCCGAGCAGCGGCGTGCCGGCCTTTGCCTTCGCCACGACGTCCCGCATGATCGGCGAGTTGGCTGCCATGGCGCCGCAGCGTAGATAATCGCCATAAGAGAAGCCGCCCGGCAGGATGATGAGGTCGCTTGCAGGCACTTCCGAGTCGCCGTGCCAGACCATGCTGGCCTTGCTGCCGGTTACTTTCTCGGTGGCGACTTTGACATCGCGGTCGCAGTTCGAGCCGGGGAAGACGATAATGGATGCGCGGATCATGCGGAGCCGATTCCCGTGTTTCGTTAGTCGTTCGTTGTTTATGCCGCCGCCAGGTAATCCGGCAAAATCGATTTACCGGACTGAGGGCGCGCCGCCGGCGTCCTTCGCATCCCCAGGTGCCTTTCCTTCGCCCGCTTCGGAAGCCGTCGCTTCGCCGGCATCGGCGGGTCGGTCGGCGGTCGCCTCGGGCGCGGCGCCGTCGGGTTCCGGGCAGGTGCCCCTCTCAAGCGCGGCCATCTGCTTGTCGCGGAACGAGGAGACCTTGATCTCGCGCGAAACGGGATCGAAGCTCGCCAGCACCAGTAATTGTCCGTCTGCCAATTGCGACAGCGCCAGCGGTTTCGGCGCCCACAGTTGCACCGCTTTGTCCTTGCCCGTGGTGAATGGACAGCCCGCCGCGCAATCGTCCGTGGTGGTTTTCGCGAAAGATGAGGTGTGGCCGTCGTCCACGCGGGTGACTTTCCAGGTCCCCGCGATCTTGTTGCCGCCTTCCCCTTCCCCCTCTCTGTTGCCATCGGTGAGCACGAGATCGATCCGCCCCTTACTGGCCGCGAACGGGTTGGTCTCGAAGTTGACGGCGTTCGTCTCGCAGGAAAGGACGCGCTCGCCTGCCCGGACGGCGGACGGACCGGCACAGACGAGGGCCAGTGCCGAGCCCGCCAGGGCGAAGCCGGTGCCGAGAAGCGACGGCCACGAGGCCCGGAAGGAGGAAATACCGGGCCTCACATCAACACCCATACGGCAGCGGCGACGGCGGCGACGAGCGGCAGCAGAATGAAGATCGCTGCCTTTATCGCCATGAAGCGAACCGCCTGGGCGGCGTCGCCTCCGTCGGTCTTTCGGTTGCCGGTTGACGTTGACATGGCCGCGCCTCCCAAAAGCTCAGCCGACGAGCTCGATGGCGTAATTCTCGATCACCGTATTGGCCAGGAGCGTCTGGCACATGCGCTCGACCTCGGCACGTGCTTCGTCCTGGTCCGTCGCGGCGAGATCGAGTTCGATCAGTTTGCCCTGTCGCACGTCGGAGACGCCGTCGAAGCCGAGCGAACCGAGCGCGTTCTCAATGGCCTTGCCTTGCGGGTCGAGGACGCCGTTCTTCAGGGTGATCTTGACGAGTGCTTTCATTTTTGAAGACCGTTTGCTGCGCTGACTTAGATGCGGCCGAAGCCAAGCCGTCATGGACCCACCGGCCACGCCGCCGCCCCATGGTTATTATCTCGAAGCCTGCCTTCTCGTTCGGAGAAGGGGTATCCGGACGCGGCGCACTCTTAATGCGGCTTACCGTTCGGCGTGTTCGAGGACACGAGCACCGGCGTGGACCCGATGGTGGGACGGTTCTCGTTCAGAATGCCCAGCCGACGCGCGACTTCCTGGTAGGCCTCCAGCATGCCGCCGAGATCCTGGCGGAAACGATCCTTGTCCATCTTGTCGCCGGTCTTGATATCCCACAGACGGCAGCAGTCGGGGCTGATCTCGTCCGCCAGGACGATCCGCATCATGTCGTTTTCCCAAAGCCGGCCGAATTCCACCTTGAAGTCCACGAGCCGGATGCCGATGCCAAGGAACAGGCCGACCAGGAAATCGTTGATTCGCAGAGCAAGCTGCATCATCTCGTCGATTTCCTGCGGCGCCGCCCACGCGAAGGCCGTGATGTGCTCTTCCGACACCATCGGGTCGCCGAGCTTGTCGTCCTTGTAGTAGAACTCGATGACCGACCGCGGCAGTGCGGCGCCTTCCTCCAGCCCCAGCCGCTTGGCCAGCGAGCCGGCAGCGACGTTGCGGACGACCACTTCCAAGGGGATGATTTCGACCTCGCGGATGAGCTGCTCGCGCATGTTCAGCCGCCGGATGAAGTGCGTTGGTACGCCGATTTCCCCGAGCTTCGTGAAGATCAGCTCCGAAATACGGTTGTTGAGGACGCCCTTGCCCTCGATCAGCGCGTGCTTCTGGGCATTGAAAGCGGTCGCGTCGTCCTTGAAATGCTGGATGAGCGTCCCCGGCTCAGGGCCTTCGTAAAGGATCTTCGCCTTGCCTTCATAAATGCGACGGCGCCTGTTCATGCCTGGTCCTTCTAGAATTCGCGAGCTCATGACTTTTACGTGTTGTTTCAGGTACGCGACGACAAGCTCGAGGGCGCTGGCCCGCGAACTGCCGGGGACATCGTTGGTCCCGCCGGACGTGCAGGCAGCGACGAGGCCGCTTGTCGCATCGTTGATCCGGACGCGTGAGACTAGCGGAAGGCGGGCGGCGAAACAATGTCGAGGGTGCCCCCCCTGGACCTAAGCCGCATACGGCGCGGCAGGCGGCATATTGAAACACGGCCGGCCCGCGGTTATTTCAGCGATGGCAAGTGCCGGCTACGGCTGCATCGGAGGGCTGATTGCAGCTAATGCGGGAGATTAACCTTTTGCCGGCAACTTTGAATGGAGATAAGGCGCCATGAACACCTTCGATGACCGCGAGAAAGCCTTCGAGAAGAAGTTCGCTCACGACCAGGAGTTGAAATTCAAGGCCGAGGCGCGGCGCAACAACCTGCTGGGCGCCTGGGCAGCCGAGAAAATGGGGATCAGCGGCGATGGGGTCGCGGAGTACCAGAAGGAAGTTCGCCGTGCCGACCTGGCTGAAGCCGGTGACGAAGACGTTTTTCGCAAAGTCCGCGCGGACTTCGACGCCAAGGGCGTCAGCATCTCCGATGAAGAACTCCGCGAGAAAATGATCGCTTTCATGGAGCAGGCGATTTCCAAGATCGAGGAAGACCGCAGCTAACAGTCATCCGAGCCTGATGGGGTGCCGTGCAACGTCGCGGCGCTATGAGCGATCTAATGAAAAGGCGGCGCGCGGCAGACGCGGGCCGCCCTTTGCGTTTTGAAGCTCGGCGAGAGCGCGAATCGATCCGCGCCTTCAAGCGCTGTCGGTGCCGTCCAACTCCTTGAGAAAGACCCCGAACCGCAATAGCCCGTCCGGCCAGGGGCCGTGCCCCGATTCGAGGTTGAGATGCCCTGCATCGCCCGCTTCGACGAGGTCGGCCCCCCAGGCCGCGGCCAGATCGCGGGCCCGCTCCAGCGAACAGTAGGGATCGGTGGACGAACCGATCAGCTTTGTGGGAAAGGGCAGCGCCGCGCGCGGAGCGGGCGAAAACCCGCTGAGCGACACCGTCGGATCGTACCCGCGCGTGAGCGGCCAGTCCCCGGCGTTATCGACATCCGCCGGCGCGACCAGGAATGCTCCTGCAACCTGGCCCGGCGCCAGATCCGCAGCGGCATGGGCGACCGTGATCACGCCAAGGCTGTGCGCCACCAGGACGACCGGCCGCCGACACTTGTCGATTTCCCCCAGAATTCGTTGTTTCCAGGCCTCCAGATCGGGAGTGAACCAATTCTCCTGCTCGACCCGCCGCGCCGTCCGAATGTTGCGCTCCCAGCGGCTCTGCCAATGGTCTTCTTCGGAGCCGGACCAGCCAGGAATGATGAGGATGTCGGCATCTGACGTGCGCATGGGATAATCCGCTAGTGTGGTGATCGATAAATTCGCCAACATTCAAAGTCCGCCCGGGAGCGAATTTATCGATCTGAACCACACTAGCAAGTTATTGTTTCTAGTGTCCCTTTTGATTCCGAAGTTCGCTCCCGCCGCCAGCCGCCAATGACGGCGAACTTCGGAATCGGGACGCTAGGGAACTGGAATTCGAATGTCGGCGAACCGCCCAATCGGGACGTTAGCTGCGCCCGATACCGGCGTAGACGGGTTCGAGCGGCAGGCTGAGCCCCAATGCCGGAACGTCGACCGCGGCATCCCGGCCGGCCACTTCGAGCGGAAGCTGCGGGAACGTGCCGTCGGCCTGCCTGAGCCACAGCCAGGCAATGGGCTCATCCTGGCTTGCGACGATATAGGCGTGCAGTGTCGGAAGCGTGCCGTATTCGATAGGCTTTTCAGTCATGTCGGTCCCAACCGATGACGGCGAAAGGACCTCGATCACCAGCGCCGGCGCCTGGGCCACGAGTTCGTCGCCCGCGCCGCCGACCGGCTCGACGAGCACGTCCGGATAGCGGATGTTGTCTCCGACACCGACCGCGAAATCGGCCACGAAAACATTCCAATCCGTCGATACCATTGAAGCACGGATGGTATCCACGAAGCGGCTACAGACCAAAGCATGCTGTCGCGTCGTCCCCGCCTGCATCACAACCCGGCCCTCCTGCAGTTCATAGCGGCCCTCCTGGCGCTGCACCCAGCGCAGGAATGCGGCTTGGTCGAGCTTGATGTCGAGGATGGCGTTCATGATGCAGATATCCGGACCTGTTTGGCCACTCGCTGGGTCGCTCCGCAGTTCTAAGGTAGGCCGCAGCCGGATCGGCGGCAAGCCGCGGCCCACGCCGTCTCGCCCGTTAACCGGCTTTCAGGCAGGGTGGAACTTAGCCGAAGACGCGCTTGAAGATCGTGTCGACGTGCTTCACGTGATAGCCGAGGTCGAACATTTCATCGAGTTCGGCATCCGAGAGCTTGGCCGAAACTTCTGGATCGGATTTCAATTCCGAGAGGAAGTCGGCCCCTTCGTTCCAGGTCTTCATGGCGTTGCGTTGCACGAAGGCGTACGCGTCCTCGCGCGAGAGCCCCTTTTGCGTCAGCGCGAGAAGAACCCGCTGCGAGTTGTGCAGGCCCGAGAGCTTGTCGAGATTGGCGCGCATGGTCTCCGGATAAACGACCAGCTTCTCAATGACGCCGGCCATGCGGTTCAGCGCGAAGTCGAGGGTGATCGTCGCGTCCGGCCCGATCATGCGTTCGACCGACGAGTGGGAGATGTCCCGCTCGTGCCAGAGCGCTACGTTTTCCATCGCCGGGATCGCGTAGGCGCGCACCATCCGGGCGAGCCCCGTGAGGTTTTCGGTCAGAACCGGGTTCCGCTTGTGCGGCATCGCCGAGGAGCCTTTCTGCCCGGGCGAGAAGTATTCCTCGGCTTCCAGCACCTCGGTCCGTTGCAGGTGGCGGATCTCGACGGCGAGTCGCTCCATCGATGAGGCAACAACGGCCAGCGTGGCGAAATACATCGCGTGCCGGTCGCGCGGAATGATCTGTGTGGATACCGGCTCCGGTTCGAGGCCCATCTTCTCGGCAACGTACGCCTCCACGCGCGGGTCGATGTTCGCGAACGACCCGATGGCACCCGAAATCGCGCAGGTTGCCACTTCCTGACGGGCCGCGGCCATCCGCTGGCGGTTTCTCTCGAACTCCGCGTAGGCGGAAGCGAGCTTGACACCGAACGTCGTCGGTTCGGCGTGGATGCCGTGGCTACGTCCGATCGTCAGTGTGTCTTTATGTTCGAAGGCGCGGGCCTTGAGCGCCGCCAGCAGACGGTCGAGATCGGCGAGAAGGATGTCTGCGGCGCGAACGAGTTGAACGTTGAGGCAGGTGTCGAGCACGTCGGAACTGGTCATGCCCTGGTGGACGAAACGCGAATCCTCGCCGATGAACTCGCCCAGGTGCGTGAGAAAGGCGATCACGTCATGCTTGGTGACGGCCTCGATTTCCGCGATCCGGTCGACATCGAACTGCACGCCGTCGCCCTTCGCCCAGATCGTCTCCGCCGATGCCTTCGGGATCATCCCGATCTCGGCCATGGCGCTCGCCGCATGAGCCTCGATTTCGAACCAGATGCGGAAGCGTGTTTCCGGCGACCAGACGTCTGTCATTTCGGGGCGGGAATAGCGCGGGATCATGAGCTTCTTCTCTTGCGGTTCAACGATTGACGGTCACCGGGGCGCCGTGGTGCGGCCACAGGGCGAGCGGACGTCAGCCGGGCAGCTAGCACTGGCGGGCACCAACGGCAATGGGGAGATGGTCAGAGGCGGCGGGTCAAACGGAGAACCTGTCGCAGTAGGCCGGCGGCCCGCGGTAGAGCCCACCGGCGGGTGCGGCCTCATAGACGCCGCGCGCCACGGCCCGGGCGAGACAGTCGGCCGCGGCTGATCCCAGTCGGGCGAGGTCGCCGATTGGATCGACCAACCGCCGCATCCCGGTGGCGAGCGCATAGACCGTATCGCCGTCGAGTGGCGTGTGAACGGGATGGATGGCGCGGGCGAGGCCGGTCTGCGCCATGATGGCCAGTCGGCGCGCCTGGCTCTTGTCGAGCGCCGCGTCCGTCGCGACGACAGCAAGCGTCGTGTTCTCCCCGGCGCTCCCCTTGAGGAGCGGCGTATCGGGCATGCGCCAGTCCATCGGGGGGCCGAGTCCGCCAAACTCGCCTTCGCGCTCGAAAGGGTGTGCCCAGAACCGGGCGGTATCGCCCATCGTGACGGTGCCGGCCGGATTGACGGCGACAAGTGCCGCGACTTCGAAGCCGTCGGCTGTGCGTGCCGAGGCCGAGCCCAGGCCCCCGCGCAGGTTGGCCGTCGTCGCGCCGTATCCCGCGCCGCTGCTGCCCAGGAGAGGCGGCTCGGAAGCCGATGCAGTCTCGCAGGCTTCGGTCGCAAGCGCCGTATAGGCCTCGGCGAGCGCCGTTTTCTCTCCGCCGTTCAGCAGGTCGAACAGGATCGCCTGCGTGACGATCGGCACGCGCGCTTCGCGCACCTGAAAGCCGATGTTGCGCTCGGCGAGCCATGCCCGAACGGCGCTCGATGCCGCCATGCCGAAGGCTGAGCCGCCGGAAAGCACGACAGCGTGCACCTCCTCGACCGTTCCGTCGGGCGAAAGGGCGTCGGTCTCCAGCGTGCCCGGCCCGCCACCTCTGACGTCGACCGAAGCGACCGTTCCCGGCGGCGGTAGGACGACCGTTACCCCGGAGCAAATTGTCGCGGATTGGGCCGAGCCGACGGCAATCCCGGCCACGTCGGTCAGCGCGTTTTGTCGCTTTTGCATCGAGCAGTCTACCGTAAGCCCTTAATGCTTCGAGGCATCCCGGGCCACCCTTTCCCGAGCCTCGCCCGGGTCTGCGGTGCCGTGCTTCGGTAACCCGCGTGCGCCGCTCACTCTGGCGTGGACAGAATGACATAAAAGGTGACTTGCCACTACCTGCCGGCATGACTACGTGACCGTCCGCTGCAAGCGGGATGAGGGATTCAGACAAGCGCCAAGTTGAGGGTCGACTGTGTTGGTCTCGGGCCACGCCCGGTTACCAATGGTACATTCGTGGGGTTGATCCCTGCGTTATCGTGCGTAAATCCTTAGCTTACCATTCGCAGTCAGACTGGAATGGTCTCTGGCGGAAGATCGTTTCTCACAACGATAGCAGCCGGTGAAAAAACGGAAGGACTCGCACAATGAATGCGAACATCGTGCAAGAGGTCGCCGAACTCAACGGCCTCATTGACGAGACCGACGACCCGAGAGAGTGCTACGCTGCGGTCTGCGACTGCATCCGGAAGCATCGCGAAGCCGGCGAAGAGATTCCCGAGGATCTTCATCGCCTTGAGCGCGTGATGCTCACAGAGTGTCTGGCTGAGTCCCAGGGCCGCTAAGGCGAGCCTACGGCCGGCAGGCACGAAACGGGCGCCGACCGCGCCGGTCGGACTTCGCTCGAACGATGCGCCGGGTGGCTTGCCGGACGTAAAATTCGCGCTCGCTCAATTTGAGAGTGGGCGCTTTTTTATTGCCACCTCATCGCTCATTATCATTCCAAGCGCGCCGAAACAGTTTTAAGCAGGCAGCGATAAATCGCAATTCTCACGGCTATTCCGGTCTGGCGCGAAAAGCCCGCGGAAGCTGTTTTTCCGGACTGCCGCCATATTCACCTGACGGACCGGAAATTTTCAGCCAACATGACGCCAAGATTAGCACGGCTTGTTAGGCGTCGGGCAGGCGTTAGGCCAGGCAAGGCCGAACGCTCCGGCAGCGGCCTTGGCTCAGACAACGGCTCGCGGGCCTTTGGACGCTCCCATTGATCGGTCGATTGGCGCGATGGACAACGACATCACCAAACGCGTTTCCCGTTACGCGGGCCAGGAGGGCAGCACGCATCCACCCGTGCGCAAGCCGACGATCGGTCTCGCGCTGGGCGGCGGCGGTGCGCGCGGGCTGGCACACATCCTCATGCTAGAGGTTTTCGACGAGATGGGGCTGCGGCCAACGGTGATCGCGGGGACCTCCATCGGTGCGATCTTCGGGGCCGCCTATGCGTCCGGTTACACCGCCGCGCAGATCCGCGCCCATACCGAAGAACTGCTCTCCAGCCGTTTTGAAATCGTCCGTCAGTTCTTCGCCGCCCGGCAGGAAAGGCTCGGCCGTGTCCTCTCGGTGCTCCAGCTTCGGTCAGCGCTGTTCAATGCCGAAGCCCTGCTCGATATCGTTCTGCCGCCGCGCGTCGTCCCCGAACTCGAGAATCTTCCCATTCCGTTGCGTGTCGTCGCCGCGGACTTCTACACCCAGGATCAGGTGATCCTCGACCGTGGATCGACCAAATCCGCTGTGGCCGCAAGCATGGCGCTGCCGGCGCTCTTCTCGCCGGTCATCACCGACGATTTTGCATTGATGGACGGCGGGCTCGTGAATCCGTTGCCCTTCGACGTCCTGTCCGGACAGGCGGATATCCTAGTGGCGATCAACGTTTCGGGTGCCGGGCGTCTGCCCGATGACCGGACGCCCCCCAAGGCCACCGAGGCCCTCGCAGCCTCCTTGCAGATCCTTCAACGGACAATCGCGCGGGAAAAGCTTCTCTCACGTCAGCCCGACGTGCTGATCGACGTGGATGTCGGCCGTTTTCATGTCCTTGAGTTTCACAAGCTCGGCGCCGTACTCGAAGCCGCCGCCCCGGCAAAGATCGCGTTGCGAGAAAAACTCGAACGCGTCCTGTCGGCCGAAACGCTCGCCGACGATGCCATCGAGGATGTGCCGCCTGAACTGGAGGAGCCGGAAGCGCCAAGACGGGCGCGGCTGGCCCAGCGTCTTCTCGGCAAGTGAACCGCCGTCACGAGCCTCCGGCGGCTCGATACACCCGCATGGCCGCCATCATTCGCGTCTTGCAGCGAAGAACGCCTTGAGAAGCTGCGCTGCGCGTTCCTCGTCGAGGCCCGGATAGATTTCCGGGGCGTGGTGACATGTGGCTTGCGAGAAGAAGCGCGGGCCGTGCTCGACTCCGCCGCTCTTTGGATCGGTGGCCCCGTAATAGAGCCGCCGAATTCGCGCGTACGAGATGGCGGCGGCGCACATCGCGCAGGGTTCCAGCGTCACGTAGAGATCGCAATCCCCGATCCGCTCGGAGGCCATCCGCGACGCCGCCGCACGGATAGCGAGCACCTCGGCGTGGGCTGTGGGGTCATTAAGCTCCCGCGTCCGGTTCCCTTCGGCGGCGAGAAGCTCTCCAGCCGCTGAAACGATGACAGCGCCGACGGGTACCTCTCCGCGCCTGCCTGCCGCTTCCGCCTCGGCCAGGGCGCGTTGCATCGGCGGCTGTGGAGCATCCATAGTCGTGCATCCGGATCAGAGCCCGTTCCGCGATGGGCGCGGCCGATGGGTCAGGGGCTCAGCGCCTTCATTCCCGGCGGCGGACCCACTTCCTCTTCATCGAGGTCGCCAGCAAACGCCAATGCGCCGTCGCGGTTGTAGATGTCGCGGCGGAACATGACGGTGCCGTCAGGCTCGCCCCATGCCGTGATGTAAGTGAAGATGACGGGCACCGGCCGGGTCAGTTCCAGATCGAGCGGTTGGCCAGCATCGATTACCATGCGCGCGCGACCGGGCTGTTCCCAGCCAAGTTCGTACTTGGCGATCCATTCCACCAGGTCGAACACTTCCTGGACACGCACGCACCCGGCCGAGTAGGCGCGGCTGGCACTGTTGAAGAGCTTCTTCATCGGCGTGTCGTGCATGTAAACGATTTCGGCGTTCGGCATATCGATGCGAACGAGGCCGAGGGCGTTCCATTCGCCCGGATCCTGCCGGAACTTGACCTGCTCGTGGTCGACGTTGTGCCAGTCGATCTGGCTGATCGGGATTTCTTCTCCGTCGAAACTACCCCGGAAGGCGCGGATATGCTCGCGCTCCAGGTAGCCCGGATCCTTCAGCATACGCGGGACAAGGTCGCTGCGCGCGACGCTGACGGGGACGTGCCAGTACGGGAAGAAGTTGAGGCCGCGAATCGTTGCGCGGATCTCAGGTGTTTGCCGTTCTGGCCGGCCGGCGATGACGCGATGGCGCTGCTGGACCTCGTATTTCTCGACCGCCTCGAGCTGGAACGCCGGCGCGTTGACAAGAATATAGCGGTCTTCGACGCGGTCGTTCAGCATCTGCTGGATGCGGCGGAAGTTGAGCTCGAGCTGCTGCAGGCGCATGTCGGCGGAGACGTTGAGCGCCGCGAACGTGGCGCGGTCGACCCGGCGCGTGATCCGCAAGCCGTGACGGCGCTGAAAACTGGCAACGGCCTCTTCAACGTGGCCGTCATATTCGTAACTCTCGTAGTAGGAACCGCCCGGCGCCAGATCGCCCGTCGCTCTCAGCCGTGTCCGCAACAGCGGCACGCGCTCATCGAAGTCGCCCGGCCGTATGGATTTCGGCCCCGGCACCTGCGGCCAGCCGCCGGAATTGACGATCTGGCGATAGCGGTTGATGGAGTCCCGCGTCGCCTGCAGCGTGACATCGCTGAGCCAGGGCGTGCTGCCCGTGCGCAGGTCGCCCATTTCGTAGCGCGGCTTATTCGAGGGTCGGCGCGAGGTGGTAGAGTCGAACGAGCGGTTGCCGATGATCGATTCCCACCACTGATCGCCCTGGGCCCATGCGGGCGAGGCAAGCGGCACCACGCCGGAGGCGGCCGCTATGCCCAGCGATCTGCGCAAAAATGCCCGTCTCGACTGGTGAGAATCCTGATCGTTGCGCTTGCCCGCCATGCCGCTTTCCGTCTCGTTTCCTGTCTCGATGGTGATTGCCGGCCGTCCCGCCGCTTTCGCCCCGCGCAGCCTTTCCGACGCCGATCTCGTACCTAACAACAAAGGTTGTGGCCAAACAAAGACTTCAATTCAACAGGTGGAGGCCTCAATTCTATGCGAGCGGGTCAATTCGCTTCGGATGGTCTGCGACGCGACACAGCGGGACGGTTCTGCGGAATAAAAATGCTCAGTCGCCGAAATGATCCCACCCGAGCCGCGAAAGTTCAACCGCCCCCCCCTGACTGTCGATCACCGAGAGGCCCTCACCCTGGCTCAGGTGACCGATAGGCGTCAATGCCACGCCGCACGTGCGGCCCGCCGCGAGATACGCGTCGAGACGGGCGGGCGAAACGGCCACCAGGACTTCGTAATCGTCGCCCCCTGTAACGAGTTCCCGAGCATCGAGGCGCCCGTCCCGCACGCGTTCGGCGAGTTCTGGCTCGATGGGAACGGCTCCAAGTTCGATGACGGCCGAAAGCCCGCTCGCGGCGGCCAGCCGCGAGGCATCGATGGCGAGCCCGTCAGAAACGTCGAGGGCGGCCGACGCATGGTTCCGGACAGCTTCGACGAGACCGGTTCGCGGTTCCGGCGCTCGGCTCCGGGCGATCAATCGCTCTCGCGCCGCGGCCGAGAGGCTCCCTTGCCAATCCGGCTGAGGCGGCCCGTCCGGCCGAAGCAGACTCAATCCGGCCCAGGCATCGCCGATCGAACCGGAGACAACGAGAATGTCGCCCGGCTTCGCGGTATCTCGCCGGATCATGGCGCCCGCCGGTACCGTTCCCACAGCCGTGATGGAAACCCCGAGTTGAGCGACGCCGGTGACGGTATCGCCGCCGGCGAGTTTCAGGCCCCAGTCGGCCTGCGCCGCGCCAAGGCCGGCTGCGAAGGCATCGATCCATCCGGCATGGTTTTCGGGGAGTTCGAGCGACAGTAAATAGCAGTGCGGCCGGGCGCCCTTGGCAACGAGATCGGACACGTTGACGGCAAGCGCTTTTCGGGCGGCGAGTTCTGCATCGCCTGGCGAAGCGTCGAAGAGAAAGTGCCTGCCGGCGATTGAAGTGTCGAGTGTGACGACAAAGGTCTCGCCAGCCGGCGCGGAGAGGCTGGCCGCATCGTCTCGTAGCCCAAGCGCGCCCTCGAAGCCGCTGGCCAGCGGCGCCAACAGCCGGGCGATCATATCGTGTTCGCGTTCTGCCATGGCGGGTCTATCCGCAATACCGCCCTGCGGCGGTGCGTCGTGAAGAAGCCGCACCTGCGAAGCTCAGGCGGATTTATCCGTTCGCGGCGGCTTGCTTGGCGCGCCGTCGAATTCCGCCGGTCGCAACCGGTGCGCCAGACGGTCGAGGACGCCGTTGACGACCTTCGGCTGTTCCTCGTCGAAGAAAGCATGCGCCACGTCGATATATTCATTGATGACGACGCGGGCGGGCACGTCCTGGCGCTCCATCAATTCGAAGGCGCCCGCGCGCATGATGGCGCGTAGCGTGGAATCGATACGCACCAGCCGCCAGCCGGTGGCCAATTGCTGGTCGATCAGCGGGTCGAGATCGCGCTGGCGCCGCACGACGCCGCGCAGCAACTCGGCGAAGAAGGCCGGATCGGCGCCGGGTTCGCCGGTTCCCGGATCGCGCTCGGGAAACCGCAGCGTCGTGAATTCGCGGATCACCTCGGTCACATCCGTACCGGCGAGATCCATCTGATAGAGCGCTTGCACCGCGCCGATACGCGCCGCGCTTCGCGCTGCCTGGGCCGGCGGCTTCGCTTTTTTGTCTCTGGCAACCGACGTCATGGACTTTCCGCCTCGAATTCGCGTCGCAGTTTTACGAGGCCCAGGCACGCGCGCGCCGCATCGCCGCCTTTGCCGTCGCGCCCACCGGATGCGCGGGCGACCGCCTGCTCTTTTGTATCGACCGTCAGGATGGCATTCCCCACCGGCGTACCGGTGTCGATGGCAATCTGCATCAGCCAATGATTGGCATTGCCGACAACGACATCGTAGTGCGAAGTCTCGCCGCGAATGACGCAGCCGAGCACGATCACGCCATCGAACCGGCCGTCTTCGGCAGCCCGCGGAATGATCCCGGCATCCGCCGCGGCGGCGACGGCCTGGGGGATTTCCAACGCTCCCTCGACCTCCACGACTTCGAAAGTCGCACCGCGCGCTTCCAGTTCCTCGGTCGCCCCGCCCAGCAGCTCCGCTGCGATATCGGCGTAGTATGGCGCTGAGACGATGAGCACATGCGCACCGACGGCGCCGCCCTCTTCCGCAGCCGGGGCATCGGCGGCGGGGCCCGTGTTTCTAAGGATCATGCAAAAATCTCACTCGATCCTGCGCGTTTCGACAATGCGCAGACCGAAAGCCTCCAACCCGACGTAGTTTTGCTGCGGGGAGTTCGTCATCAGGATCATGTCCTCGACGCCGAGATCCGCGAGGATCTGCGAGCCGACACCGATTTCGACCTGCCGCTTTTTCCTGCCGTCGTCACTTTCGGTGGTGTTAGCACCAAAACCCTCGGCAATCCACTCGGTCACGGCACGCGGGCGTATGTCGCGGATTAGGACGGCGACGCCGCGGCCGGCCTCGCCAATCTGTCGCAGCGATTTCTCGAACAAGGCGCGCCCGCCCGTCTCGCCGTGCAACCCCGCGAGATCGGAAAGGGCATTCGCCGCGTGGACCCTGACAAGCACGGGCCCCGGAGCGTTGATGTCGCCTTTGACGAAGGCGATGTGTTCGGCGGGTTCGACCGTCGTTTCGTACACGTGCATCTGGAACGGGCCGCCGAACGCGCTTTGCACTTCCTTCTCCGCGACCTGCGTGACGATCCGGTCGTGCCGCAGCCGATAGGCGATCAGATCCTCGATGGTGCCGATCTTGAGGCCGTGCTGACGGGCGAAGACCCGCAGGTCCGGCAGCCGCGCCATGGTGCCGTCGTCGTTCATGATCTCGCAGATGACGGCCGCCGGGTTGAGGCCGGCCAGCCGCGCCAGATCGACGGACGCCTCCGTGTGGCCGGCGCGGATGAGGACGCCGCCGTCGCGCGCGATCAGCGGGAAGACATGGCCCGGCGATACGATGGCCTCCGAGCCCTTGGTCGGATCGATGGCCGTGGCGATGGTGTGCGCCCGGTCGTGTGCGGAGATCCCGGTAGAAATGCCTTCGCGCGCTTCGATCGACGGGGTGAACGCCGTACGGTTCCGCGACTGGTTGGACCGGACCATCTCGCTGAGGTCCAACTCGTGCGCCCGCTGACGCGTGATCGTCAGGCAGATGAGACCGCGGCCGAACCGGGCCATGAAATTGACGGCGTCCGGCGTTGCCATCTGCGCGGGGATGATGAGATCGCCTTCGTTCTCGCGGTCTTCCGCGTCGACCAGGACGACCATGCGCCCATTGCGGATCTCGGCGATGAGTTCCGCCGTCGTCGCCAGCGGCGTTTCGGTCGCTTCGGTGGCGGAAGTTGCGTCGGTCTTGGCGGTCACTGGCGGAACTCCATCAGGCGGGCGACATAGCGGGCGAACAGATCCACCTCGAGATTGATGCGGTCGCCGGTCTTTTTCTCGCCCCAGGTTGTGACCTCCAGCGAGTGCGGGATCAGATTGATGCCGAAGCGCAGGCCACTGACCTCGTTGATCGTGAGCGATGTGCCATCGAGCGCGACCGAGCCCTTCGGCGCAATGTAGTGGGCAAGGTGTTCGGGCACCTCGAAGGCGAACCGGGTCGACTCGCCATCGGGCTGCCGCTCGATGATGGTGGCCACGCCGTCAACGTGGCCGGACACGACATGCCCACCCATTTCGTCGCCCAGCTTGAGTGAACGTTCCAGGTTGATCCGCCGCCCCGGCACCCAGGCTCCCAGCGTGGTCTTTTCGCGCGTCTCGTTCGACACATCGACCGCGAAGCGCGCCCCAGTACCTTGCGCGGAAATCTCGGTGACCGTCAGGCATACCCCGTCGCAGGCGATCGATGCGCCGATGGCGATGTCGCCGGCGGGATAAGCGCAGTCGATTTCGAACCGCCCGCCGGCGATGGCATGAACGGTGCCGACATCGGTGATTATGCCTGTGAACATTCTGTCAGTCTTTCTCCGTTGGCGACCGGACCGGTGTGGATCGCCCGAACGCATTCAGATCACGCCGGCAGCGCGTCACGTCAACCCACCGCTCGAAAAGTCGTCATGGCATCGCCGCCGGCATTTCGGCTGTCGGCGTGTCTCAGCTTGAGGCGCGCGAACGACGCCGAGAGCTCCGGGGAGAGCCCGGCAGAGGCAAGATCGGTTCCACCGTCGGTGCCGCTACTATTCGACGTCGAACCGGCTCCGGCCCGAAATAGCACGACCTCGTCGGCAAAACCGGCGTCCGCGAAGGCTTGCCACATCGCCGGCCCGCCTTCCACCAGCACGCGCGTTATGCCCTCTCCGATCAGCGTTTCGAGAACCGAGGGGATCCAAGGCCGGCCGCCTACGGAGCCGACTTCGAAAATCCGGCAACCGGCGTCCTCGAGCCGCGTGCGGACCAGCGGCGCGTTTGCCAGAGTCGCGCGCGTCGCCAGAATCCACACCGGCGATGCTCTGGCGGTACGCACCAACCGGCAGTCGGGCCGTGGCAGCGTTCGTCCGGCAAGGACGATCCTGACGGGCGACCGCTCGGCGAGCCCCGGCAGCCGGCAGGTCAGATCCGGATCGTCGTCGCGGACCGTACCGGCGCCAACAAGGATTGCATCGGCACGGGCTCTCAACATATGCCCGCGCGCCCGGGCCTGTGGCGAAGTCACGAATGTCGGCCGGCCGTCACGGCCTTGCGGCACGGCGCCCGCCGCATCGACCGCCAGCTTGAGTTGGACGAACGGCCTGCGCTCGGCAACGCGCAGAATGTGGCCGCGCGTCAGCCATCGCGCCTCTTCCCAGAATAGCCCGCGCGACACCGCGACGCCGGCCTCCCGCAGTTTTCGCAGGCCCCGGCCCGAAACACGCGGGTCAGGGTCTTCCTGCGCGACCACTACGCGCGCCAGCCCGGCTTCCAGAATGGCATCGGCGCACGGCCGGGTGCGACCGACGTGCGAACACGGTTCCAACGTGACGTACATGGTCCGACCGCGCGCCGCGCTTCCCGCAACCGCGATGGCGAGCGGTTCGGCATGCGGCCGTCCGCCCGGCGCCGTCGTTCCGGAGGCGATGATCTCGCCGGTTGCCTCATCGGCGATCACGGCGCCGACCGAAGGGTTCGGCGCCGTCGTGCCCAGCCCGAGAGCCGCGCATCTGAGGGCGACCCTCATCATGTGCGCGTCGAAATCGGACGTATCGGAGTTCACGGTTCGCAACGGTCAGTGGGTCTCATCGGACGTTCGGGCATTGGGCGTCTTCATCTTACGGGATTTGGCCGCCGGTCGCCCCGTCTTGTCCGCGGCCGCGCTGTCCTCGCCGGTCTTACCGTTGACGGGGGCGTCCGGCCCCGGAATGGCATCGCGGGCAATCTCGCCCAGCACGCTTTCGAAGTCGGCGGCCTCCCGGAAGTCACGATAGACCGAGGCGAAGCGGACGTAGGCAACGGGGTCGAGCCCGCGCAAGGCGTCGATCACCAGTTCGCCGATGGTCGAGGATGCGATCTCGCTCTCGCCGGAGGCTTCGAGCTGACGCACGATCCCCGAAACCATGCGCTCGATGCGTTCCGGTTCGATCGGCCTTTTTCGCAGTGCCACCGTCACGGAATTCATCAGCTTGTCGCGGTCGAACGGCGCGCGCTTTCCCGAGCGCTTCATCACAGTCAACTCGCGAAGCTGCACACGCTCGAAGGTGGTGAAGCGGCCGGCGCAGTCGGGGCAGACGCGCCGCCGGCGGATCGCCGAGTTTTCCTCGGTCGGCCGGCTGTCTTTCACCTGTGTATCTTCGCACCCACAAAAAGGGCACCGCATGGCCGCATCTCCCGATTGAACTGGCTCCCCGACGTCGCCTGCGTCGCGGGAGCGGCGATATTAACGGCTCGCGCGTGCCGTTCCAGTGGCGATTTGGCAGCGCTTGCCCGAGGGTGGGAAGCCGTTGCCCGAAAGCGAAACGACGTGTTCGAGGTCTCTCATGCTTCAGCAGGGTCGCCATCGCTGACGAGCTGCGCGCGGGCAAGCTGCGCGTAGGCGCCATCGCGGGCGATGAGCTCGGCATGGGTGCCGACTTCCAGGATGCGCCCGTCTTCCATGACGCAGATGAGGTCGGCGTTCTGCACGGTCGATAACCGATGCGCGATGACCAATGTCGTGCGGTCCTGGGTGAAGCGGGCAAGCGCATCCTGCACCAGACGCTCGGATTGGGTGTCGAGAGCGCTGGTCGCTTCGTCGAGCAGCAGGATCGGTGCGTCCTTCAGGATCGCCCGGGCGAGCGCCAGCCGCTGCCTCTGGCCGCCTGAGAGCCGCAGGCCGCTGGCGCCGATCTGGGTGTCGTACCCCTTCGGTTGGGCGAGGATGAACTCGTGCGCGGCGGCGGCTTTCGCGGCGGCGACAATGCTTTCCTCCGACGCATCGAGCCGGCCGAGCGCGATATTGGCGCGGATCGTATCGTCGAACATCGTGACGTCCTGGCTGACGAGGGCGATGGCGCCGCGCAGCGAGGTCAGCGAAACGTCGCGAATGTCCTGCCCGTCGATCAGGATGCGTCCGTCGGTGACATCGAAAAGCCGAGGCACGAGATTGATGATCGTCGATTTGCCGGCGCCCGAACGCCCCACGAGCGCGACCGTCGTCCCGCCCGCGACATCGAGGGTGAAGTTGCGCACGGCCTGGTTTTCGGCGGCGGGGTCGTAGCCGAAGGACACGTTTTCGAATCGGATCTTGCCGTTCTCGATGCGCAACGGCGCCGCATCGGGCCGCTCCACGATGGTCGGTTTCTCGTCGAGAAGGCCGTAAAGGCTCTCGGAGGCCGCCAGCCCTTCCTGGATTCGGCCGGTCAGGTTGCCTAGTGCGCGGATCGGCTGCGCCGCCATCAGCAGCGCCGTGACGAACCCCATGAAGTCGCCGACGGTCGAAATCCCGTTGGCGATGCGCCAGTAGGCGAACGCGATGACGCCCGCGACGGCCACCCCGCCCAAGGCCTCCAGCATCGGGTCGAGACGGGCACGGTTGCGTACGGCCTTCATTTTGAGCCGGAAGACTTCCTCGAAGCTCCCATGCACGCGCTTGGCGGCATAGTCTTCCAGCCGGAACGTCTTGATGAGGCGCGTTCCCGCCAGGTTTTCGGAAACCAGCGATGTCATATCGCCCAGCTCCGCCTGCGTCGCCTTGGCGACCCGGCGCAGCCGTTCCGAAATGAGCGCAATCGGAAGCGCGGCGATGGGGTAGACGCCGAGAACGAACAGCGACATCAGCGGATCGAGATAGACCATCGAGCCCACCAGCGCGATGACCATGAGAGTATCGCGCACGGCGGTGTTGAGGCTCGCTTGAACCGCCTGCTGGATGAAGTTGATGTCGTTTGTCAGTCGCGACAGCAGCCGGCCGGGCGTCTCGCGCGTGAGGCGGGCAAAATCCGCGTCGATCAGGTGCGAGAAGGCCGTCTTTTGAATATCGGTCGCCATCCGCGTGACCAGGTGCTGGGTGGCCACCGACTGGAGATAGAGGAACAGCGAGCGCAGCATCGTGATCGTGACGATGGCGCCCAGCACGAGAAGCAGGTTGTCGCCCTCGTTCGCCATCAGCGTGTCGAACGATGTCTTGATGATCATGGGATAGCCGCCGGTGACGGCGGCCAGACAGGCCATCAGGAAGAACGACCACAGGAGCGCCGGCCAGCGCGGATACACCCAGTCCTTGAGAAACCGCATGAGAAGTGTGCGCGACTTCTCGTCGAAGGCCGAAAGCCTGGGCGGCTTTTTCTTCTTTCCGGCAGGGTCCGGCGACGGCTCCGCCGGAGCCGTCACGTTCTCGGGCTTTGTGACGGTAGTGTTCAAGGGTCGATCTTTTTCAAGGTTGCACCGGATCGGGGCCGGCGACGGCCCCGCTCGGCTCAATCGTCGTCCTGATCGGGTTCGAGCAGCCGGTGCATGTGAACGACGAAATAGCGCATCTGGGCGTTGTCGACCGTGCGCTGCGCGGCGTCCTTCCAGGCGGCATGCGCCGATTTATAGTCGGGATATATGCCGACGATATCGAGTTCATCGAGATTCTGGAATTCGACTTTGTCGAGATCCTTCATCTCGCCTCCGAACACCAGATGCAGGAGTTGCTTTCCTGTTGTGGGGACTTCATGGCTCATGACTGACGACCTTGTTTTCTTGACGTGGCCAAATGCGGCGGCCCTGTTTGCTTCAATGGGGCGAAGCAAGCCGTTGGCCGACCGCTTTTCTTCCTGCACGAGACCGCCCGGTCGGGCAAGACCGGCGGCGTTCCGGCCGAAGTAGGCGCGAACGGATCGTTTTGAGCCGTGCGGTCACGCTTCTCGCTATGAATGCTTAACCCAAAGACAAGTGGTGGCGGTCTATTGTAGGCAATCGGCCGCACGAAAAGACGGTCGATCCGTCAACAGGTAGCGTCTGTCAGCGGCACGGGTGAGCGCCCTTCCCCGTGCCGCTGCCAATTTCATCGCTAAAGACGGTCTGCCGTGGCTCACGCGAAGAACGCCAAATCCGCCAAAAGCCCGCCGGCCAGCAGCCACCCCACATACCTGTTCGCCTTGAACCGTACGAGGCAGTTCTCGCCATCGCCTGTGTCCAGCGTCAGGATCTGCCAGGCAAAGTGCGCCGCGATCAGCGCCAGCGCGAGCCCGCTCGCGAAAGAAGCACCGGCGAGAAAAGCCGCCCCTCCCCACAACGCCAGCGTGCCGGCATAAAGTCCCGCCAGCCAGCGCTCCGTATGCTGACCAAACCGGATGGCGGTCGATTTCAAACCCAGCGAAAGGTCGTCTTCCTTGTCCTGATGGGCATAGATCGTGTCGTAGGCGATCGTCCACAGAACGGCCCCCGCGTAGAGAAGAACCGGAGCGGCTGCGAGCGAACCATGCACCGCCGCCCAGCCGACCAGCGCTCCCCAGTTGAATGTCAGCCCGAGCACGAGTTGCGGCCAGTAGGTGAAGCGTTTCATGAACGGATAGACCAGCACCAGGGCGAGCGATGCGATCCCGAGCAGGATTGTGAAGGCGTTGAACTGCAGCAGGACGGTAAGACCGACCAGCGACTGCGCCACGACGAACAGCAGCGCCGCCTTCGGCGTCACCTGACCCGATGGAATGGGCCGCGAACGGGTGCGGGCAACGCGGGCGTCGAAATCGCGGTCGACGTAGTCGTTATACGTGCAGCCGGCACCGCGCATGACGAAGGCACCGATGGCGAACAGCACGGCAAACCAAATCGCCATCATCGCGCCGGTTGTCCCTGCCGGCTGCGAGCCTGTCGCGGAAGCGAGCAAGGCCAGGAGTAGCGACCACCAGCACGGAAAAAGCAGAAGCCAGGTCCCGATCGGCCGGTCGGCGCGGGCCAGCCGCAGGTACGGCCGCCAGGAAGACGGTGCCAGCGTATCGACCCAGTTGCCGCGCGCCGCATCGGCCACGCGCCCGTCCTCAATCCCGCCTGTGTCGCGCGTCGGTGACGTCATTCCCCGCCCGTTCCTGATCGCTTCGGTATGGGGCTTCGCACCGCAAACCGAGTTCTTTCTTGCATTTACCAGCCCCGTGATTATCACACGGGCGTCATGGCAATCCACGATTTCAATGCCGAACGGCTCTACGTCGATGCGCCGTTGGGCGACGGCCTCCACGTTGCTTGCGGCAAGGAGCAGACGCACTATCTCGTCAACGTCTTGCGCCTTGGCGCGGGTGACGCGATCCTCATCTTCAATGGCCGCGACGGTGAATGGCGCGCGCGGCTCGAAAATTTAGCGAAGCGCGGTTGCACGCTGGTTTGCGAAGAGCTGACACGACAACAGCATGGCGGACCGGAAATCGAGTACGTCTTTGCGCCGCTCAAGCGGGCCCGCCTCGACTATATGGTTCAAAAGGCTGTGGAACTGGGCGTGGCTACATTGCAGCCCGTATTCACCCGTCACACCGTGGCGGACCGTATCAATCTTGATCGGATGCGCGCGAACGCCATTGAGGCCGCCGAGCAGTGCGGAATCCTGAGGGTGCCGGAAGTCCTGGAGCCGCTACAACTCTCAAAATACCTCGATCGTCGCGCTACCGGCACGCCTCTTGTCTTCTGTGATGAAGCCGCGCCGATTGCAGATCCGCTCGCCGCGCTTTCGCAGCTTATTCCTGGCCCGGTCTCGGTTCTGATCGGACCGGAAGGCGGATTCGCGGAAGCCGAGCGGGAGCGGCTTCTCGCGCGCGACGATACCGTTGCCCTGTCGCTCGGGCCGAGGATTATGCGTGCCGATACCGCTGCGATTGCCGCGCTGACATTGGTGAACGCCGTGCTCGGCGATTGGAAGTCGCCTGGAGCAATCTAAGCTCGGCCCGCAGAAGAAAGGGGCCCCGGGGCCCCTCTCGTCCAGCTCAGCTTTCCGCTGTCTCCGGCGCCCGTTTCGACGCCGCCTTGCGGCGAACCGGACGGCGCAGGAATTCCGGAATCTGGTCGCTTTCGCCGAACGGGGTCTGGTTTCCACCGCCCCCGCCGGACGCCTTCCGCCGCGATCCGCCGCTTTCGCTGCGTTGATCCCGCTTGCCGGAACCGCGTTGGTGGCCCGAAGCGCGCGGCTGTTCGTCCGCCGGTTTGCGGCCGCGGCGGCCACTTCCCTCGTTGCCTGACGAGCCGCTGGACTTCCCGGTATCGATGACCGGTTGCGGCGCCCCTGGCTCGCTGACGGAAATCGGCTTTGCGGAGGGTTTCTCCTCGTTGCGGCTGGCCGGTTTGGCTTCGGCCCGCTGCGGAGCTTCGGCCTCGTCGCGCGGGCGCTCGCTGCGTCCCCGCCGTTCGCCGTCGCGAGAGCGCTTGCCGCCGCGACCTTCGCTGGAACGGCCGGAGCCGCCAGAGCGTGAGCGCCGACGCTTCTTCGACTTCGAATCCTCGATGTCCTGTTCGCTTGGTGGATCGCCGATCCAGACGGTGTCGTCGCCGGTGATATCCTCGATCTGCTTGAGGAGCTTGAGGTCCTCGAAGGTTACGATGGCGGTAGCTTTGCCTTCCTTGCCTGCGCGCCCGGTGCGCCCAATGCGGTGAACATAATCCTCCGACTGCCAGGGCAGGTCGAAGTTGAACACATGGCTGACGTCCGGGATGTCGAGACCGCGGGCCGCCACATCGCTGGCCGCCAGGAACTTGATCTCGCCGGAACGGAACTTGTCGAGCGTTTCCATGCGCGCCGACTGATCCATGTCGCCGTGCAAGGCGCCCGCGTTGAAGCCGTGCTTTGTCAGCGATTTCAGGAGGATGGCAACGTCGCGTTTGCGGTTGCAGAAGATGATTGCGTTGCGCACATCTTCCATACGCATCAGATCGCGCAGCATTTCCCGCTTCGCCCAGTCCTCGCCGCCTTCGCAATAGGAGAAGCGCTGCGTGATGGTGCGCGCCGTCGTCGCCGGCTTGGCGACTTCGATGCGCGTCGGCTCACGCATGAATTGGTTGACGAGACGCGTGATCTCCGGCGGCATCGTGGCAGAAAAGAACAGCGTCTGCCGCTGCGGTGGCAAGAGCTTGCAGATCTTTTCGATATCCGGGATGAAGCCCATGTCGAGCATCCGGTCGGCCTCGTCGATGACGAGAATTTCGACGCCCATGAGCATCACGCGGCCACGTTGAAAATGGTCCAGCAACCGGCCGGGCGTGGCGATCAGAACATCGACACCGCGGTCGAGCTTCCGAGTCTGCTCGTCCATGGATACGCCGCCGATCAGCAGCGCGAGGTTCAGCTTGTGGTTGACCCCGTACTTCTCGAAGCTCTGCGCCACTTGCGCGGCAAGTTCGCGGGTCGGCGCCAGGATCAGGCTGCGCGGCATGCGCGCCCTGGCCCGCCCCGTTTCAAGCCGCGAGATCATCGGCAGCGTGAACGAGGCTGTCTTGCCGGTCCCGGTCTGGGCGATGCCGAGGACATCGCGCCCCGTCATTGCGACGGGGATGGCTTCGGCCTGGATAGGGGTGGGTTCACCGTAACCGGCCGCGGTAACAGCGGCCATGACTTTCTGGCTGAGGCTCAGCTCAGCAAATGACTTAGTCGTCAAGTGTCTTTAACTCCCGTCGCAGGGTTGAGGCCCGCGCGGGTTCCATTGCGCGGATCATTCGGACTTAGGGCCGCAGCGATTATCCGGTGCGCGGCAACATTCGACCGGGAAGGCGGGGCAAGAAGCGCGAAAACGTTCGCGACCGTGACTCGACCCACATGGCAGGGCCAAAATCGCGTGGCCCGTAGCTCTTCAACTCATGTACCGGAAGCAGAATCAAATCCGCTTCGACGGCACCTTCGCAACCCGCATGGCACATTGGCGGCTATACCGCAAGGAATTGGCCGCGCTTTTGCGAATTTGTCGCCGATATACAGAGTAAAACGGCCACAAGCACAGATGGTTCATAAGTTTATGTGTCCGCAGTAAGACGAATCGTAACGCACGCCCAAACTTTAGTCTTCATTCAACCAACGCCCGAAGAGGCCACCCAACACGCCTCCGATGATCGGCGCGACCCAGAAAAGCCAAAGCTGCAAGAGCGGTGTGCTGCCGGAAAAGACGGCAAGACCGGTCGCCCGCGCCGGATTTAGAGCGGCGTTGGAGATCGGCAGCAGCACCAGATGCAGCACCACGAACAGTAGACCCAGGGCGATGGGTGCGAAGCCGGGCGGCACGCCCGCTGCCGTCGCCCCGAGAAAGAGTACGAGGATCAAGGCGGCCGCCAGGCCTTCGGCGACGAAAACGACCGCGAAACCGGAAATCCCGGCGCCCTGCTCGTCGAATGTGTTGGCGATCTCCGACAGCGGGCGCATGGCCTTGTCGGGCGAAATCTCCGCCAACCATGCGAACAACCCCGCGGCTAGAAGCGCCCCGGCGACTTGCGCGGCAACATAGGGAAGCGCCGAGCGCGTCTCGAAGCGTCCAGCGGCCACGAGACCCAGCGTGATCGCCGGGTTGAAGTGGCATCCCGCCGCGCCGCCCAGCGCATAGCACATTGCCGCATAAGCGAACCCGGCGGACAGCGCCACCGCCAGGCCACCCTGTACGCTTCCGTCCGCGCCGGGCAGCAGCGCGGCCCCGCAGATCGCGGCGACATAGGCGAATGTTCCGACAAATTCGGCGCTCAGCGACCTCATCGCATCCTCATCTCTGTGGCACGGCCCGGCGTGCGGCCGCGCAGCGGCTCACGGCCGATTGAACCGTTGTGCGCGCGCCAGACTAAATACTCAAAGCTGGAAGACGTGCGGCGTTATGGCGGCGGAAGTCGAAAGATATTTATCGAGCTATCGAATAAAATGGAGAAGTATCTTGCATTTGAACACTTTGGCGGCGCATCTTCGCATCTGACGTGCAGGTCTATGCAACGCATGAGGCCTTCCAGATTGCTGCCGGTCGAGGTTCGAAGGAAGGTAATCGCACGACTTCGAGCAGCGTCAGACAGGAGTACGAGCGTATCGGCGCCGGATGTTCCCTCGTTTACAGCGCTCCGGTGCGAATGAGGCGATGATAACCTTTACGGCGTATGCTTCTGGGTGCCCCATCGCGACATCGCCAACGGAACCCGTCGCGCGGCGCGGGCATGTAACAAGGGAAATCGTTCAGCCTCCCCGAATTCAAAAGGAAGGCGAACCGGTCTGATCGATCAACGGTGTGAGTAGATGGACAGCGCGGTCAATACTTCGGGACACTCAGGCGGCAGGCGCCGTGCCCGCGGCGAAGCGATCCAAGCCCTCAAGGCGCGGGATAACGTCACGAATTTTCTCTACATCGGTCAGGTCTATCTGATCGTCGCCGCCACCGTCGTCGCGACCATCTGGAGCTATGGCCTCGTCGCTGACGCGGGCCTCGGCTGGTGGTGGAACATCCCGGCGACGTTTGTCGCGGTTCTCATCATCGGCGCTTCCCAGCACCAACTCGGCGGCATTGTCCACGAGGGGACGCACTACATCCTTTTCGCGGACCGCAGGATGAACGAACTGGCGTCCGACTGGCTCGGCGCATTTCCGATTTACACCTCGACATACGCCTTTCGCCTGCACCACCTTTCGCACCACCAGTTCGTCAACGATCCCGAGCGCGATCCGAACTTCGGTCAGGCCGACGAATCGGGCCATTGGCTCGACTTTCCGATTGCCCATATCGATTTCGCATGGGCCATCGTGCGGCAGCTCAATCCTGTTCGTCTGGTCAGCTACATCCTGGCCCGGGCCAAATACTCGGCGCTCGGCATGGGCAACAACCCCTACGCCAAGCCGGACAAGCCCGGCTCGCCGTGGGCCGTCCGCTGGGGCGTCCTCTACATGGTCGTGACGCCGTTCTGGCACATCGGCCTCTTCACCGCGGCGCTTTTCGGCGCCAACCTCGATCTCATGGTCGGCATTGCGCTGGGCACGATGCTGGCAAGCTACGCTGCGCTCGTCGTGTACTATTCGCGGCTGCCAGAAAGCGCTTTCGCCCAGAGCCTGATCGATCCGGTGATCCCGCACAGTTCGACCACCATTCAACGCATCAGCTACATGACGCTGGTCTACGGCGGTCTGACGCTCACCGGCTATCTGACCGGTGCCCCGGCGTGGGCGTACTTCGCGCTCCTCTGGCTGCTACCGCTTTTCTCGACGTTTCCGCTGTTCATGGTGCTGCGGGAGTGGGTGCAGCACGGAAATGCCGACCGTGGCCGCTACACAAACTCGCGCGTATTCAACGTCAATCCGTTCCTGCGGTATGCCGTCTTCCCGTTCGGAATGGACTATCACCTGCCGCATCACATCAATGCTTCCGTCCCGCACTACAAGCTCCGCGACTTCCACGATTACCTGATGAGCAAGGACGAGAAGTACGCCGCTCAGGCGACGGTCGTGAACGGCTGGCAGCAGGGCGAGGAAGCGGAAATCCCGGGCATCGTGGATGTCCTCGGGCCCAAATACACGCCGCAGGGAAACAAGATCCACGTGGACGACGGAGCGGTTGCCGAAGCCGATATCAATGACCGCGCGGCGCTGCAACGGCAGGTCGACGCCTCACGCAACGGCTGAGATCCTCGCGGTCCCGGGACGATAGCCTCGGCTAAAGGCTTTCGGCACTGAATTCGCCGGGGCGTCCGTCAGATATCCAGGTCGGTGGCGAATGCCGCGTTGTCCTGGATGAAGCGGAAACGCGCTTCCGGCTTCGAGCCCATCAACGCGTTGACGGCGGCGGCGATCTCGTTCTTTTCGTCTTCGCCGACTTCGACCCGCAAGAGCGTGCGCGTCTTCGGATCCATCGTCGTTTCCTTGAGCTGCGCGGCGCTCATTTCACCCAGACCTTTGAACCGGCTGATCTCCACCTTCGCATTCGGCTTGAACTCGCTCTTCATGAGCTCGTCCTTGTGCTCAGGATCGCGCGCATAGACCGATTTCGCGCCGTGCGTGAGTTTGAACAGCGGCGGCACGGCCAGATACAGATGGCCCTTGTCGATCAGTTCCGGCATCTGCTGGTAGAAGAACGTGATCAATAGCGACGCGATATGCGCGCCGTCGACGTCGGCGTCCGTCATGATGATCACGCGCTCATAGCGCAGGTCGTCATCGGTGTAGTGCTTGCCGATACCAGCTCCCAGGGCCTGGACGAGATCCGACAGCAACTGGTTCTGCGACAGCTTGGCGGCCGATGCGTTGGCGACGTTGAGGATCTTGCCCCTAAGCGGCAGCACCGCCTGCGTCTCGCGGTTACGCGCACTCTTGGCGGAGCCGCCGGCCGAATCGCCCTCGACGATGAAGATCTCCGTCCCTTGAGCCGAGCGGATGGTGCAGTCCGATAACTTGCCTGGGAGCCGCAGCTTACGCGTGGCGGACTGGCGGCTGACCTCTTTCTCGCGCCGCCGGCGAAGCCGGTCCTCAGCCTGTTCGATGGTCCATTCGAGCAGCTTCGTCGCCTGTTGCGGGCGCTCGGCCAGCCAATGGTCGAAAGCGTCGCGCACCGTTGTCTCGACGATGCGCTGGGCCTCGACCGTGGCGAGCTTGTCTTTTGTCTGCCCCTGGAATTCCGGCTCGCGGATGAAGGCCGACAGCATCGCAGCCGCCGTGCTCATCGTATCCTCGGCGGTGATCTGGGAGGCCTTCTTGTTGCCGACGAGATCGCCGTAGGCGCGAAGTCCCTTGGTCAGCGCTTGCCGCAGGCCGTTCTCGTGCGTGCCGCCTTCTCCGGTCGGGATCGTGTTGCAGTACGAGCGGGTAAAACCGTCGGCGTTGGAGATCCACGCCACGGCCCATTCGACCGAACCGTGTCCGCCTTCCTTCTCGACACGGCCGGCGAACAGGTCGCCGGTGACCTGTGTGCTGCCGTTAATGGTCTCGGAAAGGTAGTCCCGCAGTCCGCCGGGGAAATGGAACACCGCCTCGGCCGGCGTATCGCCGGAAATGAGTCCCGGATCGCAGCTCCAGCGTATCTCGACGCCGCCGAAGAGGTACGCCTTCGAGCGTGCCATCGTGAACAGCCGCGCCGGCTTGAAGGCCGCGCCGCGTCCAAAGATTTCCGGGTCCGGATGGAAACGAACTTTCGTTCCGCGCCGGTTCTTGATCGCGCCGAGTTTTTGCAGCTTACCTTGTGCGACCCCGCGCGAGAACGCCATGCGGTAGAGCTGCTGGCCGCGCGCGACCTCGACTTCGAGATCGTCGGCGAGCGCGTTGACGACCGAGACGCCGACACCGTGCAGACCGCCGGATGTCTGGTAGGCCTTGCCGTCGAATTTGCCGCCGGCATGCAGCGTCGTCATGATGACTTCGAGGGCGGATTTGGTCTTGAACTTGGGATGCGAGTCCACCGGGATGCCGCGGCCGTTGTCGGTCACCGTCAGATAGCCGTCGGCGTCGAGCCGCACTTCGATGCGGTTCGCGTGACCGGCCACCGCCTCGTCCATGGCGTTGTCGATGACTTCGGCGAAAAGGTGGTGCAGCGCCTTTTCGTCGGTGCCACCAATATACATGCCGGGACGCCGGCGAACCGGCTCGAGACCTTCGAGGACCTCGATATCGGCGGCGGTGTAGGCGCTCTCGGCGTCAGCCGGTTTGCGCCCGCGGGTCGTTTCCTTGTTCGTGCTCAAGCTCTTCTCTGGCGTCGCGAACAGGTCGCTGGCTTGGGGTTTGGCCATGTCGGTATAAGTCCCGCGCTCGCAGTCGCGATCGCTTGTTCGGGCACCGTAAGCGGGACAAGGCGGTGCAAAGCGGATGTCGCGAATCTCGTCTCAGGCGTAAGGCCCGTTTCCGTGCCACGGTCGGGCGCTGCTTGGCAAGCGCCGGGAGGTCACGGTCCGGGGATCATTTGTCGTCTTCGCCGAGCGAGCCCCGCAGCCCGAAGGCCAGAATCCCGCCGATCGCCCCGACGATCGCGAAGGAGATGAGCTGCACGGCGCCCAGCATTGAGTTATCGCTGTTCCACCATGCCTGACCGAGCGCCACGAGGATACCGATGACCGCGCCGGCAATGCCGCCGTAGATCAGGTTCTGGTTCGAGAGCATCGTTTCCTCCTTCCGCCGGACGGCTCGTCATCTGAAATCGGAATGGTGGCCTGCGTCACAGCCCGACCGCGACATTGTCGATAAGCCTCGTTCGGCCCAGATACGCCGCGCCAAGCACCCGCCCTGGGCGGCCGGCATCGACGTCGTAGGGTTCGAGCGTCGCAGCATCGCGGATTTCCACATAGTCGACCTTCGAAAACCCCAGCGTCAGGAGCCGAACCTGAGCGGCGGCCTTGAGATGGGAGATGCTCGCGCCGCTGGCGGCCGCATGCGCGACCTCGTTGAGCACCATGTTGAGGTTCGGAGCCACCGCCCGTTGCCGTTCGCTGAGGTAAGCGTTGCGCGACGAAAGCGCCAGGCCGTCGTCCTCGCGAACCGTGGGCACTGCGACGATCTCAAGCCCCATGTCCAGGTCGCGTGCCAGTTGCGAGACGACGATGAGCTGCTGGTAGTCCTTCTCGCCGAACACAGCATAACGCGGGCGCACCTGGTTGAAGAGCTTGGCCACCACTGTCGCGACGCCGCCGAAGAAATGCGGCCTGAAGTCGGATTCGAGGCCCTTCGCGGCGCTGCCCGGGGCGACGTGGGTGGTGAACCCGTCGGGGTACATGACATCGACCCCGGGGGCCCAGACGATTTCCACGCCGAGCTTGTCCAGCGCCTCGACATCGCGCGCCTCGCTGCGTGGATAGCGATCGAGGTCTTCATGCGCAGCGAACTGCGTTGGGTTGACGAAGATCGAAGCGACGACGTGATCGGCGATCTCGGCGGCTTTCTTGACCAGCGCTTCGTGGCCGCCGTGCAGGGCGCCCATGGTCGGAACGAGCGCGATCGTCTCTCCGTGCCGGCGCCACTTTTCGGTCGCGGCGTTGAGGTCGTCGGTCGTGCGCAGCACTTGAAGCGCCGCTTTCGCCTGTGGCTTTGCCGAAGCCTTGGTTGCCTTGGAGGGCGACCCGGCCTTCGGCTCTTTGGTCTTCGAAGCTGCCTTGGGCGCTTCCTTGGAAGTCGTCGCCGCCTTCTTTGCGGGCGCCTTCCTGGCTTTCGAGACGGTCGCTGTTTCCTTGGCGACTGACTTTCCGGCGGGCTTGCTCGCCGAACGCTTTTTAGCCGCCGGCTTCTTGGCCGCTTGCCGGGGCGGCTTGGAGCCATCGCCTGCGGCCTCCTTGCCGGCGGCGGACTCTTGCTGTTTCTCCGGCTCCTTGGCCACGACTTTCACTCCGGTCTTGTTGACGATTCGCCATGCTGCGGCTGCGCACCAATATGATAACAATGAAGCTAACTGTTGAGTCGTCTGTTGGATGAAGACTAATCGCGAGGGACGACCATGGCCGCTGCGGAGAGCGAACTGGATGATTTCGAGCCGTTTATACGCGGTCTCGATGCCGGTCCCGAGCGCGACGAATTCAGCTCGTACTATCTGATGGACGAAGGCCGGCTTGTCGCCGGTCTCATCGAACGCGCCCAGTACACCGAGGCCGAACGCCGCCGGATCGCCGAGATCGCCGGGCAATTGGTACGGGCGGCGCGCGCCAGTCCGCTGGAACACAGCGGGATCGACGCTTTCATGCGCGAATACGACCTTTCGAGCGAGGAAGGCGTCATTCTGATGTGCCTCGCCGAGTCGCTGTTGCGCGTTCCCGACAGCGAGACCGCCGACCGGCTGATCGCCGAGAAGATCGCCGAAGGCGAATGGGACCGGCACCTGGGCCATTCCGAAAGCCTGTTCGTCAACGCCTCGACGTGGGGCCTCCTGCTGACCGGCCGTCTGATGAAGCTCGGCGGCGCCACGGGCGAGGTCGGCGGCGCGGCGGGCACCTTGAAGCGGCTCGTCCTGCGTTCCGGCGAACCGGTCATCCGGCAGGCGATGCGTCACGCCATCCGGCTTCTGGGCGATCAGTTCGTTTTCGGTGCAACGATCCAGGACGCCCTGAAACGCGCCGGCAGCTATGAAAAACGCGGCTTCACGCTCTCCTACGACATGCTCGGCGAGGCGGCGCGCACGCACGCCGACGCCGACCGCTACGCCGGGCGCTACATGGATGCCTTGATGGCGATCGCCCGCGCGGCAGGTCCGCTGGCGACAGCCCACCCCGATGCGCTGATGCGCCGGCCCGGCCTGTCCATCAAGCTTTCCGCCCTGCATCCCCGCTTCGAGCCGGGCAAGGAATTCCGCCTTGCCAGCGAGTTGATGCCAACGCTGACGAAGATCCTGCGTGCCGCCTGCGCCCAGGGCATTCCCGTCACCATCGACGCCGAGGAACAGGACCGGATGGACCTGACCGCGGCGGTTTTCGCCCAGGCCTATCTCAACCCGGCGCTCAACAACTGGCACGGACTCGGCATCGCCGTGCAGGCCTACTCCAAGCGCGCCATGCCGATGCTGCGCTGGCTGCGCCGGCTGGCCGAGCGCAAGGGCAAGCGGATCCCCGTACGGCTTGTGAAAGGCGCCTACTGGGACAGCGAAATAAAATGGGCCCAGCAGCGTGGATTGGAGGGCTACCCCGTCTTCTCGCGCAAGCGGCACACGGATGTCTCCTACCTTGCCTGCATTCGCTATCTGCAGTCCGACCGCAAGGCGTTCTACCCGCAGTTCGCCACGCATAACGCCCACACGGTTGCCGCGGCCAAGGTCGCTTCCGGGAACCATCCCTTCGAGTTCCAGCGCCTCCACGGCATGGGCGAAGCGCTTTACGGTGAAGTCGTCGCGCCGGATAAGATGGGAGCCCCTTGCCGCATCTATGCACCCGTCGGCGATTACGACGATCTTTTGCCCTATCTCGTCCGGCGCTTGCTGGAAAACGGCGCCAATACATCCTTCGTCAACCGATTCGCGCACGACGACACCGCGGCCGAGGACCTGGTGGCCGATCCCATCGCCAAGGTCGAGAATGAGCGCGCCGCCGGCATGTCAGCCGAAGCGTTGCCGCGTCCGCGCGAGATCTTTCAGCCGCAACGCAAGGCCAGCGCCGGGCTCGCGCTCGACGATCCGGCGGTGCGCAACGACCTTTATCCCGCGATGGATGAGGCTCTTGCCGGCGGCCTCGTCGCCGGTCCGGTGATCGACGGATCGGCCCGGATCGATGAAGCGCGCGCGCAGATCCGTTGCTGCCCGCACGACCGCCGTGCCCGGCTCGGTACCATCAACTGGAGTGAGCCCGCACACGTTGACGAAGCGCTGACCGCCGCGCTGGCGGCGTTTCGCGCCTGGGAGCGGACACCTGCCGAGGATCGCGCCCGCTGCCTGGAAAAGGCCGCCGATTTATACGAGCGCGATCGCACGCGCCTTATGGCGCTGATGATCCGCGAAGGTGGCAAGACGCTGCGCGCGGCGCAGGACGAGGTGCGCGAGGCCGTCGATTTTCCTGCGCTATTACGCGACAGAGGCGCGCCGGTTGTTCGCTCAGCCGGTCAGTCTGCCGGGGCCGACGGGCGAGACGAATACGATCAGCCTGCGCGGCCGGGGAGCGTTCGTCTCCATCACGCCCTGGAACTTCCCGCTCGCCATCTTCACCGGTCAGGCCGCCGCCGCGCTGGCCGCCGGCAACACGGTCGTCGCCAAGCCCGCCGAGCAGACCCCGTTCACCGCCTACGCCGCAATCGGCCTGCTGATTGAGGCGGGTATCCCTGCCGGCGCGCTGAGCCTGCTACCGGGCGGCGGCGACATCGGCCAGGCGCTGATCCGCGACCCGCGCATCGCCGGCGTCGCTTTCACCGGCTCGAACGCCACCGCCTGGACGATCCAGCGCAACCTCGCCGAGCGTCGCGGTCCCATTATTCCCTTCATTGCCGAAACCGCCGGCATCAACGCCATGCTCGCCGACTCTACAGCCCTTCCCGAACAGGTTGTCCGCGATGTCGTGACGTCAGCCTACGATAGCGCCGGCCAGCGCTGCTCCGCGGCCCGCGTTCTGTTCGTCAACGAAGATATCGCCGACCGGACGATCACCATGATCGCAGGCGCCGTCACCGCGCTTGAAATCGGCGATCCGATGGACTTCGCGACCGACATCGGTCCGGTCATCGACGAGGAGGCGCAGGATTCGCTCGACGCTCATAAGCTGTCGATGGGCCGGACGGCGCGCGAGATCGTTGACTGTCCGCTGCCGGAAGCGTGCCGCGTCGGCAGCTATGTGACGCCCGCCGCCTATGAGATCCAAGGCCTGGAGGCGCTGGAGCGCGAGACCTTCGGCCCGGTCCTGCATGTAATCCGCTACGCCGCCGCCCGCTTCGAAGCGGTCGTCGAGTCGATCAACGATATGGGCTACGGCCTGACGTTGGGACTGCACAGCCGCCTGCAATCCTCCGCCGATTACCTGGCCCGACACGCCCGGGTCGGCAATCTCTACGTCAACCGCGATCAGGTCGGCGCCGTCGTCGGTGTTCAACCCTTCGGCGGCGAGGGGCTCTCCGGTACGGGGCCGAAGGCGGGCGGTCCGAATTATCTGATCCGTTTCGCCACTGAACGCACCGTCACGACCGACATCACGGCAACCGGCGGCAACCTGGAACTCTTGCGAAGGGTCTCGGAAGACTAACCGCCGTGCCCCAGGGTTCTCGCGCTGCTTGTCGCTTGGCGGTCGAGGTCCCATCTGCGAGGTTGGGGAGGCCGGTGAGAGAGCCCATGAGCGACGACAAACGCGACCACAAGACCCGCACCCGGACGGATACGGCGATCCCGGGTGGCGCTGCCGGCCACGGCGCCCCGGCGCGCCGCGATGCGGATACCGTTCCGGCCGGACGCTCGACCCCTGACGAGATTGCAAGTTTCCTCGGCAAGGTGAAACAACTGGCGCCGCGCAATGCCGCCGGTACGCGCGGCCGGCTGATCTTCGCGATGGACGCGACCATGAGCCGCCAGCCGACCTGGGATCTCGCGCTTTCGCTGCAATCGGAGATGTTCGCAGCCGTGCGCGACATTGGCGGGCTCGATGTTCAGCTCATCTACTTTCGCGGCTACGGCGAGTGCCGCGCATCGAAGTTCGTCAGCGATCCCATGGAGCTGCAGCGGCTGATGACCGGCATTCGCTGCGAGGGCGGCCGCACCCAGATTTCCAAGGTCCTGTCACGGGCCCGCAAGGAAGCGCGCCAGAAACGCGTCGACGCGCTCGTCTTCGTCGGCGACGCCATGGAGGAGAACATCGACGACTTGGCGCACGCGGCGGGAGAACTGGGACTTCTCGGCGTGCCGATGTTCCTGTTCCAGGAGGGACGCGACCCGCAGGTGGAGCGCGCCTTCCGTGAACTGGCCCGCCTGACGAAAGGGGCCTGGTGCCCCTTCGATGCCGGCTCCGCGGCGCAACTGCGCGAACTTCTCACGGCCGTCGCCGTCTATGCCGCCGGGGGGCGCGATGCGTTGCGCAAGCTGGCATCGCCTGGCCGTTCGACGCAGCTCCTCCTCGAACAACTCGACGGCACGAAACGCAAGTGACCGCCAGCGCGCCCCGGGACGCGCACGGACGAACCGATTCCGCCCCGCCGGGAAATCATATAGACCGGTTGTCAGAGATCGATTCCGGATAAAGGCTCGTTCCCCAAGCCATGCAGTATCTGCTCCTAGGCCTCCTGCTGCTGGCGGTCGTTCTGGTCGTCGTCCACGGCGCGTCGGGCGGCCGTAATGCGCGTCTGTGGCGCACCGCCAAGAAAATGCTGGGCGGGGTGCTGCTGTTGGTCGCCGTCGCGCTGGCGGTGCGCGGTGCCATCGCCTACGCCTTCCCGCTGGTGCTGGCCGGGCTCTACCTTTTAACGTCCGCGGGGGTGCCGACCGCGAGCAAGTCGCCGGGGCAGACGTCGGAAGTGAAAACCGAATATCTGGAGATGCAACTCGATCATGACACTGGCGATATTTCCGGCAAGGTCATCAAGGGCATCTTCAAGGGCCGGCGGATCGAGCGCCTGAAACCCGCCGAGCTGGCGCTGCTCTGGCACGACGTGAAAATCGACGATCCGGCCTCCGCGCAGCTCATCGAGGCCTTTCTCGACCGCGCCTATCCGTCGTGGCGCGAAGATATGGAGCGCGGCGAACAGGAAATGGCCGGTCCCGACGGCCGCATGTCGAAGGACGAGGCTTATGAGATCCTGGGGCTGAAGCCCGGTGCCACGGCCGATTCCATCCGCCGCGCGCACAAGGAGCTGATGCTCAAGCTCCACCCCGACCGCGGCGGCTCGACCTACCTTGCCTCGAAGATCAACGAAGCAAAGGACGTGCTGCTGGCGGATCGCTAAACAGCCTCCACCCTAGACAAAAGCGCGCTGTCGCGCCAATGTTGGTTCGTGTGCGTACGGGGGTTATTATGCAGAAATACGATACATTTATTAGCTATTCGCACGACGATACGACGAAAGCGCTCAGGATCAAAGAGCACCTCGAGCGTCGCGGTTTTCGTGTTTGGAATGACTTCCATTTAAAGCGAGGCGACAGCTTCAGAGCAAAAATTGATGAGGCGTTGCTAGCTTCTCGATCGGTCGTGACACTGCTTACCGAACGGTCTCTCTGTAGCGATGCTGTGTACGGTGAAGTCAAACAAAGCGTTCGCGAACAGAAGAAGGTCATCCCCGTAGTGTTGAGCCCCAAGGCCTTTTACAGGTCGGAGCGTTGGACCAAGCTGCTGCGGGACATTGATTGGGGGCGACTGCGGCCCGATCAAAGTACAATCCGGCTGACCGAACGAGTTCTGCGAGAAATTGAGCGAGCGTTGTCCAACCCCTCCGACCGCGGTTGTCCAATATTAGCCTTCTACAATTTCAAAGGCGGAGTAGGTAAGACTACACTTTGTTCTCATTTGGCAGCCGAGTTGTTCGAGTCAAAGAACCACAGCAAGTCGGTTCTAATGATAGATTGTGATGCTCAATCGAACCTGAGCTCCCTTTTTATTAGCCAAAAAGAGCTTCGTGATCTCGCCGCCAGAGGCCGGAACCTTGTCGGCATGTTAGAGCCTGACCGGCAGCGAGTGGGTGCTGATTTTTTCGAGCCGTTTGCTTTCGCAGGTGGCGTTTCAAACAACATAAGTGCCTACTCGTCGGCGACGGTTTTGTATCACGATCCTAGAACAGACAAAAATTTTTCTTTAGTTCCATGCGGCGTAGCAGCGAAAAAATACGGGCACCTTTTAGACGTAGAAGTACATGGCCGCTTGTTCCAGAATTTCCAAAACTCGATTCAGGAACTTTCGTACGAATATGATTTCATTTTTATCGACTGCAATCCAAGCTCATCGCCACTGTCGAAGTTCGCTCTGGACGCTGCTACCGATATAGTCGTTCCCTTTCGCTGCGATAAGTACGCGACGCACGGACTAAGCAATATTGAACCACTCCTGAAAGACTTCTATGGGCTTAGCTTTAGCTACGGCAGCGGGGCTGGAAAGCAGCTTTGGACGCTGGCAAACTTCGCAAGAATCGGAAACCTCGATGTATCGAATGACGAGCTCGCTGAAGGAGCTGACTATGAGGCTTTGGTTTTGAAAGAAATACTCGGGCAAGAGTTGTTAGGGGCTGGAGGGTTATCGCGGTTCAAGGCAAGTCTACTTAATACGAGAGTTCCTGATTCAGGTTATTTGAGTCCAAGACCCGCGAGTACCGGACCTAGGTATCCAGGTACCAATCCGGCAAAGATTATCCGCGCACGACTTGAACAGCAACGGGCGGAGAGAGTGGCAGGTGCCTTGAGGAAGCTTGCGCACGAATTGGCAGAGAAGGTGCGCCAAGGAGAGTCATCGATAGAGGCCGTATGAGAGAAGGGACTGTTAACGTACTCGACTGTTTGAGGCGCCAGCGACAGCTGAAGGTCGATGCGAAGCTCATCGAGCAGCTCGCACGCGACGTTACCGATCTGGGCGTTGATAAATTCGTTTCCCAGGCTGTCGATTACCTTCGGCCGGCTAGTAAGGTAACCCGGGCAAAGAAGACCCAAAGTCCGATGCAGTCACGCTTTCAGCAATATCAGAAAAAGAGCGGATTGCGAATGAACCAATTTATTGGTGTGTTGCACTCGAAAGCAGAAGCGTCTGGATTGGTGCCGGAAGGGGCGGGGGCGGAAAAAATGAGGTCGGGGCCCAAATATTTTGCTTTTTTGTCTGAGCATTTAACGTCTAAACAAATCGAAGAATTGCTGGGTGAAGTGCTGTCTGATCACTTTTGAACAAGACAAAAAGCCCAGGCCGGGGAGACCTGCCTGGGCTTTCGTCTTGTGCGCCCGTTGTGTGTCACGGGGCGAGATTAGAGCGCGTTCATGTTTGATGGACGCGCTCCAAGACCGCGACCGCGGTCCGCCGCTTTGCGGCGCGCTCGCGCAGGGCTCGGCCGAAGGCCGATGCGGCCCGTGAGCGAAAGAAACAAGATCGTGTTTCAGTCTGAACTGAACACGATCTAGGCTCAGGCCGGTACTCAGGCCGTGACGTCGAACCGGTCGAGGTTCATGACCTTGTCCCAGGCCTTGACGAACTCCTTCACGAAGACCTCGCGGCTGTCCGAACAGCCATAGACTTCCGCCAGCGCGCGAAGCTGCGAGTTCGAGCCGAAGATCAGGTCGCAGCGCGTGCCTGTCCACTTCAGGTCGCCGGACTTGCGGTCGCGGCCCTCGAATTCCGTTTCATCGTCGTTCGTCGCCTGCCACGTCGTTCCCATGGTGAGCAGGTTGACGAAGAAGTCGTTCGTCAGCTTGCCCGGTTCCTTGGTGAAGACGCCGTGCTGGCTGTCGCCATGGTTAGCGCCGAGGACGCGCAGGCCGCCGATCAGCACGGTCATCTCGGGCGCCGTGAGCGTCAGAAGCTGCGCGCGGTCGAGCAGCATCTCTTCGGCCGATACGGTGAAAGCGCCTTTCTGCCAGTTGCGGAAACCGTCGGCCTCGGGCTCCATCCAGGAGAAGGATTCGACGTCGGTCTGTTCCTGGCTGGCGTCCATCCGGCCCGGCGTGAACGGCACGGTGACGTCGTGCCCGGCATCCTTCGCCGCCTTTTCGACCGCCGCACAGCCGCCCAGCACGATGATATCGGCCAGCGAGACCTTCTTGCCGCCCGACTGCGCCTCGTTGAACGACTTCTGCACGCCTTCGAGGGTGTCGAGCACCTTCGACAGCTTCGCCGGCTCGTTGACCTCCCAGTCCTTCTGCGGGGCAAGGCGGATGCGCGCGCCGTTGGCGCCGCCCCGCTTGTCCGAACCGCGGAACGTCGAGGCGGAGGCCCAGGCGGTCGACACGAGTTCGGAGACCGAAAGGCCGCTCGCCAGGATCTTATCCTTCAGGTTGGCGATGTCGGCGTCGTCGATCAGCGGGTGGTCGACTTCCGGAATGGGGTCCATCCAGATCAGTTCTTCGCTCGGGACTTCCTTGCCGAGGAAAAGCTGCTTGGGTCCCATGTCGCGGTGGGTCAGCTTGAACCATGCGCGCGCGAAGGCGTCGGCGAACTCGTCCGGGTTCTGGTGGAAACGGCGCGAGATCTTCTCGTAGGCCGGGTCCATGCGCATCGCCATGTCGGCGGTGGTCATGATCGGCTTGACCTTGCCGTTGCCGTCGACCTGCGGCGCGTAGTCCTCGTCCTTGAGGTCTTTCGGCGTCCACTGCCAGGCGCCGCCGGGGCCTTTCACGCACTCCCATTCATACCCGAACAGCATGTCGAAATAGCCCATGTCCCATTTCGTCGGGTTGGGCGTCCAGGGGCCTTCGATGCCGCTGGTGATGGCCTGCGGACCCATGCCGCTCTCATACGTGGAGTGCCAGCCCAGGCCCATGGACGTGATGCCCGCGGCTTCCGGTTCCGGACCGACATGATCGTCGGCCAGCGACGCGCCGTGACACTTACCGAACGTGTGACCGCCGGCCGTCAGTGCCACGGTCTCTTCATCGTTCATGGCCATGCGTGCGAAGGTCTCGCGGATGTCGCGGCCGGATGCGACAGGGTCCGGATTGCCGTCCGGACCTTCCGGGTTGACGTAAATGAGGCCCATCTGGACGGCCGCAAGCGGCGCTTCGAGTTCGCGATCGCCCGTGTAGCGGCTGTTGGACTTGTCGCTGGTGGCGAGCCATTCGCCCTCGGCGCCCCAGTAGATGTCTTTCTCCGGCTCCCAGACGTCCTCGCGGCCGCCACCGAAGCCGAACGTCTTGAGGCCCATGTCCTCCAGCGCGCAGTTGCCGGCGAGGATCATGAGATCGGCCCAGGAAAGCTTGCGGCCGTACTTCTGCTTGATCGGCCACAGGAGCATGCGCGCCTTGTCGAGGTTGGCGTTGTCCGGCCAGCTATTCAGCGGCGCGAACCGCTGCGTGCCCGAACCTGCGCCGCCGCGGCCATCCGCCGTGCGGTAGGTGCCGGCCGAGTGCCAGGCCATGCGGATGAAAAGCGGACCGTAATGGCCGTAATCGGCCGGCCACCAGTCCTGGGACTCTTTCATCAGCGCGTAGATGTCCTGCTTCACCGCATCGAGGTCGAGCGATTTGAACGCTTCGGCGTAACTGAACGCTTCGCCCATCGGGTTGGACAGGGCGGAATGCTGGTGAAGGATGTCGATGTTGAGCTGGTTGGGCCACCAGTCGCGGTTGGTGGTTCCGCCGCCTGCGGCATGCTGGGCGGCGGCATGAGAGACCGGGCATCCGGTTTTGAGTGCGACAACTGCACTGGCCATGAGGTCCTCCGATGATCGTTTAGGGCGCTTATCGTGGTTAAAGAAACTCGAACGAAGAAGCCCGTCCGGCGCACCGCCGGGGCGTAGAAATGGTTTGGCTCGCTTAACGGCAAGCGATGCGCGAGCGGGCGATTGCCAAGGCGACGGCTATCTCGCCGCTGTACCCCATTGGTGCTAGCAGATCTATTTGATCAGGCGAACTTAGGAATATTTCGCACGAATATAACAGACGCTGATGGTCAGAGCGGTCTGCCGAGCGTCTGTGACGTGAATTTTAACGCCGGACCACGAAGCAGTCGACACCCCGGCGCTCCAGTTCGGAGCACGCCGCCTTGGCCGTGGCGGGGTCGAAGCCGGCGAAGCGGGCGCGGTAAAAACGCGTCGCGCCGCGCTCGAAAGACGGGACCTCCGGCGTGAAGCCATCGAGCAGGCGGTCGCCAAGACGCGCGACCTGAGCCAAACGGGCCTCGGCCTCGCCATGGCTGGTATAGGCGCCGACCTGTATCGCCATACCGCCCGCCAAACCGCCCGATGGAGCAGCGGCGGCGGCGGCCGGGTGTCCGGCCGCATAATTCGGTTCGGCGTCCTGATCGGTTGAGCCCTGCTCTTCGCCGCCTTCCTGAGCCTCTGGAGACGGGATAAGCGCGGCTTGCGCAAGGCTGCTCCGTGCCAGGAGCGCGGCGAGCTGATCCTGTAGCGTTCCGGGCGCACGTCCCGTGCCACGTTCCCGGGCCGGCTCCGCTGCGTTCTGCGCGGTGGCGTTCCCGCTGTCCCGCCATAACCCGCCATCGGCCGGCGCAGCGGCGACATCGGCGTTGCCGGTAGCGGCGCGCTGCGTGACGTCGCCGGGGCGGACGCGGGCAATGGCAATCGAGGGCTTGAGCTTCGCGCGGGGGCGCACGGCCGGACGCGGTTCGGCGGCCCGGCCGACTTCGATGCGCTGGTCGAGCACCGGCCCCTGATCTGGCTTCTGCACGGGTAGCTTCGGCCGCATGACCGGACGCGGCTTGGCGATCAAAAGCGGTTTGCGGGTCTTGGTCGGCGATGCCTTCTTCAAAGCGCGCGACAGGAGCGAGCGCATCAGAGCGTTGCGCTTGCGCCCGGTCTTGCCGCCGAACACCGCAGCGATCACGTGCTTGCCGTCCCGCTTCACCGAGGAGACCAGGTTGAAGCCGGATGCGCGGATGTAACCGGTTTTGATGCCGTCGACGCCCGGGAAGCTTCCCAACAGGGCGTTGTGGTTCTTGTACGTTTTGCCGCGATACTTGAAGTACTTTGTCTTGAACAGCTTGTAGCGCTCGGGAAAGTCTTCCTGAATGCGCAGGCCGAGGCGGATCATGTCGCGCGCCGTCGTCATCTGCCGGCTGTCGGGCAGACCGGACGCGTTGTGAAAGGTCGTGTTGTTCATGCCCAGCTTGCGGGCGCGGCTCGTCATCACGCGGGCGAATGCGGCTTCGGAACCGGCGATGTGCTCGGCCACGGCGACGGCCACGTCGTTGGCGCTCTTTGTGACCAACGCCTTGATGGCGTCGATCAGCCGGATCGATTCGCCGACGTCGAGCCCGATCTTCGAGGGCGGCTGAGCGGCGGCCTGCGCGCTGAAGCGGATCTTGGTATTGTAGGAAAGACGTCCCTGCTCGATCAGATCGAAGACGATGTAGAGCGTCATGATCTTGGTCAGCGACGCGGGATAGCGCGCCTCGTTCTCGTTGGTGCCGAAGAGCACCTTGCCCGTGTTGGCATCGTAGGCGATGGAAGCGTATTTCGAAGCCTGAGCGGAAGACACCGCCGAGAGGCACATCGCCACGAACAGGACAAGTGCGGCGCACAAGCGGCCGACAGCGGCACGTCCGATGAGACGCGCGCAAGCCGTGATCCCTGCCTGTTGCTGGCCGAATGCCACGTGAATCGCCTAACCCCGTTACTGCTGTGTCCGCCCCTTGGCCGGGGCTTATGGACCTCGGTTTGTGAGACCATGCTTTCTTGACCGCTTTTGGGCGTATCGAGGGCATTGTCTCAACCTTAACGCACATCCTAATCCGGACGCGGTTGCAGGCTGGTTAATGCTTTGTCCACTGCTGAAATCGCCCGCCATTGTGCAATGCAACAAAATCTGCTTAGCTGCGTTCAAGTCCGCGAACCACAAGCGTGGCAACATTTGTAGACCAAGGAGGTAGCGGGACGGCGCCGCTTCTAGGAGCGGAGCGCGGAGGAATGGGCCGCTATCCGATTTTTGACAGACAACCGATGGGAGACTCAAAATGGAGTTCAACACCATGAAAGGCTTCGAGAACATCAAAGGCCTCGAGGAATTCCAGAAGCTTAACGAGCAGAACATGGAAGCTTCGATGAAGCTGATGGGCGAGTGGAGCAAGGGCTGGCAGGCCATCGCCGCCGAAATGACCGACTACACCCGCCGCTCGTTCGAGGACACGACCGCCACTTTCGAAAAGCTCATGGCCGCCAAGTCGCTGGATCAGGCTTTCGAAATTCAGTCGAGCTTCGCCAAGCGCGCCTACGACGAATACATGCATCAGATGACGAAGGTCGGCGGCATGTATGCCAACATGGCGAAAGACGCCACGAAGCCGCTGGAAAAGGCTTTCCAGTACAACAACTGAGTTTTGCGCCGGCAACATCGGGCCGGCAACATCGGGAAGTGCGCGTTTGACGGCCTGCGCGGCGAAATCGCCGGGAGTTGGGCTGATCATGAGCAACGCGCCGAACCCGAGTGCTGGCGAATCGACGATGTTGGCGCCGTCTTACCGGCGCAAACAGCTCAGCAAGACGAGAATCGGCCCGGGCTCGCACCCGGGCCTTTTTTGTGTCGAGATGCGACACCATCTTCAACTTGAGCCGAGGGGACGACCGGGTGTGGATCTGATGTCCGTCTTCATCGTTTAACAAGATGTCAGCGACCGCCGCATCTAGCACAGGGGGGCGTTGCTCGTTACGCAAAGTTGGGTGAAAATCGCGTTCGGATCGATGCGGCAATCAGCGTGGACGATGACCAGGATGGCGCCGCATCCTGGAACCGAGCCGACGGCCCCTTTCAAGGTGCGCGGTCGGCGCGAATACGAAGTTCGAGGGATGACGTGGAAATGACCGGCACGCGCGAGCTCGCCGAGAAAGGATTCGAATTCGACGCTTGGCTTGGGCTCACCATGGCGAGCGGCTCAGGCGATGGACCGGACGATGGCGGCTCGGATGACGAGGGCCAGACCGGCATTGTCACCAAGACCCGTCCCAAAACAAAAAAACCGAGCCTTTACAAGGTTCTTCTGTTGAACGACGATTATACGCCGATGGAGTTCGTCGTTTATGTCCTGGAACGCTTCTTCAACAAAGGCCGCGAAGAAGCCACGAGCATCATGCTGCACGTCCATCAAAAGGGCGTCGGCGTGTGCGGTGTCTACACCTATGAGGTTGCCGAGACGAAGGTCACGCAAGTGATGGACTTCTCCCGGCAGAATCAACATCCCCTGCAGTGCACCATGGAGAAAGAGTAGGTCCGCGTGCCATCGTTCTCGAAAAGCCTCGAAGCCGCCCTTCACCGCGCGCTGGAATTCGCCAACGAGCGTAAGCATGAATTTGCGACGCTCGAGCACCTCTTGCTGTCGCTGATCGATGACCGCGACGCGGTTGGGGTCATGCGCGCCTGCAATGTCGACATCGATGTCCTGCGCGAACGTCTGACCGAATATCTGGATACCGAACTGGAAGGTCTCGTCTCCGAAACCATCGACGAGGCGACCCCGACGAATGGCTTCCAGCGCGTGATCCATCGGGCCGTCGTGCACGTCCAGTCGTCGGGCCGAGAGGAAGTGACCGGTGCCAACGTGCTCGTCGCGATCTTCGCCGAGCGCGAAAGCAATGCGGCCTATTTCCTGCAGGAACAGGAAATGACCCGGTTCGACGCCGTCCAGTACATCAGCCATGGAATCGCGAAGCGTCCCGGCATGAGCGAAAGCCGGCCGCCGCATGGCGCCGATGAGGAAGGCGAGGGCGCCGAGGAGCGCAAGGCCAACCAGGACGCGCTGAACTCCTACTGCGTCAACCTCAACAAGAAAGCCCGCGACGGCAAGATCGACCCGCTGATCGGCCGTGAACAGGAAGTGCTGCGCACCATCCAGGTGCTCTGCCGCCGTCAAAAGAACAACCCGCTTCTCGTGGGCGATCCCGGCGTTGGCAAGACCGCCATCGCCGAAGGTCTCGCACGCAAGGTGATCCGCGGCGAAGTTCCCGAAGTGCTGCGCAACGCCACGATTTTCTCGCTCGACATGGGCGCGCTTCTCGCCGGCACGCGCTATCGCGGCGACTTCGAGGAACGCCTCAAGGCGGTGATGAAGGAGATCGAGAACTATCCCGGCGCGATCCTCTTCATCGACGAGATCCACACCGTCATCGGCGCCGGCGCGACTTCCGGCGGCGCTATGGACGCGTCCAACCTCCTGAAACCCGCCCTTCAAGCCGGCTCGCTGCGCTGCATCGGTTCGACCACCTACAAGGAGTACCGCCAGCACTTCGAGAAGGATCGCGCGCTTGTTCGCCGCTTCCAGAAGATCGACGTCAAGGAGCCCTCCGTGGAGGACACCGTCGAGATCCTGAAGGGGTTGAAGCCGTACTTCGAGGAATTTCACCAGACGAAGTTCACCAACGAGGCGGTGCGCGCCGCGGTGGAGCTTTCGGCCAAATATATCAACGACCGTAAGCTGCCGGACAAGGCGATCGACGTGATCGACGAGACGGGCGCCTCGCAGATGCTCGTCCCGGAAGAGAAGCGCAAGAAGCGCATCACCACGAAGGAGGTCGAGGCGACCGTCGCGACCATGGCCCGGATCCCGCCCAAGACCGTCACGAAGTCGGACGCCGAGGTGCTCGGCAACCTCGAGAAGGACCTCAAACGGCTTGTGTTCGGCCAGAACAACGCAATCACCGCCTTGTCGAGCGCCATCAAGCTGTCGCGCGCGGGCCTTCGCGAGCCGGAGAAGCCGATTGGCTGCTACCTGTTCACCGGCCCGACCGGTGTCGGCAAGACGGAGGTCGCCAAGCAACTTGCGAACCTGATGGGCGTGGAGCTACTGCGCTTCGATATGTCGGAGTACATGGAGAAGCACACCGTTTCGCGGCTGATCGGCGCGCCTCCGGGCTATGTCGGCTTCGACCAGGGCGGGCTGCTCACCGATGGCGTGGACCAGCATCCGCATTGCGTGCTGCTGCTCGACGAGATCGAGAAGGCGCATCCGGATCTGTTCAACATCCTCTTGCAGGTCATGGATCACGGCAAGCTGACCGACCACAACGGCAAATCGGTCGACTTCCGCAACGTCATCTTGATCATGACCTCGAACGCCGGTGCGTCCGACATGGCGCGCGCGCCCATGGGCTTCAACCGCACCAAGCGCGAGGGCGAGGACACCGAGGCGGTGAACCGTATGTTCACGCCGGAGTTCCGCAACCGACTGGATGCCGTCATCGCGTTCGCCGGCCTGTCGTCGGAGGTCATCGAGAAGGTCGTCGAGAAGTTCGTCTTCCAGCTTGAAGCGCAGCTCGCCGACCGCGGAGTGACCATCGAACTGGCTCCGGAAGCGGCCGCCTGGCTGGGAGAGCAGGGCTACGACGAGAAATTCGGCGCCCGCCCGCTCGCCCGCGTCATCCAGGAGCACATCAAGAAGCCCCTGGCCGAAGAGTTGCTGTTCGGTCAGTTGGAGAACGGCGGGACCGTCAAGGTTCTGGTCGAGGGTGAAGGCGAGGACCGCCAGCTCGGCTTCGACTACATCCCCGCCGATCCGTCCATCAAGAAGGCGGAGACGGTCGACGATGAAGACATCGACGACAGCGACGACGCTGCGGAATCGGACGGCGACGAACCGGCCCTGGTCTCCGCTTCGCCGCGCAAGGCCCTGCCGAGCCCCAAGGGCGGCAAGAAGGACAAGTCGTCGGGCTCCGGCTCCAAGCCGAACGGTTCGGGCGGTTCTGGAACCGTACCGGGTGTTCCGCGCCGCAAGCGCGACTGACGGCCCGGGCCCGGACCACCGAGTCGGAATTTTGGGGAGGCGGCAGGCAACTGCCGCCTTTTCTTTTGGCCTCACGGGGTTACACGGGCCGGGCGGCGCTCTCCATTTCATTCCAGAGTCAAACAACAGTCTTGCTCGTGCGTGCGCTGCGGCATCGGATGTTCGCAAGCGCAATAATCTGCTAAATAAATGCGCCGCGCGGGTGGCCCGTCCGCCCGCGCCGGTTCACCGACCATGAAAAGAAGGATGAGCGTCATGAGTAGCGAAAACAAACATTTCGGAGGCATCCTGCTGGGCATATTGATCGGCGCGACGCTGATCGCGATCACGGTTGCCCTGCTCTGGACGATGCCGAAGGACGAGGCAGCGACCGTCACCGCAGGCGCGGTCGAGGAAACCGTCGCTGTGGCGGAAACGACCGTCGATAAGGCCGCCAGCGAAACCGCCGCTGCCGCCGAAGAAGCTGCCGAAAAGTCCGAGGACGCCGCCGGTAACGCTGCCGAGGCCACGACCACCGCCGCCGAAGAAACGCTGAAGGCAGCCGAGAGCGCGACGGAAGCGGCCGTCGGCACCGTCGTCGCCGCTGCCAAGGAGACCCGCGATGCCGCAGAGGCGGCGACCCAGGCCGCGGGCGAGACGGTTTCTGCGGCCGCAGAGCAAGCCGCCGGTGCCGTCGAGGCCGCCAGCGAAGCGGCACAGGAAGCCGTTGCGATGAACGACGCGACCGATGGTACCGAGACGGGAAGCGCCGAGGCTCCGGCCGAAGCCGCATCGACGCTCGGCACCATGACACCGGCCGAGAACGGCCTGTCGACCGTCACCCTTCCCGGTGGAAGCGCGGTTGCCATCGCCCCCAAGGGTGTCGAAGCCGAACTGATCGCCTTCATCGAAGATGAAAGCCGCCCCATCGACAAGAAGGTCTGGTTCGAATTCGACCGGCTGGGTTTCGCCAGTTCCTCGGCTGAACTGACCCCCGAATCCCAGGCGCAGGTCGACGCCATCGTTGCGATCCTCGAAGCCTATCCCACCGTCCACGTGAAGATCGGCGGCTACACCGACAATACCGGCGATCCGGAATTCAATCTCAAGCTTTCCGACGACCGCGCGAAATCCGTCATGCAGGCGCTGATCGACAAAGGGATCGCTGCCGACCGTCTGGCCGCCGAAGGCTACGGCGACCAGCATCCCGTGGCTTCGAACGACACGGCGGAAGGCCGCGCGCTTAACCGCCGCACGGCGCTGAGCGTGCGTCAGCGGTAATCCTGCGCTGGCGATGACACGTGTCCGTCGCGAGGGAATGGGCCTCGCGACGGACGCCGTCCCGGCGATCCCAGCTTCTTCTGGCCAGCGCTGGCCCTTGCATGCGGCGGTAGAACTGGGGACGAGGCGGCAGGCACGAATTGCCGAGCCAACTTTCGCCGCTTTTCAATCGCAAACGCTTCGCTGAACGTCAGGAGCGGTGACGAAAAGCAAAAAGCGAATCCTCGATGAGGCGGTTCGCGTAATCGAAACGCGCTCGGGCGACGATCCATTGGGGGACCCTCACGCATGACGACGACGGCGATGCTTGATCTGTCGATGATCTGGGCTGGTTTCACGGGCGATGGCGCCAGCGCATGCGCGGCGCTGGGCCAACAGAATTTCACGCTTGCGATCCTGTTTGCGACCGTCGCGGTTGCGACCATCACCGTGGCCTGGAACGACCGCTACTGGCCCGAAATCGAGGGCCTGTTGACCTCAACGAATCCGTTGGAAACCTTCTCGGTCGAGAAATACGGCGCGTTGGCCTGGATCTTCCGCATCGGCATGTCGCTGACGGTTCTATCCGCTGTCGGTGCGGTCGGTTGCGCCTCTTGAAAACGGCGTGCCACCCTTGAGCAGACTGGGCAGTAACGCCGGCGCCCGCGAACGGCGCTTCTGGGACCGCATCGCCGAGAAGTATGCGCGCACGCCGCTGGCGGACAAAGACGCCTACCGCCAGAAACTGATGCTGACCCGCGGATATCTGCAACCCGGCGACCGGGTGCTTGAGTTCGGCTGCGGCACCGGATCGACGGCGCTGGAACACGCCCCTTTCGTCGCCTCGATCGAGGCAACCGACCTGTCGCCGAAGATGCTTCATATCGCGCGCGCCAAGGCGGCTGACGCGGGGGTGACCAACGTCACATTCACCGAGGCAGGTGTCGAGGACTTCGAGGCCGCGCCCGAAAGCTACGACGCGGTCCTGGCGCTCAGCCTTCTGCATCTGCTCGGCGACCGGCAGGCGGCGCTGGCAAAGATCCATACGCTGTTGAAGCCTGGCGGTGTGTTCGTGTCGAACACCGCCTGCCTCGCCGATTTCATGGGCTGGTTCAGGTGGGTCGCGCCCTTGGGGAGGGCGGTGGGCCTGGTTCCCCTGGTCAAGATTTTCGGCGCCGATGCGCTACGGCGCGAGGTGAGGGCCGCCGGCTTCGAGATCGTCGAGGAATTCCAGCAATCGAAGGATAAGGCGCTGTTCTTGATTGCCCGGAAACCTGCCTGATCGTCGGCCGGTACCTCTGGTCGCAGCTACTCCACCAGGCGAACGGGCTGCCCCGCTCCCTTAATCCCCTCCGGCACCGGCACGTCGGTCTTGTCGTAGTCGGTGTTGAGCACGAGGTGCGGCCCGCCGAAGAGCTGAATTTTCCGGGCGACGATGGCCGTATAGGCGGACTCATCGGCGATCGGCGATTCCGCGTCGACTTTCAGTTTGCCGTTGGGAATGTAGATCGTGCCGACGAGTTCGGGCGCGTCGTTGCTGAACAGGCGATGCTCGGTGCCCTCGGGCTGCGTGCGCGACGCGAAGACCAGCATTCCGGCCATCCCCCCGCTCTTTCCGGCGGTCAACCGAATCGAGGACTCGCGGTCGAAATCGAGCACGGAACTGGCCGAGGGGCCAAAGAACAAGCCAACGTTTTGCCCGTTCAGCATTGCATTTCCGTCGACGCGCAGCGGACCGTCCTGGAAGTAGTAGGTGCCCGAAGTCAGTGAGACATAGGCCCCGTTGGTGATATGGATGCCGCCGCAATAGGTCCCGGGAGAGAGCGTCCGCGACCCTCCGTCAATCACGAGCCCGGTTTCCTTGCAGCTTCCCGGCGATTCTTCGATGCGGCTATTGAGCGGATCTTCGAAGGTCGGGCAATCCGTGACGGGACTGGGATTGTAGTGCGCATTGTTGCCCTGCACTCCGCCGACGGTACAGATGAAGCTCGCACGAAGTTCGACGCTCTCCTTCGCCGCCAGGCTGAGGCTGTGCGATGAATTGGAGAACACGGCGCAGTCCTTACCGGTGACGCGCGCCCGTTGCTCCAGGGAAATCGCATTGTTGTCGCTCGGCTCCAGCGCGAGGACGCAGATGTTCGGCTGGCCGATGACGCGGGCGACGCTGCGCACCTTGATCGGCGGAAACTCCAGGCCGATATCGCCGCCGGCCAGCGGTTCGACCTTTTGCTTGATCTCGACAGCGACTTCGAGCGGCTTGTCGGTGATCGTCGCCTTGACGATTGGCGCGGCAGCCTGTTTGCGGATCAGGTTGGAGCGATTGTTTTCGATGAAGTGCCGGGCCATGTCCTCGACCATGGCGGCAACGTTCTCTCGCTTCGCGTCAGCGAGGCTGAGTTCCTTTGCGCCGGCGAGAGCGGCGACATCGGCGGCATCTTGGATGACGCTCTTATGAGTAACGGTCCAGGCGTAATCCATTCCGCCGACGGTGATCATCAACACGGCGGGCAGTGCTAGCGCAAATTTAATTAAAATCGTACCCCGGCGTTCGCCTAGGAATTTTTTCGCGGCTCTCCTAATCACGCTCGACCTTCCTCGCCCCGAATGTTCTTTGAACAACTCAACCCACAGCGCATTTTATCGGGAATAAACTCGTTTTGTAACTTTCCCTGTAAAGAAGACTTTCGATCCGTTCCTGAATGTTCCGAAATCGAACGATCCGCGCGGGAAGCGATTCGATTTCCGTTTAAGCCGCCTCATGTTCGTCGACGTAGACCCGGTCGGCCGGCACGACGAGCATTGCGGATGTGCCCTCGTTGGGCATGGAACGGATTTCGAGGACACCGCCATGCGCCTCCGCGATGGCCTTGACGAGCGGCAGACCTACGCCGTCGCTGTTGACCTGAACGTCTTCCTCGGATTCCGACAGCGGGTTCAACCGCGCGGCATAGAAATCCGGCTCCATGCCTGGGCCTTCGTCATTGATGACGATGGTCAGCATGCCGTCCTCGTGAACGTCGGCTTCGAGCGTGACGCTCTGGCCTTCCGGAGAGAACCGGACGGCGTTATCGAGGAGATGAGCGATAGCGACAGAGAGACCGTCGGGGTCGCACGCCACGTAGGTTTCATCCGGTACGCGCACTACGAATACGGGGACGTTGCGGGCGTTCGCCCGCTCCTGAACCCGTGTCTGCGCGTTGGCCAGGATATTGATGAGGGGCACTCGGCGCTCTTCACCCTTGATGCTGGAGCAGAGCGCCTTCGACATGCTCTGCGCCTGGTCCAGAATATTGCGGATTTGCTGCGCTTTCTGGCCGATACCTTCCAGATGCGAGGCTGCCTCGGCGGGCAGCCGGGAATTCTGCAGCATCGCGTCCAAGGCATCGAGATGCTGGCCAATCTCCCGGGTTCCGGAGCGTCCGGCTTCCAGGGTTCGGCGCAAGACGAGATCCTTGATGCGAACGGCGGCTTCGGCGCGCTCGGCCTGTGTGCGCGCTTGATGCGTTTTCTGGGTCAGCCGCATCAGGTATTCGATATGACTGCCGAAAGTCGACCAGTTGAGCGGCTTGGTCAGGAACGAGGTCGCGCCAGAGCCGAACGCTTCCTGGATCGCCGCCGTGTCCGAGCGGGACGTCACGACGATGATCGGCAGATGCTTGGTCCGCGGGTGACTGCGCACGCACTGGATGAGCGCGAAGCCGTCGACATTGGGCATGTCGAGGTCGACGATTGCGAGATCGACCCCGCGCGAGCCGCGGATCGCCTTCCAGGCTTTCGCGCCGTCCTCGGCCAGCACGGTGTCGCACCCCATGCTGGACAGGCGGCTTTCGAAAAGCTGTCGGATGATCGGATCGTCGTCGGCGACAACGACGCGCATTGTTGCGGTGTCTTTATTCTCGTTCATTCATTGCCGTCCAATCGTGCGCAGGATGCAGGCCAATTAAGAACTGGCGCGCCTGACTTTAGGGATAGGACGAATCAATGAATTCGAGCTTTAAGGAGATGGTAAATAAACTTTGAATCAATCCATTCTTCACCAATTTTCCGGAGCATTGGGTGCCTGGCACTTATGCGGCAGGACGCACCGGGAAAAACACGTTGCTCGAAAATTTCTATGCCCCGCGCTCGATACGCACCAAGCTCGTGCTGATCGTCTTCGCGGCGGTGGCCGTCGCGATGGTGCTTGCCGCGAGCCTTTCGGGTTGGCGCGCCGCCGACCGCCGCTTTCAGGGCATCCAGCAGGAGATCCATAGCGTCGCCGCGACGCTGGCCATTGCCGTCGCGCCGGCGCAAAGCCGCGGCGAATACGCCGAGGTGCAGAAGATCCTGCGCGCCATCGGCCGCATGCCGCGCATTCGCTATGCCCGCGTAATCGGCGAGAACCGGTTGATCGCCGCATTCGGTAACGGGGTGATCCTCGCGCGCGATCAGAGCCTGCTGGAAAGCGCCAGCCGCCCCGGCCTGTTGACACTCTTGACGATGCGCACCTTCCCGCTTTCCGTGCCCGTTGTCCTGGCGGGGAGGGAAATCGGCGAGGTCCAGGTCGTCGCCGATGTGTCCGAATTGCGCACAGTGCTGATGGACAGCGTCGGTTCGGCATTGGCGGCCGGGTTCTTGGCCGTGCTGGTCGGCCTCCTGGTGGCGCTCCGGCTGGAAAAGACGCTGACCGGTCCCATCGTCGCGTTGACCACTGCGATGCGCACGGTGCGCGAGCGCCACGACTACCAGACCCGCGTGCCCAGGATCAGTAACGACGAGACCGGCCATCTGGTCGACGCGTTCAACGACATGCTCGGTGAAATCCGGACTCGCGACGCGGCGCTGGCTCGCCACCGCGACACGCTGGAAGAAACCGTCGAACAACGTACCGAGGAACTGCGCCACGCGACCGTGGTCGCCGAACGCGCCAACGCGGCGAAGTCGGACTTCCTGGCGACCATGAGCCACGAAATCCGCACGCCCATGAACGGCATGCTGGTGATGGCCGAGATGTTGAACGCCAGCGGGCTGCCGCCACGCCTGCAACGCTACGCCGATGTCATCGTGACGTCGGGCCGGTCGCTCCTGTCGATCATCAACGACATCCTGGACTTTTCGAAAATCGAAGCCGGCCGCATGGAACTGGAAAGCATCCCCGTCGATCCGCGCAGGCTTGTGGATGATGTGACGCGCCTGTTTGCGGAACGTGCCGCCTCGAAGGTACTCGATCTGGCTGGCTTCGTCGCAGCCGACGTGCCCAAGTCGATTGCCGCCGATCCGGTGCGGCTCAACCAGGTACTGTCAAACCTCGTCAACAATGCCCTGAAATTCACCGAATCCGGCGGTGTCACGGTGAGGCTGGTCACGGAACCCGAAGCGCGAACCGGCGCGTCGGGAGCCGGTGCGGCGAACGAGCAGCAAGGCGAGCGGAGCGCGCTCTTGCGCTTCGAAGTCGTCGATACCGGCATCGGCATCCCCGAAGACAAGCTGGACGCGATCTTCGATGCCTTCTCGCAAGCCGATCAATCGACCACGCGCAAGTTCGGCGGAACGGGCATCGGCCTTGCCATCTGCCGCCGGCTGAGCGAGGCGATGGGCGGCGAAATCGGCGCGACCAGCACGTTCGGACAAGGCACGACGTTCACGGTGAGCGCGCCGTTCGCGGTGTTGGAGGAGGCCGATAGTGCGGCCGATGCATCGCAGCCAGATCGGGCGTTGCAATTCGGAAAAGCCGGTTCGGGTGCCGGCGAAGCGGCGAATGAAATCGTGCTTGCTCTGCGGCCCGGTCCCACGCGCGCGGCGCTCTCCGCCTACGTTTCAGCCGCCGGTTTCCGCCCCATCATCGCCGAAGCGGCTGAGGATTTTCCACACGCCACCCCGGCCGCTGTCCTGGCATGGCGTGGCGCGTCCGACGATACGCTTCGCCCCTATCGGCAGAAGGGCTCCTCGACCGCGTGTGTCGTCATTGAGAACTTCGGCCAGAGCGACACACGCAGCCCCTGTGGGGTCCCGCCCGATGCGACTCTTTCGTGGCCGATTTCGGCATCGGAAGTCGAGGCACTTCTGGTGGCGCTGAAGGCTGGCGATCTTTCCTCACTCGCCGGTGAGACGTCGAGCGCCCGGAACAGCACCGCCTTCGCCCGCTTCCCCGGCGTTCGCGTCCTTGCTGCCGACGACAGCGCGATCAACCGCGAGGTGCTCGCCGAAGCGCTGGGCCGTCTCGACATCGAGGTGGTCAGTGTGTGCGATGGCCTGGAGGCCGTTAACGCCGTGACGGAAGATGCCTACGACCTCGTCTTCATGGATGGATCGATGCCGCATCTGGATGGCTTCGAAGCCACACGGCGCATCCGTGAAGCCGAAGCCGCTGAGGGCCGCGCAGCGCTCCCCATCATCGCGCTGACGGCTCACGTTGTCGGCCGCCAGGCGGAGCTGTGGCGCGACGCAGGTATGAATGACTGCGTGACCAAGCCCTTCACGATCGATTCCCTCCAGGCGTGTTTGCGCCGCTGGCTTCCCGACCGCGTTGTCGATCCGGGCGAGGGAGCGAAAGCTGAGAGCGGGCCGCCGCAGCTCGTTGACGACATGGTCGCGAAGCGTGAGCCGGAAGGGCCGCGCGATGAAGCGAAGGCGGCGCAGCAAGCGGAAGCGCCCGAGCTCATCGACGCTTCGGTGCTCGATGAAATTCGCGCCATGCAATCCGGCGATATGGACCTGGCCGCCCGTGTCATCGCGCTCTACCGCACTCACGGCCCCGAAGCGCTCGCGAGCCTCGAAACAACGCTTCGAACCGGCGACGACCTGGAGGTGGCGAAGGCCGCCCATGCCTTGAAGTCGCTCTCCCGGAACATCGGGGCGGTTGGCGTCGCGGATTATTGTGAAGAGATCGAAGGTGCGGCGCGCGAAGAACGGCTCGACCGCGAGGCGGCGCCGCTCGGCAAGCTCGCCGAAGCGCTGGCGGCCACGTTGGCGGCGTTGCCGGGAACGGAGGAGGCAGCCGGGCCGCGAATGGCGCGGCAGGCTTGAAATCGGGTTCAGGCGTTCTGCACGGCACTCACAGGCGCATCTTCCATCATGTCCGAAAGATAGCGTTCGAAGGCCGCTAACGAGACCTTGACCTCATGCCACCCCGTTGCCGTGGAGAGGTCGGCACGTGCCATCTGCGCATAGTGCTTGTTGACGACGCTCAACTCGCGCTCGATACGTTCGGCGTCGAGAACATTGCCGCGCATTTCGCTGAGTTCCCGCCGGATCTCCCAGATCCGATTGCGATAGGCGCCCTGCGGCGAGACAAGCAGCATCACCCGGTATTCGACGAGATCCGCCTTGAGGGCTTCAAGCGCGGCTTCGGTTCCTGGCTGAGCCGCCAGCTTCTGCGGCAGCGACTGTTCCGCCTTGGCCATGGCTTCGGTGAAGTTGTGCCCGAACTGCGAGACCGCATCTTCGAGTTCTTCTTCATGCGGCACGATCTGGTCGAGAATTTCGTTCAGCGCATCGACATCGACCTCGGGTCCGAGCCGTAAAATATCGTCGATGATCTCGCGCGGAAAATCGAGAAACGGAACGTAGTGCTCGATGAGTTCGGCGCGAAGCGCTTCGCGCTCGGCTTCTTCATCGTCGAGAGGCATCGGCTCAGGTCGCAACCCTTCCGGCGCTATGAGACCCCCGGCGGGGCCGTTTTCTGCGCCGGCGCGCTCAAGGATGCTCCCTGTGCCGGGCGCTGAGGGGCTGTCATCCGCTTTGCTTTTGGCGCCCGCCGCCTCGCCGTTGAGCGCGAAGGCGTCAAGCGCCACTTCATAACCGACGATGCCGTCGGCGGGATCTTCAGGCGGCGCGTCGGGTGTCTCCCCTTCGGGCGGTATATCTGCGACCGGCTGAGGATGGGGAGCAGGTTCGGTCATGGCCGATCGCTCGGCGCGAGCCGGCGGTGCGGGCGTTGGCGTGGGGACCGAAGCGGTGAGAGCGGGAACATCGTTGGATCGGGCTTCGCGCCGAATGAGCGGGACGGGCGGCAGCGTAACCTCCACGGCTTTTGCTCCACCGTTTGCATTGTCCGCCGAACCATTACCGCCGAGTTGCGGAGTATCGGCCGAAGCGGGCGCTCGTTCGTTTTGAAGCGGCTGTGCGGTGGATTGGGCCCGCTGGTCCGGCATGTCGTCCTGTACGGCAACCGCGTTCGCGGCGTGTTGCAGGGCAGGCGCTTCCGCCATGATCGGATGGGCGCGCGCAACGCTGAGCAGCGCCTTGTGAAGGATGCGGTCGATCAGATAGTCGGTGCTGGCCGGTGGCGCCGGGGACGCCTCCGCTAAAGCATCCAATGCCGCGGGCGGATTGGCGGTAGCGGCTTCCGGCGGCTCGGCGAGCTTGTCGATCATCCCATGCGCGGCGCCGGTGATCAGGAAGTTGTTGAGGATCGGCAAGTCTTCGTCCTCGGCCCGGCCCAGTTCCAGCACGGCGGAAAAGCGCGCGGTGTCATTGTCCGGCTTCTGCTTTGCGCGAAGCGTTGTCGCTTTGGCTTTCGCTTCGCGCGGCGGCGTATAAGGCGTCAGGCTCTTCAGCACCGTCTGCGCGTTCTCGCCGACCTTGGGATGCAACGCGTGCGAAATCGCCGGCTCGAGTTCGGCGATCTCGATATGCTCCCGGTTGCTCTCGACTTCACGCTTGGCGACGATCGATAGGTATTCGAACATCTCCGAGCGAATACGGGCGTGGTCGTTGTTGTTGTCGAGCCGCTGCACCGCGCCGATCGCGGCGCCCGCGTTCAGCACCTTGTTGACCTTGTCGTGATGCCCGGCCGGGATGCGATCGCGAACGATCTCTTGGGTGAAGCCGTCCTCGGCGTCGATCGGCTTCATCGCATCGAGCGTCGCGCAGGCGCTGACGTAGCGATTGGGGAGCAGCGCGTTGTCGATGATCTCTTCCAAATGACGGGCCGAACGAAGCTTTCGGTTTGGCACATCCTGGAGCGGCGAGCGCACGACGTTGGCGCCAAACAGGCCGGCCATGAAGACGAGCGAGTCGATGGCGATGGCAATGGCGAGCGCCAGATAAGCCAGCCGGTTGCCATCCGTGAAAGCGTTCCACGTCACGACGAAACGATGCGCGCGGTCGTCGCGGTTGAGTTCGGCGAAGTTGATCTTGTTGCGCAGATCCCGCGTCTGTTCGCTGGGCAGGCCGGAGTTCGACAGGCACTGCCGCAGGAACTTGAACAGGGCATTGGTCGAGGGTTGCGCCTCGATCAGTTCGCCGCTTGCGCAGTTTTCGTTGAAACTGGCCACCCCGGCGTTCAAGGCGAAGAGAGGCGCCGCGAGTTCGGCGACTTTCTTGGTGTCGCACCGGTCCTCGGTGCCTCGGCCCTTTTCCGTCCCGGTTGCGGCAAGGCCGGCGAGAACTTCCAGGCAGGAACTCTGCAGTTGGTCCAGCGCAGTGCTGGTAGGCTCCTCGCGGAACCGCGTCCGTGCCCGTTCGAAAGCCGGCAGGACGTTGATCGGATCCGCCACCCGTTCCGTGTCGGCGGCCTTCCGTTTCTCGGCGGCGCTGATCAGCTCCTTCGCCGTCAGCACCTGGCCGAGCAGCTTGGCCAATTCGCCGTCGAGTGTCGCCAGCTCGGACTTGATGCGCGCGATGCCCTCGTCGATCTCCGTCAGGCGCTCGCGCCGCGTTTCCAGTTTCTGCCGCTCGATCTCGACTTCGGAGGTCAGCTTTTCCTCGAGCGCCTTCTGGGCCCGCCACTTGCTGCCGCGTCCCGCGCGGCCTGAGCCGCCCACGCCTTTCTCCTCGGCCAGAACGCGCGCTGTCTGCGCTTCGAGCTCACGCTCCAATGAGCGCACGGTGTCTTCCTGCTGGGTGACTTCGCCCACCGAGCCCGGACGGGCTGCTTGCAGCCGTGAAAGTTCCTCGGCGATACGTGTCTTGCGAGCGCGCAAGGCAGCCTGCTGGCTTGCCGCGGTTGACTGCCGCTCCTGCTGTTCGGCGACGGCCTGCCTGTTCGCTTCGACGCGCTTGCGAAAATGAGCGCGCAGGTCGTCTTGTGCGGCAAGCGCTTTCTCTGCGACACCGTCGAGTCCCGCCGAGTAGGTTTGCCAGCTCTCCGTCGCAAACAGTCCCTGAGCCTGCCGTAAACGTTCGGTGGCAATCGTGTCGCCAAGCTCCGCCACCAGCCCCGAAATCTGGTTCTGGGCGCGCAGTTGCGCGGCGCGTTCTCGCTCAGCCAGAGGGAAGATGGTCGAAAACAGCGAGTCGAAGGAGAAGAAGACCGAGGTCGCCATACAGGCCAGGAACATCACCCAGAGCACGATGTTGGCCATGATGATACGCAGCACCAGGAAGTAGGGCATCACCAACCCAGAGACCGCGGCGGTGAAGCCCCTTTTGGACTGGCGCACGGCACTCATGCCGGTGGCGAAGCTTTCGCCGATGAGCCATGCAACGATCAGCATTACGCCCTGGATGCCGAACGTCACCATGAACGACAGAACCGGTTCGCCGGTGAAGTTGCGCATGCCGTCCCAGGTCGTCCATCCCGACGCGAGAGACAGGACGATACCGGTCGCTCCGAGCAGGGCAAGCCGCCAGTTGGTGAAGACGACTTCCTCGAAGCGTTCGAGAAGCTTGCTTGATGAGCGGTAGACGAAAGCGAGAGACGCGGCCAACAGTCCGCAGAGGAATAACCAGCCCAGCCAGTTTTCCGGCAGCGACGGCAGCGAGAACATGGCGGGCAAGAGCGAGAGCGAATCCGCCGACTCCGCGCCGACCCCCTTCGACCACGCCACCCAACGCATACTTCAACCCCAACTTCGCGACGGCGAACCCGCGCGCATAATTGCGCCCCGTGCGGAGGAAACTAGCACAGCCGACACCTGGCGCCATTGTGTTTTGGTGTCTGTGGCATCACAAGCGCTTCCTGACAATGGCTTTAACGGTATGCAGATTAACGTTCGCCCGGCAGGTGCCAACGCTGCCCCGCCCGGGATCGGCTTGCCCGGGCTGGAAGCAAGCGCGAGACCGGATTGCCGCGATCTCCGGCCAAGGTTTAACTATCGATCCTCCGCTTGACAGCGTGCCGGCGGACCGTGAACGTGCAGCCTCCGTCGGCAAACGAGGCTTGCCCGCCGGCAATATGTTCTGCTAGCTGAGCAAGCGTTTTTCGCATCGACTGCTTTCCTTAACGCGATTTGGGAGAACGACGTGTTTTCATCCAAGATGGGGCGCAATGCGTCCGCGGCGCCCGAGGCCGGTGCCGGCAGCGGCGACAAGGACACCGCATCGGAACAAGCAGCGCCCGGGCAGGCGCAAAAACTCGATCCTGAAGTGCTGGAAAAGATTTCGCAGGTCCGTGCGCGCCTGCACGAGACGTTCGGCAAGGTCGTCCTCGCGATGATGACGGTGCCGCGGTATCGCAACCTGTCACTCGGCGACCTCACCCATCTCGTGCTCGACCCCTTGATGCGCGATCGCATCGCCATCGCGACGTCGGCCAAGGACGGCGAACCGATCGAGGGCACGCTCTCCGGCATCGCCATCTGGGCCAGCGTTTCCGAAGAGGTGGACGGCCGCATACGCGAGCAGATCCGCGCCGGCACCTTTCCCGTTCGGCTCAAGCCGGACGACTGGACGAGCGGCGAGATCAACTGGCTTCTCGATATCATCGCCCCCAATCCTCGGCTGACCACGAAGGTGATCGCCAACTTCCGTCAGGTCGTGAAGGAGGGCGATATGCGCATCCACCCGATCCTCACGCGGCTCATCGAGCCCGAAGCGCTGAAAAAGATGGGCGCTCAGCCGATCAAGTCAGACGGTTGAGGAGGGCACAATAAGCGGCGATGAAAAGAGGTTTTTGGGTGCGGGCGCTGGCCGGTGTTGCGGTGGTCATCGCGGTTCCGCTGCTTGTGCTGAACGCGTGCGTCGAAAGTTATTCATGGAAGGAAAAGGTCACGCTTGTCGTGGAAACGCCTTCAGGTCTTAAGGCGGGTAGTTCGGTGCTCAGAGCTTATTCGTCGAACGAGAGGTTTTTGCCAGGCCATCCTGGCGGGCGAGCCCATAGCGGATTGTCCGGTGAAAGTCCGTTCGTGGAAGTCGTGCCCGGAAAGTATTTGTTCGCGAAGAAAAGTCGCTCTCCGCTCGCCCAAAACGTTCTTAAGAAATTGCTGCCATCCGATTATTCGCAGCGCACTTCTGCCCTTGAGCGATTGAGGACAGAAAAAGTGCTTAGTTCTAAGCGCGCTCCGGTTCTGGTAACGTTTGACGACATATCGGATCCGAAAACGGCTCGGCAGGTTACCCGGGAAAACATCGAGTCGATATTTGGGAGCGGGGTCCGAGTTCGAGAAATCCGACTAACTTTGAACCCGGATGAGCCCGTCACCGACGGGCGAATTTTAAAGGTCCTGCCGTGGCTGCCGCAGTACAAAGAAAAGCAGTTCGATGGTCAGCGTTTCATGTCGTCCTCGTCAAAGCATCCCTTCGCGAATTCATTGAGTGCCGGAAGTTTTAAGGTTGGGGGTTACTGAAATGGCTGTTTCGAAGGGTTCGCTCCACAGATCAGGGCCAATAAGGTACGCAATCGGAAAACCATTCGGCGGGTTCGTTGCCCCACCACTCGTCGACACTGAGCGTTTCAGAAATTGTACGTAACGACCTAACGCGAACATCTGGCGCGAAAAAAACCGCGGGACCCCCTGCTACACCGTACGCTGATCTTGCGTGGAAGCTCTTTATAGCCTAGGCTCGCCCGATTGTGGCCGGCCGGGGGCGGATGTGAGATTCTTTCTGATTTTTCTGGCGCTTGCATGCGCAGGTATTGCCGCCTACCGCTATGGGTTCGCGCAGCCTCAGACCTTCCGTTTCAAGGCGACGATCGTCGTCCAAACGCCTGAAGGCGCGAAGTTCGGTTCCAGCGTCATTGAGACGACCTGGTGGCGTGACTTTGATCCACTCGGCGGCACGTCCTGGTTTGCAGAGGCTCGCGGTGTGGCACCGTTTATCGATCTCGGTTCAAGCGGTGTGCTCATTGCCTCTCTGAAAACCGATAGTGGAGAAAAGGGTGTTAATCACTCCGACGCAACCAAATGGCCGGTTAGAGCTTGGTCCGATAACGGCAAGCCTGAATTTATCTCTAAACGAACTCCAATTCACGGTAGGCAATCCCCGTTACTAGTCTGGATGCCCTATGGGTCGACGTCGGCCGCTGACGCTATTGATATCGAGCCCAAAGAAGTAACACAGATGTTTTCGGGTAAGGTTGACTCCTTGGAAGTTAGGGTCGAGCCAACCTCGGAAAAGTTGGTGGAGTTTCAGCCGGCTCCTCCGAATTGGCTAATAGCGGAGCGGCAGAAAACGAAAAGCGCCGGTAGGAGCAGGGGTATTCGCGCGAAAGACGGCTTCGCCTGGGGATTGAGTTCTCTCGAAACGGGTCGGCAGTAGAGATTACGATCAAACGAGATAATCGCTTCGAAATCGATCTGAACGATATCGAAATCCATTTTCCACCAAGAATTTGATAGGGGGGTCGGCGGCGATGAAAAGAGGTTTTTGGGTGCGGGCGCTGGCCGGTGTTGCGGTGGTCATCGCGGTTCCGCTGCTTGTGCTGAACGCGTGCGTTGAAAGCTATTCATGGAAGGAAAAGGTCACGCTTGTCGTGGAAACGCCTTCAGGTCTTAAGACGGGTAGTTCTATTGTTGAGGTTGGGCTTTCATTCGAGAGGTTTCTCCCCGGGCACCCAGGCGGTCGCACGCATATCAGCATACGTGGAGAGAGCCCGTTTGTTGAGATCGCTCCTGGACGTTATATATTTTCCCTGATTTACATTCATTCTCTTAAAGGTAGCGCGAATCCATTAGCGCCTGCAGTTCTTCAACGCGAGCTCCCTTCAGACTATCCGGAGCGCGGCAGAGAGTTATCGCGCTTGAATGCAAAAAAGGTGTTGAATGCTCAGCAGTATCCCATTTTGGTGACGTTCGACGATCTTCGATATCCTGACACTGTTCGTCGACTGGAGTCGAGCGATTTTCGTCAGATTTTCGGTCCCGGTGTGCGTCTTCGAGAAATTGTCCTTGAAACAAATCCAGCGGAGGGAGAAGCGGAGAAGAAGCTGATCTCAATTCTTCCATGGCTGTGCCAGCATGAAGGTTACTTGGACGGTGCATCAAATTCATCGCGTTCAGCAAAGAATCGGTTTGCTAATTCTATTAGCCCATCGAGCTTTATATTAGGAGGCTGCTGAGATGCCTGACTCTAAGCAACTGTTTGCAGCCATACTTGCAATGGATGCCTACAATCGCGGCTATGAGCCGGGGATTGCCGATTTGGGCGGAGTCGGCTCCAGGAATCTTTCGTAAATTCATTGAGTGCCTGAAGTTTCAAGGTTGGAGGTTGATGAAGTGAATCTTTCGAAGAAATTCTTTCCAGAGATCAGGGCCAATAAGGTACGCAATCGGAAAACCATTCGGCGGGTTCGTTAGCCCACCACTCGTCGACACTGAGCGTTTCAGATATTGTACGTAACGACCTAACGCGAACTGGCGCGGAAAAAACCGCGGGGTCCCCTGCTACGCCGTACCCTGATCTTGCGTGGAAGCTCTTTATGGCCTAGGCTCGCCCGATTGTGGCCGGGCCGGGGGCGGATGTGCGATTTTTTCTGATTTTTCTGGCGCTTGTGTGTGCAGGTATTGCCGCCTACCGCTACGGGTTCGTGCAACCGCAGACCTTCCGTTTCAAGGCGACGATCGTCGTCCAAACGCCTGAAGGCGAGAAGTCCGGTTCCAGCGTCATTGAGACGACCTGGTGGCGTGACTTTGATCCACTCGGCGGCACGTCCTGGTTCAATGAAGCCCGCGGGGTCGCCCCGATGGTGGACCTCGGCGAACACGGCACAATTGTCGCCGCGATGAACCCTGTCAGGAGCCGTGTTGCCGGTGCTCCCGTGGCAGACTGGCCCGTCGTCGATTTCCCGGACGACCGGCCGCCGGTTTTCGTCAAGAGCAAAAGGCGCCCAATCGCCCACCGGCTGCCGCTTTTCGTTCTGGTATCGGAGGGCGAAGTAACGCCCCTGACCGAGCTGGCGCCGAGAAAAGTATCTTTACCGCTTTCTTTCGGCGATGGATTCCGGTTAGTCGGCTTTCTGGTCGAGCCATCGAATGCCACACTGCGGGTTGAAATTGAAAACGCTCCGGACTGGTTGGTTGCCATGCGAGAAAAATATAGGCCACCAGTGAAGATTACGATCAAACGGGATAATCGCTTTGAGATCGATCTGAACGATATCGAAAGCCATTTTCCACCAAGAATTTAATAGGGGGTTCGGCGGCGATGAAAAGAGGTTTTTGGGTTCGGGCGCTGGCCGGTGTTGCGGTGGTCGTCGCCGTTCCGTTGCTTGTGCTGAACGCGTGCGTTGAAAGTTATTCATGGAAGGAAAAGGTCACGCTTGTCGTGGAAACACCTGCAGGTATAAAGACGAGCAGTTCGGTGCTAAGGGCTTACTCGTCGAGAGAAAAATTTCTGCCCGGCCATCCGGGTGGAAGGGGGCACGTGTCAGTTATCGGCGAAGCTTCTTCCGTCGAGGTGGCCTCTGGAAGATATTTGTTTGTATTAAAGAGCCGGGTTCCGCTTGCGCCGAAGGTGATAAGAACGGACCGTCCAACTGATTTTACAGAGTATTTTTCGTCCCTTGAGCGATTGAAGACAGAAAAAGTGCTTAGTTCTAAGCACGCTCCGGTTCTTGTAACGTTTGACGACATATCGGATCCGAAAACGGCTCGGCAGGTTACCCGGGAAAACATCGATTCGATATTCGGGAGCGGGGTCCGAGTTCGAGAAATCCGACTAACTTTGAACCCGGATGAGCCCGTTACCGAGGGCCGGATCTTGAAGGTTCTGCCCTGGCTACCGCAGTACAAAGAAAAGAAGTTCGATGGTCAGCGTTTCATGTCGTCCTCGTCAAAGCATCCCTTCGCGAATTCATTGAGTGCCGGAAGTTTTAAGGTTGGGGGTTACTGAAATGGCTGTTTCGAAGGGTTCGCTCCAGAGATCAGGGCCAATAAGGTACGCAATCGGAATACCATTCGGCGGGTTCGTTACCCCACCACTCGTCGACACCTGCCTGTTGAACCACTGCCCTGCCTTCCGGGGTGCGATTGAAAGAAATATACCAGCGCCTTCCGATGAAAGGATGAGATTGGTAGCAGAAACACGAACGATGGACCTCATCGGACGCATGATTATCGCACGTGAAGCCAAAGCGGTTGATCTCAGCCTCAAACCTGCTGGCGTCGGGGAGTCGGTTCGAAAGCCGTTGAGCGGCTTCTTTGAATTTGGTGTCCCGCTGAATATCAATTGAGTCCATAACTGTTATCCCAAAATGGCGCACGGGTGCGGATGCAATTAGAACGGCATACCATGAAAATGTTGCAATCACTAAGGCGGCGATAGTGAACCAAATGAATCGACAAAAGGTTGGCGTAAACATATCGTCGTCCTCCTTGGTGATCCGTGGGGCGAGGAAGTTGCAGGGTTGAGGCTAAAGGTCAATGGCGAAAATTGAAGTTGGCGCACATAAATTTCTGGATTTCAACTTGGTGGCATACGGTCATGCGTATCTGCGCTTTACTAGTGATTCTGGTGATCAATTTGTCCTTCGTGGAGGCTCGACCGTTCTACCGCCGATCAGTGCGCCGTGGTCAACGCTTACTGCTGAAATCAATAAACCATGGGCGAATTCGGTCGACAATCCGGCGAACGCTAAGGGGGAACCCTACAAGCCCGTATATCGGACAGTAGATCTTGGCAACCGTGACGGCGAATCGGCGTGGTCGATAATGATCGAAGCCGTGGAAAGCATCAGGGCTGGCGGGGCTAGCTATCTACTGTTTTGGAACAATTGTGTTGCGGTCGTTGAATCAGCCCTCAATGCCGTCGGTATCGATGCGACTCCGTATCTAGCCTCGATCGCGACGGAAATTGGCGCGTCGCTTCCTAATTCCTATGGTGTCATTGAGGAGCCCTATGAGCTGGGAGAATCCTTGGCGTCTTCGGGTCGAGATACAGACGACGCTATACGGGGCCACACGGAAGAGGATAAAGTTTTCGGTGGAGAGGGTAGAGATCAGATTTTTGGATACGGCGTTCAGGGAAACACGCCGGGCGATTGGCAAGATGCAGTTAACTATGGACGTTTAAAATCCAAAGTGATTGCTCAACTGGAACTCGATCCAGAAGCTGACGTTCTGGTTACGAAAGACAGTGGGCAGGATACTCTTTATGGGATTGAGAAGCTCCATCTTACAAAATTTGACGATGTTCTCGTCGTCGCGGCTGATAGTAATAGCAACAAATACACACCAAAGAGATATGTTGACTTTAGCGCGGGTCTTGACACGATCGATATTTCTCTTGTTGCCGAGGATTATCATATTGATCTGAGAAAGCTGGATGAACAGCTTATCAAGCGCAAGAGCGCGCCCTTGGCCCCGATTGTCTTTTCGAATGCTGAGTTGGTTCGCACCGGAGCCGGTGAAGATGTAGTCCTTGGGCCGGATTTCAAAGAGACCGTAGCGGGAGCCGATCCACTCGTTCTCGATCTTGACGGAGATGGGCTGGATCTAAGCGGGCTTTCTCTCGATGGGCCACGCTTCGATATCGACGGCGATGGATTCGCCGAGCGAACGGGCTGGGTGGGTCCGAATGACGGCCTGTTGGCCTTCGATGCGGATGGCGATGGTAGAATTAGTTCAATTGACGAGTTATTCGGCGCGCCGAGCGCAAGCGGTTTCGCAGAGTTAACAGCCTGGGACGAGAATGCCGATAACTGGATTGATTTGAACGACTCCGGGTTCGATGACCTTAGGGTGTGGATTGATGCAAATGGCGACGCGAAGACGGACGCAGGAGAGCTGAAGGCGCTGTCCGAGCTGGACATATCGGCGCTCAGCCTTCTTTCGGTCGCTCCTGACGAGGATTCTAGCTTCGTTGCAGGCAATTCGATAACCGCTACGGCTGAATATATCCGGGTCGATGGGACAGCAGGAACGCTTGCCGACGTTTCGTTCGTTTATGAAACAGCTGGCATCGTCGATGGGAACGATGGTGGCAGCGACGATGACGATAGCCAACGGGACCCGGATGGAGAGAGCGAAGGCTTCGATTTCGATAGCCTGAAGTTTTATGGCGGTGCTGATGCCGGAGACGGCGAAGATGAATTCGAGCCGGGGGCTGTCGATAGCCTCATCGTAGGAGGGGCGGGAACCGATACCGTCGATTATTCGAAGCGCCAATACAGTGGCGGAAAGGGCCTTACGTTTACTGCCAAAGAATCGGCTGGCGGCGAAACACCGATTGGCAAGGAAACCGACAACGCGACGACGGTAGAGCCCTATCGTTTTGAAGTCTTGAAGCAGGTTACAGGCGCAGAAGAGGCAACTGACGGACTTTATCAGGTCGAGTTGGTAAAGGGAACGGACTCCGAGGACAACCTGATCGTCGAGGACATGCCGGACGGCAACTCTTTCGGCTCGGATGGCCCGACCGTAATCGATATGGGGTCGCAGTCGGACGAAACAGCCCGGGATGAGCGCTCCGAGAAACAGGTGCGCGGTGACTTCGTCGACGTTTCGCAGCTCTCCGAAGGCGTGGTGATAAATCTGCACGATCCAGCGAACCAGTTCGCGGCCGAAAACGACGGGTCGGTGGACTACGTCAAATACGATCCCGACGCTGGCATGGAGAACCTCAAGTTCCTGCAAGAGGCGGTGAAAGTCGCGCAGGGGGAAATGCCGGTCGATGACGACTACAAGGAAGACGAGCGGATTGGCCTGAAGAACGTCGAAAACGCCACCGCCACCGACGACGACGACATCATCCTCGGCCTCGATTTCTCCGGCTCGGACGCCTTCGAGAAGATCGCCGTCGAACTCGACCTGAAGGACGGCGACGACCTGGCGACAACGCACTTCGCACGCGGCGAGGTGAAGGGCGGCGAAGGCGACGACGTCATTTATGCAGTGGACTCGGTCTATGTGGCGGCCGCCGCGGACGGGCACGAGCGCATGGTGGTCAAGGGCGGGGAGGGCAACGACGCCGTCATCGCCATCCGCGGCGAAGGCGCGGTGGTGTCTGGCGGCGCGGGCCGCGACTTCCTCCTCAACACCAGCGAACTGGGCGAGACCTGGGGCGGCGAGGTCGGCGAAAAGGGCGACGGCGAGACGGACGTTTTCTGGTTCTGGCCCGGCACCTTCATCAAGGACGCCGAAAAGAATGACGTCCTGCAGATCTTCGGATTTCCGCTGCTCGGCGGCTCCAACGCCTTCGCGGTCGAAGCGAGCCAGGGCGGGCTCGTGCAGGACTGGATCCACAAGGACATCTATTACGGCGCGGCCGACGGCGGCGAGGGCGGCGGCACGCAGCTCCTGATCTTCTACCGCCCGGCAGCGGAACGCGAGATCGGCACGGAGCGCGGCGGCTTCTCGTTCGGCACGATGGTGGTCGAGGACTACGACTTCGGCGGCATCGACCCCGACCGAGCGGACTTCGGCATCAATGAGCCCGGCGATCTGGGCATGACGTTCCGCATCTATTCGGAAGACGGCGAGACGCCGCTGTCGCTGTTCAAGGCGGTGTGGGGGCACATCATCACCTTCGCGGAATCGATGCTGCGGCTCGCCAAGCTGGTGCACTGGAAGGGCGTCGACGATCCCCTCGTGCTCGACCTCGACGGCGACGGGATCGAAACGCTCTCGGCGGCGCAGGCGGGCGTGCACTTCGACGGCGACGGCGACTACTTCGCGGAGGCGACCGGCTGGCTCGATCCCGACGACGGTTTCCTTGTGTGGGACCGCGACGGCAGCGGCACCATCGACGACGTGAGCGAGATGTTCGGCGGGCCCGGGGTCTCGGCGTTCGACGAACTGGCGCAGTACGACGACAACGCCGACGGCGTGATCGATGCGAACGATGCGGTCTTCGCGGAGCTGGCCGTATGGCGGGATCGGGACGTCGATGGACTGACGGGGGCGGGGGAACTCATCGGGCTCACGGCGTTGGGCATCGTGTCGCTGGATACCCAAGCGGCGCCGCTTGACCGGGAGCTGGCGGGCGGCGCCGAACTGCGCGGGGAGGCGACATTCACTTGGGCGGACGGCTCGACGGGAGCAAGCTACGAGGCGATCTTCGCCACCGACGCGACCGACACGATCTATCGCGGCGACCGGGGCATCGCGGACTGGCTGCAATCGGCGCCTTTGCCGAATGCCAAGGGCTTCGGCTCCATGGCCGATCTGGCCGTCGATATGTCGAACGATTTCGAACTGGCGGATATCGTCGCGGAAGCGTCGGCACAGATGACCGCGCCGAGCCTGAAGGCAATCCGCGAGGCGGCCACTCCGGTCTTCGGAGCCTGGGCGCAAAGCCTGGAAACAACACGCGAGTTGACGGCGGTTTTGGTCGATGCGGACGGCGCGAACGGCGCGACGCTTATCGACCGCGCAGTTTATAACGAGGACGCCGACGGCGGATACTGGACACTGGCGAGCGGGGCTTACGTTCGCGATGCCGATGGCGGCGAGATCGTCCGCGCCACGCTTGAGGATGTCCTGGCGCAGGTTGCGCCCGATGGGGGGACGTGGCGGCTGGAGCAGGTATTCTCTCCGGCTTCGCGCACGGCTCCGCTGGCGCATCGCTCGGAAACGCCCTACCTCGTGGAGATCCTTGACGGCCGTCCCGTCATTCGCGATTTCGCGGTCGAGAACCCTGGCGGTTCTTGGCGGCTGGCCAGCGGCGTACCGATCCTCGCAGCCGACGGATCGCCGGTCGCCAATCCAACTGTCGCCGATATTCTCGCCCAGCCGCCGCCCGAGGGAACCGCGTGGCGCGTCGAAGAAATCGGGCACAACGCGTATGCCGATCTGCCGGTCGATCGTATGGGCGTCAATCTGGTCGACGGTACGGTGGTCGATTATTCCGTGCGGATCACCGACGCCGACGGTTCATTCGACGTCTGGGCCCGCAACCTGGATCGCGCGCTGGAGCTTCAAGAGGCGACGGGGGACGGCGGCGCGTTCAACCTGCGCAATTACGCCGTCGATTTCGATACGCTCGATGAAGCGGGCTCGACGGACGACAGCGCCTATCGTGTCGAAGTGTTGACGGCGGGCCAGCTCCACTTCGCCTCGTCGATTTACGGCATCGATTTCCAGCCAGGGATCATGGCGGCAAATATCGATCCGGAGACCGGTCTGATCGGTTATTCGACCGGCGCTTTCAACGGCGCTGCCCCGGCGAGCGTCGATGCGGAAGGCAACTACGTCAGTACCATTGCTCCGGCCATCGAGCTGTTCGACGTAATGATGCAGAACTACATCGAAGTCAGCCGGGGCTTCGCCGTCCGTCTTGCCTTGCAGGGCGGCTTGTCGCGCTTCGCCGGGGCGCTCGACTACGATCCGGCAACCGACAAGTTCGCGCCAGCGACAGACCGGGAATTGGCGCCTGTCTTTGAAGCAATCTTTGCCGAAGCTCCGGCGGGCGCGGAACCCGCTTACGAGTATCTCGTGGCTTGGCGCGAAATCCTGGAAGTCGTCTATCCCGATTACGAAGTGGACCGGACGAAGAACTTTGTCACCGGGCACATGCGGCTGGACGAGAAGTTCATTTTCCAGATGGTGCTTCCGGCCTTTGAAACGGTGGGGATCGACGCCGAGCTCCCGGCGGTCCTCAACGCACTCGGCGTCGATGAGACAAGGCTCATCGCGCACGACGCCACGGCGAGCGAAGTACACGGCACCGACGGCGCGGACTACATCTATGTCTCAGATGGCGACCAGACCTATTACGGCGGCTACGGCGCGGACGTCTACTTCATCGGCGCTGACTTCGGGCGCGACATCATCGAAGACACCGAATGGCCGTTCCAGGGCAAGACGCTCGGCCAGGATACCTTGCGCTTCTCGCATGTCGGCTCCAGCGACGTGCGCGCCACCCGCGACGGCCTCGACCTCGTCATCGAAGTGCTGGGCACGGACAACGTGCTGCGCGTCCGTAACCAGTTCGAAGGTGAACTGATCGATCCCTTGTTCGGCTACGATTTTTCGCCGGACACGGAAATGGTCTCCATTGTGTTTGCCGATGGCGTCATCTGGGACGAATGGCAGATCGCGCGCGAGGTGAGCCATCCGCTCGCCACCGACGACGTGGTGCTTGGCAGCCAGGCCAGCGATTATCTCGAAGGCGGAAGGGGCAACGATATTCTGCGCGGCGGCCGCGACGGCGATATCTACGTTTTCAATGCCGGCGATGGCGACGACCGCATCAGCGACGACAACGACCATCCGACCGACGACCCGGTCTCGAAGTACGACCTCCTGCAATTCGGCGAAGGGATTGCGCTGGAGGATCTGCAACTCAGGCGCGCGGGCGAAAGCCACGACCTGGAAATCATCGTCACGGGCGCCGACGGCCTCCCCACGGGAGATCGGATCGTCGTCGAAGACCAGTTCGCGTGGGTCAACATTCCCGTTCTCGGACTGCTCTTCGCCGACGCCATTGAGCGCATGTCGTTCGTGGACGGCGCTTACCTGGGCGACGCCGACATCATGGCGCTGGTGCTGGAGCAGGCGACGACGGACGACGCCGACATCATCTACGGCTTCAATAACGCCGACCGGCTGCAGGGCGGCGGCGGCGACGACCTTCTCGTCGGGCGCGCGCAGGACGACACGTACGTCTTCGGGCGCGGCGACGGGCGCGACGTCATCCGCGACGGCGACGATGACCTGTTCGCGGCGAGCAACGATACGCTCGTTTTCGAAGACGGTTTGCGCTGGACGGATTTTGTCTTCGAGCGCGATGGGAATTCGGCCACTGTCACGATGCGCATCGAAGGCTCGACCGACGCCGTCGTGCTCGATCAGGCGTTCGCATCCGAACTCCTGTTCGGGTTCCGCAACCTGATCGAACGGTTCGAGTTCGCCGACGGCACGACCTGGGATTTCGTGAAACTCGCACAGCACGTCGTCGATCTCGCCGCGACGGATGGCGACGATACTGTCTACGGCTTCGATCTCGGCGACACCTTGGACGGCCGCGCAGGCGACGACCGCCTCGAAGGCGGGCGCGGCGGAGATACCTACGTCTTCGCCGCCGGCCACGGCACCGACACGATCTTCGACGCCGGCTCGACCAATGCCGCCGACCGGGTCGTCTTCCGCGATATCGCATTCGGCGACGTCGAAATCTCGCGCAGCGGCGAAGACCTGATCTTCACGTTATCCGCGACGGGTGAGCGGCTGGTGATCGAGAAGCAATACGTGCGCGCCGCCTTCCAGGGGAATGCCGTCGAGAGCTTCGTCTTCGCGGACATGGCCGTCTCATTCGCGGACCTCAATCCCGAGGACGTGGATACCGTCGGCACGGCTGACGGCGAAACGCTTTACGGTTCGAACTTCGCCGAGACGCTCGATGGGCGTGCAGGCGACGACACCCTTATCGGCGGCAGCGACGGCGATACGTACCTCTTCGATGTCGGCTACGGAAACGACATCATCGTCGACCGGCAGGTGCGGGCGGCTTGGTTCAATCACGACGGCCGGTTCGTCGGCGAGGCGGAGGATACGGTACGCTTCGGCGGCGGCATCGAACGGGACGCCATATCGTTCGCTCGCGACGGCGAAGACCTCGTTGTCTCGATTGCCGGGCGGACGGATACGCTCCGGATCAAGAACCAGTTCCGCGATATCGAGGACGCCATCGAGCGGTTCGAGTTCTCCGATGGCGAACACCTTACCGCTGGCGACATCGAGTCGCTTCTGTCGATTGCCGATGGCAGCCGGGGCGACGATGAGATCGTCGGATTTGCCGACAGCGAAAACGTGCTCGATGGACGCCAGGGCGACGACCGGCTCATTGGCGGTCGGCTGGGCGATACCTACGCCTTCGGCGCGGAATACGACCTCGACGAGATCGTCGAAAGCGATACGCCGCAGGCCGGTGCGGTGGACCGGGTCGTTTTCGCGGCGAGCGTGGCGGCGGAAACGCTGCGTCTTTCGCGGTCGGGCGATGACCTCATCATCGATCTCGGGAACGGCAACGACCTGCTGACCGTCACGGACGGGCTCGCCAGCCGACAGGTCGAGGAATTCCACTTCGCGGATGGCACCGTATGGACGCTTGAAGACGTACGCGAGCGCCTTCTCATCGGCGGCTCCGGCGACGACGTCCTGCGCGGTTTCGACGACCGTGACGATACCCTCGACGGCGGCGAAGGCTCAGATGCGCTCGAAGGCGGCTTGGGCAACGATACCTATCGGTTCGATCTGGGCGGCGGCGCGGATTCCGTAACCGAAACCGGGGGCGTCGATCGTATCGTCTTCGGCGAGCAGATCAGCGCGCCGATGGTTCGCTTTTCGGACCGGGGCGGCGATCTCGTTCTCCACTTCGACGGCGCGCCCGACAGTCTCGTGATTGCCGGGGGGGCTTCGCGCGATACCGCTGCGGGTCATGTCGAGAGCTTCGCGTTCGCCGATGGCACGACGCTGCGCATGGAAGACGTCTGGCGCGCGCTCTTGGAAACGGCTTCGACGCCGGGCAGCGATGTCATCGATGCGCGGTTCGACGGACCCTCCGTCGTGGACGGCGGTACAGGCGGCGATTTGATCCTCGCCGGGACGGAAACGACCGTCGTTTTCCGCGAGGGCGACGGCTTCGATATTCTCGACACCTCCGCCGTTACCGCAGGATCGGGTCCTCGGCTCATCTTCGAGAGCTATACCCCCGCCGAGGCAGCGCTGCGCCGCGTTGATCTCGATGGCGCCGACATCCTGATTGCCTTCCCGGCCACCGGCGATCAGGTGCTCGTGCGCGATGGGCTGACGTCGGCCCGGCTCTCCGAAATCGTCTTCGCCGACGGGACGGTGTGGAGCGCCGCCGATCTTGCCCGGCTCGCCGTTGCCGCCCAGGCAACCGACCGCGCCGATGTCATAACGGGATCATCGGCCGCCGATGACATCGAAGCTGGCCGCGGCGATGACGATATCGAGGGCGGGTTCGGCGACGACGTCTACCGCTTCGAACGCGGCGACGGGCGGGACATCATCTCCGACCTTGCCGGTACGGACAGGCTTGAGATCAGAGGCTACACCCCTGCCGACATGACGGTGTCGCGTCCCGTCGCCGACCGCGCGGACCTGCTCCTGTCATTCGCCGGAACCGATGACGAGATCCTTCTCAAACTCGGCGTGAACCGAGGCATCGATACCGTCTCTTTCGGCGACGGCACGGAACTGACGCGCGACGATCTGGAGACGGCGGCGCTGGGCGCCGGCACAGCCTTCGACGACGCGATCGTCGGCGGCGCTTCCAACGACACGCTCGATGGCGGCGCCGGTAACGACGCCTTGAGCGGCAAGGCCGGGGCCGATACCTACGTCTTCGCCCGAGGCTACGGCCGCGACGTCATCGAGGATGCCGGGCTGTCGAGCGACGAGAACCGACTGCTGGTGCGCGATTACGGGCCGCAGGACGTGAGCGTCCTGAGTTTCGCGGACCGGCCCGACGATCTCATTCTCCGTTTCGGCGGCGGCGATGAGGTGGTGGTGCGGGGCGGCCTCAATCCTGGCCTGCCGGGTATCGCGTCGATTGTTTTCGAGGACGGCACCATCTGGACCATGGATGTGGTGACCGCACGCCTCGCAAGCCCCCAACCGACGGACGCCGACGATCTCGTCGAGGGAACGGCGGAGAGCGACGAACTCGACGGCAAGGGCGGCGACGATACGATCCTGGCCGGAGGCGGCGCCGACACACTCGCAGGCGGCGCGGGTCGTGACTATGTGTCCGGCGGCGACGGATCGGACAGCTACGTTTTCCGTCGGGGCGACGGCGACGACATGATCGACGACAACGGCTTCGGCGATACCGACCGGCTGTCAATCGAGGGCTACACGCCCGGCGAGGCGACGTTCGCGCGCGGCGGGGCCGGCGGCGATCTCGTCATAACGTTCGCAGGGACTGACGACCGGATCACTATCCGCAACGGTCTCGCCGGCGATAGTCAGGACGGCATCGAGGAAATCGCGTTCGCCGAAGGAACGGTCCTCGATGCCGATGCGGTTCGGGCTTCCGCCCTCGCGGCAGAGGCGACCGCGGGCGACGATCGGGTTGTGGGCTTCGATACCGCCGACGAACTGACCGGCGGCGCGGGCAGCGATTTCCTCTCCGGCGGCGACGGCAGCGACAACTACAATTTCGCGCGCGGCGATGGTACCGCGGATATCCTCGATAAGGGTTCGTTCGATACCGACCGATTGACGATCGAAGGCTATGCGCCGGACGAAGCACGCCTCGCACGCTTCGGCCGCGATCTCGTGCTCACCTTCGACGGAACCGACGACCGCATCGTCATCCGCGATACGCTCGAAGGGTCGGTCAATAACCAGATCGAACAGATCGCCTTCGCTGACGGCACGGTCTGGTTCGTCGCCGATGTTCGCGCACGCGTGCTGTCGGACGCGGCAACGGCGGCGGGCGACAGCATCCTCGGCTTCGATGCATCATCGGATGTCATCGCGGGCGGCGCGGGGGCGGATTTCCTTTCCGGCGGCGACCGTTCCGACACCTATTGGTTCGCGCGCGGCGACGGCAATGACGTGATCGATGAGGCCGGCTTCGCCGATACCGACATCTTGCACATCGCAGGCTATGCCGCTTCTGAAACGATCCTTGAACGCGCGGGGACGGGCGACGATCTCCTCGTCCGTTTCACGGGTACGACAGACACGGTTCTCGTTCGCGGCGGCCTGTCGGGATCGAGTTTCGACACGGTCGAGGAAATCCGTTTCGACGACGGCACCGTGTGGAACCTTTCCGTTATTCAAGGGCGTGCCGTAGACGATGGCGAAGCTCTGCGCGAGGGGACAAGCGGCGCGGACACGCTCGATGCAGGTGCAGGCGCGGAGTTCCTGACCGGGGGGGGCGGCTCCGATACCTATCAGTACAGTCGCGGCGACGGCGCCGACCGCATCCGCGACAACGGTTTTGCGTCCACCGACCGACTGCTCATTCACGGTTATGTCGCCGCGGAGATCTCACTGCAGGCCTTCGGGCCGGACGGCGACCTTCTCATCACGTTCGCCGGAACCGAAGACCGGCTGCTTGTCGAAGGCAGCCTTTCGGCGAGCCAGCAAAATCAGATCGAGGAGATCGCGCTCGACGACGGCACCACCTGGACGGCGGCTGAGATCCGCGACGCGGCGTTGGCCGGGGCCGCCACCGCTGGCGCAGATATCGTCTCGGGCTTCTCGGGCGCCGAGCAACTGGCGGGCGGAAAAGGCGCGGACCTGCTCACCGGCGGTGACGGCTCGGATACCTACGTCTTCACTGCGGGCGATGGCCACGACACGATACGCGACAACGGCTTCCTCGATACCGACCGCATCGTCATCCATGGCTACACACCGGTTGAGACGCTGGTTTCGAATGCTGGCGACGGCGACGACCTGCGTTTGACGTTCGAGGGACAACCCGACGATTCCATTCTCGTACGCGGTGGGCTCGCCGGCACCAATGCCGATACCATCGAACAAATCGTCTTCGACGACGGCACCGTCTGGACTACCGCCGACCTCGCCCGGCTTGCCGCGGAGGGCCAGGCGAGCGACGGCAACGATCGGATTTCCGGGAGTGCTGCCGGCGACGATCTCGAAGGTGGCAAAGGCGACGACTTCCTGTCCGGCGGCGACGGTTCGGATACCTACGTTTTCAACCGTGGGGACGGGCGCGACACGATCCTCGACGCCGGTTTCCTCGACACCGACCGGATCCTGATCAAGGGCTACCTTCCCGACGAGGTGCGTCTCAAGGCGGCCGACAACGGCGCGTCCCTGCTCATCGCGTTCGCTGGAAACGGCACCGATGCGATCCTCGTGCGGGAAACGCTCAAGGGAACCAACGCCGACACCGTTGAAGTCATCGCATTCGAGGACGGGACGACGTGGGGCGCCGCCGAGATCAGCGCGCGCCTGTTGCTCGACAAGGGTACGGACGCCGCCGACCGCATTACGGCGTTCGCTTCGAACGACACGATCTCCGGGCGTGAAGGCGACGACCTCCTGGCCGGGGAGGGCGGTGATGACACCTACGTCTACCGGCGCGGCGACGGCTTCGACATTATCGATGAAACGGCGTTCGATACCGGCGACGTCCTCCGCCTGGAGGGGATCGCGCCCGAGACAGTCATTCTCCAGCGCGGTGTTGCCGACGACCTGGAAGTCATCGTTGCCGCAACGGCAGACGACGCCGGCGATGACGGCCGCATTACCGTGCGTGGCGGCTTTTCTTCGGCGGCCGGGCCGGGGATCGAAACGATCGTCTTCGACGACGGGACTCAATGGCAGCGCTCCGAGTTCGAAACTCTGGCCCAGCGCAATCTCGCGACCGTAGGCGCCGACCGGCTCGAAGGCACAAGCGGGGACGACCGCCTTGAAGGGCTTACCGGCGACGACTTCCTGTCCGGCGGGGCGGGGGACGATACCTACGTGTTCCGGCGCGGCGACGGTGCCGATACGATCCGCGAGGATGGCGCGCTTTCAGGCGTCGACCGCATCGAGATCCATGGCTACGCAAGCGATGAAATCGTCTTCGCCCGCCGGGGGCGCGAGGAACCCGATCTTCTCATTCGGCTCGGCGACAACGGCGACCAGATCACGGTCATCAACGGGCTGGCTGCGGTCTCGGTTGATACCATCGAGGAAGTGTGGATCGCGGACAGTGGCGCGACGCTTTCGCTGCCTGATATCCGCGCGCAACTGGTGCTGGGCGCACCGAGCGACGGCGATGACACGCTGATCGGCACATCGGAAGCCGACACCCTGGCGGGCGGCGATGGCGCGGACCTTCTACTCGGCGGGGCGGGCGACGATACCTACCTCTACCGCTCCGGTGACGGCGACGACCGCATCACCGACGACGGCGCCTCAACGGGCGACGCACTCGTGCTGTCGGATCTTGAGGCGGCCAATGTCGTCTGGGCGCGCCGCAGCCCGGCCGATGGCGACGACCTCGTCCTACGACTTGCCGGCGGTGCGGACCGGCTCATCCTCACCGGCGCCCTGGCGGACGCCCCCGCCGGTGTGGATCAGATCCGCTTCGCCGACGGTGCCGTCTGGGGCCTCGCGGAAATGCGCGCCGCGGTCCTCGCGTCAGCCACCGGAGATGACGACGCACAGATCCGCGGCTTCGACGGCGATGATCTTTTGGCCGGAGGGCGTGGTAACGACTGGCTTTCTGGCAGCGAGGGTGCCGACCTCTACCGCTACTTCGCGGGGGACGGCGCGGACATCGTCGAGGATAACGCAGACAGCCTCGGCGATCGGGTCGAGATCGTTGACCTCATCGCTGCCGAAACGAGCGTCTCGCGGCTCTACAGGGGAAGCGACGACGTTGTCCTCCGTTTTGCCGGCCGAGACGACACGCTCACGATCGTCGACGCGCTCGCCGTGGACGGTCGTGGCATCGAGCAAATCGTGTTCGCGGACGGAACAGTCTGGACGCCGGAAATCATTGCCGGGCTTCTCGACAACAACGCGCCGGTCGCCGCCGACGACGGCATCTTCACCGCCCGCCATGGCGAAACGCTGACCATCCGGGCTGCCGATCTCCTGCGCAACGACTTCGATGCCGACGGCGACAGCCTTACCGTAATTGCCGTGACGGCCGGCGAGCGCGGCGTTGCCCAACTCGACGGCGACGGCAACGTCGCCTTCTCGCCCACGGATGCCTTCATCGGGTCCACGCAGTTCACTTACACCGTGTCCGATGGCGCCAACGGTCTGGCAACCGCGTCGGTCGACGTCCGCATCGTGCCGCCGGCTTCCGCCCGGGATGACGATGGGCTCAGCGTCGAAGAAGACGGTTTCCTCACCATCGATCCGTTACGGCTTCTGTCAAACGATGTTGACGGCGACCGCATGGTCGTAGCCCAGGTGTTCGAAGCGCTCAACGGCACGGTCAGTCAGTCGAGCGACGGACGGATCAATTTCACGCCGGGGCCGGATTTCAACGGCACGGCGAGCTTTCGCTACGCCGCCAATACGCCGGAGGGCGGGCGCGCCGAAGCAACCGTCTTCATCGATGTGCTGGCTGTCAACGACGCGCCCGTCGCGCAAGACGATGCCGGTTTTGTCACCGCTGAGAACACCGCTTTCGATATTCCCGCAGAAGCTCTTCTCGCCAATGATATCGACGCCGACGGCGACACACTCGCGATCCTGGAGGTCACAGCCGGCGACGGACTGAGCGTCGAGATGAGCGCCGACGGTCTTATCACCATCACACCCGACGCATACTATTTTGGCGACACCGGCTTCACCTATACCGTCCGCGATGCCGAAGGATTGACGGATACCGCCGAAGTCGCCGTGCGCATCGATGCGGTGAACGACGCGCCCGAGCCGCAGAACGACAGCTTCGACACCGAAGAGGACACGCCGCTGATCCTCGCCGCCGACGCGCTCCTGGCGAACGATGTCGAACGCGACGGCGATGTTCTGAACGTCGTTGCGGTGCGCCCGGGTTTTGGCGGAAGCGTCGAACTCCTGGCCAACGGTCAGATCGTCTTCACGCCCATCGGTGAATTCTACGGCCAGGGTCATTTCTTCTACAGCGCCGAAGACGGCCACAACCCGGCCGTCGAAGCGCGCGTCGATGTGCAGGTCAATCCTGTGAACGACGCGCCGGTTGCGCGCGACGACACGTATGCCGACGACGCCACCTTCTATCTCGACGGCACCGAAGACGTGCCGCTCGTCATCGCCATCGCCGACCTTCTCGAAAACGACACCGATATCGACGGTCTGACCCTCACCGTGCAGTCGGTGTCGTTCGCCGAAAACGGTGTGGCGGAGATCGTCGGCGACGGCACCATCCGCTTCACACCCGATGCCGATTACTGGGGCGAGGCGTCGTTCCGCTATGTCGTCGCCGATGAAGGCGCGCTGGTCGACGACGCCACCGTCACGATGTTCTTCGCTCCCGTGGGCGATGCTCCGCCCGTTGCCGCCAACGATACGATCTCGATGTTCGAGGACGTGCCGACCGTCATTCCCGCCGCCGCGCTGCTGGCGAACGATACGGACATCGACCGCGATACGCTGACGATATCGAATGTGCAACTCGCTCCCGGCGCGCGGGGCTCCGTCAGTCTCGATGCCAATGGCAACGTCGTCTATGTGCCAGCGCTCAACTCCACCAGGAGCGAGACGTTCACCTACACGGTGACCGACAACGCGGATGGCAGCGACACCGCCAGCGTCACGATCGATGTCCTGCCGGTCAACGATGCGCCGACCGCCGCGCCGGATTCGGCGCAGACGTCGCTCGGTGCGCCGCTTGTCCTGCGCATCGCCGACTTGATGTCAAATGACACCGATGTCGATCTCGCCCCGCAGGATTACGGGCTGTTGTCCTTCCTCGGCATCCGCGATGCGGGCGGTGGCAGCGCCTCGCTCTACGGTGAAGAGTTTGCCGTCATCGAATTCGCCGCGGGCTTCTCCGGTACGACGGCCGTCACCTATGCAATCGCCGACGAAGAGGACGTCGAAGATGAAGGGACGGTCTCGATCGCTGTTGTTGCGGAGCGCGCTGAGACGCTGACGGGAACCGCCGCCCGCGACCTGCTGATCGGTTCGGGCGAAGGCGAGTTGCTGACCGGCGGAGACGGCGACGACGACCTATTAGGGCGAGGCGGCGACGATACGCTGGAAGGCGGCGCCGGTGCGGACCTGATCGACGGCGGCGAGGGCGAAGATCTTCTGACCTACGCCGGTTCGAACGCCGCCGTGCGCGTCGACCTCGCGTCGCGCGTTGGCCAGGGTGGCCACGCGCAGGGCGACGTGTTCGACGGGATCGAGAACGTCGAAGGCAGCGCCTTTGCCGATACACTTGCCGGTGACGATAGCGCGAACATCCTTCGCGGCGGCAACGGTGACGATGTTCTGGACGGCCGCGGCGGCGACGACCGGCTCGAAGGTGGCGCAGGCGACGATGTCCTCGAAGGCGGAGCCGGCGGCGATCACCTGATCGGCGGCGACGGCGTCGATACCGCCAGTTACGCCTCGTTGGGTGAAGCCGTCACCGTATCGCTGGCGGACGGTACTGCCTCCGGCGGCGACGCGGCAGGCGATACGTTGAGCGGCATCGAAAACCTTCGCGGTTCCGATGCGGGCGACGATCTGACCGGCGACGCCTTCGCCAACCGTCTGGAAGGCGGACGTGGCGATGATCGCCTCGACGGCGGCGAAGGCGACGACATTCTCGTGGGCGGGCGCGGCGCGGATCAACTGATCGGCGGCGAAGGCTTCGACACCGCCGACTACAGTCTCTCGGCCGAGGCGGTCGTTGTCGATCTGACGTCCGCGACCCCGGGCGGCGGCGATGCCGAGGGCGACACGTTCGTCTCGATCGAGCGCATCGTTGGCAGTTTCCACGACGACGTGATCCTCGGCGATGGTGGCGACAACATCCTAACGGGCGGGCTCGGCGCGGACCGGCTCGAAGGCGGCGGCGGCTTCGATACCCTGGACTTCGCGGACGCCAGCGAAGGTGTGGCCATCGATCTCGCCGCCGGCATCGGAACGGCGGGCGAAGCCGCCGGCGACACCTATTCCGGTTTCGAGAAGGTTGTCGGAACCGACTTCGCCGATGTCCTGACCGGATCAGCCGCGGCGGAGGTCTTCGACGGCGCCCTGGGCGACGACACGGTTTCCGGCGCGGGCGGCTCGGATAGCTATCTATTCGGATTCGGCAGCGGCGCGGACCGGATCGCGGAGGCCGGAGCGGCAGGCGATACCGACCGCGTCGTTCTCGACGAAGCGGTTGCCATCCGCGATGCCAGCCTTGTGCGCGAGGGCGACGATCTCCTGATCGAGTTGGAGCGCGAGGACGGTGTCCTCGTCGACACCTTGCGGATCGAGAGCCACTTCGCCGGCCCGGAAACGGGCATCGAGGAAATCGTCTTTGGCGGTGGAACGGTATGGGACCGCGCCGCCATCGAAGCCCTGCAGCGCGTCGGCCGTTTCAACGCCGAAGACGACATCGTCCGCTTTGCCGACGAGGATGAAACCTTGATCATCGAGGCGTCGCGCCTTACCGCGAACGACGCCACGGAGGGAACGGCGGATCTCGAGATCGTTGCCGTCGGCAACGCCGTCAACGCCGAAGTTTCGCTTCTGGCCGACGGCTCGGTGCAGTTCCTCGCAGCGCCCGATTTCAACGGCGATGCATTCTTCGACTACACGGTCCGCGATCCCTATGGCCGCGAGTCCCAGGCGACCGCCGAAGTCAATGTCAGGGCCGTCAACGACGCGCCGGTCGCCGTCAACGACGGTGTCTATACCGGCACCGAGGACGAAGCGCTGATCCTGCCCATAGCAGAGATCATCGGCAACGACATCGACATCGATGGCGACAGCCTGACCCTGACGGGGTGGTTCGGTCCGCTCATCGGCCACGACGGCGCAGCGATTGCACCGTCGCCCAACGAGACCGGCACCAACGGCGAGGCGCTGCTCTATCTGGGCCAGCTCATCTTCACTCCCGCCAGCAATCATTTCGGGTTCGCCGGCTTCACCTACGAAGTGACCGATCCCGACGGCGAGACCGCGCGCGGCGAAATCGAGCTGAACTTCCTTGCCGTGAACGATGCGCCAACCGCAAGTAACGACCTTCTGACGGTCCGTCTCGGTCAGACGCGCACGCTCGACGCGGATCTTTTGCTCGCCAACGACAGCGATCCAGAAGGCGACGCGTTCACGCTCATTGGCGTTCATTCGCCAACCAACGGGACGGTCGCGCTGCGGACCGTCGAGACCATCGAGAACGGCCAGCCGGTAATTCGTCAGGTCTTCGATTTCGATGCCGAGGCGCTGGGCCAGGCCAGCTTCGCCTATGATGTGGAAGACGCCTTCGGCGCACGCTCCACCGGCCTCGTCGAGATCAACGTCATTCCGCTCAACGATCCGCCGTTGGCGCGCGACGATGCCGGGTTCGTCACCACCGAGGACACGGTCCTTGCCATCGATCCCGCCGACCTCCTTGCCAACGATCTCGACGCCAACAACGATCCGCTGACCATCTCCGCTCTGGGCCCGTTCCCCGAGAACGGCTCCGTTGCGTGGAGTGCGGACGGCGCAAGCATCCTTTTCACGCCACGCCTCGATTATAACGGCGAGGCCGGCTTCACCTACACGGTCGATGACGGACGCGGCGGTACGGATGAAGGCTTTGTCAGTGTTTCCGTCGTGCCGGCCAACGACGCGCCCGTCGTGCTGCCGGACGAAGTCGCAGCCATCGAGGATCAACCCCTCACCATCACTGCCGCCCAGGCCTTCGCCAACGATACCGACCCCGAAGGCGACGTCCTGTTCTTCGAAGACGCGGCGTTCCTCGGCGTGATCACCGGGGACGGTTCGATCGAACTCGTCGAAGGGTTCTCGATCAGCGTCGGCGCGGAAGCCCTCGACATTCTCATGCCGCGCGACTTCCATGGCGCGTTCGCCCTCGACTATGCGGCACGGGACGGGAAGGACGCTGTTTCGGCCGAGCGGGCCACCATTACGGTTACGGTCGAAAACACCCGCAGCGCGCCGATTGCGGTGGAAGATCACTTCGAAGTGGCCGAGGACGGGCTATTGACGTTCCCGCTCGCCGCGCTTTTGGAGAACGACAGCGACGAAGACGGCGACCCGCTGCATCTCGTTTCGATGGCCGAACCCGACGACGGAACGCTGAGCGTCGAAGTCCCGGCGTTCGTCTACGACCTGCCGGCCGAAGACCGGCTCGGCCCGGGCGCAACCTACAGCGCGACACTCGACGACGGGACGCCGCTGCCGGGCTGGCTCGCCATCGACACGGATACGGGGCAACTTTCCGGGAAGCCGCCCCTTGCGACGCTGGCGACGCTCGCGATTGTCGTGACCGCGGTCGATGGTGCGACCGAATTGACGACCGCGCATTCGCTTCAGGTCGACGGCAATGCCGGTGCGATTCTGTCGTTCGCGCCCCCGCCTGAATATGCCGGCCCCTTCCAACTGAACTACACGGTGGCCGACGGACGCGACGGGGAGACCGAGGGGACAATCCGCATCGATGTTCTGCCGGTCAACGATCCCCCGGCTGCGGTCGATGACGCGCTTTCCGGGTTCGAGGACACCCCGTTGGTGATCCTCCCGCAGGACCTTCTCGCAAACGATATCGATGTCGAAGGCGATCCGCTGCGTATCGTTTCCGTCGTCTCTGGCGAGAACGGGACCGCGATCCTGGAGGGCGGCGAGATCCGCTTCACGCCGACGGCCAATTTCGACGGCTTCGCGACCTTCCAGTATCTCGTGACCGACGACATCGACGGCGGCGACGTGGGGAATGTCGTCATCGAAGTCGTTTCCACGAACCAGGCGCCGGTGAGCCTGCCGGACCGTATCGAGGGCCACGAAGACAGTGCGGTGATTCTCGATCCCGCTGACCTTCTGACCAACGATACGGATCCCGACGGCGACCAACTCTCGTTCGTGTCGATTGTCTCCGACACGGCGAACGCGCAAGTCCACCTCCGCCCCGACGGAACCTACGCGCTCACGCCCCGCGAAAACTACACTGGCGAACTCAACTTCACTTACACCGTCACCGACGGCCGGTTGCACTCGGTGGAAACGGCGAACCTCGCCGTCGATTTCCTTCCCGTGAACGATGCGCCGATCGCCGGAAGCGATGCTTTCACCATCAATGAAGACACCAGCCTGACGGTCGGCTTGGCCGAGCTTCTCGACAATGACAGCGATGTCGAAGGCGAAACGTTGGCTGTCACGGGCGTGCTCGACCCCGTGAACGGTACGGTGGCCATCGAAGGCGGCGCAGTGCGCTTCACACCCCGCGCGGATTATTTCGGCAACGCGGGATTCTCTTACACCGTTGCGGACGGAGCGGGCGGGGTCTCGACCGGACTCGTCGCGATCACGGTGCTTCCGATTGGCGACCTGCCGATCGCGGTCGTCGACGAAGGCTTTTCGACGAACGAAGATACAGTCCTGTTGATCGGCCCGGCAACGCTGTTGGCGAACGATTACGATCCTGACGGCGAGGCGGTCCAGTTCGTCGGTGCCTCCGGCCCAGGTGTGGCGATGACCCCGGATGGGCGCGTGAGCTTCACTCCGCTCGCGGACCAGAATGGCCGCTTCACGCTCCAATATGAGATCGAGGACGCTTCCGGCAATCGCGTAACCGGTGCATTCGCCGTGGACGTTCACCCCATCGACGATGCGCCAACCGCAGGCGCCGATGAGTTGGCCGGAATCGAAGACGAACTCCTCGTCGTGCCGGTCGCCGCGCTACTGGATAATGATAGCGACGCCGATGGCCACGCGTTGTCCATCACCTCCGTCGTGGCCGTCGAAGGCGGCGCCGTTCGCCTCGATGGAAAAGGCAACGTCGTCTTCACCCCACAGGCTGACCGCGACACACCCGCGACGTTCGACTATGTGCTGACCGATTCCAGCGGCGATGCCGCAACCGCCCGGGTGACGGTCTCGCTCGCGCCGGTTAACGATGCGCCGACCATCGCGGAATTCGAAACGCTGAAGGGCGTCGAAGACGAAGCGTTCTCCGCGCAGTTGCCGCTATCGGCCTTCGCGGACGTCGAAGGCACGCCACTCGAAATCGACGTGAGGGGCCGAGATGGCGAAGCGTTGCCCCAATGGCTCGCTTTCGATGCGGCCACCCGTATCATCTCAGGCAACCCGCCGGCAGACTTCAATGGCGTCGTGGACCTCACGGTCATTGCCAGCGACGGTGAGGCGGAAACTACGCGGCCTCTGCAACTCATCATCGCCCCGGTCAACGACGCGCCCGAGACCGAGGACGACGACGTCGATGGCCTGGAAGATGAGACGGTCGTCATTCCGACGTGGCGGCTGCTGGCCAACGATACCGACGCGGACGGCGATACCCTCGCCGTCACCGCCGTTTCCGGCGAGGGCGACACGGTCGCCGTGCTCGACGGCGCAGGGAACGTCGTCGTCACCCGGCCCGCCGATGTAAACGGCGATACGTTCGTCAATTACACCGTCAGCGACGGCGACGCCGAAGCCAGCGGACGCGTCAGGATCAGCGTCACGCCGGTCAACGACGCGCCGGTCCTGCCTCTGGTTGACGACGTCGAGGGGCACGAGGACACGCCGATTGACTTCACGCTGCCCGCCGGGCTCGCAACAGACGTCGACGGTGATGCGTTGACGTACACGGCGAGCCGCAAGGGCGGTGGCCCCCTTCCAGATTGGCTGGCATTCGATGCCGCCGCTCAGCGCTTCACCGGAACCCCGCCCAAGGACTTCTTCGGCAGCATCGCATTGACCCTGACCGTCAGCGACGGCGCGCTGGCGGATTCGCGAGATTTCGATCTGGTCATCGCCCCGGTCAACGACGCCCCCGCGCTTGCGCAACCGTTTTCGGACCGCTTCGTGCGCGAGGACGACCCATTCGATATCGCACTTCAGACGGGGCTTTTCAGCGACGCCGATGGCGATCTGCTGAGCTACGAGATCACTCTGGTCGATGGAAGCCCCATCCCGGCTTGGCTCGAAGCCGACACCGAGACGCTTCGCCTGTCGGGTACGGCGCCACAGGATTTCAACGGCGTACTCGAGTTGCGGGTCACCGCCAGTGACGGGCTGTTATCCGCTTCGGACGTTTTCTCGTTCGCGGTCACACCGGTCAACGATCCGCCCGAACTCGACAACCCGTTGCCGGACCGGCGCGGCCTGGTGACTGGGGAGGCGTTCGACTTCGCAATCCCCGCCGATACGTTCTCCGATCCCGACGGCGATCCGCTGATGCTGGCCGCGCGTCTGTCCGACGGGGCGGCGCTCCCGCCATGGATGTCTTTTAACGGCAGTCGCTTGCAGGGCATCGCGCCGGCCGGCGCAGCCGGAATCTGGCAGGTCGCGATCCTGGCGAGCGATGGCGAGCAACAAAATCAAGACGTCTTCGAGTTGGAGTTCGCTGAGGGGAACGCCGCGCCAATCGCCGTCGACGATGGACCGGTGAAGGCGCGCAGCGGATCGAACCTCTCGATTTCCCCCGCGGACCTCCTGAAGAACGACCGCGATCCCGATGGCGATGCGCTTGAAATCGTCGGTGTCGAGGCCGCTGAACACGGCAGCGTCCGCATCGCCGCGGATGGCGACATCATCTATCGGGCCAACTCGGGCTTCGTGGGCAGCGATCAGTTCCGCTACGTGGTCAGCGACGGGGAAACGGCCTCGGAGGCAACCGTCAGGCTCAATGTCGACGACCCGTTTGCCCAGAGCCATTCCGGCGGTTCCGGCTCCGACGTTCTCGTTGCTCAAGGTAATGGCGACGCAATCCTCGTGGCGGGTCGCGGCGCGGATACCGTGATCGCCGGAAGCGGAGATGACCTGATTTCGGCCGGGCGCGGCTCGGACATCGTAAAGGCGCGCGGTGGCGACGACGTCATCCGCGCCGGCCGGGGTGGCGATACAATCCTTGCGGGTGCGGGCGCGGACGATGTTCGCGGCGGCCAGGGTCGTGACAACATCTTTGGCGGATCGGGAGATGACAGCCTCGACGGCGGCCGCGGGCGCGACAAGCTTTACGGCGGCGCGGGAGACGACTTCATCCATGGCGGTCGCGGAAACGATCTTCTCGTCGGCGGTTCGGGTAACGATGAGATCGACGGCGGCACGGGGCACGACCGCATCCTTGGCGGAACCGGAAACGATGTGCTGTTCGGCGGCCTGGGGCGGGACAGCTTCGTGTTCCGCGAAGGCGACGGCGCCGACCGGATCGAGGATTTCGAGGTGCCGGCGGCCGGCCGAAATTTCACGATCGATGGCGACCGGATCGAATTGCGTTTCCAGGGTATCGACGACTTCGATGCGCTGCTTCAAGTCGCTGCCCAGGAGGCGAACGGGATCGTGTTCGATTTCGGCGATGGCGACGAACTGTTCCTCGCCGGCATGAACCTGTCCGCCCTCGAAAAAGACGCGTTCGCCTTCATTTAAAACGGGTTTCGAAGCCGTCGTTCGCGCAGTCGGAAAGTCTCAGCGGACGAGCCCCACCCTTCTCGCGCTGTTCGATCTCCCCTGGTTCCCGATCTATCTCGCCGTCGTTTATCTGCTGCATGTCCAGCTCGGTCTCCTGGCGACTGTCGGCGCGCTCGTCGTTATCGTACTCGCGCTTCTCAACGAGGCACTCTCCGGCCGGTCGGCGCGGCTTGCGGCGCAGGCGGAAGTGGTCGAAAGCCGCTTTGCCGAGCAGGCCCAGAAAAATGCCGACAGCGTTTTGGCGATGGGAATGGTGGAGAACACTTCTGGTGCGTGGCGCCAGCTCCGCGACCGTTCTCTCGCCGTCCAGCAAACCGGTGGCGAGATTTCCGAAGTCTTTACCGCCGCCTCCAAAGCGTTCCGGCTACTCTTGCAGTCGGCCATACTTGCGCTCGGCGCCTATCTAGCCATCGCGCAGGAGATCACGCCCGGCATGATTGTCGCCGCTTCGATCCTGGCCGGACGGGCACTCGCGCCAATCGATCAGGTGATCGGCGGATGGCGCATCATCAGGCGTGCCCGCCTGTCCCGTCGGCGCCTCGCCGAATACCTCGACCGCGATGCCACGCCCGCGCCACCGAGCGTCCGGCTGCCGGACCCTAAGGGGAATCTACAGGTCGCCAACGTCGTCAAGCGCGCGCCCGGCGCGGATGCCGGCCGCAACCTTCCGCCCATTCTTTCCGGCATCAACTTCTCGCTGGCCCCCGGCGAAGGCCTCGGGGTGATCGGTCCCAGTGCGTCTGGCAAGACAACGCTGGCCCGCCTTCTTGTCGGGTTGTGGATGCCCGATCAGGGCGCGATCCGTCTCGACGGAGCGACCTTCGAGCATTGGGAGCCGGACACCATCGGGCGTTTTATCGGCTATCTGCCGCAGCAGGTAACGCTGATGTCCGGCAGCATCGCCCAGAATATCGCCCGCTTCGAGCCCGATGCCCCCAACGATGAAATCGTTGCCGCGGCCAAACTCGCCGGCTGCCACGACATCATCCTGTCGCTGGCGGATGGCTACGGGACCAACGTGGAGGATCAGAACTCGCCGCTGACGGGCGGCCAGCGCCAGCGCATCGCCCTGGCGCGTGCAGTCTACAGGCGGCCCGTCCTCGTGGTTCTGGATGAACCCAATTCGAACCTCGACGCCGAGGGTGACGATGCTCTCGCCCATGCCATCGCAAGCCTGCGCGCGGCCGGGAGCGTGGTGGTTGTGATGGCGCACCGACCCAGTGCGATTGCCGCCGTCGACAGGATCCTGATGTTGAAGAAGGGCCGCATGCACGCCTTCGGAGACAAGGAAGACGTGTTACGCCAGGTGACCCGCGCGGCCTGACGATGACGCGCGATGAAGGAAGGGGACTGCGCCATGCTGCCCGCGCCAAAGCCCAGAATGAATTATCGCGGACCCGTGCTCGTAGGATTAGCGGCGCTCGCAATCATGTTCGTCGGCGGCTTCGGTTGGGCATCCTATGCACGGATCGCCAGTGCCGTCATCGCGTCTGGAACGGTGGTCGTGGAAGGCAAGCCGAAGTCCGTCCAGCATCTCGACGGCGGCATCGTCAAGGCGATCCACGTCGATACGGGCAGCCGCGTAAAACGAAATCAGATCCTTATGGAACTCGACGACACGACGATCGCCGCCAATCTGGCGATCTACGAGCGCCGCCTGCGCGAAGCGATCGTCCAGAAGGAGCGGCTTGCCGCCGAACTGAACGGCGAACGGGAATTCGCGCCCCCCTCGCAACTCGCCGAGTTGTTGAAGCTGGGCGACCTGTCGGCCTCGGTAGCGCAGCAACGCTCGCTGATGAAAGCGCGCCGTCTCACGCGCGAGAGTCAGATCGAGCAGTTCGACGAGAAGATCGCGCAGTTGAGAAACCAGATCGACGGCGTCGAGGGGTTGGGCACGGAGAAAGAGGCGCAGATTGAAAAATACGCGGAGGAAATCGGCGCCATCGCCGATCTCGTGAAGAAAGGGCTCGCCACCCGCAGCCATCTCCTGTCCCTCGAGCGCGCACAGGCGGAATTGCGCGGTCAGGCTGCCGAGCAACGGGCCGAGGCTTCGCGTCTGCATAACGCCGTCACCGAAACACGGCTGGCCAAGCTGCAGGTCGAGCGGGAGTTTCGCGAACGTGCGCTGGCAGACCTGGAGAAGGTCGACGCTGCAATCGACGAACTCCGCCAGCAGGTGCAGACGACGCGCAAACAGCTTGCGCGTATCGCCATTCGTGCGCCCGTTCCGGGGATTGTCCACGAGTTGAACGTCTTCACCGTCGGCGGCGTCGTTCAGGCGGGACAGACGGTGATGCAGATCATTCCCCAGACCGGAGCCCACGAAATCGAGATCAACGTGGCCGTCAACGCCATTGACGAAGTGGCGCTGGGCCAGCGGGTCATCGTGCGATTTCCCGCGTTTCATCAACGCACGACACCGGAACTCGACGGCGTCGTCGATGGGATCTCGCCGTCGAGTGTGGTCGACAACGAGCGCGGCCTCGCCTTTTACCGTGTCGCCGTCGCCATCCCGGCCGATGAAATGGCGAAGCTCGGCGGCAAGCGGCTCATTCCCGGCATGCCGGTCGAGGCCTTTCTGCCCACCGGCGAGCGCACGGTCATGAGCTATCTCCTGAAGCCGCTTACAGATCACCTGACCCGCGCCATGCGTGAAGAATAGCCTTCGAATGCGATGATGCGGGGGTGGATCCTGCAACTTACGATGTCTTTACACCGATTGAATAGCCTGGGCTCTCGACAATGCAGTGGAGCGGGAAAGCTCCGGACGAATGCCCAACCGGGTGCCGCTTGCGAATTTTCGGAGTTTTGACAGGGTATGTCGACGCTGATCGGTCTGAGTGTATTCGTTCTCGCGTTCGGCGGGATGCTGTGGCGCAAGGCCTACCGTTGGCGCTACTTGCACCGCAGCTACGGCGCGGATCCCGATTACGCAAACGACGAACGTACGATGCATAACGCCGTGCTTGTCGGATTGGGCGGATACAACAAGCTGATGGCGGCCGTCACGATCGGTGTCCATCGAACGGGCGTTTCATTCGATATGAATTCGCTCTTCTATCCGTTTCATAATCCGATCTTTGTGCCTTACGAGCATATTCGCGCTTCCGCGGCCGACTGGTATATCAACGGCGAATCCACCGAGTTCAAATTCCGCGATGCACCGGACGTGTCCATGATCTTGCCGGCGGAGCAGGCCGAATGGATCAGGAAGCGCAGCGGCGAAAAGATGCCACGCATTGAAGCCGCGCCGTTGCGCGGCAGTTCGGTTCCGGCCTGGAGTGTGTTCGCCCGCGTCAACGCCTTCATTTCTCTTGCAATGATGGCTGTCCTGATCGTTGTGCTCATCCGAGCCTAGTCAGAACCCCTCGCGCGCGTTGTCGAAACCATCTATGTTTCAACGCAAAGAAAATGCCGGCCCCGCCCGATAATAGCGGAGCCGGCATTCTTTATTCGCGGATCCGACTGTCCGACGCACCCAGCCGGCGTTCGCCTTCAAGCCGCATCCAGGAACCGGACGCGCACTTCGCCCAGTTCGATCAGGTCGCCATTCTCGACCGTGGACTGCTTCACCTTGCGGCCATTGAGCCAGATGCCGTTGCCGTGGTCGGGAGACAGATCGGTGATGACATAGCGGCCGTCGCTTTCCTCGGACAGTACGGCATGCGAACGGTGCACCGTGCGGTCGAGCACAACGACATCGTTGTCCGGCGAACGCCCGATCCGCTGTACCGCCCCGGTGAGAGGCACCGGCTTCGACTTGCGGTCGATGTCGAGGAGCCAGCCGTGCAGGCGCTCGCCCGCCTTGCCGGCCTTGGCCGCGACGTCGCTGATGGTGTCCGGGCCTTGGGCGCTGGCCTGCTGCGCTTTGGCCTCGGCCATCGCGCGAACGGCCGCCGGGATGAGGTTGGCGTCGCCGATGATCGACGGCGTTTCCGTCGACGGTTCCTCATCGAGATCAGCGCGCGCCTCCGTCTTGCGGCGGTCGACGAGCATGAGCAGCGCCGGCAGCAGCAACAGGTCGGCAATCAGGGCCGAGATCAGTGTGAGCAGCGTCAACAGACCGAGGTGGTGGTTCACCAGGAAGCCGGAGAACGACAATGCCAGGAAGCCGAGCCCGAGAGCGAACGTCGTGATGACGATGGCGACACCGACGGTCCGCAGGGTCTCGATCACGGCTTCCTTCGGCGGCAGTAGCCGGATCGTCCGGAAGTAGTTGTACTTGTTGAGGAAGTGAACGGTGTCGTCGACCACGATACCGAAGGTCATGGCGCAAACCATGGTCCCGGCGAACGAGACCTCGCCGAACACCAGGCCGAAGAACCCGTAGGCGAACAGCATGGGCAGCACGTTCGGAACGATACTGATCAGGCCGTACGTCAGGTTCCCCAGCATGAAGATCATGATGATCGAGATTGCGACCAGTGCGAGCGCGGTCCCCACCAGCATCGCGTCCGTGTTGCGGCTGGAAAGCTTGCCGGCCAGAACCGCGAGGCCCGTGGCGGTTGCCGCCTGCTCCTCCTTGATATCGACGAGCTTCTTCTCCGCGCGGTCTGCGAAGTCGAGGATTTCGCGTGAGCTGGCGGACTTGAAGACCACCGTCACCTTCGACTCTTTGTCGTCGGGGCCGAGTACGCGATCCTTCAGTTTTTGATCGAGCTTGTCCTTGATGAAGTCGCGCGCCTTCGTGACGCCTTCGTCCGTTTTTGGCGCGCCGACCTCATCGAGCTCGGTGCCCACGGCAGGCGCCGCGACCTTGTAGAGATCGACGATGCTCAGAACCTCAGCGACCTCGTCCTGGTCCTTGAGCCACTTCGCGAACTCACCGACGGTCTGCAGATAGTCGCGCTTGTCGACGCTGTCGTTCTCGTCGGCGGGGACCGAGAAGTGGATCTTGCCGATGCCGGCGAAATGCTCCTCGAAAATGTCGGTGGCGACGCGGAATTCGAACCGGTGGTCGAAGTACTTCGCGAAGCGGTCGTCGAACTTGATCATGCTGACGCCGAAAATCGAGCCGGCCAGCAGCAGGATCGTCGCCGCCAGGAGCGCCATCCGGTATTGCGAAATGACCCCGCCCAGCTTGACCATCAGTTCGTCGCCCCAGCGCCGTCCACCCTCGGTCTTGGGCGGCAGGAAGGTCATGATCGCCGGAAGCCACGTGAACGACAGGATGAGGATGATGACGAGGCCGATCGAGACGAGATTGCCAAGATCCTGGAAGGCCGGCGAGTCCGACATGTTGAGGCTGAGGAACGACATCACGGTCGTCAGCAGCGCCAGCGACACCGGCTTGATGTTCGACCGCATGGTGCGGACGAGCGAAAGCTGGGAGCTGCTGCCCTCCAGCGTTCCATGCTGCCACGAAATCATGATGTGAACGCAGGTCGCGATCGTAAGGCCCATCAGAACGGTCACGGTGCCCGCTGACACCCCGTTGAGGACCACGCCCATCCAACCGGCGATTCCCATCGTCATGATGATGCCGAGGATCAGGACCGACATCATCGCCATGGTGGCCGAGAACGAGCGGAAGCTGATGATCAGGAAGATCAGCATCGCCAGGAACTGTAGCGGCACCTGCATGCGAAGGTCGTCGCGGAAAGCCTCCCCGAAGGTATCGGTCGTGATCGCGTCGCCGGTCAGCAACACCTGCACGTCAGGATATTTCTCGCGGACGTCGTCTCGGATTTCCTTGACGTCGGCGATAACGCGTTTCAGCGTTTCATCGTCCCGCTTCTCGGTCTTGATGTTGGTTTTGACCAGGGCGACGACTCCGTTCTCGGAGACGAGGCCGTCGAATTTATCCGGGTCGTCGGAGATCTTGTTGGAGAGACCGGTGAGTTCGGCTTCCTGCGGAGTCCCCAGGTCGTTCAGCGAGCGTAGCGGACCGCCCTTTTCGGCGGCCTCGAATACCGGCACCGACGCGGCCGAACTGATGCCCTGGATTTCCTCGATCTTCTTCGTGCGGTCCTCGATCATATCGAGTGCGCGCAGAACGTCGTTATCGAGCTTCTTCTCGTTTTCGCGTTGGACGACGAAAATCGCCGCGCGATAGCTGCCGTATCGGTCTTCCAGCGACTCGAAGGCGACACGCTCCGGCGAGTCGACGCTGAAATAGACCCGTGGGTCGCGATCGAACTTGATGAACGTCAGCCCGAACCCTGCGATCAATGTTGCGACAAGCGTTGCCGCGAGAATGATGATCCGGGAGCTCCGGGTCTTTTCTACGTAGTCGTCAAAGCGTGCCATGAACCCCGCCCCTCATGCCTGGAAACTGTCCTGCAGCGCTGATCCCGCCTTAATGACCGGCGCCAGCCCGGTATGGGCCGGCCGCTCAAGCTATTTGGACCGGACGGCGTGCACCGCTCGGGCAACCCCTCGAAGATAGTCGAGGGCATTGATACATGGGTTCGCCCGACGGCGGAACAGTTAACACCACAGGAGGCGTGTCCGCGTCTGTCCCGCGGGGAACTCGCAGCAGCGGTGAGCGGCGGTTGGTTTTGCAGCTTATATAAGGCGGGCGATCAAACGAACGGGCACCGCAGGCCCACATTGGGCGGGCGCAACCGCTGCTCGCGCGACCGCATTATTACCGATTAGCCGCTCGGCGATCATTCGCTGAAACTGTTCGAGATCAGAAGCTTAGCGCGCGCCGAGGGCGTGGTGCCAGAGCGCGGAAGCCCTTAAGGGTTGCGCCGAAACGCCGAGAACACACGCCCGACCAGACCGCCCGTCGGGGCAGACGTGGCCGCGAGGCGCTCACGCATCAGCGGAACATCGCGGCGGGCAATTTCTTCCTGCAGGCGGCGTTCGAAAGACTCCCTTTCGCTCCCGAAGTCCTCCGGCGTCAGTCCGAGCCGCAGGCCGGTTTCGCCAAGGGTACGCTCGACGGCAAAAATATCGAACGGCGTCAATTCTTTGCGCCACCGTTCATCGACGAATTTCGGTTTCTCGGCGTCGAGCCCCGATTTCATCTGCGCGGCGTAGAACTCTTGCTTGTGCTCTTTGCCCTGCTGATAGGCGATCACGGTGCCGAACGTGCCGCCATTGCCGGCCACCATGTGGTGATCGTGCTTCCAGTATTGCGCTTCCTCGTTGCCGTAGGAAAGGCCCGTCGCCTCTTCCAGCTTCTGCGCCAGATAGCCGAAATCCTGCGCGGCGACGGCGTGATCGATGACGATCGCGCCCGGTTTGTCCAGGTAGCTGACCATCCGCTCGGCGGCCGGGATGAGCCATTTCTCCAGGGCGGTGAAAACGTCGTTGCCAGGGTTCTTGCGCATCCAACTCGCCGCGAGGGGGCGCGGATCGCGTTTCACGGCAACGTTCTGGACCGTGATCGATGGGTCGTCGAGCATGGCGCGGGCTTCATTCGAGCCGGGGTTTCGCACGACGATCTGCGACGCGCCGCTGGCTTCGGCCAGTTGTGTCAGGAAGTTGCCGTTGCGGTCCCACGAGGCGGCGAACTTCGGCCACAGCGGGCACTCGGCGAGGTGAATCCGGCAAAGCTGATCGGGGGCCTCGGCGGCGCGCTTCAAAGCCGTGTCCAGATTGCCGACCGCCAGCACCTCGGGGCGTGAACCGGCGACGAGGCTGATCCAGGTGGCGCCGGTGTAGCTGATCGCCCAGAGCGAGATGATATGTGGCATGGCTGTCTGCTTTGCGAACGGGTTTGCGCCTCAGCGCCTGAGGTCGATGTCGTAGCGATGCTCGAAGCATTCGACAAGGATGGAGGCGCCTGTTGCGGCGTTGAGTCGGTAGCCGCCGGGCGGACAATGGGCGAAGTGGAAGCCTCCGAGATCGTCGGTGTGGGTGGTTGCGCTGTGCGCGCCGCGCCCGTCGGCCTGCGTCAGCGTGATCTCGACGCCGCCGCGCAGCGCGCCGATGCGCCCGCCGATGACGACCCGGTCGCCATGCGGCTCCTGCGCGGTGCGGGGCCGCCGGAACGACAGGTCCGCGACATCGACGTGCGCGGCCGTGCCGCCGCCTTCCCGCTCGCGTACGATGACGGAAACCTTGGCCGGTGACGTTGCCGGAAGCGGCCGGCGCAGCACATCGGCGCTCTCGGCCCAAGTGAGGGCCCACAGCGGCACGACGTGCGTCTCCCAGCCTTCGGCGTTGGCGGGGGCGGCGCTGTCATACCAGCCGTCGAGCCCGGCGATATCGCCGCGCAGCCCCGGCGACCCGAAGAAGAAGAGGCCGCCGGCTTCGGTCTCGATGAGGACGCCCGCTTCGACGCCCGGCGCGCTGCGGCGCAGGCGCATGCGGAACACTTGCGCGCCATAGGGCTCGCGCCCGGCAACATCGAGCCCGGCGCCGAAGGCGCCCTCGACAGCGATCGGTTCGTCCACACTCTTGCGCCGAAAGAAGGAGAGAAGCCCGCCGGGTTTTTCTGGGGCGTCCACCGCGCCCGCTTCGGCATGCACCCGGAGGAATGGTTCGCCGCCGTTGTCCGTGGCCGCGACGTAGGTGGCCTTGGCCGGCGTCCCGGCCGACGGCACCTTGAGGATGCCGGTCTCGGCCGGATCGAGGCTGCGGAAGACCGTGTAGCCGATGGGGCAGTCGGCGACGGTAACGGACGGCCTTCCGGTCTCGTCGGGCGGGTTGCGCACGAGGTCGGGGATCTCGGCGCCATCCAGCCGGACATGCGCCGCGCTGGCGTCTTCGACATAATAGGTCTGGCCGTAGAATTGCGCGGCAGAGTGCGGAACGGTCACGCCAAGATACGGCTCGGTGAACCGCGCGATTTCGACATCGTTGACGCCCGGCCGCGACACGTGGCCGGCGATCTGGTTCAACAGCATCGCATAATCGGAGACGACGCTGGCGCGTGTGAACCAAAGGCGCGGACCGTCTTCGGAACGGTGATTGATGCCGAAGACGAGTTTGCGCAGGCGCTCGAACAACGCTTCGTCGAAATAGGGCGACGGGATATTCTTGTCGTCGGGAAACAGATTGCCGAGGTGTGTATAGTGGATACCGAATTCAGAGCGTCCGGCCTTGATCTCATCGAGGAAATACGAAAAGCGCGGAACGAAATTCCGCGATATCGTCTTGCGGTCGAGTTTGACATCGCCGGTGAAAGGCTCGACCGGTCGGCCCTTTTCGGTGTTGATATTGTAGACGTGCGCGCCGTTTCGCGTCCGCATCGGCGTCACCGCTTCGAGAATGTCGGCGATTTCGATACTCCGGTCGTTGCGGCAATGGGTGAGGCAGTTACCGCTCGTCCGCCAGTAGTAGGTGCCCTGGGCCAGCATCGGGTCGGGATAGAGCCGCGCGAAGGAATGCTCTTCGTCCGCCATGGTTGAAATCGCCACGCCGCCGAGCGTCGCCGAACCGGTGAAGGAAATCAGCTCCTCGCCCCGGTTCTCGATTGCTTCGCGCATATTCGCGATTGTGCGAAGGTAGGCTTTCTGCGGAATGATGCTCCACGTGGCATGCACGGTGATCAGGTTGAAGTTGACGGCATAGGTGTCGCGCAGGAAATCGAACCGCTCCGCCAGCATTCTCTCATATATGTTGAGCGCAAGCGCCGTCTTGACCTCGCTGACCGGCGCGTCCAGCTCAATCTCGATCCGTTTCAGGTCGGGAAGCGATGCGGTTTCACCCTGGGTATCGACCGGGCGATCGAAGGCAGCGAATATGACGTCCGCCCCGGGGAAATCTTGCGCGGCAAATGCGTTCGCGGGGGCCGGTGTCCGAATCGCCAGCTCGAAGGCCTCGAGGCGCATCGAACGGGGCACCGCCGTTGCCTTGAGGATGCCTGCGCCGCTGCCTTTCGGCACCACCAGCACCAATCCGCAGAGCTCGAACGGTTTAACGCCGTAGATCGGATCGTTTTCGCGCGGCGGCTTGGGCACCTCGATCACGAGCTTCCGGCCCCCATCGACCCGCTCGATCTTGTCGAGGATCGCAAAGCGAGGGCCACGCACCATGAAACCGTGCCAGTGATCGACATTGCCGCGATGCGACTCGCGGAGCAGATCGTGGTGGTCCATCTGCGTTTTGAGGCCCTCGTCGGGCTGCCGCAGGCAGTATCGACTATCGTAGAAGCCGAGGCCGTGATGGTCGGAAGCCTCGTTCGTATGGAGGAACACCGAGTCGCCGAAATCGAGCCCGTGGTCGCGCACCATCTGGTCGATATACGCGCGGTAGTGCGTGCGGTTCGCGCGGTCGATGTCACTCGTGACGGCCCCCACCGAACGGAACGGATAGGGCCATTTTCGAATGCCAGCGGATTGGAGCGCGGCCAGCCGCCGCGACAGCTCTTCCCCGTCGATATGGAGGTCCCAGGACAGGGGCTTGGCGCTTGCGCTGCTCGGTGCCGGCGCGTTTTCCGGCAAGCCGGCCGCGGCGCCGGTGTTCTGTACGTTTTCCGGATTGTCCCGGGCGCGAGGCGAGGTGTCCGACATACTGGCCAAAACCCGTTCGTTGGAGGGCTTCTGCAATAGACCCTCAAGGCATCCCGGTCTTGTCGAGGCCTGGGACATTTTATGCGTGTGCCGCCATCGGAACAGAGCATAGAGCCCGGCTCGACCTCTGGCGTCGGCGCCCTGTTCAACCTACGCTGGCGCTCCGCGCCGGTACGCGATGACGCCTCAGCGCCTGAGGTCGATGTCGTAGCGATGCTCGAAGCATTCGACAAGGATGGAGGCGCCTGTTGCGGCGTTGAGTCGGTAGCCGCCGGGCGGACAATGGGCGAAGTGGAAGCCTCCGAGATCGTCGGTGTGGGTGGTTGCGCTGTGCGCGCCGCGCCCGTCGGCCTGCGTCAGCGTGATCTCGACGCCGCCGCGCAGCGCGCCGATGCGCCCGCCGATGACGACCCGGTCGCCATGCGGCTCCTGCGCGGTGCGGGGCCGCCGGAACGACAGGTCCGCGACATCGACGTGCGCGGCCGTGCCGCCGCCTTCCCGCTCGCGTACGATGACGGAAACCTTGGCCGGTGACGTTGCCGGAAGCGGCCGGCGCAGCACATCGGCGCTCTCGGCCCAAGTGAGGGCCCACAGCGGCACGACGTGCGTCTCCCAGCCTTCGGCGTTGGCGGGGGCGGCGCTGTCATACCAGCCGTCGAGCCCGGCGATATCGCCGCGCAGCCCCGGCGACCCGAAGAAGAAGAGGCCGCCGGCTTCGGTCTCGATGAGAACGCCCGCTTCGACAGCGGGCGCGCTGCGGCGCAGGCGCATGCGGAAAACCTGCGCGCCGTAGGGTTCGCGGCCGGCCACATCGAGCCCGGCGGCGAAGGCGCCCTCGACAGCGATCGGTTCTTGCGCGCTCTTGCGCCGGAAAAAGGAGAGAAGCCCGCCGGGTTTTTCAGGGGCGTCCGTCGCGCCCGCTTCGGCCTCAACCCGGAGGAACGGTTCGCTGCCCATGTCCGTAACCGGGACGTAGGCGGCCTTGGCCGGCGTCCCGGCGGACGGCGTCTTGAGGATGCCGGTCTCGGCCGGGTCGAGGCTGCGGAAGATTGTGTAGCCGATGGGGCAGTCGGCGATGGTGACGGACGGCCTGCCGGTCTCGTCGGGCGGGTTGCGCACGAGGTCGGGGATGTCCACGCCATCCAGCCGGACATGCGCCGCGGCGGCGTCTTCGACATAATAGGTCTGGCCGTAGAATTGCGCGGCAGAGTGCGGAACGGTCACGCCAAGATACGGCTCGGTGAACCGCGCGATTTCGACATCGTTGACGCCCGGCCGCGACACGTGGCCGGCGATCTGGTTCAACAGCATCGCATAATCGGAGACGACGCTGGCGCGTGTGAACCAAAGGCGCGGACCGTCTTCGGAACGGTGATTGATGCCGAAGACGAGTTTGCGCAGGCGCTCGAACAACGCTTCGTCGAAATAGGGCGACGGGATATTCTTGTCGTCGGGAAACAGATTGCCGAGGTGTGTATAGTGGATACCGAATTCAGAGCGTCCGGCCTTGATCTCATCGAGGAAATACGAAAAGCGCGGAACGAAATTCCGCGATATCGTCTTTCGGTCGAAATCGGCAATTCCAGTTGACTCGTCGGTCTGGCCCATGTCGGTGTTGATATTATAGACGTGCGCGCCGTTTCGCGTCCGCATCGGCGTCACGGCTTCGAGGACGTCGGACGGCGTGCCCTTGCCTTCTTCGCGGCAAAGAAGCCAACTGTTTCCGCTGACGCGCCAGTAGTAGGTGCCCTGCGCCAGCATCGGGTCGGGATAGAGCCGCGCGAAGGAATGCTCCTCGTCCGCCATGGTGGAAACCTCAAGGTCCCCGAGCGTGGCGGAGCCGACGAAGGACAGCAATGCGTCGCCGCGCGCATCGAGTGCCTGACGCGTTTCCTCCCGTATGAGATTATACCTTTTGTATGGCGGTATGCTCCAGGTCGCATGAATTGTCACGAGGTTGAAATTAACGGCATAGGTTTCGCGCAGGAAATCGAAACGTTCCGCAAGTTGCGTGCCGTGGATATTGAGCGCGACGACCATGCGAACGTTTAACTCGATTGGCGCGCGCAAAACGATCTCAATACGTTCCAGATCGGGCAGGGAGGCGCTTCTGCCGCAATCGAATTCCACCGGTTGATCCAGCGGAATGAAATGGATCTGCAAGTCATCCGCTTCCTGATCCGCAAACGGGTTTCGCGATTGAGCCTCCCGGATCGGTAGATCGAAAGGCGCGCCGGAGCGGGGGATGCCGGCGATTCTTTCGATGGCCGGCTTGGAGCCTTGGGCGCACATAAGCGCGAGGGCGCTCAATTCGAACGGACGCGCGCCGTATATCGGATCGTTACGCGTGGGCGTCTCCGGCACATGGATAATGACGCGGCGGCCTTCCTCCGCGGTCTCAAGGCGTTCCAGCATCGCGAAACGCGGCCCGCGTACCAGAAAGCCGTGCCAGTGATCCAGGTTCCCGCGATGCGTTTCGCGCACCAACTCGTGGTGATCCATCTGGGTCTCGAGCCCGCCGTCCGGACCGCGCAGTGCGTAGGAGCCGGTATAAAAACCAAGCCCGTGATGATCGGCGGCGTCATTGGTCTGCAGGAAAACCGAGTCGCCAAAATCGAGACCGTGGTCGCGCACCATCTGATCGATATATGCGCGGTAATGCGTCCGGTTCGCGCGGTCGATGTCGCTGGTGATCGCTGCGACCGAGCGGAAGGGGTAAGGCCACTTGCGGACCCCGGCGGCGGACAGTCCGTCCAGCCGGCGGCGAAGTTCTGCCGTGCCGATATGGAGGTCCCACGTCAGCGGCCGGATCTGGTCCGGGTCGGTTCCCCCGGCCCCGGCTTCTTTCACTGCCGCTGAGGGACCGTTCTCTCTCTTAGTGCCTGCGCTGCTCATCGTCGTTACCGTCATGCGCCCACCCAGCTTCGCGGCCGCACGACGTGAATTGGTGGTGCCGTGCGGCTGTGAATCGCCATACCGATAGCACGACTATTCGGGAGTGCTGCGGATAGAATCGCCCGGCCTCTAACTGGCCGGCTCGCAATCGCAGTTTCGCGCCACATGACGGAGACACAGTGTCAACCCGTGAGCGCGACAAGATGGTTGTCGAAATGGGGCGCTACGCCCTCGCGAAGCATCCGCCCAACGTCGCCTGCTTCTGTCGCCCCGCGCCGACGGGGCTCCGCCTGGCGGACCCCTCCGATCCCAGAGGAGATGAGGAAGCCATCTGCGCCGCGCGCCGCGACTCCACAGCCATCCTTGACGACGGCCTCAGCAACCCGGGTGCCCGTTTTCGTATCGATGAAGATCGTACGGCCCGCACGCGGCGCGGAGGCCGCCATAAAGCGTCCGTCCCGGCTCATGGCGACCGAACCGATGTAGCCCTTGAGCGCCACGCCGGCGCCGTCGTGGACTTTGCAGAAGCGGATCGGCGTATCCCGCCCGACGTAGCCAACAAGTGAAGGCGCCTGATCGAGCGATCCCTCCCATTGGCCGCCGAACCATACCCTGCCGTCAGTACCCGGGCACAGGTGACGAAGCGACAGCCGGTGGATCTCGGCTTCCACCTCGTGGCGGGCGAGCAAATCGCCGGTTTCGCGATCGATGAACGCCAGCGACGGCCGCATGCTGGCGAGGTTGAGTTTTACACGCCCGGCGGCCGGATGCGTTTCAATGCCTCCATTGGCAACACAGAGCGTGCGGCCATCGTCGAGCAGCAAAAGATCGTGCGGGCCCACACCGAACGTCTCGAGTTCGCCGATCCTAATAAAGCCCGCCGCTACGTCGTAGACACCGAGCACGCCGCGCGCGTTGTCGAAATCGTTCTCCGTCGCATAAAGCAGTTTGCCGTCTGCGGAGAAAACGCCGTGGCCGTAGAAATGCCGGTCTGCGCGCGCCTGTATAAGCCGCGAGCCGCGTCGGCCGGTGGGGTCGAATGCAACCGCGAACGTACCTGGCCGCCGGGCGAAAGCCACCGCCGTTTCGCCCGAAGGCGATTGGCATATGTCGTGACCGCGCCCGGCGAGCGGAATTGTCTGCAGGATCTGGCCGGCCTCATCGAGAACGACGACCGCGTAAGTCCCATCGACCTGCTTCACCGATGAGGCGAACAGTGTCCCGGGGAAGGCGGCCGCTGTGTCGGAAGCGGCGGCGTGAAGCCGTGGCGCACCGGCCAAGAACGCTGCGCCCATCACCAGGAATTGCCGCCGTTCAATCGCCATCGAGTTCGTTGAATCCCAGAAAGATATCAGCCGCTTTCGCGAGCTTCCGCCCGACGATCTGGCGCAGTCCGTTGATATAGAATTTGACCCTCTGAAGCGCCTTGAGATGCGGTCCCTCCCGCGCCGTCCCGGAACCGGGAAGCTCAGCCTGCGCCGCATTGCGCTGCAGGCTGACGAAGGCGTTTCGAAGCCACGAAACGATCCACTCGTCCTCAGGCGCCTTGCGGGCATGTACACGCGCATAGGAAGTGAGGCCGAGTGTCTTGTGCATGAGTTCCAGCGACTCGAGGCTTCGCGTCAGGTAGCGTTTGGAGAGGCCGGAACTCTCGAAAGGCAGGGATGCGTAGCGTCTGCCCTTCTCGACCGCCGCGATCCAAGGAATAACCATCGACTCGCGAACGATCTGCGCGGCGGCGAGGTACGACTTGAGGATCTCGCCTGCGGCCTCCGCCTCGTTGCGATAAAGGTCGTTCTCCGGCCCCGGCGAAAGCATCTTGTGCCGCCAACCGTCCTCGCCGCGCCAGCCCGCCAGCATGTCTTTGGCCTGTGTGGCCACATTCGCGGCGATTGCCGTGGCCGCCGCACAGCGATAGCGACGCGCATCTGCACCTTCGTTCTTCCCGGAAGTGTAAAGCAGCAGTTCTAGCGCTGGCAGGCCCTGTAGCGCCACGGACTGTTCCGCCACCCCGCTTTCCGTCGTGAGCGCGGGATCCCGCTTTGCAAGCTTCGGCCGCAACTGACGCCGCACGATGCCGCGCGGATCCGGCCAGAAGGAGATCCGGGTTGCGCGATCCTTCTTGCGAGCCGGCCCGATGCGGTCGATGGCGACGGCCGCCCAGGACACGACCGCCGCTTCGAAGGCCTCGGCCAGAGCTCCAGGTAGGCCGTCGTCGCTGTCGCCCTCGCCGCAATGGACAGGTACAACGCCGGCCAGTACGACGGCTTTGTCTTTGAAGTCGGTCAGGAGCGGCAGAATGTGCTCGTCGATTGTCGCCCGCACCATCTCGCGATGCGACGGCGCCTCCGCTGGCGCCGCGCGCGCTGCCGGCTCCGCCGCCGACGACGGCAAGGCGGAACCGAGCATGAAAGCGGCGAAGAGAGCCACCGCATGGACGCAATGAACCGCCGCTTTCGCCGGCATGCCGCGAACGACCTTAGCGGAATGTGCGCGAGCGGCGGCTGTGCGTGCTGTCATTCAACCTCGTCCGCTGAATCGGAATTGAGGAGACCGTAATTCTCCACGCCCACCTTCGACAACAATTCGAGTTGCGTTTCCAGGAAGTCGATATGACCTTCCTCGTCCGCCAGCAGTTCTTCGAAGAGCGCCATCGAGACGTAGTCTTCCTTATCGCGGCACAGCGCGCGGCCCTTCATGTAGTGGTCCTTGGCGACGTATTCCCCTTTGAGATCGCACTCGAGGACTTCCTTGATGTTCTGGCCGATCATCAGCGGCGCAACGTGCTGCAGGTTCGGATGTCCCTCCAGGAAAATGATCCGCGCAACGATCTTGTCGGCATGCACCATCTCCTCGATGGACTCGGCGCGCTCCTTTTTGGCGAGCTTGGTGTAGCCCCAATCCTCAAGAAGCCGGTAATGCAGCCAGTATTGGTTGACGGCCCCCAGCTCCAGCTTGAGTGCCTCATTGAGAATATCGATGACCTCAGTATCGCCCTTCATGAACCCCGGTTCCTTGTTGCTGATGGATAGACGGCGACATTACGAACATTGCTGACGATAAGTGTCAATAATACGGGTCGGTTGTTTTTAAGCCCACTCCGATTGGAAGAAAGTAAGCGCGAGAACCTCAAAGATCCTCGCTCTTCGCGGCGACGCCCGACATATCCATGAGCGGCTGCATCGCTCCCTCTGGGTGGGACGTTCCACCGTCCGGCTCCGCGGAATACCGGGCGGCTGCCGGCGCCTTCGCGGACCCGGGCGGTTGTGACTTGCGCGCTTCGACCCGGGCTCTACGGTCAAGGGCGGTGGCGCAGGCGCAAGGACAAACCAGCCCCTTTTCCTCCAGTTCCTGTAGCTTGCGGTAAATGACCGCGATGGCATGCGGGGCGCAGCCGCAGCAGTTCATTTTCTTCTGCAGGTGCCGCCAGACAACGCCGGGGGTCGGCATCGGGGCGTTTTCCTCGATCATGATTTCAAGAAGCGCCAATTCGATATCGTGATCGGAAATGACGGCACACGAACAGATTAGCAAGGTTGGTTCCTCCGCGGCTCAATGAGGCAATCTTGCATCGGGATTGCAGAATGCGTTGGCGTTCACGATCCATTGTCTGGACAACATCCGATCCTGGCACCGCAAGGCGCCCGCGAACATGTCCGTCGTGTCGATCACCTCGTCGCACATTGTGTTGTCGATCAAGGCAAACGCGCAGGCGCGCAGCGCCGGGCATGTGCTGTGCTGGCTGGCGGCGACCATCGAGATCGCAAGGCATTCGTCTCTACAGAAGGTACAAGCCTCGGCCTCGTTCACTTCGACACGGCGGCGGCTGCAGGCCTGTAAGCATTTGGCCCAGGCCGACAAAGCGCCTACGGTGACGCGCGCGCGCTCGGGCTCAAGGAGGCTCGAATAGAGGGTCCAGACGCGCTGCCAGTGGGAGATGTCCCCCGTCTGGGTGCCGGCGATCCAACCTCGAAAACCGAAGCCAACGAGTAGTTCGGCGGATGTCGGATCACCCTCGGGCGCGCAGGAAGATCGCGCCGGATCGCCGGCACGAAGCAGTGTGCTTGTCATCATCGTCTCCAATCGAAGGGGTTCAAGGCCCCGACATCGGAAGGGCGGCATTCCCAGCCGCCCAGGCATGTGCCACGAAATATTAGGCCCGCGGTGCAGTCAATCAATAATTCAAAGAATAGAAGTTCCTAATTAGTCCAATATTAGAACGCCTCAAAAATAGAACCGGTCTAATTTGACATTCCCCTGTAATTCACGGCTTTCTGCGTATGAGCGTCAATCTGAACCGGATTTTATCTGCTGCTATTCAATCCGAGCACGTCCCAAATGCCAAGCCCGCCTGATCTTGTGCGTGGTTCGGGCAACATACTGGAACTTAGGCCAGGGGCAGGCACTAAAAACTTGACGAAAAGAGTATGGAAATACTAGCCCTAGTCCGCCGGCGTGGCCTCGACTTCGGGGTGCGGCGGAATATCCGAAAGCCAGGGCCTTGAACCCTGTGGACTTGGAGAAGAAAACCTTGCGTACTTTAATCCTCACGGTGGCGGCCGCCGCCGCTTTGTCTTCGCCCTGTGCGGCGGCCCCAGAAACCAAAGCCGTTCTTGGCACCTACGCCGACATCGCCGAGGCCGGCTATCGGGATTCTCTGAAAGCCGCCAAGACACTTCAGGCCGAGATCGGCGCGCTGATCGAGAACCCCACAGACGAAACGTTGAAGGCGGCGCGCGACGCCTGGATCGCCGCCCGCGTCCCCTACATGCAGACAGAGGCGTACCGTTTCGGAAACCCGATCGTCGATGAATGGGAAGGCAAAGTGAACGCCTGGCCGCTTGACGAAGGCCTCATCGATTACGTGGCCGATGTGTACGGTAGCGATAAGCCGGAGAACGAATTCTATACCGCAAACGTGATTGCAAACGAGACGCTGAACTTCGCCGGCAAGGAAATCGATGCTTCGAAAATCACACCGGCCCTCCTGTCCGAGCAGCTCCATGAAGCCGGCGGAGTCGAAGCGAATGTCGCGACCGGCTACCACGCCGTCGAGTTCCTCCTTTGGGGGCAGGACCTGAACGGCACGGATGCTGGCGCTGGGAACCGCCCGGCAACCGACTTTGACCCTAACAACTGCACGGGAGGCAATTGCGAACGTCGCGTCGCCTACCTCAAGGCCGCGACCGACCTACTGATCGACGACCTCGAATGGATCGCCAGCCAGTGGGCCGAAGGCGGCGCTGCACGCAAGGCCGTCGTCGACTCCCAGGGCAACAGGGGCATCCGCGCGATTTTCGTTGGGCTGGGCTCGCTATCGTATGGCGAAATGGCCGGTGAGCGCATGAAGCTGGGCTTGTTGCTGCACGACCCCGAAGAGGAGCACGATTGCTTCTCGGACAATACGCATAACTCGCATTACTACGACGTCCTCGGCATCCGGAACGTCTACCTGGGCGAATACACGGGTCCCGATGGCACGGTGACGAAAGGCCCGAGCGTTTCCGATCTCGTCCGGGCCAGGGACCAGCAGACCGACGCCAACGTCAGAGCTGCGCTCGACGAAACGATGCAGGCGTTTACGGCGCTCAAGCAACGGGCCGAAACCACCGAACGCTACGACCAGATGCTCGCTGCCGGCAACGACGAGGGCAACGCGGTGGTCCAGACCGCCATCGACGCGCTCATCAAGCAGGCGAAAGAGTTTGAGCGGGCCATCGCAGCGCTCGGGATCGACGGCATCCAATTCGAGGGCTCTGACAGCCTCGACAATCCATCGGCCGTTGGTGCCAACTAAGTCCCCGTAAAGAAAGCAAAACGACAATGATGATCCGAAACACCGGGGCTCTGGCGGCGATCGCCGGATTGACCCTGGCTGCCGCCGCCGCGCCTGCGGCGCGCGCGGCCGACTTCGCCGGCGAGTGCTGCGCCGACCTCGAAGAACGCATTGCCGAACTCGAGACGACCGCGGCCCGCAAGGGTAACCGCAAGGTCTCCCTGGCGATCACCGGCCACGTCCACCAGGCCATCATGTTCTGGGACGATGGCGGAGAAACGAACGCCTATATCGTCGACGTCCAGAACGATCAGTCGAACTTCGGCTTCCTGGGCGAAGCGGCGATCTCCTCGGACCTCACCGCCGGCTTCTCGATTCTCATCCGTCTCCAGGACAGCCTCTCCGGCGAAGTTTCCCAGAACGACGATGACACCGACCTTGCGCCCTTGCTCTTGTGGGAAGCCAATTGGTTCCTCGACAGCAGCGCGCTTGGCCGCGTAACGGTGGGACGCGCATCCCGCGTCTCCGATGGCGCACCCGAGCAGGACCTCTCCGAAACCGGCCTCGCCGGCTACTCCGGCGCGCAGGACGTCGGTGGCGGCATGGCGCTTCGGCGTTCTGCCGATGGCGCACTCATCGATATCGGCTGGGGCGATCTCATCTCGCACTTCAACGGCGACACGGCGAACCTCGTCCGCTACGACACGCCGACATTCGCCGGCTTCACCCTCTCGGCATCGTGGGGCGAAGACGACATTTGGGACGTCGGCGGAACCTATGAAGGATCCTTCGGCGGTTTCCAGGTCGCTGCAGCCCTCGCCTACACGGAAATCACAGATGAGAACGGCGCCTTCGGCGACCCCGGCGAACTGGACAACAACATCGTTGTAGGTTCGCTGGCCGTGTTGCACGAACCCTCGGGCCTAAACGCCCTGGTCGCCGCGGGCCAGCAGTCTTTCGAAACCGCCGTGTTGGATAACGACGGCGCGGTTCGAAAGCCGGCGGACGCGAACTTCATCTATGCGAAACTGGGCTGGATCGCCAACTTCTCTTCGCTCGGACACACGGCGTTCTATGGTGAATACGGGCACTGGAAAGACTTCGCCTCGGCGGGCGCCGATGCCGCGCTCATCGCCCAACTCGACGGAACCGGCGGTGGAGCGATCCGCCTGACCGGCAACGAAGTCACGGTATGGGGGCTCGGCGTCGTACAGCGGATCGAAGCCGCCGACATGGACATCTACCTGTCCTACCGCAACCGCGACGCCGAATTCGATCTGGTTAACGGCGCCGGCGCTGCCGTTGCCGCTAACGGGCTTGAGCAACTGCACACGGTTCTCGTCGGCTCGGACATTCGTTTCTGAGGTCGAGACCGACGACGTCCAGGGCTTTTGGCCGTCGCTCTATTGTAGGGCGGCGGCTCCCCATTCGAAATCCCGCACGCTTCGGGAAGCCAGGGAAATGATAGTCTTACCGAACGCAATGAAATCCATCAGCCAGCCCGGCCGCCGGCAACGTTGCGGGCTCCGCGCCCTCTGCCTCATATCCGCTTGTCTCGTCGGCGTCGCGGGCACGGCGCACCACCTCCTGGCGGCGGCCGAAAAGGAGACTGGGACGGCCCCCGCGGTCTTCGAGCCGGGGGAAGATCGCCCCGGTGGTGACGCAACCACGGAGCGCAGTCTCGGCACGACGAATGCCTTTTCGCAATCCTCCGCGAACATCGGCTTCGGCGCCGAGGCGCGCTTCAAGATCGGCAACGCCTTCTTCCGCAAGATCTGGGTCTCGGCCCCGGCTTCAACGAGGTCCTCCGACGGTCTGGGCCCGCTCTACAACGCTCGCGCCTGCCAGCACTGCCACCTGAAGGACGGGCGCGGCCATCCGCCGGAAGCCAACTGGCCGGACGACGATGCCGTCTCGATGTTCCTGAGGCTGTCGGTGCCGCCGAAAACCGACGAAGACAAGCGCCTTCTCGCAGAACATCGCATCAATACCGTGCCGGAACCGACCTACGGCGGCCAGCTTCAGGATCTCGCCATCCAGGGGCATCGTGGCGAGGGCCGCATGCACATCGCCTACTCCGAAAAGCCCGTGCGCCTCGGCGACGGGACCGTGGTGACCCTCCGCGCGCCCGAATACACCGTCACCGACCTCCAGTACGGTCCGCTTCACCCCGACACCATGCTGTCGCCGCGCGTGGCCCCGCAGATGATCGGCCTGGGGCTTCTCGAAGCGATCCCCGAGGCGGCAATCCTCGCCAACGCCGATCCAAACGACACCGACGGCGACGGAATCTCCGGCCGCGCCAACCGGGTCTGGTCGCTCGCCGAGGGCAAGGCCGTTCTTGGCAGGTTCGGTTGGAAGGCCGGTAACCCGACGGTCCGCCAGCAAAGCGCCGAAGCCTTCGCGGGCGACATGGGGCTGTCGACGCCAATGTTCCGTCGCCCGGCCGGCGATTGCACCGCCGCCCAGGAAGCCTGTCTCAAGGCCCGCGATGGCGAGAACGCCGAACGCGGCACGCCGGAAATCACCGGCGAAATGATGGATTTCCTGACGTTTTACGCGGAGAACCTCGCGGTTCCGTCGCGGCCCGCCGCGAGGGAACCCTTGGTGCTTCGCGGCAAGGCGCTGTTCACCGAATTGAGCTGTGCCGCCTGCCATGTGCCGTCCTATACAACCGGGGATGCGCCCGGCGGAAAGCATCTGTCCGGCCAGAAGATCTGGCCCTACACCGACCTCCTGCTTCACGACATGGGAGAAGGTCTCGCCGACGGCCGGCCCGAGGGCGTTGCCAGCGGCCGCGAGTGGCGCACGCCGCCGCTGTGGGGTATCGGCCAGACCGAGGCCGTCAGCGGCCACACCTACTTCCTGCATGACGGGCGCGCGCGCACCATGGAGGAAGCCATCCTCTGGCATGGCGGTGAAGCGCAAGCCTCCCGCGATGGCTACGCGGCACTGTCGAAATCCGAACGCGATGCACTGCTGGCCTTCCTGCGATCGCTCTGAGGCCGCACCCACTGTGAAAAAGGCTGGCTAGGCCAGTGCAAAGACCGGCCCAGCCAACGGTCGAAAAACCTTCCGCGCGCTATTTCGCAGGAGTCATTTCCATCACGCGGTATTGCTTGTCGCGACCGAGCTTAAGCGTGAAATCGATATTCTCGCCGGGCTTGACCGCGCTTAGGTCGACGCGTTTTGAAACCGGCAGGTCCATGGTCATCGTTGGCCAGCCGAGTTCCGGCATTGGCTCGTGGGTGAGGTTGACCATGCCTTTTGAGGTATCGACGGAATTCAGAACGCCGGTGCCGCTTGCTTCGGTGCCGGGCTTGACCTCCACCGCTTTCATTTCACCGTGACCGGCATGGCCGCCTTCCATTTTGCCATGGTCCGTTTTTCCATGGTCCATCTGGCCGTGTTCCATGTTCCCGTGGCCCGAGTGATCCATTTTTTCCTCTGCGACGACGGCAGTGGTGCTGAGCGAAAGGCCGAGAATAGCAGCCATTAAGAACGTTTTCTGCATTGGACGTTTCTCCTTTCGGGTTTAGTGCCGGCGAACCGGCGGGGAAAAGTTATTCAGCCGGATGGACGAGCGAGCCGGATGCTGCTGGCGCATCGGGTGTTTCATCGGAGCGCCTGCCGCGGAAACGCCGGCCCTCCCAGATGAGGTAGACGACCGGGATCACGAACAGCGTCAGCACCAGCGTCGAGCCGACGCCGCCCAGCATTGGGAGGGCGATGCGGCGCATGACGTCGGACCACAGGCCCTCGGTGAAGAAGATCGGCGCAAGGCCGGCGACGATTGTCAGAACGGTCATGAGTTTCGGCCGGACGCGCATGGCGGCGCCCGCAATCACCGAATCCTGCAACTCCGCGAATGACCGCGGTCGGTGTTCTCTGACCTGCTGGTCAATGTAGAGAAGCATGACAACGGCCGTCTCCACAGCGATGCCGCCCAGCGCAATGAACCCGACGGCGACAGCGACGGAGAAGTTGTAGCCGGCGAGATGGACCGCCCATAGGCCGCCGATCAGGCCGAACGGCAGCGACAGCATGATGATGAGTGTGCGGTCGAGTTTGCCGAAGTGGAGCATCAAAAGAACGAAGATAATGAGCACGACGGCCGGGATCGCAATCGTCAGGCGCTCACGCGCTTCGAGCATCTGCTCGAACTGCCCGGACCACGCCACCGCATAACCCGGAGGCAGATCCACGGTCGTGGCGATAACCGTTTGCGCTTCCGCGACGTAGCTGCCGATATCGCGGTCCGCGATATCGACGAACACCCAGCCGGTCAGGCGCGCGTTTTCCGAACGGATCAGCGGCGGGCCATCGACGTAGGCGATCTCGGCCAGTTCGGCCAGCGGGATATGCTGCCCGAGCGGGGTTGGAATCAGGATGTCCCCGATCTGGTTGACCGTTTCGCGGAACGGCCGGTCGTAGCGCAGGATGATGTTGTAGCGCTCGCGTCCCTGAACGCTTTCAGCCAGCTTCATGCCGCCGAGTGCTGTCTGGATCACCGACTGGAAGACGGCGAGGTCGATGTTGCGGCGGGCGAGTTCGCGGCGATCCGGGCGGATCTCAAGATACTTGCCGCCCTGTACCCTATCGGCGAACGCGGAGCGGGTCCCTGGCACGTCCTTCACGGCCCCCTCGATTGCGAGCGCCAGTCGCTCGATGGTCGGCAGGTCGTTGCCGGAAATCTTGATGCCGATAGGCGTACGGATTCCGGTCGAAATCATGTCCATGCGGATCTTGATGGGATAGCCCCAGGAGTTCACGAGACCCGGCAGCTTCGTGCGTTGGTCGAGTTCTGCAATCAGGTCCTTTTTGCTGAGGCCCGGCCGCCACGCGTCCTGCGGCTTGAGCTTGATCCAAGTCTCGATCATCGAGATTGGCGCCGGATCGGTTGCGGTGTCGGCGCGCCCAAGTTTCCCGAAAACGCGTTCGACTTCCGGGACGGTGCCGATGAGCCGGTTGGTCTGGGCCAACACCTCTTTGGCCTTACTAATGGAAACGCCGGGGAGCGTTGTCGGCATATAGAGGAGTTCGCCCTCGTAAAGGGCCGGCATGAATTCGCTACCCGTTTTGGAAATGGGATAGGTGATGGATGCCACGGCCGCGAGGGTCAGTAGCAAAACGAGCCAGCGCGCCCTCAGGCAAAGCCAGAGGAGAGGACGGTAGGCGGAGACGAAGAGCCAGTTGAGCGGGTTATGCATCTCCGCAACGAGTCTCCCTCGCACGAGCCAGAGCATCAGCACGGGGACCAGCGTGATGGACAGGAATGCGGCGAACGCCATCGCATAGGTCTTGGTGTAGGCGAGCGGTGCGAACAACCGGTAGCTCTGGCCGGTCAGCGCGAAGACAGGGAGAAACGAGACCGTGATGATGAGAAGCGAGAAGAAGAGGCCCGGCCCGACTTCCTTGGCGGCGTGAATGACCGCTGCCCGCCGCTCTTCGGGCGGCGCTTCCGGTGGCATCATCGAGAGTTTCCGGTGGGCGTTCTCGACCATGACGATGGAGGCGTCGACCATGGCGCCGATGGCGATGGCTATGCCGCCAAGTGACATGATGTTGGCGGTGATGCCCTGCTCGGCCATGACGACGAACGCCGCGAGCACCCCGAGCGGCAGCGTAATGATGGCAACGAACGCCGAGCGGACGTGTAGGAGGAAAACGAAACAGACGAGCGCAACGACAATGCCTTCCTCGACGAGTTTGGTCGTCAGGTAGGAGACGGCGCCTTCGATGAGCGGCGCGCGGTCGTAGACGGTGACGATCTCGACACCGTCGGGCAACCCCGCCTGAAGCTCGGCAATCTTGCGCTTCACCCCGTCGATGACATTGAGCGCGTTTTCGCCCGAGCGCATGACGACGATACCGCCGACGACTTCGCCTTTGCCGCCCAACTCGACAACGCCGCGCCGCAGTTCGGGGCCTTCGATCACGTTGGCGATGTCCGACAAGAGCACCGGCGTGCCTGAGGCCGAATAGACGACCACGTCTTTGAGCTGGCCGAGGTTCTCGATGTAGCCCTTTGAGCGGATGATGAGTTCGGTTTCGGCCTGCTCGATGACGCGCCCGCCGACCTCGCTTGAAGCCGCGCGCACAGCCTCGCGAATGCGCGACAACGGCACGTCGTAAGCGCGCAGCCGGTTCGGATCGACGAGAACCTGATATTCCTTGACGAAACCGCCGACCGACGCGACTTCCGAAACGCCCTCGACGGTCGCCAGTTCGAATTTCAGGAACCAGTCCTGCAACGAACGCAATTGCGCAAGGTCGCGTTGGCCGGTGCGGTCCACAAGCGCGTACTGGTAGATCCAGCCGACCCCCGTCGCGTCTGGCCCCAGTTGTGGATTGGCGTTATCGGGCAGCGACCCGGAAACGGACGACAGGGCTTCGATCACACGCGAGCGGGCCCAGTACTGGTCCACGTCGTCCTCGAAAATCACGTAGACGAAACTCGTGCCGAATAGTGAAAAGCCACGCACAGCTTTCGTTCGCGGCATGCCGAGGAGCGTGGTGGACAATGGATAGGTCACAAGATCTTCGACGATCTGCGGCGACTGCCCCGGGAATTCCGTGCGGATGATAATCTGCGTATCGGTCAGATCGGGGATTGCATCCAGCGGCGTCTTCTGAACCGCCAGCCATCCCATTACGATGAGAGCGACAGCGCCGACGAGGACGATAAGCTGATTTTTCACGGACCAGTCGATGACCTTCGCGACAGCCGACTGGGTAGGATCGTGCCCCGTGAAGTCATTTTCATTGGACGTGGTCATGAATGCGCCTCCTCAGCGCGAGGGCGCATCGTCAGTGCTTATGGCCAGGAGCATGGGAACGCTCTTTTTCGGCGTGAGCGGAGTCTGCTCCATCGGAGGGCTGTTTTGTCTCCCCTTCGTCCCCCGCATCCGGGCTCTTCTCTGTGCCCGCCTTGGCGACAGGCAAAACGATATTCTGGCTCTCGCCCCGCCCGTAAGGGTTGAGCGGGCGACCGGCGAGTTGAAGCCACTTGCGACCGGAATCGCTGGCTTGATAGAGTTCGATGTTCTTCTCGCGATAGTGCTGTGGCGCGCCATTTCGCACCCACGGCTCGATCGCCGTGACGATTTCTGCGAGCGCCGCCTTCGTTTCGCTCTCCGTCTGCGCCGATTGCGCCTTGCGGATCGCCGCGACGGCGTCGTCCATCACATAGGCGAGCTTCGTGTGCTGGAAAGCGGGCCATAGAAGCGTTTTCACTTCAATCGCCGGATCGAGATATTTCGCTTCGATGTCATATCCGTCGATCAACGCTTCATGGAGGTAGAGAGCTGCGTCGACGAAATGATCGACCATCGCGAACTGCGTCTTGTCGAGCTTGAGAAGCGACAAAGGCAGTTGAAGCCGTTCGAGCTTTCGGAAGCTTTCGCGAAGCGCACTTTCGGAATCGATCAGGAACTGCCCTGAAACCACGATGTCGTCGCCCGTTTCGATCTCGCCGGAAACTTCCGTCCAGCGGCCCGAGATCAGTCCCGTAGTGACGACACGCGGTTCGAACCGGCCCTCGCCCAGCGATGCGACGACATAGCGGGCGCCGCCACTTTTCAATATGGCTTCCGAAGGCACAGCGAGCCTTTGCTCGCTGCCAACTTCAAACGCGACGTCCGCGTACGCGCCGGGCCGAAGCTGACCATCGGAATTATCGAGAACCAGCCGCACTTGCCCCGTCCGGGTTTTCGGATCGACGGTCGGATACACGTACTCGACCTTCGCGAAAACCTCGCGGCCGGGGATGTTCGGAAAGGTGACACGGGCTGGCGTACCCGGCTTGATGAAGGAGAGATCCTTCTCCGGCACGCTGACCATCAGCCAAACCTGACTGTAATCCTGAATGCGCGTCAGCATGGTGCCGCGCTTCACATAGCTGCCGGGCCGCAGCTCGATCATGGCCACCGTGCCGTCGAGTTCAGCGTAGAACGGCACGAACTCCATCGCCTCCCCACCGCGCTCCAGCTGGTTGATCGCGCGGTCCTGCATGCCGAAAGCCTTGAGGCGCGTCTTGATCGATCGGATGCGGGCTCGGCTCCGCCCCTTCAGGGCATCGAGGTAGTCGCGCTGGGAGACGATGAACTCCGGCGCATACATCGTGAAAAGCAGATCGCCTTTCTTGACTTCATCCCCCACCGCGCGAATGCGCAGTTCCTCGATCCAGGCTTCCGTGCGGGCGGACATCTCGCTTTGCAGACGCTCGTTCTCGGCAATCAGGCCGAAGCTTCGGATGATCCGCCCGAACGTCGTTTGCTCGGCTTTGGCGATGCGCACGCCCATTGTCTGCAGCGTTTCCGGAGCAACCACGATAGCCGTTCGGCCCGGGCCGCTCGATGCGCCTTCTGCACCGCCACCGGTCTCAAGCTTGACGAGATCCATCCCGCAGATCGGACAGGGTCCGAAGTCCTCGGCGATGTAGTGCGGGTGCATCGGGCATGTCCATTTGACATCGCCCTTCTTGCTTTGCGCCTCCTTGCCCGGTTCTGGGTCGGGCGCTTGGGCGCCGGCAACGGCGAAGACCGGCAGAAGGAGGCCACTGGTCACGGCCAGCACAAGGAACGGCTTTCTCATCGAATACCCCTTGAAGTGAACGGCGATGCGCGTGCGCAAACGCCGACGCGATCGTCCACCGGATGGCCGGCAGGCGACTTCTTTTCGTCTTCAAGGATTTCTAGATGCGCAGCCGTCGATTGAGCGCGACGATGCGCTCGGAGCCGCTTCCCGATCGCGGTCTAGGGTCAGGCGGACCTGTCGGCCAGTTGCCAACATGGACGGCCTGCCAGCCGCTAAAATCTAACTTGAAAGGCTGCCAAGCGACCGCCATCCAATTCGATCCGGGAGCGAAATCGAAAGCTCCGGCACGCGCGTGCAGCTTGTCGGCAATCCGGTCGAGACACTCGGCGATGCAGGCCGCCGTTTTGCCGGGAAGCTTTTCCGTGACCTTGGCTTCAGAATGGTGGTGACCGGATGCGTGGGCGTGCTTGCCGGAAACGCCGTGCGCCTCAGTGGGATGCTTCCCATGCGCTGCGGCTTTTGTGGCGGCGTCGGTCGTCATCGTTGCCGGCAGAAAATGGCCAGCGGCAACGCTCATCCAGAGAAGGACGGCAGAGCAAAAATATCCGACGATGGCCCGCGATCTCGGCATCTGTTTCCCGGATGGAATCCTGACCCGGCCATAGATGCAACCATCCCGATAAGCCCGTCAAGCTTCACACTGTCCAACACGTCTCCACGATTTCGTGACCTGCGCGAGTGAACCGCCCCAGGAACACCGGAGGCAGTTTCGTTTGAGTCACGCTGCGATTTTCAGGTCCTCCAGGCTGGCATAATAATTGGCCTCTGCTTCGGCAGGCGGGACGTTGCCGATCGATGAGAGCAGGCGGCGGTTGTTGAACCAGTCGACCCATTCGAGCGTCGCGAACTCGACGGCTTGGAGCGATCGCCACGGACTTCGCCGCCAGATCACTTCGGCTTTGTAGATCCCGTTGAGCGTCTCGGCGAGAGCATTGTCGTAGCTGTCGCCGACGCTGCCGACCGACGGCACGAGGCCGGCCTCGGCGAGCCGCTCGGTGTATTTGATCGAGACGTACTGCACGCCGCGATCGGAGTGATGTACAAGGCCGCCGCCTACCGGTCGACGCTCGTGTAGAGCCTGCTCCAGCGCGTCCAGCACGAAGCCGGCATGCGCCGATCGTGATACGCGCCAGCCGACGATCCGGCGGGCGTAGGCGTCGATCACGAATGCCACGTAAACGAAGCCCGTCCAGGTTGCGACGTAGGTGAAGTCCGACACCCACAGCACGTTCGGCCGCGACGGCTGGAACTGCCGGTTGACGTGATCGAGCGGACAGGGCGCGGCCTTGTCGGGGATCGTGGTGCGCACCCGCTTGCCGCGGATCACCCCCTGCAGAGCCATTTTCTGCATCAACCGCGCCACGGTGCAACGGGCGACGGCAAAGCCCTCCCGCAGCATCTGCCGCCAGACCTTGCGCACGCCGTAAACGCCGAAGTTCTCATCGAACACGCGGCGGATCTCGACGCTCAGTTCGGCATCGCGCTTTGCACGAGCGGACAACCGCTCGGGCTCCCGGCGCCGAGCCGCGTGCTCGTAGTAGGTCGACGGGGCAATCGGCAGCACTTTGCAGATCGGCTCAGTGCGTCAGCACGTCTCCGACATGACCCCGTACGCGGACCGATACTGATCGATGAACGCCGTCATGACTTCGGTCGGCGGTCGAGCTCCGCCTGGGCAAAATACGCAGTTGCAGGCCTCGTCGGCTCCTATTTCTTACAGCAGGACACAAGTTCGGCGAGTGCGTCACATCTAACTGCGCTAGCGGCCGACGGCCTGCCTGCAAGCTATGGGGAACAGCGCAAAGAGGTTCTGCAATCGCTAAAACCCAAAGATGCAGCAAGAGCGGCGAACACCCTCTTTGATATCAGTCGTCTAAGCATATTGACCGTGTCTCCAGAAGACCGGCAATGATCGCAGCGCATTAATTCCGATGCATATATCGCGTGCATCCGCGCCGGCGATATCGTCTGCGTCGCGCCCGGCGATAAGCACTGGCACGGCGTCACCTCGCCGGCCGAGATGACGCACATTGCCACTAAAGAGCGGCACGCGGCTTCCGCCAGTACGCGTTATACCTCCTGCAGGAGGCGCTCGATATCGAGATGCCGGGTATACATGGCAAGCTCGCCATCGGCCGTTCGCGGCCATTCCGTGTCGGGCCGATCACAATAGAGTTCGAGCCCGTTGCCGTCAGGGTCGCGCAGGTAGAGCGCCTCGCTGACGCCGTGGTCGCTGGCGCCTTCGATCGGGATGCCGGTGGCGATGAGGCGTCGCAGGGCGTCGGCAAGCGCGGCGCGGGAAGGATAGAGCAGCGCAACATGATAAAGGCCGGTCGTGCCCGGACCCGGCGGGGATCCATCGAGGCTCTCCCAGGTGTTGAGGCCGATGTGATGATGGTAGCTGCCGGCGGCGAGAAACGCCGCCTGGCTGCCGTACCGCTGTGTGACCGTAAAACCCAGCACATCGCGGTAGAATGCGAGCGAACGCTCAAGATCGGCGACCTTCAGATGGACGTGGCCGACCCGGACGCCGCCGACCAGCGGTTGCGCCTCGTTTGGTGCTGCTCCTAAGGCTTGAACGTCATCGCTCATCGCGGGCCTCCAACCGTTTTCGAGTTTCAACGAGCGAGCGACGTTTGCGCGGCTCGAATGGGGAGGCGCACGGCATAGGCGCCGTCGCCGAGAAGGGCCTGCACGATCAGCATCATGGCCCAGAACGCCGGGAACTCCCAGCCGCCGCCAGCGGCCGAGAAAAGCCAGCCATTGCCGATGTGCTGCACAGTGGCGCCGATCAGGATCGGCAGCAGCAGGAGCGAGATGATACGCGTCCACAGGCCGAGGATCAGTGCGAGCCCGCCGCCGATCTCGCCTAGGATGACCAGGTAGGCGAAGAATGCGGGATAGCCGATGCTCTGGAAATAACCTGCCGTGCCAGCCACGCCGAAGGTGAGAACTTTAAGGACGAGGCCGTGCGCCAGCAGCAGACTGCCCAGACTGACGCGCAAGAGAAGGGCCGCATAAGGAGCGGTGCGTGTGTCGATCATAATCGCCTCCAAGGTTTTGAACTGACCCGAAGGTGCATCGGCGCACTCAGGTTGATAATCCGCGATAATTTCATATGATCTCACACCAATGGTGTGAGGATGAGCTCGTGGATCGTGTGACGGGAATGCAGGTCTTCGCCAAGGTCGCGGCCCTTGGTAATCTTTCCGCTGCGGCCAGAGCGCTGGGCATGTCGCAGACGATGGCGACCAAACATGTGACGGCGCTTGAGGATCGCCTTGGCGTCCGGCTGTTCAACCGCTCGACGCGACGCCTTTCACTCACGGAGGCAGGGCGAAGTTACCTTGATGCCGTCGAGCGTATTCTGGAAGATTTGCAGGAGGCTGATGCCATCGCCTCTCTGCAGGCCCATCGGGTCCGCGGTACACTCCGGTTGAACGCGCCGGTCTCGTATGGCTTGCGCAAAGTCGCGCCGCTGCTGCCCGCCCTGACCGCGCGGCATCCGGAGCTTCAGGTCGAGCTCGGATTGAACGACCGCTATGTCGATCTCGTCGAAGAAGGCTGGGACCTGACGATCCGCATCGGCACATTGGCGAGTTCAGCACTTATCGCCCGCCGCCTCGCTCCATGCCCGATGATCGTCGCTGCCGCGCCGGACTACCTCGCACAGCAAGGAGCGCCCGCAACGGTCGCCGAACTCGCCACGCACAATTGCCTCGGCTACACGCTGTCGCAACGCGCCGGCGTGGGCCGCTGGTCGTTCGGGCCCGCCGGCAAGATTTCCGTCGAGGTCAGCGGCTCCATCCAATCCAACAATGGCGATGCGCTGGTGCTCGCAGCCGTTGCCGGCGCAGGCATCATCTATCAGCCGGCGTTCCTGGTTGATCGAGAGCTCCGTGATGGCTTTCTGGTGCCCCTTTTGCTTGACCACGAGCCGATCGAGATCGGCGGCATCTACGCCATCCACTCGAACCGACGACCACCCGCCAAGGTCCGCGCCGCAATCGACTTCTTCGCTGAGGTTTTAGCTCCGTGATGGCGACAGCAGCTTCGTAATGCGTCGCCACTATCGAAAGCAGCGCGTCGTGTGATTTTGAAAGCGTGCGAACGCTCAGGCTCATCCGAATACGTCTTCGCTAACGGTTCTGGTCTTCGAGAAATTCGTGTATTTCCAATGAATTCGAGCCTTCATCGGTTGGCTGTCCTTTTTCGATCGGGCGCGTGGATCGAAATGCCAATTTGGCAATCCCAATCAAAGAGCTGCTCCGGCTGCTCGTGGAAGATACCGCTCGACAGCTTCCGCTCCGATTCCGGACACACGACAGCGGCGGTGACGTACAAAGAGAGATCGGCATTCAGATGTGCGCAAGTGGGATTTTGCGACGGTGGAGCAAGAAGGCTCCGACGTGAAGGGTCAGTTGCGGACATCCATCCCGAGTGAACAGGCCACTGATGGAAATGTTATCGTTGGTGTGCACCGATCAATCAGCTGCGAACGCAGTCTTACCGTTGTCGGACTGCGACTTGTCTGCATTCAGTCCAACGACATGGATTCTTAGGAACCGCGATGCGGGCACCTGCAAATCCGTTGGGGGGGTGGCAATTCGGCCGGAGTCGTCCTAAGATCGAGGATACACCAGCTATATCCTAGCTATAACGAAGAAGCTCCCGTTCAAGCAACAACCGACAAACGATTAAGGGGCCCGGGAGTAGGGAGACTGCTATGAGCGGAACTTTGTTTAAGCTCTCAATTTTTCCTGCTGCCCTCTGCTTCCTGTTCGCATGCTCACCTGACGCGGAAGCTGAAATCAGTCAAGCGGAACGAACGTTTTGGCAGAGTGTCCAAAATAGCGGCGACCCCGATGAATTAGAGGCCTATCTGCGCGCCTATCCAAACGGCGAATTCGCAGGCGCCGCGCAGGTTAGGCTGAAAGAGCTTCAAGATACGCCTGTCGCAAACAGTATTGCCTTGGTCGCTGAGGAAAAGCCGCCACTCAAGGGAGAGGACGTTGGCTTTCTTGGCCTGTCCGTCCAGTCCGTCAAACAAGGCGAGCTATCGAAATACGGTCTCGTCGAACCGCGCGGTGCCAAAGTCTCGGTAGATCCCAAATACGGTCCGGCGACGCGTGCCGGCTTTAAGGCCGGTGATTTGATCCTGCGGATCGATGACCAGTTCATCAATAACCACGCCCACATGGTTTCAATAACGCGAAGCAAGCGGCCCGGAGATCTTCTAAAAATCGCGCGCCGGCGCAACGGTATCGATGAAGTCGTCGAATTCCAGATTGGCGCATTGGGCCGCGATACGTTTGAAGCCGCCAGTTCAGGCAACGCGGCCGCCATGGAACTCTTGGCGAGATTTCTCTACGCCGGCGACGTTTTCCAAAAAGACATCGCGCGCTCCATCAAGTGGTATGAGCGGGCCTGCGAACTTGGCCTGCCGAAAGCCTGTTCCTCGCTTGGTCTACATTATCAGTCGTGGTTGCCCACCGAGAAAAGAGACGTCGTCACCGCAGGCAAGTGGTTTCGCAAAGGCGCCGAACTAGACGACGTGCGAAGCATGCAACAACTCGCTAACGTATTGGCCTTCGCCGCCGGGCATCCCAGGGATTATCCAGGAGCGATCAAATGGTACCGCCGCGCGATTGAGAAAGGCAATGACGTCGCGTCGCTCGCAAACCTGGCCCTGGTATATGAAGGCAAGAATGGGGCGCCGAAAGACCTTAAGGAATTTTTTCGCCTCACCAAGCTGGCGGCAGAGGCGGGCCGTCCCGAAGCAATTATCAACTTGGGCGTCGCCTATGCAAACGGCGTTGGTGTGAAACGCGATGTTGCGATGGCGGTGAGACATCTCACGATCGCAGGCAACAAGGGACACCCCGTCGCCTGGCGCTACCTCGGCGAATGGTACAAGCGAGGCAACCCCGTTTCGAAAGATCGATCGAAAGCCATCCAATATTACCGCAAAGCCGCTGCAATCGGAGATGCTCTGGCGAAAAATGAACTGAAAAAGCTGGGGGCGTCGCCAGAAGACCCAGCAGAAATTCAGCGCCTGCTGGCGGCGCTGGGCTACGATCCAGGCCCAATCGACGGTAAGATCGGCAAGAACGCGCGCAGCGCCATTCGCGCATTCGAAAAAGACCAAGGCTTGCAGGTTTTGGGCAACCCGACGTTCGAACTGCAAAGCAAGTTGGCTGCGGCCCATAAAAAAATGCTGATACAAAAGGCCAGAGCAGTCGCGAAACCAGACGAAGGCGCGCTGGCTTTGGAAAAGCTCGATTGAAGAATGAGCATTTGCGTCACGGATGCAAGCTTGATCAATATCAAGTTTTTGAATGGTTAGACGATGTTCAGTCAACGGTTATGGAAATCAGCTTTTGTATCCGCGGTCCTGACCGGCGCGATGATGGCCGACTATTGTCTCGACGTATCGGCGCAAAGCGCTCCCAAAGTCCTGCTTCAAGACGCTCTCGACCAGCTGATCGCCACGGCCAAGGAGAGAAACAAGGGAATCGATCAGAAAGATCAACCGATCCCGAACGTCTCAACCGATCCGGAAAACTATGTGAAGGAATTGCCTTCGGGCGCTCTCGTTGACCGCAACCTTGCCAATGGCACCGGCTATTCAGGCTACCAGATCGATGACATGGCTGAGCTTGCCAAGAACGAAGGCATCATAATCGGCGCGCGCAGCACCAACGTCGATTCTATGCGTCACATCCGCGATGGGAAGGCTGTGCCCAAGCCCGTGCATATCAAGTCGAAGACGATCAACGATATCGATGTCATCCTAGGCGCGAAACCTGAAGACGTCGGCCTTGTCGGCTTTTTCGCTCCGCAAAAGTCGCTGGAGCAGATCGAGTCGGAACTGAAGGCCGCGCATAACAACAATGTGCCCGACGACCTTTGGAAAAAGGTCAAGAAACGTCACAAAGAGAGAATCGAAAAGTTTGCAGAAAACAGCGCCAGTGTTGAGAAGCTCAAAAAACAGGGTCTGATCGAGGTCGCCGACGGCAAGGTTCTGGCGAAGGTGAAAAACGCCGACGGCTCCATCGAGCTGAAGCCGTTCGCAGGCGACATCGACGCAGTCTACTTCAAGGACGCGAAAACCGGAGAGCTCATTCCGCCCGGCGCGCGCTACGACGATCTCAAGCGCAAATGGATGGGGGTGGACAAGGCTGAGCCGAAATCCTTCCTGGAAAAGTTCAAGCGCGCCTGGAACGGCGGAACTGACGGATCGGATTATTGGTCGCGCAGCGGGGCGCCTGGCCAGCATGGGGCCGAGGCAAATTACGTTGGTGATGTCCTCGAGGACGCCGAGCCCGGCACGCCCGAATACCGTCAGCGCTACAAAGATGCCAGAGACTTCCACGGCGGTCTTGCCGAGGGGCATTGGAAGAAGGGTGAAGTCATCCTGGAAATGCACCCCGATGGTCACCTGCGGCGCGGTCCGCGCTTTACCAAAGATTTGCCCCTGCCGGATCTTTACAAGCGTCCCCCACCAAGGTTTGCCAGCTTCGCCGACGAAGCCGCCGATGCAGCCAAGCTTGCGGACGCCAGCCGAGTTGCCAAAGTCCGCAAGGGCCTGGGGGCCGTCATGAAGGGATTAGAGAAGATCGGCGACGCGGCCTCCACGGTCGAGGTCATCACGGCTATCGCCCGGCTCAAAGATCTCCACGCCTTGATCGACAAAGCGGTCGATCCGAAGACGCCGGAAGCTGAGGCGCGAGCCCTTGCGGAAAAAATCGAAAAGCTTCGCCGCGAAATCGCAGGCTCCTTAGGCGTCTTCATCGTCACCGAATTGAATCCGCCCGCTGCGATGCTAATGGGCGGCTGGAGCCTCGCCTGCCTCGGCAATTCATTCGCAACGCGCCATGTCGAAAGGGTTCTCACCGGCGACGCGGAAGACGAAAAGTTGCGAGACGAGAGCTGTCTTGGCCGGCAGAAGAAAGCGCTCGACCGGTTTGCCGATTGGCTGGAAGGTGCCGATGTCGCCGAGCGACGCTGGCGCGAGCACAGGTGCACGAAGTTCAAATGGGCCGTGCGGCGCAAAATCCTGCGGCCGAAGAGCTGGTCGTCCGTGTTGGACGTCTGCCGGCACATCGAAAGCGGCTTACCGATCGCGGACGTGATTGAATTGGTGCCGAAAAGTGAGCAGCCGAAACTTGCCGCAGACGAAACCAACGCCAAGGCCGAACCCGAAGCAACTCCCGTCACGCGCGAGGCCATTGCAAAGTCGTCGAAGCCGGAGGCGAAAGAGGCCGCGCCGGAAAAATCCGATCCAACCGATTGGGCTCTGAAAGAACTCGACAAGGCGATTTCGGAAGCTGAAGCGACGCTGCCGGCCTGTAAAGCCGTGTCTGCCGCGCTGGGCCCCGACGGCTCACTCGTTGCCATGAGCGAGAATATCGACAACGCCTACCGGGCGATGCAAATCGCCGCCGACCAAGCCTTCCAGTCTGATTATCGCAAGAAAGTGGCTCTCAAGTCGGATTTGGAAGCAGCACAAGGCGCATTGATGCAGGCCTATCGCATCGCTGCAAACCGTGCCGACCAAGTCTGCCTGATGTCGCAGAACGGCAACGGTTCCGCAACGCATAAGCAGGCTGCCGCCGAACACATCAAGAAGATCGACGACCTGCATAAGTTGATGCAGGCAGTCACTTATTCCCTCGCGAAGGCCAATTCCGAGTTCCACGACAGTGAAGGCGCCCCTCCGACCGAAGACCTGGCAAAGGATGTCCTCGAAAAACTCGGCGTTGCCTGTCGTCAGCTTGCCGGGCAGGCGAGGTCCCTGAAGCCTCTTTCGTCCGATAGGGTGTTAACGGCATTCAACAGGGCCGACTGGTACGCCAAGCTGACCAGTAGCAGAGGCGAGAGTAAGTTAAGCCATGCAGCCGCCGAGTTCGAGATTGCGAGAAACTTGTCTCGCTGGAACCGGGTCACCGAACAGCGCAAACAATGCAGAAACCCGTTGTCGAGGGTTGCGCAAGAATGCGCTGACCTTGGATTTAAGACATACTCAAGAGGTGCCGAGCGCCAGCGCCAAATCGCCGAAGAGATGCGAAGCCAGCGCGAGGACTGGAAGGCGTCATTGGCTAGCGATGTGATGGCGCTCAATCGCATTCAGTACGAAGCAAAGGTAAGCCAGCAGAAAGCAAGACAGTGCGCCAAAGAAATTGAGGAGAAATCCCCGACCACCGCAAAGGCCCCGACTTCGGAACCTGAAAAGCCGGTCTGCGACAAAGCATTCTCAAGCGAGCCAAAACACATCTACGTTTTGTGCGGTAAGCCATCGGCGATCTACAACTCTTGCTGGTCGGAGCATTGCAAAACCAGCGCTGAGATCAAATCGGTTATCGCCAGCCGCTACGATCGCTCCGACATCACGATCAAGAAAAAAATCCCCTGCCCGCAATCTGCCGCCGATGCCGCATGCCACAATCCGGAACCAAAGCGCGAATGCCACCAAAAGGTCACCGAAAAATCAGATGGTGGCTTGGATGAAGGCTTCATCGGCCAAGACACCTTCAAAGAGCATCAAGGCACCGATTGCGAACCGACGAAGACCGTCCGTCGATTCATTGCCCCTGACAACACAGTGCCAGACCACGAACACTCCGAGCCGGAGAGCCCCAACGTAAAGCCGGCAGTGTGCACAGTCCTCTCGAAGCGGATTGATGGAGCTTCGAGCCAGTTCCAAGAAGGGCGGATCAAGGATGCCAGTGAAAGCCTGCAGCTGGTGCTATCGGACATTGACGCCGCGCCTGAAGCTTCGGCATGCCAGGATTTGAAAAATCGCGCCCGTAGCAACGCCAATAAGATCGGCAAAGTCATTGCGATCATCTCTGATATCAAGCAAGCGCTCACGTCTTGCGAGCCGGCCACAATCGACCGCCAGACCGCACTCTTGGAAAGCGCTAAGAATGTGCGTCTCGCAGCTCTGCGCAATCGCATGGCGCGCGCCAAGCCCATCGCGGCAAAATATTCCGAGGCCAAAGATGCTTTCCGCAAAGGCGATATGCAGTCAGCCGCAAGCCTTTTCCGGCAGGCGCTCGCTCGGGCGCTAAAGGCTGGCGGGCGGACATGCAAGAACATCGAAAATAGAATAAACGGCAACCTGAAGCGCGTCGTTCGTATCCAGGAGCTCGGCAATGCCGGCAAGCGAGCCATCGAAAAATGCAACCTGGATGAGATGACCCGAGTCAAAAAGCAACTTGAAGGCTCGACCAATCCCTATCTCGATCAGCTTTACGACCGCATAACCGATAAATGGAGCGATTGTTTCAAGCAAAGCGCGAACGCCGATTGCCATCGACGCGGTGGGAAAGGATACTATGCCGGTCCAGTCGACAAAGCCGGCAACTATTTCTGCATTCCAAGCAAAGAAACAGCCGATGCCTGGTGCCGCAACAACAACAAAAACGTTCCCGGCATGTATGCCAGCAAGATCAAGTCAGACGGCAGCTATACTTGCCTGCAATCCAAAAAAGGACTACGCGCCGCGGCAAGAAGCGGGTGCCGCCGACAGTATGGCCGGCAGTACGTGAAGACGGTCTTCAAAAAGGACGGCAGCTACACTTGTCACTATTGTCGAAAGGGCACCTATGTAAAAAACGGCCGGTGCCATACCAGAGGCAAAAAGCGCCAAAGACGAGGAACAAAATACTCCTGCCCGAACGGATATTACCTAAAGGGCAAGCTTTGCTATCCGCGCCAACGCGCCCCTCAATACGACCCGAACGCCGCCGCGAAAGTGATGCGGGGTATTCAGCAATTGCAGCGAGGCATGAAGGGACTGCAGCGTGGCGGTGGCGGACCGGCCTATCGTCGCGGCAATTGCAGGGGTGAAATTCTAGGAAGAGGTTGCTAGCCCGGCTTTCTCATAGCGTCGCGTTTGAACGGCGTTGCGCGACCGCAGCGGCCGGGCAGTTCGATGCGAACGCGAGCTTATAGCTTTTCCGCATTACGCGGAATCGCACAGCCAGCCCGCTCCCCCGCCCGGCCACCCAAATACGATACTTCTATGGGTGGCCGGGCGGGGGAGCGGGTGGTTCAGCCTAATCCTGAAAGGGAATAGCGCGCCGGACCGAGATCGGCACACGCGCGCCGAGCTTCAGGCGCTTCAACCGGATCGTACGGCAAGTCGCTACCGCCAGCTTGGTACCGGCGAGCCCGACGCGGCGCACAGTGAAAGTGGAGCGACGCGTGTCATTGAAGTTTTAAAGCTAGTCGAGTTTTTCCAGGTCTTTGACAGTATCTTTCGTAGGCCGGTCGGCGCTTTTGTCCGCCGCCAAGGCGTGTCCCGGTTCAAGGCTCAGTCCTTTGAGCGACATTCCAACGAACCGACGTTCTCCTCGAGCGTCCGAAATGTGAAGCAAAGCGCTGGTTGCGGTATCGCCGCGTCCTTTCAGAATGCGGGCTACTTCGGCGGTCGACGCTACCGGCTCTTGCAATATGGCCGTGATGATGTCGCCGGGCCGGATTCGCTTTGATGCGGCAGCTCCACCAGGCTCAACCGTCGTGACAGCTACGCCGTTCTTGATTTTGCTCGAAATCGAGAACGTCTTGCGGACTGCGGGCGAGAGGTCTTCCAAAGTCATCCCCAGTATGCGAAGAGGGCCGCTGATGAATGTTTGCCCCTCAGCACTGTCCGATTTTTTTAGTGAGCTGGTCGGCAGTTCTCCCAGCACAATGGACATTGTCTTGCGCTTGCCTTCGCGCAAGACGACGACAGTCACGCGCTCCCCGACCGCCAGATCTGCAATGGCCCGCGAAAGATCCCGAGGCGAAGGAATCGTCCCGCCGTTCACCTCTATGATCACGTCACCTTGCTTTATACCAAAACTTGCCGCAGGCCCGTCCTCCACGGCGCCCGCAACCAGTGCTCCCGACGTGTCACTGATCTTCAATGCCTCGGCCAGTTCTTTCGTGATTTGCTGAATTCGGACGCCGAGCCAGCCCCGCCTAACCTCGCCACTCTTCGAAAGCTTGCCGACGATGTTGGAGACAAGGTTGGATGGAATGGCGAAACCAATGCCCACGGATCCGCCCGAAGGTGAGAAGCTTGTCGTGATCATGCCGACAACCTCGCCTGCGAGATTGAGGAGGGGGCCGCCGGCGTTACCCCTATTGATGGCGGCATCGGTTTGGATGAAGTTGTCATAAGGGCCGGCGCCGATGTTGCGATTCAAGCCCGAAACAATCCCCGAAGAGACGCTGGCGCTAAGGCCGAATGGCTGGCCGATCGCAATCACCTGTTCGGCCAATCGCACTTTGGAAGAATCCCCGAACGCCAGAGCGATCAGCGGCTTTGGGGGTTTAACGCGCAGGACGGCGATGTCCGTTTTCGGGTCCTGGCCGACGATCTCGGCTGCTAGCTCCGCCCCGTCGGCCAGCACCACCGTTACCGCGTCGGCATCAGCGACGACGTGGCTTGTGGTTGCAACAAGGCCCGCCGCGTCGATGATGAAACCTGATCCGGTGCCCTTGAGCGGTCGAGAGCGGTTGGTCGGCAGATTTTTTTGGGGAAACTGATCGAAGAATTTCTCAAATGGGGAGCCTTCCGGAAGTTGCGGGCGTATTTCTCCTCCTTCTTGCGCAACCTTGCTTGCCGAAACCGAGACCACGCCTAAGACCGCCTTTTCGACCATGTCGGAGAGCGCATTTGGCTCGTGCGCGGCAACCGGCGAAACGATGAGGAGAGAGAGGAAGGTTGCACTCAGGCGCAGAAGAGAAGCGGCGGGCATGGCGAATTTTCCCCGTCGTAGGCGGTTTTAGAAATGTAGCTGGCGAGCCCATCAACTATGAAATAGTTGACCGTCCCAAGGGCTGAAGGTCAACCCCGTGAGCCCGCAAGCACGCGTAATAACGGCTCCGGGTCATTTTAAACGCACACATACTGTCAGCTTTCCTGGCGTAGCGCCCTTCAACCGAGCGACCATGGGCAGACAGATTCGAGGTTTACCCGAAGCGAAGGCGGAACGCGTGAGGGGCGGCAGGCCGATGGGTCCAGCCGCTCCGATTTCAAGTTTTCGGCGTCTGATTCAGCGGTAAGGACGCCGAGCGTGGTTGCGAATGCTTCCGATCGGAAATTGCTCTACCCGATAAAGAAGTTATCTGCACTCAAATCGCCGACGTCGACATTCTCAAGTATAATCGTGCTGCTGCCGTAGGTGAACACGGCGTCGTCGCCCGATTGCACGAAACCTGTCAAAAGGTCTTCGACCGAGTTGATCCATTCGAACCGGCTGAAACCGAGCAATTCGGTCGACGCGTCGAAATCGGTGACAACTGCATTCGAGCCGGCCTCCGGTTCCGAGAAGAAGAAGAACTCATCGCGGTCGGCCCCGCCCGTCATGATGACATCGCCATAGCCCCCGTGGAGGACGTCCTCGCCGGCGCCGCCATCAAGGACATCAACACCGGACAGACTGTCGTAGTCGCGGCCCCAATCTTCGGCAGAGAGGGTATCGTCGCCCTCGCCTCCGGTAAGTGTATTGCCTTCGCCGTCACCGAACAGGATGTCGTTGTGATCGGTGCCGATCACGTTCTCCACGTCAATAAGCGTTTGCCGGGAGCCGTCATTGAGTTGGGCTTCGCCAACGTAATCCGTGATGCCTTCATAATTGGATCCGGAACCGTCCCAATCGAGGCCGACAACAATGCGCTCTTGAAAGGCCGAGAAGTCGATGGTGTCCACGCCTTCGCCGCCATCGATGGTGTCTTCTCCACCGCTGGCGATGAACCAGTCGTTGCCGCCGCGTCCCATGGCGACATCATCATAGCCGCCCCTGACATCGATGACGTTGTCACCGTCGTCTCCGTAGATTTCATCGGCTCCGTAGGTGCCGACTATATTCTCGAAGCCCGAAATCCAATCGACGTTGCCATTGTCGTAAGTGGCGGTTCCGGCAAATAGGTCGATTTCGATACCGCCACCAAAATAGTCGTACTCGATGGTGTCGGTCCCCTCGCCGCCGTCGATCGCGTTATGGCCCAGATGGGCTGTGCCATCGCCGGTTTCGGCAAATATCTCCACCGTGTCTTCACCGTCTCCGGCTTCAACAAGAGCGTGGCTCTGGGTCAGCCGGATCGTATCTTGACCGTCGTTGGCGAAAATCTGGTCGTGGTCGGCTTTGCTGACGATCACGTTGTTCCTGTCGTCACCGTAATACGTATTGAAATCAGCGGCGTCGTTTCCGTCGATGTTCTCAATCGAGTTGAGGGTGTCACCTTCGGCATCGCCGCCCGACCCGGTTCCGCTCGCGAGAGAAACCGTGACGGCCTCAACGGAGCCGGAGTAGTCCGTCCAATCTTCGCCACCGCCGCCGATCAGTTCGTCGGCTCCGGCGCCGCCCTTGAGGATGTCGTTGCCGCCTTCGCCCATGAGCCTGTTGGCTTCGGAAGAGCCGACGAGTTCGTCGTCGAAACGGGTGGCCTTTACCGCCTCGATGCCCTCAAGCGTATCGCCTTGCGCCCCGCCTAGGCCCCACCCCTGTTCGAGGTTGACGTATATGGCTTCGGTCGCGAAATCGTAGCTTGCCGTATCGAAGCCTTCGCCACCGATAAGCACATCGGCGCCGTCGCCTGAGTAAAGCCAGTCATTGTCTCCTCCGCCATCCAGCGTGTCTCCGCCGCCCTGGCCATAGAGGAAATCGTCGCCATCCCGGCCTTCGAGACGGTTAGCTTTCTCGTCTCCGAACAATATGTCGCCCTTGCCGGAGCCGATCAGGTTTTCGATGGAAATGAGCTGGTCGCCATCGGCGTCTCCACCCTGAGCGCCAGACTTGATGGTTTCTTCTCGTTCTGTGGTGCCGGGCATCTGGACGCTCCGTCCTAGATTGACTGTCACACCCTCACGCGAAGAGGCGTAGGAGGCCGTGTCAGAATCGCTGCCGCCATCTAGTCTGTCCGCTCCGGCACCGCCCTCAAGTACGTCCTCACCGATGCCGCCGTTCAGGGTATCGTCACCGCCCCCACCAAATAACTCATCGTCGCCTCGACCACCGTCCAAGACGTTGCCTTCACCGTTGCCGATCAATTCATCGTCGTATTTGCTGCCGACGGCATTCTCGATGCTGACATAGCGGTCGCCTTGCGCGTACCCGCCCTTGCCAAAGCCTGTCTTCAGGTCGACACGGACAGCGGACGTAGAATAGGTGTAGTCGGCGGTATCCTTTCCGTTGCTGCCATGAAGTTCATCCGCGCCTTCATCGCCCATAAGGATGTCATTGTCGCCACCGCCGTAGAGATAATTGTCTCCCGGATTGCCGAAAAGGATATCGGCGCCGTCCGTCCCATCGATGTGAACCTTGAAACTTATATCGGCTTTTTCTTTCTCTGCTAGCTTCGTCTCCTCTTTTCGAGAATACGTTTCGGCTAGGGTGGTCGGACTTTTTAGAGCCATTGAATAGCCTCCTGCACAAAAAGTTGAAACTTGCAGGACGCTTGAAGCATGGAATTCAAGAATTGACTGTTTCGCTCGTTACCAGGAGCATGTTCGTGAATCTCATATTTCTTGTTCCCCCTCTGTAAGCTCCAAGTCGATGATCGTGTTCGATATACTGGAGTTCACCCGACAAAGTATCCTGGTTAGGCTTGGTCAGCGGTTCGACGCCGTACTGCCACGGTCCGTCTTCCCGACCCTGGCGCTTCATGCCGCACCCAACACGACCAGCCGAGGATACTCGGCGCCGAGGCCTTGCGCGTTCGTTGCGGAGAGCGGGCGCAAGGAGGGCGAGCTCGCGGCCACGCGGGTTCAGCCCTGGCGGCGGTTATCTTGGACAGCCTGTTCCAGTGACTGAAGAAAACGCGAGCGGTCGCCGCGGTTAAAGGCTGGTGGGCCACCGCTGATGTCGCCGGTTTCGCGCAGATGGGCATTTAGGTCGCGGACGGCCCGCGCCATGCCGATGTTGTCGGGTGTAAACGGCCGCCCGGCAGGCGACAGCGCCTGGGCCCCCTTCTTCAGACAGCGGTCGGCGAGAAGGATGTCCTGGGTGACGCAGATATCCGCCGGCCCGATCTCGCCGGCGATCCAGTCGTCGGCAGCATCCGGACCACTGTCCACAATAATGCGCTCGGCCAGGGCGCTGGTTGGCAGCCGCATCCACGTATTCGACACGAAGATCGCCATGATCCTGTGCCGCTCTGCGACCCGCAGTATCTCGTCCTTGACCGGGCAAGCATCGGCATCGACCAGGATGCGTATAACGGCATTGCTCGACACGGTTAAACCCTCACCAGATTGGCGTCACCGTGAGCCGACCGTGAAGCTGAGACTTACTTCAGCCGCACGGTCGTCACAAAACGCGAAACCCGATGCCTATTGTTCACTCATCATACTGTCGTGGCTGCCCCGAACAGGAAGACATCATAGATCGCCGGTCTTGGGTGGTCCACGTTGTGCGCCTTGAGCGAACACTTCGTGAGCGCTTCGGGACTGCATCGCACCGACGCAGTCGATGGGCCACGTTTCTCGGGCTAGCTGGTCACCACCAAGGATCTATGAGCAATAGTTAAGGTCAATCCATTGAAATCATTGGTGCCCCCGGACGGACTTGAACCGCCGACCCCCTGATTACAAATCAGGTGCTCTACCAACTGAGCTACAAGGGCATTGCTTGCTCCGCGCTTTCGGCAATTGCGCCATCAAGCTGAGGTAATCCGCCGCTCTTCAAGCCAACATATAAGCCCACGGCGCGCCGTCTCGAAATCCGTCTGCCGTGGACCGGCCATGCGTCGCGGAACCTTCCGGCGATCGCGAGCTTCGCTACCTCGTTATGGAGCGCGGCTCCGGCCAATGCAAGGCGCATCGTGGCCGTGTTCCCCATCGCCGCATGATTCCCGCCACCGCAGCCGCCCCCCGGCGTTAGCCTCAACCGCCATCCAAGACCGAAACACCGCATCCTTTTCAATCATGCATTTCCTGCAGGGCAGCCCAGCCATTTTGGTGCGTTGCAAAACGTAATGATGCGGCGCATATATCTGGTATGCCACGGTGGTATGCCAGAAGTTTGGACCCGCCGACAGTCCGTCCACGTGGCAAGTGCGCCAAACAGTGCGTTGCTTCCGGCGCCGACCGGAAAGGGACATGAAGGAGATAATCATGGCAGCGGCATTCTCGACTTTCTCGCGCGACCTCGGCCGCACCGCAATCAGCGAACTGCGCTGGGCGTTGACGGCGGTTCCCCGTTTTCTTTGCTCGGTCCGCCAGGCTAATCTCGCGACACATGAATACGAGCGTTTGAACCACCTTTCGGATGCCGAACTCGCGCACCGGGGTTTCAAACGCGACGAACTGTCCGCCCACATCGTCGAGCGCTACCTCGGCGCCTGATGGCCCGAAAATTGACCGCCCGGCAACGGGCTGTTGGGTGTTTCGCCCGCTTGCCGGGTTTTCGACGCCGATTGGTCGGCGTAGTGATCCACGGCCCGCTTGAGCGCGGTTAAATTGCCGCCCAGGCGATGATAATCGGAGCCGCGCCGGATGTAGCGTCCGGCGCGGGACATCCGGCAGCCGCTTGCGCGGGACTTGGCAGGAAACGATGCTGCATATGCCTGGCGCCATCCGGCATCGAAATCCTTCGCTTTCAGCCGCTCCTGCGCATGCCCCGCAGCTTCCGCGAAACGCCGCTCGGCGACAGCGGAGCAGCCAGAGCCCACTTCGTCCAACAGCCTGACAAGCCGGTGAAACCCGCCGTCACCCCATGCCGCCCAATCCTCGCCGCGCGCCATTGCCAAAAGGATCGTCGCGAAGAGCGGCTGGGCTGAGAAATTGTGATAGTGGAGCGCCCTGGCCCCGCGAGCCAATTCCAGCGGCAGTGCCCCGTCAGGCTCGATGGCTCCTGCCGCTTCCTTCATGATGTCCCGGCTTGCCCGCCAGTGCGCATCCGAACCGAGCGCGAGCCCTACGGCGCCCAGTCCCAGACCTAACCAATAGCGATGATTGTTTCGTTTGCGCGCCGGATCGTCGAGAAACGCGCGGCAGCGTCCGGACAGTTCGATAAGCCAGCGATCGATGACGCGTCGCTCGTCGTCGGCGAGAAACGGCCGCAACTTCAGATAACTCACGGCGAGGCCGGCGAAGGCCCAGTTGCGTTCGTATTTCGCCTGCTTGGTTCCCATCGAGCCGAGCAGCGCCCCCGCCTCGGCCCAGTTGCTCAAAGCCCGCCCGGCGCATCGCGCCGTGAGGCGCCAGGATGATCGTTGCCGGATTGAGGGCGGTTGCCACAGAAGGTCCGTATCGGCGGCAAGCCGTTGCATGAATTGCTTGATCGGCGCGACCGCGCGGGCCTTCGCCGCCCGCCGGTCGAAGTCGATCTTGGTTCCCGCCGCGTCGATGTAATAGCGCCCGAGATCGAGGTCGCGGACCGGGGGCGGATATCCCGAACACGTGCGCCCCGCCGCGTTGGACGTTCCGCCAGTCGCCGCCGCAAGAATGACGAAGCCGGCCACCAGTATGGCTGCCGCCCGCGCGCCGATCCTCCAGCAAACCTGTCGGCTCATTGGCTTTGCCCCGCGAATACGTCTCAGCAGCGGTCGCGATAATCGTGCGTTCGACCGTAGCCATCCTCGACCCGGTAGCTTTCGTTGGATTCCGCCTCCAGGTAGACTGGGCCGACCGGCACCTTTCCGTGCGCGCCCGGGATATCGAGCACGTATGTGGGGACCGCAAGTCCCGAGATCCGCCGGCGCAGCTCACGCATCAACCGCTGGCCCGTTTCGACCGGCAGCCGGAAATGGCCCGTGCCGGGCGCGAGATCCGGATGGTGCAGATAGTAGGGTTTGATCCCGGTCTCGAGGAAACCACGCATCAGCGATTCCAGCGTGTCGACGTCGTCGTTGATGCCCTTGAGCAGCACGCTCTGGCTTACTAGACCGATTCCGGCGTCGGCCAGCCGCCGGCACGCGGCGCGGGCGGCCGGTGTGAGTTCGCGCGGGTGGTTGCAGTGCACCGCCACGTAGACGGCAGCATCGGCGGCTGTTTTCAACGCCTCGGCCATTTGCGCGGTTACTGTCGCCGGGCTGACAACGGGGACGCGCGTGTGCCAGCGCACGACCTTCACATGCGCGATTTCCCCGATCCGGCGCGAGAGATCGGCGATGCGCCGCTCCGACATCACCAACGGGTCGCCGCCCGAGACGATCACCTCCCAGATTTCGGGACGGACCGCGACGTACGCGAGGGCCGCGTCGAGTTCCTCGTCGGTGAGCGAGGCTTCAGCCTGCGGTCCGACCATTTCGCGGCGGAAACAGAAGCGGCAGTAGACCGCGCAAACGCCGACGGCCTTCAGGAGCGCCCGGTCCGGGTAGCGGTGGACCAGGCCGCGAACCGGACTCTTCAAGCTGTCGCCGATCGGATCGTCGCGCTCGTCTTCCCGGCGGTCCAGTTCCAGTATGGTCGGCACAAACTGGCGTGCCATCGGGTCGGCCGGATCGCCGCCGTCGATAAGCTCCGCCATGTCCGCGGTTATTCCGACCGCATAGCGTTCGGCGACGGGAGCCAAGGCGGTCTCTTCCGTGTCGGTGACCAGACCGGCACGGTGAAGCGCGGGAAGCGTGCGAAGCGTCTTGGCGGCGATGTCGTCGCGGGACTCGGTCATGGGGCGGGCGGTGTCCATTGAATTTGATCGATATGCGCGGCTCCCGTTGCCAAAAGGACGAGGCGGTCGAAGCCAAGCGCGCATCCTGCTGTTTTTGAGGGCATTGACGCAAGGGCTGCAATGAAATCGGAGTCGATGGGATAGCGCTCGCCGTAAAGCCGCGCCTTCTCGTCCATCTCCGCTTCGAGGGCCGCGCGCACGCCGCTCGGATCGTTGCTCTCGCCGAAACCGTTGGCCAGTTCTACTCCGGCCGCGAAGACCTCAAAGCGCAGCGCGGTCGTGGGATCGTCGCCTCGCTGCCGTGCCAGCGGCGACAAAGAGGCTGGATAGCCATCGAGAAGAAAGGGTCTTTCACCGTTGTCAGAAAGGCTGAGACCGTCGAGATCCCGATAGCGGCGTTCCACTTCGACGATCAGCTTGGAAAACAGATCGCCCCATGTTTCGTCATCGCTGGCCGGCCAACCGATCGTTTCGAGCTCTGCCGCCAACGCGTCGCGGCTGGGCGTGCCCGACGGCAAAAAGGTCGCCGATAGATCGACACCGATGAGTTGGGCGATGGCATCCGCCACGCCGATATGGAGTGGACGATCGACGGTCGAGCATCGGCGTCCTTGCCAGCGCAGCCAATCCGTCCCCGCGGTTCGCGCGGCGATGTCCAATAACCTCGCGCAATCCTCTTGCACGGCGACGTATTGGTCGTCACTGGCGTCCGCCCGATACCATTCAAGCATCGTGAACTCGGGAGCATGCAGCGGGCCGCGCTCGCCGTTGCGGTAACATGGAGCGAAAGTGAAAATCTTCGTTTCGCCCGCGGCCAGCAGCTTCTTGCAGGCGAATTCAGGTGAGGTGTGGAGGTAGCGCGGCACCGCCTCGCCGCCGATGGGCGAATGAAGCCGCGTTTCAAACGCATGCAGATGCGTCTCATTGCCTGGAGACAGCACCAGCGCCCCAGGTTCGACCTCGACGAAGCCTTGCTCGAGGAACGACCGGCGGATCGCCGCCTTGATGCGGTTTCGCAGGAGGAGGAGCGGACGGCGATCGGCGTGACGTTCGGGTGACCACCACGGTGTTGAAGTTGTCATGGACGCAAAGTTGGGTTGGGCGGCGGAAGTAGAACGGGCGTGGCGTATTCGCTGGAGGCTTGGCGTTTTCCCCGGGACCGAGTAGAACCGGCCGAAATGTCAGAATCAAGCGCTTGGCCCGCGGGCCTCGCGAACGGCTGTCCAGCACGAGGCTGGCCCGTTCGCAGCGCCGGGTCCACTGCGGCCCCAACACCAATGAAACGGAGACCGACGTGGTTAAGGTGATCGCCAGCTCCATTCGCAAAGGCAACGTCGTCGAGATCAACGGCCAGCTTTGCGCAGTGATGAGCGCCGAGAATATCCATCCCGGCAAGGGCACCCCGGTGACGCACCTGGAGATGCGCCGCATTTCCGACGGTGTGAAACTGGTTGAGCGCTATCGCACCACGGAGCAGGTCGAAAAGGCGTTCGTGGAGGAAGTCGATTACGGCTATCTTTATGAGGATGAGCAGGGCTTCCACTTCATGCATCCGGAGACCTACGACCAGGTGATGGTCAGCCGGGACGTGATCGGCGATCAGTCCCAGTGGCTCAAGGAAAGCATGGTCTGCACGCTCTCGATGTACGAGGGCAACCCCATTTCGATCTCACTGCCCCAGCGGGCGACCTATGAGATCGTCGAGGCCGATCCCGTCGTTAAGGGCCAGACGGCTTCATCGTCGTACAAGCCCGCCGTGCTAGACAACGGCGCAAAGATCATGGTGCCGCCGCATATCGGCGCCGGGACCCGCGTCGTCGTGATGACCGACGACGGCTCCTACGTCGAGCGCGCCAAGGATTAGGGTACGAAGTCGGCGAACAAATCGGCGCGCAGCACGGTCTCCCCGCATAGTCCGTTGCCGCACAGTTCCTCCCCGGAATACACGACGGCCCGTCCGCACGCATGAGTCGCGTTGAGCGCGTAATCGCCCTGGCCGCGGATCAACAGACCGACAAGCGCAGCCGGGTCGTCATAGAGCAAGACTGGCGACCCGGAATTACCCCCGAATGCATTCAGTTGGGCGACGAAATTCTTCCCAAGGGTAATGTCGACGGCGCGGCTTCGGCCGGAAAACGCGACTTTCTTAGGCAGGCCGCTCGGGTGGCCGATGAGACCTAAACGGGTTTCCCGCTTAACGGCCTCCGCCGAGGGAAGCCGTGGGCGGATGGGCTGGGCCACCGACGCTGGAACCGGCCGGTCGAGCTGTACGATGGCAAAATCCTCCCATTCGCCCGAGTCATCCTGGGCGAACCTGCGCTCATGCAATCGCAGGGGATAGTAGACGTTTTCTGCCGGGAACAGAGTCCTCGCGCCGGTTTCCACGTTGTCGAAACCGAAAACAATTGCAACGTCGCTCAAGGTCGGATCGTTTTCATCGACGTGCCGCCAATCGATGCAATGGCCGGCCGTGGCCACGATATCAGGCGCGATGAGAACGCCTGAGCAGAAGCTGCCGACGGGCTGGTCGACGAACGCTTCGCCCTCGCACATTGGTAGTTCGGCCTGCGCGTCCTGGTCCCAGTAGGTGAATGGCATGGTGGCCAGCCTAACGCCCTCGCCCTCCGGGCTCAGGTCGGAACTCTTCACCAGCGCGACCGTGGCGCGCACCGCGGCCTTGAGCCGGTCCTGCAGCGGATGCGCTCCGGCTGAGGGCGAGTAGAAATCTTCCCTGTCGTCCTCGATATAGATCGCACGCGGCCGGGCCTTTGAAAGTGCCCCGTCGCCGGACTTGATCGCCGTTCGCTGCGACGGCAACCCGGGCCGCTGGCTGTAGATGAACCGTATCCGGTCCGCCTTGGAAATCTCGGTTCGACGCGCGGAGAGCTTGGGACCGCCATCGACGGCCTTCGGCGCTGAGATAGATCGCGACCTCCCGCCTCCGCTGCGCTTGCAGGCCTCAACCAGCTTCGCGCTGGAGGGAAGTCCGAGACCTTTCGCCAGATCCTCGCAGGCCCCTTGAGCCGACGCCGACGCAGCAAAACCTGTAACAACAGCGAAGGTGGCGGCGAACAGCTTGGGCGCGAGACGAGCTTGTCTCATGGCCATCCGCCAGCGGTGCGGGAAAGCCGCGAAGGCTTGGGAGCAGCTTGTTTCGGTCATTGCATTACTGGCCATAAATCGCCTCGCTGCCATAGATCTGAAGGACAGGATCGAGCGGGTCGAGAGGGATGTCGTTCGCCGATTTGCGGCTGACGTCGCACCACGAACTGGGGCGGTGACCGGAGGGCCAGGTCGAGACGTAATCCGCCTTGGCCATCGCGCCGCTCAGGGATTTCGCCGATACGACGCCGCCCTCGGCGTTGCCGAGGAGAGCTGCGAGCGAGTCCAGTTCGATGCGGAACTGGGAAAGTCCGTCGGACAGCGTCTCGGCCCGGCGGCGCAAATCGGCGACTTTCGCGGCGGCTTCGCTCTGCCAGTCCGGCGGCGTGGCGCTGTCGTCCTCCTGTTCGGGAACGTTGCCCGTATTATCGGTCGCCGTATCGCCGGGCGTCCCGGTGTCGCCATCGGGCGGGTCGGAAGAACCCGTCTCCGGCTGTCCGGAGTCGCCGGCCCCGGAGTCGCCAGAGCCGCCGCCGGGATCGGAGTCGTCGGCCGGGGTGCCGTATCGCGCGAGAAACGTTGCCCGGTCGATGAGCTGAACACCACGATGGATCCGCCGCGCGAATTGGGCGACTTCCCTGTCCGCCCGCGTTCCGATCAAGACCTGGCGTGCCTCGATCCAGTCGCGGTCGCGAGTGAAGGGGATATCCTTCAAATTCAGCCACTTGCCGTTGCGCGCGCGATACCAGCCCAGATACAACCCGAGAACCGCGTTGCGCGCCGAGACGGTGAGGTCAAGCGAGCGGTCCGGCTTTTCGTAAAGGCCGCGGCCGACTCCGAGCTTATTTCCGACCCGGATGAAGTTTTCTTTGAGTGTCAGTTGGGTCTGCCCGCGGCCGTAGTAGGAATGCCCGGTCGCCGGGTCGAGCCGGTGATAAGGCTGAGCGATACCCTTTTGCCAGAGCCTGCGCACGCAGGCGATCGAACCGACATTCGTTCTGCAGGAACACTCGCGTGTCGGATAAAGGTTCTTGGTGGTTTCGTGATAGACGGTCGCGATGATGTAGGCGATCCGCTTGTCGTCATTGACCTTGCTGTTCGAGCCGGCCAGTCGCGGCTCGGTCTCCCAGACGTTGACGAGGGCTTGCACCGCGTCGAGTTGCTCGGGGAGGAGGATCGGGTTGCGCCGCCGCCGGTTGACTTTGTCTTCAGTCCAGAAGGCCTGCATCGTCCTGAACAGCGTGTCGCGGTCGACGCAGCGCGCCCGTTCGCATTGTGCCGCCAGCGCTGGCTTCGATTCCGCCGGGCCGCCGCCTGGGTCCGAATCCGTGGAGTCGGCCCGTCGGAGAAAAGTGAAGATCAGGCGATCCGGTGCGGTTCCGGTGACTGAGCAATCGGCCTCGATCTTCGGCCGTTCCCCCGTAAGGACGATGCGCGCCCCGCCCGACTCGATCGGTCCGCTCACATCGTAGGGCTGCGGCGCGCACCCCTTGCGGAACCACGACGCCTGCCCCTCATAGGTGCCTGCGGACGTCGTCTTCCCTGTGAAGAGAACCGTACCGGCACTGACGATCCCTTGCAGTCCGGTGCGCGGGGCATGATAGGTGAGAGTGCGGCTGTCGCCATCGGCGTAGAGCGCCATTTCCGAGCCGTTGTGGCGCCAGATCGATGACGGTTTGCCGGCAACGCCGCCGCTGGGCGGTGCGCTGTCATCCTCGCCACTTTCCCCGGTACCACCTGTTCCGCCGGTTTCATCCCCGACATCGGTTTCGTTCGTAGGCGGCTCCGTCGGCACGGCCGGGCCATCCGGTGGCCCGTCATCGGCGCCCGCGTTGCGGACGAAACTGAATAACAGTGTCTCGGTCTTTGTCGCCGAGGATGTTTCTCCGCAATCGCCGCTCGAAAAGACGGGCCGCGAGCCGGTCGCGCTCAGCCGCCGTTCCGCTTCGTCGATCACGCCACTGACAGGGAAAGTTCGGCTTCCGCATCGGCTTGAGTAATGCCGGCCGGTGCCGCTGACGCTAGCGCCCGAGCGTGAGACATCGAGAAGAACGGGCTGCGATTTTACGACGTCGGCGATGCCCGGGCGTGGGCGGTCATAGACAAGGAGCACGCGGCCGTTTTCGCGCACGAGCCCCATCAGCGAGTCGTTGTGGCACCAGAAGGACTCGAAGCGCCCGGAGTAGGCCGACGATATCTGCGGGTAGTCCTGCGACTGCCTGCAACGGGCAGCCGTTTGCAGACTGACCTCGAAGCGCGGATCGAAGGTGAGATTGCCGTCCACGAGCGGCAGCAGCTCGACGTCCAGGGCACGCTTATATGCGCGGATCAGCGACGGCATGTTGTCCATGTGCCGGCCGTTCACGATGCTTTCAAGGTGAAGATGCGTCGTGCACAGCCACCGGATCGGCATGAGGCGGTCGCCCTTCTTCACCGTATCGTTGCGCCCGACGATCGGCTTCGAACCATGCCGATAGACCCAGAGGATCTGTGAATCGCGACCGACGTACTTGATCGTCCAGCCGTGAGACTGCTCGTAGACCTTCTGGATCTTTCCATCTTCCACGGCGACGGCCCAATGCGCGTTGCCCTCGGCCGTTGGCGGCCGGCAGTCCGTGCCTTGGTGGGCCTCGGGGCGGTTGCGGCCGCAGGCCCGGGTATACTGGCGGGAGCCGGGGCGGTGCTCGCAGAAGGTGCTGAACCATGGGAATTGCAGGTTCGTCGAAGCGTTCGAGCGCTTGTATTTCTGGTTGGCGCCCACACCGCAAGTCCAGGGTGGCACATAGTAAAGCTGCGTGTTGCAGTACATGTGCTTGCCGTTCTTGGGATCGACTTCGATAGGCAGCCCAATTCCGTCGTGGATGACTTTGCGCGGGTCGTCGTAGTTCTTGTGTCCGGATCCCGATGGAACGTGTGTCCCGAGCTCGAAATAGCTGAAATTCTGGGTGCGCGGGACGTCGCTCAATCCTGCGGCGTCGGCGCGGCCTGAAAAGTTTTGGCTGGCGGCGATACAAAATAGAAAAGCCGCTGCGGAAAAACGAAAAAGCAGAGTGCAGAACAGGTTGCGATTTCCTTGCCGGATCATTGCCGATCCCCCATCTGAGCGATAACGACAAGTTCGGAGAGCGACTTAAGGAAATCCTCGGTGCAGTTGTTCGCGTCCCCCTCCTCGCACAACTTGGTCAGCGTGCAGGTAGCCCCGGCGAACGAGAAAACATACCGGACCTCGCCATAGTCGGCTTCTCCGTCCTCGCCCTCGATAACTTCGGGCCGCGCGGCTTTTTCTTCGTCGCTCACGATGTCCTGCGGCGGAATCGTATCCCGAAGCTGCTTTGCACCGCCCTCAGGAACCGGTTCGCGATCGCGTTCCTCCTGCGCGGCCTTGGCGGCCGCTTCCAAAGCCGGATCGAAGCGCCAACTGCAATACAGCGAGACGTTGAGCGGCGGTCCATACTCGGTGTCGAACCACGTCTTGTTGGCTTCATCGAAAATCGTGCGCTGGGCGGCGTCTTCACGCGTCCTTTTGGCGGAAATGCCCATCGAGCGTGCCTTGGATTTGGCTGCGCCGGATACGGCATCCGGATCGATCACCGCGAGAAAGACATCGCGAGGAACGTCGCTGCGTGTCGCCTGCAGCGTCTTCGGCGCCCCGCGCGAAACCCGATCCTGGAAAGACTTGACCTCCGGCGCCTGCTGCGGCAGCGGCGAAACTTCAAGCGTACCTTGATAGGAAGATTGCGCCGATGCGCTTTTGGGGAAGCAGCAGCTCAGCCCGATAAGTGCCAGTAGGACAACAGGGATCGCCGAGCTTTTCTTGCTGATCATTGAGGCCTCACAGGATGTCATGGCGAGCCCTGACGCCGCGTAATACGGCGACGGTTTCGACTATTGGTTCCAGCCAAGAAAATTCGGTGCGAGATGTAGGGTGTCCGGCATGGGGGCGTACGAAGGAAGCCAAGCCGCCGGCCTCACAATTGGAAACTGTTAGTCTGCGGAAGCCACCCAGTTGCACCATCGGATAAAGCCGCCAAGAAAACAGAAAACGAGAACGAACTCGTCAAGAGTCGGCAAGGATAATCGCATTAATAACGTCACTGCGAATTGATATTTCGCAGAGCCGACACGCTGCGGCAGAGTGGAAAACCGGAGTCCGCAGCAAGGGTAATTTAGTTAATTACAGCCAAGCCATCTGCACAACCCGTTTTTAAATCTTTTGTTCAAACACTGTCGCAGCCAGCGACGCAAAGGCCTGCGTAAACTCCGGTGGCTCCTTGCGAAATTGCTAGAAGGCGCAATCGCCATGCCTCGATGAACGAGGGCCAGTGCAAGTTGCGGTCTCATCGACCGGCCACTTCCTTCTGTCCGGGAAGCGCGACCCGCCTTGCAATTCGGGCCAATCGCACTTATAAGGCGGGCTTCATCCCACACGCGGATCGTTATAGGCCCGGCGGACAGACAGCCCCGTCCGGCGCCATCCGGTGATTTCAGGCCTGCTCAAAGGCCCGTTATCCACGGATCCGCGGAGGTTCAACCGGAAAAGGAACGACGACCAAGATGGCGCTACCCGTCTTCAATATGCGTCAGCTTCTCGAAGCTGGCGTGCACTTCGGCCACCAGTCCCACCGCTGGAACCCGAAAATGGCTCCCTTCATCTTCGGAGCCCGCAACAACATTCACATCATCGATCTGACGCAGACCGTGCCGCTGTTGCACCAGGCGCTCGTCAAGGTGTCCGACACCGTGGCCGGCGGCGGTCGCGTGCTTTTCGTCGCGACGAAACGCCAGGCTCAGGAAGCCGTTGCCGACGCGGCCGGCCGCTCCGCGCAGTACTTCATGAACCACCGCTGGCTCGGCGGCACGCTGACCAACTGGAAAACCGTTTCCCAGTCCATCCGCCGACTGCGCCAGCTCGACGATATCCTGGAAAATCCGCACGGCCGGACCAAGAAGGAAATCCTCAACATCCAGCGCGAGCGCGAGAAGCTGCAGCTTTCGCTGGGCGGCATCCGGGAAATGGGCGGCGTGCCGGACCTTCTGTTCGTCATCGACACCAACAAAGAGTCGATCGCGATCAAGGAAGCCAAAAAGCTCGGCCTGCCGATCGTCGCCATTGTCGATACCAACTGCGACCCTGACGGCATCGATTTCCCGATCCCCGGCAACGACGACGCCGGGCGCGCCATCACGCTTTACTGCGACCTGATCGCGCGCGCCGCCATCGACGGCATCGAGCGTTCGAGCTCGGCTGCCGGCGTGGATCTGGGCGCTTCGGAAGCTCCGGCGGTGGAAGAACTGCCCGCTGAGCCGGCGGCTTTCTCGGGCATCGAGGCGCCGCGCGGTGAGCCGGACGACCTCAAGAACATCACCGGCATCGACCTGAAGACCGAACAGCGCCTCAACGACCTCGGCGTGTTCCACTACTGGCAGATCGCCGACCTGACGCCGGACAATGCGACCGCCCTGGAAGCCACGCTGAAAGCCCCCGGCCGCGTCGGTGAAGAAGGTTGGATCGACCAGGCCAAGAAGCTTGTGGCCCAATCTGCCGCCTGACAAGTCGGCCGCCTGAACGGGCGAACGATTTGTAACGCGCCTCACGAGGCGTCAAACAGCACAGACCGGAGGCGCACGGGTTGCGCCTGCCGGTTCGTCACACAAATTTCAAGCTGCGGGCTTAGCACCGCGGCAGGCCCCATTCGGCAACAAGAGAGCATGATATGACTGCGATTTCCGCCTCGCTCGTCAAGGAACTGCGCGATAAGACCGGCGCAGGCATGATGGACTGCAAGAAGGCGCTCACTGAAAACGACGGTGATATGGAAGCCGCCATCGACTGGCTGCGCACGAAGGGCCTTTCGAAGGCCGCCAAGAAGGCCGATCGCGTGGCCGCTGAGGGCCTGGTCGGCGCCAAGTCCGCCGGGACCACAGGCGCGGTTGTCGAGATCAACTCGGAAACGGACTTCGTTGCGCGTAACGACCAGTTTCAGTCGATGGTCGCCGAAGTGACCGATCTGGCGCTCAAGGCCGACGGCGACCTTGAGAAACTGCTCGCCACGAAGATCGAGTCGAAAGGCGAGACGGTCGAGGACCACGTCAAGGAACTGATCGCGACCATCGGCGAAAACATGACGGTACGCCGCACCGCAGCACTGTCGGTCGATAAGGGCGTCGTGTCGGCCTATGTGCACAACAAGGCCGCCGACGACATGGGCAAGATCGGCGTGCTCGTCGCGCTCGAAAGCGAAGGCGATGCCGAGAAACTCGCCGACTTCGGCCGTCAGCTTGCCATGCACGTCGCAGCCGCCAGCCCGCTGGCGCTGACGCCGGAAGAACTGGATCAGGCCGTTATCGAACGCGAACGGGCGATCTACACCGAACAGGCCATCGCCTCCGGCAAGCCGCCGGAAATCGCCGAAAAAATGGTTGAAGGTAAACTGCGAAAGGAGTTCTTCCAGCAGGTCGTTCTTCTGCAGCAGACGTTCGTCATTGACGGTAAGGCGACCGTCGAGCAGGCGGTGAAGGATGCGGCCAAGACGATCGGCGCTCCCGTCACCGTCAAGGCGTTCGTGCGCTATGGCCTTGGCGAAGGCATCGAGAAGCAGGCCGACGACTTTGCTGCCGAAGTCGCCGCCGCCGCCGGCTCCAAATAAGCAGCTTGCCAAGCCTCGACAGCTAAGGATAACGGCCGGTCCGCGCTCAGCGGCCGGCCGTTTTCACGAATTGGCCATGAAAACCGCAACCTTCCCTTGCCCGAGCGGTATGCAGGGCTTATCGCATCGCCACGGGTGATCGGGTCCAACGGGCCTTGGGCGCATGGCGCGGCGCCTCCTGGAGATCGTAGGAGGCTGCAGCGTTGCAGGCAATGAACAAAGAGATGGTGATGACCGACGACAGCCAGGGGCCGCGCTATCGGCGGCTGCTTCTGAAGCTTTCCGGTGAAGCGCTGATGGGGCAGACCGGATACGGCATCGACACCGAGGTCGTTTCGCGCCTCAGCACCGACATCAAGGCAGCGGTGGACGCGGGCTGCGAGATCGCCATCGTCGTCGGCGGCGGCAACATTTTTCGCGGCCTCAAGGGCGCGGCTGCCGGGATGGACCGGGCGACAGCCGACTACATGGGGATGCTGGCCACCGTCATGAATGCGCTGGCGCTTCAGGGCGGCTTGAGCGGCCAGGGCCTTGACGCCCGCGTCATGTCGGCAATCCCGATGCCGACGGTCTGCGAATCCTACGTCCGCCCGCAGGCGATCAAGCACCTGACGTCCGGCCGCGTCGTGATCTTCGCCGCCGGTACGGGCAACCCGTTCTTCACCACGGACACCGCCGCGACATTGCGCGGCGTCGAGATGGATTGCGACGCCGTCGTGAAGGCGACGCAGGTGGACGGGGTGTACGCCGCCGATCCCAAGACCAACCCGAACGCCGAACGCTACGACCGCCTGACCTACGAAGAGGTTCTTGCGCGCGACCTTAGAGTCATGGACGGTGCAGCGATCGCGCTTGCCCGGGATAACGCTATTCCGGTAATTGTCTGCTCGATTGACGAGCCGGGCAACCTCTTGAAGCTGCTCGAAGGCAAGGCGCGCGCGACAACGATTACGGCGGGCTGAGGCAACAAAACGGCCGGCGCGCCGCATGGGGCCGCCTCGCCACGAAATTCAGCGCCACTCGCGCGCAGACGGCATTCGCCGCGCCCGTGGCCAGTTACGCAGGGAGATCGAAACCATGGCCGACGCCTTCGACATCACGGATCTCGAAGTCAGCATGCAGGCGGCACTCGACGCCTTGAAGCGCGACTTCAGCGGCCTTCGGACCGGACGCGCCAGCGCTCACCTGCTCGATCCGCTGCAGGTCAACGTATATGGCTCGAAAATGCCGCTCGTTCAGGTCGGCACCGTGTCCGTGCCGGAGCCGCGCACCATCTCGATCCAGGTCTGGGACCGCTCGAACGTTTCGGCGGTCGAAAAAGCCATTCGCGAATCCAACCTTGGCCTCAACCCCGTCATCGACGGCCAGTTGATCCGGCTGCCGATCCCGCCGCTCACGGCGGAGCGCCGCAAGGAACTTGTGAAACTCGCGCACGAATACGCCGAGCGCTCGAAAGTGTCGGTCCGCAATGTGCGCCGCGAAGGCATGGACCAGTTGAAGAAGCTCGAAAAAGACGGCGACATGAGTGAGGACGAACACCGCCGCGAGTCTCAGAACGTGCAGGACTTGACGGACAAATACGTAAAAGAGGTGGATAATATGCTGGCCACCAAGGAGCAGGAAATCCAGACTGTCTAGGCCGCGAGGGTGATTCCCACCGGCCTGACGTCTTCCGCAACCCACCCATCGAAGCTTTCTCCGCCGTGGCCAATCTCTCCTTCCCTGCAGTCGAAAGCTCGCCGGAACCGGCGAAATTGCAGCATGTCGCCGTCATCATGGACGGTAACGGGCGGTGGGCGAACCGGCGCGGCCTGCCGCGCACGCTGGGTCACCGCGAGGGGGTCGAGGCCGTACGGCGCACGGTTCGCGCGGCCATCGAGTTCGATGTTCCGTATCTCACGATCTACAGCTTCTCTTCCGAGAACTGGAACCGGCCGCGCGACGAGATCGACTATCTCATGGGGCTCATGAAGCGCTTCATCCGCAGGGATCTTGCCGAACTGCACGAACAAAACGTCCGCATTCGCACCATCGGCGAGCGCGATCTCGTTGACCCGGAGCTTCTGATGCTGATCGACGAGGCCCGCGACCTGACGCGTGACAATGACCGGCTGACACTGACGATCGCCTTCAACTACGGCGGCCGCAACGAGATCGCCCGGGCCGCCGCGCGCCTCGCTCGCGAAGCCGTGGAGGGGCGGCTCGATCCCGGCCAGATCGATACCGACCGGTTTGCCCACGCCCTCGATACCGAAGGGCTGCCGGACCCCGATCTCCTGATTCGCACCAGCGGCGAGATGCGCTTGTCCAACTTCCTGCTATGGCAGTGCGCCTATGCAGAGTTCGTGTTTCTCGATGTGCTGTGGCCGGACTTCAACCGCGAACATTTCGAACAGGCGATTACGCAATACGGCGGCCGAGAACGGCGTTATGGTGGTCTGTCTCGCCGCTCGACGGCGTAACTCTTGAGATTGAAGGACGGTTAGCATCAGCTTGGATACGCATGAGTTCGACACCATGACGCCGATCGGCTCCTCGCGGGAGTTGAAGCGCCGCGTGGTATCGGCGCTGGTTCTTGCGCTGTGTGCGCTGGCCGGTCTGGCGGCGGGCGACGTTGTGTTCGCCGGGCTCGTTGCCGTTCTCGCCGTCGTCATGAGCTGGGAGTGGGGCAAGATGGTCCGCCGGGGCGGTGGCATGGACGCCTCGTTCTTTGCCCACGCGGCAACGGTGGCGGCAGCGTCGATCGCCGCGGTTTTCGCCGGCCTGGCGCTGGGCATGGCGATCGTTTCGGTCGGCGCAGCAGTACTCTGGTGGCTCAATTTTTCCTCGGCGCCGGGAATTTCCGTCCTCGGCGTCCTTTATGTCGGTATCCCCGCCGTTGCGCTCGCCTGGCTGCGCAGCCTGGAGCCCGGTGGCCTCGTGGCGGTGATGGTGCTTTTCACCGTTGTCTGGAGCACCGACAGCGCCGCCTTCATCGGCGGCCGGTTGATCGGCGGACCTCGACTCTACAAGAGCATCTCGCCGCAGAAGACCTGGGCGGGCTTCATCAGTGCCGTCATCGCGGCCGGCGTCGTGGGGCTGTGTGCCTCGATGATTCTTGCAGCGCCTTCCACCTTTCACCTTGTCGCCATCGCAGTCGTCCTCGGCGTCGCCGCCCAACTCGGCGATCTGGCCGAATCGGCCTTGAAGCGCATCTTCGGCCTCAAGGATACGAGCGATCTGATTCCGGGCCACGGCGGATTCCTCGATAGGCTCGACGGGCTGGTCGCCGCAGCCACCGTTGCGCTGATACTAGGTCTCTTGATCAATTCCGATGCGCCCGCCACCGGCCTAGTGTTCGGAAGCTGAGAGCAGCGGCGGGACCGGATCGACGAAAGGTCCGCGTCTGCTGACCGGGAGTGGCGATGAACGGTGCTGACAACGGTGCGGCTGAGAACATGACGGCAACGGTAACGCCCGCATCGGCCGGTTGCGGCGACGACAATGGCGGTCTCCGGCGCATCAGCATCCTGGGGGCGACGGGTTCCATCGGGACCAGCACGCTCGATCTGATCCGCCACCATCCAGGACGCTTCGAGGTGGTCGCGGTCACCGGATACAGCAATCCTGAAACCCTTGCCGAATGCGCGCGGCAAGCCGGCGCCGAAGTCGCCGTGATCGGAGATCCCGAACGCTACCGCGATCTCGCCGATGCCCTCTCAGGTACCGGCATCGAGGCCGCGGCCGGCGAGGATGCGCTGGTTGAAGCCGCCGGCCGCCCTGCGGACTGCACCATTGCGGCAATCGTCGGCGCGGCGGGTTTGCGGCCTTCCCTGGCCGCCGTGGCCAACGGCAGCCGCCTGGCGCTCGCCAACAAGGAATGCCTGGTCTCAGCCGGCGACGTCTTCATGCAGGCGGTTGCTCGGGCCGGATGCGAACTCGTGCCGGTCGATAGCGAGCATTCCGCTGCCTTTCAGGTTCTGCGCGACGCCCGTCCGGAGTTTATCGAGCGCATCGTCTTGACGGCATCCGGCGGGCCATTCCGGACATGGAGCCGCGAAGCCATCGCCACGGCGACGCGCGAACAGGCGTTGAAACATCCCAACTGGTCGATGGGCGCCAAGATCACCGTGGACTCGGCGACCATGATGAATAAGGGCCTGGAACTGATCGAGGCCATGCACCTTTTCCAGGTCGCCCCGCATCAGCTCGACATGGTCGTGCATCCGCAGTCGATCGTGCACTGCCTCGTCTCCTACATCGACGGTTCTGTCTTGGCGCAGCTCGCCGAGCCGGACATGCGCACACCGATTGCGCTGGCGCTCTCCTGGCCACATCGGATCTCGGCGCCGACCAAGCGTCTCGACCTTGCCCAGCTGGGCCAGTTGACCTTCGAAGCCGCCGACGCTGAGCGTTTCCCCGCGATCCGCCTCGCGCGCGAAGCAATGGAGCGTGGCGGCACCGCCCCGGCGATCCTCAATGCGGCAAATGAGATCGCCGTCGGGGCTTTCCTTGAAGGCCGCCTCCGCGTACCCGATATCGCAGCCATCGTGGCGGATACACTCGAGGCGGCCGAAGCGGCCGCCGCCATCAAGCCGGCAGTGAGCGTCGAAGACGTCTTGAACTGCGATGCGCACGCGCGCCGCCTTGCCAGTCAGGCGCTGATGCGAAGGTCGGCTTGATGATGCGATGCGCACACGCTGCCAGCGATGAGGGTGCATTGCGGAATGGTCAGTTGCTCTGCAACGCCGGATTCGTCACATTTGTCGCCGATTCCCATTGCGCTTTACGCATGAAGAGCCTGCAACAGGCCGACAGCATGCTCCGGAACGCCGCCGGGGCCTTAGAAAGGTTGAATGCCGATGCAACTCGTCTCGCTGCTTGCCGATAGCGTCACCGGGGCGCTTCTTGTGCTTGCCGGCTTCCTGTTCGCTCTGACCGTCGTCGTTTTCATCCATGAGATGGGGCACTTCCTTGTCGCCAGATGGTGCGGCGTGACCGTTTCGACCTTCTCAATCGGTTTCGGCAAGGAAATCTGGGCGTTCGTCGACAAGCATGGCACGCGCTGGCGGATCGCCTGGATCCCGGCGGGCGGCTACGTGAAGTTTCTCGACGACGAGAACGCCGCGAGTATGCCGGGACGCGACAAACTCGACGAACTCGATCCCGAAGCGCGCAAAGGCGCATTCCAGACGAAGCCGGTCTGGCAACGCGCGGCCGTCGTCGCGGCGGGGCCGCTTGCAAACTTCATTCTCGCGATCATCATTTTCGCCGGTTTCTTCTGGGCGATGGGCGTGAACCGCATCGAACCGCGGGCCGATTACATCGTTCCACAGAGCCCGGCGGCAGAGGCCGGGTTCAAGGCTGGCGACAAGGTACTCAGCATCAACGGCACGCCCGTGACCGACTTCGCCCAGATCAACGAGACGGTGTGGACCAGCCCGGGCCGCAACCTGGAGTTTATCATCGAGCGTGACGGCGCGCAGCAGACGCTGACGGTCGTGCCGGAACTGATGGAACGCAACGACTATATCGCGGGTCGCCACCAGCGTCCGGTTATCGGTATCCGCTATGCTATCGAACCGGTTGTGGCGGGTGTGGTGCAGGGTGGCGCCGCCGAAGCTGCGGGCTTCGAGGCAGGCGACGTCGTGATCCGGATGGACGGGCGCGACATTAACGATTTCAATCAGTTGCAGGAAATTGTCGGCCGCAGCGACGGACGCGAGCTGAGCGTTGTCGTACGCCGAGGGGACCGCGAAATACCGTTGCAGGTAACGCCCAAGATGTCCTCGCCGGGCAAGAAGGCCGCCGATCCGACGCCGCGTCCGCTGATCGGCGTTCAAAGCTCCGGAGTACCGGTCTATTCGCGCCATGAGAACGTCGGCCCCGTCGAAGCCGTCAACCTTGGAGCCGAACGGACCTGGGGCATCATCACCGGCACATTGTCCTACATCGGCGATATCTTCGCGGGCCGGCAGAGTGCCGAACAGATCGGCGGCGCGGTGCGTATCGCCGATGCGGCCGGTAAGTTCGCGGCAATCGGCTTCGCGCAGCTCATCCTGTTCACCGCTTTCATCTCGGTCTCGATCGGACTGATCAACCTTTTCCCGATCCCGGTACTCGATGGCGGTCACCTTGTGTTCTACGCCATCGAAGCTGTCACGGGGCGGCCGGTGAATGAGAACATCCAGGAATACAGCTTCCGAGTCGGCCTGGCGCTGATCCTGATGTTGATGATGCTGGGCTTCTATAACGACCTGCCGATTCTTTCCCGATGGTTCTCCTGGATCGGATAGTCCGCCCACCGCTGCAATCGGCCGGTCGGGCGGCTGGCCGACACCACGCATCGGCGCCTAACTGATGGAATCCGCAGCCGGATTCGAGTTTGCGTGCCGGCTGCCGCCGTGCGGCGAATACGGCAGAATAACGGCAGCGCGGCACTGTCGAATCAGGCCCGGTGACGCATTCTTGCCACTTCCCCCACATGGACTGAATCGTTAATAACTGAGGGGTGTTGGACCGGCGAGGGACACGCGCTAGACAGATGCGCGACCGGTTCGGAAGAACGAACACAACACATGGCGATCTCTCTGCCGAAGATCGCTGCGTGAATCTGGGGGATCGGCAGAACGAGGGCAGATCCGCTAATGTTGAAGCTTCGGATCAGTATCCCGGCGAACCTGCGCGCGGCTCTTTTGATGATTGCCGCAAGCCTCGGGAGCGTCGCGGCCATTGGGGTGGCCGCGCCAGCACCGGCTTACGCGCAGGTCGTCGTGCGTGCGATTGAAGTCGAGGGCAACCGCCGCGTCGAGCCCGAGACCGTGCGCACGTATTTGCAGTTCACCGTCGGGGACGTTTACGACGCCGGGCTAGCCGACTCCTCGCTTCGCGCGCTGTTCTCCACCGGGCTGTTCTCCGATGTCCGCATCGACCTTCAGGGTTCGACGGTCATCGTTTACGTCGAAGAGAACCCCGTCATCAACCAAGTGGCCTTCGAGGGGAATTCCGAGGTCGACACGGCGACGCTGGCTGGCGAGGTTCGCCTTAAGCCGCGGTCCGTGTTCACACGCGCCAAGGTCCAGGCCGACGTGCAGCGCATCCTCGACGTTTATACCCGCCAGGGCCGCTACGCAGCTCTTGTAGAGCCGAAGATCATCGAACTCGAACAGAACCGCGTTAACCTCGTCTTCGAAATCACCGAAGGTACGGCCACCAAGGTCAAAGGTATCAGCTTCATCGGCAACCGCGCATTCACCGACTCGCAGTTGCGCGACATCATCACGACAACGCAGGCCGGATGGTTCGACTTCCTCAAGGGCACCAGCGTCTACGACCCCGATCGTATCAACCTCGACCGCGAGTTGCTGCGTCAGTACTACATGAAGAACGGCTATGCCGACGCGCGCATCATCAGCGCCAACGCCGAGCTTGACCGCGACGGTTCCGGTTTCTTCATCACCTTCACCGTCGAAGAGGGTGAGCGCTACACCTTCGGCAATATGCAGATCGAGAGCGCGCTGGCTGAACTCGACGGCGAATCGCTGCGCGGCGAACTGCTGACCTATCCGGGCGATACCTACGATGCTTCGCGGGTCGACAAGACCGTGGAACGGTTGACGCTGTCGGTCGCCGAGCGTGGCTTCGCCTTCGCACGGGTTCGCCCGCGCGCCGTTCCGGACTTCTACACACGCACAATCGGCATCAACTACGTCGTCGACGAAGGTGCGCGCATCTATATCGAGCGCATCAACATTTACGGCAACACCCGCACCAAGGACTACGTTATCCGACGCGAGTTCCGCCTCGCTGAGGGCGACGCCTTCAACCCGCTGCTGGTGGACCGTGCCGAGAAACGCCTCAAGGCGCTGGGCTTCTTCAAGTCGGTCAATATCAAGAAGACGCCGGGCTCCTCTCCAGACCGCGTCGTCCTCGATGTCGAACTGGAAGAGCAGTCCACCGGTGAACTTTCGTTCGGTGCGGGTTACTCCACCAGTGAAGGTGTGATCGGTGACGTGTCGATCAGTGAGCGCAACCTCCTCGGTAACGGCCAGTACCTGCGCCTGCGGCTCAGCGGTTCGCTGCAGCGTGCACAGGTGGATTTGAGCTTCACCGAGCCTCGCTTCCTCGACCGTAACCTGGCCGCCGGTTTCGACCTCTTCCACAAGGAACTGGACCAGACCGACACATCGGGCTTCCGCAGCCGTAAGTCGGGCGGCACGCTGCGTCTTGGCTTCCCGCTTGCCGAAAACCTCTGGGCACAGACCCGCTACACGCTCTCGCGGGACGAGATCTACGACGTCAACGATTACGCTTCGCTCGCTATCCGTGACGCTTGCGGCGACGTTAATCTCGCGAACCGCGGCACCAACGGCCGGCCGTTGATGAATCCGGACTGCCAGGACACCGAGTACTACACCTCCGCACTCGGCGGCACGCTGACCTACGACCGGCGGAACCATCCGCGTAACCCATCGAGCGGTTACTTCCTGCAGGTCTCCTCGGACTTCGCGGGTGTCGGTGGCGACGTACAGTACGTCCGCGTCCAGGGCGAGGCCCGCGCCTACTACCCGGTCGCTGAGAAGGTCACCCTTGTGGGCCGTTTCATCGGCGGTCACATCGAAGGTTGGGGCGGTGACGATGTCCGCATCCTCGATCTGTTCTTCCGCGGTGGCGAGACGGTTCGCGGCTTCGAACGCTCCGGCTACGGTCCGCGAGACGCAGTGACGGGCGACGCTCTTGGCGGCCAGAGCTTCTGGGCAGCCACGGCTGAGCTGCGATTCCCGATACCGCTGATCCCCGACGATCTGGGCATTTCCGGTGCGGTCTTCGCGGATGCCGGTTCTCTCTTCAACGCTTCACAGCGTGCGGAGAACGTCGTCGGCGCTGACCTTCAGGACGACTCCACGGTTCGTTCGTCGATCGGTGGCAGCATCCTCTGGAATTCGCCGATGGGTCCGCTGCGTGTCGATTTCGCTCACGCTCTGTCGAAGGAAGAATACGACGAGGAACAATTCTTCCGCTTCGGCGCTTCGACGAACTTCTAATCGGCAACCGCCTCGGCGTTCGGCATTACCGTTCCCCTCACGTTGGGAGGATAAAGGATCACCGAACCTCGGAAGCTGGAGAAAGACAGGGCCGGTTTCAGCTTCAGGCTGGCCGGCCCTTTCCTGTTATCGGGCCGAATTACATACGCGAACGGCGTGGGTATCCGCTCCACGGGGATTGCCCGCCAACGCCCCGAAGGCTAAGCAGCCTGCATCGCCGCATGATGGGCCATCGTCAGCGGGTATTCGAACCGCGCAGCCAACTTGCTCGCGGTCGGACGCAACGGATTCGCCCGTGTTTGGCCAGGTCGACCCGGGCTTCGCCGTTTCGGTATCGAAGCCGGCAATTCTGCGAAGAAGGAGATTCCATGGATCATCCAGGTTTTTTCCAGTTGGCCGGTCCTTTCACTTTGGCGGATATCGCGGCGGCCACCGGCGCAACGGTGCCCGAAGGCTTCGACGCATCGCGCCAAGTGTCGAATATCCGAACGCTGGCCGACGCAGCCGCCGATGATCTTTCCTTCCTCGACAATCGGCGCTATCTGCCGCAGCTCGATACGACCAAGGCGGGTGCCTGCTTCGTCGCGCCGGCATTCCTGGAGCGGGTTCCCGCAGGCACCGTTCCGATCGTGCTTGAGCAACCTTACCGCGGCTTCGCCAAGGCGCTTGCGAAGTTCTACCCCGAGGCCTGGTGGCCGAGTGTGGCCAGCGCGGGCGGCCCGGCCGGGATCGATCCGACCGCCCGTTTGGAAGACGACGTCGTTGTCGAACCCGGTGCGATAGTCGGCCCAGAGGTGCAGATCGGTCGCGGGTCGCGCGTCGCGGCTGGGGCCGTCATCGGCCGTCGCGTGGCGATTGGACGGCAGTCCTACATCGGTGCCCAGGCTACAATCCAACACACGCTGATCGGCGACCGGGTGATCATCCATGCCGGTGTGCGGACCGGACAGGACGGGTTCGGCTTCGCCATGGGCCCTGAAGGCCATCTGAAGGTGCCGCAGATCGGCCGGGTCGTGATCCAGAACGACGTCGAAATCGGCGCCAATACCTGCATCGACCGGGGAGCCTTGAAAGACACGGTGATCGGTGAGGGAACGAAAATTGATAATCTCGTTCAGATCGGGCACAACGTCATCATCGGACGGCATTGCGTTATCGTGGCACAGACCGGAATTTCCGGGTCGACGGAACTCGGCGATTATGTCGTCATGGGCGGCCAGTCCGGGACGGTTGGTCACATCAAGGTCGGTAGCGGTGCGCAGATCGCCGGAACCTCTCATCCAAAAGAGGACGTACCAGCGGGCGCGCGTGTCGGCGGCACGCCGGCACGGCCATTGAAACAGTGGGCCAAGGAACTTGCCCTGCTTGCCAGAATGGCCAAGGAAAGCGGCCGGCACGGTAACGATTGACGAAGACCGCGGGCACCGGCCCACGAAGAAGGTGGAGAAAGAAAAGAATGGATGAGGTGAGCACGAAGAAGGAATTGGGGACGGCGGATATCGCGCGCGTGATGAAACTGCTGCCGCACCGCTATCCGTTCCTTCTGGTCGACGCCATCTACGACATGGATGGCGACACGAGCGCGGTCGGCCTGAAGAACGTGACGATCAACGAGCCGTTCTTCCAGGGCCACTTCCCGCAGTTTCCGGTGATGCCCGGCGTGCTCATCATCGAGGGCCTCGCGCAGACGGCTGGTGCGCTTTGCGTTCACAGTCTGGGTGAGGATTACGTCGCCGAACTCGTTTATTTCATGGGGATCGACAAGGCGAAATTCCGACGCCCTGTGGTGCCGGGCAATCAGCTCCACTATCACGTCAAGAAGATCCGCAACCGCGGGCGGGTCTGGAAGTTTTACGGCGAGGCGCGGGTCGAAGGCCAGGTCGCGGCCGAGGCCGAGATCAGTGCGATGTTGGCCGATACCGCGGAAGCCCGGGCATTTGCGAGCAGTAATGGCTGAACAGTCGATCCATCCCACCGCTATCGTCGAGGACGGGGCGAAGCTGGGGGACGGGGTCCGTATCGGGCCCTATTGCCACGTCGCTTCAACGGTGGAACTTGGCGATGAGGTCGAACTCGTCAGCCACGCCGTGGTTGCCGGCAGGACGCGGGTGGGCGCACGGACCCGCGTGTTCCCGTTCGCCTCGCTGGGCCACCAGCCGCAGGATCTGAAATACGGCGGGGAGCCTTCGACGCTCGAGATCGGCGAGGAATGCCAGATCCGCGAAGGCGTCACGATGAATCCCGGCACCGAAGGCGGCGGCATGAAAACCGTCGTCGGCTCCCGGTGCGCCTTTCTGGCGAATTCGCACGTTGGCCACGACTGCATCATCGGCAATAACGTCGTGTTTTCGAACAACGTCATGCTGGCCGGCCATTGCGTAATTGGCGATTACGTCATCATCGGCGGCGGAGCAGCGGTTATCCAGTTTGCGCGCGTCGGCTCGCATGCCTTCGTCGGCGGCATGTCCGGCCTCGAAAACGACCTCATCCCCTACGGCATGGCGCTCGGCAACCGGGCTTATCTGTCGGGCCTCAACATTGTCGGCCTGCAGCGCCGCGGGTTCTCGCGCGAAGAGATCCACGATCTCCGCCGCGCTTACCGGCTGTTGTTCGCCGCGGAAGGTACGCTGATCGAGCGTACGAACGACGTGGCTGAGGAATTCGAGTCGCATCAGACCGTACAGGAAATCATCGATTTCATCCGCACTGGCGGTAAGCGCTCCTTGTGTACCCCACGCGGTCAGAGCGGCGCGTAAGAGGCATAGCCGGCCATGCAGCGGCCTTCTCCGAGGCGTATCGGGCTTCTGGCCGGCGGGCGCCGAATGCCGATGGAAGTTGCCGAGGGATTGCGCCAGCGCGGCGCGAACGTCCACATCGTCGCGCTTGAGGGCGAGGCGGATGCAGAACTCGGCCGGTTCGATCCGCAATGGGTGAACTGGGGGCAGATCGGAACGATGATCGCGTCGTTCCGCAAGGCCGGTTGTCGGCAGATCGCCATTGCCGGCAGCGTGCGCCGGCCGGATCTGACGACGCTCAAGCCCGATCTCGGCTTTTTCCGCGCGCTGCCCACTATTTTCCGGCTGATCCGCGCTGGCGGCGACGATGCGGTCCTTCGCGGCGTTATCGGTTATTTCGAGCGCTACGGCCTCGAGGTCGTCGCCATCTCATCCATCGCACCTGAACTGGTCGTCGGCGCCGGGCGCTTCGCCGGCCCCGAGCATCGCCGCGACGATATCCGCGACATCCGCACCGGCTTTCGCGTGCTCGATACCCTTGCCCCCTTCGATGTCGGCCAGGCCGTCGTCGTCGCCGACGGCCGCGTCGAGGCCATCGAGGGTGCGGAGGGCACCGATAACATGATGGAGCGCCTTACTGAGAACCGGCACCGCCGCATGCATTCGCGCGAGCACGTCGCGCGCGGCATCCTCATCAAGGGCCCAAAGGTTGGCCAGGAACTGCGCGTCGATATGCCGGTCATCGGCCCCGAAACCATCCGCCGCGCCGCCGCCGCTGACTTGCGCGGCGTTGCCGTCGAGGCCGGGGGGGTGTTGGCGCTCGACCGGGCGGGGCTGCACGGCCTCGCGGACACGCATCGCCTTTTCGTCGTTGGCGTCGATGTGCCTGCGCTAATCGACCGGGAACCAGGGAAAAGACCGGATAAAGCCGCCCGAAAAGCATTTGGGGAAATGCGCATCGAGTCATTGGGCAAGGTGCGTCCGGACGACCGGACCAAAGCGGATCTCGCCAAGGGCGCCGGCCTCGTCATCGCCGCGCGTCCCTTCGAGGTCGCCTCCGCCGTGGTCGTCGTCAATGCCCACGTCCTGGCGGTCCAGGCCACGGAGGCAACGGTCGACGTTATTAAGCGGGCTTCCAGCCTTCGGCAGTGGGGACGGGGCATGTTCCGCACGCGCCAGCGCGGCGCGGTCGTGCTCGCCGCCGGCCGGGATCTCGATCGTTCGGTGATCGAAGCGGCGGCCGAGGCACAACTTGCCGGGATCGGCGTCGTTCTACAGAAATTCGCTGCCAGTGTCGCTCCGGAACTGGTCGAGGAAGCCAATCGGCGCAAGCTGTTCGTGGCCGTTATTTCGGACGGGGGTTGAGAAGAATGGGCGACATGGAAAGCGAAACCCCTGCCGATAATCCGGCGCCCAATGCATCGGCAGGGCGCGCCTCTAAGGTCGTCGACGGCAACAGCCGCAGCTATCGGATATTTATCGTCGCCGGCGAGCATTCCGGCGATGCCCTGGGCGGCCGTCTGATGGAAGCCTTGAACCGTCGGCTTGCCGGTCGCGTGCGCTATCTCGGCGTCGGCGGCGAATCGATGGCCCGCCACGGTCTCGTCTCGCAGTTCCCGATCTCCGACGTCGCCGTCATGGGACCGATGTCCATCCTGCCGAAATTGCCCCGCATCGTCCGGCGGGTGTATCAGACCGTCGATGCAGCACTCGCCGCCGAACCTGACCTGGTGGTGATCATCGACAGTCCCGAATTCACCCACCCGATTGCCAAGCGCATTCGCAGGCGGCGGCCCGACATCCCCGTCATCGATTATGTGTCGCCGTCGGTGTGGGCCTGGCGCCCCGGCCGCGCCCGCAAGATGAAGCGCTATGTCGACCACTTGCTGGCGTTGTTGCCGTTCGAGCCGGAGGCGCACCAGCGTCTAGGCGGTCCGGAGACGACCTACGTCGGCCATCCGCTGATCGAGCGGCGGGAGTGGCTTGACGGCCTCGACACTTCGGAGCTTTCCGCCCGTCTTGGCCTCGATGCGGGGAAACCGGTCCTCCTCGTGCTGCCCGGCAGCCGGACCTCTGAAGTCGGGCGGCTGATGGCGCCGTTCGGCGAGACGGTTGCCGCCCTGCGGGAACGCGGCCTCGACTTCGAGGTTGTGATCCCGGCTGTCGATAGCGTCCGGGAACTGATCGAGCAGGAACTGGCAGCCTGGCCGGTCAAGGCGCACCTTGTTACCGGCGAGGACGACAAGTTCAAGGCGTTCAAGCTAGCCCGCGCGGCGCTTGCCGCCTCAGGCACCGTAACGTTGGAACTGGCCCTTTGCGGTACGCCGATGGTCGTCGCCTACCGCGTCGATGCCGTTGCTTCGCGGCTCAGGTTTCTCGTCAAGGTCCATTCGGTCGTGCTGGCGAATCTGGTCCTGGGTCGCAACGCCTTCCCGGAATACATCCAGGAGGAATGCACGGCCGCGACGCTCGCGGACGCGCTCGAAGCGATCTGGAAGGATGGCTCCGAACGTGCCGCTCAGTGCGAGGCGTTGGCTGAATTTCCGCAGCGGATGGCCATCGAAGGCGCGACGCCCAGCGAGAAAGCCGCCGATGTCGTCGTCGGAATTCTCGAAGAAACCGCCCGCCGTTAACTACGACCGGCGCCAATCCCACGCTCCCGGGCTACTTTTTGTGCGCCGCGCCATCACGCAGACGTTGGCAGGCGTGATTCCAAACGTGTGACGAAGCCGTGTACGGAGAGAGGAAGTCTGCCTCCCGGTTCCCGCTGTCACCTCTTTAAAGTCTTGAATCTGCCTAAAAAAGAACATCAGCCGCCAAACAACTGAGCACACCTTGCACTGCTTGGCCCCTTCCGCATGGGCCGTGAGTCGGTGTATTGTGCGACGCACCAAAAATTGCCGCACTGTCCACGGACTGTCCGGACGTCGGACCCCGGGCGAAATCGAAGGCGGCGCAAAAGGAGCGAGTGGATCGCGACAATGCGCGGCGTGAACCTTGTGTCGGGAGGCGCGTTCGAGGGAGGCATCCATACTGCACGGCAGCAAAAAACAATCGCGCCGCGTGGTTCCGTAGAGTGGAGATGATCATATGCACGAGCCTGTTCGCGTCGGCATTGCCGGCCGTACGTCCACTTCGTTGCGTTCCCACAAACGTTTCGGACCCGTAAGAGCGGCCCACACGCTGGAACGGCGCCGTGCGCTCGTGGCCGTGTTGAACGTCGCGACCATTGCTGCCCTGGCGGCCGCCATGTTTTCGCTGCTCGGTCACGGTGGTTGGTCGATGACCAAAGCTGCCATGATGGTGGCGTTCGTCATCACGCTGCCATGGCTCTCAATCGGCTTCTGGAACGCGATCATTGGCGCAGTCTTGCTGGCTTTGAAGGACCGCGTGCGCCTTTCGGATCCACTCGCCCTTAACTGCAACGACAACGCGGTGATCGTCACGAAGACCGCGATCGTGATGGCGGTTCGCAACGAGGATCCTTCGGCATCGCTCGCCCGCATCGGCGCCATCTACGACGAGATCGTCGCGGACGGCATGATCGAGCATTTCGACTTTCACGTCCTGAGCGATACCGACGATGCCAGGATTGCTGCGCTTGAAGAGCGCGGCATTGCGCGATGGCGGACGCTGGCGCCGCGGCCGGATAAGATCTTCTACCGGCGGCGGGTTGATAATGCCGGCTACAAGGCGGGCAATATCGCCGAGTTCAACGATCGCACGGCCGGACGCTACGACTTCTTCGTCACCCTCGACGCGGACAGCTTCATGTCGGCCAGCGCGATTGCGCGGCTGGTCCGGATGATGCAGGCCTATCCGCGCCTTGGCATCCTTCAAACGCTCGTCGTCGGCACGCCGTCGAAGTCGTTCTTCACCCGTGTCTTTCAATTCGGCATGCGCCAGGGGATGCGCTCCTATACCACCGGATCGGTCTGGTGGCAGGGCGATTGCGGTCCATACTGGGGGCACAACGCCATCATTCGCGCGCGCGCCTTCCGCGAGCATTGCAAACTCCCGGTGCTGCCCGGCAACGGACCGCTTTCCGGCCATATCATGAGCCACGACCAGGTCGAGGCGGTGTTGATGCGCCGCGGCGGTTATCATGTCCGCGTGCTGGCCCAGGAAGGCGAGAGCTGGGAGGAGAACCCGCCGACGCTTCCCGACTTTATCCGCCGGGAACTGCGCTGGTGTCAGGGCAATATGCAGTACTTCAGCCTGCTTGGCATGAAGGGCCTGAAGGCGATGAGCCGACTGCAACTCGCTCTGGCCATCCTGATGTACGTGGGCGCCGTAGGCTGGATGGCGTTCCTCGCGCTTGGCACTCTCGAGGTTCTGACGGGTGGCATCGCGGAGGACTATCCCGCGTGGCAGGGCGCGGCGTTATTCGCGATCATCATTTCCATGAGCCTGATGCCGAAGCTGATGGGGTTGGCGAATATCCTGTCGAGTACGCGCCACAGCGCACTCTATGGCGGGCGAGGCCGCGTCGTCGCCGGAGGAGCGATTGAGATCGTGTTCTCGATGCTGCTTGCACCCGTCGTGAACTTCGCCGTTGCCGTCTTCGCTCTGGGCCTGATGTTCGGCAAGCGCGTCGACTGGCGGGCGCAAGAGCGCGAACAGCGCGAAGTCGCCTGGGACGAAGCAGCGGTGACCTTCCTTCCGCAGACGCTGACCGGGATCGGCATCCTGGCGTTGCTGGCATATAGCGCACCCACCGTCATACCGTGGGCGATGCCGATCATCGCCGGGTTCGCCTTGAGCATGCCCTTCGCAGTGCTGACGGCATCGCGCTGGGCCGGAGACTGGAGCGTGCGCCAGGGGCTATGCGGCATACCGGAAGAGAAGACCGAGCCGGTCCCGCTGATGGCGATGCTTGAGCGCGCCCGCACCCAGCAGTCCAACGGACACGATGGGCTGGCGGAAGCGGCTCCAAGCCCTGGGCTTGCCGCGGCGGAATAAAGTGATTGCTGGCGGCGCGCGATAAGCGGGAGCAAAGGCTGCCGCGCGCCGCCAGCATATTCGGTTCATAGCTGTAGCGGGCGCCTCGACTTTGCGACCGCTGCCGCTTCCCGCATCCGAAAGGCGAAGATGTCAGACGTGCGAACGCGAAATCTGGGAAGCGGCGCGGTCTCAGGACCCGCCCCTGCCGCCGCGCCGGCGGTGCGCCGCCCGCGGGATATCAGACTCGATTTCTTTCGCGGCGTCGGCATGTTCATCATCTTCGTCGCCCATATGCCCAGCAATACCTGGACGGCGTGGATCCCGGCCCGCTTCGGCTTTTCGGATGCGACAGAGATCTTCGTCTTCTGCTCCGGCATGGCCTCGGCGATTGCTTTCGGTCGCTTGTTCCGCGAACGGGGACTGGCGCTCGGCACGACACGTATCGCGTTCAGATGCTGGCAGGTCTATTGGGCCCACATTTCGATCTTCATGGCTGTTGCCGCCTCGATGGTTATGGCCGATCGGATCTTCGATAATGGTCAGGGTTACCAGGGCGGGCTCAACCTCCTGCCTTTCATCAACGACGACACCGGTGCCAACCTCGTCGGCTTGATGACGCTCACCTACGTGCCGAACTATTTCGACATCCTGCCGATGTATCTCGTCATTCTGGCGATGATCCCGATTGTCATGGCCCTTGCGCGCCTGTCGACCGCGGCGGTGTTCGCCTTCATCGGCGGTGTCTGGCTGTTGGCCACGATGGGGCTTATCAACTTCCCAGCCGAGCCATGGTCGGACCGGGTCTGGTTCTTCAATCCGTTCGCCTGGCAACTCGTGTTCTTCACCGGATTCGCGTTCATGATGGGCTGGCTGCCCGCGCCGCCGATTGACCGCCGGCTGATCTGGTTGAGCGCCGCCGTGATCGTGATCGTCATTCCATTCGCGCACTGGTGGCCGCTGACGCAGTGGGAAGCGCTAAGAGAGGTCCGCGCCGCCATCGCACCGCTCATCGAAAAGACCGGCTTCGGCTTTCTACGCTACGTGCACTTCCTCGCGCTCGCCTATCTCGCCTACGCCCTGGCAGGGCCGCGCGGCGATAACCTGCGCAAGATCCGCGGGGCGTTCGTGCCGATCTGCTGCAAGGTCGGCCAACAGGCCCTGGGTGTCTTTCTCGCCGGGCAGTTGCTGGCCATGATCGCGGGCGTCGCGCTGAACGAGTTCGGCGCCAACGCGCTGACAATTGCCGCTGCCAATCTGATCGGTTTTGCTCTGCTGGTCGCGGTCGCCTATACGGCCGCCTACTTCAAGTCGTCGCCTTGGAAACAGGCATCGGCAACGCCGCTCCAGCCTTCGACGACCGACCGCTCGGCTCCTGCTGCGCCGGCGTCGCGTTACGGTGTGCAAGGCGGCTGATTGAGCACGCAAGAGCGGAACGGAAGAAACGATAACCCCGAGGACCGGCGAGCCCTCGGGGTTCAACTTTTTCAGCATCTTGGCCGCCGAGAGCGCCGTGCCGAAGTGGGCGTTCAGCGCTGGTCGCGAGGCACGAGATCCCGGCTCTCCTCGCCAATGTAGAGCTGACGCGGACGGCCGATGCGCTGCTCGGGATCCTCGATCATCTCTTTCCACTGCGCGACCCAACCGACGGTCCGCGCCACCGCGAACAGCACGGTGAACATCTCCACGGGGAAGTTCATCGCCCTGAGCGTGATGCCGGAATAGAAGTCGATGTTTGGATAGAGCTTCTTCTCAACGAAGTACTCGTCCTCGAGCGCGATGCGCTCCAGCTCCATCGCCACCTTCAGGAGCGGCTCGTCGCGGATCCCGAGCGAATCGAGCACCTCGTGACAGGTCTTCTGCATGACCTTCGCGCGCGGGTCGTAGTTCTTGTAGACGCGGTGCCCGAAGCCCATGAGACGGAAGCCGGAGGTCTTGTCCTTCGCCTTCTTGATGTACTCGGGGATGCGTTCGACCGAGCCGATTTCCTTCAGCATGTTGAGCGCGGCTTCGTTGGCGCCGCCGTGCGCGGGCCCCCACAGGCAGGCGATGCCCGCGGCGATGCAGGCGAAAGGATTGGCGCCCGAGGAGCCGGCGAGACGCACTGTCGACGTCGAGGCGTTCTGCTCGTGGTCGGCGTGGAGAATGAAGATACGGTCGAGTGCCCGCGCGATCACCGGGTTCACCGTGTACGGCTCGCACGGCACCGCGAAGCACATCTGCAGAAAGTTCGACGTGTAGTCGAGATCGTTGCGCGGATAGATGAACGGCTGCCCGACCGAATACTTGTAGGCCATCGCGGCAATCGTCGGCATCTTCGCGATCAGCCGGCGCGCGGCGATCGTGCGCTGCTCGGGATCGTTGATGTCGGTGGAGTCGTGATAGAACGCCGACAACGCGCCGACCACGCCGCACATCACGGCCATCGGGTGGGCGTCACGGCGGAAGCCGGTAAAGAACCGGGTCATCTGCTCATGCACCATGGTGTGGCGCGTGATGGCGTTCTGGAACTCGTCGAACTCAACGCTATTGGGCAATTCGCCGTTCAAAAGGAGATAGCAGACCTCGAGGAAGTTGGACTGCTCGGCGAGCTGGTCGATCGGATAGCCACGGTGCAGAAGCACGCCTTTGTCCCCGTCGATATACGTGATCTTCGAGGAGCAGTTGGCCGTCGAGGTGAAGCCGGGATCGTAGTTGAAACAGCCGGTTTCCTTGTAGAGTTTGCCCACGTCGATCACGTCGGGGCCGAGCGTGCCGGAGCGGACCGGAAACTCGACCGCAGCGTTCTTGACCGTGAGGGTCGCGGAGCCGGTGTCTTTGGCGTTCATCGGGCGGTTCCCTTCTCGAGAAATTGGCGGGATACGCGGAGCTGCCCGGCCGGGGCAGGCGTGCCATCATCGGGCGGGCCGAGGCCGGCGGATGTGACGGGCTCCATGCGGTGTTGAAGCCGGTCGTAAACGAACTTCGCACCTGCGGCAAGATAACCGTTGGCAGGGGTTGGCTTAAGTTTTGGGCGGAAAACTCACTTGATGCGTTTTTGTGCAGCGCTGCCGGCGCCCGTTGCTGCGATTGCCGCCCAGCCCGCTGCGGAAGGCGCTCGCGGCGCGATGGGTCCTGGGCACAAGGCCCAGGATGACGGTGAGGCGGGGGTGGCGGCCGTTCCACTTTCCACCACCTCGTCATCCTCGGGCTTGTCCCGAGGACCCATGTTTCCGCTTGCGCCATTGTTGCGCGGTGCCGGCGTCCGTTGCTGCGATTGCCATCCGGCCCGCTGGCGGAAGGCGCTTGCGGCGCGATGGGTCCTGGGCACAAGGCCCAGGATGACGGTGAGGCGGGGGTGGCGGCCGTTCCACTTTCCACCACCTCGTCATCCTCGGGCTTGTCCCGAGGACCCATGTTTTCGCTTGCGCCATCGTTGCGCGGTGTTGGCGTCCGTTGCTGCGATTGCCGTGCGCCACGTCACGCCTCCGCGTCGAGTTCCGCCAGCCACTCATCGAGGATCGCCACATATCCCTGCCAAAGCTGATGCCCCGAGCTTTCGGCAAGCGGCGCGACGATGGCGCGGCCCTTCTCCCAGTATTGTCGCGCCGCCGCCGTGTCGCCCAGCGCACGGTGAACCTGCCCGAACTTCCCGTAACTCGCCGCCAGATCGGCCTGCCATCCGGCATTCTGGGGGTCGGCTTGGGCGAGGCGTTCTCTTATGTCGCGAGAGGCTTGGAAGGCGTTCAGGGCGTCTTTGAGATTTCCCTGGGCGGAGAGGACGTCGCCGATACGGTCGTGGCTGACGGAGAGGTCGCGCTGCCAACCGGCATTCTGGGGGTCGGCTTGGGCGAGGCGTTCTCTTATGTCGCGAGAGGCTTGGAAGGCGTTCAGGGCGTCTTTGAGATTTCCCTGGGCGGAGAGGACGTCGCCGATACGGTCGTGGCTGACGGAGAGGTCGCGCTGCCATCCGGCATTTTGGGGGTCGGCTTTGGCGAGGCGTTCTGCAATGTCGCGGGCGGCTTTGAAGGCTTGGAGGGCGTCGTTGAGATTTCCCTGAGCGGAGAGGACGTCGCCGATCTTGTTATTGCTGACGGAGAGGTCGCGCTGCCATCCGGCATTTTGGGGGTCGGCTTGGGCGAGGCGTTCTCTTATGTCGCGAGAGGCTTGGAAGGCGTTCAGGGCGTCTTTGAGATTTCCCTGGGCGGAGAGGACGTCGCCGATACGGTCGTGGCTGACGGAGAGGTCGCGCTGCCATCCGGCATTCTGGGGGTCGGCTTGGGCGAGGCGTTCTCTTATGTCGCGAGAGGCTTGGAAGGCGTTCAGGGCGTCTTTGAGATTTCCCTGGGCGGAGAGGACGTCGCCGATACGGTCGTGGCTGACGGAGAGGTCGCGCTGCCATCCGGCATTTTGGGGGTCGGCTTTGGCGAGGCGTTCTGCAATGTCGCGGGCGGCTTTGAAGGCTTGGAGGGGCGTCGTTGAGATTTCCCTGAGCGGAGAGGACGTCGCCGATCTTGATGTGGCTGACGGAGAGGTCGCGCTGCCATCCGGCATTTTGGGGGTCGGCTTTGGCGAGGCGTTCTCTTATGTCGCGAGAGGCTTTGAAGGCTTGGAGGGCGTCGTTGAGATTTCCCTGGGCGGAGAGGACGTCGCCGATACGGTCGTGGCTGACGGAGAGGTCGCGCTGCCAACCGGCATTCTGGGGGTCGGCTTTGGCGAGGCGTTCTGCAATGTCGCGGGCGGCTTTGAAGGCTTGGAGGGCGTCGTTGAGATTTCCCTGAGCGGAGAGGACGTCGCCGATCTTGATGTGGCTGACGGAGAGGTCGCGCTGCCATCCGGCATTTTGGGGGTCGGCTTTGGCGAGGCGTTCTGCAATGTCGCGGGCGGCTTTGAAGGCTTGGAGGGCGTCGTTGAGATTTCCCTGAGCGGAGAGGACGTCGCCGATCTTGTTATTGCTGACGGAGAGGTCGCGCTGCCATCCGGCATTTTGGGGGTCGGCTTTGGCGAGGCGTTCTCTTATGTCGCGAGAGGCTTGGAAGGCGTTCAGGGCGTCTTTTGAGATTTCCCTGGGCGGAGAGGACGTCGCCGATCTTGTTATTGCTGACGGAGAGGTCGCGCTGCCAACCGGCATTCTGGGGGTCGGCTTGGGCGAGGCGGTTCTGCAATGTCGCGAGAGGCTTGGAAGGCGTTCAGGGCGTCTTTGAGATTTCCCTGGGCGGAGAGGACGTCGCCGATACGGTCGTGGCTGACGGAGAGGTCGCGCTGCCATCTGGCATTTTGGGGGTCGGCTTTGGCGAGGCGTTCTGCAATGTCGCGGGCGGCTTTGAAGGCTTGGAGGGCGTCGTTGAGATTTCCCTGAGCGGAGAGGACGTCGCCGATCTTGTTATTGCTGACGGAGAGGTCGCGCTGCCATCCGGCATTTTGGGGGTCGGCTTGGGCGAGGCGTTCTCTTATGTCGCGAGAGGCTTGGAAGGCGTTCAGGGCGTCTTTGAGATTTCCCTGGGCGGAGAGGACGTCGCCGATCTTGTTATTGCTGACGGAGAGGTCGCGCTGCCAACCGGCATTCTGGGGGTCGGCTTGGGCGAGGCGTTCTGCAATGTCGCGAAGGCTTGGAAGGCGTTCAGGGCGTCTTTGAGATTTCCCTGGGCGGAGAGGACGTCGCCGATACGGTCGTGGCTGACGGAGAGGTCGCGCTGCCATCCGGCATTCTGGGGGGCCAGGCGGACC
>CBDDFK010000005.1:0-54279 GCA_965226995.1 Filomicrobium sp.
GCCGGATAGGTCCGGCTCGTTGAAGACGGAAAGCTTGACCTTGTCGCCGATGTTGAGGCGATAAGCTTTTTCGAGCCCGGGGCCGGTATTGGTGGCGAAGTTCGGCGGGGGAAGATTGGAGCCGTCGGCGCATGCGGAGAGTGCACAAATGCCTGCGAGCAACAGGTAGCGGGCGGCGCCCGAAATAAACCGGTAATACCTCGACATTTTTTTACTCGTTACTGACGCGGCTCCCCAGCCGTGGTTGGCAATGATGAAAGCGTGAAAACAGTAAAGTTCGGGTTAAGGATGTGCACGTTGGAGTTGTCCGGGAGAATTCCTTAGCCGGGCGGAGCGTTGAATTAGGCCAGCGTTCACCGGCTCGCGTTATCGTTGATAATGAATTGCGCGGGAGAACCACTGTGACGGCCAGCAACGCAACGGAAATCGAATTCGACCCTGGCGCAGCCTATGCGACCAAGACGACGGGCTATTTCGCCGGCGCGCGCTCGGATATCGTCGATCGCCTACCGGTCGATCCCGGTGCCGCGATACTGGAAGTGGGTTGCGGCAGCGGCGATACCGGCGTGCTGGCCTTGGAACGCCGCCGCGCGGGACGCTACGTGGGGATTGAGCTGATGCCGGGCCCGGCGGCGATCGCGCGCGAGCGGTTGAGCGACGTGATCGTCGGAGATATCGAGACGCTGGACCTGCCGTTTCGGGCGGCGGAGTTCGACGCGGCGATCCTATCGGAAGTCCTCGAGCATCTTCGCGAACCCGAAGCGGTCGTCGCACGGCTGGCGCGGCATGTGCGGCCGGGCGGGCGCGTCTTCGCTTCCTCACCTAACGTGGCCCATTGGAAGGTGATCGGCGAGTTGCTGGCCGGTCGTTTCCCGGCCGAGGATCGCGGCGTTTTCGACCGGACGCATCTGCGCTGGTTCACACCGCAAAGCTATGCCGCGATGTTCCAGCGTTGCGGCTTCGAGGTTTACAGTATCGGCCCGGTGCGCCGGTTTTCAGCGCGGCAGCGGTTGATCGATCGTCTTACGGGCGGCCGCTTCCGTCATTTGTTGATGACGCAGGTCATGATCGAAGGCGTGCGCCGCTGAACGCTCGGCGCAGGGCGGGGGGCGCTTCGAGTGACGATCCCCGCGTGGCAGTACAGGCCGATCATCCTTTCTTCCAGATGTTCGCTCGCCGTGCCGTGATGTCGTAGGTGCAGCGCAAGGTGGAATTTCCAGGCGCGGCGAGGATCAGATAGGCCTGGGCATAGGCGGCCGGCCAGAGCGCGTGCCCCGTTTCCCAGAAGGCGATGCCCAGGTCGTCGCGGCCGATGCGGACAGAGACCTCGGACGGTTTCGTCCATACGGCCCTTGCCGCGGGGCCCGCGAGCAACTCATTGCCCGACTCCCTGCAAGCTGCAATCGCCTTGTCCCGATAGGCGGCCACGATCGCCTCGGAAGTCGCCGAGCGATAGAGCCGGTATTCCGTGTAAAGCTTGCCGAAGACGAGCACGGCAAGAATTGCGACGATCAGCCTCATGCGAACCGATTGGGTGGCCGTGAATGGATTTCTCGTAGGTTCGCGGGAGACTTTGGCGCGGCATGGTTAACAAAATACGAACAGGCGGACCGGCGGCAAAACGGCGTGGATTGTACGAAAGTCTTGTCTTCGGCGACGGGCTACGGCACAAGCAGGCAATTGGCCTGCCATCAAGAACAAATGTCTAGGAGGACCCCGCACGATGACCAAGCGTCTGCTGATCACCCGCCGCCTGCCCGCCGCCGTCGAGGAACGCGCCAATCGCGACTATACGGTCGTACAGAATGCGGACGACCATCAGATGACGACGGACGAGATCGTGCAGAAAGCGGCCGATGTCGATGCCATTCTCATCACCATTACCGACAAGCTTCGCGAGGACGTCATCGCGGCGCTCCCCGAACACATCAAAATCATCTCGACGTTCTCGATCGGCTACGACCATATCGATATCGATGCCGCCAAGGGCCGGGGCATCAAGGTTGGCAACGCGCCGCACGGCGTGACGGTCGCGACGGCTGAAATCGCCATGCTGCTGCTGCTCGGTGCCGCGCGGCGAGCCGGTGAAGGCGAGGCGATGATCCGCAACCGCGCCTGGCCGGGCTGGGCGCCGCTGCAACTCGTCGGTCAGCGGCTCGACAATAAGAAACTCGGGATCTTCGGCTTCGGCAAGATCGGCAGAGCGCTGGCGCAGCGCGCGCGCGGGTTCGATATGGAAATCCATTACCACGACATTGTCCGCGCCAAGCCGGAAGATGAAAAGGGCGCGATCTTCCACGACACGCTCGACAGCCTGCTTTCGGTTTCCGAATTCTTCTCGATCAACGCGCCGTCGCTGCCCTCCACGCGCTACTTCTTCAACAAGTCGGCGATCGAGAAGATGCCGCAGGGGGCCGTGGTCGTGAATACCGCGCGCGGCGATCTCGTGCAGGACGAGGATGTGATCGAGGCTCTGAAATCGGGACGTCTTTCTTATGCCGGGCTCGATGTTTTTGCCGGTGAGCCGAAGATCAACGAGGGCTACTACGACCTGCCGAATACGTTCCTGTTGCCGCATCTCGGTTCGGCGGCGATCGAGGCACGCAATCAGATGGGTTTCGAAGCGCTGGACAACGTCGATGCGGCGTTCGCCGGCAAGGACATGCCGTTCGCGCTGACCTGATAAGGTAAGCCCTGTCGAACGGCAGCGGGCTCTTTCCAGCCGAGAAAACAAACGAAACGGCCGGCCTTCTTGCGAGGGCCGGCCGTACGTTTTCTTAGCGTTCGTGACGTTATTTGTTAGCGGCTGCTGACGACAACGCAACGGCCGTAGGGATTGAGGCCACGGTTCTTGCGGCGGGCAAGATCGTTGCGGCAGTCGTTCATGGCGCGCATGCAGGAGCGGGGACCGAACTTGCGGGCGAAGACACCGGGGATGTTATGGCCGCGGATCGTCTTGCCGACGGCGACGCAGTTCCCGGCGCCGCGGTTGCCCCAGCCGAAGCGCTTGCCGCCCCAGCCCAAGCCCTTGCCGACGCCGCGCTTGACGTAGTTGTAGGCGCGCGCTGCGGGCTTCGCGATATATTTGTTCGCAGGCTTCGCGATGTACTTGTTGACGACCGTCTTCTTGACGACGGTTTTATTGCGGCCCTTGGTCTTTGTGGTCGTGGTGACGGTTGTCTTGCCGCCGTTGAACTTCTTCGTCGTTGTGACGGTGTCGCCGCGTTTGCCGCGGGCATCTGCGTTCGTGACGGTCAGCATCGGCACGGCGGCGCAAAGGGCTGCTACGAGTGCGAATTTGGCGAAGGTATTCTGCATCGTCTTCTCTCCCGGTTATTTCGAGCCGGTGGAGGCGGCCCGTTTCGCTTTCCGATGAGTAGACAGTGCCAGGATCAATCTGAACCGATCTTGAGCCGATGCTTCATATTGCGTTCACGTTCCCGGCGCCCGGGGCGATACGGCGGGGGAGCCGCAGGTCGTCTATTCTATCGCGACGACGTTCAGATGCTGTCGTGGGGCTTGTCGCGCTCTGCAGGAACGGTTTCGGAGGTCGAGTGGGCTTTCGACGAAAACGCGTCGAGCCAGAAGTCGTAGGCGGCCATCAAGGCCGTGACGATGAGGACGATGCGGAGCGACCAGCTCTCGACCTGAATCCCGACGATTGCAATAAAAGTAGCGAGGGCCCCCAGCGAGGCAACGGCAACGACTCTATCGAAATAGCGCGGCGCAAAAAGCCGGACGAGTACGATCGCGACCAGAATAACGCCGATGTAAACGAGCACGTCCCACAGTGAGAAACGACCGAACAGTCCGGGCATATCGTGTCTCCTAAACGTTTCAGGCGGCGGGGTCGCCGGACATCGTTTCCAGATGGGTTGCGAGCCAGCGGCCGGTGCGAAGGAGGCGGCCGTCGTCGCGGCGCTCGGCGACAAGCTGGACGCCGAGTGGCAGACCGTCGACCTCGAGCAGGGGCAGACTCAACGCAGGCATTCCAAGGTAGGTCCAGAGTCCGTTGAATATCGGCGAGCCGGTTATTCCTTCGCTGCGCTCGGGTGCCAGACCGGGTGCGGCGGGTGTCAGAATTGCCGTGTGGGTTTCGAAGATTTCCTCGATGGCGCGGTAGGCGTTCTCGCGCGAGCTGACGGCAGCGATGTAGTCGCGCACCGGGACGGCTGCACCCTCGTCGAGCCGCGCGTTGAGACCGTCCGAAAGCTCAGAGCGACCTTTGTCCTGCAACGGTCCGTAGTAGGCGGCGTTCTCGGCAAGCTGCACGATGCGCTGCCATTCGATGACGTTATCGAGTCCGGGGATCGCAATTTCCTCGACACGGTCGCCCAGGGCCTCGATCAGTTCGGCGTAGGCGTCCTTCAGTTCAGGGGATGCCTGCGCATCCCATGCCGGTGTCCTGATGAAGGCGAACGACGGCGGCATCGGCGGCTCTTGCGCAGCGATTTCGCTCAGGCGCGGTTGACTGCGCTCGTAGCTGACGGGATCGCCCGGATCCTGCGCCGACATGCAGTCGGTCAGTAGCGCTATGTCCTCGATGGAGCGGGCAAACAAGCCGAGTGTGTCGAGTGTGTGCGATTGCATGAGGACGCCGCGCCGCGAGATCAGCCCGAACGTCGGCTTGAATCCGTAAATGCCGCAATAGGAAGCCGGGCGGAGGACCGAACCGGCGGTCTGCGATCCGAGGGCGGCGGGTGCCATGTTGTCGGCGACGGCCGCGGCGGAGCCGGCTGACGAGCCGCCGGGCGAGCGGCCGGTGTCGCGCGGGTTGTTCGTGGCCGCGGGCGTCAGCAAGGCGAGCTCGGTCGTGACGGTCTTGCCGAGGACAATCGCGCCGGCGGATTTCAGCGCGGCGACGCACGCGGCGTCGGTGCGGGGCTGGTTCCCGGCGTAAAGCGGGCAGCCCATCTCGGTCGGGTAGCCGCGGGTGTCGATGATGTCCTTGATACCGATGGGCACGCCGTGTAGCGGGCCGGTTCCGCGTCCGAGACCGCGGATCTCGTCGGCGCGACGTGCATCAGCGAGCGCGCGTTCGCGGTCGATCGCGGCCCATGCACCGATCTCCGTGTCGCGCGCGGCGATGCGGTCGAGCAGCGCCGCGGTCAGTGCTTCGGACGTTGTGCGGCCGTCGCGGATGGCGGACGCGGCTTCGCTTGCTGTCAGGGCGACGAGTTCGGCTGGCTTCACGAAGGCTCCTTTTGTCAGTGGCCGTAGAAGACTTCGGGCAAGTACAGCGCGATGCCGGGGAAGGTGTAGAGCAGGATCATCGAGATCAGCACCATCACGAGGTATGGCATCGTTCCTGAAAAGATCTGGGTCAGTTGCACGTGTGGCGGCGCTATTCCTTTCAGATAGTACGCCGCCATTGCCATGGGCGGTGTCAGGAACGATGTCTGCAGGTTCAACGCGATAAGGATGCCGAAGAATAGCGGATCGATCTGGAAGTGCGCGAGCAGCGGCAGGAAGATCGGCACGAATATGATGATGATCTCCGACCATTCGAGCGGCCAGCCGAGCAGGAAGATGATGAGCTGCGCCAGGATCAGGAACATGATCGGCGACAGATCGAGCGAGATCACGAATTCCTTCACCAGTTGCTCGCCGCCCAAGTACGAGAAGACCGACGAGAAAGTCCAGGAGCCGACGAACAGCCAGCAAACCATCGCGGACGTTCGCACTGTGAGATAGACGGATTCCTTCAGCCGATCCCAGGTGAGGGCGCGATAGGCGGCGGCGAGAATCAAGCCGCCCAGGGACCCGACGGCCGCCGCTTCCGATGGCGTTGCCAGGCCGAAAAGAATGGCGCCGAGCACCGAGAGGATCAAAAGCGCCAGCGGCACGAACGACGTCAGAAGCAGCCAGTAGAGCTTCCAGCCGGTGATATCGGGCATGTCCTCATCGCGCGGCTTTGGCGCGATCTGCGGCTGCAGGGTGGCGCGGCCGACCACGTAGATCAGATAGAGGCCGGCGAGCATGAAGCCCGGCAGGAAGGCCGCGGCGTAGAGCTTCACGACCGAAACGTTGGTGGTTGCCGAGTAGACGATCAGCATGATCGAGGGCGGGATGAGGATGCCCAGGCAGCCGCCGGCGCAGATCACGCCCGAGGCGTAGGAAACGTCATAGCGTGCGCGCAGCATCTGCGGGAAAGCGAGGAGGCCCATCAGCGTCACCACGGCGCCGACGATGCCGGTGGCGGTGGCGAACAGCGCGCAGGTTATCAGGGCGGCGACGGCCATCGAGCCGGGAACGTTGCGTGCGGCGACCTGAAGCGTCGTGAACAGCCGGTCGACGATGTTCGCTCGCTCGACGATGTAACCCATGAACAGGAATAGCGGGATCGCGGTCAGCACGTCGGACGACATCACCGAATAGGTCTGGTTGACCAGGAGGTCGAATATTCGGTTGTCGAACACCGACGTCATGCGTTCGGCGTCGAAATAGGCGTAGTAGCCGAAGATCACGCCCATCGCCATCAGGGTGAATGCAATGGGAAAGCCCAGCAGCACCACCGCGATGAACAGCGACAGCATGAGAATTGCGATCTGCGGGTCCGTCATATCCCTCAATCCCCCTTGGACGTTTTGGTGCGGTCGTCCTGAACCGATTGTGTCGCGCGGCCATGGTCTTCGGCCTGGTGTTTGAGGACGGTTTCCAATTCCTCGACGTCCTGCAGTTTCTCAGGCCACTTGCCGGTCCTGAGGCAGATGATGCAGCGGCAGACCTGTGCGGTCCCTTGTAGGAACAGCAGCGCGCCGGCGGCGGGAATGATCAGCTTGAACTGCCAGATCGGAATGTTTGCCGGGCTCATCGACGAGACTTCGCCCCAGCGGAACGAGCGTTCGGAGAATTTCCAGCCGGCGAGGATCAGGGCGATGACGCCGGGGAAGAAGAAGATGAAATAAAGCAAGAGCTCCAATCCGGCCTGGGTTTTCGGAGACCAGGTGCGGAAGAAAACATCGCCGCGGACGTGACTGTCGCGGGCCAGGGCGTAGGCGCCGCCCATCATGAACAGCGTGCCGTACATCATGTAGCTGACGTCGAAGGCCCAGGCGGTCGGATCGCGCAGGACGTATCGAACGAAAACCTCGTAACCGACGCCGAAGATCATCACCATGATGCACCACGCGAACGCGTGGCCGACCCAGGTCGAGAACTTGTCGATCGTGTCGATGTAACTTTGCACGGCTCAGCTCGTGAGGTTGTTTCTTGCCATCAGGCGACGGTAAGCCGTCCGGCGAAGCCGGTCCGCCCGCCGGGCTGCGGACAATAGGGCTTCAGGCAAGAGGTGTAAGAGGCGGGTTCGGCCGCCCCGCTGCCGAGACGCGAAAGCGGGGCGGCCGATGTCGGTGGAGAAGCGGGACCTGACGATCAGCCTTTCTTGAGCTTGCCGGGGAAGTAGTGATCGAAGGCAAGCTCATAGTCGGCGGCGTTGGTCAGGTAGTAGAAGGCCACGCGCTCCGCCCAGCTGCGCTGGCTGTCAACGACCTTCTTGAAGAAGGCATCCTGTTCCAGCTTCTCGAGAACCTTATCCCAGGCTTCGAGCTGCGCCTTCATGACCGTCGTCGGCGTGCGGTAGACGTTGACGCCGTCCTCGTTCATCAGGCCCTGGAGATCCTTGGAATAGCTGTCGAGGGCGTAGGTGTAGTTCGCGGTGGACGCGGCTTCAGCGCCGTATTCGCAAATCGCCTGCAGTTCTTCGGGAAGCGACTCGAACTTGCGCTTCGAGAAGATGATCTCGAAGAATTCCGCCGCCTGGTGGTAGGAGCCCAGGTGATAGTGCTTCGAAACGTTTTGAGCGCCGAACTGGCGGTCGGACGTCGGGTTGTTGAACTCAAAGGCTTCGATCACGCCGCGCTCGAGAGCCGGAATGATTTCGCCGCCGGGGAGCTGGGTCACCTTCAGGCCCATGCCCTGCATAATGTCCGTGGCGAGACCGACCGTGCGGTACTTGAGGCCCTGCATGTCCTCGGCCGACTTGATCTCGCGGTTGAACCAGCCGAGCGGCTGCGTCGGCATCGGCATCGCGAAGAAGCCGACAACGTCGAGGCCGAGAATGTCCTGGGTCAGTTCGCGATAGAGCTCTTTGCCCTCATCGGTCTGAATCCAGGCGAGCATCTGGGTGGCGTCGCAGCCCAGAACCGGGCCGGTGCCGAACAGGGAAGCCGCTTTGTTCTTACCGTACCAGTAGGCGGTCACGGTGTGCGCGCAGTCGATCACGCCGTCGGAGCAGGCGTCCTGGACCTGGAACGCCTTGACCACGGCGCCGGCCGGCAGAAGGTCGAATTTGAGGCGGCCGCCCGACATCTTCTCGCAGCGCTCGACGTACTGCTTCGCCATGTCCTGGAAGACGGCGTTGGCGCCCCAGGAGCTTTGCATCTTCAAGGTAGTGGTTTCAGCGCGCGAGACGTTCGGCATTGCCACCGTACCGACGGCGGCCGTGCCGGCGGCGACGGCACTGCCTTTCAGAAAGCGCCGGCGGTTCACAGTCTTGGTATCGACCTTGGACGTCATTTCCATTCTCCCTGGTGATTTCCAAGTGCGACTCCTGCGGGCCGCGACGCGGTCGTGGAGCCGGTATTTTTTGGTCGCTTCGCCTGCCGGTACCGATTTCTTCCGGCGGTTGCCGAAAGCCCTGGACCCGGTTCTACGCGTGTTTGTTGTGCAGGATGGTACGGAAGGCCAAGACACCGCGAACCTAATTGTCGCAACCGGCCGCGTAAACGGTTTTTTCCGCCTGCATAGCGATCGTTCTTCCGTGAAAACGTTGTGCGATGCCGCAACCGCGCAGCATGTTTTTCTTTCCCGCGGCGGTTGTCTGCCCCTCGTGGATCGTCCGAGGTCGCGAACCCGATTGGCCTTCTTTCTACGGTCCGGATATTCGCCAGGTTGACGAAGCGCGATAGCCCGTTAAGCTTCGCCCGAGCCATTGCGCCGCTTTGACGTTGGCCCGCATGTGCGCTATTGCGCCTGCCGGACTGCGAGCGCGCGGCCCAGCCTGGGCCCTTGCGTGCCGGTCCCAATTCCTCCGAAAGCTACAGGATCTTTCTTCATGTCGAACAAGCCGTATCTTGCCGGCCGTCACTTCCTACAGATTCCGGGTCCAACCCCGGTGCCGGGCCGCATCGAGCGGGCGATGTCGCGGCCGATCATCGACCACCGCAGCCAGGAATTCGCTCAGTTTTCATCGAACCTGCTGCAATCGCTGAAGCGCATCTTCAAGACCGAGCAGCCGGTCATCATGTTCCCGGCCTCGGGAACGGGGGCCTGGGAAGCGGCGCTCACCAACACGCTGTCGCCCGGCGACAAGATCGTGATGTTCGAAACCGGCCAGTTCTCGATGCTCTGGCAGGTGATGGCGAAGAAACTCGGCCTCAACGTCGACTACATCGAATCCGATTGGCGCGTCGGCGTTCAGCCGGGTGCGATCGCCGATAAGATCGCCGCCGACAAGAACCACGAAATCAAGGCCGTTTGCGTCGTCCATAACGAGACGGCAACGGGCTGCTGCTCGCCGATCGACGAGGTTCGCCAGGCGCTCGACGCCGCCGGCCACCCCGCGCTTCTGATGGTCGACACCATCTCGTCGCTGGCCTGCACCGATTACCAGCACGATGCCTGGGGCGTCGACGTCACGGTTTGCGGTTCGCAGAAGGGGCTCATGCTGCCGCCGGGCCTGTCGTTCACGGCGGTCAGCCAGAAGGCGCTGGAAGCCATGAAGACGGCCAAGCTGCCGCGCGCGTTCTTCTCCTGGGAGGACATGATCGAGCCGAACAAGAAGGGCTTCTATCCCTACACCCCGGCGATCACGCTTATGTATGGCCTCGATGAAGCAATGAAGATGCTCGACGAGGAAGGCCTCGACAATGTCTTCGCCCGCCATGCCAAACTGGCAGCCGGTGTGCGTGCCGCCGTCGATGCCTGGGGTCTCGAGAACCAGTGCCGCGATGCCAAGTTCTTCTCCAACGCGGTCACGTCGATCCGAATGCCGGAAGGTCACAGCGCCGACGCGTTCCGCAAGATCGTCCTGGAGAACTTCAACATGTCGCTTGGCGCCGGGCTCACGAAAGTCGCCGACAAGGTTTTCCGCATCGGTCATCTGGGCGATACCAACGAGTTGACGATCCTGGGCGCGGTCGCTGGCGTTGAGATGGGCCTGGAACTGGCCGGTGTCCCGCATCGCAAGGGCGGCGTCGATGCGGCGATGGCCGAATTCCTTCGCCATGGCAGCGGCTCTCAGGCGAAAGCCGCCTGACGAACGAACAAAAGTTGCCCGGCTCCTGGCCGGTTCGACTGAGTAGGGCCGTTCCCGGAGTTCCGGGGACGGCCTTTATCGTTTCGGTCGTTGCGAAACCGACCTTGACTGCCCAAGGACCGTCCATGCCGAATTTCCATGGCCGAACTGTCCGGCTTTCCGGCGGAGCGCTATAGTCGATACGCCACGCGTAACGGTGCTGGCCGCGCCGGCTCTGACGTTCAAGGAGGCTGTCGATGCAACCCCAAGCTTATGTCTTCGATGCCTACGGAACCTTGTTCGATGTGCACTCCGCCGCCGCGCGTCACGCGGAACGGATCGGCGAGCGCTGGGAGGCATTGTCGGAGACCTGGCGTACCAAGCAATTGGAATATACCTGGGTGCGGGCGCTTGCCGGGCGCCAAGTCTCGTTCTGGCGGGCCACGGAGGACGCGCTGGACTACGCTGCCGAGAAGGCGGGCGGCCTGGAGAAAGGCCTTCGGGACGACCTTCTCGAAGCCTATCGCGATCTCGACGCCTATCCCGAATGCGCCGATGTTCTTGCCGGACTGCGCGAGCGCGGGGCCAAGGTTGCCATACTTTCCAATGGCGACCCGGACATGCTCGAGCGGGCCGTGAAATCCTCCGGCCTGTCCGGCGCTTTCGACGCGGTCCTGTCGGTGCAGGAGGCGGGGATCTTCAAGCCGGCGGCGCGGGTTTATCGATTGGCGGTGGATTCGCTTGGCGTCGAGGCGGACCGGATTTCGTTTCAGTCCTCGAACCGTTGGGATATTGCGGGGGCATCGGCGTTCGGTTTTCGCTGTGTGTGGGTGAACCGCGTGGACCGGCCGGACGAGTACCTGGACATGCCGGCGCACCAGACGCTGCGCGATCTGCGAGGGCTATTAGAGTGAAGGGCCCTTAAACAGGGGGGGGGCGAACTGTGGGGTAATTGAGCCCGGTCAAGGCGTGTCATATCCACGTCGTCATGATGGATTGGAATTCGCCCAGCGTTCCTTTTAATCCCGAAGTTCGCTCCCGAAGCAAGCCGCCTACGACGGCGAATTTCGGAATCGGACGCTGGCCGTTCGAACGCGAAGAAACAGAAAAACTCAAGGTGATGCGCCATGTACCGGAACATTCTCATCGCGACGGATGGAAGTGAACTCGCCAACAAGGCGGTGCCCCACGGGTTGGAGCTTGCCAAGTTCGTCAACGCCAAGGTAACGGCGCTGACGGTACGGCCGCATTTGGACGATTTCGTCGCCGAAGGCGTATTGATCACGGTTTCCGATGACGACAGGAAGGCACTGGAGCAAGAGGTGGACAGCCACCTCGACTTCGTGCGCAGCGAGGCGGCGCGCTTCGGCGTCGAACTGGAAACAGTTCAGGTCGAGAGCGGCGAGCCCTGGAAGGCGATTGTCGAGACCGCCAAGGACAAGGGCTGCGACCTCATCGTCATGGCAAGCCACGGACGCCGCGGACTGTCGGCCCTCATCTTCGGCAGCGAGACCCAGGGTGTGCTGACCCATTGCGAGGTGCCGGTCCTGGTTTATCGCTGAGCCCTCGCCCGGTGTCCGCCGGTGGGCGCGCTATGCCCGCCGGAGGCCGGAAAGGACGGGCCGCGAGAAGGCGTTCCCGGAGGCATCGCGGTCATGTCAGGACTTCACTTGAACCGGAAACAGTAACGCTATAACGTTGTCGCAGGTTGGGTTCTGGAACAGCCCAGCCCAAGTCTAGGAGGAGACGGGGGAGGGTGCCTCGTTAAGGCCACGCTCGGGGTACTCTCCCTTCCTTCCAGCCCCACATCCCACTGAAAATAGATCGATTTATTTCGCCTTCGTCAGGCTCGGCAGTGACGCGCATTTGCGTCTGACTGGGGCCTGTCGCGGTTCGGCGTAAGCGTTCGTTATTCCGAAAAAAAGCCGGCTCCCGAAGGAGCCGGTTCGAGAGTTGTGGAACTCGATGCCCGCGAGAGGAGACAGAACGCAGGCATCAGGGCGAGCAATGCTGCCACTGGTGATTAGAACGGGCACAATCGAATTGCGGATCACGGGCCGGAAGATGATTTCGATCAGAAATCACAGCGGCCAAACGAGCAGGATCATGGGCACGCCGACGGCGACGATGATGATCTCCAAAGGCAGCCCCATCCGCCAATAGTCGCCGAAGCGGTAGCCGCCCGGTCCCATGATCAGCGTGTTGTTCTTATGCCCGATGGGCGTGAGGAAAGCGCAACTCGCAGCTATGGCGACCGCCATCAGGAATGGATCGGGGCTGACACCCAGAGCGCGGGCGACTTCGACGGCGATCGGTGCCGCGACCAGGGCTGTCGCGGTGTTGTTCAACACGTCCGACAGCGTCATGGTCAGGGCCATGATGATCGTGAGTATGGCCCATGGCGGCAGGCCCTCGGACAACGCCACCAACCCTTCGGCCATGACCTTCGAAGCGCCCGATTGTTCCAACGCGGCGCCTATGGGGATCAGAGAGCCGATAAGCACAACCACCGGCCATTCGATGGTTTCGTAGAGCTGCTTCAAGGGCACGATGCCGAACAGGACGTAGAGGACGCAGACCGCGGCCAAGGCCACCGGCAGGTAGACGAGCCCGAAGCTCGATGCGGCGATGGCGGCGGCGAAGAAGGCTGCGGCAAGCAGCGCCTTCGACGTGTCCTTCACCTCCAAACCGCGTTCGGCGAGCGGGACCATGCCCCAGCTCTCGATAAAGGCGTTGGTGCGCTCCTTCGGGCCAAGGAACAAGAGAACGTCGCCGATGTGGATCGGTTCGCGCCGGACGCGGGGCTTCTGCATCGTGCGGCCTTCGCGCTGAATGCCGACCAGCCATATGCCATGGTTGTCAAAGAGGTCGATGCTGTTCGACGATTGCATCTCGATGCGCGACCCGGGGCGGACCACCGCCTCGACCAGATCGAGATTGGCGCCTTCCAGCTTTTCGCGCTGGTGTTCGCTGTCGACATAGGCGAGGCGCTTGTCGGCCACGAATTCATCGAGGTGCTCAGCGGCGGCTTCAATCAAGAGAACATCGTCCGCGCGAATGTTGACCCAGCCGTGCCGACGGTTGATGCGGGCCCGGTCGCGAATGACGTTGAGGATCTTGATTTCGCTTTCGCCGGCAAGCTCCTCCGCTTCCTTGTAACTAAGGCCGACGAACTGCGATTCCTCGCCGACGGTCACTTCCGCCACGTAATCGTTGAGCTTGAAACCTTCGTCATCGGCGCCGGCGCGACCGGCGGACGAGGGAATGAGGCGCCAGCCGATGAGTGCCACGAAGGCGATGCCTGCAATCGCGCAGACGATTCCGACGGGCGTGTAGTCGAACATGGAGAACGGTTCGCCCAGTTCCTGCTCTCGGTACGTGGAAATGATGATGTTGGGCGGCGTGCCGATCAGCGTGACGAGGCCGCCGAGGATGGTCGCGAACGACAAAGGCATCAGCGTCCACGCCGGAGAGCGCTTCGCCTTGCGCGCGGCGTCCAGATCGACCGGCATGAGGAGCGCCAGCGCGCCGACGTTGTTCATGAGGCCCGACAACAGCCCGCCGATACTGGACATCACGGCGATGTGGATCGGAACGGACCGGTCCGGCGCAGTGAGGTGGCGTGCAATGAATGAAACGGCACCGGACGCCGACAGCCCGTAGCTGACGACGAGCACCAGCGCGATGATCATCGTCGCGGGGTGGCCGAAGCCATTGAACGCTTCGTCCTTGGGAACCGCGCCGGTCAAGACCGCCAGAACCAGAGCTCCGAATGCCACGACGTCGTAGCGCCAGCGGTTCCAGACGAGGAGCACCAGAACGACGAGGAGGATACCGAGGATTTGCAGTTGCTCGGCGTTGAAGGGGATATCAGCAAAATCGATCATGCCGCGGAGTGTTGCCGGATCACCGCGACGGGAGCAAGGCGCATTCCCGGTCCGCGGTCAGGCCGCGGACACGTGTGGCCGTTCGAACAAAGCTGGTGCACACCCTCAGTCGGTTATCGTGACTTCCCAGCCGTGGCTGACGCAGCGCGTGCCGATCTCGACGGGACCGAGGCTGAAAACCCGGTCGCATGAGAGTTCCGCGCGCTGGGACCGGGTGGCGGCGCTATCGCCGAGCTTGAGGCCCGGGCCCGAGCTTATCGCAAGGAAGTAGGCCGGCGGTTCGTCCGAGAGGTTCGCGTGGCCTTCCGGCTGCCAGGCAATCAGGCCGGCACCGGCCAGTGCGAAGGCCAGAAGTGCGAATGCAACGCGTTGCATCCAAGGCATGGGGTGTGTCTCCGATCCTGCCAAGTTTTGGGCGGGTATGGAGACTCAACCTCACCGATTCGCCGGCAGACGTCTGGTGCGGCCGGCGGAATATCACCGATTAAACCTCAGCTAAGGCCTATCGGCACCACTTCGGGTGGTCTCGCTTGGGGGGAACGGAGCGGGGACCGGTTGCGGCGTGCCCTGTGACCTGTGCTTACGGGAACGTCGGGCGTTCCCGCCGTCACCTCAGCCGCGGATGCCGGCGGCCGCGAGCGTAAGCTGGCAGCGGGTGCCGAGCTTGGAAAAGTTGCGCATAACGCAGCGCTTGACCTTGGCGATGGTCGGCTTTCGGCCGATGCAAAGACGGCGCACGTCGGATTCGCAGGCGCTGCGCATTTGCGGCGTCACTTCCTTCGGGAGCTTGAATTCCGTCGCATTGGCGGACAGTGGCATCGCGGCGGCGGCGAGAATGACACCGGCTGCGGCTAGGATTTTCATGGATCGCCCTCACTTGAGATCGTTGGAAGGCGAGCCCCTTGGGCGCGAAATCGTTCAACATTGCGGCAGCGATGCTGCGCTGCGGCAAGTTTCCGCAGTCATTAACCAATTTCCGGTGGGCAAGGGTCAGGATGCCGACCCTTCGGGGCGAAATCCAATGGCCGCGAGGATCTGCGGCAAGACCTCATTGATACGAACGGAGTCGACATCGTCCTTGTGCAGAACTTCCGCCGCTCCGGCTTCCATCAGCTCCACGCGGCCACGGCGGGTGGCCATGCCGCTGATGACGACGATGGGGCCCTGAAAGCCGATTCGTCGCAGATAGGGGATGGAATCGCGCGCCCGGTCGCCGGACAGGTCGAGGTGGTCGTCGAGGAAGATGACCTGCGGGGCCTGCTTCATGACCTCGTCAATCGCGCTGGACAGGGTGTTGGCGTCGCGAATCTCGATCGAATAGCCGAACATCAGGTGCAGCGTGGCGCGCAGACGGCTGGTGTCGCGCGGTGCATCGTCGACTATGAGCACGTCGCTGAGAACGCCAAGCCCCTCACGGGACTTGTTGAGCCCGCTTTTCTTATCGAGGAAGTCGCCGCCGGAAGTCGAGGAAGAGTCAGACATGACTTTACCTTGGTCAAAATAATTTTGGTTTGCCCACTGCCCCAGCCGCGCTTTTGCGTTCCCCGGAAAGCCCCAATCAGGAGTGCGATCCTTTCGAGTGGGGAACGGCAGTTGTTTTGGCAGAAAAGGAATGGCGCGGCAACGCAATAGCGTCACGCGCCGCCGGAGGCTTGGCAATGCCGCGCGTGACGTCAGATGTCGTGTGCCGTTGGGCGATTGACCTCAGTCGGCGGAAAAGAGCGGCCAGTCGATTATGAAGCGCGATCCTCGCGCCACGGATGGATCCGAGACGAGCGAGAGCGCGCCACCGGCGGTTTCGACCGTGCGTTTGACGAAAGCCAGTCCCATCCCATGCGAGGCGGGTGGCGCGTCGTCTGAAGCGGCGGTGCCGGCGCGGTCGGTGTTTCCCTTCGGCGCGGGCACCGGGTAGCTGCGGAACGGGTAGAACACCGCTTCGTGCCGGCCGCATGGGATGCCCGGCCCGTTATCCGAGACGGTGATGGAGAGCGCTTGAGGTTTCGACGAGCAGACAATTTCGATGCGGCCTTCGCCGGGCGCGTCGTGATGCTTGATCGCGTTGTCGATCAGGTTACGCAGTGTCAAATCGAGCGGCGCGCGATACGTGCGGGCGAGCGGCCAGTGGCCGGCGATTACGATTTCGAACCCGGCGGGGCGTGGGAGCGAGGCCACGATCGCTTCGGCCAGCGCGCGGGTATCGACGTCTTCGAGCACCTCCCTCCGGCGTCCGAGGCTGGCATAATCGAGAAGACCGGAGAGCATGTCCGACATGCGGCGGGATTGCTCTTTCAGCTCGGCGCATGCCCGTGTCACCTTGGCGTCCGCCGCTGAGCCGTCGACGCCAGACCGAATGCCTTTATCGATCTCGTCGGCGAGATAGCGCAGCGTGCGCATCGGTGCTTTCAGGTCGTGAGAAATGATCGCGGCGAAATCCTCAAGGTCTCGGTTGCACAGCTCAAGCTCGGCGTTGACCCGTTCGAGTTCGACCTTCTGCTGGGCGATTTCTTCACGCAGCATGTGGCGCTCGCGCTGGTAACGCGCAACCGCCATATCGGTCGCGGCCTGACCGCTGGCGCGGCTGAGAAGCAAGAGATAACCCGGTGCTGACGGCTCATCGCCAGCGGCCAAGGTTCCGCGCTCACTTCGTGTCAGGCGGAAGACGTGGACGTCGACGCGCGGCTCCGGTGTGCCATCGGGGCCGATCATCATGATGCCCGGCAACTCGAACGACCTTTCGCCGTCCGCGGGCAGGGCGGCGATGTCCTCGGTATAATCGGCGAGAACGGGCAATCCCTCGCTCAGCGGCGCGCCGACTTCGAGGCGTGCGGCAAGATCGCCATAGCGGGCAGTGACGAACAACTCGGCGTCGAGCCAGGCCAGTCCGAAAATTCCGTTCCTTGCCAGCACAATTCCGGCATCAAGGAGCGGGGCTGGTGCGTCGAGACCCATCGGCTTTCCTCGAAACTGCTTGGATAATGATCCCGTTCTCAGTCGCGCCGATCATTCGCGGTCTGAAAAAGTCATAGACCGCGCCGTAGAATTGCATCGGCGGCGGCATTGAATGCATCGACGACGTTCTCGCCGGTTGCGGCGCTGGTGAGAAACCTGGGTATCCCAGGAGAGGCGAGCCGTTCGTCCGGCCAGGCCGGTGGCAGGGCGTCGCTTGAGACCAGATCGGACTTGTTGAGGATCAGGCCGAACGGACGGCCGGGCTGATGGGTCTGCCAGCCGCGCGCCAGTCCCGACATGATGTCGAGCGTCGCGGGGCGCTGGGCGTCGGCCACGATCAAGGCCGCGGCGGCATTCTTCAGGTAGACGCTTTCGAAGATCGCCTCGCCGAAGTTGCCGTCGGTGTCCCAGATCAGAAGTGTGAGCGGCGGCCGGGTTTCGGTTGCGGGAAGCTCGTGGGTGTAGATCTCGACGTTGAGCGTCGGCATGTAGTCGGTGCGGAAGCGTCCGTGCACGAATCGATTCACCAGCGACGTTTTACCGACGCCGATTTCGCCCAGCAGCATCAGCTTCTTCGACGTCACCCAGCGGTTTCTCCAACGAAGCCCATCTCGAATTCGACGCGACGGTTCGGGCTGTTGTCTCCGACAATGCCGGAGATGTCCTTGGCATCCAGGCGGCCCACCGCGATCAGGCGGTCGGCGTCGACACCGCGGCTCACCAGGGCCCGCTTCACGACATCGGCGCGATCCTGTGATAGCGGCGAATTCTGCGAGCTGCCGCCTTTCTCGTCGGTGAAGCCGATAATCCGCAACGTCACATCGGTCTGGCGCAGCAGTTGCGCAAGTTCGTCGAGATGACTGGCCGTGCGGGTCGGCGAACGGAAACGCGTGCCGGTCGAGAAGAAGACGGCGTGATCGCGGATGAACGCGGCGACCCTCTCGCGCGGTGTCGGTTCTTGCGGCGCGACGACAGGTGGGGGCTTGATGCTACTGGCTTGTGCGAGGGCGACGACGAGCGTTGCCAGCCGCTCCGCCTGCACGGCGAGCGCTTCGGCTTCGGCGGTGAGGTCTTCGGCGGGCTGGAGGCCTGGAACGTTTCCGGCTGAAGAGGGGGCGGCGGCAGCAGAGCCGAGCAGGCCGGCAAGCGAACGCGTCGCGGCGTCGAGACGGCGGCGCTGCGCATTAAGGGCTTCACGCATCCGGCCAGCAGTCGTGTCATCCAAGGTCGCGGTATTGCGCACCCGATTGCGCAAGTCGCCCAGCATCGACGCGACGTCGGCCGCGGTGTTGCCGGTTTCGGCGACGGTTGCACGGGTCGCTGACGCTTCCAGGTTGGCGTTCAACTGGCCAAGGTCTGCCGGAAGCGCGCCAAGCCTGTCGATCGTGCGCCCCGTCGAGCGCAAGAAGGCCCGGCGCTGCATCTGCGATTCCAAGGTCGACAGGTCATTGCGCAGACGCGACAATTCCGGGCTTACGTCCGGACCCGTTGCGACGACGGTCAGATTGTCGGAAATTTCGGTGCGGGGAAGCTTTTCCTTCAGGCGCGAGATGATTTCGGTCTTCGCTTCCGCCGTGGGCGCGAGGCCGGTCAACCCGGCTGCCGTTCCGTAGTCGGCGACGGTAAGACGGACGGGGTAGCCGCGCATGGATTGCGTTTCGGCGATGACGCCCAGGGCGCGTTCCCGCACCCATTCCGTCGAAACATAACGATACGAAATCCAAGCGAGCCAGGCGGCGAGAAGAAGCGCGAGCAGCCAGCCCAGCCCCTTTAGGAGAAGCCAGCCGGTGCGATCGTTGGCGGCGGCTTCGCGGGCCTTGGTGAGGCGCGCGTCGATCCGTTCGGCGGTGCGGCCCAGGTGGGCGTTGCGCCGGGCTTGCGCGGTATCGTCGAAGGCCGGCGCGTCCCAATCGGTTGCGTTGTCCTCGAGTGTCGTCAGGAACTCGTCGTCGATCAGCCGTTCGGCGGCGGCGTTGGAGTATCCGGTACAACGGGCGGCCAGCAACAGACGCGGCGAGGCTCGCAGGTAGACTTGTGCGGTGTTGACGTCGATCTCGCGGAGCGTCGACAGGTCGTCGTCGAAGGCTTCCAGCGAGAATTCGTTGATGGCGGTGAGGATGCCGCTCATCACCTTATCGCGGTGCGCGTCGAGGCTGTCGTCGGGCCAGCGGGCGAGAAGCTCGCCGGAGCCCCGGCGGATAAGGTAAAGCTCCTCCACTTCGAAGTCGGAGGCTTCGACCAGCGCCAGTTCCGCCATCGAGCGGCCGGTCGTCAGGCTCTTCAGCCGCAGCATGGTGCGATTGGAGGAAACCTGACGGTTGATGCGCTCCGTCATCTCCCGAATGGCGCTGGCGACGTAGGCCTGAACGAGGCGGCCCGTGATGGGGTAGAGCGCGTCGACGAGTTCGTCCTGGCTCTCGTGGATCTCGCGCTTGATCGTCTTGATCACGAGCGGGGCGACGGCGGAGGACAGTTCCTCGTGGCGCTCGATCTCGGCCTCGGCCAGCGAGCGGTCGATAACTTCGGCGACGCTCTTCTGGAACCGCTCGCTCGTGCCGGCGCGTTCGAACACCTGGCGAAGGCGTTCCTCGACATCGACGCGGAAATTCTCGCCGGCGTCTTCGAGGCGCTGCAAATCGCGGGTCAGCGCGGCGCGCTGGTCCGTACCGAGGCGTGCGACGGCCTCGATGCGGCGCTGGAGATCGTTCAGCGCTCGCGCCTCGCTATCGAACAGCAGTTCTTTCAGCTTGGCGACGCCCTGTGATTGCGTCATGCGCGGCTCCCGGGGATCAACTGGGCGATCAAACGCGCGATAGATTCTTGACGCGTTGGCTCAACTCGCCGAGGCCCTGGGCCAATTCGTCGAAAGCCGTGCGGCGATCCCCTGCTGTTTCGCCGGCCAGCGCATCGATGCGCGCCTGCATGGCGTCGAGTCGCCGGGTGACGGCGATCTCGAACTCGCGCTGGCGTGCCTCGATGGCGGCCAGCCGTTCGTCGGTCTTGCGCAGATCCTCGCCGAGAAGAAGCTCTCGCACCTGCTCCATCTTCTCGTCCGACATGGAGCGGACAGTCTGCCCGGTACGCAAGGCATCGAGGGATGTGGCGGTCATGTTTTCTACTCGCTACTGCGTCGTTCAAATCTGGGACGTGCAACCGGGCGGCGATTAACCGGTCGCCGCAATCGTCCCGAATACTCCAGCTCGGCCAAGGCCCGTACTTTTTTCATACAGGTTTGGCAATGGCATGACCGAACGATGCACGAAGCAGGCCAGACCGGTCATGGCAACGGAGGGTAGCACCGGCCAAGTTGAGTAATCCACAACAAACATTGATGAATTGCGTGCGGCGGATTCGCTGTGGCGGAAAAAGTCCAAGCGGATCTCCACCGATGGTTGTGCCGCTGATCAGTAGCGTGAAGCTCGGCGGGCACGGCGGCTGTCAGCGCGCGCCCGCGGGACGGTGCGGGGCCGGTGAGGATGCGGTTTGCGTTTCGCTGCCATCGCCGCGCGGATCGAATTCGAAGGCAGCCGGCGTCGTCCCTGCCGCGACAACGAAATCCTCCTGGAATTCGTCCGGTAGCACCGGGCGTGCGCTCAAGCGTGCGAGGGCCATGAGGATCGTCAGGATCTGAACGATGGCCGTCACCAGAAACAACGTGCTGGGGCCAAATATCTCCATGGCCGGCGCGGCGGCCAAGGGACCGGCCACGGAGCCCATGGCGAAGACGATCAGCAGACCGCTCGACACGGTGACTGCGTGCCGCTTCGGCACAAGGTCGTTGGCATGCGCCAGGGCCAGCGGATAGGTGGCAAGGCTGGCGGCACCGAACACCGCGATCAGGACATAGATCGCTTGCAGCGAACTGCCGATGGCGGTCTGCATGGCGAGGCCGGCGGCTGCGGCGACCGCGCTGACTGCGATGATCGCGCCGCGCCGGCCAATGCGGTCCGAGATAAGGCCAATGGGCCACTGAGCGGCCGCGCCGGCCAGGACAGCAATGGTCATGACGGTTGCGCTCTGCGTGCTGCTTAGGCCGATCTTCTGCGTGTAAAGCGGTGCCAGGCTCCAGAACGCGCCCCCGACGACACCCGCGCCGATGCAGGCAAAAACCGCCAACGGGGAAATCCGGGTCAGCCAGCCTAATCTGAGGCGGCTGGTTTCAGGTGCTTCCGGGGCCGGCGTGCGCGTCAGCGAAATCGGGATGGCGGACAGGGAAAATAAGACAGCGGCGAGCGAGAAGAGTTCGAAGCCGGTTGGCTCGGCCAGCGATATCATCTGCATGCCGATTGTCACGACGGTCAGGTTCAGGACCATGTAACTGCCGAAAATCCGGCCGCGCGTTTCAACCTCGGAGATCGAGGATAGCCAGCTTTCAATGATCATCTGCAGGCTGGCGAGGCACATGCCACTCACGACGCGGATTAAGAAGAACACCGCGAACGTCGGCAGCAGCGGCATGATCAGGGGGGTCGCCGTGGCCAGCGACGTGAAGCAGATGAATGCGCGGATGTGGCCGACGCGCTGAATGGCCATCGGCGCGAGGATGCACCCCAGTGCGAGCCCACCCCAGTAGGCTGAGCCGATCAGGCCAATCTCGAACTGCGTGAAATTCTCAAGTCCGGCGCGGATAGGAACGAGCAGGTTGAGCAGGCCGGCGCCGGTCAGGACAATTGCGGTCGACAGCAACAGCGCGGTGATGGGGCGGAGGACGGTTATGATTTTGGCGTTCTCCCGTAATCGACGGCCGCCGGTCCAGCTTCAAGCGCGCCATGCTGCGCCGCAGTTAGAGTTTCCGGCGGATCTTGCTGCAATGCAACAGAAACAGAAAAGCGGACGCGCGGTTCCAAACCGCCGTCCGCTTCCTAATTCTCGTCGCGCCAGATCAGAGCCGGCGCAGATCTATCGTGGCGTGTCGCGTCAGCCGGCGAGCGCGCCGAGCTTCCCGTACTTATCGGCCAGAAGATAGTAGAAGGTGACGCGCTTCTTGCGGTGGTCGCCCTTCATTTTCTCGCAGATTTCCTTGATGGCGGAGTCCATCGATTTTTCGTCGCCATCGACGGCCAGTTTCTTTTTCAACCAGCTATCGCGGACGCGGGCGAGTTCATCCTTGCTGGAACACGACACCAGCGAGGCATCCTTGCTGCGCAGTGCTATCCCCAAGTGCTTGACGATTCCGGCCACCGCCGCCTCGTTCACATCGGATGCGTAGCGGGCGACGTCTTCGACATGTTCGTTCGACATTACCGTTGGCTCTCCCTTGGCTCCTGGCGTTCCTCATGCTTCGGCGCGCTCCGGGCGGTAGCCCGGCGACGCGTTCACCGATCCGAATCGTGCCTTTAATTAGTCTACGTCGCTTTCCGACAAAATCGATAGCGAAATCAACAGTTATCGTCTTTCTAGCCGACGATTGGGGGATGGGTGAACATGGAGGGTGCTGGCCCGGTAAGTGTGCGAGCGAAAGCCCTGTAGCTTGCATCGATGCGCTGTGTGAGTTCGCTATGCGCGGCGAGTTCGGCGGCGAGGACCGCCGAAGTGGCGCTGGCCATCGCTTCGATTCTGGCGTCCATCGGGCCGAATTCGATGTGGTGGCGAAGGCGGGCCGCTTCGATCGCGAGGGTTTCGGCCGCGCGGGCTTCCGTGACCGTTTCGCGATAGAACGAGAAGGCCGTCTGTTCGATGGCTTGGCGGTCGCGCGGGGGCAGTGCATTCCAATGGTCGAGATCGATCCGCAGCGCGAGAGTCTCGCCGGCAGATAGCATGCAGGTTTTCAGGGCAGCTGCCGCCGGCTCGGCCAGTCCCGTCGACAGGGCTTCAAGCGGTGAGGCGAAAACCGCGTCAACGCGGTCCTGAGCAAGTGCCCCGACCTTTTCCGCCGGAGAGAGGTCCACGGCGGTCGCACCGAGGCTGCGGACGAGTTCGGCAACGAGCCCCTGAGCACCGATCCTAAGGGTCCGAAATTCGGCCAAGCCTCCGCTGAAGGGGCGGTCGGTCCAGAGTAGCGGTGCGGCACCGAGATGCCCGGCCAGTAGGTGCTTTGAACCGGTGGCGGTCGCGCTTTCGTCCCAGAGCGCGCGGCCGCCGGCGAACGAAATCCAATCGCCAAGTGCGTCCGGAGGCAGGCCGGCGTCACCCGGCAAACCCGCGAAGTAGGCCGCGCCCGGTTCCCGATCGAATGCCGATACGCAGCCGAAGCGAAGAATCGCCGGCGCCGCGCCGCTGGATTCGGGCGGTGTTTCGCGTCCGTTTTCGGGAAGGCCGGCGCAAGTCAATTCAACGTTCGCGCCCGTCGCTTCGCGCAGCCTTTGGCTCAGCCGTCGCGCCATGTCGGCGGGGCCAGCGACGGCATCGGGCCAATCGCTTGCGAACACTGCCCGGGCTTCGCCCGCAGCGTGGTCGCTCTCTGAAGTCACGGATTCCCGAAGTGGCGTGTCGGCGGCGCCGGCGGTCGGGGCATTCGCCGCCGCCGCCGCACAGGCCGCGGCCGCGCCCGATACCTTCAAAAAACCGCGCCTGTCCATGGCCGAAGCGTCTCCCGTTCATCGCGCCAATGATCTTCGCGGCGTATCGAAGCCGAAGGGAGATGCGAATGCAACGGTTTTAAGCAGATCGCTTCGAGAATGGACCCGCTTCGAGTTCGGCCTCAGGGGGCCGCTTTGGCCATGATGCCGGGGGCGATTGACTGTCCGCGTCGCCGATGGGATTGCCGACACGTCTTCAGAAGGCGAGGTGGCCACCGGTGATATGGTCGAGCGCCTGGAAGAACTCATTGCGACCGACGAGACCGGGGATGCGGCCGATCTCCTCGTTGTTTTCCAGCACAACAAACGTCGGGACGACGCCCACAGGTTGGGTCAGGCCGATATCGCCGAGCGCAGGATCGTTGATATCGACAAAGCGCACGGGCATCCTCCGCGCTTGGCGAGAGGCCTGGTAGACCGGCAGGAGCTGCCGGCGGAAGACGTTGCAGTAGATGCAGTCTTTGACCTCGAGCACGACCATCTCGAGCTGCCGGCCAGCGTTCGGCGCCGAGTTGACGTCGCGGGCGGCGTGGGGTGCGGGCAGGCCGGCGGTCATTGCAATGAGGAAGACGCAGAAAAACGCAAGTCGGTACATCGAGTTACCTGGGTATGACGTGGGATGCCGGAAGCCGCTAGGCGTCAACCGGTTCATGCGCCGAGTTTAACCCGAGGCTGGCGGTCGTTGCGAAAAGTATTGCCGATTGATTAACGGATGTGCGGAAGAGGGGCAGACCGGTCGCGGACCGCCGCCCTTTTGTCCCAAAGCTTGAGGCCGTTGCCGGTCAGGCGCCTGAGCCCGGACAGGCGATTGACACGGTTTCAGCCAGTCCGATGCCGATGTCGCCGCCGAACTGCTGGTAGAATGCTTCACCCAGTTTCTCGGCTTCGTCGGTTTCATCGGCGGGGACGGAAACATCCACCTTGCAGCCGACCGGGGCACCTTCAGCGAGCTGGATGGGATCCGGTTTCGCGAAACTGAAGGCGATATAGTAGCTGGCGTCGTAGACCTGGAAACTGAAGCCCTTGGCGTTCGCCAGAACAGGTTGGGCCAGCGGCAGAAAGAATTTGAGCGTCAGGATGCCGTTTTCGTCCCGCTCAAGGAAATAGTCGCGGGGGCGCTCGACGGCGAGTTGATCCTCGCCCAGCTTGATGTGGGTGAAGTATCCGAACTCCTTCATGCCGTCGATATTCACCTCGGCGAGTTCTGCCAGTTCCTCGCGGTCGTATTGGCCATCGCCGTTGCGATCGAGCCCTTCGACCGCCATGGCCGAGTAGCCCTCGTCGAACGTCCAGGCGCTCTTCAGTCCGACGATGCGGCCCTCCTCGTAGACGACGGTGGAGCGGACATCGACCCAGTTATGGGGATGAGCCGACGCAGTCGTGGCTGCCGCGGCGCCTGCCACTGCGACCGCTAGGGCCGTGACAGCTTTGGTCCATTGCGGCGAAGACTTTTGCATGTCGTCCCCCTTCTTGTTGCGTGAGGCAGTCTGCTTATCGGCTGCAAACACGGTTGGCGCGGCTCGCTGCTCAAGCGGTTTGCGCCATGCGCCTTGCCGCGGTTTCGGGCTTGTCACCCGTTTTCGTCAAGCATGATTCAGGTGAAGCGCTACGCCTGTAATTTGGCACCGTCATGCCGCATTCGCGAAAAAGAAAAAAGGCCGCAGGCAATGCCCGGCGGCCTTTTTTAATAATGTGTTCGACGGATCTCAGCGGGCGCGCAGGCTTACCACTGGTAGACTTGCTTGCGGCTCTTCTTAGAGACGCTGGCGTAGCCTTCACCTTTGAAGCGTTTCCACGTCACGGTTACGCGCGCGCCGACGCGGGTGCGGCCGTAGAGATCGATCACATCTTCGTTATACATGCGGATGCAGCCCGACGAAGCGGCGGTGCCGATCGTCCATGGGGCATCGGTGCCGTGAATGCGGTAGGCGCTGGAGCCGAGATAAAGCGCGCGCACACCGAGCGGGTTCATCGGGTGACCGCCGGGGACCCAGGTCGGAAGGCGCGGGTTTTTGCGCAGCATGGTCTGCGTCGGCCGCCAATCGGGGTTCTTGCGCTTCATGGAAACGCTGGTGACGCCTTCCCAGCGGGCATCTTCGCGGGGGATGGCGATTGGGTAGGAGATGGCGCGACCACGCGACGTGATCTTGTAAAGCCGGCGATCGCCGAAGGAGACGATGATCTGACCGGGGCTGTATTTCTTCGAGAAGATCACGTTCTGGCGGCCGCCGCCCCACTCGCTGCTGCCGCCCCACATGGTCTGGGCCTGGGCGGTCGATGCGGCGGCGAAGGCGATAAAGCTGGCGATGATGACCGGCAGTACGCGGGCGATACGATTAAGGGCGGACATCAGGTGGTCTACTCCTCGATGGTCTTGCTCATGGCCGTTGAAACGGCTGTTTCGGTGATTTTAGGCGGTCGTTGCGCGACAAGGCCAGAAGTCTTTTGGCTCCCGACAATCTGCACCGCGTTTGGTGAACAGATCGTATAGCAATGTGCCGGCGCCGGGCAGAGCGGTTGTGCCACAGTGCGGTCGCGTTTGGGACAAAACCCGGTCACATCCGGTCAGTTCCGCGTGAGTTTGCGCCGGTCTGTGGATTTGGGGTGACGCTGGCGTCTATCAGGGCAGGGATTGCCTGGCTCTTGTGCAGCATATTCTTTTTTTGTTCTCATTTTTTGATTGACGCGCCTCGCGGCTGAGTGGTAGGAACATAAAAAGAACATCGGTGCGGAAAATTCATCGAGAGTTCTGGCAGAGTTTGCGTTGGTTTTTCGTCGCGTTCGTGCCTTGGCGGCCATCCCCCCGAAGTCCGGCTGCCTTGCACGATTGATTCAATGTCGCGAGAGCGTTTCCCGATGGCCCAGGCGGTTTTCCCCCTTCTGCCCCCGCCCTCGAAAGCCCAGGGGATCTCGATTTCGAGGCCGGCGCCCGACATGCCACCCCGCCATGTCGACGTGCCGCCTTATCGTGGGAGCCGGGACCGGACACAGCCCTCGTCCGTCCCGGCTTCTTCCACCTGCGCCGATCTTTTTCGCGATGCGTTGCCGTCCGTGTCCCGCTTGCCGCCGAGAGCCCCCATTTCTCCTGTTCCGGCCGCTCCGCGTATGGCGGCCCTGTCGCGCCCACGGACGCCGGCTGCCAAAGCGCCGCTGGCGGCTGACAGCGGTTGCGCCCGTAACTTTTCGGAATCCGGTAAGATCGCCCAAAGCGCGGGCAAGGTTAAGAGGCGCGATATCTCCGATAAGCTTGAGAAGCGCCGGATCCTTGAGGCTTTGCAGGCGGAAATCGCGCGTATCGAGGGGACGCAGTCGGCGACGTTCGTCTCCACCGCCGCGTTTCGCAAGCCGGTATCCGCCAAGCCGGGAAGTGCGGTTGCCGGCGATGCCCGCTCTGGCGGTTTAGGTGATCCCATGGCGCGCGCGGAGGTGGGGGCGGAAGCCGAAGCCGAAGCCGAAGCCGAAGTTGATACGCGCATGACAGGCTGTGCCGGCCTGCCGCAAGGCGTCGGGGCAACGGGCGGGCTCTCTTTCGACAAGTTTGCCAAGGCAGTTGCGGGTGCTTGCAACGCGCCGGCATGGCTCAGCGGGATCGCGGCGGCGGACCGGCAACTCGGTCCCGGTGGGCTCGATACCGGCGGCACGCACGAGATCAAGCCGCGCCCGGCTGGGCCGGCTGCCGGCGGGGGAACTGTCGCGGCCCACATGGCTTTGGCGACGGCCTTTGCCCTGCACCTGGCCACACGGCGTCCGGCCGGTTCGGTGGCGGTTGCGTCTTCGCAAAATTTGGGGGGGCGTCCTCAGGCCGGAGACGCTTTCAAGGCGCCCGCGCGAGAAGGCCGTCACGGCCTTGCCGCCGACGCGCCGGCCATCGTCTTGTGCGCGACTTCCGACATGTTGCGGGAAATCGGCCGCCCTTACGGTCCAGGGATCGAAGCGCTAGGGATACCGCGTCACCGTCTCCTTATCGTCGAGCCGCGCAAGGAAACCGATGTTCTGTGGGCGCTCGAAGAAGGGTTGAAGTCCGGCGCCGTTGCGGCGGCGATCGGCTGTTTTGACGGCGCGGTCGCCCTGACGCCAGCGCGGCGGCTGGCGCTCGCCGCACAGGCTTTCGGGGTGCCCTGTCTTCTTGTTACCGGCGGGGCCTCGGCCTCGGCGGCTTCTACCTCCAGCCGCTGGCGGGTGGCCGCGCGCGCCGGGGGCGCTCATCCCTGGGATCCGCAGGCTCCGGGCGCAGCTTGCGCGCGGGTTGTTCTGGAGAAGCTCAGATCGCGTGTGCTGGCTTTGCCGGATGCGATTTCTTGCCCGGGTACGGGTTGCGGCGCTCAAGAGAATGCCGGTCGCGCTGGCGGCGGCGGTGCTGGTGCCGGAGGCTGGGGGGAGTGGCGTCGATGAGGTCTAAAGCCGATAACCGTTCGAACACCGAAAGCCGGCCCGATACCGCATCGGCCCCGGAGGGCCGGGGCAAAGCATCGCGCGGGAAACCGGCCTCTCATTCGTTTCCGGGCGATGGCCGCGAAGCTCCGGTGCGGCGGCGCCGGTTCGTCGCCTTGTGGTTTCCCGACTGGGCAATCGACCTTCTGCGCCGTCGGCGGCCGTCGGCCATTCCAGACAAGGAGCCGCTTGTTCTGGTTCTTTCGGGCCGGCGGGGCATCGAGATCACGGCGGTGAATGCCCGGGCTGCGGCGGGCGGCATTCGCGTGGGGCAGGCGTTGGCGGACGCCCGGGCGCTGTTGCCGGGTCTGAGATCGCGAGCGGCTACCCCGGAGGCCGATGCCGCCGCGCTGGATGCCCTGGCCTTGTGGTGTGGCCGGTTCGGGCCGCGGCGAAACGTTCACGGTACGGACGGCATATGGATCGAGGTGACGGGTGCCGCGCATCTGTTCGGCGGCGAAGAGGGGATGATGCGGGCGATCCGTCGGCAGATCGGCGGGTTCGGTTTCAATGTCAGGACGGGTCTCGCCGATACTTTCGCGGCGGCGGATGCGCTGGCGCGTTTTGCCGATAGCGGGAGCGGGGAGGCCGGCGCCATCGCGGCGGCGGGCGGCGGTGCGTCCCAGTTGGCGCGGCTTCCTGTCGAGGCGTTGCGACTCGACGCGGAGACCGTCCGGTTGTTGCGGCGGCTGGGGTTGAAACATATCGGGCAGCTTTGGGCTCTGCCGCGGGCCAGCCTGCAAATGCGTTTCCGCGAGGCCTGCCGTGCCGGGCGCCGCCTCAAGGGCCCGCGCGACGCGGCGGTACCGGCCGCGGCGGTGCTGTTGCGTCTCGACCAGCTTTCGGGCCGGGTCAATGAACCGCTTCCGGCACGGTGCGAGCCGCCGGTCCTGTCGGTGCGCCGCTCCTGGAGCGACCCGCTGTTGACGGGCGAGGGGATTGCTGCGGAGACCGCTCTTCTGTGCGACCGGCTGGTGTCGCGATTGGCGGACCAGGGGCTCGGCTGCCGGCGGGTGCGGCTGACGCTTTACAGGACCGACGGCACGGTGGCCGAACTCGAAACGGGAACGAGTTTCGTCTGTCGCGATGGCCGGCATCTCGCCGGGTTGCTGGGGGAGCGCTTCGCCGCGGTCGATGCCGGGTTCGGTATCGACGTCATGGTTCTGGAAGCCTTGCAGGCCGGTTCCCTGGATGTGTCGCAGCAGGTGCTGGGTATGCCGGGAGAGCACACTTGGGGAGGACAAACGGCAGCCGCTGGCGACGCGCGTGCTCTGGGCCAACTCGTCGACCGGCTGGCCAATCGTTTCGGAGACCGCCGGGTGTTTTTTTTGCGGCCCGCCGGGAGTCATATCCCCGAACGCGCGGAGCGGTTGTGTCCGGCCCGTGCGTCGCTCGGCGCCTCACCCGCCGGGAAGGGCTCTGGAGGGGGGGGCAGGGGAAGTGCCGGGGGGCGCATCGGGGGGGCGGTGCGCGCCAATAGGAAAACGGGTGCCGGCCCGTCGCTTTCGCCGGCCTCGCCGGGGCCAGGGGCGGTGCCGGGGCCGTCCGACACATCGCGCTCCAGGCCCCTCCGCCCCCTGTTCCTGCTGGCGCTGCCCGAGCCCGCCGATGTCGTGGAAGATCGTCACGGCCGGCCCGTCCGTCTTCTCTGGCGCCGTGTCGCGCAGCGTATCGTTCGGGCCGAAGGGCCGGAGCGTATCGCGCCGGAATGGTGGCGGGCGATCGGAAGGCGGCAGGCCGGCAGCGGGGAGGCCTGCGGGCAGCCCGATGGCGCCTTCGAGAGCCGAGACTACTATCGCGTCGAGGTGGCGGGCGGGGTGCGCTATTGGATTTTCAAGGCGGGCAGCGCGTGTTCCGGCGAAGGGCTCAATGACAGCAGCAAAGACGCCTTCGCCAGCGCTCCGTCGCGGTGGTTCGTGCATGGCCTCCACGGCCAGGCATTTCATGGGGAGGAGGTCGATGAGCAGGGGGCTGTTGCTCCGGCGCCGGTCGATGCGGGGGAGGTCTATGCGCCGCCCCACGCGGGGGAGGAACCGTGATGCCGCCTCAAACCGCTCCGGCACCAGCCTATGCCGAACTTCAGGTGGCCACCAATTTCTCCTTTCTTCAAGGCGCCTCGCATGGCGAGGAACTGGTGGCGCGGGCCAAGGCGCTTGGCCTCTCGGCAATCGCCGTCACCGACCGCAACACGCTGGCGGGCGTGGTACGGGCGCACGTGGCCGCCAAGGAACTGGGCATGCAGTTTATCGTCGGCGCCCGTCTCGACCTGAGCGACGGCCCCAGTCTGTTGTGCCTGCCGCGCGACCGGGCAGCTTACGGACGCCTGTCGCGGCTTTTGTCGACCGGGCAGATGCGCGCGGCGAAAGGCTGTTGCGAGATCGGGCTCGATGACGTCGCGGCGCATTGCGAGGGACAGGTGCTGATCGTTTTGCCGCCCGCCTCCTGGTGCGGGGCTTCCGGTCCGGAAGTCCGGGATGAGGGCGCGGAGGAAGGGGATGGCGCGGCAGCGTTCGAAGACGCCCTAAGGCGATTACGGGCTCTTTTTGCCGGCAACGATCTTTATCTGGCCGCGGCGCCCTACAGGCGCGGCGACGATCGAGCCCGGATCGCCGCTCTCGCCGCTCTGGCGCAGCGCTGCCAGGTCCGCCTCGTGGCCACCGGCGACGTTCTCTACCACGATCCCGGCCGGCGGCCGCTGCAGGATGTCCTCACCTGCATCCGCGCGGGCGTCCGGATCGACGAGGCCGGCCTTCTCCTCGAGGTCAACGCTGAACGCCATTTGAAGAAACCTGCGGAAATGGCCGCTCTTTTCGCCGGGTTCGAAGACGCGCTCGCGGCGACGGAGGATATCGCCGCGGCGTGCCGTTTCTCTCTCGATGAACTGGTCTACGAATATCCCGAAGAGCCGGTGCCGCCGGGGCGCAGCGCGCAGTCGCATCTGGAGGATCTGACCTGGGAGGGGGCGAAGTGGCGCTATCCCATGGGTGTGCCCGAGAATGTCCGCGAACTTCTGAGCCGCGAGTTGCGGATCATCGAGCAACTCGCCTACGCACCTTATTTTCTGACCGTCCACGATATCGTTCGGTTTGCCCGCGCGAACGGCATCCTGGCACAGGGGCGCGGCTCGGCGGCGAATTCGGCGGTCTGCTTCTGTCTCGGCATCACCGCCGTCAACCCGGCCGAAACCGATCTCTTGTTCGAACGTTTCGTCAGCCCCGAGCGCAAGGAACCGCCGGATATCGACGTCGACTTCGAGCACGAGCGGCGCGAGGAGGTCATCCAGTACATCTATGCCCGCTACGGCCGCCACCGGGCCGGCCTGGCGGCGACCGTGATCTCCTACCGGGCGCGTTCGGCGGTGCGCGAAGTCGGCAAGGCGATGGGGTTGTCGGAGGATACGGTGTCGGCGCTGGCCGGCATGGTCTGGGGCAGCCGTGCGGGCGGTGCGCTGCCGGAGAAGCATATCCGCGAAGCGGGGCTCGATCCAGGCGATCCGCTGATCGCGCGGGTCGTCGCGCTGACCGGAGAACTGATCGGTTTTCCCCGCCATCTCTCTCAGCATGTCGGCGGTTTCGTCCTGACGCGCGGGCCGCTGACCGAAGTGGTGCCGGTGGGCAATGCGGCGATGGAGGACCGTACTGTCATCGAGTGGGACAAGGATGATATCGCCGCGCTGGGGCTCCTGAAAATCGACGTGCTGGGGCTTGGCATGCTGTCGTGCATTCACCGCGCCTTCGATCTGCTCGATCGCCATCACGAGGTGAAGCTCAACCTCGCTAAGGTGCCGCGCGAGGACGCGGAAACCTACGACATGCTGTGCCGGGCGGATTCGCTGGGCGTTTTTCAGGTGGAAAGCCGGGCGCAGATGAACATGCTGCCGCGGCTCAAGCCGCGTACCTTCTACGATCTCGTTATCGAAGTGGCGATCGTGCGCCCGGGGCCGATCCAGGGCGACATGGTGCATCCCTACCTGAGGCGACGCGACGGGCTGGAGCCGGAGAATTATCCGGCGCCGGCGCCGGGCTTCGGGCCGCCAGACGAATTGCGCAAGATCCTCGGCAGGACCAAGGGCGTGCCGCTGTTCCAGGAACAGGCGATGCGGATCGCCATGGTGGCGGCCAAGTTCACCGACGCCCAGGTCAACGAGTTGCGCAAGGCCATGGCGACGTTCCGGCGGCGCGGCACGATCGGCCTTCTGCAGGACCAGATGGTCGAAGCCATGGTGGCGCGCGGCTACGAGCGGACGTTCGCGGAGCGCTGCTTCAACCAGATCAAGGGGTTCGGTGAATACGGTTTTCCCGAAAGCCACGCCGCCAGCTTCGCGCATCTCGTCTACGTCTCGTCCTGGCTGAAGTGTCATTATCCCGCGGTGTTCGCCTGCGCGCTGATCAATTCCCAGCCGATGGGTTTTTATGCGCCGGCCCAGATCGTCCGCGATGCCCGCGAGCATGGCGTGGAGGTGCGCGCCGCCGATGTCGGCGCCTCGGATTGGTACTGCACGCTCGAGCCGGCGGCGATGTATCCGGTCGCGGACGAGGCCGAGGTGTCCGAAAGGCCCGAAAGAAGCGGCAGCGTGGATGCCCCGGGCGGGCGCGGCGGCAGGGTGGGTGTGCCGCAGAAGGGGCGCGGCGGGCCGGCCTTGCGGCTGGGGCTACGCCTGATCGACGGTCTGGGAAAGGAGGAGGCGGAACGCATCGTGGCGGCGCGCGGCAACGGGTTCGCCGATCTTGAGGATTTGCGCCGGCGCTCGGGCTGCCAGCGGACGACCCTGGAAAAACTCGCTGCCGCCGATGCCTTGCGCTCGCTCAGTCTCGATCGGCGGGAGGGGTTATGGACGGTCAAAGGCTTCGGTCCCGCTAAGCGGTTGCCGCTTTTCAATTGGGCGGAGGCGCGGGAAGAAGGTCTGGAAGAGGCGGTGGCGTTGCCGCGGATGCCGCTGGGTGAGCATGTGGTCAATGATTATCAGACCTTGAGGCTGTCGCTGAAGGCGCATCCCTTGCATTTCCTGCGGGAGACGCTGAAATCTCAAGGCGCGACGTCCGCCGAGGATCTGCGCGGGCTGAAGGACGGCGCATGGGTGCGGGTGGCCGGCGTCGTCCTGGTGCGGCAGCGGCCGGGAAGCGCCAAAGGCGTTGTCTTCATCACCCTCGAGGACGAGACCGGTGTTGCCAATGCCGTGGTCTGGGCCAACAAGCTGGAACGCTACCGGCGGGTTGTCATGGGCGCGCGCTTGATGTTGATCGAGGGGCGGGTGCAAAGGCACGAGGATATCATTCACGTCGTGGCCGCACGCCTGAGCGACAGGACGCCGATGCTGGCCCGGTTGTGCGAGGGAGCGGACAGCATGCCGGTGCCGATCGCCAACGCCGACGAGGTGTTGCGGCCGGATCCCGGATCGGCGCGCGGCGGATCCGAGCGCGAGGCGATGCTCGGCAATCTGCATCCGCGCTGGGCCGGTCATCCGCGCAACGAGCGCATCCTACCCAAGTCGAGGGACTTTCATTGAGGGGGGAACTCTTGAACGCTACGACCGCCCATGCCCCGTTCGCGCGGCGGGTTTCCCGACGCCGAGATGCCCTGGCGCGCGTTGCGGCTTGCGACGGCAGAGGCGCCCGCCTGCCGGCTTCAGGTTTCGGGGTCATCGTCGGCCTTCTCTTTCTGTGCAGGACGCTTGCGGGATTGGCCGTTCTCGCCGCCGCGGCTCTGGCGATCGGTTCGCTCGCGTCTGTCGCCAACGCTCAGGAGCCGCGCGGCAGGATCGCCCCAGAGGGCGCCTCGGGCGTGACCGAAAAGGCCGGGGCGGTCGCGCGCAACATGATGGTTTCAGCCGCGAACCCCCATGCCACCGCGGCCGGTCTGGAGATCCTGCGGGCCGGCGGCAGCGCGGTCGACGCGGCCATCGCCACGCAACTCGTCTTGAACCTCGTGGAACCGCAATCTTCAGGAATCGGCGGGGGAGCCTTCATCCTGCATTACGAGCAGACGACCGGACGCGTCCGCAGCTACGACGGGCGCGAAACGGCGCCGGCGGCGGCCAAGCCCGACAGGTTTCTGCGCGACGGCCGACCCATGTCTTTCTGGACGGCGGTGAACTCGGGGCTCAGTGTTGGCGTACCGGGAACGTTGAAGGTTCTCGAACTGGCGCATCAGCGTCACGGAAAGCTGCCCTGGGCACGTCTGTTCGAGCCCGCGATAAGGCTCTCGCGCGGAGGCTTCCGTGTTTCGCAGCGGCTCAACGTGCTTTTGAACTGGTATGGGGCGTCGCGGTTCTCGCCGAAAGCGCGTGCCTACTTTTTCGATGCCAGCGACGCCCCGCGGCCCGTTGGCTATCTTCTGAAAAACCCCGAGTTCGCCGAAACGCTGTCGACGCTCGCCAGCCAGGGAGCGGATGCGTTCTATTCGGACGGGACCATTGCCCGGTCGATCATCGACGCGGTCGAAAACGCACCGAATGCGCAAGGGGATATGACGCTCGCGGACATCACCGGTTATCGCGCGCTGGAACGGCCGCCGGTGTGCGTGGACTATCGCGAGAAACAAGTGTGCGGGATGGGGCCGCCCTCTTCGGGTGGGCTGACGGTCGCGCAAACTCTGAAGCTTCTTGAAGGGTTTTCCCTGGGGTCGGACAAACGGCCGCCGATGAGCGCGACGGCGCTGCATCTGATCGCCGAGTCCGAGAAGCTCGCGTACGCAGATCGCAACCGCTACATGGCCGACACGGATTTCGTGCCACTGCCGGAAGGGTTGCTCGACGACGGCTATCTTTCGCGCCGGCGATCGATGATCTCATTGAACGATACCTTGCGCCGCCCGCCGCCAGGGGAGCCGACGAAGACCTCTGCGCAACAATTCGGCACCGATGCAACACGCGAGCGTTCGGGGACGAGCCACCTGTCGATCGTCGACGGCGAGGGGAACGCGGTATCGATGACGACGACAATCGAGGGCGGGTTCGGCTCCGGTCTCTGGGCCTCGGGCTTTCTTCTCAACAATGAGCTGACCGACTTCTCCTTTCGCTCGCGGGATTCCGAGGGCCGGCCCATCGCCAACCGCGTGCAAGGCGGCAAGCGGCCTCGCAGTTCCATGGCGCCGAGCATCGTTCTCGATGGGGACGGGCGCTTCAAGGCGGCCGTGGGGTCGGTGGGCGGCTCGCGCATCATTCTGTATGTCGCCAAATCGCTGGTCGCGTTGATCGATTGGAACATGAATGCGCAAGAGGTCGCGGCGCTCGCCAATTTCGGAAGCAGGGGCTCGCACTTCGAGGTCGAACTGGGTCCTCAGGCCATCTGGCTGGGGCTCAAGGTAAAGCCGTTCGGGCACGTCGTGATCCCGGATCTTATGACGTCGGGCACCCACATCGTGCTGCGGCGGGCGGACGGCATGCTGGAAGGCGGGGCGGATCCGCGGCGCGAAGGCGTGGCCATGGGAGAGTAAAGCGGCGGCAGTTGCTCGCCGTCGTCCCGGCGGCGGTTCTCCAATTTCGTGTCCGGTTAACGGTGCCGTGTCAGTCCTCTAGATCGTTTCCGCTTCAGGCGGAATCGATCTTGTTCTTGTTGTTCACGGCGCTTTTCGGCCTTACGGCCTGCGCCTCCACAGGGGCGGCGCTCGCGCCGGGCCGCAGTCGCGCCCTGGGAGCGCTTCGACCTAAACCTGAAGCGCCCTAATCCGGTAATCCGGGCGCGGGGAAGAAAGCGTGGCGCACTTGCGTTTAGAGCGGATCCCGGTTTGTGCCGTGCGACGAAAGTGAGGTGGTTTGCAATGACGGGCGAAAGGGCAGGACAGCCGGTTACGGTGCTCGGCGCCGGCATCATCGGCCTCTGGGTCGCCGTTACGCTGTCGCGGCGCGGCTATGCTGTCACACTTGCCGACCGCGCGGACGACCCCATCGCGACATCGGCGAGCAGCTATGCCGGCGCGATGCTGGCGCCCTTCTGCGAGGCCGAGGCCGCGCCCGCGGAAGTCCAGTCCTATGGTCGTCAAGCCATACAACTCTGGCGGGACGGGTACCCGGATCTTAGAACCTGCGGCACGCTCGTGGTGGCCGCGCAGCGCGATGCCGGCGACCTCGACAGGTTCGCGCGCATGACCGAGGGGCACCTAAGCTGCGATGCCGGGCGGGTGGCGGAGTTGGTGCCCGCGCTTGCCGGCCGGTTCGGTCGCGGGCTCTACTATCCCGAGGAAGCACACCTCAATCCCGAACGCGCGATGCGGTTCCTGCTTCGAGAGATCACGCAACTCGGCGGCGAGGTTCGCTTCGGACCGGCAGGCGCGGAACTCGCGGAGCGGGTTGGCGGCCCATCTATTCCGGGTGCCCCTGCGGGCGACCCGGGTGCCGAAGCGTTCCCGCAAACGCCGGGCGCAAAACCCGGGCGGGTCATCGATTGCCGGGGAATGGGGGCGGCGGCAAGACTTCCCGGGCTCCGGGGGGTGCGCGGCGAGCGCGTCGTTCTGCGCGCCGCCGGTCTGTCCCTGCCAAGGCCGGTTCGTCTATTGCATCCGCGCCATCCCCTCTATGTCGTGCCCTGGGACGACGACCTCGTGATGGTCGGGGCGACGGTGGTGGAGAGTGAGGATACGGCCAACATTTCGGCGCGCGCCCTGCTGGAACTCCTGGGAGCGGCCTACGCGCTGATCCCGGAACTGGCGGAGGCGGAAGTGGTCTCGGCGGGAGCGGCGTTGCGGCCGGCGTTCGACGATAACGTTCCGCGTGTTCTCGTACCGGAAGAAAAAGGCGCGCCGATCCACGTCAACGGTGCCTATCGCCATGGTTTCCTTCTGGCGCCGGTTCTGGCGGAATGCTGTGCCGACGTTCTGGAGGGCCGGGCCTCCCGTGCACCGTTCGTGCGCCGCCTCGACACGGGGAGCACCGCTTTGCCAAGCGGGGGGGAGGTGATATAGGCGGGTGTCTCGATCGGCCGGCTCGGCGCGCCCTTTCTACGGCGGACCGCAGCGGGACGAGGCAACAGGAGGATTGAAATGGCTCTCAGCCTTCACCCGGGCAACGCCGACGTTGCGCTGACATTCGACGACGTTCTGATCGTGCCCGGAGCCTCCGAGATCCTGCCCGGCCAGGCCAATGTGGCCTCGCGGGTGACGAAATCGATCAACGTCAGCATCCCGATCCTGTCCTCGGCCATGGACACGGTCACCGAAGCGCGGCTTGCCATCGCCGTTGCGCAGGCCGGCGGCATTGGCGTGCTGCATCGCAATCTCGAGCCGGCCGAACAGGCGCGGCATGTGGCGATGGTCAAGAAATACGAGTCCGGGATCGTCCTCGATCCGGTCACCATCGAGCCGGATGCCACCCTGGCCGACGCCCTGGAACTCATGCAGGCGCACCAGATCTCCGGCATTCCGGTGGTCGAAAAGCGCAATAGCGACGACCCCAAGGGCCGGCTGGTCGGGATCCTGACCAACCGGGACGTCCGCTTCGCCTCGAATCACAATCAGCCCGTCGCCGAACTGATGACGAAGGAAAACCTCGTCACGGTGAAGCGCTCGGTAAGCCGCGACGACGCGCGGCGGATCCTGCACCAACACAGGATCGAAAAGCTGCTGGTCGTCGACGACGACTATCACTGCATCGGCCTTATCACCGTCAAGGACATCGAGAAGGCGCAGAAGCATCCGAACGCCTGCAAGGACGAAGAGGGCCGGCTGCGCGTGGCGGCGGCGACGAGCGTCGGCGAGGACGGCTTCACGCGCGCGGAAATGCTGATCGATGCCGGTTGCGACCTCATCGTCGTCGATACCGCACACGGCCATTCGAGCCGCGTGCTCGAGATGGTGACGCGCATCAAGAAGCAATCGAACAGCGTGCAGGTCGTCGCCGGCAATGTCGCGACAGCGGCGGCGACGGAAGCGCTCATTGACGCTGGCGCCGACGCGGTGAAGGTCGGTATCGGGCCCGGTTCCATCTGCACGACCCGCATCGTGGCCGGCGTCGGCGTGCCCCAGCTCACAGCGATCGCCGATTGCGCGCAGGCCGCCAGCAAGAGCGGGACGCCCATTATCGCCGACGGCGGCATCAAGTTCTCCGGCGATGTGGTAAAAGCGCTCGCCGCCGGGGCGGACTGCGTGATGATCGGTTCGCTGCTGGCGGGAACGGACGAAGCGCCGGGCGAGACCTACCTTTACCAGGGCCGGACCTATAAATCCTATCGCGGCATGGGTTCCGTCGGGGCGATGGCGCGGGGGTCGGCGGACCGATACTTCCAGGCTGAAGTGCGCGACACCCTGAAGCTCGTGCCGGAAGGTATCGAGGGGCAGGTGCCCTACAAGGGGCCGGTCGATAACGTCCTTCACCAGCTTGTCGGCGGTCTGCGCGCCGGGATGGGCTATGTGGGTGCGGCCACGCTGCCGGAACTCAAGGCACGCGCTCAATTCGTGCGGATCTCGCCGGCTTCCATGCGCGAGAGCCATGCCCACGGTGTCGCCATCACGCGGGAAAGTCCGAACTATCCGGGTCTGAGCTAGTGTCCCCATTCCGAAGTTCGCCGTCATTGGCGGCTGGCGGCAGGAGCGAACTTCGGAATCAAAAGGGACACTAGAAACAACAACTTGCCAGTGTGGTTCAGATCGATAAATTCGCTCCCGGGCGGGCTTTGAATGTTGGCGAATTTCTCGATCACCACACTCGTTCCCTCCCTTAACGGAGGGTCCGAAGATGCGCGTTTCCCAGTTTCTGATCGTCATTCCCGTGCTGGCCGAAATCCTGCTGATCCTGGCCGTCGCCACGGCGGCGCTGATTGCGCGGGCTTTCGCAGCGCCGACGACGGAAGTGAAAGCGGCTCCGGGCCATGGATCCCGGGACTGGGACACTGCTTATCGCGAACGGCTTGGGCTGCCGCTCGTCTTTCTGGCGACGGCGCTCCTCGTTTACGGACTCCGGCTCGTGGATGAGCGCGTGTTGTTCCTGGCCAGCCTGTTCTTCGTGGCCGACCTCGCCGCCGCGGGCCTGCGGCTATTCGCTTTCGATGCGCGAGGCGCGGACCGGCGAGTCGCAGTGGCGCAGATCGTCGGTTTGAGCGCCATCGCCGCACTGGCGGTTATTGTCGGCCTGCACTTCGTTCACGCGGGCTTCTGAAAAAACAAGAGAGGTACGGAAAGGCGGATGCGCGCGGGAGGAAGACTGCAGGCGGCTGTCGAGGTGCTGGCCGAAATCATCGAGCGGCACCGCCCGGCGTCGGCTGCGCTGGCGGATTGGGGCCGGGCGCATCGATTCGCCGGTTCCGGAGACCGGGCGGCAATCGGTACTTTGGTGTTCGACGCGCTCAGGTCGCGCAATTCGATCGCCGCGCGTATGGGCGAAGAAACGCCGCGCGCCCTGGCACTCGGTGCGGCGGGCTCCGCCTTCGGCATCTCGCCCGACGAAATCGCGGAGCTTGCGGACGGCTCGCAACACGCGCCGGCCCCTCTTACGGACGAGGAGCGCGCGGGTTTCGAAAGAAAGGTTCCGGAGAACGCGGCGCTGCATGTCCGCGCTGATATTCCAGAATGGCTTTCGCCCGCCTTCGAACAGGCGTTTGGCGAGCGGGCGGCGACGGAGGGCCGGGCGCTGGCACTGCGCGCGCCGGTCGACCTGCGCGTGAATACGCTGAAGGCGACCCGTGAGAAGGTTCTGAAAGCACTGCAAAAGTTCGATGCGGCGGTAACGCCGTGGTCGCCGCATGGCGTGCGGATACCGGCGCCGTCGGGCCCCGCGAAGTCTCCCAACGTCGAAGCCGACGTGGCGCACGGCAAGGGCTGGTTCGAGGTGCAGGACGAGGGAAGTCAGATCGCCGCGCTTATGGCCGGGGCCGGGCCGCGCGATCAGGTGCTCGACCTGTGCGCCGGGGCCGGTGGAAAGACGCTGGCCTTGGCGGCCGAGCTCCGCAACACAGGACAGATTTACGCTTACGATGCCTCGCGCGCGCAACTGCGGCCCATCTTCGAACGGCTGAAACGTGCCGGTGCGCGCAACGTGCAGGTCATGGAGGCTGGCGATGCGGCGGCTCTCGACGAACTCGCGGACCGGTTCGATGTGGTGTTCGTCGATGCGCCTTGTACCGGTTCGGGGACCTGGCGGCGGCGTCCCGATGCGAAGTGGCGGCTCAAGCCCGCAGCACTGGAGGAACGGATCGGCGAGCAGCGTGCGGCATTGATGCAGGCCGCCTCTATGGTGCGCCCGGGCGGCAGGCTGGTCTACGTGACGTGTTCCGTGCTGCCGGCGGAGAATGGCGAGCAGATCGGCTGGTTCCTGCGCGAGCGGCCGGATTTCGTCACAACCTCGGCAGCCACCCGCTTCGAAGCGGCGACAGGGCAGGCGTGTCCGCCCTCGGCGCTCGTGGCGGCGGTAGCGGCGGAGAATGGTGCGGAGGCCAATGCGAAGGGGCCGCCGGCGGTGCAGTTGACGCCTGCCTCGCACGGAACCGACGGGTTCTTCGTCTGCGTGCTTGAGCGGCGGGAGGGTTGAGGCGTTGAGGCCGTCGTCCGGGGAAAACGGCGAGGGAGACACCCGCCTCTTGGAATTCGGCGATGGCCGCCGGGTCGGCCTCGCCTGCTACGGGGCGGATGACGGCTTGCCGGTGCTGGCGCTGCACGGGGCGCCGGCGGCCCGGGTCATGTTCGACGTCGCGGACGGCCCGGCGCGGGATTTGGGGTTGACGCTCTATTGTCCTGACCGGCCGGGATATGGATTGACGCCGCCCGATGCCGCCGCGACGCTCTGCGGTCGAACGGCGTTCCATGAAGATGTTGCGACGGCCCTGGGCCTCGATCGGTTCGCGGTGCTCGGTATCTCCGGCGGGGCTCCTTACGCCGTCGCACTGGCCGCGAAGCTCGGCCATCGCGTTCCTGTTCTCGGGCTGGTCAGCCCGATGGGACCGGTGCGCGACTTCGTGGATACCGAGAAGCGCATCGGTCGCGCGGCCATGGCAGAGGGCGAGCGGTTGGGGCGCGGGCATCGCCTGTTCTTCCTTCGGCTTCCGCAACACCGCGCACTCATAGCCGCGCAGTCCGGGCTTGCGGCGCGCGCGTTCAAGGCGGCTCCCAAGTCGTTCGCCAAGATCTTCGCCAACCTGCTTTCGTCCGACGACACGCGGATCCTTTCGCAGCCGCATGTCGAGCGCAGCGTGATCGCCATGACCCATGAGGCGTTGCGCCAGGGCGTCGAGGGCGGAATCGCGGATCTGACCGTGTTTGCGCGGGCCTGGGATATCGACTACGCGAAAATCTCGGCGCATACGGTACTCTGGCAAGGGACGCGGGATCGTATCGTGCCTTCGGCAGTTGCGTTCTGGCTGGCCAGGCTGATCAACGGCTGCCGCAGTCACCGTATCGAAGGCGCGGGCCACTTCTGGGTCTACGATCATGTGCCCGAAGTGCTTGGCGCGATCGCCGCCGCCATGCGGGGTGAAGACGCGGTTTAAAATGGTATGCCGGCGCTCGCTTGGCGGGTGGAAGGTTCGGGCGAACGGGCTTTGAGGGAATATGCGCCGCTATATATCACTGTTGGTCTTCCTTCTGATTACGACGCTGGCGTCCTCGGTGGCGAGCGCCTTTTCGCCGGGCGTCTGGTACACCGATCTCATCAAGCCCTCGTGGACGCCGCCCGATTGGGTGTTCGGCCCGGTCTGGTCGCTGCTGTACCTGTTGATCGCGGTGGCGGGCTGGCTGGTGTGGCGCTCGAAAGGGCTCGGCCTCTCGCTTTTCCTTTGGTTCCTGCAACTCGGACTCAACGCCGGGTGGTCGTATTTCATGTTCGGCCAGAACCGTATCGATCAGGCGATGATCGACGTGTCGCTTCTGGCTCTGGTGATCGCGATGTTCATAATCGCCACCTGGCGGGTCAGCCGGCTCGCGGCGCTGCTGTTCGTGCCTTATCTTGCCTGGGTGTCGTTCGCCGCGGCACTCAACTGGTCGCTCCTGCAGCTTAACGGCGCTGGCTGAGCGGGACGCCGGACGTGCGCCCGGGCGGTGCCTGTGTGCGGCGGCCGGGGCGATGTTGACCCCGGCAACGAGCGATGATCTATGCCCTGATCGCTTGCCCGGCGGCGCGAATCGAGCCGCCCCGAACCTCAGAAACGATCTGCGCCATGACCGACACCGTCCTCATCATCGACTTCGGAAGCCAGGTGACCCAGCTCATCGCGCGGCGAGTCCGCGAAGCCGGCGTGTACTCCGAGATCGTGCCATTCAATCAGGCCGAGACGGCGCGTGAGCGGCTCGACCCGAAGGCGGTGATCCTGTCCGGAGGGCCGGCCAGCGTGACAGAGATGGGAACGCCGCGGGCGCCTGAATGGGTCTGGACCTCGGGCTTGCCTGTCCTTGGTATCTGCTACGGCGAGCAGACGATGGTTGAGCAACTCGGTGGCGGTGTCGAAGGCGGGCACGAGCGTGAGTTCGGGCGGGCCGAGATCGAGGTGACGGCGCCATGCCGGCTGTTCGACAACGTCTACGACCCCGGCCATCGCGATACGGTCTGGATGAGCCATGGCGATCGCGTCACCCGGCTGCCGGAGGGTTTCGACGTGGTTGCGGTATCGCCGGGGGCGCCGTTCGCGGCGATTGCCGACGAGGCGCGGCGGTTCTACGGCGTGCAGTTCCACCCGGAGGTCGTGCATACGCCGCGAGGCGCGGAGATCCTTTCCAACTTCGTCCATCGTATCGCCGGGCTTTCGGGCGACTGGACAATGGCGCATTTTAGAACCGCCGCGGTCGAGAAGATCCGCTCTCAGGTGGGGAGCGGCCGGGTGATCTCAGGGCTTTCGGGCGGTGTCGACTCGGCGGTGGCGTCGGTGCTGATCCATGAAGCGATTGGCGATCAGCTCACCTGCATCTTTGTCGATCACGGGCTGTTGCGGGCGGGCGAAGCCGACGAGGTCGTGGAGATGTTCCGCGGCGCCTACAATATTCCGCTCGTCCACGTCGATGCCGGCGAGCGGTTCCTGTCCGCACTGGACGGCGTCGAGGATCCCGAACGGAAGCGGAAGATCATCGGCGGTCTCTTCATCGATGTCTTCGACGAGGAAGCCGCGAAAATCGGCGGGGCCGAGTTCCTGGCGCAAGGCACGCTCTATCCGGACGTGATCGAAAGCGTTTCGTTCACCGGCGGGCCGTCGGTCACGATCAAGTCGCACCATAACGTCGGTGGCCTGCCGGAACGCATGAACCTCAAGCTGGTCGAACCGCTCAGGGAACTCTTCAAGGACGAGGTGCGCGAACTCGGCCGCGAGTTGGGGCTGCCGGAGAAATTCGTCGGCCGGCACCCGTTCCCCGGTCCGGGCCTGGCCATCCGCATGCCGGGCGGAGTCACCGAGGAAAAGCTCGAAATCCTTCGCAAAGCGGACCGCATCTATCTGGAGGAAATCCGCAACGCCGGTCTCTACGACAAGATCTGGCAGGCCTTCGCGGTTCTATTGCCGGTCAGAACGGTCGGCGTGATGGGCGACTCGCGGACCTACGATTACGTGTGCGCGCTTCGCGCCGTGACCTCGATGGACGGCATGACGGCGGACTACTTCGACTTCGACCACACGTTCCTCGGGAGGGCTTCGACCCGCATCATCAATGAGGTGAACGGGATCAACCGCGTCGTCTACGACATCACATCGAAGCCGCCCGGCACGATCGAGTGGGAATAAGCCGGTTTATCCACTACGCAGATAAAGCCGCCGTGTTCTTGCCCCGCCGACGTCTCTGAAACGCCGAAGACGTGGGAAACTGTCCGGCAGCGGATCGCCCGATGAGTCAGGGTTGCGCGAGGCGCTTGCGCAACACCCCGGCTCCCGGTCTCGACCTGTTGACTGCTCGGTTGCTTGATTCGCACAGGGAGTTTTTGCAATGTCCGGGCGATCTTCGTCGCCGTCAGGCAAAGTACCAGAGGGAAGAACAATGACGCTCAAGGCACTTAAGGGAATTCTGGGAGCCGGCGCAGCCGTTGCTCTCGCCACCGCCGGGACGGCCGCGAACGCTGCGCCCGACCTCGTTATCCAGGGTGCGGACTCGGTCGTCGAATTCGTGAGCTGCGAGGCGAGCCAGCCGCTCGTGAAGGGCCGCATCGTTATCCGTAACGAAGGCAACTCGGAAGCCAACCTGCGCGGCGCGGGCGAATTCTTCCGCAGCTTCGTCGCCGTCTACGTGCCGGAAAACATCGACCTCATCGACAAAGACACCAGCCGCTCGAAGATCGAGCCGGGCGAGCAGCGCGCCGTCACCTTCAGCGTCGGGCGCAACAAGACGAAGCGCGGCCGCAACTACAACGGCTACGGCGGTTCGGCGACGGCCGGCGGTCTGCCGTCCGACGCCGATGCGCTCGACAACGACGAGGATCTGGCCCGCGCGGTGCAGCAGTTCCTCAAGGACCGGCTCTACTCGATCTCCGTCGATGGCGCGTGGGGTCCGGGTTCACGGCGCGCGCTGGCGGCCTTCCAGAAGAGCGCCGGTCTGCCGGGCGGCGGAGAATGGAACGGCGAAACGGCGGCGGCAATCAGCTCGCTCATGCCGGGCAGCACGCAGGTCGAAGTCACGAACGAGAAAGACGAACAGGGCCGGACGAAGATCACTGTCTTCGCCGTTGTCGATCCCTACAACCTGATCGACGAGTCGAACGAGAAGAACAACATCCTGACCTACACCGGCTACGTCGAGTGCGATTGATCGCGTTCGGATAAGAGCTGGCGGAAGCTAGGTTTCATAATAATGGGGCGCGGCGCCGAGGGTGCCCCGCCCCTTTTTTATGTTTTTCCCTCCTCCACGGGTCAGCCGTTCGCCCAGAGACGCAAGCGACGTGCGCCTTCGGCGATATCCGTTGCCGATCTCGCGTACGAGAAGCGCAGGAATTGCCTGCCGCGCCTTGGATCGAAATCGATGCCAGGTGTGACGGCGACGTGTGCTTCTTCGAGGATGCGGCGGGCGAGCGCGGCGCTGTCATCGTCCAGATGGGCGATGTCGCAATAGAGATAAAAGGCGCCGTCGGCGGGAACGATCCGGTCGAAGCCGGCTTTGGGGAGTTCGCGCAGCAGAAGATCGCGGTTGGATGCGTAGACGGCGCGGTTTTTCTCCAGTTCGCCGGTCGCCTCGAAGGCGGCCAGCGCTGCGACCTGTGAGACCGCCGGGGCGCAGATGAACAGGTTCTGCGCCAACCGCTCGAACGTCCGTACGAGCCGTTCGGGAACCACCATCCATCCGACGCGCCATCCCGTCATCGAGAAATACTTCGAGAAGCTGTTGATGACGATCGCGTCGTTCGAGAACTGCAGGGCGGTCGCGGCCGGACGGTCATAGGTCAGGCCGTGATAGATCTCGTCGGAGATGAACCACAGGCCGAGATCGGCGCAGGTCTCAAGCAGGCTTTCGAGCCGGTCCGGCGTCAGCATCGTTCCGGTCGGATTGGCTGGCGACGCGACGAGTAGCCCGTTGAGCGCGGTCGCGGCGTGCGTTGCACGAAGCGTTGCCGCGGTCGGCATCCACCGGTCGGCTGCCGCGGTGTCGATCAGTGCCGTTTCGAGGTCGAGGACCTTCAGGATCTGGCGGTAGCAGGGGTATCCGGGATTGGGGAGCGCCACCCGGTTTCCGGCGTCGAAGAGCGCGGTGAACGCCAGGAGGAAAGCGCCAGAGGAACCATTCGTGATCACGACGCGGCCGGGGTCGACATCGACGGCATATGTCTCTTGGTAATGGCGGGCAATCGCGGCGCGGAGGTCATCGCGGCCGAGCGACAAGGTATATCCCAGGCTTTCGGTTTCGAGGGCGCTGGCGACAGCCTGCCGCGACCGTGCCGGCGCTGAGGTTCCGGGCTGGCCGACCTCCATATGCACCACGTCGATGCCCCGGCTTTCCAGTTCCGCCGCGGCGCGCATGACGTCCATCACCAGAAAACCGTCGATATCGCTGCGGTCCGCACCGGTCATGGCCCGTTTGCGCATATCTTTCCTCCTCACGTGAATTTGCTTGCCCGCCTGGTCTCGCGGCGGGCCTTGTGCCACGGTGCTGCCTCATTAGAGCCCGCTGATCGGCCTGAAAAGCGGTTGTTTGCAGGCAAGAGCGGGGCGAGACCGGGCGCGTTGACGCCAATCCGGTCGGTCTCTAGTTTCCAGCCGTAAACATATTCGCGGACGGTAGCATCCGCTTCGTCAACCTGTGCGAGTACCGGGTTCAGGCCGCTTTAATGGTCGCGGCACAGTCAGTGCCGGCGGAACGGCGCACTCGACATGCGCGGCGAAGGTTCCGCGATAGCACCGGCGGCGTGCGGGACACAAAACCGACCGAGGCTCAAAGGCTACGCGATGTCCACCGGTCAGGCTCGAAAAAACGCCGCGACACGAAATGCCATGTCACCAAATTCCAGGGGGCTTTGACACAATGACGTTCCCGAAATTGCGCGCCGGCGCACTGCTCGGCGTGTTCCTGGCGAGCTTCGCAGCGGCGGCCTTACTCGCCGTCAAGCGTGCCGAAGCCCAGGCCGGCATCCCGTTGATCCGCGACAGCGAGATCGAAGAACTGCTCAGCGACTACGCGCAGCCGCTCTCCAGGGCGGCGGGCCTCGGTTCCGGGCGGATCGATATGCGGATCGTCAAGAGCGACGCCTTCAACGCCTTCGTCGTCGACGGGCAGAACGTCTTCGTTCACACCGGCATGTTGATGCAGTCCGATACGCCCAATCAGGTGATCGGCGTTATCGCGCACGAATTCGGGCATATCGCCGGCGGTCACATGGCCGCCTTGCGCCAGCGCATCAAGAAAGATCAGACACGCGCGCTGTTGCTGCAGATCCTGGCGGCCGGGCTTGGCGGCGTCGGTGCCGCCACGGGCAACAGCGACCTCACGGGCCTGGGCGGCGCCGGGCTTTCAACGGGGCCAGGCCTCGTCATGCGGTCGCTTCTGGCCGAACGGCGTTCGCAGGAATCAGCGGCAGATCAGTTCGGCCTAAAGGTGCTCGAACGCACGAAACAGTCGGCCCGCGGCATGCTCGAGACTTTCGAGCGGTTTGCCCAGCAGGAATACATCTCCGCGACCTATCAGGATCCGTTCGTTCGAAGCCACCCGGTGGCTACCGACCGCCTGGCGCAGCTTCGCCGCGGTGCTAAGGCCAGCCCGTATTACGACAAGCCGGATCCGGCCGAGCTGCAACTTCGTCACGATTTGATGCGGGCGAAACTGTCGGGATATCTCGAGTCGCCCGCCGTGACGTTCAACCGGTATCCGCGCTCGGACAACTCGATGCCGGCGCGCTACGGGCGCGCGATCGCCCGGTTCTTCCAGGGCGGTCGTGGCGGACTCGAGGCGGCCCTGGCGGACCTCGATCAGCTTATCGCGGAACGCCCGAGCTACCCCTACTTCTGGGAGCTCAAGGGCGATCTTCTGATGCGTTCGGGCAAGTCCCGCGAGGCAATTCCTTTCCTGCGTAAGGCGATCAGCCTGGCAAAGGGCACGCCGCCTCTCATGCAGGTGCAACTCGCGACGGCGTTGCAGAACTCCGGTGCAAGCGGCTCGGTCAGTGAGTCCGTCAAGCTCCTGAAGGCTTCGCTCATCGCGGACAAGAACCCGCGTGCCTACCGGCTTTTGGCCACGGCCTACTATAATCAGGGCGATCGACCGAAGGCCGACGCCATGACCGCGCAGGCCTTCTTCATCGAAGGCAACCTGCAGCAGGCGCAGATTTTCGCCAAGCGAGCCCATAATGCGCTGAAGGCCGGTTCGCCGGAGTGGATCAAGAACGAAGACATCCTGCGCTATCAGCCGCAGGGGTAACGGCCGTTCACGTTGCGTTGCTTTCGCAGAATTAAGCTGCGCGTCGGCAAAACGCCCGCTATTGCCTGCCATGGAGTAAGTTCAATGCTTACGTCAGGCGGCCCTGGCAGCCCGAAACCCGACCGAAACAAATCAGAGGACGAACGATGACCCCCACGACCTTCAAGCCCGCTTCACTGCTCCGCCGGGGGCCGGTCCTGGCAGCCGGCGTGGCCCTTTTTGGCGCCGGTGTGCTGTTTGCGGGAACCTGGGGAAGCGCGACGGCAGAAGACGCCAAAGCCGGCGACACAGAGGCGGCGAAAATCTTCGACGATAAGCAACGCGCGGGCATTGAGGCCATCGTGCGCGACTACCTGCTCAAGAACCCCGAGTTGCTGATCGAGGTTCAGACGGCGCTTAATGAGAAGATGGAGAAGATCCAGGCCGCCGAAATGAAGGCCGCGATCAAATCCAACGCCGGGGAGCTTTACCGCCGCGAGGATGCGCCGTCGGCAGGCGCGGAGAAGGGCGACATCACGGTTGTCGAGTTCTTCGACTACAACTGCGGATACTGCAAACGCGGGTTTTCTGAAGTCGCAAAGCTGATCGAGCAAGACAACAACGTCCGTGTTGTCTTCAAGGAACTGCCGATCCTGTCGCAGGGCTCGGAAGAAGCCTCCAAGGTGGCACTCGCCGCCAAGCAGCAGGGCAAATACTGGGAGATGCACCAGGCGCTCCTCAACTACCGCGGCTCTGTCAACAAGGACGTTTCGTTGAAGATCGCGAAGAAAATCGGACTCGATGTCGGGAAGCTCGAAAAGGACATGGAGTCGGATGCGGTGAAGCAGGAGATCGATAAGGTCCGCCAGCTTGCCCAGAAAATGGGCATTAACGGTACGCCTCACTTCCTGGTTGGAGACCGGACGATCCCCGGTGCGCCTGAAAACCTCTACGAACAGCTTGCCTCGCACATCAAGGAACTCCGCAAGGACGGCTGCGAAGTCTGCTGAGCGCAGTCGGCTGACGGTTGAAGAAATGCGGGGCGCGCTTCCTGGGTACGAAGCGCGCCCTTTTCATTTCTTTTATTCAATGGCTTAGGCCGCGTCTCTTTGGATGCACGCGGCGGGTCTGAATGTCGGGCGGTGGCCACAGCGCCGGCTTTATATTTCAGGTGGCGGCTGATTAATGCGGGACGAGGCTTTCGTCTTCCGCCGGTCGCCAGGGACGGCACCTCTTGTTTGCGAGCGTATGATTCACGGACTTCGGCTCGCGGCGACTTTGCTTCACCGGGGAAAGCTGGTAGACGCTTGGCCCAACCTCATTCACACCTAGTGTTCCGGCTCTGACATCTGCATTCCGGTGCGGCTAGGTTTCGAACGAATGTCAGAACCAGGAGCGACGCGAAAACTCCGCGGTTCTCATGCAGCCCATGCATCTGACGTTTGCTTCGAGGCTGAGCTGCGATCGGGTATTCGAAGGTCAGAAGCTGCACTAGTGGCCCAATTCCGAAGTTCGCCGTCATTGGCGGCTGGCGGCAGGAGCGAACTTCGGAATCAAAAGGGACACTTGCAACAATAGTTTGCTACTGTGGTTCAGATCGATAAATTCGCGCCCGGGCGGGCTTTGAATGTTGGCGAATTCTCGATCACCACACTAGCCTCAATCGGCGAAAGCCTGACTTCGAGCCGGCTTCAAAGAAACCAGCCGGCAGCGTGGTAAAACAAACAGTTCATGGCGAAGACCCTCTACGTCCTCAACGGGCCCAACCTCAATCTGCTTGGACAGCGCCAGCCGGAAGTCTACGGCACCGCTACGCTTGCGGATGTCGAGCGGCTGACGCGGGAACGTGCGGCCAAATTCGGACTGGAAATCGATTTTCGCCAGTCGAACCGCGAGGGTGAACTGATCGACTGGGTGCAGGAGGCGCGGGGGCGCGCTGCCGGCCTCATCGTCAACGCGGCGGGGTATACGCACACCTCGGTGGCGCTGCTCGATGCGTTGCAAGCCTTCGATCCGCCCGTGATCGAGGTGCATCTCTCCAACATCTTCCGGCGCGATGCTTTTCGCCAGCATTCCTATATTTCGCTGGGCGCGGACGGCGTAATCTGCGGTCTCGGAGCGAAAGGCTACGAACTGGCCGTCGAAGCGCTGGCGGAACTGATCGAAGCGCGGGCATCGTGACAAAACGCAAAGGACGGTCCGCGAAGCGGCCGATGACCACCAGGGGACAAGAAGGAATGACCGCCAAGGACGCCAAGCCGAGCGCCATCACGGAAAACGAGGTCATCCGCGAGCTGGCGGAGCTATTGAACGAGACCGGTCTCAGCGAGATCGAGATCGAGAAGAGCGGTCTACGCGTGCGGGTTGCGCGGCAGCTCAACATCGCGGCAGCGGCGCCGGCCGCTCTTGCCGCGCCGGCCGCGGCGCCTGCGGATGCCGTGCAGGCAGGCGGCACCGACCCGAGCGCGGCCGATCTCGCCCGTCATCCCGGTGCCCTGAAGTCGCCGATGGTCGGCACCGCCTATCGTTCGCCGGAACCCGGCGCGGCGCCCTTCGTCGAGGTGGGCAGCCGCGTCAATCAGGGCGACACCGTGCTCATCATTGAAGCCATGAAGACCATGAACAGCATCCCTGCGCCGAAGTCGGGGACTGTGTCGGCGGTCCTTTTCGAAAACGGTCAGCCCGTCGAATTCGGCGAGCCGCTCATTATCATCGAGTAAGCGGTCCATGTTCGATAAAGTCCTGATCGCCAACCGCGGTGAGATCGCTCTCAGAATCCAGCGGGCTTGCAAGGAACTCGGCATAGCCACCGTCGCGGTCCATTCGACCGCCGACGCGGAAGCCATGCACGTGCGGCTTGCCGACGAAAGCGTGTGCATCGGTCCGCCGCAGGCTTCCGACAGCTATCTCAACATCCCGCGCCTGCTTGCAGCCTGTGAAATCACCGGCGCCGACGCGGTGCACCCTGGCTACGGGTTCCTCTCGGAGAACGCCCGCTTCGCCGAAATCCTCGAAGACCACAACATCACGTTCATCGGCCCCACGTCCGAGCACATCCGCATCATGGGCGACAAGATCGCCGCGAAAGAAACGGTTCAGTCGCTCGGAATTCCCGTGGTGCCGGGCTCGGAGGGCGGCATCCACAGCGAGGATCAGGCCAAGAAAGTCGCAGCCGAGATCGGCTATCCGGTGCTCGTCAAGGCGGCATCCGGCGGCGGCGGGCGTGGCATGAAGGTCGTTCACGAGGCCAAGGACCTTTTGTCCTCCATGGCCGCGGCCCGCTCGGAAGCCAAGGCGGCCTTCGGCGACGATACCGTCTACATCGAGAAATTCCTGACCAAGCCGCGTCACATCGAGATCCAGGTGTTCGGCGATGGGCAGGGTAACGCGATCCATCTGGGCGAGCGTGACTGTTCGTTGCAGCGCCGCCATCAGAAAATTCTGGAAGAAGCGCCCTCGCCGTCGCTCAATGCCGATTCCCGCCGGCGTATCGGCGAAACGGTCGCCAAGGCGATGAGCAAGCTCAATTATCGCGGCGCAGGCACCATCGAGTTCCTTTATGAGGACGGCGAGTTCTATTTCATCGAGATGAACACGCGCCTCCAGGTCGAGCATCCCGTAACGGAGATGATCACCGGAATCGATCTCGTGCTCGAACAGATCCGTGTGGCGTCGGGCTCACAGCTCACGATCAGCCAGAGTGACGTGACGTTCTCCGGTCATGCCATCGAATGCCGTATCAACGCCGAGAACCCGCGCACTTTCCGGCCGTCGCCAGGCCGTATCACGTACTGGCATCCGCCGGGCGGGCTGGGCGTGCGGGTCGATTCCGGCGTCTACCAGGGCTATTCGATCCCGCCCTACTACGACAGCCTGATCGGCAAGCTGGTCGTTCACGGAAAGACCCGCAACGAATGCCTGATGAGGCTGAAGCGAGCGTTGTCGGAGTTCGTGATCGACGGTATCGAGACGACGATCCCGCTGTTCAACGAGTTGATCCGCCAGCCGGATATCGCAAACGGCATGTACGACATACACTGGCTCGAAAATTTCCTCTCTAAGCCATAATCTTCTGGATCAATTTTCAGGCGGACGGCATTCTCTTATGCTGCCGCCTCAGCCAATTGATCTTTAGGAGAGTTTCGTCTCGTGGCTTCCCGCGACGACATCATGATCGAGATTACGCCGCAGGTCCTGCTCAAGGCCTATTCCTGCGGCATCTTCCCGATGGCTGAAAGCGCCTACGATCCGGCGCTCTACTGGATCGAGCCGCAACATCGCGGCATCCTGCCCCTCGACCAGGTGCATGTTCCCCGGCGTCTGAAGAAGACCATCCGGGGGACGCCCTACGATGTCAGGATCGACAGTGAGTTCGACGGTGTCATCGAAGGGTGCGCGGCCTCGCGTCCCGGGCGCCGGTCGACGTGGATCAACAGCCGCATCCGGCAGCTCTACCGCGACCTGTTCAATCTCGGGCATTGCCACACGGTGGAGGTCTGGGACGGATCGCGTCTGGTGGGGGGGCTCTACGGTGTCGCGCTGGGCGGGGCCTTCTTCGGCGAGAGCATGTTCTCGGTTGAGCGCGACGTATCGAAGATCGCGCTCGTTCACCTGTGCGGGCGGCTGATCGCCGGCGGGTTCGTCCTGCTCGATACTCAGTTCGTGACGGAGCATCTGCGGCAGTTCGGGGCCATCGAGGTGGGGCGCGAGGAATTCCAGGTTCGCCTGGAGCAGGCCTTGAAGATCCAGGCCGACTTCCATCGGCTCCCCCGGCTGATCTCGCCGGAAACCGCGCTCGGCCAGATCGAGGCCCTTCAGGCGCGGATCGCCGCCGAAGACTGACGGCGAAGCGGCTGCCATTTCGAAAAGAGCGCGGGCTTCATTTTTTCGAGATAATCGCGGACGCGTTCCCTGCGGAACAGCGGCGCGGACCGGCGAGACGTAGGGTTTCCTTGTCGCCGGGAGATGCCCCGCCTTACTCAACCCCCCCGTCCCCTCAGGGGCGCGACCAGCGACAACAACGGGCAGCCCGTTACCGGAAGCCTTATCCCAAGGTCGCCGGTGGCCGTAAAATCCCTGGCGGCTTTGCCTCGGGAGGCCTGTGAAAACCCCTCGTCAGCATGTGCCGGCGAGGGGTTTTCCTTTTGTTGGCGATTTGGCGCTTTGCGGGCGACGGATTATGCGCCGCCGAGCAGCTTGCGCTGCCACCAGCCGCGCCGGGTCGGCTTATCGTCTTCCTGAGCCGGCTGCTCGCTTGCCGCCTCGTCCTGCGGTTCATCCGCTTCACCGGAGCCGTGGCCATTTGGAGCGACGGTAATCCGCTCGATGCGCGGCGGGCTGGAAACAGGCTCGCCACGGGAACGGCGGGCGGGAGTTTCCTCGGCCTCGGAAGCCTCTCTAGCGTCCTCGGCGGCCACCTTATCTTCGGCTTCCGCCGGCTTGGCGCCGTCGTCGACCTGGATCGGCGTTACCAGGTCCGAAGCCGTCGTTGGCCGCTCTTCATCTGCAGCCGTTGCGGTCTCATGGTCGCTTGCGGGTTGGCTCGCGGCTGCCACCTCATCGGTCTCTGCTTCAGGGGCCGTTGCGGCGACGGATCGGGCGGCCACGGGAGGCGACTGCTCGGCGTTATCCACATCGTTCCCGGCCTCGTCCTGCGGCGCATCGACCGTCTCGCCAGAAGCCGGAGGCGTGTCGTCGTCGTTAGCCGCGCTCGGCGCATCGGTGTCACCGGCTGCTTCCGCGTCGTCGCTTTCGTCATCGCCTGTGTCGGCATCGGCGCGATTCTTGGCGCGGTTCCGGCGGCCGCCGCGGCGGCCACGACGACGGCGGCGGCCTGCGCGTTCCTCGCCGTCTTCCTGTGCATCGGCGTTAGCCGTTAAGTCGTCTGCGTCCTCGGAATCGGCATCAGCACTGTCACCGGGTTCATCGGTCGGTTCCCGGCTATCGTCATCCATTGCGGCGGTGTCCGCGCCACGGTCGGCGCCGCTGCGGCGTCCGCCGCGACGGCGGCGGCGGCGGCGCGAGGAGCGGCCCTGTTCCTCGGAATCGTCCGATTCAGCGACTGCTTCTTCGGTTGCTTCGGCAGCGGCGGGCGGAGAGGCCTCTTCGTCATCCTCGAAGCCCCAGTCGACACTGACCGCGTCGGCGCGCGACTTCGGCACCGGCATCGCGACGGCCTCACCCTTTTCGATGGTGAAGTTAGCGCCGGCCATCTTGGGCGAGGATTCGATTGCGATGGGCAACCCCAGCCGCGCTTCCATGTCGATCACGAACTGGCGCTTGTTGTTGAGTATATACAGCGCGACCTCGGCCGTGGTGTTGGCGATCAGAGGCGCGCGGCTGCCCGCCGTCACGGCATCCTCAAGGCCGCGCAGGACGGCGAGGGCGACGGATTCCACCGAACGGATGATGCCCGTTCCCTGGCAATGCGGGCACGGCGTCGTCGAACCTTCGAGCACGCCGGTGCGCAGGCGCTGGCGCGACATTTCAAGGAGCCCGAACGGCGATATGCGGCCGACCTGGATACGTGCGCGGTCGGCGCGGAGCG
>CBDDFK010000006.1:0-262917 GCA_965226995.1 Filomicrobium sp.
GGTCAGCACGAACTTGGCGTCAGGATAGGCCTCATTGAGTTCGCGATAGAAACGCGCCGTCGGCCAGTCGACCGCACTCTTGTAGTTCGCGAATACGCTCGGCCAGTCAGCCTGTCCCGCGGCGGCAGCCTTCCATAAGGAAAGCTGCGCCTGCGGGTTCTGCAGCACCTCTTCCATGTGATGGCACGGTCCGAGCCCGAGCTGATTGATGGCTTCCTTGAGTGAATAGGTCCCCGTACGACCGACACCGGCCCCGATAACGTGCATTCCCGCTTTATCTCCCCAAACCGCGTTCTTCCGATCTCCCGCCGAAAATCTCCGGCTATGGCAAATCGAACGCCCGCGGCGAACCAAAAGCAAGGGTTTTCCGCCGCCGAGTACTGAGCGTCGCCCCGAATGCCGGGCGGCGTTGCTCAATCGGCCGAACAAAGTCGCAATCCCGCGCCAGGTGTCTCGGCTGAAGGCATGAGATATATAGAAAAAGGCCCGGCTGGCGCACCTGAGCGCACACAACCGAGCCAGTAGGGGAGGATAGAAGAGCGGAGCGCGGACGATCGCCCGTTCGACGCTTCAGGATGCCGTCTGGGAATTCCCGACGCGCTTCATGACGATACCGGAAATGACATAGCTTACCGGTAGCGCGATGAGAGCGCCGAGCCCGACGACGTAGGGGAAATACTTCCAGCCGTCGAAGCCCCCAGGCTGGATCGGTTAGCGGGATAATCATCGAGCCGACAACAACCGGCGCCGCGATGACAAACACCAACAGCATCACCAGAAAGCGCATCGCATCCTCCTTGCCTCAATGCGATCAATAATCGTCGCGAAAGAAGCTAAGTGAGCCCGCGTTCCTTGCTTTGACACGGCTCAAGTCCGCAGCGCCAAGAAGTTGATCCGGATCAGTCCTTGTCGTTTTTGGATTGCCACTGACCGGACATGTGCGCGCCGGTCCAGCGCCCATAGCGCCAGGGTGCCAGCCAGTGGCGCTCATGCCGTATATCGGGGACCGGATCGTACCCGGCCGTTCCCCACGGGCGGCAACGCGACAGCCGTGAAATCATCAGCCAGAAGCCGCGCCACGCACCGTTCCGGTCGATCGCCTCCAGCGAATAAGCCGAGCACGTTGGGAGATGACGGCATTGCCAGCCCACATAGGGCTTCAGCGTCCAGCGATACACGTGGATCGGCAGCTTCAAGAGCCATCCCGCCCGCGCGCGCTAGCATTCGTAAGGCGTCCCGTCCTTCCGCCGGAAAACGAACACGCCGTCGCGCTTCTCGGCCATGAGATCGATGTCGGGGTAGACGGCGAGCTCATTGGCACATCGCGATCCGATCTCTAGATACGTGGCCGGTGCGGTTCCCTCGTTCACGAGGCAAAGTCCGTTCGCTTCACCGGCGGGGAAAGCCGGCCGCCATGCCCGGCGTCAACCGGGTCCGGCCTTCGTCGGTCACCAGGGTCAGTTCGCCTTCGAGAATATAGACGACTTCGTCCTCTTCGCGGTGCCAATGGCGTTGGGACGAACGGGCGCCGGGCTCCAGCGTCGTCACATTCACCCCGAACTGCGTGATCCCGAGTTCGCCTGTCAGTGCCCGTTTCAGGCGGCCGTCGAACCCTTCGGCAAAGGGCGCAGGATAGGCCGTCCCCGTTCGCGGTTCGACGTCGGCTACCTTTCGAACCCTGGCCATCGGCGCCCCCTCCCGAACTTAACCGGCCCGCGCGGCCGCCGATCCGGCGGCTTCTTCGGCTTCGATTTCCGATATCGCATCGAGGACGGCGTCGAAAACCAGAAGCGTCGAGGGATGGCGCGCCTTGTAGTCCCGCACCGGTTCAAGGACGGCGAGATCCGACCACCGGCCTTCCGGCGGAGCGCCGTTGTCCTTCAGCATGGCGCGCACCTGGCGCGCGATTTCCCGAAGCTCCTCCGACTTGGTGCCGACGATCTCTCGCCCCACCACCGAAGCGGCCGCCTGCCCCAGGAGACACGCCTTTACGTTCTGTCCGAAGTCGCTAACCGCGCCGTCTTCCATCTTGAGATCGACGGTAACCGTAGAGCCGCATAGTTTCGAATGAGCGGTGGCGCTTGCATCCGGAGATGCCAGTCGCTCGGTCCGCGGGATGCTCGCGGCGAGTTCCAGGATGCGATTGGAGTAGATGTCGTCGAGGTCGGTCATGCGCGAATTGCCTTGACTGTCAGCCGCCGGGCCATGTCATTCGTTCTCCATGCCCATATAGGTGTCAGGAACGCAAGCCAGAAGCGGCGGATTAGTTCGCGCGGGGAGACGCCCCACGGTCTAACCCGGTTGCATCCGCAGGGGAGGCCATCGTGACGGAGCGGACAAACGACCAAGGGGGAGGCGAATTGGCGCGGTTCGAGCCGCCCGGCGACAAGGCCGAACTCGAAGAAGGAGATCGCTTTACGCCGCGCTTCGATAACGACGGGCTGATCGGCGCCGTCGTCACCGACGCCGCAAGCGGCCTAGTCCTGATGTTCGCCTACATGAACGCCGAAGCATTGGACCGAACCCTTCGCACGGGCGAGGCCCACTTCTACAGCCGTTCGCGCCGCCGTCTCTGGCACAAGGGCGAGGAAAGCGGCAACGTCCTCAAAGTAAAGTCGCTGCGGACCGATTGCGATCAGGACATGCTGTGGCTCACGGCGGAAACGGCAGGCCGGGGCGCGGCTTGTCACACGGGCCGGCAGTCCTGCTTTTACCGCGAGGTTCTGCGCGACCCCGATGGCCGGGTGCGGCTCGCTTCTGTCGGCGGCGACCCGATGTTCGATCCCGCCACGGTCTATGACGACAAGAGCCGGTGACCCATATCAGGGTGAGGGGTGCGAACTGAGGTAGCCTGCTTTTGCAATCCGCGCGCACCGCTTGGGAGGCGCCCCTCGCCCGCGAAGCAGGACGGGAGAAAAAGACACAGATCGTCGCGCGCATTGTCACTTGGGTAAATCCCGCGACAATTTGGCGTGGTATGATCGCTGCATGGACGGTTGAGTCGGCCAGACGACGATGACCGTGGAGGGCTTCCGGGCTCGCGCCCGGATTGCCGCGAACGAACCGGGCCAAAGGGCACGTTCCGCATTGGCGGCCGCACGCACCGCCCGTTGGAGAAAGAGGCATGTCGAAAGTCAAGATCGGACTGGCGCTGGGCGGCGGTGCCGCGCGCGGTTGGTCCCACATCGGTGTGCTGCGGGCCTTGGAAGATCACGGCATTCGTCCGGATTTCATTGCCGGAACCTCAATCGGCGCGGTCGTCGGGGGCTGTTACGCGGCGGGACACCTCGACCAGATCGAAGCCTTTGCGCGGGAATTGAGCCCCCGCCGCGTCTGGGGCTTTCTCGACTTCAACCTTTCGGGCTCCGGTCTCATCACCGGAGGCCGCTTGACGGAGCGTCTGATTGAAACGGTTGGCGGACAGCGGATCGAAGATCTCGACACCGGTTTTACCGCCGTCGCTACGGAAATCGGCACCGGTCACGAAATCTGGCTGACGAAGGGCGGTCTCGCCAACGCCATCCGCGCATCCTACGCGCTGCCGGGCATCTTCAAGCCTGTCAAAATCAAGGGACGTTGGCTGTTCGATGGCGCCCTCGTGAACCCTGTGCCGATTTCGGTCTGCCGGGCGATGGGTGCGCGCTACGTCATTGCCGTCAACCTCAACTTCGATCTGTCCGCGCGCGGCACGCTTGCGCCTGCGATGGATCTCGAAACGGAACCCGAGGACAAGCCTGTCGTCGAGGCAACCGGTCAGAAGGCCGAAGCGGCACCGTTCAACGCCCGACGACTGCTCCAGCGACAGATCTTCGGGGCGGGAGACAACGCGCCGGGCATATCGACCGTGATGGTGGAGGCGTTCAATATCGTCCAGGATCGCATCGCGCGCTCACGGCTGGCCGGCGATCCGCCCGACGCGATGATCTCGCCGCGTCTTTACGGGATCAATCTATTCGATTTCCACCGCGCCGCAGAGTTGATCGAATACGGTCGCCTTGCCGCCGAACGCGAGATCGAGATGATCAAACAGGAACTCGCCATCCGCCATAATCATCTCGCCGAAGCGCCCTCGCCCGTGGACGCATAGCCGCGAGCGCATGACCCAAAGCGACAAGACAGGGCCGAGCGAAGCCCCGCACCTGCCGAATTGACCGATTAGCTAGAGAACTCTCAGCCGGTGGCGAGATAGTCCCGCATGGCGCTGACTTCCATCTCGACCTCGGCGATGTGGTTCTTCACGACGTCGCCGATTGAAATAATGCCGACGAGTTTACCGTTCTCCACCACGGGCACGTGACGGAAACGGCCTTTCGTCATCGTTTCCATCAACTGCTCGACGGTGCGATCTTCGCTGCAGGAAACGACGTTGCGCGTCATGACTTCGGAAGCCGGTCGAGTGAGCGCCTCGGCACCGTTGGTTGCGCAGGCCCGCACGACATCGCGTTCCGACACGATCCCGATAACCTCATCACGTTCGTCAACGATCACAATCGCACCGATGCTTTTTTCAGCAAGCTGGCCGGCGATCTGCGAAAGCGTCGTTTCGGGCCGGGCCGTGGCGACCGCGCGCCCCTTTGCCTTCAAAAGCGATGCGACGTTCATTCCGGTCTCCTCCTGTCTGCCCTGGTGTCTTGCCATCGAGCGAACGCCTCGACCTGCTGTGAGGCTGGCGCGTCTCCCGTGGCGCTCCACCGACGAAATCCGTCAGGAATGCTGCGGTAGATTGACACAAATGGCAAGCCGGGAAACGCCGGATTCGTGTGCGTCGAGCCGAAATAACTTCTGAAATCGCCTCCCCGCTAACATGCTGCCGTTGCGAAAGAATTTTTGCGCTAGCGAACAATTCTCGGTTCGAACCTGCGCCGCGTCGGCCGGTCGAAGAGCCCGAAACAAAGGAGACCTGCCAGGTAGCCTCCCAGATGCGCCTCCCAAGCCACCTCGGCCCCGTCGGTCACACCCGGGATCCCAAACGCCGTGATCGCATTCAGGAGAAGCCAGATTGCCGTGACGGCGAGAACACGGCGGTCGGTTAGCGCCTGCTGCAATCCCATCAAGGGTACGGAGCGCGGCGCTTCTCGCAACAAGGCAAAGCTGCCCATATCGATCGCCGAAAACAGGAAACGCATCACCGCTCCCATCATGCCCGAGACAGCACCCGAAGCGCCGACCACGGGAATCGCATCGCCGAAGTGGAACGCCAGGAACGTCAAAGCACCGACGATCCCCGTGAAGGCGGTGAACGCGAGAAAACGCGCCGTCCCGATGCGGAGCGCGATGGCGCCGCCGAAGGCCAGGAACCATGCGGAATTGAACATCAAGTGCATGACATCGCCGTGCACCAGCATGTGCGTCAGGAAGGACGTCCACATCGCGACCTGACCGCCGGCGATCTGATCGGCAAACCCGGCGTAGCGGGCCGGCACGAACGCCATCGCCACCGTCATCCATTCATCCTGCTCGATGGGCAGGGCGTTGCGCACCATGTGGACGAGGATGAAGATCCCAATCAGCGCCACGACGCTGCCGGGAACGTTGAAAATGGGCTCATGTTCGCGTTGCTGCACGCACCTGCTCCTTTAGCCTCGAAAGCGGCGCTTAGCGCCTCGTCGGCCGATAATCCTAACGAAGGTCGCGGGACCATTGTCCCGATAGGGAATCCCGACGCGACGGCGAAGCCGCAACACCCTCCCACGTTGGCGCAGCGTTAACCGCTGGCCGGTGCGCCGGCAAGCTGTGCCCGGTTTCCAACGGCAATTGCGGGCCGAAAACCCCTCCCGGTGTTGTCTGGCACGTTTGCTGCTCCCGAACCCGTGAACACCTAACGAACCCGAAGGGTCTGTCCCGTCCCGGCACACCCCGAGTTTGTTCGAAACACGATACACGGGCCACGCGCCACGACCAGGGGAGTAGAACCCGGCATGAAGACGGGAGCCAACAGCACGCTATACGAATACTGGAACGGCCTGCGCGCTGACCGGATCGCGCCACGCCGTTTTGAAATCGAACCCGCGCAGATCGCCGACATCCTGCCCGATACGTTCATTCTCGAACTCAGCGAGCCGGGCACCTTCGTCTACCGGCTGGCGGGCACCCGCGTCTGCGAGATCTTCGGACAGGAAATGCGTGGCGAGAATTTTCTCGAAGGCTGGCGCGAACCCGACCGCTTCGCGCTTAACCGAAACCTTAACGTTTGCCGGCGGAACGGCGGCGTTCTTCAACTCTTCGCCGAAACGCCACAAGACAAGGCCGCTTCCCGCCGCTTTGAAATCGTCGTCCTGCCGCTTCTGCACAATGGCGACAGCATCGAGCGGTTTCTCGGCGGGATCGTCGCCCTCTCGCCGCGTCAGCCGGCAGCGGAAGGGGTTCACGGCCAACTCCACGCCGTCGAACATGAACTCATCTATCCCCGAAGCGAGCCGGTTGCGGACATGGTGAGCAATCTGGGGTTGCGCACTGAGGAGCCACTCGTTTTCGAAACAGTCCGTAACGCCCGTATCGTTCGCCAGGACCGCCGGCAATTCCGCGTTTACGAAGGCGGCCTGTCCGGCTTCGCCGAAGAAGACTAGGTACCACGACTTACACGCACACGGACTGTCAGCATCAGCCTGCGAACACCTAAGGTAGAAATTGCGTCTAAAACAGGCCTCTTGTTAGCGCTCTGTTAACGCGCCCGCTCGATACTTCCCGATGACGAAAAGTGCGGTTGCAGATGGCCCCGGCATCGGCCGGACCCAGCACCGCCCAGGGCAGGAATTCGAGTAAAGGTTGTCGGCATGTCGCTGTTCGGTTCGCAAGCCATCGCGCTCTCACGCAGCGCCAAGCGCCTCGCGCTTCCTCAAATCGAGGAGCGGTATAGATCCGTACGGCTGGCGCTGATCGGCCGCTTCATGCGGGCCAACAAGGCCGAATATCCAGCCAAAACCACCCACGTTTCCGTCGCGGAACTCTCGATCTCGACGCCGATCTGCCTCGTCGAAGACGAGCGCCTGATCGCCTATTTCGAGCATGTCGGCGGCCTGGAAGGCGTCGTGAGCCGCGTTCACGAAAACGGCTTCGATCTGCGCCTAAATATTACCACGCGCAAGCGCGAGAAACTTGCCGCGCAACTCACGTGGCTGCTCAATCGCGGCGATATTGCCGGTCTGGAAGAGCGCCGCCACGAGCGTTTCGCTGTCGGCAACAAGACCGTTCCGATCCGTCTGGAAAATGGCCGAACCTATCAGTGCCGCCTGCTCGATATTTCGATGTCGGGCGCATCGATCGAAACCAATCTTCGGCCGGAGATCGGTTCGGACATCATCGTCGGAAAGCAACGCGCGGTTGTGCGCCGTCATCACGAGCAGGGCATCGGCGTCCAGTTCATGCAGGAACAGGAGGCCGATAACCTCCAGGGGCTCCTGCACGAATGACGGGCCAGGGGAACACGAAAGCCGATTGGCCGGTTGACGGTTGGCCGGCAAGTATCGATCGTAGCGGGGCAAGCGCCGGTCTGGAGGCCCGGATTGGGCGCGCGCTCAGCGTATGTGTTGGTCAATTGGAGTTATTCGTTGAGATGCGTATCGGGGTGATCTGCGCACTCGCGGCCAATCTCTTCCTCATGGGATTTGCATCGGCCAAGGCCGAGCCGCTTACGTCTTCCTACCATGGGCAACGCCACTCGGCTTTCATGCGCGCCTTCGGTTCTGCCCAGCCGCCTTACGGCTTCATTCAATTCTGCGAATCCCAGCCGCGCTACTGCCTGACCACATGGCGGGGGGACGACCGTTACGAAGCGACGCCCGCGCGGCTCAGCGAACTCGATGAGATCAACCGCCTCGTCAATAGCGCGGTCGAGCCCGTCACCGACATCGATGCCTACGGCGTCGAGGAATTCTGGACCCTCCCCACCACTGAAGGCGATTGTGAGGATTACGCGCTTTTGAAGCGCGAGATGCTCATCGAACGCGGCTGGCCGGCGAGCGCCCTTCTCTTGACCGTCGTCCGCGACGAGCAGGGCGAAGGCCATGCGGTTCTGACCGCCCGCACGACCCACGGCGATTTCATTCTGGACAATAAGGTGGAAGACGTTCGGATCTGGAACGCAACCGGATATCAGTTCGTCATGCGCCAGTCCTACGTGAACCCGAAAGCCTGGGTATCGCTTGAGGAAAGCGTGCTCGACAAACCCGTTCTCACAGCGGGCCGCGTCCGCCGCTGAAGGCCGCGAGGCATATCTGCGATTTGTGGCGGGTGCCGTGCCCGACCCCGTACCGGTCCCGAACCTGACATCCCTTATGCCGGCCGAACCCAGAAGCATTCGGACGTCGGTCTACTCGTCGGGCTGCGGCGCGAGTCTGGCTTTGAAGCGCTGCCAATTTGCGACGTAGCGCCCCGCGGTCGCGCGTACGTCGGCAACCTGCTCATCCGATAACTCCCGCACGACGCGCCCCGGCGAACCAACCACAAGCGTCCGCGGCGGGATTTCCTTACCCTCTGGGATGAGCGTATTGGCGCCGATCAGGGCGCCTTCGCCAATCCGCGCGCCGTTGAGAACGATCGAACCGATCCCCACGAGTGCCCCGTCACCAATCGTGCAGCCATGCAGCATGACCATGTGACCGATGGTACACTCGGTCCCGATCGTCATGGGAAAACCCGGGTCGGTGTGCAGAACGCAACCTTCCTGGATGTTCGAACGCTCACCGACGACGATCTCCTCGTTATCGCCCCGGATGACCGTGTTGAACCAGATACTCGCATCCTCGCGGATATCCACGTTGCCGATAACCGTGGCGGTCGGCGCGACCCAGTAGCGTCCGCTTGGAGGTGTGCGGACCTTTGCATCGAGTGAATAAAGCGGCATGGGCGGGAACTCCTGGCCGGAGGCCGGGCTTGAGGCAACTGGCGAGCCGGCTCAGGCGTCCTCCAGATCCATTTCGAGGATAGCCATCTGGAGCTGGTATTCGACTTCGCCGTCCTCGTCGATCCGGTAGAGCGTGGCAATGAACTCGTCGCCGATGAACACCTCCGCCATGTCTGTCTTTTTCGGCTGCGGGCGCAGATTGAGGTTCGCCAGGCCGAAGGTCTTGCGCAGGTAGGTCTCGAGCTTCGCGAGTTCAGCTTTGTCCACTTCCGTCTCCTCAGTTGCTGCCGGCGTGTCGCGGGCGGGACCGATCAGCCCCCCTTATGAACGTCAATCCGCGTCGCTGTCCAGGCTGCGGAACTCGAGTTGCTGATCCATTGACGTCGAAGGCTGCGAGCACCCGGCGGGACCGACGATCCGGGCCGGCACGCCCGCCACCGTGACCTCGGCAGGAATATCCTTGAGAACCACCGAGCCGGCGGCGATACGCGAGCAGCAGCCGACGCTGATGTTCCCGAGAACCTTTGCGCCCGCGCCGATGAGAACGCTGTGACCGATCTTCGGATGCCGGTCCCCGGTTTCCTTGCCGCTACCGCCGAGCGTCACGCCGTGAAGGAACGAGCAGTTGTCGCCGACAACGGCTGTCTCGCCGACTACGAAGCCCGTCGCGTGGTCGAGCATGATCCCCCGCCCGAAACGCGCCGCGGGGTGAATATCGGTCGAGAAAAGCTTAGAGGACTGGCTCTGAAGGTAGAGTGCGAAGTCCCGGCGGCCCTGCCCCCAGAGTTCGTGCGCGAAGCGGTGCGTGGCGAGCGCGTGAAAACCCTTGAAATAGAGCATCGGCTCGACGAACCGCGCGCACGCCGGGTCGCGCTCGACAACAGCGGCCAGATCCGCCCGCAGGCATTCCCCGATCACGGGGTTGTCTTTCAACAACCGGCGGAACGACTTGGAGATGAGCCCGGCATCGACATCGGTATGGTTGAGCCGCTGGGCAAGCCGGTGAACGATCGCCTCTTCGAGGGTGTCCTGACCGAGGATCGTCGCGAAGACGAAAGACCCAAGCGCCGGCTCCGACCGCAGGACTGCCTCGGCTTCGGCGCGCACCGAATGCCAGACGGGATCGTGCGTCGCCAGCGTGTCGTCGTTGGCGAGTTTGTGCAGCTTGTGGACCATTTGCGGTCCCCCTTTCCTTCGTACGGGCTGTTCCGCCTGGCGCGGCGAACAGGTGCGGCTTCCGCAGAACGCCGTCCCATTCCGGGTGCGAGCCATCCGCGCGGCGTGTCGCTCAGACATAAACATCCACCGCGACAGGATAAAGATGGTCGCGGACCTCAAATCTCCAGGATAACGCGGCCGCGGACCTTTCCTTCCAGGATCTTCGGCGCCAACTCGACAACATCGCGTAAAGGCCGCGTTTCGCTCAGTTCGGCAAGTTTGTCCCGGTCGAGGTCCGTCGCCAGACGGTTCCAGGCTTCGATGCGCTTTGGAATCGGCGCCATGACGCTATCGACACCAGCGAGCGTAACGCCTCGCAGGATGAAAGGCATCACCGTAGAGGGAAGATCAAACCCCTGGGCCAGGCCGCAGGCCGCCACGCAGCCCCCGTAGCCGGTCTGGGCGAGTGCGTTCGCCAACGTATGACTGCCGGCAACGTCAACCGCCCCGGCCCAGCGCTCCTTGCCCAGCGGCCGCCCTCTTTCGCTAAGCTCGGCCCGGTCGATAATCTCTGAAGCGCCCAGCCCCTTGAGGAAATCCTCTTCCGAGGCCCGTCCCGTCGAAGCGACGACGTGATAGCCGAGCCGCGCCAGGACGGAGACCGCCACGCTTCCCACACCGCCAGCCGCACCAGTAACAAGAATGGGCCCCTTGCCCGGCGTCAGCCCATGGTCCTCCAGCGCCAGCACGCACAGCATTGCCGTGTAGCCCGCGGTGCCGATCGCCATGGTTTCCGCCGGCGTGAACGCTTCGGGCCGCTTGACGAGCCATTCGCCGCGAACCCGGGCATAGTCGGCATAACCGCCATCGTGCGACTCACCCACGCCCCAGCCGTTCAGAATGACGCTGTCGCCAGGCTTGAATTCATCGGATGAGGACTCGGCAACCGTTCCCACGAAGTCGATGCCTGGAACGATCGGCCATTTGCGCACGACGGGCGACTTGCCGGTGATTGCCAGCCCGTCCTTGTAATTGATGGTCGAGTGCGACACGCGCACCACGACGTCGCCCTCGGAGAGATCGTCGAGGCCCAACTGCACCCATTTCGCCTCTTGCCCGGAATCGGTTTTCGACACTTGCAGTGCGTTGAAGCGCTCCATGGCAGGTCCTTTCATGCGCATGCGACTTGCGAACAAGTCTTTGATTTCGGCCTTCCGCGACGCTAACCGCGATCTTTCCTGTGCAAAAGTACAGTTTGACAAAGCAAGTAGTTTCGCGACTGCGGAAAAAACCTGGGGTGTTGGCAAAGAGACCGATTCGCAGCGCATTTCGGGCAACATAGCGGCCGCTGCGGGACACCGAAAAGCGCGGCTCCGATAGACGCCGGCGGCTACAGTTCAAAGGCTTACCTCTCCAACCTCAGATCGGGAGGCATTAACCCGTGCGCGGCACGTCCGTCGACGCTTCGAATTTGACCGAAATGACACAGATTCAATCAGACCCTTAATAGGTATGGCGATGCCCGTTGCGGGTTGCAGTGCAGCAACTTTTTTGCTTGGCATCCGCCAAACGTCGCATCTAACGTCTTAGACATAAGCTGCACCCGCAGCGGGATAACAAGCCACAAGGCCGACCCCAAACAGGAGACGATCGATGCCTATCCATTTGCAGGTAACCACACTTGCCGTGATCTTTTCGTTCGGGTTTGTAGCGGCAATCGCAATCGGCGCACTCTGAAGCGCCCGGGTCGGACGCACTCTTCGTGGGATTTCCCCCCCGTCCCCTAACACCCCTCCCACTTCGACCGTCCGATCTACCGAGCAGCGCGAACCATCCCCCGGTTCGCGCTGCTTGTGTTTCGAGACCTAGGAGCAACCACTACCGGCGCAGCACATACCCGAGGATCGCGCCGCCAATTGGAAGAAAATCCTCATTCAAGCTCAGCGGTAAAGCGCTGAGGCTTCCGCTCGCTGATAAGAGCGCCAGGATTGCCGCGCCGATCAGCGCGCCAATCGCCGTTGCGCCGAGCGTGGCGAAGCCGGGACGCCTGACGCTGGCGAGGACAACCGACGCGAAAAGGGCCGTGAGCCAAACGATGCCGGCGACGACCGCTGCCTCCATCAAACGGTCAGCCTCCGTGCCCGTCCCGCCCAGCCGGGCGAGAACGATATCCTTGCCGAAGAAGGCAAGGAGGATCTGAAAGGCAAAAAGGAGCGGGTATCCGAGCATATCGCAATATCAGTGGGCCTTCCTGGCAGCGCGGCGCCAACGCTGCGGCCGGGAAAGGCCGGCGCCATCGGCGGGAGACACCCTCGCCATGGCAACCGCGACGGGTCCGCCCGCCAACGCCTGTCCTCGCCTACCACACCGCGACTACGACGGTAGCCCTCACCGCGGTGAAACCTGTGAGAATCGGACGTTCCGGCGAGCGGAGTGTCAAGCACGCAACAGCGGTGCGAACCAGCCACAGAGTCAACTTACCCCTGTGGGCGGACCGTTTCGCCGTCTTCCTTCGTGAACTGCGAGATCCCGTGCTCGGGCAGCAGTTCAAGGACACGTTCCGAAGGCCGCGAAAGAACGGCATTCTGGCCCGCCACCACGATCGGACGATTGATCAGGATGGGATGGACCATCATGAAGTCGATCAACTGATCGTCCGTCCATTTGGGATCATCGAGGCCAAGCTCGTCATAGGGTGTCCCTTTCCGCCGCAGCAGGTCGCGAACGGGCATCTTCATCATGCCGATCAGTTCGACGAGACGATCGCGCGTCGGCGGCTCCTTCAGGTACTCGATAACCGTCGGTTCGATGCCGGCCTCCCGGATCATCGCCAACGTGTTGCGCGACGTGCCGCATTTGGGGTTGTGATAGATCGTGACGTCCATCGCTCTGGCGAACTCCTCGAATTGGCGAAGGCTGGCGACCCTTTCCCGGTAGGCCGCCTATTCAGCGGCCTCCGAGGTTGCGGCCCCGCCGTGCACATGCGCATCTTCCGGCACCGGCGCAAAGTACCACGCAACGCTCAACGCGCACGCCGCGCCGATCAGTTGCGCAACAACGAACGCAGGCACGTGCCACGGGTCGATGCCGGCGAAAGTATCGGACAACCCCCGCGCGACGGTGACGGCAGGGTTGGCAAATGACGTCGATGACGTAAACCAGATCGCCGATCCGACATAAAGCGCCACCGACATGGGGATGGCTTCCGGACGAGCCCGGAGCGTCAGGAGGATGGTCAGGACGAGGCCGAACGTCGCGATGCCCTCCGAAAACCACAAAGCTGGATCGGGCCGAGCCTTGCTTGCGATCTGGAACGTCGTTTCGTCAAACATCACGTGCGTCGCCCACACGCCGACCGCGCCGCCGGCGATCTGTGACGCGACGAACAACAAAGCCACCCGCACGCCGATATCGCCCCTCAGCAGAAAAGCTAACGTAACGGCCGGATTGAAGTGCGCACCCGATATCGGGCCAAGCATGGTGATGAGGACGAACAGGATCGCGGCCGTCGCGGTTGAATTGCAGAGGAGCTCCAGCGCGACATTCTTCGTCCCCGCGACCTCTCCCGAAAGGTTCTCGGCCATGATGCCGGAGCCAACGATGGCCGCGAGAAGAAAAGCCGTGCCGATGAACTCGGCGGCCAGCCGCTGGTGCGAGGTGTAGCTCATCGGCTCATGCCTCCTCTTCGAGCCTGTCCGCCCCCATGACGTTGCGCCGACGCACGTCTTCGGAGAACGATTCGACCCGGCGGCGCATGCTTTTCGCGTCCAGATCCTGTTTCGCCATCTTCACGAACTTGTCGACGTGGTGGTGAAGCAGTGAGTAGGTGTTGGCGAACGCAGCAAGCTTGTTGCTGTCCGTCCCTTCGGCGGCGGAAGGGTCCGGCATGCCCCAGTGATCCGTGATGGGATTACCCGGCCATACAGGGCAGGTCTCCGCCGCGGCGTCGTCGCACAGCGTGAAAACGAAATCGATTTCGGGTGCGCCTTCGCCGGTAAACTCATCCCAGGATTTCGACCTCAGACCGGTCGTCTTGTGACCGAAATTCTCCAGGATCTTGATCGCGACGGGATTAATCGTCCCGCGCGGCGTGCTGCCGGCGCTGTAGGCGTTGAATGCACCCTGACCGAGGGAATTCAAAAGGCACTCGGCAATTACGGAGCGCGCCGAGTTGTGCGTACACAAGAAAAGAACGTTATAGGGTTCATCGTTGGCCATCTCGCTCTCCACGTCGTTGCCACAAGAAACTCGGCGCGGCGCTAACGCCGCTGAACACAACTCCGGACGCCCATCGCAGCAATCTTCCGTCAGGAAGGACAGCAAGGCGCGCATTCCCTCGATCTCGACGCTGTAGCGGACATAGCGGCCATCCCGCCAAGAGCGCACCAGTCCGGCCCGCGTGAGTTCCTTAAGGTGGAACGACAACGCAGTGGCGCTGAGGCGAACAACCCGGGCGATCTCGCCAGCCGCCATGCCCGACGGGCCGCAGCGAACCAGAAGCCGGAAGATTGAAAGCCGCTTTTCATGGGCAAGCGCCCCCAAGGCAGCGACTGCATCGACGTGATCCATAATTTTGTTGTTCCAAGAATTCTTGAAATATTCAAGCTCAAAAATGCAGTTTGCCGCTGAGTGCCCGGTCTTAACCAGCCCGGCTCGGCGTTTTGGCCGGGCGAGTCTTTCAACCGCCACACCCAATGCCGGTCTCTCGGACCAACAGTTTCACTTCAGAGGATCGAACGCCAGCGCATGGCATCGCGCCAACGATCTGCCAAGCCACGGAACCGCCACCGCACTCCCTCGTTGCCTAATCCGAGCGCCAACCGGCGCACCAAACAACGTTCAGGAGAACAGTTCTATGTCCGATACGACCCATGCCCTCAATGACTTCATCAGCCTGATCAAGGCCGGTGAGGCCTTCTACCGTGACGCTGCCGAAAGCGTCGACCACGACGGCCTGAAGCGCCTCTTCGTCGAGATGGCAGCCATCCGTTCTGCCGCGATCGCCGAAATGTCCGGCAAGGTGAAGCGGGCCGACGAAGATGTTTCGGGAGCAAGCTGGGCCGAACAGGGCCGGCAGGCTTACACCAACGCCAAGGCACTGTTTGCCGAGAAGCCCGAAGTCCTCATCGAGTATCTCGAAGAGCACGAAGACCGGACGCTGGAGCAGCTCCGCGATGCGCTAACAGAGGTCGAGGATACCGAAGCCCGTGCCATCCTCCAGCGTCATCTGCCAATCTTCCAGCAGAGCCACGATCGCATGAAAGCGGTCAAGGAAACCTGCGATTGAGCGAGGCGACCGCGCTTCCGAGCCAGGCCTCGGAGATGCCGAGCGAAACGGCGGGCACGAATGCCCGCCGTTTTCTTTTCCGCGAACCGTCAAACCTTAGCCGGCACCGACGGAAAGGCTCCAGCACCGATGATAACCCACAAATCAACTATCCAGCGCCACAAGTTGGGACTAACGTTCGCTCGCCCGCGGTTGAATTGCTTCGCGAACTTGCAAAAGCAGGCCACTGACAAGCACACGAATTTTGGTTCGAGGATGAAAATACGAACATGAAACGTCTCATCGCCGTCGCAGCCATCGCGACGGGCATGCTTGCATTCGCTGCTCCAGCTTCCGCGCAGTGGGTTCGTCTTGGCGCACAACAGGTCGGCGACCACCGCGACAAGGACATTATGAGACTGAGCCACAAAGGCGTGTTCCGCAGGCTTCGCGTCTGCGTGCGCCGCCGCGCCGTCCGGTTCTTCGATTTCGACGTCGTCTTTGCCAACGGCGGCAAGCAGGACCTGCAAATCCGCAAACGCGTCGGACCGGGTCTCTGCGTCGGCCCCTTCGACTTGCGCGGCAAGCAGCGCCGCATCGATCAGATTATTCTGCGCTACGAGACTTTCCGGGAAAAAGGCGAACAGGCCGTCGTGACAATTTACGGCCACCGCTGATTTTAAGGTTGCCATGTTACGGGGGCCTTGGAGAAAGGCCCCCTTTCCTTTTCAAGCGCCGCCGAGAACACGTCCAGCGACCGCGTCCAGTTTTGCCAGCAGGGCTGGATCTCGCGCCTCCGGTGCGGTGATGATCGCCACGTCCAGCGCACGGTCGGACCCGATCGGGCAGGCTGGATGCTGCCGCGGAAAATTCTTCGCCAGATTGAGCACCAACCGCTGCGCCTTTTCGGTGTTGGAGCGCATGATGGCAATCACCGATGCGACGTCGACGTTCTCATGCTCGTCGTGCCAGCAGTCGTAGTCCGTTACCATGGCCAGCGTCGCGTAACAGATCTCCGCTTCGCGCGCGAGCTTGGCTTCCGGCATGTTGGTCATGCCGATCACCGAACACCCCCAGGACCGATAAAGCTCACTCTCGGCCTTGGTCGAAAACTGCGGCCCCTCCATAACAAGATACGTCCCGCCTCGGGCGACATCGACGCCCTCCGCCTTGGCCGCCGCCTCAAGAGCATCGCAAAGGACCGGGCTGACGGGCTCGGCGACCGAAACGTGCGCCACGCATCCGGCCCCGAAAAAGGACTTCTCGCGTGCGAACGTGCGATCGATGAACTGATCGACGACCACGAAGTGCCCGGGCGGCAGTTCTTCCTTGAGCGATCCGCATGCGGAAATGGAAAGAAGATCGGTGACCCCGGCGCGCTTCAGGCAGTCGATATTGGCGCGGAAGTTGATGCCCGATGGCGGCACCTTGTGACCGCGCCCGTGTCGCGGCAGGAACCGCACCGGCAGACCGTCGATCTTGGCGAAAAGGATGTCGTCGGACGGGCGCCCCCACGGGCTTTCGATATGGCGCCATTCGGCGCCCGTCATGCCGGGCAGGTCGTAAAAGCCGCTGCCGCCGATGATGCCGAGAACCGTTTCGCCCATAACTCCATCCCCGATCGTTGATGTCTTGTAGCAAGTTGAAGAATGCCGGCCTGAATAACGGCAAAAGGCCCCGCATGCGAGGCCTTTTGCTTGAACGAGTGGTGTTCGTCGAGCCGGTCAGTGCTTGACGCGGGCCCAGATGCGCTTTTTGGCGAGATACAGAAGAACCGTGGTGATGAGGAGATAGATCATCACCGACCAGCCAAGCTGCTTGCGCTGATTGAGCTTCGGATCGGCCGCCCAGGCCAGGAAGGCCGTGACGTCGGCCGCATGCTGTTCAAGCGTCGGTTCCGCGCCGGCGTTCTCCTGATACTCGACGTCCTCGCCGTAGAGCGGCTGAGCCATCGCGATCTGGTGACCGGGGAAGTACTTGTTGTAGCTCATACCCTCGGAAAGCTGGAAGCCCTCCGGAGGCTCGCCGTACCCCGTCAGCAGCGAATAGAGATAATCCGATCCGCCCGTCTCATAGCCCGTAAGGATGTCATAGGCCATCGACGGAACGTGCAGATACCAGGGGTCCGAGGAGTGTACGTTGCGGGCCCTTGTGATGAGCGACAGATCCGGCGGGTAGGCGCCGTTGTTGAGCGCCCGACCCTGCTTCTCGTTGGCGAACGGTCCCTTGATCTTGTCGGAGAGCTTCGGCGCCCGCTTGCGCAGTTCACCGTCAACGACAACCTCGCCCTCGTCGTTGGGGCCGTCCACGATCTGGTTCGGCCATTCCTTCGCGAGAAGCTTAACGGCTTCCTCATCGAATTCGGGGCCGCCGGGCTGCACAAGGTTGCGGAACTTGACGCGCTCCAATCCGTGACAAGCCGCGCAGACGTTCTGATACACCTGCCAGCCGCGACGCAACTGCGCCCGGTCGTACTGGCCGGTGATCCCGTCGTAGCTCCAGTTGTGACGCTCGTAGTGGATGGCTTCGCCACCCGCTGCCAGAGCCGGGCCGCCGGCCGCAGCCGCGACAAGCGCGGCCGCGAAAACGGTTTTGACGGAGCCAGAGAAGGTCATGTTTTTCATTGGAATCTTTCCCTCTCCTAGCGGTCTTCGCGCGCGGCGGTTGCGCCGGCGGGCATGGCACCGGATCCCCCGGACTGCGACGTCGAGCTGTCCTTACCTAGGACGGCCTCGGTAATCGAGCGCGGCATCTTCGATGGTGTCTCCATGCTGCCGACAATCGGCATCACGACGAGGAAGTGAGCGAAGTAGTAGATCGTGAAGATCCGCGCCCACATGACATAGGACCCTTCAGCCGGCTTCGAACCCAGATAGCCGAGTGCGAGGCAGGTGATCACGAACGCCAGGAAGAACCATTTGTAGATCGGCCGATACTTGGTCGAACGCACCGGTGAACGGTCGAGCCACGGCACGAAAGCCAGGATCGCGATGGACGCGAACATGGCGATAACGCCGCCAAGTTTGTCGGGAACCGCCCGCAGGATCGCGTAGAACGGCAGGAAGTACCATTCGGGCACGATGTGCGGCGGGGTCACCAGCGGGTCGGCCGGGATGAAGTTGTCCGCATGGCCGAGATAGTCCGGCAGGAACAGCACGAACCAGGCGAACACGATCAGGAACACGAACAGTGCGAACACGTCCTTGGAGATCGCATAGGGATGCATCGGAACCGTGTCCGACTTCGACTTGACGTCGAGCCCGGTGGGGTTGTTCTGACCCGCAACGTGCAGCGCCCAAACGTGCAGGATCACCAGGCCGAAGATAACGAACGGCAGGAGATAGTGCAGCGAGAAGAAGCGATTGAGCGTCGCTCCGGTGACGGAATAACCGCCCCACAGCCACTGCACGATCGACGTGCCGAGCCCCGGTATGATCGTATCCAGCGACGAGAACAGGTTGGTGATCACGGTCACCGCCCAGAAGCTCATCTGGCCCCACGGCAGCGAGTAGCCCATGAACGCGGTGGCCATCATCGCGAGGAGGATGAACACGCCAAGGATCCAGAGGATCTCGCGCGGCGCCTTGTACGATCCATAGTAGAGCCCGCGGAAGGTGTGGAGATAGACCGCGAGGAAGAACATCGACGCGCCGACGGCGTGCATCGACTGGATCAGCCAGCCGTAGTTCACGTCGCGGCGGATGTGATCGAGCGAGTCGAACGCGCCGGTGGCCGTCGGCACATAGTGCATGGCGAGCACGATGCCGGTGACGAGCTGCGCGACGAGGCAGAAAGTGAGAATGCCGCCGAACGTCCACATGTAGTTGAGGTTGCGCGGCGTCGGGAAGTCCACGAACTGGTCGTGCATCATGCGCGGAAGCGGCAGACGCTCGTCCCACCACTTCGCAGCCGCGGATTTCGGCTCGTAGGTTGAGGGGTGATTGGACATGGAGTTGCTTTCTATTCCTTAGCCGATCTGGATCTTGGTGTCCGAAACGTACTGGTACGGCGGCACGTCGAGGTTGCGCGGCGCCGGGCCTTTGCGGATACGGCCAGCGGTGTCGTAGTGCGAACCGTGGCACGGACAGAACCAGCCGCCGAATTCGCCTTTTGTGTCCGACAGCTTCTGCCCCGCGGGGATGCAGCCGAGGTGGGTGCAGATACCGATCATAACGAGCCATTTCTCGTTGCCGGCGATGACCCGGTTTTCGTCGGTGGCCGGCACTTCTCCGCTGACGTTCTCGTTACGTGCGATGGGATCGGGGAGATCGTCGACCGGCACTTCGCGGGCGGCCTTGATTTCCTCTTCCGTGCGGTGGCGGATGAACACCGGCTTGCCGCGCCACATGACCGTAATGGCCTGACCGACGGAAACCGGGCTCAGATCGACCTCGATGGAAGCGAGCGCCTGAGCGCCTGCGTCGGGGTTCATCTGGTGGATGAAAGGCCAGATCAGCGACGCGGCGCCGACGGCGGCAAATGCGCTGGCGCCCACAACGAGCACGTCGCGACGGTTAGGGTCTTCAACGTCTGCGGCCATCAGTGGATCTCCTCAAGATCATCGGAACGGTGTCGCGGCCTCCGGCCCACCCCTCTGTGCGGCGCTGCATCCCGCCTATTGCTCCGCACGCGGAACCCGTGTCCGAACGGATAGGCCGAGCGTCCTGGATTTCGTCTCCAATCGATACGGATCGAAGCGGTGGTGGGAGCAGCCGGAATGCTGGCGCGATTTGTCTCAGGTTTGACACCGTTTGCGACACGCCATCAAGTCGACGAATTGCCCTGTGGCTTGGGCAATTTGGCGCACACCGAACGGCCTAATGCATCAGCCGCACCTGCGAGTTGTCCCAGATCAAATGAGAATTGCCCTCTACCAGCCCGATATCCCGCAGAACACGGGGACTATCCTGCGGATGGCCGCCTGCCTCGACATCGCGGTCGATGTCATCCTCCCGGCGGGCTTCGACTTCTCCGACCGTGCGCTTCGCCGCGCCTGCCTCGACTACCTTCAGCACGTCTCCTTGACCCGCCACGCAAGCTTCGCGGCCTTCGAGGCCTGGCGCAAAGCCGCCGGCCACCGCATTGTCCTTGCCACGACCCGGAGCGAAACACCGTACACCGCCTTCAAATTCGCGCCCGGCGACATACTGATGATGGGCCGCGAGAGCGCCGGCGTGCCCGACCACGTCGCCTCGATGGCAGATGCCCGGATCGTCGTCCCGATGCGCCCCGGCTTGCGCTCGCTCAACGTTGCCGTCGCCGCGGCGATGATTGCCGGCGAAGCTCGAAGGCAGCTCGGAAACTCAGAGAGCTGATGGCGCAAGAAGAACGCAGCCGCGAGAAGGCGCCTTTCGCGTCGGCATGCCATGGCCTCGCCCCAATTCCTCTGCCTTTCAGCGAAACGTTGTTCCTGATCGTGGGAGGCTGGCCGGCTCGCGGGGTCGCCCCCATCGCGTGCGCCGGTCCTGTCCCGGCGAAGAGGCCCGCCCTATGAGCGTTTCTGTCCACCCCCGGCGAAAAGCCGCCGACCCACGCGCGGCGGCAGCCGCGCTCGCCATAGTCTTGGCCCTGTCTGCCGCATTGCTTTGCTTCGGTCGCCCGGCAGCGGCGCAGGAAGAAGTTGCCGATGCGACGGCGTTGCGCCTGAACTTCGCCGACCGGCAATTGATGCTGAACGAGATGATCGCGAAGGCCCTCTGCCTCACCGATCAACGCATTCAACGCTCGCATTTCACCAACCAGCTCGCCATCGCCCGCGTGGCCTTCCACTCGACGTTCGATCAGTTGACGGAAGGCAGTAAGGGGCTCTCGCTTGCCCGTGAGACGCGGCCGCGCATCCGGGCCTCGATCGAGCGGCTCAAGGCGGATTGGGTGTCGTATGCCGCCGCGCTTACCGGCTGGAGTGGCGCGCGGTGGGGCAAGGACCTGTTCGCGATGAAAGTCTATGAGGTGAGCGAGGCGTTCGACCGCGACCTCGGCCGCATGATGGAAATCTATCGCGACGCCTACCAGAACGGGACACTCATCGAACCCGATGTCCGTACCGCCGTCCTCCTGGCGGGACGGCAACGGACGCTGACCCAGCGCATGACAAAGGAATTGTGCTGGCTGACGGCCGGATACGAAAGCGCCGCGACGAAGGCCGCGCTCGCTCAATCCATCGCCGAGTTCGAAAAGAACCTGCAAACCCTGCGCGAGGGCGGTACCGCCAATGGCCTGCCGGAAGACCCGCCAGGCATCCTAATGGATGTTCTCGAACAGACGGCCCGGGAATTTGCCAAGGCAAAGCCGCTTCTCGAAGCGTCGGCCACGGGACCCGCACCCGAAAAAGAAGAACTACAGCTCGCGAGCACCGTCCTCGACAACGTCCTCAAATCATGGGTCGAGATCACATCGCTCTACGGCTTGATGCACAAGCCGAAACCGTGAAGCCCCGCCGCGCGCCTGTCGTTGCGGCCGGGCTTCAGGTTTCCGGCGCCGCCCAGACCGAATCCTCGGTCACGACATAATCCACCCGCCCCGAGGTCAACGCCTTCAACGCCTCGCGCGGATGATTGACGATCGGTTCCTCATGCACGTTGAACGACGTGTTGATGAGGACCGGCACCCCGGTGCGGCGCTCATAGGCTTCGAGAATGTCGTAGTAGACCGGGTTCGCGTCGCGCCGCAGAACCTGAGGCCGAGCCGTCCCGTCGACATGAACGACCGCCGGGATCTTCACGGCGATTTCCGGCTTTACATCGCAGGTCACCGTCATGAACCGCGCCGTGTAATAGAGTGACTGCGGCAGATCGAAAATTTCGCTGCAACGTTCTTCGCGGACCACCGGCGCGAACGGCATGAACTCTGTGCGGTCAAGGCGCTGATTGAGCGTGTCGTTGATCGTTCGGTCGACCGGCGACGCCATGATACTGCGGGCACCCAGGGCACGCGGCCCGTATTCGCACCGCCCCAGATAGGTCCCGACAATGCCGCCCTCGGCGATAAGACCGGCCACTGTCTCGGCCACGCCGCCGCCTTCGATCCGTCGCGCCCCGGCGGATTCGAAAACCCGATCGGCCTCCGCCATGTAGTCGCGACCCAGGTAGAGATTGTCGAACCGCGACCGATGCTTCAGCCACGTCTCGAAGCCATCGCGCTCCAACAGATAGGATAGAGCGCCGCCTTCTGCTTCCCCTTGGTCCGACATTGCCGGACAAACGAAGATCTCATCGAAATCGAAGCGGTCCGCAACGCGTTGCGTCAGCTTCACGTTGGCGAAGACACCGCCGGAGAGCCCCAGGTTGCGGCTGGGCGTCCGCGCAACCATCCGGCCCAGCGACTCCAGCGTGAGGGTCTCAAGAACCGCCTGTGCCGAGGCCGCGAGATCCTCCCGGCGCGCCTTGGCCGCCATCGCATAGATTGTATCGCGAATATCGCCGATTTTCCGCCGGCCGCGGATCTGCCCGTCGCTATCGATCGTCCAGAAGCGGGCCAGTTCTTCGGCGAAAACCGGCTCGCCGGCCGCCGCGAGACCGAGCACCTTGCCTTCGTGGCGCATCGGCCGAAACCCGAGCGCTTCGGTGACGTGGTAGTACATCAAGCCCAGGCTGTCCTGGCGCCGCTGCCCCTTGAGGACGGCTCGAGAGTCGCGTTCGCCGCCGAACAATTCCCGCCAGCCGCCATCCGCGAAATGCCGCAAGGAATAGAACACCCGGTCGCCGCCGCCATCGGACGTGTAAAGCAGTGCGTCGTCCCAGTCGGTGTGGAACAGCGTTCCCAGCGCGTGGGCTTCATGGTGGTTGTAGAAATGCGACTTTGCGTTTGTCAGGCCTTGGTCGGCAAGGAAGCGGCCGACATCGAGGACCGAAGATGGTTCGCGCACCCTCCGTCGGTTCATCACGTTGAACAGGTCGCGATTCTCACCGCTCCCGGTATCGCCGAAGGCAAATGCCGAGGAGCGATAATAGGACTTCGGGTATTCGGTGCGCGACATCGCCACGACATCGACATCCGCCGACTTCAAGCCGCCCTGCGCGAGACACTCGTCAATAGCCTCGGTCGGCCAGCGATAGCCGTCGCTCTTGACGCGGGAGGGCCGTTCGAGCGCGACCGAGGCAATCAGCCGGTAGTCGTCGAAAAGCGTTGCGCAGGCATCGTGTGAATTATAAACACCGAGGATAATCATGAGCGCTCGCTCGTTCGTGGCAGGTTTCAGCGGCGTTTCATGACGAAAACGCGCGGGCAGTCGTCTCGTAAGACCGGCCTCTAACGCTTCCCGAAGAGAAGCTGAAGCCCGGAAAACAGCGGGGAGCGCTTTTCGAAGACGCCGTGTTTTGCTCCATTTGCCCGTGTCTGGCAAGCTGGCGGAATTGCCAGTGATTGAGAGGCGCGGCGACACAGCGATGCGACCGGGAGGGTGCGCTCGTGAAGCCCGTCGAGGATTATGCAAGTGCCGGGAACGACCGTCCGGCGGCCCGGCTTGCCGACAGGCAAACCGCTATCGTTTTGATATGCACGCGCAATCGTCCGAGCCTGTTGGCCGAGTGCATCGCTTCCTGCGGCAAGATCGAAGAGAATGCCGACCTGCGCGTGCTCATCGGCATTGCAGACAATAACGACACGCCCAACGAAGCTACGATCCGTGAAATCGCCGTCGCGAACGGGATCGACATCCTCTACGCCCACGAACCGCGGCGCGGCTACTCAAGCGTACGCAACTGCGCGCTCGGCATTGCCCGCGACGCCGGCGCCGACATCGCGATCTTCCTCGACGACGACAGCAGGGCCGATCCGCGTCTGGCTCTCGAACACGCCGCAGCGCTGAAGCGGTACGGCGCCGATGCGATCCTCGGGCGCATCGAAGGCCTGTCCCGCAGGCCAAGAGAAGGCCGCCGCGTCACCAAGGCCGGTGCGGGCAATGTCTCGATTCGCCGCCGCGTCTTTGCCACGGCACCAGACGGACTCGGTCTGGAATTCGACGAACGCCTCAATTTATTAGGCCAGGAGGACCGCGAATTCTTCGCCGACCTCATCCGCCGCGGCGGCTCGATCCGCCAGTCTTGCGGCCCCGTCACCCTCAACAGCTCCGCTCACGAGGCCAACCCCGCCGCCTCGGATCGACCGTTCCAGGAGCGGCTCGTCTTCGCTGAAATGGAGGGGCGCAACGAAATCGTCGTCGCGCGCATCCGTCACGGACGGGCCCACTCTCTCGTCACCCTTGCCCGCCGGCAAGCGCCTCAGACGGCACGCTTAATCAGCGAGGCTGTCTCGGCCGCGCTTTTGCAGTTCTACGATGCGCCCCGGGCCCGCAAGAACCGCGAATCCGCTCGCGTCCGGATCGCCAAAATCGGCGGCGCGTTCACCGGCCTTTGGCGGCCAGGCTACGAGCGTCAGTCAGCCCGTCGCGGCAGGCTTATCGAGCTTCCCGAGACCGGCTCTTCAGGAACGATGCTCCCGCGAACCTCAGCAGCCAAGGCCGGACCCGCGGATAACCTCGACCGTGCGGCAGACACTTGAGCCCTACCGTTCCGCAATTCATTCGGCGGCTTCCCTGGCAAGAAACCCGCCCGACTGACGCGCCCAGAGATCGGCATAGAGGCCCCCTTTCGCGATCAGCCCCTCATGGGTGCCGTCCTCGACGATTTTCCCCTCATCCATGATGATCAGCCGATCCATCGCGGCAATTGTCGATAGCCGGTGCGCGATGGCGATCACCGTCTTGCCGGCCATCAGTTCATCGAGACTGTCCTGAATGGCCGCCTCCACCTCCGAATCGAGCGCGCTGGTCGCTTCGTCGAGGATCAGGATCGGCGCGTTCTTCAACAGCACCCGCGCGATCGCGATCCGTTGGCGCTGTCCGCCGGAAAGCTTCACGCCGCGCTCGCCGACGTGGGCCGCAAAACCGGTGCGGCCCTTCGGATCGGTAAGACCTTCGATGAACGTATGGGCATGCGCCTTACGGGCAGCCTCCTCTGCCTCCGCCGGCGTGGCGTCAGGACGCCCATAGACGATGTTGTCGAACACCGACCGATGCAGCAGAGAGGTATCCTGCGTTACCATTCCGATGTTTGCGCGCAAGCTCTCCTGAGTGACCTTGGAGATGTCCTGCCCGTCGATCAGAATGCGGCCCTTTTCAAGGTCGTAGAACCGCAGAAGCAGGTTGACGAGCGTCGATTTTCCGGCGCCTGAACGGCCGACGAGACCGACCTTCTCCCCCGGCGCGATATCGAGCGAAAGCCCCTCGATAATCCCGCCTTCCTTGCCGTAGTGGAAGCCGACATCCTGGAACCGGATGGCGCCTTTCGAGACCTTCAACGGCTTGGCTTGCGGTGGATTAACGACGGACTGTTCGCGAGCTAGCGTGCCGATCCCGTCCTGAATGACGCCGATGTGCTCGAACAAACCTGCGACTTCCCACATGATCCAGTGAGACATACCCTGCAGACGCAGGACGAGACCGACCGTCAACGCGAGCGCACCAGCCGTCACCGCCTCGATGGACCACAGCCAGATCCCGAGCGCGGTGACGCTCGCCAGAAGCAGTGCGTTCAGGCTGTTGAGCGCTACCGTCAGCCATGTGACGAGCCGCATCTGCCGGTGAACGGCGTCGAGGAACCCCTGCATGCTTTCACGCGCATAGGCATCCTCGCGCTCAGCGTGCGCGAACATCTTGACGGTCTGAATATTGGTGTAGCTGTCGACGATCCGGCCGGTCATGATCGAGCGGGCGTCCGACTGCAGCATGGAAATCGCACGCAGCCGGGGAATGAAATAGCGCATCGCCAGAAGGTAGCCGGCCAGCCAGGCCACCATCGGCAACGCGAGACGGATATCGGTGGCCGCGAACGCGATCAGCGCGCCGGTGAAGTAGACCGTCACGTACAAAAGAACTTCGGCCAGCGTGAGGACGAACTCCCGCACCGAGAGCGATGTCTGCATCACCTTGGTCGCGATGCGGCCCGCGAAATCGTCCTGAAAGAAGCCGAGCGACTGCCGCAGCACATAGCGGTGCGCCTGCCAGCGGGTCCGCATGGCGAGGTTGCCCATCAGGCTCTGGTGAATGACGGCCTCGTAGATGAACTTCAGGACCGGCAGGATCAAAAGCACCAGCACGGCCATGAACATGAGGAAAGAGCCGTGCTCGTCCCAGAAGGTGGCGCGGTCGGCCCGGCCCAGCCAGTCGACGAGGTTGCCCAGTACCGCAAACAGCGACACCTCGATGATTGCAACCGTCGCGGCGAGCAAGGAAGAAGCCAACAGAAGCTTCCAGAAGGGCCGGACATAATGGACGACGAATGCGAAGAACGAAGCCGGTGGCATGTCGGCCCGCGATTCCGGAAACGGTGCACGGGCGTTCTCAAGCCATTCGAAGAATGCGTTGGTGGACGGTTTCGACATCCTGCGATCTCCCGCGCGATTGTTCCGCCGCGCTCCATCGAGGGGAGCGGCGGCCAGGGTGCGCCCCCAATTCGTGGCCGGCGTTTGCATGAAGCAAGGCGCGGCCGGGTCTCTACGACCTCGGCGGGGCATAAAGCTTAATGGACGGCCGAAGCGACGCTTCTGCGACAGTTGCGATGACCGAACCCGGTGGATTCGAGGGAGCTTGGCGCGCACCGCAGTGCGACGTCCCTCGGCCCGGCCGCGACGAGAGAAAATCCAGGGGCGCTAATTAACGCCCGTCCGTCGCCGTGCTAAGCCTCCTCAGATGGTCAGTCCGGGCGCCGCCGACAAGGGAGCCCCAGAAACGGGATGCGAAGTTCATGAGCGACACGACGTTCGACCTTGAAGCGGCAAAGGCCGAAGCCCGGGCATGGTTCGAAGAGTTGCGCGACAATATTTGCGCGGCTTTCGAAGCCGTTGAGGACGACCTGCCCAAGGGCGTGCCGCTTTCATTGCGCGAACCGGGCCGTTTCGAGCAAACGCCATGGAAACGTACCGATGCGGTGAGCGGCGAAAATGGCGGCGGCGGCATCATGAGTCTCATGCACGGTCGCGTCTTCGAGAAGGTCGGCGTGCATACCTCGACGGTTCACGGGCAGTTCGCCCCCGAATTTCGCAAGCAGATCCCGGGCGCGGAAGAAGACCCGCGGTTCTGGGCCTCCGGAATCTCACTGATCGCGCACATGCACAACCCGAACGTGCCCGCCGTTCATATGAATACCCGCATGGTCGTCACCTCCAAGTGGTGGATGGGTGGCGGTGCCGACCTGACACCCGTGCTGGCCAAACGGCGCACCCAGGACGATCCCGACACGGTCGATTTCCACGCCGCAATGCGGTCGGCATGCGCGGGGCACGCCATTGCCGACTACGACCGGTACAAGGCCTGGTGCGACGAGTATTTCTTCTTGCCGCACCGCAACGAAATGCGCGGCATCGGCGGCATCTTCTACGATTATCTCACGCCCAGCGCGGACGAGGGTGGCTTCGATGCCGCGTTGGCATTCACCAAGGATGTCGGGCGTGCATTCCTCGACATCTACCCGAAGCTCGTGCGCCGCAACTTCGACACCGAATGGACCGAAGCCGCACGCGAAGAGCAACTGATCCGACGCGGCCGCTATGTGGAGTTCAACCTGCTCTATGACCGCGGCACGATCTTCGGGCTCAAGACCGGCGGCAACGTCGACTCGATCCTCTCATCCATGCCACCACTGGTGAAATGGCCCTGATCGACCGAATGCGGAGCTCGACAATCTTTCTGGCAGGCGCCGGAGGCGAACTTCGGGATCGCTTCCGGACGCAACCTCAATCCCGGCAAATTTCTCGATCGCCGCGCGAGGCGTCCCGAGACCCCTCGCGAAATCGCCTCTTATAAGCGGCGCACACCGCGTAATACATTGTTCGAGAACATATTTTCGCGGCGGTCCGCCGCGGCCCGCGACGCGAATTTCCCGACATGGCGCCAGTTTTGACGCAGGGTTGCCACACTAATTCTTTAGCGATCTTAACCGGGCGTTAAGGCTAATGCGCGTCGAATCGCAGCCGATTGGCCGACTGCCACAATGCCGCGCCATCGAGCTGTCGAAATGACCGGACCCGCCGGCATCGAGCAGCGCCGAGATACGGCAGAGCGCAGACGCCTACAGAGAGGGCCGGGGGGAGAGACTTCCTCCGTCATGGGACAGGTTAGGAATACCCATGCGACGTACGATGATTTACCGGGCGGCCGCGACAGCCGTCAGCCTTGCCGCCATTCCCGCAGTCGCGCTTGCCGCCGGCTCGCCTGAAGGCCTCTGGGTCGACCAGAAGGGCCGCGGCGCCGTTGAAATCAAAAGCTGCGGATCGAAGAAACTGTGCGGCCGCATCGTCTGGGTCAGCAATCCGCGGGAAAAGCACGGCTGCGGCCAGATGCTGCTCGGCGACCTGCGCCCAGTCGGCGGTGGCCAATACGACAACGGTTGGATCATCGACCCCGATTCCCGAAGCAAATACGACCTGGCCATTGAGCGGGTGAATAGCTCCACGCTCAAGCTGACAGGCTACATGGGGAGCAAGATCTTCTCTCGTGACCTCTACTGGAAAAAGGCTCCCAGCGGCCTGAAGCGCTGCGATGCTCCGCAGGAAACCGCCCCGCGCCAGGAAGTGGCAGCAGCGCCGCGCGTGCCGACGGCCCCGGTCTACAGCGGTCCAAAGAACGCACCGGCCCCGGAACGTAATCCCGTCCTCGCCGACTTCGCGCAGTATGAGATCAAGCCGCCGCGTCCGGTCCCGGCCGTTCGTCCTGCAGGTGGGATGATGACAGCCTCGGCCGAGGGCGTTCAGATGGGCCCGCCCCTCTCTCCTGAAGCCCGCGAGGCCAGCGCTATCTTATCGACGCCCCCGATGGCGCTGGGCGCAGCCCTGCCTGAAGATGTCGGTGGGGCGCAGGCATCGCCTGCCGACGCCATTGCCCAGCGGTTCGCGGCGCGAGAGACAAGCCAGAAGCTTTGCTCGTTCCGCGCGCTCTTTTCGACGATCGTGCATCGCTGCAAGCAGTAGGCGGCTCGACCGGTCGATGCGCGCCTTCGCAAGGATCATTTCCCGGTTGTCGAGCCTCTAGCCAGCGAGTCTACAGGCCGAAAGGGACCGACCGGGAATTTTTCAATGGTGCGGCCGGCCGGGCCAGACCCGAGCCGACTTTGCGGCGGACGATTCCCTTTCAGGTTTAGGCTGAACCACCCGCTCCCCCGCCCGGCCACCCATGGAAGTATCGTATTTGGGTGGCCGGGCGGGGGAGCGGGTAGGCGATGTGATTCCGCGTAATGCGGAAAAGCTATAAGCCACCCCTCAGCTCCCCGGGTGTCAGCCGGAGACGTTCCGGTTGACACACGGGCCAAGCGGCAAATGCAGCTACCCGCCACTTGCCTGCCGTCCTCGGGCCTGTTCTTCCGCGAAGACTTCGTAAAACTCGACCGCACCGGAATTCTTGACGTTCACGTCCATCCGCTTGTCGAGCGCAACGATCAGTTCCCGCGAGGACTTCCCGCGCACGATGGTGTTGCGCTCATAGGCCCGGCGCGAAAAGAAGTTGACCGTCGACATCCCCAGTCCGACCGACGTCATCATCTCCAGGCCCGTGCCGGGACCGGCCAGATTCATCAGTTCCAGCTCCGCCGGATCGATATCCGCACGGCCCGCCCGCTTGGCGATATCGTAGACGCCCCTGAGCTTGATCACCTGCAGCCACGGACCGATGTCGCCATCGATGTTGATCGGGTGGATGCCCATCCCCGGGCCGGTCCGCGCGAACTTCCGGTGCTCCGACCAGCGCCGCGGGACTTTGGCGACCCGTGCAAGCATCCGCTCCAGCGACGCGATCTTCATGCGCAGGTTGGCGTTGCGCTCATCCGACAGCCCTTTGACGGCATAAAGGGCCCTCAAGCGCCGCAGGAACGTCTTGCCATGCTTCTGAAGCTCGTTCACCGAATTGGCCGCCAGGAGCTGTGCATAGCCCAGCGCCGATGATATCGGGCGTCCCGTCCGCCGGATGGGATGGATCCCGGCCTGCATATCCGCGGTCCCGAGACCGCTGGTTTCCAAGGCGTAGACCCGCACGACCTGGTCGGGGTTCATGCCGAGCCTCAGGGCCTCCCGCGCGTAGCGCCGCTTGAATTCGCGCTCGGGAATACGTTCGGGCGTAAAATCGTAATATCGCTTGGCCGCGCGCAGGTAATCGTTGATGTCCGGAAGCCCGGTTCGGGTTTTCTCGGTCTTAGGCTGCCCCTCGCTTTGGTAGGCTTGCCACTTGCTGCGCAAAGACTTGGAAAGCGACGGCCCATCGTATTCCGGCGGATAGGCGTTGACGTAGTCGCGTTCGGTAATAAGCGCGCCCGTTTTCCTCTTGCTGCGCCGCTGCGACCGCTTCTTGTCGACACGCGCCCAGAACGCGTCGACCTGCGCGTCATGGAACGTTGTCGCGACAAGCCACGCCTCGAAAGCCTTGCGTTCTTCGGCGTCGAGACGCTGCATGAAACCGCTGGCGTCGCGCCGCGCCAGCGCCGGTCCGGAGACGATCGCCAACGCACATAAAAGAGCGATCAGCATGAAAGCCGGGCGCGCGCCGATCTGGAAAAGCCTTTCAGCCATGTACGAAAATTCCCCGTCGTTTGGCTTTGAACGACAAACGCATCTCGCATGTTACGAGAAGCGGTCTTATCTCTGATCAGATACAAAGCGTTATCGTGTGCGCAAATTGCGGCGAAAGCCATTGCACCGCCTCAGACGTGGCGGAAACCGGCCAAGTTTGCTTCGAGGCGCACCGGAACACACGCAGGAACCCGCCTTGACGGAAGAACGCCCAATTGGAACAACACATCGAAAGGCCTCTGGCAGGACCGATTCGACTGGATGGCCGGCTGACCGCGGAGAGCTACGGGCGCGTCTCACTGCCATTCTCGAGCCTGCTCCCGTGCCCGTAGGCAAAACAAGCCCCGGCGACCACGATCTCAACCCGGACTTCACGCTGGCTCCCCCGCCCCGTCCTCTGGCCGATGCCGCCGTCCTGATTCCGATCCTACCGACAGACCCGCCAAAGGTCCTCTTGACCCACCGCACCCCACACCTGAAATCGCACGCAGGGCAGATCGCCTTCCCTGGCGGCAAGGTCGATCCCGGAGAGACTGTGCCGCAAACTGCGATACGCGAAGCGCACGAGGAAGTCGGCCTCGAAACAGAATTTGTCGAGATCGTCGGCTATCTCGACGGCTACCGCACCCGCACCGGGTATGCCGTTTCACCCGCCGTCGCCCTCATCCGACCCGGCTACAAACTCGTTCCCAACCCGGCCGAAGTCGCGCGGGTTTTCGAAGTGCCGCTGGCCTTCATCGCCGAGGCCGAAAATCTCCGAAAGGAAACCAGAATTTGGCAAGGTAAACAGCGCTTCTTCTATGCTATTCCCTATGAAGAGCACTACATCTGGGGAGCGACGGCAGGCATTATCCGAAATTTCCATGAGAGGCTGAAGCGGGCATGATCAGGATCGTCATTGAAAACCTATTGCTGCTGCTCTTGCCGACTCTGATCTATATTTCATACGTGTACCTTACCTCGGACTCGCAGAGCGGGCGTCGCAACGTGCTCGATGACGCCCCCTTGGTATGGCTGTTTCTCGCCGGCGTTGCCCTGGCCATGGCCGTGCTGGTGATATTCGGCTCCACAGAAGGCGGAGATCCCAAACGCGCGTATCATCCGCCCGAATTCCGCGATGGAAAGATCGTGCCCGGTAAGATCGAGGATGCGAAGCCGCCCAACGATGGCTGAAGAACCCGATTTCAGAAGCCTGGCGATCCGCCGAACGCCGGCTGGGCAATACAGCCTCGGCGATGACGCCAATGACTGGTTGCGCTCCGCCCCCTGCCAAAGAGTGTTCGACGCCCTGGAGGCCGCTGGCGCCTCCGCCCGCGCGGTCGGCGGATCGATCCGCAATGCATTGATCGGCCAGGCCGTCGCCGACGTCGATATCGCCACCACCGCCCTGCCGGAGGAGGTCATGTCCCTATGCGGCGAGGCCGGGCTTGCCGTTCACCCGACCGGACTTGTCCACGGCACGGTCACCGTCGTCAGCAACGGCGTCCCGTTCGAAGTCACGACATTGCGCCGCGATGTCGAAACCGATGGCCGGCGCGCGACCGTCGCCTATACGACGGACTGGGCGGAGGATGCCAGCCGCCGCGATTTCACGATGAACGCATTATATTGCGACCGTGACGGCGTCCTTTTCGATCCGACCGGCCAGGGACTTTCAGATTTATCGCATCGCCACGTCCGTTTTATCGGCGATCCGGAACAGCGCATCCGCGAGGATTATCTGCGATCGCTCCGTTTCTTCCGTTTCTTCGCCAGTTACGCGGATGCCAAACCGGACTCAGAGGGTCTCGCTGCCGTAAAACGCCTCAGGGAAGGCGTTCGTTCGCTATCCGCTGAAAGGGTTCACAGCGAACTTCTGAAGCTGCTCATGGCGCCCCGGGCTGTTTCGGCGCTATCGGAAATGAACAATATCGGCGTCGCCGAGATCGTCTTGCAGCGTCGCCCCGATATCGCCGCGCTGCGAAAACTCGAAAGCATGGAAATCGCGTCCGACACGCCCAGTAACGCCATTCGCCGACTTGCAGCAATCGCCGCGCAGGATGAGGACGCCGCTCGCCGAACGGCGCTACATTTGAAACTTTCGAACGATGAACGCGCCCGGCTTGTCTCCGCAGCCAAAGGTCGAACCGCCGATTTTTCCATAGGTCCAATTGAAATCAGGCGGATGCTCTACCGGCTCGGTCGGCCGCGCACCATCGACCGGCTGCTGCTGGCCTGGGCGGCATCCCAACGCGATATTGGCGACCCCGATGCTCTCAAAGCGATCGGCCACGCCAAATCCGAGGCCATTCCCAACTTGCCGTTCCGCGGCGCCGACATCGTGGAGCGCGGCGTTTCGCCGGGGCCGAAAATCGGTGCCATAATGCGGGAGTTCGAGGCCTGGTGGATCGACTGTGAATTCCCTCAAGACAAGGACAGGCTGGAGCGCAAACTCACCGAACTGATCGCCGCCCAAAACGGCTGACGCCTCCCATGTAGAGCCTGCCTGCACGGAAATTGCACCGGTCCGGCCTCGCAATGTAGAAACCGGCGTAGAGTATCGAAATGAACCAAAAGGGCGCAGAAACAGGGACAAGCCGCTTCGTGACGGTTCTGTATTGCTGTCTCGCGCTCGCCGCGCTGTTGGCCGCGCATGCCTTCAAGATCTACGGACCGGCGGCCGGGCTCCCGCAAGAGTTGTCCGGCAATCTTTCGGCGGCCTTTGCGCTCCTCGCGCTCGCCAACCTTATCGGCCTATTTCTGCTCGATACCTTGGCACGATTTCTTCGTTCTTGAACGTGCGCCAAGCGGCTTGATTGCTTTCCAGGCTCGACCGCGAGCCGGATTTCCGGGCCGCGACAGCAGGTCGCATAACGGCGAGACGCCTGTTCCGTCCCATTCATAACGCAAAAGGCGCCGCTCCAATCGGAACAGCGCCTTTCAATCGATATCGCTTCGCATCCCGCCTCCGCACGAGGCAGGACTGCGCGTCGCTTAGATGGCGAAATCTTCGAGCTTGCCACCTTTTTTGAGCTTTTCGACCAGCCAGTTCGGCTTGCGGCCGCGACCGGTCCAGGTTTCCGCGCGGTTGTCCGGATTGGCGTATTTGGCAGCCGAAACGGTGGATTTACCGCGACCGCGGCCTTTGCCGCCGACCAGTTCCGAAACGGTGAAACCGCGCTCGCGGGCCAGTTCCTCCATCTGCGAGATAACTTCCTGCTTCTCGCGGGCGTGGGCCGCGGCGATTTCGTGCTCAAGCTCTTCCTGGAGGGCGAGGAGCTCTTTGAGGTTCATTTTGCTCAGATTGACTTTCGTGGCCATCCTAGCTGTCTTCCCTTTCTTTGACATCGGATAAACTCTGATCTCGGTTCATCGGAGGGCGGCGTCGTTCAATAATGTTTTAGCCGTGAGTGAATGAAGCAAATGCTAACCACATAAAAAAATCAATGGGTCAAGCAAAAACTCTCACACATTCAAAACTCGATGAGCGCCACCAATAGCGACCGACAGCCGCTTGGACAACATATTTCTGGTGAAACGAAAACAAGACTTTGAGCCCAAGCTCACCGCTCGAACTTGCGACACCAAGCCCACGATTTGAGTGCTGCGGTTATGCCGACTGGCTGAACGAGGAATGTCCTGGCGAACGAACTGAAAGCTGGAGCTTTGCCATTGCCGACCACTTCAGAGGGAACAACTGCATGCGCCAACCGGGCTTTAGAGGCTTTTTGCTGAATTCCAGGCGGCGGCAGCCGCCGCACTTAGCGGGAATTTGCACCGGTTTGCCGCAGAGCCGATTTACCGACACGCTTATAGTCGCGGTCCTTGCGTCTAAACCAAACCACACGTTTTGAGTGCAGGAACACGTCAATCTCGCGCATATTCTTTCATCCCTCTTGTGCGTTAATGCGCGCCGATGCCGCGCGAACTTCATCGATGCGGCCGGCGCCTATGAAGAGGGCAAACGAGAAGTTGGATTTAGGGAGGCCACCGAGCGGAACGCGCCCACGAACCGCATCCCATAATGTTCATCGGCCGTTCAAGCGGCCATCTCTAAAGTGGGTTCAACCCTGGTGAAAACTCCCCCAGCGTGATCCAGGGGCGCGGCGGTCCGGGGTGCCGCGCCCCACCCCCTCCAGCTAATCCAGTCACCCCGCCTGCTGATCGCCGCGCAACGGCTGTTCGCCGGCTATCGGTATTCGCTTCCTGCCTGCGATCCAAAGGCGAGGCTTTCCCGTTCGACTGCCGTGGGAACAAGTCGCTGGTTGCTGCGTTGCGCGTCCATCACCGAGCGTCTAGTTTGCCGGCCCACGGAACATATCCCGTATTCCGCCACGACACTCGAAAGATGGAGGCACGACCCCACGATGTCATTTTCTCTCCCGTCCCTTCCCTACGCCTACGACGCCCTGCAGCCGTACATGTCGAAAGAGACGTTGGAATTCCACCACGACAAGCACCATCAGGCCTACGTCGATAAAGGCAATGAGATTGCCGGCGAAGGCACCAAATACGCCGGTATGTCCATCGACGACATCTGCAAAAAAGCATTTGCCGATGGCGACCAGGCCGTCGTGAACCAGATCGGCCAGCACTATAATCACATCCATTTCTGGCAGTGGATGAAACCCAACGGAGGCGGCACCTCGCTTCCCGGCAAGCTCGAAGGCCTCGTTTCCGGTTACGGCGGTTTGGAAAAGGTCCGTAACGACTTCATCGAAGCCGGCAAGGGCCAGTTCGGTTCCGGCTGGTGCTGGCTGGCGGTCCAGGACGGACAACTCAAGGTCATGAAGACGCCAAACGGCGAAAACCCGCTGATGCACGGCGCGCAACCGATCCTCGGCTGCGATGTCTGGGAACACAGCTACTACATCGATTACCGCAATGCCCGCCCCAAGTACCTCAAGGCGTTCTTCGATAATCTCGTGAACTGGGAATACGTCGAATCGCTTGTCGACTAACGGCGCGCAACGCATCTAAGCGCATCTACAGGCGCATGCTGGACGCAGCGTCCTGGAAATTGAACGCGGAGGAACCGGTAGGATCCTCCGCGTTTTCGTTGGTCAAGACTGTCTCTTCTTGGCGTGCCGCTCTCCCGGCGAGACGTCGGCAGTCCAAAGGGCTCAATCCCGGCCTTTTTCCACAGAGCCCCTGTCGTCGCTGGCGGCAAATACGTCGACCAGGGCTATTGCAGGAACATCGTCGGTAGCCTGGGCCACCGGGCCGACCGGCGAAAAGGCAGTCGCGATGACCATGGCGGCGGCAATGAGAGCAAAGGGCGAATTCATGGCACAAACTCCGGTACGGCGACGCGTTATGTTGAAGAGCCTATGCCCCGCGACATGAACGCGTCCTGAAAGCCGCCTTAATTGCCACCAATCTGCTCGAGCGCCCCGATGATGCGCGGCCAAGCCCTTAAAGCCCCCTGGTATCTGCCCCCTGGTGGCCGCCAAGTCCTGGGGGAGAGGCACAAATGCCTCACGCTCAAGAGCCATTCGTAGGGTATAGGTAAACACCTGGGCGTAGAATGCCGGTGGCCCGAGGGAATGGGTGGGCTTCCGATGTTGTGATGTTGTTGCGGATCGTTCGTGTATGTGGGGTTGGCAAAACCGTGTGATCGCTGTCTGCGTGGCTGGCCTTTGCCTGGGCCTTGGAGCCTGCGCGACCACCAGCATGCGCATGGGCGTCTATGACGTCGAAAGCCTCCAACTCGCCGACCTGACGACCCGACCCGGCGTTCGTTTCTGGGGCGACGAAGTCCCCAGCGACATCGTCGCCGAAGTCCGCCAACGCCTTCCCAATATGCCCCGGCTGGCGCAAGCCGCAACGTACAGGGGAACACGGCCCAAGGTCGAAGTTCTGGCGCTTTCCGGCGGAGGCGGAGACGGCGCATTCGGCGCCGGGGTACTGTCGGGCTGGTCGGCCCGCGGCGACCGCCCAAGTTTCGAGGTCGTAACCGGCGTCAGCGCCGGCGCGATTATCGCGCCCTTTGCCTTCCTCGGCCCGCGCCACGACCACGAACTTCGGGAAATCTGGACTCACTACCGCACATCTCAGATCGTCACGGCGCAAATCCTCCCCGGTCTCCTCGGCGGCAGCGCGCTGGCGGACACGAGCCCCATGCAGGCGCTGATCGCCAAGTATGTCGATCGGGCGCTCCTGCGCGCCGTCGCCCGCGAATACGCCAAGGGTCGCATCCTGCTGATCGGCACGACCAATCTGGACGCACAAAGGCCTGTCGTCTGGAACATGGGCGAAATCGCCAGAAGCGGGCATCCCCAGGCGCTCGACCTTTTCCGAAAGGTAATCCTGGCGTCGGCCGCAATCCCAGGAGCGTTCCCCCCGGTTGAGATCCCCGTCAAGCTCGATGGACGGGCCGCCTCCGAGTTGCATGTCGACGGCGGCACCACCCGCGAGATCTTCGTCTCGCCGGTCCGCGCGCCCTTCCGCGAGTTCGACCGGCTCTATCCGGTCGCCCCGCACCGTGAACTTTATCTGATCACGAACATGAAGGTCGATCCGGTTCAAGACGAAGTCGCGATGCAGGCGATCCCGATTGCCGCACGCGCCATCTCCACGCTGATCAAGAGCCAAAGCCGGGGCGAGGTTTACCGCATCTACCGCCTCGCTCAGGATGACGGCGTCGCCTTCAACTACCTGTCGGTCCCAGCCGACTTCGATATGAAGGCGAACGAGTTCTTCGATCCCGAGTACCAGCTAGCGCTTTTCGAGGAAGGCTACCGGCTCGGAAAAGCCGGCGACGCTTGGCAGAAAAGCCCACCACAAATGCGCTCGTCCGCCATTCCCGGCGGCTAAACCGGGAGCGGAAGCGCGAGCCGCCGTAATCTTTATCAGGATTAGGCTGAACCACCCGTTCCGCCTCCCGGCCACCCACTCAAGCAAGTATCGCATTTGAATGCCCGGACGGAGGAGCGGGCTGGCGATGTGATTGCGCGAAAAGCGGAAGAGATCTCTAAACCGGCGAGCGCTGATCGAGATTCATAAGATCGAGATCGATCCACTGGTACACGATGATGCTCCACACCACCGCGAAGACCAGCGTGGCAACGAACGTATTCAAGACCAAAATGCGCCATAGACGCGGCCGCGCCGGTGCGCTTTCCGGCGTGCCCGGCACGATATCGCCCGCCTCGTCCTGCGTGCGAACGTTGAATGGCAGAACCGCGAAGAGCGTCAGCCACCAGACGATGAAGTAGATTGCGACGGCGAACGTGACGCTCATGTTACGGCTCTGATTTCCGTTCTTTTTGATTGCTTGGATAAACGCGGCCCTGGGCGGCTCGGACCAGGCGCCCGAACGATAGTCGCCCCCCGGAACTCAGGCCTGCTCGAGTTCGGTGAGCGTGCCGCAGAAATCCTTGGGATGCAGGAATAGGACGGGCTTTCCATGCGCGCCGATCTTAGGTTCGCCATCGCCTAGCACACGGGCGCCCTGCGCCTTCATCTGATCCCGCGCGGCGAGAATGTCGTCCACCTCGTAGCAAACGTGATGAATGCCGCCGGACGGGTTCTTCTCAAGGAACTTCGCAATCGGCGAATCTTCGCCAAGCGGCTCCAGAAGTTCGATCTTGGTGTTTGGCAGCTTCACGAACACCACCGTCACCCCATGGTCGGGCTCAGCCTGCGGCTCGGACACTTCCGCGCCCAGCGTATCCCGATAGGTCGCGGTCGCGGCTGCCAGATCCTGAACCGCGATGGCTACGTGATTAAGACGTCCGATCATGTATTCTATTCCCTCGCAAATCCGCCCCGAGCGCGGAAGCCTACGCCGGGCGCTCAACAGGCGGCTCAAGAAAGCCCATCAGTCGACAACGTGCAAGAGCACCTTGACGATGGGCTTTTTGCCCCACTCCTCATTGAAGACACCGTGCACCGCACGCCGCACCGCGTCGCGAACCAGATCAGGGTTCTTGCGACGCTGCGCTGGAATGCTGCCAATAGTGTCTTCCACCGTATCGAGCACGATGTCCCGGATCAGATCGGCGTCGTGCGTCTCGACCGGCACGCCATCCAGCACGCAGAGACAGTCGGACGCCAATTCCCCCCGGCGCGTCATCGCAAATGACACCACCGCGATGCCGACCATGGAGAGCTTGCGCCGTTCGCGCACCGGCCCTTCGTCGCCCGGGACGATCAGCTTGCCGTCGCGATAGAGGCGGCCCGTCGGTGCATCGTCGATGATGCTGGGCTTCCCCGGCGAAAGCCGCACGATGGCCCCGTCTTCCGGTACGACCACGGTGGGAATTCCGCTCTCGCGCGCCAGCTTCGCATGGGCGCGCAGATGCCGGTCCTCTCCGTGCATGGGTACAAGCGATTTCGGCTGCAACCAGCCGTAGAGCTGACGGAGCTCATCCCGCCGCGGATGCCCGGTGACATGCACCAGCCGGTCCTCAGCATCCGTGACAACCTCGCAGCCCAGCCGCGCCAGCGCGTTCTGAACGCGCCCGATTGCCTTTTCGTTGCCGGGGATATTCCGCGACGAATAGATCACGAGATCGCCCTTCGAAAACGAAATATCGGGATGCTCGCCATCCGCCACGCGCGAAAGCGCCGCGCGCGGTTCGCCCTGACTTCCCGTCATCAGACAGACAATTTCGCCGCGCTCAAGGTAGCTGAATTCTTCCTGGTCGAGATATTTGAAGTCCGGCGGCAGATAACCCGTATCGATGGCGACATCGATCACCCGGTGCAGCGCCCGCCCGGCGACGACCAGATGACGGCCCGCCTTTCGTGCGGCGTTCGCAACCGCCAGGACCCGCCCGACATTCGAAGCAAAGGTCGTGACCGCCACGCGATGCGGCGCCTTGGCGATGATCTCTGCGAGGCGTTCGGCGATATCCGTTTCGGACGGCGATACGCCGTCGCGCAGAGCGTTGGTAGAGTCGCAGACCAGCGTCGCGACGCCTTCCTCACCCAACGCTTTCATTTTCTCGGCGCTGATCGGTTGCCCCGTCATCGGTGCGGGATCGAGCTTCCAGTCGCTGGAGTGGACGACGAGCCCGTGCTCGGAGCGCAGTGCCAAGCCGGACGTTTCGGGGATCGAGTGCGTCATCGGCAGGAACTCGACGTCGAAGTCGCCGATGTTCATGCGGCCGCCGACCGGCACCTCGTTGAGCGCCGGCTTGAGCCGTCCGCCGAATTCCGAAAGCTTGGCCTTCAGCATCCCCATCGTGAATGGCGTCGCGTAGATGGGTGCCTCGAGCTGCGGCCACATCTCGATCACTGCACCGATATGATCTTCATGCGCATGCGTGATGACGATGCCTGCGAGCGCTTTCTTGTCCTGTGCGATATAGCGGAGGTCCGGAAGAACGATGTCAGCACCCGGCTCGTTCGCGCCCGGAAACGTAATCCCCAGATCGACCATGAGCCATTGACGGCTCCGGGGTGGACCGAGACCGTACAGGTAGACGTTCATTCCGATTTCACCGAGGCCCCCGAGCGCCAGAAAAACCAGTTCGCTATTATTGTTGTTCGGCGCTTTCGCCATTCAGTCATTCCTGCTCGTGCTTGTCGTTCTTAACGGCTTCGCATTTCCAACCGGCGGGCACCGTGACCAATCGCAGTCGGAGGATCGTAGGCAACCTCTCGAAGGGCGACACCCTCCGCAGCTGCGGAGGAAATTCTGCAGTTCGCACGCCGGGGCAGCCGCGAGAGCCTACACGACGCCGCCGGAAGCCGAAACATCCCCGTAGCTGATGGACTTGACCTGCCCGTCTTCATCTTCCAACAGCAAAGTTCCATCGGCCCCGAGCCCGGCGAATTGACCGGTCAATCGGCTATCGCCAGACCGGACACTCAATGCTGTCCCGATCTGCGGCGCGTGAGATAACCACATCTCCCGAACACGGGAGAACCCGTCCGGGGTATTCAATATCGAAAACAGCTCACGAAGCGCGCCATCGATAAGCTGCCGAAAAACCTCCGGTTCGGTCTCTATACCGTGGGCTAAGAAACAGGTGACGGCCCGGTCGTCGACATCCGGCGCCGCGCTTACGTTCACCCCGAAGCCCAGAACCGCCCCATGGCAACCTCCGGCGGACGGGCCGCTTTCAACCAGGATACCGGCGCATTTCGCCTCACCGATCATGAGATCGTTAGGCCATTTCAGCTTCGGGCGCGCATTCGCCGGTGCATCAGGCCGCGACGTTCCGATCCCAGCCGCGGCCTCCGCCAGCGCGACGCCGGCAACCAGCGAGAGCGAGGGCAGGTCCCGCAGTTCCCACGGCAGCGTGAGAAGAATACTGGCGTGCAGATTGCCCGGCGCGCCTTGCCACGAACGGCCCATCCGGCCGCGCCCGCCGGACTGCCGCCGGGCTGATATCCAAAGCGGACCGGTTTCTCCCCGGGCGAGAAGAGCCAGCGCTTCCGAGTTTGTGGAAGCGAGATCGTCGAATGCGACAACCGGCGTTGCAGCCGGAACGCCGATAAAGGGGCTCTGCATGGATGACACCGTCAGACAGCCGTTAAGCGGAGCATGTTCAATTCACGTACCGTCGGCGCGGTCGCGCGGAGCGAACATGCGGCCAGGCGATAAGCCGAAGCACGCTTCCTGTTTGCACGAAAGGGAAACGCGCCTCGGTTTCATAAACGCAGAGACTTGGCTGCGGTTTCGGCGGCGGACACAAGCGGCGTGCCGATGCGCGGCACAGCGAAGACGAAGATGAAGATCAGCGACGCAAACATGACGATCCCGAGGTTAGCGGGAACCGGCGCGAACTTCTCCTGCGGCTCGTCGAAGAACATGATCTTGACGATGCGAAGGTAGTAATACGCCCCAATCACACTCGCGATCACGCCGATGATTGCCAGCGGATAGAGCCCGGCTTCAATCGCCGGCCAGAACACGTAGACCTTGGCCCAGAAGCCAGCCAGCGGCGGAATGCCCGAAAGCGAGAACATCAGCATCGCCAGCGTAAATGCCATCATCAGATTGTTCTGCGCCAGCCCGGCGAGTTGATCGATATCCTCGACCATGTCGTCGCCGCGCTGCATCGCCAGTATGCAGGCGAAGGTGCCCAGCGTCATGACGAGGTAGATAAGGAGATAAATGAGGACGCCTTGCGTACCCTCGGTCGTTCCCGCAGCAAGTCCGACGAGTGCGAAACCGATATGGCCGATCGACGAGTACGCCATCAGTCGCTTGATGTTGGTCTGGCCGATAGCCGCGAAAGCGCCCAGCAGCATCGACGCAATTGCAACGAACCAGATGATCTGCTGCCATTGCGATTCAAGGCCAGGAAAAGCGGTGCCCAGAACCCGCAAGAGGAGCCCCATCGCCGCCATTTTCGGCGCGGCCGCGAAGAAGGCGGTCACCGGCGTCGGCGCGCCCTGATAGACGTCCGGCGTCCACATGTGGAAGGGCACAGCCGAAACCTTGAAGGCCAGCCCGACGAGCAGGAAGACGAGACCGAAGATCAGACCGATGCTCTCGGCGCTGCCGGCGTCCATGGTCTGCGCCACCTTGGCAATCGCGTCGAACGACGTCGCACCCGTGAAGCCGTAGATCAGCGATGCACCGTAGAGCAGCATCCCCGACGACAGCGCGCCGAGGACGAAATATTTCAGTCCGGCCTCGCTGGAGCGGACGTTGTCGCGATGGATCGACGCCAGGACATAGAGCGCGAGGCTCTGCAATTCGAGGCCCATATAGACGGCGATGAGGTCGTTGGCCGAGACCATCATCATCATGCCGACAGCCGCCAGCAGCATCAGCACCGGCACTTCGAACTTCATCAGCCGTTTGTTGGTGAGGTAGTCGAAGGACAAGAGCAGGCTCACGGCCGTCCCGCCGAGAACCAGGAGCTTCATGAAGCCCGCGAAAGGATCGGCAATGAAGGCGCCCGCGAACAGCGTCTGCGTGTTGACCGGCTGCAGCGCGACAAGCGCACCGGCGGCAATCAGCAGAACAATCGCCAGCCAGCCGACGAACTTACCCGTATGGGCGTTGTCATCGGAAAACGCACCGATCATCAGGAGAACCATCGCCGCCACGGCGAGCAGCATCTCCGGAAAGGCCGGGGCGTAATTCAGCAGGACGGACATCTAAAGCGCCTTCTCGTTAGGTTCACTGCGCGGCGATCGAGGCCGCGCGCGAGGCTTCCGCCGCGGCCGTCGCGGCTTCGAAATTGGAGACCAGTTCCTTCACCGATACCGCCATCACGTCGAGCAGGATGGCGGGATAGAAGCCGAACAGAATGGTCAGGATGACGAGCGGCGCCATGATCGCGATTTCACGCGCATTCATGTCGGGAATGGCCTTGAGGCTGGCTTTCTCCAGCGCGCCGAAGACAACCCGGCGATAGAGGTACAGCGCATAGCCTGCCGACAGGATGACGCCCGTAGTGGCGAAGAAGGCGACCCACGTATTCGCCCCGAATGCGCCGAGCAGCGTCAGGAATTCGCCGACGAAGCCGGACGTACCGGGCAGGCCGACGTTGGCCATCGTGAACACCATGAACACGACCGCGTAGATCGGCATCCGTTCAGCCAGGCCGCCGTAGGCCGCGATCTCTCGGGTATGCATCCGGTCATAGATGATACCCACGCACAGGAACAGCGCCGCCGAGACGATGCCGTGCGACAGCATCTGGAATATCGCGCCGTCGATACCCTGCTGGCCGAACGTGAAGATCCCCATCGTCACGAAGCCCATGTGCGCGACCGACGAATAGGCGATGAGCTTCTTGATATCCTGCTGCGCCAGGGCGACCAGCGAGGTGTAGACGATCGCCACCACCGACAGCGTGAATATGAGAGGAGCCAGATCGGCGCTCGCCACCGGGAACATCGGCAGCGAGAACCGCAGGAAGCCGTATCCCCCCATTTTCAGGAGAATGCCCGCGAGGATCACCGAACCGGCCGTCGGTGCCTCCACGTGGGCGTCCGGCAGCCACGTATGCACGGGCCACATCGGCATCTTCACGGCAAACGACGCAAAGAACGCAAGCCACAGCCACCACTGCAAGTCGGCGGAAAACTTCTCCGGTCCGGTCGCCATCAACGTCGGGATGTCGGAGGTGCCGGCCACGCTCACCATGGCGAACATGGCAAGCAGCATCAGCACCGAACCGAGCAGCGTGTAGAGGAAGAACTTGAAGCTCGCGTAGACACGGCGCGCGCCGCCCCAGACACCGATGATGAGGAACATCGGGATAAGACCGGCTTCGAAGAACAGGTAGAAAAGCATCAGATCCAGCGCGCAGAACACGCCGATCATCAGCGTTTCGAGCACCAGGAAGGCAATCATGTATTCCTTCACCCGGTGCTGGATCGATTCCCAGCTCGCCAGGATGCACAGCGGCATCAGGAATGTCGTCAGGATGACGAACAGCATCGAAATGCCGTCGACGCCCATCTTGTATCGGAACGGTCCGATCCAGGCAGCTTCCTCGACGAACTGGAAGTTGGCCGTCGACGGATCGAAGTTGATCCAGATGAGGAGCGACACCGCAAAGGTGAAGATCGTCGTGTAGAGCGCGGTGTGCCGGGCATTTCTGTCGCCGCCTGCATTGCGCGGCAGGAACGCGATGAAGAGCGCGCCCAGCAGCGGCAGGAACGTGACGATCGAAAGGATCGGAGCGGTCGTGATGGTCATTGGCCGGCGCCTCCGGTCAGGTACGATCTGAGGAAGAAGGTGAGGAGCGCCGCGACTCCGATCAGCATGACGAAAGCATAGTGGTAGACGTACCCCGTCTGCAGTTTCACGGCGCGGCCAGTCGTCCACTGTACGCCCGACGCCGTGCCGTTAATGGTCCCGTCGATCACAGCTCCGTCGCCCCCCTTCCAGAGGAACCGGCCGAGCGCCATCGCCGGCTTGACGAATAGCCAGTTGTAGAGCTCATCGAAGTACCATTTGTTGAGCAGGAACAGGTATACCGGCTTGAATGCGCGGGCCGTCGTCTCGGGAAGCCACGGCGCACCCATGTAGAACAGCCATGACAGCGCGAAGCCCGACGACATGGCGATGAACGGCGCCCAATACACCCATTCGGGTACCTCATGCATGTCATGCATGATGTGGTTGTGCGGACCTTCATAGAGCGCTTTCGCCCAGAATTCCTTGTAGTGGTGGCCGACGAACTCGCCGTAGAACACCGCCCCCGCTGCGACGGCGCCAACCGACAGAACCGCCAGCGGGATCAGCATCGAATACGGGCTCTCGTGCGCGTGCTTGTAGACCTCCGGCGCGGCGCGCGTCTTGCCGTGGAAGGTCATGAACACGAGCCGCCAGGAATAGAACGCCGTGAGGAACGCCGCGAACGTCAACACCCAGAAGACGACGTTGTGCGGCGTGTGACCGGCAAACGCCGCCTCGATGATGGCGTCCTTGGAATAGAAACCGGCAAAGCCCGCGACGTGGGGAATGCCCACACCCGTCAGCGCCAGCGTGCCGATCATCATCGCCACGTAGGTCAGACGGATCTTACCGGCCAGCCCGCCCATGTTCCGCATATCCTGCTCATGGTGCATCGCGTGGATGACCGAGCCGGCACCGAGGAACAACAGCGCCTTGAAGAAGGCGTGGGTGAAGAGGTGGAAGATCGCGATGCCATACGCGCCAAGTCCGCAGGCGGCAAACATGTAGCCGAGCTGCGAGCAGGTGGAATAGGCGATGACACGCTTGATGTCGTTTTGAACGAGACCGACGGTCGCCGCGAAGAACGCCGTGATCGTCCCGACGTAGAGAACCACCTCAAGCGCCACTGGCGCGTGCTCGAAAAGCGGCGACAAGCGCGCCACCATGAAGACACCGGCCGTCACCATCGTTGCCGCGTGAATGAGCGCGGAGACCGGCGTCGGGCCTTCCATCGCGTCCGGCAGCCACGTGTGAAGCAGGAACTGAGCCGACTTGCCCATCGCGCCCATGAAGAGCAGGAGGCAAAGCGTGGTGAGAATGTCGACCTGGTACCCGAGGAATTCGAACGTCTTGCCCTCGTATCCCGCGGCGGCTGCAAAGATCTGATCGTAGTTGGTCGAATTGAACACCCAGAATACGCCGAAGATTCCGAGCGCAAAGCCGAAGTCGCCGACACGGTTGACGATGAACGCTTTCATCGCCGCGGCATTGGCCTCCGGCTTCTTGTACCAGAACCCGATCAGAAGATAGGAGGCGAGACCGACGCCTTCCCAACCGAAGAACATCTGCAGAAGGTTGTCGCTCGTCACCAGCATCAGCATGGCGAAGGTGAAGAGCGAGAGGTAGGCGAAGAACCGCGAACGTGCCGGGTCTTCGTGCATATAGCCGATCGAGTAGAGGTGAACGAGCGCCGAAACCGTGTTGACCACCACCAGCATCACGGCCGTCAGCGTATCGATCCGGATCGACCAACTCGCCTCGAGTTCGCCTGACGTGATCCAGCGCATTATCGGCACACGCGCTGTCTCGTGATCGAACCCGACCTGGATGAAGACCACCCATGACAAGGCGGCGGCGATCATCAACAGCGCCGTGGTAATGATCTCGGAGGCCCGGTCGCCGATGAGGCGCCCGAACAGCCCGGCGATCAGAAAGCCGATAAGCGGCAGGAAGACGATGGCTTGGTAGATCATTGTTTTCTAGGTTTTAGGGGTGAGGATTCAGGGATCAGGCTCGATCACCGTGAACTCGCTCCACCATTCCACCTATCCCTCTCTATCCCTAATCCCTAGTCCCACGACCTTACGTCAGTCGCCGCGCCCTCACCCTGCACTCGCCTCGGCTCAACCCTTCATCATATTGATCTCGTCCACGTCGATAGAGCCGCGGTTGCGGAAGTAGACGACAATGATGGCGAGCCCGATGGCGGCCTCGGCAGCGGCGACTGTGAGGATGAACAGCGCGAAGACCTGCCCGGTCAGATCGTTCAGGTAGTAGGAGAACGCCACGAGGTTGATGTTCACGGCGAGCAGCATCAACTCGACCGACATCAAGATGACGATCACGTTCTTACGGTTGAGGAAGATGCCGAAGATGCCGATCGTGAAAAGGCACGCAGCGACCGTCAGGTAATGTCCGAGACCGATGTCCATCAGATTTGTCCTGTGTCCCGTTCGTTCAGTTCGTGGCCGTGCCAGCGCGCATTGAGACGAGCGTCGCGATCAGCCCGCCGGCCGCCAACGTTCCCAAGAGCCCCGTTACCAGCGCGGCGCCGAGCGCCGTCACCAGAACCGCTGCGCCTCCAACGGCCTTGCCGCCGCCTTCCAGAAAAACCTGCGAAATCGTCAGGACCGGTAGCAACATCAAGGCGATACAGACGATGATCGAAATCGTGTGCGTGGATCTCGGGCGCCCGCGCAGAAAAAGCCTGCCGAGCCAGTAGCCGAGTAAAAGCATGCACACGGCCGCCACAACCGAAGCGGCAAGTCCACCGGCAAGAAATGAATCCATTCGTCGAGCCCCCGCTCATCCCTGTCCCTCCGCCGAGGTCGACGGCAGGATCGATCCGCCAGACGGCACCTCGACGACCTCAATGGCCGTCTTCGGATTACGGGCGACCTGGGCGGCGATCGACTGGCGCTTCACGCCTTCCTTGTGGCGGAGCGTCAGCACGATGGCGCCGATCATGGCGACCAGCAAAACCAGCCCGGCGGCCTGGAAGAAGTAGACGTATTTCGTATAGATGATGCGACCCAACGCGGTTGTGTTGTCGACCCCCGAGCCCGTTGAGGGCACCGCCGACTGGACCGTTCCGGACGCCCCGATGTCGAACCCGTAGACCCCGAACAGCAGTGCCAGTTCCAGGAGCACAACGCCGCCGATTAGCGCACCGACCGGAGCGTTCTTGATGAACCCGGCCTTCAGCTCCGCGAAATCCACGTCGAGCATCATGACGACAAAGAGGAACAGAACGGCGACCGCGCCGACATAGACGATGATGAGGAGCAGCGCGAGAAACTCAGCCCCAAGCAGGATGAACAGCCCCGCCGCGTTGAAGAACGTGAGGATGAGGAAAAGGACCGCATGCACCGGGTTGCGCGCGATCACCACCATGGCGGCGGATGCTACCGAAAGGATCGCGAAGAGATAGAAGAAGAGGGCTTTGATGATCATGTCAGTCCTGTCGTTCCTCTGTCTCGACCTTCGCCCGGCCGCGGAACCGCGCCAGGCTCGGAAAGCGCCCGTCGTTGACGACCCAGGCAAGGCACCCGAAGACCGCGAGAGCCGCCAGCACATTCCGCGTGCCGCCAAAGTCCGGCAGGGCGACGAGGGCCAGACCCACGATGCCGAAAACGCCGAACACGGCGCACAATTGCCCGACTGAATTCATGCGTCTATCCGCCGTCCGTAGCGTTTTTGCCACCGGAAGCCTCCCGCTGCCTGCGCGCGACCTCCTCTTCGACCCGGGCATGGTGCCCGAGCCACAGTTTCCGCACCTTCAGGCTTTGCCAGGGCAGGTAGACCAGAACCCCGCCTGCCACCAGCGCTAGATATACGAGCCAGCCCGTCTGACCGTCGTGATAGATCGTCCAGGACGCCCAAGCGATGAGACACATCGCGGCAAGGAGCATGACCGCGTGGAGTGCGGCGCGCTGCGATTCCTTGCGCGCCTGATCCAGCGCAAGTTCTCCGTACTGGCCAAGTTCCTCGTCGCTGAGGACTCCGAGAAGCCCTCGCCACCCCTCGCCTTCATCAGCGGTATTTGGCATCGAGCTCAAGATTCTTCGCAATCTCCCGTTCCCAGCGATCGCCGTTCGCGAGCAGCCTGTCCTTGTTGTAGAACAACTCCTCGCGCGTCTCGGTGGCGAACTCGAAGTTCGGGCCTTCGACGATGGCATCCACCGGGCAGGCCTCCTGGCACAATCCGCAATAGATGCACTTCGTCATGTCGATGTCGTAGCGGGTCGTGCGCCGGGTACCGTCGTTGCGGCGCGGGCCGGCCTCGATGGTAATGGCCTGCGCCGGACAGATCGCCTCGCAGAGTTTGCAGGCGATACAGCGCTCCTCGCCGTTGGGATAGCGGCGCAGCGCGTGTTCCCCACGGAATCGTGGCGACAGCGGGCCCTTCTCGAACGGATAGTTCAGCGTCTTCTTCTCTTCGAAGAAGTAGCGCATCGTCAGGAAGAAGGCCGAGACGAACTCGGTCAGGAACAGCGATTTGACGAACTGGGCGGCACCCATTTGGCGGTCTCCTGGCTCAGCTCAAAACCATCGGCCCGATGAAGTAGCCGACGACAGGGAAGATGATGAGATCTCCGTAGGCGACGATGCGCAACACCTGCGCGGTCGTCTTCGGATCGTTGGCGTCTTTCATATTCTCGACCCGGTCGGCGATCGAACGAAGCGACAGAAAGCCGAAAATACCGAGGATGGCGCCAAGCAGCGCACCCATGATTGCGGGGCTCATGCCTTGCCTCCTCTCGTCGCGCGGTCGAGACCGGCGGTCATACGAAGCCTCCGTACTGCAGGACGCCGGCGACAACCACGACCATGACGAGCGACAGTGGCAGGAACACCTTCCAGCCGAGCCGCATGAGCTGGTCGTAGCGGTAACGCGGCACCATAGCCTTCACCATGGCGAACATGAAGAAGACCAGGACCACCTTAAGGAGAAACCAAATGATGCCGGGAACCCAGTTCAAGGGCGCGATATCGAGCGGCGGGAGCCAGCCGCCGAGGAAGAGGATGGTGGTCAGCGCGCACATCGCGGTGATCGCCACGTATTCGCCGAGCATGAAAAGCAGGTAGGGCGTCGACGAATACTCGACCATGAAGCCTGCGACGAGTTCGGATTCGGCTTCCGGAAGATCGAAGGGAGGCCGGTTCGTTTCCGCCAATGCCGAAATGAAGAACACGACGAACATCGGCAGGAGCGGCAACCAGTACCAATCGAAGATAGAGGCCGGGAGCCCCGCCTGGGTGCCGAGACCGTTCTTCTGTGCGTCGACGATATCGCCCAGGTTCAGCGATCCCGCGCACAAAAGGACCGTGATGATCACGAGCCCGATGGAGACTTCGTAGGACACCATCTGCGCGGCCGAACGTAGCGACCCCATGAACGGATACTTCGAGTTCGACGCCCAGCCGCCCATGATCACGCCATAGACGCCCAACGACGACAGCGCCAAAAGGTAAAGGACCCCGACGTTCAGATCCGAGATCACCCATCGGCCCTCGGCGAGCCCGAAGAACGATCCGTCGGAAACTGGGATCACCGCCCACATCGCAAGCGCAAACGTCGCCGTCGCCACGGGCGCCAGAATGAACACCGTTTTGTCGGCGCCCGCCGGAATGACCGGCTCTTTCAAGACGAACTTCAAAAGGTCCGCGAACGACTGAAATAGACCGAACGGGCCGACGACGTTCGGGCCCTTGCGCATCTGCACCGCCGCCCAGACCTTGCGGTCCATCAGCAAAAGATACGCGATGATCAAGAGCAGTCCGACCATCAGCGCGGCGCTGAAGAAGACGTAGGTGACAAGCCAGATGGCGTAGTCGATCAGCGTGTTGGTATCCATTAGCGTGTGGTCCGTGCCGTCCGGCTAGGTTGTCGTTATGTGAACCGCGGGGATGGCTCGTCGGGAGCCTCCCTTTTGGATTATTCCGCCGCCGCCAGCTTGCCCGTGGCGTCGTGCTCGGCCTTCATGCGGCTGAGTTCCGCCATGATGGCCGAAGCGCGTGCGATCGGGTTCGTCAGGTAGAAGTCGCGGATCGTGTTGGTGATGGGCTCGCCCCCCGCCGACGCCTGCACGCCCGCGAGATCGCCCAAAGCCTCGTCGCAAGACGGTCCGATCTCATCGAGACGCTGCATGTGCGGCGCCGCCCTGTAGAGTTCGCGGCGCAGTTCCGGCAGGCTGTCATAGGGTAGCGTCTTGCCGACCTCAGCCGAAAGCGCGCGTAGAATCGCCCAGTCTTCTTTCGCTTCGCCCGGCGCAAAGACCGCTTTCTGCGTCATCTGCGTCCGGCCTTCGGTATTGAGGTAGATGGCCGATTTTTCGGTGTAGGCGGAGCCAGGAAGGATGACATCGGCGGCATGCGCGCCGCGGTCGCCGTGCGTCCCCTGATAGATGACGAAGGCATTCGACAGATCGGCGTCGAACTCGTCGGCCCCCATCAGATAGACGACATCGAGATTACCGCGCTGGGCCGCGCCGAGAATTCCCGCCGTATCGAGCCCGCCGCCGGTCGGCACCAAACCCAGATCGAGACCGGCGACACGCGAGGCCGCCGTGTGAAGAACGTTCCAGACGTTGTGCCCCGCCTCGCTGCCCTGACGCGCCGACTGCGCGATACGGGCCGCAAGGGCGAGAAGCGCACGGCCATCCGGCCGCGAATACACACCCGGTCCGACGATCACCATCGGCGACTTCGCGGTTTCGAGCTTGCCGGCAAAGCCGTGTTTACCGTTGGCGAGGTCGGCCAAGGCATCGGCCCCGGTCCCCAGGTGCTCATAGGCATAGGTCAAATCGGCCGCTTCACCGACAACACCGACTGAAAGCCCGCCGGCACGCCAGCGCTTGCGAATCCTGGCGTTGAGCACCGGGCATTCAAGGCGCGGGTTGGAACCAACGATGAGGATAGCGTCAGCGCGGTCGATGGCTTCGACGCCGGAATTGAACAGGTACGATGCCCGGCCAAGGCCAGGATCGAGAACCTCGCCAGGAGCCCGGCAGTCGATGTTCACAACACCCAGGCTATCCATGAGCCCCTTCAGGGCGAACATCTCCTCCGCTCCGGCCAGATCGCCGGCAATCGCGCCGATGCGCTCCGCAGGCGCCGAGGTCAGCGCCTCAGCCGCCACCGACAGCGCCTCCTGCCAGGAAACGGCCGTCAGCCGGCCATCCTTGCGTACGTACGGCTGATCGAGTCGCTGCACTTTCAGACCGTCGACAACGTGACGGGTCTTGTCGGAGATCCACTCCTCGTTCACGGCATCGTTGTTGCGCGGCAGGATGCGCATAACTTCGGCGCCCCTCGTATCGACCCGAATGTTGGCACCGAGGGCGTCCATGACGTCGATCGACTCGGTCTTCTTCAGTTCCCACGGCCGGGCGTTGTGCGCCCACGGCCGGTGGGTCAGCGCGCCCACCGGACACAGGTCGACAACGTTGGCGGACATCTCCGACAAAACGCCGTTTTCCAGATAGGTCGTGATTTCGGCGTCTTCGCCGCGACCTGCCAGGCCCAATTCCTCGACCCCGGCAATCTCGGTCATATAGCGGACGCACCGGGTGCAATGGATGCAGCGCGTCATGATCGTCTTGATCAACGGCCCGATGTACTTGTCTTCGACCGCGCGCTTGTTCTCGTGGTAGCGCGAACCGCCGATCCCGTAGGCCATCGCCTGGTCCTGAAGGTCGCACTCCCCGCCCTGGTCGCAGATCGGGCAATCGAGCGGGTGGTTGATCAGCAGGAACTCCATCACGCCTTCGCGGGCCTTCTTCACCAGCGGCGAGGTCGTGTGAACGATGTTCGGGCTGCCGTCCTTGTTCGGGCGCAGATCGTTGACCGTCTGCGCGCAGGAGGCCACGGGCTTGGGCGCTCCCTCGACTTCAACCAGGCACATGCGGCAGTTGCCGGCGATCGACAGGCGTTCGTGGTAGCAGAAGCGGGGGATCTCCGCGCCGGCCATCTCACAGGCCTGCAACAAGGTAATCCCGTCCTCGACCTCAATCTCATTGCCGTCGACGATCAGCTTCTTGGGCATTGCCGCTCCCTCGGATGGCTGGCGGTTCGACCTCGTGGCGGGCTTGAAAAGGCCGTCATGATCGGGGAACGCGGGCCAGCGCCTTGGCGATCAACGAGTATCCTGGCATGCCACATGCCAGAACACGACCGCACTTGTGTTTCCTAACCCGTCCGCGCTGCACTGCAAAGGGCGACATTTGGACTGTAGGAAGCCAATCTAGCCCTGAAGCAAACGCAGACCGCACGGAAGAAAAAAGCCCTTTACTCCGCGGCCGTCACATATTCGGCCGCCCGCGCGTCAATCCGCGCCTCGATCTCATGGCGATAATGGCGGATCAGCCCTTGGATCGGCCAAGCGGCCGCATCGCCAAGGGCGCAAATGGTGTGCCCTTCAACCTGCTTGGTCACGTCCCAGAGAAGGTCGATCTCACGCTTGTCCGCCTCGCCCTTGACCAGTCGCTCCATCACGCGCCACATCCAGCCGGTGCCCTCACGGCACGGCGTGCACTGACCGCAGCTCTCGTGCTTGTAGAAATAGGAGATCCGGCTGATCGCCTTGATGATATCGGTGGACTGATCCATCACGATGATGGCCGCCGTGCCGAGACCGGACTTGTGCTTCGATAGCGTGTCGAAATCCATCGTCAGCTCGTCGCACTCCTCGGCCGGAATGCACGGCACCGAAGAACCGCCGGGTATGATCGCCTTAAGGTTGGTCCAGCCGCCGCGCACACCGCCGGCATGCTTCTCCAGAAGCTCGCGCAGCGGAATGCCCATCTCCTCCTCGACGACGCACGGCTCGTTCACATGGCCGGAGATCTGGAAAAGCTTGGTGCCGGTGTTGTTCGGCTTACCGAGGCCGGCGAACCACTTAGCGCCACGGCGCAGGATGTCCGGCACCACCGCGATCGACTCGACGTTGTTGACGGTTGTCGGCGCACCATACAGGCCGCAACCGGCCGGGAACGGAGGCTTGAGCCGCGGCTGGCCCTTCTTACCCTCAAGGCTCTCCAAAAGCGCCGTTTCCTCGCCGCAGATGTAGGCACCGGCACCGTGGTGAACGTAGAGGTCGAAGTCCCAGCCATGAACGTTGTTCTTGCCAATCAGGTTAGCGGCATAAGCCTGGTCCACGGCGGCCTGGAACTGCTCGCGCTCGCGGATATATTCGCCGCGGAAATAGACGTAGCAGGTGTGCGCCCGCATCGCGAAGGATGCCAGCAGCGCGCCTTCGATCAATAGGTGCGGATCGTGACGGCAGATTTCGCGGTCCTTGCAGGAGCCGGGCTCCGACTCGTCCGCGTTGATCACGAGATAAGAGGGACGCGGGTCGTTTTTCGGCATGAACGACCACTTGAGGCCCGTCGGGAAGCCCGCGCCGCCGCGTCCGCGAAGACCGGAAGCCTTGACCTCATCGATGATCCAGTCGTGCCCCTTCTCGATCAACGCCTTGGTGTTATCCCAGGCGCCACGCGCCTTGGCGCCTTCCAGGCCCCAGTCCTGAAAGCCGTAGACGTTCTTGAAGATGCGGTCTTTGTCAGCGAGCATTCCAGATCAGCTCCCAAGATTTCTGCGGGCGATGTAGCCAGCGGCCATGGCGAGCACGGCGCCGAAGACCAGCCACATCGGATCGTCTGTATTGACGGCCATGTAGACCGCCACCGCCAGAACCGTCAGCGGTATCAGGACGATGGCGACGATGGCGTTCATTCGAAACCTCAGCCCCTAGCGTTGGGATCGCGACTGGCCACGGGCGCGAAATCCTTCAGCGTCGTGGGACCGCTCGCGGGGCAGGAAGCCTTGCGCCCGGTCTGCGAACCCGGCTGCGGTGGCTTCCCGGCTGCGAAGCCGTTGAGAAGTTCCTCGAAGCTTTCGGCCGTCAGATCCTCATAGGTATCCTTCCAGATCTGCACCATCGGAGCGTTCGCGCAGGAACCGAGGCATTCGACCTCCTCCCACGAGAAGCTTCCATCGGCGGAGACCTCGTGAGGGTTACGCGCGATCCGCCGTTTGCAGACCTGGATCAGATCTTCGGACCCGCGCAGCATGCAGGGCGTCGTGCCGCAAACCTGAACGTGCGCAACCTTTCCAACCGGCGCGAGCTGGAACATCGTGTAGAAGGTCGCGACCTCGTACACGCGGATATAGGCCATCGCCAGCATTTCCGCGACGTAGCGGATCGCAGGTTCCGGCAACCAGCCGTCATGCTGCTCCTGAGCGCGCCAGAGAAGCGGAATAACCGCCGAGGCCTGCTGGCCTTCCGGATACTTGCGGATGGTGGCATTGGCCCATTCCAGGTTTTCCGGTGTGAATTCGAAGCTAGGCGGCTGCTCGGGGTGCAGGCGGCGGACGGCCATCGGGGCTCCTCAAACGGCTGGTGCAGGCCGGTTCCCGAGCGCACAGACGCCCGCGATCCGGCCCGCGTGTCAATTCCAACTAAGCGGATGATAGCCCGCTGACAACCCTTGGCACGATGGAGCCATTGGTAGCATGTCATTCGCAAGAGGAAGACCGGCGAAACGCCCCCCGATGGGTGTGCCGCCGTCCCGGCGAAATCTGGCAAATGCGCCTGGCGAAAGCTGGACTCGCCGGGCGGTCCGCCGCTCACACCTTCTTGCGACGCTTCCGGCCCTTGCGGCTCTGAGGCCGGGCGGTCACGTTCGTCGGCTTTTGCTTCGGCGCCTTGGCGGGCGCCATTTTCGTCGGGACATCCTCAACCGGTCCATCCGATGCCTGGGCATCCGCGGTTATCGAAACCTTTGGGCGCACGTCTTCAGGATCGGCGTCGACGAGCTCCGCTTCGTGCTCAGCCTCCGCCGCTATGGCCTCGGCGTGGGCCTCCTTCGACTGCGCCTCGAGGAACAGACGGCGGACATCCGAATACTTCTCCTTTATCCGCGTCTCCAGCCGCGCCGTCGTCGCCTCCACTTCCTCGGCCTCGATACCGTCGTGAAAATCGACACTGGCTGCGACGAGAATATCGTTGGGCCCCAGATGCATCGTGCGGATTTCATTGATCGCCTTGATCGGCTTTCCGCTTCCTTCCTCCTCGCGGACGAAGCGCAGGATACCGGCCCGGGTCTCCGGATCGGCCGCCTCGCCGACGATCAGCGACCTGATTTCGATCGCCATGAAAATCGCCACGCACGCGAGAATGACCCCAATCACAACGGATGCGATTCCGTCCGCCGGGGCATAGTTCAGCTGATCGGCCACCGTCACACCGATGCCAGCGACAATCAGACCGGCGATGGCGGCCATGTCCTCAAGCAGGATCGCGAAAAGCGCCGGGTCCTTGGACTGCCGCAGCGCTTTGAAAAATCCGTTGTTGCCGCGACGCTTGTTGAACTCGACCAGCGCCTTGTAGGTGGCGAACGCTTCAAGCAGAATCGCCACGCCCAAGACGCTGTAGATGATGTGAAGATTACTGATCGGGTGCGGGTGAAGGATCTTCTGGATGCCCTCGTAGATCGAGATGCCGGCGCCCAGGCTGAACAGAACGATGGCGACCACAAAGGCCCAGAAATAGAGCTCTTTCGAATAACCGAAGGGGTGGCTTTCATCGGCGGGGCGCGAGGATCGCTTGATCCCGTAGAGCATGAGCCCCTGGTTGGAACTGTCGACCAGCGAATGAATCGCTTCCGACAGCATCGCCGACGACCCCGTGTAGACCGAGGCGGCGAACTTCGCGACCGCAATACCGAGGTTAGCGCCCAGCGCTACCAACACTACCGTCGTCGAACCGCCCGCCATGCCATCTCCCGCTTGCTTGGCGGGTACATGATTGGCACTCCGCCTGCTGAATCAGTGGGCAGAATACGCCTGCCTGCCACCAGTTCAACGCGTTAGCGGGCGTTTGGCTCCCCGGTTCGTATGTGCCGATACAAAATAACGGCGCCCAAGTTCAAAAAAGACACCCCGCGGACACCTTATATTATCAGGCGCTGAGAAGTTCGCCTCCGGAAGCGAAGGTGACGGCATCCGAACTTTGCACTCCGACAAGTTCGGCCACGGCGTGCGTTGTGCCGCCGATCTCGGCCATCACCATCAGGCCGCGAGCCGTCGCAGCGAAGCTGACACCGGCTGGATCGATATCGCCGAGATCGAGCACATCGCCGGCTTCATAGTCGCTGATAACGTCGGCACCGCGATGGCTGCCGGTGCTATCGACGATGTCGCGTTCCATGAATTCGAAGGTATCGCCGCCCTCGCCGCCCGTCAGGATATCGGCTCCTCCTGCGCTGCGGATCGTGTCGTTCCCGGCCCCAGCCGAGATTACTTCGACACGGTCGCTGCCACGGAAATCATCGCCGAAGCCCGAGCCGACGAAGCTTTCGATGCTGTCGAAACTGATCGCAACCGGACCGGTCGCCGTCTTGGTGCTGGCATTGACGCTCACGCCCCCGCCGACATTGGAGAAATCGAGCGTGTCAAAGCCGCTGTCGCCGTCGTAACTGTCGATTCCCTCGCTCGCATAAATGAGGTCGTCGCCAGAACCGCCCGAAACGACGTCATTGCCGCTGCCGCCATCGAGGATGTCGTCATCCGCGCCGCCGGAGAGGTCGTCGTTTCCGGAGCCGCCGAAAAGCCTGTCCTCACCCGCCGCGCCTACGAGCCGGTCGTTACCGCCGTCGCCAAAGAGCGTGTCGTTGCCGCGCTCTCCGTCGACGATATCGTCGCCACCGCCTGCGAAAACCCCGTCATTGCCGTCGCCGCCCGCGATCTCATCGGCCCCGGCGCCACCATTGATCATGTCGTTGCCCGCGCCGCCATCGATCCGGTCATTGTCCGCTTCGCCAAAGAGCTTGTCGTCGCCGTCGTTGCCGATCAGCACGTCGTTACCGATGCCACCGTGAAGCTCGTCGTTACCACCTGCGCCGACCAGCGTATCGCCGGCGTCCGTCCCGACGAGCTTGCGCGCGGCGTTGGGATCGCTTCCGATGTTGAGCGTGACATCCGAGATCGACTGAACGCCGGTCAGTTCCGCGATGTCGACAAACTCGCCGCGAATGTCGCCGCGGACCGTCACGCCGGTTTCGGTCAGGACGAGCTGGATGCGCGCAGCGTCGCCTTTGGCGATGTCACCGACATCGATGACGTCGCCGCGATGATAATCGGTGATTGTATCGACACCACGGTGGGTGCCGTCCTTGGCGAGGACGTCACGTCCGCGGAACTCGAACGTATCGTTGCCGGAGCCGCCCGCAACGATATCGGCGCCGCCGGCGGAACGGATCGTGTCATTGCCGCCGAGGCCGTGGAAGTTCTCGACGCGATCCGAACCGCGTATCGCGTCGTCCCACTGCGAACCGGCATAGGCCTCAACCGAGGTGAACGCGACTCTGGAATCGCCCGAGACGGCGGTCTTCTTGCTCGTATTGAGGTCCACACCCTGCGCCATGTCCGCGAAGGTCAGGACGTCGAAGCCGGATCCGCCCTTGAAAACGTCACGGCCCTCCGACGCCAGGAAAACGTCGTTGCCGCTCCCGCCCGACGCGTAATCGTCGCCAGCTCCGCCCGAGATCGTATCGTTGCCGGAATTGCCATAAAGCCGGTCGTTCCCGGCTTCGCCATAGAGAAAATCGTTGCCGCTATCGCCGCGCACATCGTCATCGCCGTCGCCGGCGTAGACGCGGTCGTCGCCTTTGCCCCCGCGCGCCACGTCGTTGCCGCCTTGCGTTTCGATCCAATCGTGACCTTCGCCACCCTTGGCCGCATCGGCGAAATCGCTGCCGCGGATCAGATCGTTTCCACCGCTCCCGACGAGCGAACCGCCTGTGTCGCTGCTGACCACGACTCCGTCGTTCTCGTCCTTCGATCCGAGGATGCTGCCGAACGCCAGCCCTTCGATCTGGTTGCCGGTCATTTCCGGCACGGCCGCCCATGGCGCCGTATCAGCCTCAATCCCGTAGCGGCCTCGGATTTCACCGTTGGAATAAATATTGTTCCCGCTGATTTCATTGTTGCCGGAAAGATAAGTTGGGTTAGCCGGACCCGGATTGGCCGGCAGATAATGTTCGACCTCGACTTCGGAATAGCCGCCGTGTTTGGACTGTGAATTGTTGTAGATCGTGTTGTTCTGAACGAGGCTGTCACTCGAGCCGTAAAGCCGCACGCCCTGCCGGCCGTTGTCATGGATTTCCATCCCCTCGATGACAACGTGATCGGAGAATTGAATGAGAATACCTTCGCGGCCGTTCCCATAGCTCTCCCCGCCGGAGAAGGTAACGACTGAAGGGCTTTCGATAATCTCGCTGCCACGCTGCACCACGAAGCCTGCCCCGCCGTTATCGTGCGAGATGTTGTTGGTAAACAGGAGGTCTTCGGAAGTCGTGACGACATTGAAGCCGTGACGGCCGTTCCCATAGCTTTCGTTATTCGAGATATCCGCTTCGACGATGCGGTCCAGAACGAAGCCGTCCACCCCGTTGTCGTGCGCGACGCTGTCCTTGATGGTCAGCCGCTCGGTAAGTTCATGCGGGTCGAAGCCGTAGCGCGACACACCCGTAATCTCGACGCGCAGGACCGAAACGTCGCGATCGGAAATGGTCTGACCGGGTTCCGGCCCGGTGAAGAAGCCATCCACCTGACCGCTGGTGTTGGCCATGTTGCCGTCGATGGTGAGATCCGCGACGCCCCAGTTGACCGTCTCCTCGCCCCACGGCGAACGCACCAGTCCCGTGACCGTCCCCTCATGACCGTCGACGAGACGCAGGGACGTTTCACCCATGCCCGCGCCTTGGAGGTAAACGTTCGAAGTCACATGGATCGAGCCGTAACCGTCAGGGTTCACAGCAATACCGAACGTGCCGGGCGGAATGTAAACCGTGCCGCCGCCGGCGGCGTGAGCGGCATCGATGGCCGCCTGAATAAAGGGCTGATTGTTGACGTTCGGGTCAGCGACCGCGCCAAAATCGAGGACATTGAAGACCCGCCCGCTCGGCCCGCTGGCATCCAGGAACCCCGAGGGAATGCCAAATTCATAAGTCCCGGCTTCTTCAATCCCGTCCGCGCGGGTCGCCGATGTCGTTTGTGTGGGCACAGCCATTGATCAATCACCGAGTGCTGCCATTATCGTTCCCACCGTTGCAACAGCGGGTTGCAGCACACGTTATCGGCGAACCCTTCCGAACAGGTTTAGGGATTTGTTGACAATTGAAACGAAATTGCCGCGAGTTTAATGCAGCCAAATAAAAACCCGCGGGACGTTCCCGCGGGTTTGCCTTGAATTACGGCGTTGAAGCGAGCTTACTGCGCGGACGGACTATCCGTCTTCGGCTCGCCGGCATTTTCTCCGGACGAATTGCCGGCGGCTTCCTTGGCACGCTCGTAAGCCTGTCCGGCTGCCTCCTTGGTCTTGTCGTAGGCCTTCTTGGCGGCATCTTTCGTGGATTCGTAAGCCTTGCCTGCTGCTTCCTTGGCTTTCTCCAGCGTCGGACCGGCCTTCTCCTTCGCCTTTTCATAGGCGCTCTTGGCAGTCTCGCTGCCCTTGTCGGTCAACTCGCGTGCCTTCTCCATCGCCCGCTCAAGCAGCGATTTCTGCGGTTCGGCGCGCTCGAACGCCGGAACGTTCTTCAGCATGGCCTGCGTCACACCCGGAAGAACGACGACGCGCTTACCGTCCTTTTCCTGGAACTCCAGCGCACCCAGTTGCACGCCGACGCGTTTCTCCGCGATCCCGAGGAACCCGCCCGTCCCCATGATAACGCCCTGCACGCGGTTCCAGTCGTTGAGGATGACGTCCTCGATATCGCCGATAATCTTGCCCTCGCTGCTCTGCACCTTGGCGCCGATCAGCACATCGCGGGCCAGATAGTGGGCCTCCGGCTGCGCGGAAATGAAGGTATCGGCCGGCGGCGCGTCTGCGGCCGGAGCGTCCTGATCCTGCGCCATCACCGGCGAAACAGCCACCATCAGCGCAGCCGCGACCGCAACAAGAGTCGTCTTAACTTTCATCGTTCGTCTTTCCTCCATCCTCTGGAACCTTCGCACCCATGCGCCGGAAGCCCCGCGCCAAACGCGAAAGAGACGGCCGGGGCCTCAGAGCCGTACGAGAGGCACTTAGGGCCACTCTGTGACATGAACAAGTCAAGGCTCGCCGTTTCCTGTATCTTGTGGAAGAGCTTGATTGCGGCCCAAAAACGCAATTTGTTCACGGCCTTCGGGGCTTGCCCAACGCACAAGATTGCGGCAGACGCTCGCCGTTTGCTAAAAGAAAGTCCGACTCGGGTCAGGGCCTGCGCGGACGCCGATCGTGCGCAACCGCCCCGTGGAGACACCCCGACTGAGAACTTCCCTGAAACGTCAGGATATCCAACAGCGTGGCTGATAACTCAAATACGCCCGTGGACGGCCCCGGCGGCCCTCACGACATCCGTCCGGTCTCCATTACAGATGAGATGAAGCGCTCGTACCTTGAGTACGCGATGAGCGTGATCGTCTCGCGCGCACTCCCCGATGTGCGCGACGGCCTGAAGCCGGTTCACCGGCGGATCCTCTACACCATGGGCGAAATGGGGCTGGCCTGGAACAAGCCCTACAAGAAGTCGGCCCGCGTCGTCGGCGACGTGATGGGCAAGTTGCATCCACACGGCGACTCCGCGATTTACGACGCGCTCGTGCGTCTGGCTCAGGACTTTTCCATGAGCCTGCCGCTGATCGACGGCCAGGGCAACTTCGGCTCCATCGACGGCGATCCGCCGGCGGCCATGCGTTACACGGAGTGCCGACTGCAGAAGGTGGCGCAGGCCCTTCTCGACGACCTCGATAAGAACACAGTCGATTTCCAGGACAACTACGACGGCTCGGAACGCGAGCCTTCGGTCCTTCCGGCCAAGTACCCGAACCTCCTGGTGAACGGCGCCGGCGGCATCGCGGTCGGCATGGCGACGAACATTCCGCCGCACAATCTCGGCGAAGTGATCGACGGCTGCCTTGCCCTTCTCGATAATCCTGCCGTCACCATCGACGAACTGGTTGAGATCATCCCCGGACCGGACTTCCCCACCGGCGCGATGATCCTTGGCCGGTCCGGCATCCTCGCCGCCTATCACAAGGGGCGCGGCTCGATCATGATGCGCGCCAAAGTCGAGGTCGAGGAGATCCGCAAGGACCGCTTCGCACTGATCGTGACGGCGATCCCCTACCAGGTGAACAAGCGCGTCCTGATCGAGAAGATCGCGGACAACGTGCGGGAGAAGCGCATCGAGGGCATCTCCGACATCTGGGACGAGTCGAACCGCGACGGCATGCGCATCGTCATCGAACTGAAGCGCGACGCGGTTGCCGATGTCGTGTTGAACCAGCTCTGGCGTTTCTCCGACCTGCAGACCTCGTTCGGCGCCAACATGCTGGCCATCAACGGCGGGCGCCCCGAGCAGCTCAATCTCAAGGACATGCTGCAGGCCTTCACCGCCTTCCGTGAAGAAGTGGTGACACGGCGCACCAAGTTCTTGCTGAACAAGGCACGCGATCGCGCCCATGTTCTCGTCGGCCTGGCCATCGCCGTCGCCAACATTGACGAAGTCATCAACCTGATCCGTCGAGCCCCGTCGCCAGCCGTCGCCAAGCAGCAACTCATGGAGCGGGACTGGCCGGCGCAGGACGTCGCGCCACTGGTCGCGCTGATCGCCGATCCCCGGCACAAGGTCCAGGAGGACGGCACCTACAAACTCTCCGACGAGCAGGCCCAGGCCATCCTCGATCTGCGCCTGTCGCGCCTGACCGCCCTCGGACGCGACGAAATCGGTGATGAACTCAAAAAGATCGGCGAGGAAATCAAGGACTACCTCGACATCCTCTCGTCGCGACTGCGCATCGTCGAGATCGTCAAGGGCGAGCTCACCGACATCAGGGAGCAGTTCGCGGTCCCGCGCCGGACCGAACTCGTCGACATCGAAGGTGAGGTGGATGACGAAGACCTGATCCAGCGCGAGGACGTGGTCGTCACGGTTACCCACAAGGGCTACATCAAGCGCGTGCCGCTCGCCACCTACCGGGCGCAGCGCCGCGGCGGCAAAGGCCGCTCCGGGCTCAATACGCGCGATGAGGACTTCGTCACCCAGATCTTCATCGCCTCGACGCACACGCCCGTTCTGTTCTTTTCCTCTCGCGGCATGTGCTATCGCATGAAGGTGTGGCGCCTTCCCGCCGGAACGCCGCAATCGCAGGGCAAGGCACTGGTCAACCTGCTGCCGCTGGAACAGGGCGAATGGATCACCTCGATCCTGCCGTTGCCGGAGGTCACCGAAACCTACGCCGAACTGCAGCTCATGTTCTCGACGCAATCCGGAAACGTCCGGCGCAACGCCCTTTCCGACTTCGAGAACATCAACCGCAACGGCAAGATTGCCATGAAGCTTGAGGAAGGCGACCGCATCGTCGATGTCCGCATCTGCCGGCCGACCGACAATGTTCTGATGACCACCGCCAAGGGGCAGTGCATCCGCTTCCAGGTCGAAGACGTGCGCCTCTTCAAGGGCCGCGACTCGGTCGGCGTACGTGGCATCCGCCTGGGCGAAGACGACCACCTCATCTCAATGGCGATTCTCTCGCCGATGGACGCCACGCCGGCCGAACGCGCAGCCTACCTCAAGATGGCAATTGCTCAACGTCGGCTGCAGACGGCCGACGAAGACGAGGCGGAGGCGGCGGCCGAGACGGTGGAAGCGGAAGCCGAGGAGGCCGAGGAATCCGCCGCCGACGGCGATACGGAACTGACGGCGGAGCGCTTCGCCGAGATGGCTGCCACAGAAGAGTTCGTCTTCACCGTCTCCGAACGCGGCTTCGGCAAGCGCTCATCTTCTTACGAGTACCGGACTTCGGGACGCGGCGGCAAAGGCATCGTCGCAATGGTCGTCAACGACCGCAACGGCAACCTCGCCGCCTCGTTCCCCATCGAGGACTCCGATCAGATCATGCTGGTGACGAATGCCGGGCAGCTCATCCGCACAACGGTCGATGAGGTGCGGATCGCAGGCCGCAACACCCAGGGTGTGCGCATCTTCCGCACCGACGCCGACGAAAAAGTCGTCTCTGTCGAGCGCATCCGCGATGTCGGCGAAGAAAACGGAGACGACCCCGATGCCGAGGCCCCGCCCGAGGCCGATGGCTCGCCGGAGTCCCCGCCGGCTACCGGCGGCGAATCGGCGCCCCCGGACAACACAACCGACGGCGGAGAAACAGAGGGCAACGGCGACCAGGTATAGGCCGGACTCAGGCCGCCCGGCCGCCGCCATGCAAAGCCATGGTCGCGGAGTAGACCGGCAGCTCCTGATAGTTGTCCCGGAGGCTCTTCACGATTGCGCGGCTGCGCCCGATCGTGGCGAGCATCCCCTGGCTGCGTAGGCGGGTCATGATCCGGCTCAGCGTATCGGCGTTGAGCAGCAGATAATCCGCGATGTCCCCGCGGGTCAGCGGAATTTCGCAGGTGATCGTATCGTCCACTTGCCGGCCGGTACGCAGCGCCAGTTCCAACAGGAATGCCGCGACGCGCATCTCCGTCGACAGCCCCGACAAGCGCGCCAGATGAAGGTTCGAACGCGCGCTGATTTGCGAAGCGCTCTCCAGCAACGCGTCGCGCAGCGTTTCGCGCGCGGGACTGTCGGAAGGCAGGGCGGCGGGCTTGATCCGCAAAAGCACGCAGTCGGTTTGGGCCACCAGCGTCAATCCGGGAAGTTGCGGCGCCACGGCTCCCGAGAACACATCGCCGGCATAGAAAAGCGCGAGAATTTGCCGGCGCTCGCCGACATCGTTGGAGGCTAACGCCAGAATACCGCTCTTGAGCGCAAAGACCGTTGACGCGGTACCTGCGTCGATAGCGATACGCTGTCCTCTCCGCGCCCTGACAACGACGCCGACGCTTTCGAGTGCATCGCCGAAATCGCCCTGGCCTGGTCCTTTTTCGAGAGTCTCTGCCGAATTCCCCATGGCCGAATTCTTCTTCGCATTGACACTGCCGATCTTCTTGGTCGAAGTCGGCCGCTTTCTGTCGGAGGGTGTCATCGTTCGCCTTTCAGACTCCCCGGTTTCCCAGTGGCGAGTCATGGCGCTGATTTTCGGGACGCCAAGCGGCCAACTCCTTGACCGGCATCAATCCGACAATCGATCCGGCGGAGATGTCGCACCTGTTTCGACCTTGGTTGCAGACGATCGGCCGGCGAGCGCGAGGCGCGGTTCAAAGACCTTTTGCGCACAAGCGATGTGTTTGATTTCGATCAACAATAAACGTGGCGCACCGGCCACATCGCGACCGGACAGTCGCGCTTCTGATCGTCGTCAGGAAAGTGACGAACAATGCACTCGTTCCCGTACGCACTTAAGGTTTCTATGTCCCGGACAGACACCGGCTGAGTCTCACTTGGGGGCCTGCAGCCTGACTTTCGAAGAAGAGGGGATGACGATGAAACTCATCAAAGGTTTGGCAATTTCCGCCACCGTGGCGATGACTGCGGGTTTCGCTGCCGTGGCTCCGGCCGCCGCCGGCGATTACAGCGGCGACTTCATGATTAAGGCTGGCGTTTCCGGCGTACTGCCGAACAGCGACTTCGAGGGTCTGAACCTGAACGGCGTTCCGCTCCCGGCATTCGCTGGCGACATCGCCGAAGTCGATGATTCCTGGGTGCCGTCGCTGACGCTGACCTACTTCGCAACGAAGAACATCGGCGTCGAACTGTTCTGCTGCTTCGCCCAGCACGGTATCGAAGCAAAAGGCGCGCTGGCCAACGCACTGGTCAACGACGAACTCGGCGAGACGATGATCTTCCCGCCGATCCTGACGCTGCAGTATCACTTCGACTCCTTCAGCGGCATCAAGCCGTATGTCGGCGCCGGTGTGCAGTTCATCCACTTCTTCGACGAGGGCTCCGAGCTGGCCGGAAACGACCTCGAAATCGACTCGGCCTGGGGCTTCTCCCTGCAGGCCGGTGTTGACTTCGAACTCGGCAGCGGCTGGTACGCTGGCGCTGACGTTCGTTACACTTGGCTCGACACCACGGCCACCTTCACGAACACCGTGAACGGCAACCAGCTCTCGACGGACCTGGACCTCGACCCGCTCATCGTCAGCGCTCACGTCGGCTACCGGTTCGACCTCTTCGGTCGCCGTGCCGCTCCGATGGAACCGCTGAAGTAAGATTTGCGAAAAACAAATATCGAAAAAGCCCGGGCACCCGCCCGGGCTTTTTTGCATCTGCAGTCATGAGCGAACGGCTGAAAACGATGGGACCGCTTATTCCTTTTCAGGATTAGGCAGAACCACCCGCTTCCCCGCCTGGCCGCCCATGGGAGTATCGTATTTGGGCGGCCAGGCGCGGAAGCGGATTGGCGATGTGATTCCGCCTAATGCGGAAATGATCTAGACGACCTCGTTCACCGAGATAACCCGGAAGGTCCGCATCACGCCGTCGTGCTCTTTAATCGAAACGTACTCACCCGGCTTGAAAGTGTGCTCGCCAAACCGATAGCCGGCTTCGTCGCTCTCCGGCGCCCCGTGAATATCGTAGTGAAACGCCCAATTGCCGCCCCGCTTACGAACGATGTGGCCGACCTCGTCCGGTTCACCCTCCCAGAAGCGCTTTACCCGGCACTGATCCTTCGCCTTCTTCCAATCCGCTTCGAGAATGCTCCCGCTTTCATCGAGCGGCGCGATGAAGTCGTAGCCATGGTTTCGGCTGCCTTCGGGAAAGTCGTGATCCCGCGCAAGTTCCAAGCGGACACGGCGCATCGAGGGAAGAAATTTCGGCGTCATGGCGTTTAACCTCGGTCAATCGGGAAGTGTCGTCGAAGCCGGGGAGCCGCCGGCCGCATCCCTTGGGCGATCGGCGGCAAAAGCAAACCCGTCACGCGTCAGCATGTGCGGGGGCTCTCTCCCGTTCCTTGATGCGCATCAACGATTCGAACCGGCCGAGAAGTCAGACTTGGATCAGTTTCCGAGGCGACAAGAGGTCCGATATGCTCCGCAATCCGAAAGCGCTGTCCCGCCGTCTTCCCCTGGCCATCGCCGCCGCACTCGGTGCCATGATGCTGCTCTCCTCCGTCAATGCAGAGGAAGGCGGAAAGTCCCCGACGAATCTCACCGTGGCGCAGAAAACGCTGCTCGAGCTTCAGCTCAAGGAACGTTACAACTGCACCCTCGACGCGATCCTCTTCGCCCGTGAGTTTGAACTGGCCGGCGAACGCAAGCTGGAAGGCCGCATTCGTTGCGCCGATCAGCGCGAGATCGACTTCTCGCAAGAAAGCGAGAACTCGCGCTTCATGCTCCAGCTTTGCCAGCCGACGATCTGCTGACGACTGCAAGCCCGGCCCGGGGGCGGCGAGAGCGGCCCCCGCCCGTTGCTCAGGCACAGTTCTCCACAGAAGCGAAGCGGATGGGGATTGCGGGGAGAAGCCAAGCCGGTTCGCGCGAGCCGGCCGCGAATCTCCCTACGGTCAATCCGAGCCCGCGCGATGTCCCAACTGCGCGGTACGTTTCAATGTGAAGCGGCCTGTCATTTGCCTCTTCACCAGCGTTGTCCAAGTCGTGTCGAGTTTTGCCGATTCCGGCGCAGCGGTCCCCAGATCCGCGCCGGGGCAAACCCGCGTCGCCGCGTTGGTGCTTGCAAGCCCGCCACGATTCCCGGCCGGGCTCGTCGTTCAAATAGAGGTAGCAATGTCCAAGTCGTATGCCGTGCGCATCGCGCGCACGTCCGGGCGTCTCTCCGCGATCGCGATGGCGGCCCTCCTGACCTCGGCCTGCGCAGGGTCGCAGCTGTCTTTTCCCGTCACGGGCCTCGCTTCAAACGATGCCGATGCGGCCCCGATCACCACCGGATCGATTGAGCAGCGTCCGCTGGCCGACGTTTCCGCGGCCGACGCCCTTGGCGACCTGGCGAGCCAGCCGCCCCCCGTTGCCGAAGCGATTGAGCGCTCGCGCAAGCTCCGCGCGAATGGAAAGAAGGCCGAAGCCTTCGCTGTCCTAACCAAGGCCGCCGAATTGGCTCCCGATAACGCGGTACTCCAGCGCGAACGTGGACTACTTGCCGCCGATCTCGGCCGGCTCGACGACGCCGAGAAGCTGCTGACCTCGGCAATCGATCCGGCCAGGCCGGACTGGCGCACCAAATCGGCGCTCGGATCGGTGCTGGCCGCGAAAGGACGCCACGGGGAGGCGCAGCGCGCCTTCGCCGAGGCACTGGCGCTGGCACCCAACCACCCTTCAGTCCTCAACAATCTCGCGCTTTCCTATGCCCTCGATGGGAAGCATGAACGCGCCGAGAACCTCCTGCAGCAGGCCGCGAATACCGGAGCCGGAGAGGCCACGAAACAAAATCTGGCCCTCCTTCGGCGCTTGAGGCAGACAGACCCGGCACAAAATGCCGGCACGGGGGTGAATACACAGGTTTCCCGCGCACCGGAAACCGCCGCCAACAATGTCCGCGCGGCGTTGGCACCTGGACAGTAGGCCCACGTACGGGAAGCGGTCCTAAAGGCCCACGACGATCGAGAGCCCAGGGCAGCCCCCTGGGCTTTTTCGTGTCCAAACGTTCCCCGAACTTCCCTTTTGTAACCCAAGCAGCCGAGACGACAGCAGCCTATCAGAAAGCCAACTTCGATCAGCCTGGCAAGACACGGCACAGACTTTACAAGTCCGAGGAGCGACCCGAAATCGAAGACCGCCTGAAGAGCGCACCGAACGCGCCCCAAACACAAAAAGGCGCTGCCCGGGGGAGCGCCTCTCCAAAACATCACCTACGAAATCCACCCACCGGCAATCGGCGGGACCGCACCCCATCCGTCTCAGAAGCGGTGCTTGATACGCCCCTTGATCGTCAGGTCATCGTCACCGACGATCGTCGTTTCGTCCTGAGCGGACGCCTTTGGACTCTCAGCGGCGCCGTAAAGCAGCTCCAGGCCGAAATCCATCCGTGGCAGAACGCCCAGGCTTCCAAGCCCCGGAATGAAGACTTCCGTACCCTTCGGACCAGAAGTGTTCTCAGGTGCGCGCATTTCGAGCTGAACGCCGTTCTGCCTAGCCTCGACAGGGCGCGAGTTGTCGACGACGATGCCGGCCGCCGGACGGACTGTCGAAGCAGTACCGCCAGCATGTTGCTCATCAAACGCAACAGCCGGGCCGGCGAGCAACGCCAGCGCAACGGTCAGAACCACTTTGTTCACAGCCTTCATAATCTCGCCTCAAAGTCCCACGGCTTCAAACGACAATGTGCGCGCGGGTCACCGCGAAAACAAGTTTGTTTCCACAGCGCTTAAGCCCCGATGAACGTTTCTGGAAAGACCTGTGATCGCGGTGCAATGTGGCTCAATCCACACATCCCAGACACCCTTCGCGACGCATGAGGATGAATTCCCCGCCACAGCACCGCAACGACCACGATTTTCCGCGATGAACAGAAAATCTGCGCTCACGAGCCTCCAGACAAAAAAACGGGCCACCCGGTAAGGGCGGCCCGCTTCTAAATCAGAGCGAAGCTGATCAGAACTTGATCCGACCGCCGCCCAGGACAACGTCGACATTCCGCTCACCGGTAACCAGCGAGTTGTCGATGTCGTGATGCTGATAGGCGAGGAACAGTTCCATCGCAGCCGCGTCGATCTTCTGAACGACACCGCCACCCCACACTTCGTCGGAAGTGGTCAGAGTCAGCGTGTTGGCAGCATTCCGGAATTCGAGACCGTAGTCGCGATATTCGGCGTAAACGGACGTCTTACCGACGGTGAAGAACTTCTGGTAGACACCGCCCTTGATGCCCCAGAACTCACCCTCGTCATTGTTGGCAAGATTCTGGAACGACGAACGCTCCTGATGAGCGGCGGCGAAAGTAAGGAACAGACCGGTCGGCATATGCAGCGCCGAGATCGAGCCGTTGATCACTTCGTTCTTGCGCTCAGCCGAGCCCAATCCACCGTTATCAGCAGAGAAGTCCGTGTCCTCGCCGTAGGCGATACCGGCAGCGACCTTGATGGAGCCGAATTCACCGGCATAGCGAAGCGCGACGTCCCAGATATCGTCTTCACCCCAGGCCGCCGTCACGACGAAGCCAGCGAAGGTCGGGCTGTCGTACCGGACGATGTTGCGGTTCTGGTTGAACTCGCCGTTGCCCCAGTAGTAGTTGCCGAGCTGGCCGATATTGAAGTTACCGGCGCCGTTGTTGGCATACGCCTCCAGAGCGCGACCCTGCTTCGTATCGAACAGAGCGACCACGTTGGTGCCACCGAGGTCGATTTCGGCGATGCCCGAGTTCGACGTGTGCTGCGAGCCGACGCCGACCCGACCGAGGCGCTTGGATTCCAAGTACCAGTAGGCCTGACGGATAAGGATGTCGCTGTTGTTGAGATCGTCGTTGTCCTCGCGAACGCGGTTCGACGAAGCGGACTCAGTCTCGATTTCGATCTTGTAACCAGCGGCCCACTCAGCGTTGATCTGGGCCTTGCCCTTGATGCCGAAGCGGGTCGACGAGTTGTCGTTGTCAACAACGTAGACATTGTCTTCGTTGCCGTTGTCCCAGTACATCACGCCGGTGTTCACCTGACCGTAGATGGTCAGCGATACCTTGCGGTTGCCTTTACGGACCGTCGTGGCTTCGAGTTCTGCAACGCGCTCTTCGAGATCCGCGCAGCAATCGCCGCCAAAGTCAGCTGCGAGCACGTTCGTTGAGAACAGCCCGGCCACTGCCGTCATGGCGACCAGAGAGATCCTCTTCATGTGTCCCCCAAAAAAATGGTCTGTTTGACTTAAGATGAGCCGGAGCAACGCAGGAAGTGCGCACAACCGGTCACGAGGTAGGCCCCACGGAACCGAAAGCGCATGAATGCGCATCGGAAGCGAAGTAAGCCACCTACGCCGGACGCAACAAAAGCAACTGGGAACTTATTCGAACCGCAAGCGACGCTTCAGCAGACTTCAGATGTAAGTAGCGAAGCTGATACGGGAGTCGCCTGTTCGAGTCGGAACCTACCCCCGCAATGAGCCGCGGAAAACATGTGAATGGCGTTTCGCCCAGGTTTCGGAGCATTACGTGGCCGCAACGCCACAAAAACAGGCAGAGATGCCGCACTTTGCAACTGATAGCTTAAACCGGGCGGGACAAGCCCCGCAAATTTCTCGTCGCGCAGGCGCCTGCTAAAGGGAAAAAAACGTCCGATTCCCCGGCCGTGAGTCGCCCAAGGCGCCATCGACGAACAATCCACCCCCGACCGCCTACGCAACGCCACCCATGAGGCTTGCGATGCCAGGTTAGGCGAAAAGCTTTCCGTCACTAAGGTACGGCCGCCGGCTTCGCAGTCCGGCCCCCATCTCCAACCTCTCCGGCGCTCCACCTCGTCCCGAAACCGTCCGATTCCAGCCGGCAATCTCAAAAGCAAACGGGCCGCTCCCGAAGGAGGCGGCCCGCCGCATTTCAGACTTCGTCTCTCGCGAAGGCTACATCAGAACTTGATGCGGCCGCCACCCAGGACAACGTCGACATCCCGTTCGCCAGTGGCCAGCGAATTGTCGATGTCGTGGTGCTGGTAAGAGATGAAGAGTTCCATCGCCGCAGCGTCGATCTTCTGGACGATACCGCCACCCCAGACTTCGTCAGAAGTCGTCAGGATCACAGCGTTTGCAGCGTTACGGAATTCCAGACCGTAATCGCGGTATTCACCATAGATCGAGGTCTTGCCGAAGGAGATGAACTTCTGGTAGATACCGCCTTTGACGCCCCAGAATTCACCCTCATCGTTGGTGGCGACGTTCTGGAAGGACGAACGGTCCTGGTGGGCGGCAGCGAAGGTGACGAAGAGACCCGTCGCGGAGTGCAGAACAGAGGCCGACCCGTTGACGACTTCGTTGCGACGCTCAGCAGATCCCAGGCCACCATTGTCGCCCGAGAAGTCGGTGTCTTCGCCGTAGGCGATACCGGCGGCGATCTTGAAGCCAGCGATTTCGCCAGCGTAGCGCAGCGCGACATCCCAAAGGTCGTCTTCACCCCAGGCGGCCGTCACGATGAAGCCGGCGAACTCCGGGCTGTCATAGCGAACGATGTTGCGGTTCTGGTTGAACTCACCGTTGCCCCAGAAGTAGCCGCTGAGCTGGCCGATACCGACATTGCCGGCACCATTGTTGGCGTAAACTTCCAGCGAGCGACCCTGCTTCGTGTCGAAGAGAGCAGCAACGTTTGTGCCGCCGAGGTCGATTTCGGCGATGCCCGAGTTCGACGTATGCTGCGAACCGACACCGACGCGACCAAGCTGCTTGGACTGCAAGTACCAATAAGCCTGACGGATCAGAATGTCGCTGTTGTTGAGATCGTCGTTATCTTCACGAACGCGGTTCGACGAAGCGGACTCCGTTTCCAGCTCGATCTTGAAGCCGGCCGACCAGTCGGGCGTGATCTTGGCGCTGCCCTTGAGGCCGAAGCGGGTCGACGAGTTGTCGTTATCAACAACGTAGACGTTGTCTTCGTTGCCGTTGTCCCAGTACATCACGCCGGTATTCACCTGACCGTAGATGGTCAGCGAAACCTTGCGGTTGCCTTTGCGGACTGTGGTGGCTTCGAGCTCTGCAACGCGCTCTTCGAGATCCGCGCAGCAGTCACCGCCGAAGTCGGCGGCTTTGGCGGCAACGCCGCCGAATGCAAGGCCGGCTGCTGCAGCTACTGCAGCGATGCTGGCCGACTTCATGAGTCCCCCGAACATACTTACTTCTCCTGTCTACTTACCTACTGTCGGCACCCAACCCGAACGGGACTGAACGCCGTGATCAACTGTTTACCGCTAGCCGCGACCACGGATTGTCCAAGTAGGCCCGAGCAGTCTGGCTGAGAGAGAAGTAGCCCATGCGATTCCCCGGCGTAAACCTGAAACAGTGCCCCATCCCCATTCACCCACCGGCCCGTGTCGCAAGCGCCACATTTTGAGGCATCCACCGTGGCCGCAAAACGCACGCCCAAAGCCGAAATGGCGGATTTTATCCCTTTCTATCCAAGGGTTATCAGTTTTAAGTGCTCCCAGACGGAAGCCGGTGCGTAGAAAGACGTAACGCTCTCGTTCATCCGTGCCATCCGTGCTGTATTCTGCCTGGAACAACCCTGGCGACAGCGCAGCGAAACCATTTGTACACCACATCCATCAACCTAAAACCGCCGCCGCGGGTCAAGCGCTCGAATTCGGTGCCGGCTCCTTGAAGATCGACTAGAAACGATTGAAATGACACAGCTTTCGCAACCCAGACCGTCCCGACTGACCGAGATCGCCATTGTCGGCGCCGGCCCTGCCGGGCTCTGCGCGGCGCTCGCCATCGCGCAAGCCGGCGCGAACTGCACCCTTATCGGGGCGCCGCACCGGCCCTCGGGCGATCGGCCCGACACTCGGACGGCGGCCCTGTTCAACCCGTCCATCCAGCTTCTCGACAATCTCGGCGTCTGGCCGGGGCTGGAGCCCCATTGCGCCGCGCTGGCAGCCATCCGCCTGATCGATGCAACGGGCGGCATGCTTCGGGCTCCCGAAATCCTGTTTCAGGCCAAGGAAATCGATGCTCCCGTCTTCGGCTACAACGTCCCTCAGGAACCGCTGGTCGCCGCATTGCGCGAAGTTGCCGAGCGCATGCCGAATATCGCGATCGTTGAAACCGCCGGTGTCACGGATGTCCGTCCCGAACCGGCCACGGCAATCATCGAAACAGCCGAAGGATCGACCTTCCGCGCGAAACTGGTCGTCGCCGCCGATGGGCGTCGCTCGATCGTCCGTCAGGGCGCCGGGTTCGACGTAGAGGAAAGCGATTGCGGCCAGACCGCGGTCGCATGCGTTTTCTCCCACTCAAGGCCGCATCGCTCCGTTTCGAGCGAATTCCACCGCCAAGCGGGCCCGCTCACGGTTGTCCCGATGCCGGGAAACCGATCGAGCCTCGTCTGGGTCGAACGACCGGACACGGCCCGCCGCCTGATGGAAATGGACGACAAGCGCTTTCAAGCCACCCTGGAAGAAAACCTCCAAGGGCTGCTCGGCACGCTGTCCGACCTCGGTCCCAGGGCCGCGTTTCCGCTCAAGACAATGAACGCAACGACGATGGGCGGTCGCCGTGTCGCGCTTCTGGGTGAAGCCGCACACGCCATGCCGCCAATCGGCGCGCAGGGCCTGAACCTCTCGCTGCGCGATGTGGCAACGCTCGCCGGCATGATCGCCGAAGCGGCTCGAGACGGGACCGATCCGGGAGAATCGGGGGCTCTCGCCGCCTACGACAGCGCCCGCCGTCGCGACGCCAAGGAACGCACGTTCGCCGTCGGCCTGCTGAACGAAGCGCTCCTGTCCCAAATCCCGCTCATTCAGCTTGCCCGGGGGGCAGGCCTTCACCTCATGCACGCCGCCGGTCCGCTAAGGCGGCAGCTCATGCGCCTTGGCATGGCCCCCGCCCAGCAGCTTCCGACCCTGATGCAGCCGCGTTCAACGCTCGCTGACGATCCGGCCGCGTGAGATCGCAAAGAGCGATTGTGTGGACGATCCACCGCCGGTCTCACCGGCGATTTGCGGCACCCCGGCGAAGCGTGTAAAGCGGTGACCCGCCACAACGGCCTTGCCGCGAACCGACAACACGACGAACCGGCTCCGGCTTTCCCCACGCCTGCTTCCCCCTGCGCCGAACAACGTAACGGAACACCGCCATGGCAAGTGCCGAGCGCCTCCGCGACCTTCAGTTCCGCCTCGAGTACTACGCTCTGCGCGGCGTCATCGGCGTGGTCCGTGCGCTGCCGTTGAAAGTCGCCACCGCTACATCGGCGCGCGTGTGGGCATTTCTTGCACCGATCCTCAATCCGAAGCGTCACCAGCGCGCGCTCGACAACCTCCGCGTCGCCTTTCCCGAGAAGAGCGACACGGAGCTTGAGGCTATCCGCAAGCGGCATTGGGAAAACCTCGGCCGGGTGATGGCCGAGACCATGCAGATCGACCGCATCGTCGACGATCCCTCGCGCATGACCATCACCCCGGCCCGGATGTTCGCGCGATACAGCGACAAGCTCGGCCCCGCTGTCGGCATTTCGCTCCATATGGGCAACTGGGAACTGGCGATCTGGCCGCTCGCCATGTCGAACGCGAACCCCGCCGCGATCTACCGGTCCGTCACCAACCCCTACGTCGACGCCTATCTGCGCCACCAGCGTCGCAACCTATATCCGGGCGGCTTGTTCGGCCGCGGCAAGGTCGGCGACCATGGCGACGACCGCAAAACAGCTCGCATCATCACCGACTATGTTCGCAACGGCGGCCGTCTCGGCATGGTCTGCGACCTCTACGACCGCTCGGGCATTCCCGTACCTTTTTTTGGCAAACCAGCGAAAACGCAAGCCATCGGCGCGATGATCGCGCGGCGAACGGGTGCCCGAATCTGGCTCTCGCGCTGCCGACGGATCGGCCAGGAAAGCCGGTTTGAGATCGAATTGCGCGAACTGCGCGTGCCTCGCACCGCCAACCAGGGCGCCGATGTGCAATGGATCATGGCGGAGATGCAGAAGGTGTTCGAGGAATGGATCCGCGAAGCCCCCGAACAGTGGATGTGGTCCAATAGGCGCTGGAGCTGACGCGCCCGAAGCGATCGCGCGCCGACGGCCTTTTCCCTGAATAGACCGGCCTTTAACCCGATCCTAACGCTAATTGCGCACCAATGGCGGGTAGAGCAGACGGCCTTTGCCGATCTGCCCCCAAGTGTCAGTTGTCGTTCGAGTTAAAGGTACGCTTCCCATGCGCGTCGTTTTTGCGTCTATCGCCCTGGCCGTTATCGCGGCCCTCGCCCCTCTTGCCGTCAAAGCCGATATCATGCGGCAGAACCACGGCGTCGCCGGCATTCACAAGCTGCATATGGAAAACGGTCGCCTGTGCATGGCCGACCATCCTCATTTCGGTCAGACCGGCGTTTGGCCGAGCCTGAACATGGCGAAAGCCAAAGCCGCCAAGTCCTGGGCCGATTTCACCCGACTCGAATATGGCGCCGCGTGGGCCAGCTTCCGGGTCTCCGCAGCCAAGAAATTCGATTGTGCTCAAACGGATAGCGCACGCGGGCCTGGCTGGACGTGCAATGTCGAGGCGCGGCCCTGCAAGCGCTGACACGCTCGAGCGCCAAGCAATTCGGTATCCTCAACCTTCCGCGCGCGCTAAGAGCTTAAGTGCGCGCGGTTTTATCCGATCTCGATCAGCTGATGTGACGGTTTTACAGCGCAAACGAGATTTCGAAATCGCGCTGCGCCTAATCCGTTGCAGGATCGAGAGACTCTGCCAAGTTAGCGCCGTTAACCATTTTCGACGCTCACTTGAGGATCATCCGCCATGGCTCGCATGCCATTCCTGCTCGGCGCGGCGGCATTCGCTGTTTCCACGCTCATCTTCACCCCCACGCTCCAGGCCGACGAAACCGGCTTCGCGAGCATGCATGCCTGGAGCCGTGTCGGGAGCAAAACGTGCTTCACCGACCATACCCATTACGGCAGCTCTAGCGGACACCGTTCGCAGCGCGCCGCCATGCGCGCCGCTGTTGACGACTGGCAGACCTTCACCGCCGGCGAATACGGACTCGACTGGGCTTATTTCCACCGGGCCAACGCCCGCATGAAGTCGTGCGGCAAGGATGGTTCGGGCTGGTACTGCTCGATTGAAGGCCGCCCCTGCAAGCGGGGCCGCTAAGCGGCGGCGATTTCGAAAGACTATCCTTGGGAATTCGCGGCGTCTGAAAGGGCGCCGTTTCCTTTTGCCCACCCCTCCTTCGCCATCGCAGCAGCCCTATAACATCTTCAAGAATCGCCTGTCGGCGCCACGGCTGGCCCCGCCGCTCTTCGTCAGTTTCCAGGTCGGCTTCCCCACCCGGCCTGACATTCCGCTAACGGCGCCCCCCTATCGCGCCTCGAACCCCGCCGCAAAATAGCACGATAAAACAGCCAGCTACCGCAATTGCATCCGACGGCACACGGTCGTGAACGCGTCACGCACACCTTAGTCACAAGTAGACGCCTAGATTGATTGCAAGGCTGCGACCAATTTGGCATGTTCCCGCCGCTTGATCGCCAATCCTGGCAATCGAGAGGGCGGCGTTGCGCGCTCCGCGCCCCGCCCCACCCGCCAATGGCCCGTCCGGGGAGGGATTACGTACATGACCGAGATTCTGTGGGGGATCATCGCTTGCGGTGTTCTCTCGATCTTCTACGCCGTCTTCACCATTCAAAGCGTGATGTCCTCCGACCAGGGCAACGCGCGCATGCAGGAAATCGCTGGCGCCATCCGTGAAGGCGCGCAGGCCTATCTCAACCGCCAGTATACGACGATCGCCATCGTCGGCGTCGTGATCTGCGCCGCGGCATGGGCACTGCTCGGCCCGCTCGTCGCCGTCGGCTTCGTCATCGGCGCGGTGCTATCGGGCCTTGCCGGTTACATTGGCATGTACGTTTCCGTCCGCGCCAACGTCCGCACGGCGCAGGCCGCCAGCCAATCGCTGGCCGCAGGTCTCGACATTGCTTTCAAGTCCGGCGCCGTCACCGGCATGCTGGTGGCCGGCCTCGCGCTGCTCGGCGTCGCGGTCTACTATTTCATTCTTACTGGCCCGTTCGGCTACGAACCGTCCTCGCGCACCGTCATCGACGCCCTCGTGGCACTCGGCTTCGGGGCCTCGCTGATCTCCATCTTCGCCCGTCTCGGCGGCGGCATCTTCACCAAAGGTGCGGACGTCGGCGGCGACCTTGTGGGTAAGGTGGAAGCCGGCATTCCCGAGGACGATCCGCGCAACCCGGCCACCATCGCCGACAACGTCGGCGACAACGTGGGCGACTGTGCCGGCATGGCAGCCGACCTCTTCGAAACCTATGCGGTGACGGTCGTCGCCACCATGGTTCTGGCCGCCATCTTCTTCAACGGGACGCCGGAACTGGCTCAGTTGATGGTCTATCCGCTGGCCATCGGCGCGGTCTGCCTTGTGACGTCGATCATCGGCACGTTCTTCGTCAAGCTCGGCTCCAACGCCTCGATCATGGGCGCACTCTATCGCGGCTTCATCGCCACGGCCGTCCTGTCGATCGCCGGTCTTGCCGCCGCGACGTATCTCGTCTTCCCGGACAAGGAGTCCGGGTTCGGCCTGATCGCCACGACAACGACCGGCATCGAAATCACGGGGCTCAACCTGTTCCTGTGCGGTCTCGTCGGTCTCGCCGTCACCGGCGCCATCGTCTGGATCACCGAGTACTACACCGGTATCGGCTTCCGTCCGGTCCGCTCGATCTCCCAGGCCTCCGTCACCGGTCACGGCACCAACGTCATTCAGGGCCTCGCCGTTTCGCTTGAAGCCTGCGCCCTGCCGACGCTCGTCATCGTCGCCGGCATCCTGTTCACCTTCAACCTGGCGGGCCTGTTCGGCACCGCAATTGCCACCACGACAATGCTCGGCCTGGCCGGCATGGTGGTCGCGCTCGACGCCTTCGGTCCGGTCACCGACAACGCCGGCGGCATCGCCGAAATGTCCGGTCTGCCGAACGAAGTCCGTAAATCCACCGACGCACTCGACGCCGTCGGCAACACCACCAAGGCCGTGACCAAAGGCTATGCCATCGGTTCGGCCGGCCTTGGTGCCCTCGTGTTGTTCGCGGCCTACAACTACGACCTCAAGTACTTCGCGGCGAATGCCGACAAGTATCCCTACTTCGAGGGCGTGAACCCGAACTTCGGGCTCGACAACCCGTACGTCGTTGTCGGCCTGCTGCTCGGCGGCCTGATCCCCTACCTGTTCGGGGGCATCGCCATGACGGCGGTCGGCCGCGCAGGCGGTCAGATCGTCGAGGAGGTGCGTCGCCAGTTCCGCGAAAAGCCCGGCATCATGGAAGGCAAGGACCGCCCCGACTACGCGGCCGCTGTTGACCTTCTGACCCGCGCCGCGATCAAGGAAATGATCGTTCCTTCGTTGCTGCCGGTGCTTTCTCCGGTCGTCCTGTTCTTCGTGGTGAGCGCCATCGCCGACAAGTCGGCAGCGTTCTCCGCTGTCGGCGCCATGCTGCTCGGCGTGATCGTCACCGGCCTGTTCGTGGCCATCTCGATGACGTCGGGCGGCGGTGCTTGGGACAACGCCAAGAAGTCCTTCGAGGACGGCTTCGTCGACAAGGACGGCACCAAGCACGAAAAAGGTTCGGATGCTCACAAGGCGTCCGTGACCGGTGACACCGTCGGCGACCCCTACAAGGACACCGCCGGCCCGGCCGTGAACCCGGCCATCAAGATCACCAATATCGTGGCACTGCTGCTGCTCGCCGTTCTGGCGCACTAACCCAGGCAGCACGGGGCGCAGTTGGCGCCTGACCAAAAAAAGAAAACCCGCCGGTCATCCGCCGGCGGGTTTTTTTTGTTGTCTGAACCTGTGCGAGCCCAGCGCTACCCGCCGGACTGGCCGGTGAGTTCGTCGAACGCCGACAATGCTTCCGCGCCATAAATCATCGACGGCCCACCGCCCATGTATACGGCCATCGCAATCGTATCGACGATCTCGGCGCGCGTCGCGCCATGCCGCCCAGCAGCACGGGCATGATAGCCCACACACCCATCGCAGCGCGCCGTAATGCCGATCGCCAGCGCGATCAGTTCCTTCGTCTTCGTATCGAGCGCCGCTGAAGCCGTCGCCGCGCCAGCCAGCCCAGCGAAGGCCCGTGCCGTTTCCGGCATTGCCTTGCGCAGCGCCGCCATCCGCGCATCGGTTTCCTTCAAGAAGCCGCCCCAATCTGCCGCCGTCATCTCATCCCTCCCCAATATTGCCTATGAGCCGCCAGCCGGCCCGGACCAGCGCCAAGTCCCCTTCCCATGAAGCCGGGGAGCGTCTCCGGCCAATGAGGAAAATCAAAACCGGCACGGATCTTTTCGCCGCACTTTGTCATTAAACTGTCACGCATAGAACAGAGACGCCGGCTCCGCCGGTCGAAAACGATAATTCCCAAAAAGCGCATTTTCCGCGCCCGACAACAGCAATGAATAATGGAGAATTGAGAATGCAAGGACATCTGATCGCCTTCCAGGCCGCCATGACCCGCCAGGGCGCACTCGAGGCCTCACGCGGCGTGATCGCGACCTCAATCGACGGGCTGAGGCGCCACCTCTTGGGAACAACGACACCCCGCGACTAAGCATCCGTTTATCGAAAAGAAAAGGCGCGGCCCCTCATGAGGCCGCGCCTTGATCGTCTCTGATCCACATATTCGACAGGGGGGGGAAATCGCCCGCCCCGTCAGTTCCCGAAGATCTGTTTGGTGCCCAGGTTGCGGAAGAGCTGTTTCAGGATGCCGTCTTCCTTGCCGCCCGGCGCTGGCGTCGTGCGCGAAATGAAATCGAACACCTTGCCGTCCTTGATACCGTAGTTTGCCACCCGCTCGACCGAGCCTAGCGGATTGAAGTAGATGGCGACAACCTGCCGGTCCACTTCCTGAGGCTTAAAGAACGCCGCCTGCGTCGCGGTGCTGGAAATGTAGTAGTAAACATCCCCGCCGGTGTTGCTGGCCGTTGTCGTGGTCGAGGGCGTTCCGAGCGTCAGGCGGACCTGCTCGCGGCTCATGCCGGGTTGTATCTGCTGGAGGTCGCGCTGCGTGAAGTGCTGACCGTGCTTGAGGACGTTTTCGCTGCAGCCGGCAAGACCGGCCGCGCCAACGCCCAAGAGCAGCACAGAAGCCAGATACAGCCCCGTCGACCGCTGCGCAACCCGCTTCACGGCGCTGTTGCGGCGACCGGGACGTGGCAGTCCGGCGAGAGCCTTCTCAGATACCGCGCGATCGGTGATCCGGCGCATCTTTATTCCGTTCCTCAATCGAATCGCTTGCGTTTTTGCCTCATGGCCCGCTTAAACGGGTGAAGCGGAGGAGGCAATTCGCCCCCAAACGAGAACCGTGGACAAGACCTCTACCCGGTCCCGACAAAACGGGCGCGCCCCGGATGCGGCTTGCCCGATCCCCGCTCCGACCGGCGTCGGATAAACAAACTCGAAGGCAAGAAGATGTTCGGTTGGCTACGAAATCGACAATCGCCTAAAGTCGCGGCAGAACGCATTTACGAAGGAATCGTCGATCAGGCCCGCCAGCCCCCGTTCTATAGCCGCTTCGGCATTCCCGATACGCTCGAAGGCCGTTACGAGATGGTCGCCCTGCATTTGTTCCTCGTGCATGAACGCCTTCATGCCGAGGCACCCCTGCACAACGACCTCGCCCGCGCCCTCACCGAGCGCTTCGTCACGGACATGGACGACTGCATGCGCGAAATCGGCATCGGCGACATGAGCGTGCCGAAAAAGGTGAAGCGTGCCGCGGCAGGACTCCTCGAACGGGTCCACGACTATCGCGCGGCCCTCGCTCAATCCAGCGACGACGGCTTGCTGGCCGCCATCGATCATCATGCGTTTTCCTCCAAACGCCCGGAGGACAACCCCTTGCCGCACGGGCAGCAAGCCTCGGCGGCGGCGCTGGCCGGCTACGTTCGCGCCAGTCTCGCCCGGCTGGCCCCGATGCAAGTCGAAGATATCGTCCGGGACGGTCCCCGCTTCGCCCCGATCCCAGACGTTTCAGGTTAAGGAGCCGACCCATGACCAGCCTCGAACGCTGGCGTCATAAGGTCCACGAGATCCCAAGAGCCGGGTTATCGCAGGAGCGCAGCGCGAACGCCGAACTACGCGCCGACGTCGCGCGCGAACTCGACGTTGCCGGTTGCGAGAAACTGGAAATCGCCTACCGCCTGAAGCCCAGCGGTCGCGGCGCATTCGATCTCACCGGCACATTGCGCGCGGACCTGATCCGCACCTGCATCGTGACGCTCGAACCGATTGCAGAACGCATCAGGGAGCCCCTGGACTGCCGCTTTGTGCCACCCGGCGACATACCGGCGCCGCAAGCCGAAGAGCAGGAGGCGCTTGCCATCGAGGAGATCGAGGCCATCGAGAACGACATTCTCCCCATTGGCCGAATTGCCTACGAGGTGCTTGCCGCCAGTCTCGATCCCTACCCCCGCAAGGAGGGCGAGCACCTTGACGCCGGCGACGGCGAAGCTGACGCTAACGAGCCGAAGGAAAATCCGTTCGCGGCCTTGGCGCGGCTTCGCGGCAACACCGGCGAGGGCCGCTGACAAATCGGTTGTTTTGGCCCGGTAAACCGCTATCTTGCAGCCGCCCGCAGTTTTCGGCGGGACCGGCCAGTGCTGCCCTGTTGGCAATCCTGTGTGGACGTTCGGCACCATGAAACAAAACGAGGCTGACCGCGCATGACAGCGCCACGCACCATTGCGCTCGATGCCATGGGCGGCGATCACGGCCCGCGTGTCGTGGTCCACGGGGCCTCGATTTCCGCGACGCGCCACCCGGCGATCAAGTTCGTCTTCTTCGGCGATCCCGACGAGATCGAGCGCGAGGTCGAAAAGTACCCGAACCTTACAAATCGCAACCGCATCGTTGCCACGTCCTCGGTCATCGCCATGGATGCGAAGCCGAGCCAGGCCCTGCGCCGGGGCAAGGGCTCAAGCATGTGGCAGGCGATCCAGGCGGTGAAGGATTCGGAAGCCGACGTCGCCGTCTCCGCCGGCAATACCGGCGCGCTGATGGCCATGGCGAAGCTCATACTCCGGCCGATGGCGGCCATCGAGAGGCCCGCGATCGCCGCGCTCTGGCCGACAATACGCTCCGAAGGGATCGTTCTGGACGTGGGCGCGAATATCGGTGCCGACGCGCGTCAACTGGCCGACTTCGCCTTGATGGGCGCGGCCATGGCGCGCGCCTTGTTCCACATCGAGAACCCAACCGTTGCCCTGCTGAACGTCGGAGTCGAGGAAGTCAAAGGCGCCGAAGAGGTCAAGCAGGCGCACGCATGGCTGAAACAGACTTCCGACCTGCCGCTCGACTATCGTGGCTTCATCGAGGGCGATCAGATCGGTCAAGGCAAGGTCGACGTTGTCGTTGTCGAGGGCTTCGCCGGTAATATCGCGCTGAAGACAGCCGAAGGCACCGCCCGCCAGATCGGCCAATACCTGAAGGACGCCATGCGCCGCACCGTGGTTTCCAAGGTCGGTGCCATGCTGGCCCGGGGCGGCTTCAAGGTCCTGCGCCACAAGATGGACCCGCGCCGGGTCAACGGCGGTACCTTCCTCGGTCTCAACGGGATCGTCATCAAGAGCCATGGCGGTACCGACGCGCTGGGTTTCGCCAGCGCCGTCGATCTCAGCTACGAGATGGCCCAATCCGGGTTGCTGGCCCGTCTGGCCGAAGATCTCGACACCTTTCACCACCGCATCGGCCAGACGGCGGCCGAATAAGCCGCCCCAACGCGACCGAGCGATAACCGCAGCCCGCAACACTCCGACCGCGACGATCGACAACTTGCATTGAAGCCCATTGCCTGATTGATAAAACACAAGGTATCGAACCGCAGAGGGACAGGCTCTTTCGGTGAGGGCAAACCATCACTTTGGCGCCCATCGGCAATAGATGAACGCATCGCCATGGCCGGCACCGACCAACCGTTCCGGTGCCGAGCCAGGAGCCCCGGACTTCCACGTGGAGCAACGAACCGGAGAGCACCGCGCGACTGGCCGCTTGCCGTACACGGAGCCGGCCGCAGCAATGACCCGCTTGGCGAGCCTTGAAAACGTCCCATCCAGCGGACCTGCGAAGAAGAGAGGACCTAGTGGCAGTAATTCGTTCGCTCATTCGGGGTGTCGGCGCGCACGTTCCCGCCAAGATCGTCACCAACGACGAACTGGCAAAAATGGTCGATACCAGCAACGAGTGGATCGTCGAGCGCACCGGCATCCATCAGCGCCATATCGCCGAAGAGGGCGAAACGACAGCGGATCTCGGAGCTGCCGCCGCGCGAAAGGCCCTGGTGCGCTCGGGCGTCGACCCCGTCGAGATCGATCTCATTATCTGCGCGACCGCAACGCCCGACCGAACCTTCCCTTCGACCGCAGTGCGCATCCAGCGCATGCTTGGGATCACGCGCGGCGCCGCTTTCGACGTACAGGCGGTATGTTCGGGCTTCGTCTACGCGCTGGCCTGCGCCGATAATTTCCTCAAAGCCGGCCAGTCGCGCCGCGCGCTGGTCATCGGCGCCGAAACCTTCTCGCGCATCCTCGACTGGTCCGACCGCTCCACCTGCGTGCTGTTCGGCGACGGCGCCGGCGCGGTGGTGCTTGAAGCCCAGCCGCAACTAGGCGACCGCAACGATCGGGGCATTATCTCGACGCGCATTCGCTCAGACGGTCGCTTCGAGGACTTGCTCTATGTCGACGGCGGCCCTTCCAGCACCCAATCCGTCGGCCACCTGCGCATGAACGGCCGTGAAGTCTTCCGGCACGCTGTGCAGAAGATCTCCGGCGTCATCGAGGAAACGCTGCTCGCTTCCGGCTACGCAACCGACGAGATCGACCTGTTCGTGCCCCACCAGGCGAACAAGCGCATTCTCGACGGGATCGCCAAAAAGCTCGACGTGCCGGCGGACCGCATCGTCATGACCCTGGACAAGCACGGCAACACCTCCGCCGCCTCGATTCCTCTGGCTCTCAACTACGCGTTCGAGCAGCACAAGCTCTCCGAAGGAAAGCTTGTCCTCATGGAAGCCATGGGCGGCGGGTTCACCTGGGGCGCGCTCCTCGCACGCTGGTGACACGCATTGACCGGCGCCGGGCGTCGCCCCCACTAACCGGGCGTTCAGCACAACTGATTTTCTTCGGCATTTTCAAGTTGTTGCACGGCTTTCGTCGTTGACCCGGGAAGTCTTCCCCACTAGCATCTTGGCCAATCTACGTGCTGGGGAGGCCGAACTCATGCCGGTAAAAACACTGACACGCGCCGATCTCGCGGAAGCGGTAGTGCGCCAGGTCGGATTGCCGCGAAACGAATCGCAGGAACTCGTCGAACTGGTCTTGAAGGAAATCTCGAATTGCCTGGCCGACGGCGAGGCGGTCAAGCTGTCTTCCTTCGGCTCGTTCGGTATTCGCCAGAAGGGCGAACGCGTCGGCCGCAACCCGAAGACGGGCGAGGAAGTGCCGATCACGCCGCGCAAGGTCTTGGTCTTCCGGCCGAGCAACATCATGAAGGACCGCATTAACAGCGCGCTGCGCCAGCCCAAGGCCGCCGAGTAACCGAACGCCTGCCTGTAATCGGCGATTTCGCCAGCTTGCCGGCACCCGTCCTCAGTTCCAGTTAGCCGTTTGAGCCGTATCGGCCACTTACCGCGCGACGACAGCCCCGTATAGTGGGGATGTCTCGCCCGCCGTCATTTATGCAGCGTCACCCGCACACTATACTGAATTCTCATTGATCCCGGCGCGCACTATCCGGCCTCACTCATGGGCCGCCTCACCTCCCGTCCACAACGAACTGATGCAGCACGGGCAAACGCGGCTTCCGGTTTCCGCCAAATATGCTCTAATCGCTCCAACGCCCGATTCCGCCGATGCGTAGCGCTTATGGACCGGCGGGCGAGATGCACGGCATCGCAGCGATCGACATTCTCACCGCTGTGCAAGTCGCGCCGCTTACCATGGCGCACCCCCGGGTGAAGTGCACGGAAGTTCGCGCCGCCGATTGAGATCGCCCGGCACCGAAAACCGAAATCGGAACACCCGTGCGTATTTCGCCGCGTTTCTTTGCGAATTTCCTTGCCGTTAACGCAAGACCGGCGGGGATGCAGCGCTTCGAAACGAGCGCAAAGATCAAGGCCGATGGTGCGGCGCGCCCGGCCAGCCAGGAGACAGGACGAAGCCATGAGCAAGGCACCGTCAGCGTTCCGAACCATTAGCGAAGTCTCGGAGGAATTGGGCGTGCCAAAGCACGTCCTCCGCTTCTGGGAAATGAAGTTCCCGCAGATCAAGCCGATGAAGCGCGGCGGCGGCCGCCGCTACTACCGGCCCGAGGACCTATCGCTGCTCAAGGGGATCTGCCAGCTCCTGCATGGCGAAGCCTTCACCATCAAGGGCGTGCAGAAAATCCTGCGTGAACGCGGCGTCGAAGCCGTGAAGGAAATGGGCGACCCGGACACCGCGTCTGAACGGGCCCTCAAGGAGCCGCGTCAGGAAACCGAGGCTCTAGAGAACGCCTCGGCCCCGGCGGGCCGAAAGCCTACCGGCAAGGCGAAGGGCAAGACACGCACCGCAAAGCAGGGCGCAACCGCCGAAGGTCCGTCCGAAGCCGATATCGTATCCGCCTTGAACCGCGCGATCGAAGAACTCCAGGCCTGCCGCACGGCCCTCCTCGCAAACCCTCCCGGTGGCGCGTCGAAACCGAAAACCCGAACCCGCACCGGCGCCGCACAGGCCGGGCGCTGACGCCGGACCGACTCGCTATCGAGCGCTCACCGCGTCGAAGTTGCCCGTTGCCCACGGGCAATTCAGCCAATCTGCAAACGCCCTCGGTGCCCTGCCGGCAAATATTCACCGGCCTCAGCAAGCGGCGTTGACCGCCGGGCGCGAACAGGGCAAAAGGGTGCCTCGGTCCGGAGCGTAGCGCAGCCTGGTTAGCGCACCAGTCTGGGGGGACTGGGGGTCGGGAGTTCAAATCTCCCCGCTCCGACCAATCTTTTATCCCGCCGAGCACCCAGCCACGCCGTTCGTTGACTCAACCCAGCCCGGCGGCGCTGCGCCAATTCAGGCCTTCCAGGGTCGTGCCGCGCGGGCGATATTCGCAGCCCACCCACCCCCGGTATCCCATCTCGTCAATTCGCTTGAACAGCCCCGGCACATCGAGTTCGCTGGGAATCGGCTCGCCGCGATCCGGCGGTCCGGCGATTTGGATATGACCGATGCGCGCCACCGGCATCGCCAGCGCTTCGGCGACGTCGCCCTCCTCGATATGGCGGTGGTAAAGATCGAGTTGCAGGAGCACATTCGCAGCGGCGACAGTCGACAGAAGACCGATTGCCTGCTCTGTCGTGCGAACGAGATAGCCCGGCATATCCTTCCCATTGATCGGCTCGACCAGCAGCGTCACCGACTGTTCTGCCGCAAGCGGCGCGGCCCACATGAGATTTGCGATCAACGTTTCCTCGTTGGCGCCATGCTGCGTGAGGCCGGCCATGACGTGCAATCGCCGGCAGCCCAGCGAGCGCGCGTACTCGAGCGCCTGGCCGAACCGTGCCCTGAAATCCGCTTCAGCCCCGGCCACGCCCGCCAGCCCACGGTAGCCACCGTCCCAGTCGCCGGGGGAGACGTTAAAGAGGACGATCTCCAGGCCATTACCCCGCGCCAGATCCGCCAGCTCGTTCGCATCCATGTCGTAGGGAAAAAGGAACTCGACGCCCTCGAAGCCGGCATCGGCGGCCGCGGCAAACCGCTTCCGGAATGGCAACTCGGTGAACAGGAACGACAGATTGGCTGAAAGCCGCAGCATGGAAAGAACCCCTAAGACGATAAGACGGACGTACCGCCTTCGTCAGCTTAGAGGCTCAATCCTGGCGCCGCCAGACCGGATGCCCAAGCACCGCACAAGGAACGCTCAGTCGAGCGATGGCTTGGACTGGCGCTGCCGCTTCACCTGGGAGCGTTCGCTCTTTGCCTTGAGACGCCGCTCCTTGGCGCCACGCGACGGCTTCGTTGGAATACGCCGCTTCGGCTCGACCAGGGATTTCGAGATCAACGCCGCGAGCCGTTCGCGAGCATCCGCGCGGTTGCGTTCCTGGGTCCGGAACCGCTCGGCCTTGATGATAATGGTTCCTTCATCGGTCAACCGCGATCCGGCGAGACGGCGCAACCGCTGCACCGCTCGCTGCGGTAGGGCTTCGCAGCGCGCGAGATCGAACCGCAGCTCAACCGCCGTCGAGACTTTGTTGACGTTCTGCCCCCCGGGCCCGGAGGACCTGACAAAGCGCTCATCAAGCAGATCGTCGTCTATTGAAAGGTTCGGCGTGATTTCGAGGGACACGGACTAGCCTCCACCCCCGTTACCGCTGAAGCCGCCAAAGGCTCCCCGGAAATAGACGAGCGGCTGACCGCTGGCGGCGGACGGACCCGCGGCTTCGCAGCCGCCGACAACGCGGCCGATAAAAATCGAATGCGTCGAGAACGTGTGGCTCTCAAGCAGACGGCAATCGAGACTGGCGAGCGCGTCGCTGAGAAGGGGCGCACCGGTTTTGCCCGCCGCCCAGTCGCTTCCCTCGAACCGGGCCTCGCCATCGACCCCGCGTCGCCCGGCGAACCGTTCGGCGAGATCCTGATGGACCCGCGCAAGGAAATTCACGCTGAAGCATTCGCTTTCGACGATCACGTTGTGGGCTTGGGTCGACCGCCCGACGCAGATGAGAAGCTTCGGCGGATTATCTGAAAGCGACGCCACCGAAGTCGCCGTCAGACCGACACGCGCGCCCGGCCGACCGCTGGCCACGACCGCCACGCCGGCAGCCTGATGCCGCATCAGTTGCCTGTAGAAGCCGCCGTCGACGAAAGCTTCGAAAGCTTCTGGCGCTTGCTCAATATTCACTGCGTCGTTCGTCCTTCCAATTCACTGATCCGGTTCAACCGGAGACCTCTTCCGCGAAGATCAGCCGGTTGCCGAACGGATCGGTCACGATCATCTCGCGATACCCCCATGGCTGCTCGACGATCCCCGGCCGGGCGTTGGGATAATCCTTTGCCGTCACTTCCCGATGCAGGGCGTCGAGATCCTCGGTTTCGATCCGGATCGCACTTCCCGGCGTGGCGTCGCCATGGTGTTCACTCAGGTGCAGGATCACCTCTCCCCGCACAAGTCCCATATATAGGGGCGCGTCCGCCGCAAAACGATGCTCGAACGACACCTTGAAACCGAGGAACCCACAGTAGAACTCTCTGGCCTTGGTCGCATCGAAAGAACGAAGGATCGCAATCACCTTGCCAAGTTTCATAACCCGCCTCGCCAACCCACAACCCCGGAACCTCGAACTGATCCGCCGCTACGATTGATCGGTCTATCGTAAGGGTCAACGTCCGATCCTTCCCCTGCGCCAATCGCGCAAGATTTCACGGGCGGCGTTTCTTCCCGGCAATCCGGTCACTCCGCCGCCGGGATGAGCGCCCGCACCGCACAGGTAAAGCCCGCGAATAGGCATCCGATAATCGGCGTAGCCCATGACCGGGCGCATCGCGTAGAGCTGCCCGAGCCCCATCTGACCGTGGAAGATATCGCCGTCGACGAGCCCGAATTTCTCTTCGAGGTCGCGCGGCGAATGGATCTGTCGGGCAACGACGCTGTCAGCGAAATTCGGCGCATGGCGCGTCACCGTCTCGATGACTCGGTCGGCGAATCCTTCTCTCTCGCCCGGATCGGACCAGCAGCGGCCGCCGGGGAGTTGAGGCGCAACATGCTGAACGAATAAGCTGGCCACATGCTGTCCATCCGGTGCCAGGGAGTTGTCGATCGTCGAGGGGATCAGCATTTCCACGACCGGTTGGCGCGCCGTACCCTCGCGTCGAGCGTCGAGATAGGCGCGCTCGAGATAACTCATCGACGGCCCGATCACGATCCCCGCGCCGTGGTGAGAACCCGCCTCCGGCAGACAGGTGAAACGGGGAAGCTCTGAAAGCGCGACATTCATACGGAATGTCCCGGACCCCGATTTGATCCCGACGAAGCGCGCGCGAACGGCCTCATCGCAATCCTGCGGGGAAATGAGATCACGAAACAGGAGCTTCGGCGCCAGTCCGGCGGCAACCGCCCGCGCCCGGATAAACCTCCCGTCGCGCAATTCAACGCCTTCCACGCCGACACTTCCCACGCGAACCCTGGCGACGGGCGCGTCGGTCCTCAATTCGCAGCCCGCGGCGCACGCCGCCGAAGCGATGGCATCCGAAATGGCGCCCATTCCGCCGACGGCATGCCCCCAAGCGCCGGGCCGGCCATTAACTTCGCCGAAGCAATGATGAAGCAAAACATAGGCGGTGCCCGGTGTGGACGGCGCCGCGAATGCGCCGACAATCCCGTCGAACGCAAATGCGCCGCGAACGACATCGCTCTCGAACCACCGCCCCAGGAATTCTTCGGCGCTCTGTGTGAAGAGTTCCGCCAACAGCCGCTTGTCTTCCATTGAAAGAGCTGCGAAGCGCGCACCCGTCCGGGCATGCCGGAAAATTTCCGAAATCCCGCCCCCGGCATTCGGCGGCGTGGTCTGCGCCAGCGCCTTCAGATGTCGCGCCGCCCGAGATAGCGCCAACTCGTAGTCTGGAAGGCGCGCGGCATCTCTTACGCTGAACTTCGCGAGTTCGCTTTGGCGTTCTTCCGTCGTGCCGCGGAAAAGCAAATACCGGGAGTCGTCGATCGGCCAGAAATTGGCGGCCGGACGAAGGCGAACTTCGAGGCCATGGCTGGCGAGGTCGAGTTCCCGGACGATCCCGGGATCGAGAAGGCTCACCGTATAAGAAGCGGTCGAATTGCGAAAACCGGGATGAAAGGTTTCCGTGACCGCAGCGCCGCCAAGAATTGCGCGACGCTCCAAAACAACCACCGAAAGCCCAGCGCGCGCCAAAAAAGCCGCTGCTGTCAGGCCATTATGACCCCCGCCGACAACTGCGACATCGAAACAAGGGGACGAATCGGTTTTAGTAGTTGTCATATGGCATCCGTAATGCACCGGCATCGATCAGAGATTTACCGGTTCGTCATCTTCATAATCGTATTTCGGATGCGGCCGAAAGGTTTAGCAATGCGTTAAGCGTCCCCAGTTCAACATCGAATCGTTCCTTCGTCGTGCCCGTTTTAATCCGAAAGGTTCGTTGCGATGAAAACGTCCCTTGCCACGACGGCGACCCATGAGCCCGTGCCGCAGACGCGCACGGCGCAGGAATTGTATTGGAAGCTTCTCGGTCTGGTCCTGATCGCCGTTTTTCCGGCGGTGTTCTGGACATTGCTGATCACGCTGATCGCCAATCTCGTCGGCTACAGCCTATCCTGGCCGACGATCGTCTTCCTGGGTACGACCATCGCGCTGTTCCTCGGCTTCGTCTACGCCGCGATCGTCATCGGGCGTGGCACCGACTAACGACGAAGGATCGCGGACGGCGAAGCGAGCCGGCCCAGGGCTGGCCGCTCCGACCCCGATCGATCAGCCGTTCCAGGAACAACGTAGCCGCCGGCAGACATTACCTCGCTCGCCAACGCGGCAACTCGCGCGAACGAACCGGCAGGTCTTGCAGCGATAGCTCGATACGCACCCGCGGAATGTCCCGCCCTTAGCGTACTGGCAGTTCACGACCGTAATGCAGTCGCGACCCGGATTAATCGCGCCGCCAGGACCTTCCTGCGCCATCGCGGCGCCAGCCGAACCCAGGCTCAGGACCATAACAGTTGCGAGAACGGCAAGCCGTCCGAAGGGCGTCGGTCGCATGGCACACTCTCCCACTACGAAGAACCTAATGGGAAACGTCGCCCGCGACCCAAGGTTCATGCAACAGGCTTAACGGGGAGTCGGCGATGCCAACCGCCCTGTGTGCCGCCACGGCCACGAAACTGTGGAGCCCGAGGTGGAAACCGTACCCGGCCGTGAATATGCCCGCCCAATCTCTGGAGCGGTCGGACGGCGGCCACCGGACTATTCGGCGGCGGCCTGCGCCGGCTGCACGAGGCTCATGTAGTCGCGCAACAGCGTCTCGCTGATCTCGCCGGGCGTGAAGCGATAATCCCCGATTTCGGAAACCGGCGTCACTTCCGCCGCCGTGCCGGTGATGAAGCATTCGCTGAACTGACCCAGTTCATCGGGCATAATGACCCGCTCGACGACCTCATAACCGCGTGCCTTGGCGAGCTCGATGACCGTGCGCCGTGTGATACCATCGAGGAAGCAATCCGGTATCGGGGTGTGCAGCACACCATCCTTGATGAAGAAGACGTTAGCACCCGTGCATTCGGCAACCTGTCCGCGATAGTCGAGCATCAGCGCATCGGCGTACCCGGCCCGTTCGGACCGGTGCTTTTCGATGGTGCAAATCATGTAGAGACCGGCGGCCTTCGCCTTGCACGGCGCCGTCGCCGGATCAGGGCGCCGATAATCGGCGAACCGCAAGCGGAGCCCCTTGAGGCGCTCCTCCATCGGGAAGTAAGAGCCCCAGTCCCAGGCCGCGATGGCGAGGTGAATGGTGTTGCCCCGAGCCGAAACGCCCATCTGCTCGCTACCCCGCCACGTAATCGGGCGGACGTAGGCATCCGTCAGGTTATTGGCTTCGATCACCTGCCGGCAGGCGGCGTCGATCTCTTCGACCGAATAGGGAACGTCGAAATCCAGGATCCGGGCGCCTTCGACAAGACGCTGCGAATGCTCGGTCAGTTTGAAGATCTGCCCGCCGTAGCACCGCTCACCCTCGAAAATCGCACTGCCGTAATGGAGAGCGTGAGTCAGCAGGTGAAACTTCGCGGAACGCCAATCGATCAACTCACCGTCGAACCAGATCAGTCCGTCACGATCGTCAAAGGGAACGAGGCTGGCCATCGGGCGTCCTTTGCATGGGCCGTTGGAGGCTGATCCTGGGCCGCCCGCGGTAAACCCGCAGACATGACCGGGCACGGGCAGAAAGACGGCGAGGAACCAGCAAGTCGGTTGAAGTCCACAGGGGAGAGCCGAAATCCAAACGACGACCGCCCCCGCGGCTAGGTCGAGGATTATCAACGCTCCAAAAATATGTCAACATGACTGACGTAACTCCCGGGGCGTCCGGCGCCCACCCCTGCGATAGTGACCCGATTGCCGATATGAAGTCCGACACCAAACACCCCGCCGAAACGCCCGCACCCGCCGCAACCGCGTTGCCCGCGCATAAGGCTTTCGCCGGCGAGAACGCCGTCGGCGATACGCTGGCCCTTATGGAACTGCTGTTCTTCGCCTACCGCGATTTCACCGGCGACCCCGATGCGATCCTCGAAAGCAAGGGCTTCGGTCGCGCCCATCACCGTGTCCTTCACTTTGTCAGCCGCTATCCCGGCCTGCGCGTCGCCGATCTCCTCGAGATTTTGAAGATCACGAAGCAGTCCCTCGCGCGCGTCCTCAAGCAACTGGTCGATCAAGGGTATATTCTACAAAAGGCCGGCCGCAACGACCGCCGGGAACGCCATCTCTACGTTACTGAAAACGGAAAAGCGTTGACGTTGCGGCTGGCCGAGCCGCAAATCGCGCGGGTTCGCGCGGCACTCGCCGCAGCGGGGCCCGACGCCGACGGGGTTGTCCAACGCTTTCTTTTCGCCATGATTGGCGCGGACCAGAGACCCGAAGTGGCGCGCCTGATCGCCGGGAGCGAACCGGAAGACGCACCGCGAGCGGACACGGCACGGAAGAATGAAAAACGGGAGGCGTGCTCATGATGGAACAAGCGAAGGTCGCGCAGGCCGGCGAAGCCCTGCCCGATGATGCACCCCACATTCTCGTCGTCGACGACGACCAACGCATCCGCGATCTGCTCGCCAAGTATCTCGTCCAGAACGGCTATCGCGTCACCACCGCCTGCGACGCCGCGAATGCGCGAAACGCCATGCGGGGGCTCGCCTTCGACCTCATTCTCCTCGACTGGATGATGCCCGGCGAAACCGGTATCGACCTCGCCCGCGACCTGACCAAGAACGAGAACGTCCCCGTCTGCATGCTCACGGCGCGCACCGATCCCGAGCAGCGCGTCGCCGGCCTCGAAGTCGGCATCGAAGATTACATTCACAAACCCTTCGAGCCCCGCGAACTCCTTTTGCGCCTGCGCAACATCCTCCGGCGCGGCAGCGCCAACGGCGTAAACGGCGAGGAGATCCGCATGGGCGCCTATATCTTCCACATCATGCGTGGCGAACTGCGCCGTGGCGATGAAACGATCAAGCTTACCGAGCGTGAGCGTGAACTCCTGCGCCAGTTCGCCAACCGGCCGGGCCAACCCATACCGCGCTATGAACTGTTCGCCGACGATGCCAGCGGCAACGAGCGCGCCATCGACGTTCAGATCAACCGCCTGCGCCGCAAGATCGAGACCGACCCTTCCAATCCGGTTTATCTGCAAACGGTGCGGGGAAAAGGCTATATCCTCTACGTTGACTGATACCGTCCGTCCCGGCGCGTCATCGTCCGGGGCCGCCATCGAGGCCGATTGACACCATGGCGCTGACCGAGGAAAGAGCGGAAAGAGGATGGCTGGCGCGCATGCGCGCGGCGCTGTCCGCCCTCGGCCCGTCGGCGCAGAAGATCAATCGCAGCGGGCTGGGCATTCTCGCCGACATCCTGCCCAAGGGACTCTATGCCCGCGCCCTGATCATCATCATCGCACCCATCGTGGTGCTCGAGGGCGTCGTCGCCTTCGTCTTCATGGAGGCCCACTGGCAGGCCGTCACGTCGAGGCTGTCGGAAGCCACCGCCCGCGATATCGCCGCGCTCATTTCAGTTTATGAAACCGACCCATCGGAAAAGAACCACAGCCGGCTGATCACTCTCGCCCGCGACAAGCTCGACCTGCAGATGTCGATCCTGCCCCAGGGCGACCTGCCGCCGGCCCGTCCGAAACCGTTCTTCGACCTTCTCGACCGCGCCTTGTCCCGCCAGATCAGCAAGCAGGTGAACCGCCCCTACTGGATCGACACGCTGGGCCAATCGCGCCTCATCGAAATCCGCGTAAAGCACGACGACGCAATCCTGCGCTTTTTCGCCACGCGCTCGCAGACCTACGCCTCCAACTCGGAGGTGTTCCTCATGTTCATGGTCGGCTCGGCGGTCATCCTATTGACGGTCGCGATCATGTTCTTGCGAAACCAGATCCGGCCGATCCTGCGTCTGGCGGAAGCCGCCGATGCGTTCGGTAAGGGCCGGCCCGTGCCGCCCGACTTCCGCCCCCGCGGCGCCCGCGAGGTGCGCCAGGCGGCCCAGGCGTTCCTCGAAATGCGCGAGCGCATTACCACCCACGTCGAGCAGCGCACGCGCATGCTGGCCGGCGTCAGCCACGATCTCCGCACCGTCCTCACACGCTTCCGCCTGCAACTGGCGCTGTTCGACGACACGCCGGAAGCACAATCCCTGCGCGCCGACATCGACGAGATGCAGCATATGCTGGAGGACTACCTCGCCTTCGCCCGGGGCCACGGCGGCGAGGAGGCCAAGCCCGTCAATCTCAAGGTGCTTTTGAGCGAGATCGCCGACGAAGCGAGCATCCTGGGGGCCGACGTGCAGCTCAAGATGCGCCGCCGCCGTAGCCAGATCATCCTGCCGCTCAAGCGACAAGCCATGAAGCGGGCGATCTCGAACCTCGTTTCCAACGCTGCCCGATACGGCGAGACAGTGATCATACGCGCAGCAACGGAACGGCGCTGGCTGCGCATCGAGATCGACGACGACGGCCCCGGCATTCCGGCCGAAGAGCGCGAGAACGTCTTTCAGCCGTTCTACCGCATCGATGAGGCGCGCAACCAGGACACCGGCAACACCGGGCTGGGCCTCGCCATCGCCCGCGATATCGCGCGCAGCCACGGCGGTGACATCACGCTGGGCGAAAGCTCCATGGGCGGCCTCCGCGCGATCATATCGGTGCCGCTGTAGAGGGGCCAGACGCGGCGACGCCTTCAGGAATTTTGGCGAAATCTCCAGTTCCCGCCAGCGATCCTCTTATCGCCCGCCACATTAATCGGACGCAAATCCGGTTCATGTAGCCTCTCGGCATTCTGTCATTGGTTATTGGCGCCCATCGAGAGTTGTCGCGTGGCTGACCATTCTGCATCTGACGTTTCTTCCCCCCGCCTGCCCATCGGCATCGAGGATCTGCGATCCGCATCCATTGCCGTCGCCGCCGGGCTGGTTGGGTTCGCGATCGTCCTCTGGGTGGCTGCGAACTGGGTGGAGTGGGGCCGCCTGACGAGATTTGCCCTGGTGGGAGGCGTGTTCACACTCGCAGCCCTAATGGCTGCGCTTTCGCCGCGCATACGCGCGCCAGCCGCCCTTATCGCGTTCTTCGCCATCGGCGCGCTGTTCGCCGCAATCGGGCAGGCCTACCAATCCGTCGCCGATCCTTGGCCGTTGTTCGCGATCTGGGCTCTGGTCGCCCTGCCGCTGGCGGTGGCAGCGCGATCCGATGTGCTCTGGTCCTTATGGATCGTGGTGGTTCATACGGCGCTTGCGCTCTGGCTCAGGGATGTCGGCAACGGGGAACTGGCAAACGTTCTCCTCGCGTGGATCTTCATTTCGGCCATTGCCGCCTTGATGCATCCCGCCCTCGAGCTTCATGCCGTGATGGGCCGAACACGTTGGGCAGGCCGTATAGCAATCGCGCTCGCGGCTGCCCTTGTCGCGGCCACGACTATCGGAACGGGATGGTCGGCCACCGCCTTATTCGGGCTGCTGCTACTCGCTGGCGCAATCGCTTTTCTGGTAACCGCGCGTCCCCTCGACCTCCCCGTACTGACCCTGGTGACGATCGCGTTCGACGTCACGCTGCTCACCGCGTTGCTTTGGAATATGCAGGTCTTTAGGCCACTGGAGTACCTCTTCTTCGCCGGGATCGTCAGCATGATCGTCTTCGCCGGAAGCGGGGCGGCCCTGATGGAGATCGCAAGGACTTCCGGCACCACGGCTCGTCTGAGCGCCGGCCAGTGGCCGATCCTTGTGCTGAGCGGCATCGGCGCGCTCGTCGCGACGGTTCCGCTCATCGCGTTCATCGCCCTCTTTATTGGGGCACCGCTGGTCAAATTCGCGCCGACCACATACTTGATTGGCGGAGGCTTGGTCGTCGGTGCCGGTTGGCAAATAGCGAAAGCAAAGTCTGTCGGATTCGGTGTATTCGTCGCCATTATCTTTACGGCCTGCGGCCTTGGTCTTCTGATGTACGGCCTCTATCGCGATCTGCCGTTCATCGTCGCCAACGCCACCCTTGCCGTCGGAGCGACGGTTGCGGCCTTCAACGTAAGACTGCGTTGGGCCATCACGCTCTTGGGTGCCGTTGCCGCCGTCTTTGCCGGACTGTTTTTCTCCGAAGCCGCGATGCGGCTCATCGATTCAGGCACATCATCGAAGCTTTGGGCGTTACGCGGCTCGATGACCTGGGGCATACTGGCCGCTGCCGCTCTTGCATGGTTCATGCTGACGATGCTGTCGCATCGCTTCCCCCGCGCCCCATTGGACGACATCCGAGATCGTTTCCAGGGCTTCGCAGCCGGTTGGTCCGGCATGACGCTGACCGGCGCGTTATTCGCCGTGGGACCGACATTTCTAATTGGCGGGACGGGAAGAGGCGCGGAGTTCTTCAATCAGGCCCTCTCGCTCGGCCTCGCCGTCACCCCGCTTCGTGTCGCTGCGGTTTTTATCATCGCGGCAAGCCTCGGCGCATTGGTCGGTCAAACAGGCCGGCGCGACCCCATGAGCTTGGGCGCCGTTATCGCCGCCGTACTGCTCGGCTACCTGATACCGGCGCTTGCCGCGCCGATTGCAATCTGGGCTGCTGCGGTTGCGACCGGACAAAGGGTTCTGGCAATCGCGGCCGTTGGCGCGGCCATCTGGTTGATCGGTGCGTTCTACTACTGGCTGGGCCTGCCGCTCGTGGTGAAAGCCTACATCCTTGCCGGGCTCGGGGCCGGACTTGGAGCAATTGCCTGGCTGTCCGGCGGGCGGACCGGGAATGCGGGCCGCGACACCGCAAGCGCCCTGGTCAATCTATTTTCGTTCGGCCTGTTTCCCGCCGGTCTGGTCGTCGCATCATGGACGGCCACCATCGCCCTCGCGACCAACACGATCTCGGCGAACGAAGAAGTCATCGCCAATGGCCGGCGCGTCTTTATCGAGCTTGCCCCGCGCGACCCCCGCTCGCGCGTTCAGGGCGACTACATGGCGCTCAACTTCACCGCTCCCCGCGAGACACAAAGGGCCAAGCATTCCCGACCGGACTATGCCATCGCAACAATCGATATCCGTGATGTCGCGACCGTCGAGCGCTACGCCGACGCACCGTCGCGGGAACGAGGCAACGAAATCGCATTTCGTGTCGGCTGGCAGCGAAACCGCCCGATTATTGGAACCAACGCCTTCTATTTCGAGGAGGGAACGGCAAAGGATTACCGTGAAGCCCGCTTCGGCGAGTTCCGGCTCGGACCGGAAGGGGAAATCATCCTGATCGCCTTGACCGACGCGGACCGGAACCGCCTGGGCCGAGCGCTTCCGTGACTTCGCCTCCCCAAAGGAACGGCGCGATTAGCCGCCCGTCGGCTGGGCCGGGGCAGCGTCGGCGTCGGGAGAAGCGTCGTCTTTCGTTTTTGAGCTTCCGGCCCGTGAAGCAAACGCCGACCGCAGCATTCCCTTGACGCGTCGCGCCGCACCGATAACCCCGTCCATCCCCTCCATGACGCTTTCACCCCGGCGCAGACGCCGGTCGAGAACGGCCATCGTGCGCGCCAGCCCGGGATCGTCGTCTTCGAGCCATGTCCGGAAAACGCTGGCGTAGACCGAAGCAAGACCCGCGGTGCGCAAGGCGCCCGCCGGACCGTCGGCGTCGATCCCGGCGGCTTCAAGCATCCAGGCCTGCGAGGCGCACATCGGTTTGATCAGCGCAAGTTCCACTTCGCCCGATTCCGAAATCGACCGCAGCGCCGACTTGTACGGATCGAGAATGTCGAAGCGCGCCATCAGAACCTCGAACAGGGCGTCACGATGGGATTCCCCTTCGCGCGGCGCCGGAGCCTTGGACAGCACCTCCCGGTCCACCTCGCGCACGAACGCCTGCAGGATCTCGCCCTTCGAGCGGAAACTGTCGCTCAGACCGGCAAGCGTCATGCCCGCGGCGTCCGCGATCTGGCGCAAGCTGATCTCCTGCCACGGGCGCTCGCCCGCCAGCCTCAGCGCCGCTGAGATGATCCGCCCTTCGCTGGTTCCGAGATCGAGCATGTCGGTCCTCCTGGTCCTGTGCCGCTCCGCATCTATCGACACAAGACGTAGGAATGCGGCGGGCGGATTGCCACCGTCTTGTCGCGCAAAGGAAAGGACCGGGGCGTCGCGATCCTCGGATCGCACGCCACCGGTCCATATGCTGGGCGACATAGGCGCCCCCGCTGAACTGCCCCGTGAACGGGCGGCCGCGGCGGGATCAGGCCACTTCCGCCTTGTCGTAGCTCTTGGGATCGTAATTCAAGACAGGCGCCAGCCAGCGCTCGGCCTCTTCGATCTTCCAACCCTTGCGCTTGGCATAGTCCTCGACCTGATCGCGCTCGATCTTGCCGACGCCGAAATAGTGGCTGTCGGGATGCGAGAAATAGAGACCCGACACCGACGACCCAGGCCACATGGCGTAGCTCTCCGTCAGCTCAATTCCGGCCTTGTCCTTGACGTCTAGGATACGCCAGAGCGTGCCCTTCTCGGTGTGATCGGGCTGCGCTGGATAGCCCGGCGCCGGACGGATGCCCTGGTATTTTTCGGCGATGAGGTCCTCGCTCGACAGGTTCTCGTCCTCGGCGTAGGCCCAGAACTCCTTGCGCACACGCTCGTGCATGCGCTCGGCGAAGGCTTCCGCGAGGCGGTCGGCCAGAGCCTTGAACATGATCCGCCCATAGTCGTCGGTGGCCTTGAAGTGAGCCTCGATGGCCTCCTCTTCGCCGTGTCCGGTCGTCACCGCGAAGCCGCCGATGTAGTCGTTCACGCCGCTGTCCTTGGGGGCGATGAAATCCGACAATGCCGTGTGGGCGCGGCCGCGGTTGTGATCGCGCGCAATCTGCTGACGCAGGGTGTTGAAGGTGGCCAGCGTCGAATGGCGCGGCTCGCCGGTATAGATCTCGATATCGTCGCCGATGGAATTCGCCGGCCAGAAACCGATGACGGCTTTCGCCGACAGCCATTTACCCTTGACGATTTTCTCCAGAAGCTCCTGGGCGTCGTCGAACACCTTGCGGGCTTCCGGACCGACGACATTGTCGTCGAGGATGGCCGGATAGCGCCCGCGCAGTTCCCAGGTCGAGAAGAAGGGCGTCCAGTCGATGTAGGGCACCAGCTCTTCGAGATCGTAGGTCTCGAAGGCGCGGGCGCCGAAGAACGTCGGCTTCGCCGGAGAATAATTCTCCCACTCGATATCGAACTTGTTTTCGCGCGCCGCTTCGATGGTGATGCGCTTCTTCTTCGCATCGCCAGCCAGGTGCTTCTCGCGCACCTGCTCGTACTCGGCGCGGATCTTCTCGCGGTAGTTCTCGCTCTCGCGCTCCGACAACAGGTTCGAGACGACGCCCACCGCGCGGCTCGCATCGAGGACGTGGATCGCCTGGTTGTTGGTATAATTCGGTGCGATCTTTACGGCCGTATGCACCCGGCTCGTCGTCGCCCCGCCGATCAGCAACGGAACGTCGAACCCTTCGCGGTCCATTTCGGCGGCAACGAAACACATCTCGTCGAGCGACGGAGTGATGAGCCCCGACAGACCGATGACGTCGACCTTCTCCTTCTTCGCCGTCTCAAGGATCTTGGAGGCCGGCACCATCACACCGAGGTCGATGACCTCGTAATTGTTACACTGCAGAACGACGCCGACGATGTTCTTGCCGATGTCGTGCACGTCACCCTTCACCGTAGCCATCAGGACCTTGCCGGCAGCCGGCTTGTTCTCGATGCCGAGATCTTTCTTCTCCTGTTCGAGGTAGGGCTGAAGGTAGGCCACGGCCTGCTTCATGACGCGGGCGGACTTCACCACCTGCGGCAGGAACATCTTGCCCGCGCCGAACAAGTCGCCGACGACGTTCATGCCATCCATCAACGGACCTTCGATCACGTGCAGCGGACGCTCGGCCTTCTGCCGGCACTCCTCGGTATCTTCCTCGATGTATTCGGTTATGCCGTGAACGAGCGAATGGGTCAGCCGCTCTTCGACCGGCTTCTCGCGCCACGACAGATCCTTTACGCGGCCCTTTGCGCCGCCTTCGCCCTTGAAGCGGGGCGCCGCATCGAGCAACCGGTCGGTGGCGTCGTCGCGGCGGTTGAGGATCACGTCTTCCACGAGTTCGCGCAGGTCTTCGGGAATATCGTCGTAAACGGTGAGCTGACCGGCGTTGACGATGCCCATGTCCATGCCCGCCTGGATGGCGTGGTAGAGGAACACGGAGTGCATCGCCTCGCGGACGGGCTCGTTACCGCGAAACGAGAACGACAGGTTGGACACGCCCCCGGAGATGTGGGTCAGCGGCATTTCCTTCTTGATCCGCCGCGTCGCCTCGATGAACGCCACGCCGTAGTCGTTGTGTTCCTCGATCCCCGTCGCCACCGCGAAGATGTTCGGGTCGAAGATGATGTCTTCCGGCGGGAACCCGACCTTTTCAGTCAGGAGCTTGTAGGCGCGGTGGCAGATCTCGAATTTCTGCTCCGCCGTCTCGGCCTGACCATCCTCATTAAAGGCCATGACCACGACCGCGGCACCATAGCGCAGGATCTTGCGGGCCTGTTCGAGAAACGGACCCTCGCCTTCCTTGAGCGAGATCGAGTTGACGATCGACTTGCCCTGGACGCACTTCAAACCGGTTTCGATCACCGACCACTTCGACGAGTCGATCATTACCGGCACGCGCGAGATATCGGGCTCGGCAGCCATCAGGTTGAGGAAGGTCTGCATCGCTTTTTCGGAGTCGAGCAGGCCCTCATCCATGTTGACGTCGATGATCTGCGCGCCGTTCTCGACCTGCTGGCGGGCCACCTCAAGCGCGGCATTGTAGTCGTCGGCTTCGATCAGCTTACGGAAGCGCGCCGACCCCGTGACATTGGTCCGCTCGCCGACGTTGATGAAGCTCATCGCCGCGGAGCCGGTCTGTCCTTCGGTGGCCGCCGGCGATCCGCCAGGCGTTCCGGTTTCCATTTCGCTGCTCATATCAGCTCCCTTTAATTCTCGCTGTGGCCGGCATGAAGCCGGCGCGACCGCGCGTGCCTCAAGGGCGCTGCGAACGGTCGCTGGATTTCTTTCCCATCAACCCGCCACGAACGGCTCGAGGCCCGAAAGGCGCATCTTCGCCTTCATCGTCGGCGGCGTGCGCGGCTTGTACTTCTCGACGTGCTCGCGGATGTGCCCGATGTGGTCGGGTGTCGAACCGCAGCAACCGCCGACAATATTCAACAGACCATCTTCGGCCCACGGCTCGATCTGGCAAGCCATCTGGTGCGGCGTCTCATCGTATTCGCCCATCTCATTGGGAAGGCCGGCATTGGGATAAGCCGACACGTAAACGTCCGCGAGATGCGCAAGATCCGCGATATGCGGGCGCATCAGTTCGGCGCCGAGCGCGCAGTTCAGCCCGATGGAGAACGGACGCAGATGCCGCATCGAATACCAGAACGCTTCCGCGGTCTGACCCGACAGGGTACGGCCCGAACGGTCGGTAATCGTGCCGGAAATCATGATCGGCAGTTCGAGGTCTTTCTCCTCGAAGACTTCGAGCGTCGCGAAACCCGCCGCCTTGGCGTTCAGGGTATCGAACACGGTCTCGATCATGATGATGTCGGCGCCGCCGTCGATCAGTCCGCGCACCTGTTCGGCATAAGCCTCGCGAAGTTCGTCGAAACTGGTGTTGCGGAAGCCGGGGTTGTTCACGTCCGGCGAAATTGAGGCGGTACGGTTCGTCGGCCCCACGGCACCGCAAACGAAGCGCGGCTTTTCAGGCGTTTTCTTGTTGTATATATCCGCCGCTGCGCGCGCCAGTTTCGCCGCTTCGACATTAATCTCGTACGACAGTTCCTCCATGTTGTAATCGGCCATGGAGATACGCTGCGCGTTGAACGTGTTCGTCTCGATCAGGTCGGCGCCGGCTTCCAGGTATTCCTCGTGGATCTCCTGGATCATTTCCGGCTGCGTCAGGCTCAACAGGTCGTTGTTGCCTTGGACGTCCGACTTCCAGTCCTTGAAACGCTCCCCGCGATAGTCCTCCTCGGAAGGTTTGCGCTTCTGGATCATCGTGCCCATCGCACCGTCGATGATCAAGATGCGCTCCTTCGCGGCGGCGTGCAGCTTGTCCCAGCTCGGTCGTCTTTGCATCGCTGATACTCGTTCCTTTTTCGGCGCACCCCTTTAATCGGGCACAGCCAGTAGTGGGGCGGGGCAAACGGTCTCCAAAGATTTTGGAAAGCTCAGTTCGCCCGCATGTCTTCGGTGGCTGAAACGTCCGCCTTCGCGTCAAGCCGCGTCGGCGGCCTGTTCCGAGGTGTTCTTCGGCCGCAAGCCCAGAAGATGGCAGATCGCATACACGAGGTCGGCGCGGTTGAGCGTGTAGAAGTGGAAGCTCTTCACCCCGTTGTCGGCGAGTTGCATCACCTGCTCCGTTGCCATCGCGGCGGCGACGAGATGCGTCGTGCCGGGATCGTTGTCGAGACCCTCGAAGCGGCGCTCCAGCCATGCCGGGATCGACGCGCCTGTCTTCCGCGCGAAGTTCGAAACCTGCGGGAAGTTATGGATCGGGATGATCCCCGGCGTCACCGGCACCCAGATGCCCGCCGCGCGAACCTTTTCGAGATAGCGCAGATAAAGATCCTGATCGAAGACGAACTGCGTGATGATACGGTCCGCGCCCGCGTCGACCTTTGCCTTGAGGTTGTCGAGGTCGATCTCCTCGGTGCCGCTTTCCGGGTGCTTCTCAGGATAACCGGCAACGGAAATCTCGAAGTCGCCGATCTTCTTGAGACCTTCCGTCAGCGCGGCGGCGTTTTCGTAGCCGCCCGGCGTCGGCTCGTAGCGCTCACCGACACCGGCCGCCGGGTCGCCGCGCAATGCAACGATGTGCCGGACCCCCGCTTCCCAGTAGGCCCGCGCCACTTCGTTGACCTCGTCCTTGGTGGCATCGACGCAGGTCAGATGCGCCGCTGGACGAAGCCCCGTTTCCCGGACGATCCGCGCCACCGTATTGTGCGTGCGCTCACGGGTCGAACCGCCGGCGCCATAGGTGACGGAAACGAAATCCGGACCGAGCGGCTCCAGCCTGCGGATCGACTTCCACAGGGTCTGCTCCATTGCCTCGGTCTTCGGCGGGAAGAACTCGAACGAAACCTCGATTTCGCCTTCGCCGATCAATCTGCTCTTACGTTCCATCTTAAATCTCCTCGAGTAGTTCGCTTGGCGCGGCACCGGTCCCTTGCCGGCGTCTGGCCCGCGACGCGCGGGCCGGCTTCGAGGCCACCCACACCATGACAGTCAATTGGTCTTCGCCGGCCTCGGCCGGTCTCAGTTCGCGGCACGCCGAGGTCTGAAGACCCGACGCGCTCAGCCAGCTACCAATCTGCTCATCGGCGAACCCGAGACGTTCATGGGCGTACGTGGTCCGCAGAAATTCCAGTTCGTGAGGCGCGAAATCGACGATGATCAGCCGCCCGCCCGGCTTGAGAAGGCGCGCTGCTTCATCGATCGCCCCGGCCGGATCGGCCAGGAAGTGCAAGAGCTGGTGCATGACCACGATGTCCGCGGTCGCATCGTCGAGCGCCACGTTATAGAGATCGCCGAAGCGGACCTCCGCTTGCTCGACACCGGCACTTTCCAGCTTGGCGCGGGCATAGGCGAGCATCGACTGGTTAACGTCGAAACCGACCCCGCGCTGGTAACGATCCGAGAACAGATGCAGGATCTTACCCGTGCCGGTCCCCAGATCGACGAGCAACTCGACCCTATCATCGCCCGCCGCCGCGAGCACCGCCGCTTCCACTTCATCTTCAGCAACATGCAGAGCGCGGATCCGATCCCATTCACTCGCATGCTCCTCGAAGTAGGCCTGCGCCAGCGCCTCACGCTCTTGCTTCAGCGCCTGGAAGCGCTCTCGGTCGCGGGCAATCAACGGATCGTCCGGATCCACGAGAGACACAATCCGCTCGCCTAAACGTCCATGCCGGGCCCGTTCCGACAGCCGGAAATAGACCCAGCTTCCATCCCGGAACCGCTCCAGAAGGCCGGCTTCGAAAAGGAGCTTGAGGTGGCGGCTGAGACGCGGCTGGCTCTGATGCAGGATCTGCATCAGGTCTTTGACGTTGAGTTCGCCGCTGTTGAGAAGCGCCATGATCCTCAGACGCGTCGGCTCAGCCGCCGCCTTGAGTACCGTGACGAGTTCGCCGCTCTCCAACTTGAACCCGGTTTCCAACTGCTCGTTCATGCCGAGAGTAGATATAAAGATATCTTTATATGTCAAGCGACTTTTTGATGTTTGGCGCTTTCAATAGCGATTGGCCCACGTCCCGAAAGTCTGAATCTCCACGACGCGGTCTGGCCGAGTGGACCGCACTGGGCGAAGCTCCTGGCAAGCACACCGCACCCTCTCGATTCGCGCGCCATAACGGTAACTTACAGCCACCGCTTTACGTGGAATTAAGGTTGATGCCGGCATTTTGGCGCTGCCCCCTGCCGCGCCAAGGACCCAGTTGCAATGCACATCAAAGCCGTCACGCAGTTCGTCGAAACCGAAGCGAACGAGACGTCGAAGCTCTCGGTCACGCAGCGCACGTGCTGGCTTACCGCGGCGTTGCAGGTCGTGCTCCTGGTGCCCATCGTCGTTCTCGTGCTCGTGCCGTTCGTGGCCTTGACAGCCGATGCCATCGCCGAACCCACCGCCCGCGAACGCCTGAGCAGCGCACCGTTCAATGCGCTGGGAGCCGCCATCGGCGTTGCCGTCTGGGTCTTCATGTTCGGCAATCCGGCTTGGAAGGCTCTTCGCCGGCTCAACTGGCAGCGCCAGCTCTCGATCACCGATACCGAGGCCGTCGTGAGCGACCGCAGTCTGCTCGGCAACCGCCAATGGTCCGAGCCGCTCCGCAACTATCGCGGCCTCTCTCATCACGTCCGCACGACCCTTTCGGGCACGCGCCACGAACTGATCCTCGTCCACCGCAATCCGTCGAACTGCCTCCTCGTCGCGGTTGCCGACAATATCGGCCACGAACAGCTCGAAGATTTTGCCCGCAAGCTGGGTGTCGATGTGCTGCCGAGCGGCGTGCTGTTCCGCAGCAGGCGGACCGCCCGGACCGGCACGGCAACCATTCCGCCCCTTGCCGGCCAAGCAGCGGCCTGATCTGCCGCAGTTATCCCCGGTTCCGGCTCCTTTTCACGATCATTGCCATTGATCCGTCGTTATTCTCAGGCTTGACCAGAACAACGCCGCTTGTGGCTCCAAAGCACCTTTCGCGCTTTGACGAAAGAGCCGCTTCATGGTGTAGACTGGAAACGGACCGGGCTTGCCCGCACGTGCACGAGTTGCGCGTCGCACCCGGATCGCGAGGCACTCCGGAGTTGACGATGATTTCTGCCGCCCCCACGAAGACGGTCTTTTCGATGCTAGCGCTTGCGCTGCTGGCCCTGCCGACCATGCTCTCGACCGCCAGCGCCGGTGAGCGCCCTGTGCAGTTCATGCAGCGCGCCGCCAATGAACTACTCGATGCTTCGCGCCAGGGTTCGGCCCTCGCATTCGCCCGCGTCCTCGACAAATACACCGACAAGCCTTCGGTCGGGCTCTATGCACTGGGTTCGTATCGCAAATCGCTGAACAGCGGCGACCGCGGATCCTTCTATTCCGGCATGGTCGGGTTCCTCGCCCGCTATGCCGCCAGTCAAGCGCCGAAATATCCCGTCCGCAACGTCGTGATGACCTCGCAAACGAAAGAGACGCGCAGCGGCGTGTACGTCGACAGCGTCGTCACGCTGACCGATGGTACGAGCTACGATGTCCGTTGGTGGCTGATCCGCCGCGGCGGCACCTACAAGGTCGGCGACGTTTCGGTCCTGGGCTTCTGGGGACGTGAACAGCTAAAGCGGCTTTTCGAGGGCTACATCGCCGAAAACGGCGGCAATCCCAAAGCCCTCATCGTGGCGCTTAATCGCTGATCGGCGACAACCCAGCGGAATTGCCAGCAGTCCCAGATTGCCAGCAGATCCGAAAGGCGGCGATCGGGCTTCAAAAAAAAGCAAAGCGCCGGTCATTCGCCGGCGCTTTCTTCTTTCGACCACTCGGTGCTCTTCAGCGGGTGCGTCCCGCCCTTCAGAACCGAACTCTCCGAGAAATACGACAAGCCGACATCCAGCGTGACCGGCTCCGGTGGCGTTGCGAGCATGCTATCCAGCCAGCCCAGGCTGGAATCCAGACGCGTGTTGATTTTCAGCGTCAGCCGGTATTCGCCCGCCTGACTGACCAGCTTCGGAAACGCCTTTCCCTTGGTGTAAAACAGCAGCGTGCCTGAGAACGCGCTGCGGCCGGCGACAGCAATCGGCGCGAACGGTGCCTTGGGCCGGTCCACACGTTCGAAGCTGCGCTGTTGCATGTTGAACCGACCGGGCGGCACGAAGAAATCCCCATCGACGCTATAGGCCGCATAGAAGGTTTTCGGCGGCGGAAGCTCGCCCGCATCCTCGCCATCGCCCTCAGCCTTGGCCCGGGGAAGCGCCTCGGCCACGAGTTCCAGATCGACGATCGTACCGTCGCGGGCCCCGTGGTTGGCGACCGTCAACGGGATTGCGAAGACCTCGACATTGCCATTGGGATCCCGCGTGTAGTGCACGACCTGCGGCAGGTGGATCTCAAGCTGCGGCTGTTTCAGGACGCTGTGGTAAAGGCTGACCGCCGAGAAAACGAGCGCAACCGTTGAGGCAAGCCCGGTCATGATCGAACCGACCGAAGTGGGTCCATGGCGGCGGGCTTCCGATGCCGTGGCGGTGTTCTGCGCGATCTCATTCGATTCATGCGCGACAGTCGCGCCCGAGCCCGAACGCCTCGAAGTCGACATGGCAGTTCCCCCAATTAATTACGCCTGCGACGGCTCCGTGGCACCGCCCGGCAAGAGAGCCGGCACACCAAACGCAACGACCTGGCATCGGGTCGACAACCCGAACGCCGGGACGCGCGGACCCAGCTTTATTTTCGATCTGGGGCCGGCCTATGGCAGCCGTGCAAGCTTCAAGGTTGAATAGGCCTGAAGGCACAAACGGCACGTCAAGATACGAGTGCGGTCTCGATAGCCTCGAGGGCCTCACCCGCACGGTCGCCGTCCGGCCCGCCCGCCTGGGCCATGTCCGGCCGGCCGCCGCCGCCCTTGCCGCCCAACGCCGCCGCGCCGGTGCGCACCAGATCGACCGCGCTGAAGCGCTCCGTCAGGTCGTCGGTGACGCCGACCGCCAGCCCGGCCTTGCCATCCTCGGTGCGCCCGACAATCGCGACTACGCCCGAGCCGACCTGCTGCTTGCCCGCATCGACAAGCCCGCGAAGATCCTTGGGGTTCAACCCCTCGACAAGACGCGCGAAGAAGCGAACGTCGCCGACCGTCCGCACCGCGTCCCCGCCGCTACTGTCCTGCGCACCGCCGCCGCCAAGCGCTGCTTGCCGCTTCGCTTCCGCCAGTTGCCGCTCGAGCTGCTTTTTCTCGTCCAGCAACTGACGCACCCGCGCGGCAACATCTTCCGGCCGCGTCCGCAGCATGGCAGCAGTTTCCCGCAGCCGCGCATCCTGACCGGCGAGATAATCGCGTGCGTTATCGGCGGTGAGCGCCTCGATGCGCCGAACGCCTCCCGCACTCGCACTCTCCGCGACGATGCGCACCAGCCCGATGTCACCCGTTCGCGCGACGTGGGTGCCGCCGCAAAGCTCCAACGACCACGCGGCCTTCGGCGTGCCTTCCTCGGTGACGCTTTCCGGTCGCGCCTCCCCCATGCCGACGACCCGGACTTCGTCGCCGTACTTTTCGCCGAACAGCGCCATCGCGCCCGACTCCATGGCCTCGTCGACCGCCATGAGCCGCGTGACGACCGGCGCGTTTTCGGCGACGAGTTCGTTGGCCAGCTTCTCCACCTGCGACAGCTCTTGTTCGCTCATCGGCTTTGGGTGCGAGAAGTCGAAACGCAGGCGCTCCGGCGCGACGAGCGAGCCTTTCTGAGCGACATGGCTGCCGAGCACCTGCCGCAACGCCTCATGGACGAGGTGGGTGGCCGAGTGATTGGCGCGGGTCGCCGAGCGGCGAGCGTGGTCCACGACGAGTTCGACGGCTTGTCCGGTCTTGAAGCCGCCGTTCGAGACTTCGCCGAGATGGACAATCAAGTCGCCGACGCGCTTGACCGTATCCTCTACCTTGAACACGGCGCCGCGCGGTCCACGGATTTCGCCCCGGTCTCCGACCTGCCCGCCGGACTCCGCGTAAAACGGAGTCTGATTGACGACGATCGCGGCCTTGTCGCCCTTTTTGAGGGACTTGACCGACTTGCCGTCACGCACCAGGACCTGGATTTCGCCTTCCGCGCTTTCGGTGTCGTAACCCAGGAACTCCGTCGCCCCGGCATCGTCGCGGACATCGAACCAAACTGTTTCGGTCGCAGCCTCCCCCGAACCCTTCCAAGCCTTGCGCGCCTCGGCCTTCTGCTTCTCCATCGCCTTCTGGAAACCGGCGGTGTCCACGCCGACCCCGCGGGCCCGCAGCGCGTCCTCCGTCAGGTCCAATGGAAAACCGTAGGTGTCGTAGAGCTTGAAGGCGACGTCGCCGCCGAGCACATCGCCTTTGCCGAGATCCCCGGTGGCATCGTTTAGAAGAACAAGCCCCTTCTCCAGCGTCTTGCGGAAGCGCGTCTCTTCCAGTCGCAGCGTCTCGGTTATGAGCGCCGAAGCCCGCACGAGCTCGGAGTAGGTATCCCCCATCTGCCGAAGGAGCGCCGGTAGGAGGCGGTACATCAACGGTTCTTCGGCACCGAGCAAATGGGCGTGACGCATCGCGCGGCGCATGATCCGGCGAAGAACATAGCCGCGCCCCTCGTTGCCGGGCAGAACGCCGTCGGCGATCAGGAAGGCCGCCGAGCGAAGATGATCGGCGATAACCCGATGACTCGCCCGGTGCTCGCCCTCCGCCGGGACATCGGTCAGATCGACTGACGCCGCGATCAGCGCGCGGAAGAGGTCCGTTTCGTAGTTGTCGTGGGTGCCCTGCAGGACCGCGGCGATGCGTTCCAGCCCCATGCCGGTATCGATCGACGGACGCGGCAGCTCCTCACGCTTGCCCGGCGCGACCTGATCGAATTGCATGAAGACGAGATTCCAGATCTCGATGAACCGATCGCCATCTTCGTCGGCCGAACCGGGAGGGCCACCGGGAATATGATCGCCGTGGTCGAAGAAGATTTCCGAACAAGGTCCGCACGGGCCCGTGTCGCCCATTTGCCAGAAGTTGTCCGACGATGCGATCCGAATGATCCGGTCGTCCGAGAAGCCGGCGACCTTCTTCCAGATGCCGAAGGCTTCGTCGTCATCGTGATAGACCGTCACAAGAAGGCGCTTGGGATCGAGCCCGAATTCCTTGGTGACGAGCTTCCAGGCGAACGCGATCGCCTCTTCCTTGAAGTAGTCGCCGAACGAGAAATTGCCCAGCATCTCGAAGAACGTGTGATGCCGCGCCGTGTAACCGACGTTATCGAGATCGTTGTGCTTGCCGCCCGCCCGAACGCACTTCTGCGACGTCACCGCCCGCGAATAGGGGCGCGTCTCCTGGCCGGTGAAAACCGACTTGAACTGAACCATACCCGCGTTGGTGAAAAGCAGGGTCGGGTCGTTGCGCGGCACGAGGGGCGAAGAGGCCACCTCGGCGTGGCCCTCCTTCACGAAGTAATCGAGAAATCCTCTACGGATCTCGTTGACGCCCGTCATTCTCAGCCTCGCAGGAATACCGCCGGCACAGCCCGGGCGACCGTCCGCCGCGTGCGGCGAGGAAACCTGCTGTTCTTGCGGGTAAATCGACTTCGGACAGCGGCAGCGTTCCGCCGCCTGTCCGCCGCAATGCGGCATTGCCGAACAGCGGACAGGAGCCCCTTTTAGCGGCGGGCCCTTTGGGTGTCCAGAAACCCAAGAGAAACAGTAGCCGCAGCAACGACCCCGGCGATGGACCGGCGAAAAGCCAAGAGGCCATCGCTTCACCCCGGCCGAGCCGCAATCCCTGAAGTCGAATGGCAAATAATTCGGGCGGCGAACCCGAGGTCGCGCCGCCCTTGATCGTCATCAGCCTCTATCACCTTTAACGCCGCCACTGACAGCACCGCGGCGATGGTTCAGGCCTGTCGGCGAGAACGTTTCCCGGCAGGCGCGGCTGCGGTTGCCGGTTTCGCATCGGCCTCAGGCGCCTCCAACACGGGTAACTCACCCTCGCCAGCGTCGGGCCCATCCTCGTCCTTGTCCGGCTCGACCAAAAGGTGGTCCGAAACAAGGCCCGCATTTGCGCGGATCGCCCGCTCGATGGTGGTCGCGATCTTCGGATGCTCCCGCAAGAAGGCCTTGGCGTTTTCCCGCCCCTGACCGATCCGCTGGCCATCGTAGGAGAACCACGCGCCCGACTTCTCGACGATATTCGCCTTGACGCCAAGGTCGATCAGTTCGCCAGTCTTGGATATGCCCTCGCCGTACATGATGTCGAATTCGATCTGCTTGAATGGCGGGGCGACCTTGTTCTTCACCACCTTCACGCGGGTCTGGTTGCCGACAACCTCATCGCGGTCCTTGATCGCGCCGATCCGGCGGATGTCGAGGCGCACGGACGAGTAGAACTTCAGTGCGTTACCGCCGGTTGTCGTTTCCGGGTTGCCGAACATGACGCCGATCTTCATTCGGATCTGGTTGATGAAGATCACCATCCCGCGAGATCTGGAAATCGACGCCGTAAGTTTCCGCAAGGCCTGGCTCATCAAACGCGCCTGAAGGCCCGGAAGGCTGTCACCCATATCGCCCTCGAGCTCGGCTTTTGGCGTCAGGGCCGCCACCGAGTCGATGATCAGGACATCGATGGCGCCGGAACGCACAAGCGTATCGGCGATCTCAAGAGCCTGCTCGCCGGTGTCCGGCTGCGAGACGAGAAGATCCTCAACATTGACGCCGAGTTTTTTGGCGTAAACCGGGTCGAGCGCGTGCTCGGCATCGACGAAGGCGCAGATGCCGCCCTTCTTCTGCGCTTCCGCCACCACATGAAGCGCGAGCGTCGTCTTACCCGAGCTTTCCGGACCGTAGATCTCGATCACGCGGCCACGCGGCAAGCCGCCGATGCCCAGCGCGAGGTCGAGCCCCAGAGAACCCGTCGGAATGGCTTCGATATCCTGGCCTGCAGCGCTTTCGCCCAGGCGCATGATCGAACCTTTGCCGAAATTCTTATCGATTTGGGCAAGAGCCGCTTCGAGCGCCCGCTGCTTGTCCATGCCACCCCCTTCGACGACGTGAAGTTCCGGTCTGCTCATAGCGCGATTCCCAATCTCTCATGAGTTGCACATCAAGTCCATTTCGACTCTCGGACTCAACGTACCACCAATGTTCTTTTGGAACAAGAGTGGAACATTAAGTGTGTTCGGATACGGATCAAAGGCCCCCGACCGGTGGCACAGCGTTTGCTGATGGCGATCACGAGTATTCAATTACAAGTGAACGCGAGCGATGAAAGCAGAGCTGGCCGCAAACTTCGCGCACCCCACGCGCCTGGAAGGCTTCTACGAAACGACGTCCCGGATCGACCGCAGCCCGGTGCAGTACGCCATCGTGCAGGATCTCGAAGGCTTTGAGGCCCTGGAAACGGAATGGAACGGGCTCCACCATCGCTGCGCCGCACGGGGCAACCCGTTCCAGTCATTCGGTTGGTGCTGGCACTGGGCGCGGCACTTCATCAATGGCAAGAGCCACCGTCTGCACATCTTGAGCGTTCGCATGAACGGTCGGCTGATCATCGTCTGGCCGATGGTGCGTGAACGAAGCAAGGGACTCGTCAGTCTGCGCTTTATCGGGACACCGCTGACCCAATATGGGGATATCCTGCTCGATCCCGGCACACCGCCCGATATTCTCGAGGCCTCGTGGCGCCAACTCCGCGACACCGCCGGCGTTGACCTTGTTGAATTCTACAAGGTCCGCGAGGATGCCGCCATCGTCCCGCTCCTCGAAAGTATCGGCGCGTTCGTCACCCAACGCGACCGCGCCCCCTTCGTCGATATGTCCGGGGCCGCCGACTACGAGAGCTTCGCCCGGGCGCGTTACAACAAGAAGCGCCGCGGCAACATCAAGCGGCTGTATCGCCGTTTCGAGGAAATGGCGTCGGTCGAATTCGAGGTCGCCGGGGAAGGACCGCAGGCCGCGCGCCTCGTCGATGAGCTCTTCGAAATGAAACGCCAGTGGCTTCGCGAAAAGGCCATGCTGTCGCGGACGCTCGACGATCCGCGCACCCTCGCCTTCTTCCGCGATGCCGTCAGCGATCCGCGCAAATCGACGAACGCACGTGTCACGACACTGCGCTGTGGCGAGGAACTGATCGGCGCGGAAATCAGCTTCGCGGCGGGAAGCCGCTTGTGCGTCCACATCATCGGACACAACACCCGGCATGACCGCTGGAGCCCGGGTCAGCTCACCACCGCCATGAGCCTGGAGCGCAGCCTTGCCGACGGCTACACCTGCTACGACTTCCTGGGGCCCGATGCGCCGTTCAAGTCGCAGTGGGCCAATGGCGCCCTGGCCGTGAACGACCTTGCCGCGCCGACCTCGTGGAAAGGCCAGCTTTGGGCGAGGCTCTACCTCGGTTTCGGCCGCGGATGGCTGAAGTCGCTCTACCGCAATTTACCGACACCGCTCCGCCGCATGACGGCTTCAGCGTTGCCGACTTTCCTCGCGGTCGCCGGATAAACGAAAGCCGCGCCGTGAGAAACGGCGCACCTTTTTCGCAAGCTTCGGACAATCCGGCGCACCGCTTAGAGTTCTTCCGCATAACGCGAAATAGCATCCCCGCCCGCTCCTCCGCCGGGCCACCCATGAAAGTATCGTATTTGGGAAGCCAGGCGGGGGAGCGGGTAGTTCAGCCTAATCCCGAAGGAAAATAAGCGCTAGCGAACGCCCAGCTTCTTTTGCAGGTTCGACGACGACGTCGTGTATTGGAACAACAGCTTCTTGTCGGGATAGATGTAACGGTGCGCCTGCTGAGCCATCAGCGCCGCCTCGTGGAAGCCGGACAGGATTAGTTTCAGCTTGCCGGGATAGGTGTTGATATCGCCGATGGCGAAGATGCCCTTCTCGCTCGTCTCGAACTTCTCGGTATCCACCGGCACCAGGTTCTCTTCCAGGTTCAATCCCCAGTCCGCGATAGGCCCGAGCTTCATCGTGAGGCCGAAGAACGGCAAAACCGCATTTGCGACAATCCGCTCCTCGCCTTCCTTGGTCTTCACCGTGACGGCTTCGAGCGCGCCGTCGCTGCCGTGCAAGCCCGTCATCTGACCGATCATCAGCCGCATATCGCCGCCGGCCACGAGCTGCCGCATCTTCTCGACGCTATGCGGCGCCGCGCGGAAATCATCGCGCCTGTGCAGCAGCGTCAGCGAGTTCGCGAGCGGCTGCAGGCTCAACGTCCAGTCGAGCGCCGAGTCGCCGCCGCCGACGATCAAGATGTCTTTGCCGCGAAGGTCTTCCATGCGGCGAACCGAGTAGTACACCGACTTGCCTTCGTAGCCCTCGATCCCCTCGATGGGCGGACGCTTTGGCGTAAACGAACCGCCGCCGGCGGCAATTACGACAACCTTCGTCAGGAACGCCGTGCCGATGTCCGTTTTCAGCAAAAACCGCCCGTCCGGCTGCCGCGACAGCTCGTCGATGCGCTCATTGAGGTGGAACTGCGGATCGAAGGGCTTGGCCTGTTCGAGCAGCCGGTCGGTCAATTCCTGGCCGGTTACAACGGGAAGGCCAGGAATATCGTAGATCGGCTTCTCGGGATAAAGCTCGGCGCACTGCCCGCCCGGCTTGTCGAGGATGTCCACGAGATGGGCACGGATGTCGAGGAGGCCCAGCTCGAACACGGCGAAAAGCCCAACCGGACCCGCGCCGATAATGACGACATCGGTCTCGATCGTTTGACCGGAGGCCTCCGGCCCCCCGTTGGCAGCGGTATCCATCTCTTCCTTACCTCGTCAAAAAACGGGCCGGCGCGGCCGGCCATGTTCTCGTCTGCGCGTTTAGTGTGGTGATAGAGAAATTCGCCAACGTTCAACGCCCGGCCGGGAGCGAATTTTTCGATCTGAACCACACTAGCAAGTTATTGTTTCTAGCTTACCTTTCGAGGCTGACGTTCGCTCCCGAGACTGGCCCGCGAACGACGGCCGGCTTCGGAACCTGGTCACTAGCGCGTGCTCGCGAGGACCGTCTTTGAGCAAACGCAAGCTCCGACCAATGGCGGAAGCCTAGCCGCGAAAGTCTCTCGGCGCGTCGCTTAGAACTGCTTGGCCGGGATCGAAACGACAAGCCCATCGAGTTCGTCCGTTACCTTGATCTGGCAAGACAGCCGGCTTTCCTCGCGGACGTCGAAAGCGAAGTCCAGCATGTCCTCTTCCATCTCCGAAGGGCTACCGGCCTTCGCGAGCCATTCGGGCGCAACGAACACGTGACAGGTCGCGCAGGCGCAAGCGCCCCCGCATTCGGCCTCGATGCCCGGCACATCCGCCAGTTTCGCCGCCTCCATCACCGTTTGCCCCGGTTTTGCGTCAACGACCTGACTCGTGCCGTCGGGCTGAACGAACGTGATTTTGGCCATGGCCTCGATAGCTCCTAGAAGTCTGCCTGGAAGTGCTGGTCAGCGGATCGCGGCAACCGGACGCGGCCACACGGGCGGACGCGAAAGCCGGTGGGCCGGAGCGCGATAACTAAGCCGACACACTTAGACGGGCGCACCATCCGCATCAAGGGGAGCAAAAGCCCCATTGCCCTGAAACATAGGGCCAACCGGTGCCGCCCGACGCCACGGCACCGTTCCCGAACCAACTCGAAATGGGGAAATCGATTGCGCGATCGCGGGCTTTCCGAGCCTGCGCGCACCGTCAGCCTAACTCAGAGAGAAACGCCGCTCAGGGCAATTCGTTGATCGTAATGGCAGCGGCAGCGGCAACCCGCCTCAGGGCCTCGCGCCGGCCTTCGTCGCTTTCCACGGCCCGCTCGGCCAATTCCGCCGACTTACCGAGATGAAAGGCACCGACCGCGCGCGACGCGCCCTTGAGGGTATGCATGCCCATTCGCCACGCCGCGACATCGCCTTCGCATTCGGCCGCACGCAACTGCGCCAGCGAATTGCCGATCTGCTCCCGAAACAGCCCGAGGATCTCGCGCTGGAAATCGTCGTCGCCCATCGTGTAGCGGCCCAGGTGAACGAGATCCAGCACCGGCAACCCCGTGGTCGCCGATTCGGATTCCTGGCCCGGCCGGCTGGCTTCGATGACCCCATCCGCTGCGAGCATCCTCATTTACCCCTGTCTTATCCACAATCCTCGAAGGCATAGTCTCAGATGCGACAAAACAGGCGCTAAAGATCCCGATACGAACTTTGACGCCACGGGCAACAATTGATTAACCCCGTTTTCCGTAGGACACCGGGGCCGGTCACGCTTTCGCCCTCAACCTTGCCTAGCGGCATAGGGGGGACACATTGGCCGTGCGAGACCGGGCTGCCTTACCCCCGGCGGTTGGATAACTTGCAACGACCGATTGAGCTTGAACGACGGTTGGGACTAAAATCCCGCATGCGTCGGGGATGGGCTTTGGACGCAATTGGACGGGTGAATGGCTCAGGACGAAGAGAAAGCTAGAGCGGAAGCTCCGGCAGCAACCGGCACCGACGGACCGCGTCCGCCGAGCCTTTCCGCACGCCTTGCCGCGGCCACCGACGATGAAGGCGAGACAGACGCCAAATCCAAGGGTGAAGCCGCCGCGTCCGCACCGCCACCGATTCCAGGCCTGCCAAAACGCGATGCTTCCGCCGAGAAGGCGATGGGAGCCCCGCCGCCACCGCCGCTGCCGACGGGCGCCGCCGGAACCAAGTCACCGCCAACTCTGCCGATGCCCTCTGCGTCAGCGGCGACCGCAGCGGCTGTCGCCGCGCCTCCGCCGCCGCTGCCCGGACCCGGCGCGGCTACGGCACGGCGCGCCGGAACCGACAATATCGCCGAACTGATGAGCGCCGCCGCGGCTCTGCGTAAACCCGAGCCAGCGGAACCGGAGTTCGAGGAAGAGACCGCTTCGCCGTCCGGAGACTCTTCACCCGGAGCCGCGCCGCCGCTCCCCAACCTGGATTCGCCGGAGCCGGCGAAAACAGAAACCGCACCCGAAAACGGTGGCGAAGCCGAAGCTGACGACGATCTCGCCGCGCCGCAACACGTCCGCGCCGCCCGGCGCGAGGCGCGCCGCCGCCCGGCCGGGCCGGTACGCGAGCGCCACGCCGCCAATGACGATGCGCCCTCGATCGGCGGGCTGATCTATGCGCTTCAGCAGAAACCTTCGTCGAAGCCGTTCCAGTACGCCGCCATCGCCAGCGCCGTCTGGGTCGCTCTCGGTGCCTTGGCGCTGTGGTTCGTCCTGTCGGCGGAGCCCGATCCGTACGCCGCACTGGTGCAAAAGCCGACGCTCTTCCTGATGTTGACCGCCGTCGCGGTCCCCATTTTGGTCGTCTGGTTCCTCGCCTTGCTCGCCTGGCGGTCCGAGGAACTGCGCCTGCGTTCGTCAACCATGGCGGAAGTCGCCATCCGCCTTGCCGAGCCTGACCGGCTGGCGGAACAGTCCACCGCGTCGCTCGGCCAGGCGGTGCGCCGCCAAGTCTCCTTCATGAACGACGCCGTCAGCCGCGCCCTCGGGCGCGCCGGCGAGCTCGAAGCCCTCGTTCATAACGAGGTTGCAGCGCTCGAACGCTCCTATGAGGAAAACGAGCGCAAGATTCGCGGCCTGATCCAAGAGCTTTCCGGCGAACGCCACGCGCTGGTACGCACCAGCGAGGACGTCCACGGCACCTTGAAATCGCTTGGCAGCGAAGTCCCCGCCCTGATCGAGAAACTGTCCAACCAGCAGTTGAAGCTCGCCCAGATCATCGAGGGCGCCGGCGACAACCTGACCATGCTGGAAACTTCGCTCGCCCAAGGCGCCCGCCAACTGGAAAGCTCGGTGGGACAGCGCACCGAGGAGCTTCGCGGCGTTCTCGAAAACTATTCGGGGACGATCACCGGGGTTCTCGAAAACTATTCAGGTACCATTGCCGGGGGGCTCGACGAACGCACCCAGCATATGGAGACCGTCCTCCAGGCCCACGCCGGTCGCGTCGAGAACGCCTTGGAGACCCGCACCGAAACGATGCAGACCGTGCTCGAAAGCTACACGGTCGCCGTCGACAGCGCCCTGCACGCGCGCACGCAGGAAATGCACACAATGCTCTCCGATCACTCGAAGAGCTTCGGTAAGACGCTGTCCGACACCACCGAGCAGATGGGTCAGACCCTCGATACCCATGGCGGCGAACTGCGCAATCTACTCGAAAGCCATTCCGAGAAAATGGGCAGCGCACTGGGCGACACGACCGGCCAGATGCAGGTCATGCTCGAAACTTACACATCGGCCCTCGCCGAGGCGCTCGCCAGCCGCACCGAGGAGATGCAGGAAGCCTTCGAAGGCTACATGCTGACGCTGGACAACTCGATTTCCAGCCGTACCGACAACCTCCAGTCGGTCTTCGAAGAATACGCCCACGCCCTCGACACGACGCTGGCGAGCCGCGCCCAGGCCCTCGACCAGCAGTTGGTCGACCGCACCCGCGCGCTGGATGACGCCTTCAACGACCGCCTCCGCCTGTTCGACGAAACCATCGTCCGCACGACGTCGGCCATCGACGAAGCCGTTGGCGAGAAGGCCATCGCGCTGACCTCCGCGCTCGACGATCACGCCAAGAACTTCCGCGACACCATCACCCGCCAGACCGCCGACATCGACGACACGCTGGCGAACGGCATCAACGCGGTCCGCCGCTCCAGCGAGAACGTCACGCGCCAGTCGCTCAAGGCGATCGAAGGACTGGCCAACCAGTCTGATCTCCTCAAGCGCGTTTCCGAAAACCTGCTCGGGCAGATCAACTCGGTCACCAACCGCTTCGAGAACCAGGGCCAGCTCATCATGCAGGCCGCCAACGCCCTGGAGAGCGCCAACTACAAGATCGACACCGCCCTCAAGCAGCGTCACAGCGAACTGTCCGGAACGCTCGACCGGCTTTCTCACAAGGCCGACGAGTTCTCCCAGTTCATGGAAGGCTACTCCAACTCGCTTGAAGACCAACTCTCGGAAGCCGAAAAACGGGCCCGTGCCGCCGCCGAGGAACTGCGCCAGGGCACCCACGAGCGCAAGCAGGAAGCCATCGCCGACATCGAACGCTTCCGCGAGGAAGCCGGCGCCGAAAGCCAGCGCGCCCTCTCCGATCTTCGCCAGCGCTTCTCCAGCGTGTCGAACGAAGTCACCAGTCAGTTCGGCAACCTGTCCAACCGCTTCGACGAGACGAGCGAGGAGATGCGCACCAAGGCCTCCGAGGCCGCCCGTGCCATCGAGGAGGAGCAGCAGCGCCTTCGCGACAGCCTCAGCTCGATCCCCGGCAACAGCCGCGAGAGCGCCGAAGCCATGCGTCGGGCCCTCCAGGATCAATTGAGCGCTCTCGACCAACTCTCGCAAATCGCATCGCGCGAGGGCCGGCACCGCGATGTCGCCACACCCGACGCACCGCCTGCGCAGATCGGCGGTCCATCCCAACAACGGCCGGCACCCGAGCGTCCGGCACAGGACAGGACCGCAACGGGGCCGGCGCCCGAATTCGCAGCGCCGCAATCGGGAGACCGCGAGCGCCAGCTCTCAAGCCTGTCTTCCAGCCTCGCGCGCGAACTCCATAATCGGCCCCTTCGGACCGGTGCCGCACCGGAAAACAGCCCCGCCAAGCAGGGTAAGGAAGCGCCGTCGTCGAGCCCTGCACCCGAGCGGGCGGCCCAAGCGAAACCGAAGCCCCCCGCCGCGCAACCGGCGCCAGCCGGCGGTCGTCCGGCCGCATCCGGTGCCGCCCCCGGCGTTGCACCCAGCGGCGATGCCTGGTCGCTGGGAGACCTGTTGAAACGCGCCTCCTTCGATGACGCACCGGAAAGCGATGGCGCACCCCAGCAGCCGCAGCAACCGGCTCCGCCGGCCTCCGCGGCCCCCGCGCCGCGGCCGTCGGCACCGCCTGCCACAGGCCCGCTCCCCGACATCAGCGTCATGGTGCAGGCCATCGATACGTCAACGGCGCGCGAAATCTGGAACCGTTTGCGGGGCGGCGAACGCGGCATCCTCGTTCCGAGCCTTTATCCGCCCGAAGCCCGCAGCGCCTTCGAGGAACTCCGCCGCCGCTACGCCGCCGAACCTCCGTTGCGCGAGACAATTGGCCGGTTCCTCGGCGATTTCGAACGCACGGTTCGCAACGCCGAAGGCAAGGACCCCAGCGGTGCGCTCGTGCAATCGCATCTCGTCTCCGATATGGGACGTGCGTACCTCTTCCTCGCCCATGTCAGTGGTCGTCTCGACCGGTAGAGCCCGCGCCGGCGGCTCGCCGCGTGCGGCGGCCGCAGCTCCGCACGCCGTGACGACCGGCTGCCCGGAGTCCACCGCATGCTGAACGCGCCCCCTCGATCCCGGCCGCAACTTCCGCCCGACGCGCGCCTCACCATCGCTCGCATCGAATCGTGGGAGCTGGCCGTTCCATTCGTGATCTCGCGCGGCGCCAAGACGACCGCCGATGTGCTCTACGTCGAAGTTAGCGACGGACAGACGCACGGCCGCGGCGAGGCCGTCCCCTATGGCCGCTACGGCGAGACCGCCGATAGCGTCTTGTCTTCGCTCGCGGATCGAGCCGCATCGCCTCTTGAACTGATCGAAACGCTCGCGCCCGGCGCCGCCCGCAACGCCCTCGATCTCGCTATCTGGGATTTCGCCGCCAAAACCGCTGGCGTCGCGATCCATGAGCTTCTCGGACAGCCGCCGCCCGTCCGCACTAAGACGTGCTTCACACTCAGCCTCGATACGCCGGAGAATATGGCCGCCGCCGCGCGTGCGGTCCGGCACCTCAACCTCTTGAAACTAAAGCTCGGCGGAGCCGGAGACGCAGAGCGCATGGCAGCCGTCCGTCGCGCCAGGCCCGAAGCGCGGCTCGTTGCGGATGCCAACGAAGGCTGGAGCGCGGAAGAAGTGCCGCGCCTCCTCCAAGCGGCCGCCGATGCCGGTTTCGAACTCGTCGAACAACCGCTCCCGGCTGGCGACGACGCCTTTCTCGCGGATATCCAACGGCCGATCCCCGTCTGCGCCGACGAGAGCATCCACACCGCCAGCGATCTCCCGTCACTTACCGGGCGCTACGACGCCATCAATTTGAAACTCGACAAGGCGGGAGGACTGACCGAAGCGCTCGCCCTAGAGGCCGAAGCGCGTACCTTGGGTTTCCGGATGATGGTCGGCTCCATGGTGGCCACCTCATTGGCCGTCGCCCCGGCACTCCAGCTGTGCCGCCATGCGGACTGGGTCGATCTCGACGGTCCGTTGCTACTGGCACGCGACCGCCAGCCGGCAATCGCCATCGACGGTGGGTGGATCGCACCGCCGCATCCGGACGTCTGGGGCTGAACCCTCTCGACCGGCTGGCTTTGACCTCAGCGAGCCTCTTGCGCGCTACCGATTCGTTCGCCGTCCCAGCTCAGGGCCAGTGCCCCGGCAGCGAGCAGCCCGATGCATGAAAGCGCCGCCATCAAGAGGTACGTCTGGCCGCCGAGCGCCTCGTAGGTTTGGCCACAGAGGTAGGTCGCCGCTCCCATCGCAACGCCCATCGCCACGGTCGCGTAAAGGGCCTGTGCCGTCCCCTGTAAGACAGGGTCGACGGCTCGCGAGATGAACTGGATCGCAGCCAGATGCGACGCGCCAAAGGTCAACGCGTGAAGAAGCTGCAGACCGACCAGCGCCCCAAGCGGTGGATCGAAGGACATCGCGCACCAGCGAACGACGGAACCGGCTGTCCCCAACAGCATCAGGCCGAGTGCCGAAACGTATTTCCCGAGGCGCGCGGCGAAAGCGAACAGAAAGATTTCCGCAGCGACCCCGATACCCCAAAGCGCGCCGATCACGGGCGGCGACAACCCCTCGCGCGACCAGTGGATCGACCCGAACGCATAGTAGGAGGCATGCGCGGCCTGCGCCGTGCCGCACGCGATCAGAAAAAGAACGAACGGACGCGCTTTCAACAAGCCGGCGGCCCGCTTCACGTCGAGTTGCGGCGCCGCTGTGGGTTCCCGGCCGTTCTCTTGCAGCTCAATCCCCGGCGGTCGGTTTGCCGTACTGCGCCCCGGCAGAATTTGCGCGGCGGCGAAGGTGGCGACCGTCGCAAGGCCGAGTAGCGCGATCACAACCCCGATGCCGAAATTCGAAACGCAAAGTGCCGCCAGCCAACTCGCCAGAATGAATGTCAGCGATCCCCACAGCCGCATGCGGCCATAATCGCAGCCCGCCTCGCGAACGCCGCGCACCGCCACGACTTCCGTCAAAGGCATGATCGATGTCATCGCCAGAGACAGGCCGACCGCTGCCACCAAGTGCCACCAGAAACCGCTGGCCAGCCAAAGCGCCACTGTCGCCAGCACCGAGACCAGTGCCAGCGCCCCGATAACGTCCGCATGCCGACCGCTGCGATCCGCCTGGAATGCAATCGTTGGCGAAACTGCGAGCCTGAGAAGGTAAGGCAACGCGATGACGATGCCGATCTCCTCCGGTGTCAGTCCGCGCCACTCCAACCAAAGCGGCAGGAAGGGCAGGTGAACGCCGTAAATCAGGAAGAGGGCGCCGAAGAAAAGACCGACGCGAGCGCCATACGTCACGGGGGATGAGTTCTCTCGTGCTCACGAAGCCGCTGAATCACGGCCACAAAACCATCGGGCCAACCGCGAGGCCTAGGAATGACCGTTGGATTAGAATGATCGGGCCAAAGGGACGTTAGTGGACCACCGCCATCGCGAAACAGCGAGCCTCCGTAAGTCATGGCCGCCAGCGAAAACGAACACGCTTGCCGGACCGCTTCGGGCATTCAGCACTTACGCAAGCCGATAGCAACCTGCGTGATGTTGAGCCCCGTCGGCCGGATGTTGATCGACTGCTTGCAGGCCGACGACGTCATAATGAGCCGGGCAGTGAACGTGTCACCTTGGACTGCAAGTTCGAAACCGTTGTCCGTTTTCGTGCCGGCAACCTGCCCTTTCGCCGAATGGGTGCGCTCTTCCCATTCGCCGACGACCCGGCTGCCGTTCACCTTGAAATGCGCCTTCGCGTCGATCTTGTAATCCGGGCTCGCGCAGCGCAGGTTCTGATCGATCGCGGAGCCGCCATCGCGAATGAAATACGTCGCGACGCATTTCACACGTTCGTCCGAACCGTTCGACATCTTCACCGAGCCCCAGCCCGACCACCGCCCCGGCATGTCCTGCAACGGATCGGCATGAGCCGGAAGGCCCGCCCAAAAGATGAGCGCCGCGCACGCGACGAAAAGCGCCGCGCCGAACCACCGGTTCAACCCTCCGCGACGCAACGAAAAATCCGGCATTCCCACACCCCCGTTGTTCCAGCGAGCCAGCCCCCAAACGAATTATTAGAGGCTCAGCCGCTTTCAGGCTTCGGACCTGCTCCCGGTGCAGCGTTCTTGTCTGAACTCACACCGTTTCGCCTCCGAGGCGCGAAGCGTACCCCAAAGTGCCCGCTACGCAAGCCGTAGACGCACGAACCGCGTTCAATCCCCACTGAGCATCGAATTTCCGCCACGCACGAATCCGGAGCCTGCGCGGACTTAGTCGGTCGCGGCACCCAGGTGATCCAACGGTCCGTGGCCCGATCCAAGCTGCTGATCCACCGCCCGCGAGATCGCCCGGCCAACAAACCGCTTCGCGCGTGAAACCGCGTCATTAAGGCCGTAGCCGAGCGCGAGGTTCGCGGCAATCGCCGCCGAAAGCGTGCAACCCGTCCCGTGTGTATTTCGGCTCTCGACGAACGGCCCGGAGAAGACCGCCTCCCCGTCGCGGGTGACGAGAAGATCGACAGCCTCGGACGGGGCATCCGATCCGCCTTTTTGCCCGCCCCCCTCAAGATGACCGCCCTTCACCAGCACCGCATCGGGACCGAGCGCAAGCAACTGCCGCGCCTGCTCCCCCATTTCCGCCACCGATCCGGCAGCCGCCGCATCGCACAGGGCGGCGGCTTCGTTGAGGTTGGGCGTGATCAAGGCCGCGTGCGGAAACAGACGGTCCGTCATCGCCGCAACAGCCGTCATGTCGATCAGAAGATCGCCGCTCGTCGCCACCATCACCGGATCGACAACGAGCTGCCCGAGGCATCCGCGTTCGGCCCACTGGGCCACCGCCGCGATGATCTCCGCGTTGGCGAGCATGCCCGTTTTCGTAACCGCCACGGTTAGATCCGAGGTAACGGACGAAATCTGCGCGGAGACGAAGGCGGCAGGAACCGCGTGTATGTCCTGCACGCCCCGTGTGTTTTGCGCTGTCAGCGCCGTAATCGCCGTCGCGCCAAAGACCCCGAACCGCGTGAACGTCTTGAGGTCGGCCTGAATGCCGGCACCGCCGGAACTGTCCGATCCGGCGATGCTCAATGCAACAGCTGGCGTCCGGAACCGCTCGATGCTCAATTCTCCAGGCTCTTGCGCATGATATCGCGCTGAAGGTCATCCGGCGTCACCCACGCCTCGACCTCGCCCAGGAATGGGAATGTCTCGATCATCCACTGCCCCAGCCAGTTCATCGACCCCGTCAGGAACAGGATACCGGTGATCACCAGGAGAGCGCCCATGACCTTCTCCATGGTGCCCAGATGCCGCTTGAACTTGTTCATGAAAGACAGGAACGGCCGGATCGCGACCGCCGCCAGGATGAACGGCACGCCCAGCCCGAGCGAATAGGCCAACAGGAGCGAAGCCCCCGCCGCCACGCTCTCCTCCTGCGCGGCCACTGCGAGCACCGCCGCCAGCACGGGGCCGACGCACGGCGTCCACCCGAAGGCGAACGCCAGGCCGATGACATAGGCGCCGATCAGCGACGCCCCCTCCATCTGCGCGTGATATCGGGCCTCGGTGTAGAACAGCGCGATCTTGAAGACGCCGAGGAAGTGCAGCCCGAACAAGATGATGACGATACCCGCCACCATCGACAGCTCGCTGCGGTATTCCTGGATGAGCTGTCCGAAGGCCGACGCGCTGGCGCCGAACCCGACGAAAACCGTCGTGAAGCCGAGAACGAAAAAGACCGACGCCAGCACCACCCGTCCCCAGACGGCGCGATTCGGCGTCTCGTCGTCGGTAAGCTGGTCGAGCGTTGTCCCGCCCAGATATCCCAGGTAGGGCGGCACCAGCGGCAACACGCAAGGCGAAAGAAAGCTCGCAAGTCCGGCAAGCCCCACCCCGAAATAGATATGCGCGTCGGCGATCATCGAAACCTTCCCACCCCTTAATCCGTTATCTGCCCGGCGCGGGTTGAACCCCCGCCTTCACCGGCACCGGCACCATAATTCACGAGCATCGAAGCTGCGATGCGACAGGAACTCCGCGCCAGCAAGGCTTCGATTAACACGTCGTGCCCATCAGCGCTTCCGATATTGATCCGGACCCGCTCACGATGCGTTCAATTGCTAAACAGGAGGGGCCGTTGCTATGTTGAATGCTCATACGAATGTCCAATTCACGCGACATTCGCCGGCAAAGGCGAGTAGCAAGGCCATGGCTCATCTCTTACAGCGCGTCGCTGTCGACCGCGACAGCTCCGCGTTTGCGGAACTCTATCAGTCATTTGCGCCCCGCGTGAAAGCCTACATGATCCGCCAGGGGGCGGATCCAACGACCGCTGAGGAACTCGCTCAGGAAACCTTGATGACCGTATGGCGCAAGGCTGGGCTCTATTCGGACACCAAGGGGAGTGCGACGACGTGGATCTTCACGATCGCGCGTAATCTGCGGATTGACCGTCTACGGCGCGAAGTTCCCTGGCAAATGCTGCCTGAAGGTCACGAAGAAGAAGCTTCCGATGATCTGCCTCCCGATGAGGCCGTATCAGAGGGCGAGCGGCGCAAACGCGTTCACGCGGTACTCTCGACGTTACCGGAAGACCAGCACGAGGTGGTGGTTCTTTCCTACATCGAGGGTCTGTCCCACAGTGAAATTGCCGAACGGTTGAACCTGCCTTTGGGCACGGTGAAATCGCGCATGCGCCTCGCGTACCAAAAAATACGGGAAGCCGTCGAGGACCTCAGATAAAATGAAGATCACCCACCACCCCGACCCTTCGACGCTGATGAGCTTCGCGGCCGGCAGTTTGCCGGAAGCCTTGTCCGCCGTTGTCGCGGCGCACATCGAGATGTGCACGGAGTGTGCGCGCGAAGTCCGCGATCTCGACCTCGTCGGCGCGGCGCTGTTCGAACACCTTGACGGTGCCCCGATGGAGGCTTCGGCCTCGGCCATGCCGGCATTGGCACTGGCGCCGCAGCCGGTAGCAGTGCAGGCCGAGCCGGGTCCGGCCAGTTGCATCGAGCGCTTGATCGGCCGCGAACTGGAAGATGTGAATTGGCGTCGCCTCGGTTTCGGCGTCTGGCATTATCCCATCAAGCTGTCCGATAACGCCGAGGGCGATCTGCGGCTCATTAAGGTAGCGCCCGGCCAGGTTCTCCCCGAACACGGCCACGGCGGCACCGAGCTGACCCTCCTTCTCGATGGCGCATACCGCGACGAGTTCGGCGAATACCGTCGCGGCGATCTGTCGGACCTGGGCGACGATGTCGACCACCAGCCGATTTCCGATGCGAAGGAAGGTTGCATCTGCCTCATCGCGAGCGACCGGCGCGCCAAATTCCGCGGGTTCGTGTCACGGATCGCGCAACCCTTCACCGGCCTGTGACATTCCACTCCTGAAGCGAACAGGCGCGGCTGCTCGCGGGCGGACCGCGCCTTTTTCATGTGCGCGCACGCTCGCAAGATAGCCGCCCGCCGCGGAAGGTTCACAGGACGGCCGAGCGCAAACAAAGGAGTCCCCGCCATTTCGAAGTTTCCCTGGAAAACCGCCTGGGTTGTCGGCGCAAGCAGCGGCATCGGGCGCCAGCTCGCCATCGACCTCGCCGATGCCGGCGTCGAGGTCGCCGCAAGCGCGCGCTCGAAGGACGCCCTCGACCAGCTCGCGGCGGCACACCCGAACATCGTCTCCGTCCCGCTCGACATCACGGACCGCGACGCGGTCAAAGCCTCCCCCGCCGTCACCGGCGAGGCCGTCGGCGACATCGACGTCGCCATTCTCTGCGCCGGCGTCTGGCATCCCGACAAGGCCATCGACATCGACGGCGCCAAGGCGGCCCAATCGATGGCCGTGAACTACGTCGGTAACGTGAATTGCATCGAAGCGTTGTTGCCCGGCATGCGCGCCCGCGGCCGGGGCCACATCGCGTTGACCGGATCTGTCGCGGGTTATCGCGGGCTGCCGAAAGCCTGCCACTACGGGCCGACCAAGGCGGCGCTCATCAACCTCGCGGAAACGCTGTGCATCGAGCTCAAGCCGCACGGCATCGCCGTTACGATCATCAATCCCGGCTTCGTCGACACGCCGATGACCGAGGATAACGATTTCGAGATGCCCTACCTGATGACCCCGGAGGAAGCCGCCCGTAAAATCCTCGATAAGCTCCCTGGCCAGCCCTTCGAGATCGCCTTCCCCTGGCAGCTCGTGACCATGCTCAAGACCGCCGAGATGATGCCGACCCCGCTCTATCTCTGGCAGACCCGGCGGTCGCTGGGCTTCGATAAGGCGGATGATTAGGCGGGGTTGTGACCCTGCCCCTCGGTGTCCGGGGTCATAACGAGAGTCTGTTCGGGTTTTGGTCCATTTGGGACCGGTTTGCAAACTCGTTTGGTGTGAGCTTGGGAAATGTGGCCGGAAGTGTCATCTTTCGGGCGGCCGTTACCGATTGAGGCGCCATCAGCAGATCTGATGGGCACCGTCATATATCAATTAGCACGTTCCGCGTACTCGTAAGACCACCGTTGAGCACCCCGCGATCCCATTGCCACGCCCGGTCTCACAACTATCAACGCCTGAGATATGCCAACCATGCCCGCCTACTTGACACTCGTTATTGTCGTACGTGCCATAGGCCATATTATATCGGCCGCCATGGTCAGTCGCCGTGCCACCAGTACTTAGCTTCCCGGCTTGCTGAATTATGCAACGGACAGGCCCCAAATAACCAGGAACAGAGTTAGGATCAGTACCACCGCTATACGTGCAGTTTCCCGCGTGCGCCATACTTGACACGCTAATCGCCAATAGAAAACCAACAAGCATTTGCCGCATAAGCCTTACTCCATCTGTGAACAAAAGGAAAAATTTCAGAAGCCAGAGAAGATTATACTAGGACACTCAAATAGGAAATTACACTAACAATCAGGGCGGATCAATTCATGAAATATCCACGTTGCCGCTGATTTCCACATCCGACGAAAATGCATCGCAACCAATCAAGATCGCTAAAGTGGGTTTGCGCTCTCCCCTCGCGCACCCACATCCTCCGCACACCCCACCCATCACCGTCTCCCCGGTGGATCGGCGGCGAAGAGGAGAGAGGTGTCGCCGTAGGAATAGAAACGGTAGCGCGCCGCGATGGCATGGCGGTAGGCGCGCTGCATGGTCTCCAGGCCGGAGAACGCGGACACCAGCATGAACAGCGTCGAGCGCGGCAGATGGAAGTTGGTCATCAATGCATCGACGGCCCGGAAGCGATAACCTGGCGTGATGAAGATCGCCGTCTCGCCGCTCCACGGCTCGATTGTCCCGTCCGGCGCCGCAGCGCTCTCCAAGAGCCGCAACGCCGTCGTGCCGACCGCGACGATCCGGCCCCCGTTCCGCCGCGTGGCGTTGATCTGCGCCGCCGCCTCGGCGGACACCGTCCCCCACTCGGCGTGCATCTTATGGTCGTCCGTATCCTCGGCCTTCACCGGGAGGAACGTCCCCGCGCCCACATGAAGCGTCACGAAAACCCGGCCGATGCCGCGCGCATCCAGGTCCGCCATGAGCCGGTCGGTGAAGTGCAGCCCCGCCGTCGGCGCGGCAACGGCCCCGTCGCTGCGGGCATAGACCGTCTGATAGTTGGCTGCGTCTGCCGCATCGGCCGCGCGCCGCGCCGCGATGTAGGGCGGAAGCGGCATTGCCCCCGCCGCGGAGATCGCCGCGTCGAGTTCGGCGCCGGAGAAGTCGAACGCCAGCGTAATCTCACCGCCCTCGCGCACTTCGACCGAGGCGTCGAGCGCGCCCATCAGGCAACTCGTATTGCCGGTGCCGAAGCGGATCCTGTCTCCGGGCGCCAGCCGCTTCGCCGGGCGCGCGAAGGCCCGCCAGCGCGCGGCGTCCAACCGGCGATGCAGATTGACCTCGATGACGCAAACGGAATCGCCGCGCTGCCGCCGCCCCGTCAGTGCCGCCGGGATGACGCGCGTGTCGTTGAAGACGAGACAGTCCGCCGGGCCAAGCAGTTCAGGCAGCGCACGCACGGCGGAATCGGAAAGCTCCGGCGTCGCGGCAGGATCGACGACCAGCATCCGGGACGCGTCGCGCGGCTCGATCGGGCGCAGCGCGATCAGATCCTCGGGCAACTCGAAATCGAAAAGATCGGTTCTCACGGAACGCCGCGCCCCCCGGACCTAATCCGCGCGACCGGCTGGCGCCCGCGACAGCGCTTCGGCAAGCCCCGCCCCGACGACGGCAATCCAGGACAGGATCGTCAGCGACCCGCCGATCGGCGCGAGCGCGGGGAGCGGCCGGAAGTCGGCGAGAACGCCCAGTGCCACCGTACCGGAAAACAATATGGCGCCGAGCAGCATCGCCGCCGACACCCACAGCCAAAGCGTTGGGCGGTGGGACGCCCGCGCGAGAACGATGAGCGCGATGGCCGCCGCAGCGTGGACCATGGCCAGTTCCGCCGCCGCACGCAGCGCCGCGCTGTCGTCGACGTGGGCGGCCAGTGCGGCAAACGAAACGCCTGCTGCGCCTAACAGGCCTGCGACAACGATCTGGATCGCACCCGTCAGAGATGCCTGCATGGGCGATTAGCTCCTCGCTCGTGCATTAATTCAGCGCCGGCAACGCGCGGGGGCCGGGAAGCACTCCCGCTCGCAGCCACGATAAGGCGGCGGCCCGCACTCCTTGACAAGCCGCTTGAAGCTGACGCACCGCCCCTTAGCGTTGCGGTAGCCCGGGCCGCCGCGGCAGCCGCAGCCCTTGCAGACACCCCGCACGACCCCGAGCCGGCCCGCGCCTTCCCCAGAGCCGCGGCCTGTTCCGGCGTCCCGGAGAAACACGAGGGCATCCCGTCCCGCGCCAATCCCGCCGGCGCCAGGCTAAAGAGCGCCAGAACCGAAAAAACAGTAAGGACGGGCGAACGCAACATGGGGCACCCTAATCGAGCGCCCCATTATAAGTCCGGCCCGCAGCCGCGATCAAACGTCGGCGGCGACCTTAACCGAGACCATGCGGTCGGGGTCCTGCACCGGCTCGCCGCGCTTGATCTTGTCGACGTTCTCCATGCCTTCGATGACCTTGCCCCACACCGTGTATTGGCGGTCCAGGAAGGTCGCGTCGTCGAACACGATGAAGAACTGCGAATTGGCCGAGTTCGGCGGCGTGGCGCGCGCCATCGAACAGACCCCGCGCACATGAGGCTCCGCGTTGAACTCGGCGGGAAGGTTCGGATATTCGGACCCGCCCGTGCCGGTGCCTTTCGGGCAGCCGGTCTGTGCCATGAACCCGTCGATCACCCGGTGGAAGGCGACATTATCGTAGAAGCCTTCGCGCGCCAGCGTCTTGATGCGCTCGACATGCTTGGGCGCCAGATCCGGGCGCATCTCGATCACGACGTTGCCTTTCGTGGTCTCGATGACGAGCGTGTTCTCGGGGTCCTTAATGTCGGCCATGCGCAGGCCCTCCCTTGTTGGTTCAGATTGGAAATTCGGCCGTTAGCGTCAGGCCCTTAACGAGGTAGCCCGGGCCGCGGAGCGACCTGCACCGGCTCACCCCTGCGAAGCGTCGGCCAGAACGTAGACCTTCAGCATCTTGTCGGGGTTCTGCACCTGGCCGTTGTTGGCCTGGCTCCCCTTCTTCACCGCATCGATGTGCTCCATGCCCTCGATGACACTGCCGAAAACGGTGTACTGGCCGTTGAGGTGCGGCGTCCGCGTGAAGGTGATGAAAAACTGCGAGTTGGCCGAGTTTGGGCTCTGGCTGCGAGCCATGCCCAGCGTCCCCCGCTCAAAGGCTGTCGGCGTGAATTCGGCCTGGAGGTCGGGATATTTCGACCCGCCGGTCCCGGTTCCGGTTGGATCGCCCGTCTGTGCCATGAAGCCAGGGATCACCCGGTGGAACACGATGCCGTTGTAGAAGCCTTCCCGCGCCAGCCGCTTCACGCGTTCGACATGCTTGGGTGCAAGGTCGGGACGCAGGCGGATCTTCACCTTGCCGGTCTTCGTTTCGATCACCAGCGTATTTTCCGGGTCGGCACCCGTCGCCCCGGCATCCGCGGCGCCCGCGGCGTTTGCGTTGCCGTTCCCGGAGCCGTTGATCTGCGGATCGCCGGCACAGCCGAGGAGTGTGAAAGCCAGCATCAGGCAGCCGGTCAATGCGGAAAGGCGCAGCAAGGTTCGCTCCTCATGAAGTCGTTTCCGCGCCCGGCTTTAGGCAAAGGCGCATACTGGGGCACTCGCAGAACATAGTCGGCCTTATGGCGTCAATTGGCCGCCAGGACAACTCCGGAGCCGGAACACCTGTCCTACCCCGCGACCAGCGCCACTCCTAATTGGCGAAGCGGAAGTGCATGACGTCGCCGTCCTTGACAACATACTCCTTGCCTTCCAGCCGCATCTTGCCGGCCTCTTTTGCCGGCACCTCGCCGCCCAGGCCCACGTAGTCGCCGTACGCGATGGTTTCGGCGCGGATGAACCCCTTCTCGAAGTCCGTGTGGATGACACCGGCTGCCTGCGGCGCCTTCGTGCCCTCGCGAATGGTCCAGGCCCGCGCCTCCTTCGGCCCGACCGTGAAATAGGTCACCAGATCGAGCAGCTTGTAACCAGCCCGGATCAGCCGGTTAAGGCCCGGCTCCTCGAGCCCCATTTCGGCGAGGAAATCCTGGCGCTCAGCGGCATCGAGACCACTCAATTCCGATTCGATCTTGGCGGAAATGACGACATACTCGGCCCCTTCGGCATCGGCGCGTTCCGCTACCTTGGCGGAAAACGCGTTGCCCTCGCCCGCCGAACCCTCATCGACGTTGCACACGTAGAGGACAGGTTTCGCCGTCAGGAGCTGCAGCATATCGAAGGTGCGCTTCTGATCGTCAGAGATATCCGCCTGCCGAGCCGGCTTCCCATCCTTCAGGAGCGGCAGAACCTTCTCGATGACCGCCAGGATGGCCTTGGCCTCCTTGTCGCCGGTCTTGGCCTTCTTGTCCAAGTTGGTGACGCGCCGCTCCAGCGACTCCAGATCGGCCAGCATCAGCTCGGTCTCGACCGTATCCGCGTCGGCGACGGGATCGATCCGCCCCTCGACGTGGGTGATGTCCCCATCCTCGAAACACCGCAGGACGTAGGCGATCGCGTCGACTTCGCGGATGTGGGAGAGGAACTGGTTCCCGAGGCCCTCGCCCTGCGCCGCACCGCGAACGAGACCGGCGATGTCGACAAAGGTCAGCCGGGTTGGGATGATTTCCTTGGACTTGGCGATGCCGGCCAGCTTTTCGAGCCGTTCATCCGGCACGCCCACTTCACCGACGTTGGGTTCGATGGTGCAAAACGGATAGTTTGCCGCTTCGGCCGCCGCCGTCTGCGTCAGCGCATTGAATAGGGTCGATTTGCCGACGTTCGGCAGGCCGACGATGCCGCATTTGAAGCCCATGGGCCGCGTTGTCCTTCGCTAGTTCCGGTTGCGGTTTCCCGCTCCGCTACAATGACCGCCGGGGCGCGGCAATCGGCAATCCGGCGCACGCCCACCCCGGCGCTTAAGAGCCGTCGCCTTTGCCGCCGCTCTTTTGCAGCCACTTCTTGAGGTTCTCGGCCAGGGCCGACTGTTGCTTGGCAAGCCGCTCGCCCGCTGGATGTCCACGCGCGGGTTTCGGGCGCCCACCTTGGGGCTTTGCGCGGTCGCCGGCATCGCCCGCTTCGCTGTCCGTCTTCTGCTTCTTCGGTTTCTTTTCGGGTGCCGGCTCGTCGCTCCCCACCCGGCGCGCCACCTCCGCGGTGAACTTCGCCACATCGCCAGCCGCCATCGGTTCCGCCGCCGACGCGATGGCATCGAGTAGCGGATCGAGCCACTCCCACTCAGCCTTCGCGAAATCGTGCAGCACATAACCGGCAACGGCGTCCTTGCGGCCGGGATGACCGACGCCGATGCGGATGCGCACGTAATCGTTGCCCAGATGCGCAGATATCGAGCGCAAACCGTTGTGCCCGGCATTACCGCCGCCGACTTTGGCCTTCAGCTTACCCGGCGCCAGATCGATCTCATCGTAGAGCACGATCACATCGGCTTCGGGCACTTTGAGGAACCGGGCAGCCTCGCCCACCGCCTGGCCGGACTCGTTCATGTAGGTCTGGGGCTTCAGAATAAGCGCGCGCTCGTTCCCGATGCGACCTTCCGCGACGAGTGCTTTGAAGCGGTTGCGGAACGGCGAGAAGCCATGCGCCTCCGCGATGCGGTCGACCGCAAGAAAGCCGACGTTGTGCCGGTTCTTCTCGTACTTCTGCCCCGGATTACCAAGGCCGACGATGAGCTTCATCGGACACGCTCCGCTCGTCCCTTGCACGATTAGGCTGAACCGCCCGCTCTCCCGCCCGCCACCCATGGAAGTATCGTACTTGGGTGGCCGGGCGGGGGAGCGGGCTGGCGATGAAAATCCGCGTAATGCGCAAAAGCTATATCGAAAGGCCGGTCCCCACGGTGTGCTCCGTTTCACGTGAAGCGTCGCGGCGACCGGCCGAAGCGTCATTCGAGACGAAGGATCAGTCCTTCTTCTCTTCCTCGCCTGCCGCTGCTTCCTCGTCGTCGTCCTCCTTCGCCTGCGGTCCGCGACCGGCGATGGTGGCGATGGTGAAGTCGCGGTCCTGGATCACCGGCTTCGCGCCTTCAGGCATATCGATGGCCGAAACGTGGATCGAATCGCCGATCTTCGTTTTCGCAAGATCGATGACGAAGGCGTCCGGGATCTTGTCGTATGGGCACCAGACTTCAACTTCGTGGCGGACGATGTTGAGAACGCCGCCGCGCTTGAGGCCGGGGCAGATCGCTTCGTTACGGAATTTCACCGCCACCTGAACACGGATCAGGCCATCCGCGCCGACACGCAGGAAGTCGATGTGGACCGGCGTATCCTTCACCGGATCGAGCTGCAGGTCGCGCGACACGACGAGATGCTCGTCGCCCGCCACCTTCAGCTTGAACACCCGGGCCATGAACTGGCCCTTCAAATAGAGCTTCCACACCTCGTTGTCGTCCAGCGAGATGGTGAGGGGTTCTTTCTTGTCGCCGTAGATGACGGCGGGCACGCGGCCTGCGCGACGGGTTTGACGTGCGGCCCCCTTACCGACACGGTCGCGCGGGGCAGCTTCGAGCTCGATGGTCTCGGTTGCCATGATTGCGGTTCTCCAAAACAAGCGAGGGACCCGCCGATAGGTGGGCCCCTTCGATAGAACGTTCACGCTCCCGCCTCCAAGGGTGCAGTGAGAGCGCGCTCAACCGGATTTCAGGTGAGAGCCGGGCTTATACCGTCAGAGACGGTTTTTGGCAACGCTGGCGGACGGCGGAGGAAGCCTATGGACCCTGCGCCTAGCCGCGGTCACTCCTCCTCTTCGCCGAACAACCCCGAGACGGACTGCTCGCGATGGGTCCGTAGTATCGCCTTGGCCAAAAGCGGCGCCACCGACAGGATCTCGATATTGCGCGCCGCGCGGACTGCTTCCGTCGGCAGGATCGTGTCGGTGATGAACAGCGAAGAAATGTCCGAATTCCGGATCTTCGAAACCGCTCCGCCCGACAACACCCCGTGAGTCAGATAGGCATGCACCTCCGTCGCCCCGCCCGACAACAAGGCCTCGGCGGCGCTGACGAGCGTACCGCCGGAATCGACGATATCGTCGATCAAGATGCAGCGTTTACCTTCGACGTCGCCGATCACGCTCATGATCGATGCCTTGCCCGGCGCCTCTCGCCATTTGTTGCAGATGGCAATCGGCGCCTTGAGCCGTGTTGCCAACTCCCGCGCGCGAACCACCCCGCCCGCATCCGGCGAGACCACCATCAGGTCGTCCGTCGAGAACCGGCTCTTGATGTCGCGGGTGATGACCGGCGCGGCATAGAGGTTGTCGGTCGGGATGTCGAAGAAACCCTGGATCTGCCCGGCATGCAGGTCGATGGTGAGCACGCGGTCGGCACCGGCGCGCTCAATCAGGTTGGCGACGAGTTTGGCGGTGATCGGGGTGCGAGGCTTCGGTTTCCGGTCCTGGCGCGCGTAGCCGAAATAGGGGATGACCGCTGTGATCCGCTTGGCCGACGCCCGCTTGAGACAGTCGATCAGAACCAGCAGTTCCATCAGGTTGTCGTTCGCAGGAAAGGACGTCGACTGGATGATGAAGCAATGCTGCCCACGGACGTTCTCGTGGATCTCGACGAAGATTTCCTTGTCGGCGAAAGTCTCCACGTGGCTGGCAGTCAGCGGCACGTTGAGCCGGTCGCTGATCGCCTGTGCCAGAGGCCGGTTGCTGTTGCCGGCGACAAGTTTGAGACTCGGCGGCGGATTAACCGAATCTTCGCCTTCAAAGGCATCGAAAGACATAGGCGCAGCCCCTTTGCGTCAGTCGCGTGACAGGTCTGTAACAAGCTCTCCGCCGGAATGTAAACCGAGCCGGCAGCTCCCTTGAACGACAACAGTCTTTCTCGACTTGATCAGTCCGTCGTCGTCACACCAAAAAGCGAAGGCCCGGCACGTCCTGGCGACGACCGGGCCTCCCCATTAATGCATACAACCCGCAAAAGGCAGCGTTAGTTCGCCGCAGCCGTCCGCTGAGGCAGCAGTTTCACGATGCCCTGAGCCGCAGCCGCGGCAGCGGCATCCGCGGTCCGCCCCCACTCGCCGTTAAGCGAGCCCGCGGGGATCTGGTTTTTCTGAGAAACCGTTCCAAGCTTCTTGCCGGACGGGTCCTTCACGTCCCAGTCGATCGCGATCTCCTGCTTGCCGGCGGCGGCGTTGCGCAGGGCCACGCGACCCTCGACCTTGTACGACTGCTGGTTCGGCGAATTCGCCAGCGCCACGCCGCTCCGGGAAAGCTCCTTGCGGATGGCGCGAGTCAGCGAGACCGAGCCATCACCCGGGGCACCGGTCACGCTGGGAACGATAGCGTTATAACCGGAATTGCCGATGCTGCCGGTCGTCGGGCCGCTCGGGGTTATAGCGCCAGCGGCGGCAGCAACCTGCTGTTGAGCGGCAGCTCCGGCGGCGGCGGCCGTGCGCTGCCCTGCTGCCAACGCCGATTGAGGCGCACGCTGAACCGCACCGGCAACCGCCGCAGCACCCGCGACCGGGTTCGGGGCGGGCAGCCACGATTTCAGCGATTGCGCCGTCTGGTTGGAAATCCGGCCCATGATGTCAGGCGTGACCGCCGCCCACGGGTCGGCACCGGCGGCCGGAGCGATCTCCTCGCCACTGATCCGGTGGACACGCTTGCCGGTCGTATCGGTCACGTCCCAGATATACGAGACTTTGGTGCCGGCACCCTCGCGTGCGGACACCACATAGCCGCGCATCGTGTAGGGAACCGTCGGCCCGCTGGCCACGGCGATGTTCTGGGCCTGAAGCGAACTGGTAAGCTGCGCCTGCAACTGCTTGGCGACATGATCCGGCGCGCCGATAACGGGCGCCAACGCAATCGTCGCCGCCGCCTGCTGCGCGGTCGCCGGAGCGGTTTCCTGGTTCTGCGCCGTCAGGCCGCCGCCACCGAAAATATCCGGCGTCGTCGAGCAACCTGCGAGCAGCATTGCGAATAGAACTGCGATCCCCGTGAGCGAGACAAATCTTTGTACACGCCACGCCGCAGCAGCATTAATGGTCGTCACGACGACGTCCCCCTTTAATGACCCGCTGATCATTCCGGCGGCCGGCGTACTTACCTTGCGGCCTCTACAAGCTCTACAACCGGTACTCGTTGTCCTTAACGATTAGCGCGTTGTTTCCGCAAACGTCCAGCCACTTTTGATTGCAATGCCTGCCGACCGTTGCGAACCGCCATCCGCATCGTGGGCCAACTGTGGATAATGCATTTATGCCACGAGAATTGCGGAGATTTGACGACCGTAATCGGGCTCAGATCTGTGAGTTGTCCGTCGAAAACTGAAGAAATTCGATTCGTCGGCGTAGGTGCACAGCCCGATATCGACAACCGAAGCGAGCCCCTGCGACCGTAGATCGGCTTGCACGAAGCCCGGAAGATCGAAATGCGGCTTGGCCCCGTCTTGGGGAATATTGAAGTATACTTCCGCCCCATCGTGCTGCGCGAGGAGCGCGGCCTTGAAGTCTTGCCCTACTTCGTAATTGGCCTGGCTGATGGTCGGACCCAACGCCGCGTGTATGCGTTCGCGGCGGGCCCCGAGACTTTCCATCGCTTGTAGCGTAGCGCCGATAATCCCGCCTGCCGCTCCGCGCCATCCCGCATGGGCGGCAGCGACGACTCGCGCCACGGGATCGGCAAACAGGACCGGACCGCAATCCGCCGTCAAAATCCCGATCGCTAATCCAGGCGTGGCCGTCACCAGCGCATCGCCGCGCGGCGGAGGCCGATCCACGGGAAACGGCGTATCGACGATGAGCGCGTCGGCCGAGTGAATTTGATAAGGCGTCAGCACAACCGGAAGCGGCGCCCCCAGATGCAGAGCGACGCGGGCACGATTCTCTCGCACCTTTTCGGATCCGTCATTCGACCCCAGCCCACAGTTAAGCCCGGCGTAGATTCCATCGGATACGCCCCCGTCGCGGGTAAAGAAGCCGTGACGGATGCCCGGCAGGTCCATCAGGTTCTCGGCGGTAATTGGCCTTGCCATTGTCGATCCTTCGCTTCCACGGACTCAAAGGGGTAGCGTCATTCGAACCCCGGCAAGGCCGGAACGTCGCTCGATCGAATGCCGATCGCTTTGAACCGCGTTCCCATGCCCTGCGGGGCCATGAGCCGTATCACGCCCGCCTCGATCTCCCCGGCCTTCGCCGGATTAGCCGACATCAACCTCGAGGCCCGCTCGATAATCCCCAACCGGCCGAGGAATTCGGCCTGGGTCACGGGCCCGTCGATGGCCGCGTCGCTTCTGTGCCCGCGAACGCGCGCTGCGAAATCCGCAAAATCCACTTGATGCGAAAGGTCCGCTTCTCCCGGCGAGGTCAACGGATGCTCGAAGCGGTGATTGCGAACGGCCTGCAGCGTGTCACCCACCAGAGCTTCGTCATGCCCGTAGTCGATGAAGAGCGCCGCGAAGCGTTGCCAGGGACCGAGCACCTCATCGGCGAAGCCGTAGTGCGTCACCGTCACGATTTCTCCCGCTTGAGCCGCGCCGAACCGCCGGTCGAGTTCTGCATCCCCGAAGCCCCCAGCCCCAGCCCGCAATCGCGTCAGCTCCACGGGACAGATACTCAGACGGCCCAGCGCATCGACGCCGACGCCACGGCTGGTCCAACCGTCCGCGCGCCGCTCGCATTGGGCGACCGGCCAGACGTCGAGAAATTCGTTGCCGATGATAATCGCAGGTGCACCGGCCTTAACCGCGGCAAACGCCTCTTCTTCGTCAAAACCTCGACGAACCGCAGCTTTTCTTCGCCGAGCAACGCGACCTCCGCCCTCAGTGTCGCGCGCTGCATCTCACGCAAAGCGGGATTGATGTCGCACAGGCTGATCCGCGCCGCTTGCAGAAAGCCGGGCAGGACCGCCGCCGCCCGGAGAGCATCCCGCATCAGCGTGCCACGCCCGGCGCCGTATTCGATGAGATGGAAAGACCGCGGCGACCCCATCGACTGCCAGACGGCGGCAGCCCAAAGCCCGATCAACTCACCGAAAGTCTGCGAAATCTCGGGCGCCGTAACGAAGTCCCCGGAAGCGCCGATTGCAGGTTGCCGCCGGTAATAGCCGAATTCCGCATCGAACATGCAGGCGTGAACGTAATCGTAAAGGGGCAACGAACCTTGCGCCGCGATGCGCTCCATGAGCTTCAGCGCCAAGGGCGTGTCGCGGCGAGCCTCGGGATCGTAGCCGCCGCCGCTCATGCCGTCCGTTCGCCCGGCTTCGAGGTTTCGCCCGAACGCGCACGGTGCATGAACCACAGCCCCAGGATCAGCATCGGCACCGAATAGACCATCCCCTTCGTGATCGGATAGTCGGCATGAACCAGCCGATAATCGACGATCTTGAAGAGTTCGCAGAAGATGCGGAACACGCCGTAGCCCGCCAGGAACAATCCTGTTGTCAGTCCTGGAAGCTTCAGGCTGCGCAAGCTGTGCGTCGCGTACCGTAGAATGAGAAACAAGGCGATACCTTCAAGCGCGGCCTCGTAGAGCATCGCCGGATGGCGCGCCTCCGGCCCCCAAGCCGGAAAGACCATCCCCCACGGCATCGACGTTTTAGAACCCACGACCTCGCCGTTCACGAAATTGGCCATGCGCCCGAAGAACAGACCGATCGGCACCGCCGCCGAGACGACATCCATCACCGGCCAGACCGACACGCCGTGACGGCGCGCGAAGATCAGCATCGCCACACCGGTGCCCAGGAGACCGCCGTGAAACGACATCCCGCCCTTCCAGATGGCAAGGATCTCCATCGGGTTCTCGAAATAGAACCCCGACTTGTAGAAAAGCACGTGCCCGAGCCGGCCGCCGATGATCACTCCGGCCGTCACCCACAAAAGCAGCTCATCGACATCATCGGGTTGCATCGGCGCCTTGCTGCCGGGCCACAGACTCCCCTCCTGCAACAGCCGCCGAATATAGAGCCAGCCAAGGATGAGGCCCGCCGCATAGGCCAACCCGTACCAGCGAACCGCGATCGGTCCGATCTGCAGCGCAACGGGGTCGATATTGGGAAACGGGATCTCGAAGAGGATCATTAGCCGCCACTCTCGGTTTGTATCCGGCACCGCCGGGGGCGCTCGCGCACGGACGTTTCGAGAATGCCGGGCGGACTGTCAAGGCGGCGGAAGACCAGCCTTACCTCGATACCGGACCTAGCCCGCTTGCGCGCCGAGCCGCTCGTGCGCATAGATACGCCAGCGAGGCGAGGCCGTCCCACGCCTCACACCCAATCACCGCACGTCGCTGGCCATTCCGCCGCGCGTCCCGTTTCCGGAGCCGAACGTTGACCCAGACCAACAACAAGATTTTCGATGAACTCGCGAAAATGATGACGGACGCCGCCGGCGCCGCTCAGGGCATGCAGAAGGAGGCCGAAACCTTCATGCGCGCGCAGGGCGAGAAGGTTCTGCGCGAGATGGATGTCGTGCAGCGCGAAGAATTTGAGGCTGTCCGCGCCATGGCCGAAAAGGCACGCGAGGAAAACGAACGCCTCGAAGCGCGCATCGCGGCCCTTGAAGGCGAACTGAAACGTATTGCCGGCGGCGCCTGAGCGCTTCCTTTACCTCACCGTTTGGAATGCGATAATCAGGCGGCGAGGTCACCGCGCCGCCTGACGAAGGTGCGCCGCCTGAACGATCTTGGATGAGCGACGGCGCGAAGCACCGACTCGCGCTGTCCCCGAGCCCTACGATGTCGAGTGCCGGCTTAACGCGCTCACCGATTATCCCGCCCTTATCAACAACTCGTCCACGGTTAACTGGTCTCGCGTCTGGCCTCCGCCATGTTGCCGGTGGAGAGTGCGCAGCGTCGGTTGCGACTCACGCCGGCGCGGTGGTTGTCTGCGCTGGCTTCGTCAGGTCGCGGATCGCGGACGGCACCACCGCTTCGATCTCGCACCGGACGAATTTCCCGCATGCGCGCAACCACGATGCGCGTGCCAAACGGGCCGCCGCGCACGCGCAGTGCCCGATAAGAACGAGGATGACGCATGGCAACAGCGGCAGCAGGTTATGAGCGTTTCTCCAACCCGATCGACCTCGTCGAGCAATTGGCGATGCGCCATGACTGGCACTGCGATCGCAACTCCGACGACGAGTTGACGCTCATCATCGCCGGCACCTGGACGGACTACCACGTATCGCTGAACTGGCGGCACGACCTCCAGGCCCTGCACATCGCCAGCGCCTTCGATTTCCGCGTCCCCGATCAACGCCTCAACGAGATGTACAGGTTGATCGCTCAGATCAACGAACAGCTCTGGCTCGGCCACTTCGATCTATGGACGCAGGAAGGCCTCGTCATGTATCGCCACGGCCTTCCCCTCGGCGGTTCGCTCGCCAGCCTTGAGCAGTGCGAAGCCATGCTGCAGGCTGCGCTCGAAGCCTGCGAGCGCTACTATCAGGCCTTCCAGTTCGTGGTCTGGGCGGGTAAGCCAAGCCGCGAAGCCCTGGTCTCGACCATGTTCGAGACGGAAGGCCAGGCCTGAGCCACGCTGCCGCTCGCGACGACAGCCGGAACCGGGCGCTGCCCAACAAACGCGCCCGTGAAGCCAAATCAGCCGTGAGCATCGAGCTATGAGCGAAGCCAGCCAAATCCTGCCTGAGAACTCCGGTCCGGTCCTCGTACTGGGGGCCGGCAAGATGGGCGGCGCGCTCATTGCCGGCTGGCTGGCGCACGGCATGCCTCCCGGCCGGCTCATCCTGCAGGATCCCGCGCTGGCGCCTGAGATGCAGGCGTTGGCCAACGACAGGGGGTTGCGCGTTGAAGCGACGGTCGAAGCGCTTCCTGAGGCCCCGGCGGTGATCCTTGCCGCCGTGAAACCGCAGGTGATGGACGATATCTTCCCCGCCGCCGCGCGCTTGGCCGGTCCGGAAACCGTGACCGTATCGATCGCGGCGGGCCGTACGCTCGCCAGCTTCGAAAAGCACCTCGCGCCCGGCGCGCCTGTCGTCCGGGCGATGCCCAACACGCCCGCCGCCATCGGCCACGGCATGACGGTTTGCTGCGCCAATACTGCCGTGTCCTCACCGCAAAGGGAACTGGCAACCCGCTTGCTCTCCGCTGTCGGGAAGGTGGCGTGGATCGACGACGAAGCGCTGATGAACGCTGTCACCGCCGTCTCCGGCTCCGGCCCCGCTTATGTGTTCCACCTCGCCGAATGCATGACGGCCGCCGGGGTCGCGGCCGGTCTCTCCGCCGAGCTTGCCGCCCAGTTGTCCCGCGAAACCATCGCCGGCGCCGGTGCGCTCCTCAGCCAGTCGGACCTCGATGCCGCCAAGCTGCGCCAGAACGTGACCTCACCCGGCGGCACAACGGCTGCCGCACTCGAAGTCTTCATGAAGGAAGATGCGCTCGCCAGCCTCGTTGAAGCGGCGATACTCGCCGCACGCGAGCGCGGCGAGGAATTGGGCTGATCCGCCCAAAAGGCGCACCGCCAAACATCCAGGCAAAGCAACCGGCCCCGGACACTCAGCCTTCCGGGAACAGGATGACGATCTTCATCTTCACCAGCCACGGGAAGTACGTCTGCAACAGCTCGCCGACACCGTAGATGATCGCGCCGAGCAGGATCAGCGCGGGAATACCCGCAAGCACCGCCTTCACCAGGAAAAACATCAAATGGAAGAACGGCACATCCAGCCGCCGGACTTCCGCAGGATAGGCTTCGTCCTCGTAAGCTCCCGCCGGCGCCGGATGCGTGTAGCCGTCGGTCGGCGGCGCAAGGTCGGGCGCCGGACCGTGACGGACCGGATCGGCCGCCCGCGCTTCGCGCTCACGCTCCGCCCGCTCCCGCCGCAGGGTCCGCGGCAGATCGTCGAGATCCTCGTCGGCCGTCAACGGAAAATTATGGTCCGCCATATCGTCGTCCTCCTCACCCGCGCTGAGCGACCGATGCGTACACGGCGCTTCGTTTCGGCTCAAGCGCGGCGCCCGGATGCGGCTCCAAAAGCCGCACCGCCGAATCTGCAATCCCTCACCTTCTATCTTCCCGTACCTGAACTTGCTATGAAACGTCCGGATTTTGTCGAGATCGCGAAGAACCGGCGGCGGCCGGCGGGCGCGGCGGTCCAGATTGTGTCGCCGGTCGCCTCAGTTTAGGCCGCCAGAACCGCCGACAATTCGCTCAAGAGGGGGAACCGAAACGTGTACGACCTGAAAAGCCTGATCCGCACCATCCCGGACTATCCCAAGCCAGGCATCATGTTTCGGGACGTCACGACACTGTTCGGCGATGCGCAGGGCTTCAAGGCCGCCATCGCGCAGATCGCTGAGCCCTATCGCACCCAGCCCGTCGATGCCGTCGCCGGCATCGAGGCGCGCGGTTTCATCCTCGGCGGCGCCATTGCCGACCGGCTCGGCTGCGGTTTCGTGCCGATCCGCAAGAAGGGCAAACTGCCCTACGAAACCCTACAGCAGGAGTATCAGCTCGAATACGGCACCGACACGGTGGAGATCCATACCGACGCCATCAAGCCGGGCGAGCGCGTCCTTGTCGTGGACGACCTCATCGCCACGGGCGGAACTGCCGAGGCCGGCATCAAGCTGATCCGCCAGGCCGGAGGTCTGGTTCTCGGCGCCGCCTTCGTGATCGATCTGCCGGAACTGGGCGGCCGCCAGAAGATCGAAGCGCTCGATGTTCCCTGCCACGTCCTTATCGACTTCGAGGGTCACTGATGGCGCTGCCTGAACGCAAGATCGTAACGCCCGAGTTGACCGATCGGGCGATCGCACAGGTGCGCCGCTGGGAAGCCGGGGAACGCGATGACCTGAAGTGCCCGCTCTGCGGCGCTACCGGCCTCGATATTGTCGACAAGTCGGCGCGACCGCATATGGCATGGTTCGACATGACCTGTAGCGCCTGCGGTCTCCATGAGGCCGTCGCAGTCCCCGAAAGCGCGCACGCCACGGACCACGACTGACGTCTGGCGCAACGGCTCGAATTGCGACGCCTCGGACGACAGCTCCTTTAGGAACGACCGATGAAGATCGACGGAACCCATTATCGCACTCTCTGGCTTGCCGACGACGGCTGGGCCGTCCAGATCATCGACCAGACCAAACTGCCGCACAGCTTCGAGACGGCACGGCTCGAAACCATGGAAGAGGCCGCCGTCGCCATCAAGACCATGCAGGTGCGTGGCGCCCCGCTGATCGGTGCGACGGCCGCCTATGGCGTCTGCCTTGCGCTGCGCCAGGATGCTTCCGACGATGCGCTGGAGAAGGCCGTCAACCACCTCGCCGCGCAGCGCCCGACGGCAATCAACCTGCGTTGGGCGCTCGACGAAATGCTCAAGACCGTCCGCAACCTCCCGCGCGAGGAAAGGCTGGCCGCCGCATACGCCCGCGCCGCGCAACTCTGCGACGAGGACGTCGAGACCTGCCGAATGATTGGCGTGCACGGGCTGAAGTTAATCGAGGAGATCGCCGCGAAGAAGGCCCCCGGCGAACCCGTGAACGTCCTCACGCACTGTAACGCAGGCTGGATCGCCACCGTCGATTGGGGAACCGCCACCTCTCCGATCTATCAGGCGCACGACAAGGGAATCCCGGTCCATGTATGGGTCGATGAAACCCGGCCGCGCAACCAGGGTGCCTCTTTAACCGCCTACGAACTCGGCGCCCATGGCGTGCCGCATACTATCGTTGTCGACAACGCCGGCGGACATCTGATGCAGCACGGCAAGGTGGACCTGGCCATCGTTGGGACCGACCGAGTCACGGCGAACGGCGACGTCTGCAACAAGATCGGCACCTATCTCAAGGCGCTGGCCGCCAAGGATAACGATGTGCCCTTCTACGTCGCGCTGCCGCACTCGACGATCGACTGGACGCTCGACGACGGCATGGCAATTCCGATTGAGGAACGCTCCTCGGAGGAAGTCTTGAAGATGCCCGGCCGCTTACCCGATGGCTCAGTGGTCGTTGTCGAAATCGCCGCCCCTGGCTCTGGCGCGGGGAACCCGGCTTTCGACGTAACGCCGGCACGACTGGTGACCGGCCTCATCACAGAGCGCGGCATCTGCGACGCCTCACCGGAGGGACTCAAGGCCCTGTACGCCGACCGGGACTGAGCCCGACGACCAGCGGCGTAAACGCGTGCCAACCAACCGTGCCGACTACCGTCGCTTACTGCGGATTGAGGCTGTCGAGATACGTCAGGAAGGCGTCGATCTCGTTGTCGGGCAGCGCGATAACCGGCATGTCGGGGTGGCCGGTCAAAATACCCTCGGCCAGCGCCTCGGCCAAATTCTCGATCGGATAGCGCTTCGCCAATTCACGGAACGGCGGCGCATCCGCGTGAGGCGAGGTGTCGCTCGATCCCAAAGCGTGGCAGCGCCCGCACTTTTCTTCCGCGATACTCTCTCCCAGCGCCACGATGGCCGCGATCGCCTGCGAATCGAGTTCCTCGTCTGCCTGTTGTGCCAGTGCGGCCTGGCTGAGACAGAAGAAGAGACCCAACGGAACGAATAGTGAAAAGAGAAAGCGCACGTCGAACCTCGTCGTTTCGCACTGACTTATGAGAGCTTGCCGTTACCCTTTATCGACCCATGCCATCCGATTACGTCATAGGCCCGGATGATGAGCCCGGATAATGGGCCCGGATGATGGGCCCGGATGATGGGCCCGGATGATGGGCGTGAACGAGCTCACCGGAAAACCGATTTCAGCATCCGGCTTATCATTCGGCGCATGACCGACTTCGTCGCGTAGGACACCGCCTGTTCGCCGAGCGACTTGCCGCCGCGCGGCCCGCGCCCGAAGATAACGCTACCGGCGTCCTTCATCCACCCGCCCGAAGTTGCTTCGGCCTGAAGCTCGGCTTCCTTCTTGGCAAGCTCCTCGGCGCGCTTGGCGAGCAGCTCGTGCGCGCTTTCCCGGTCGACGGTGGTTTCGTACCTGCCTGCGACGGGGCTGCGCTGCATCTGGGTCGCGCGTTCCGCCGGCGTCAGCGGGCCGATCTGCCCTTCGGGCGGACGGATCAGCGTACGCTGCACGATAGACGGCTCGCCGCGTCCTTCGAGGGTCGACACCAACGCCTCACCGATGCCGAGATCGAGAATAACGCGTTCGGTATCGATCTCCGGGTTTGGGCGGAACGTCTCCGCGGCGGCCTTGACGGCGCGGCGTTCCTTCGGCGTAAAGGCGCGCAACTGATGCTGTATCCGGTTGCCGAGCTGAGACGAAACGGTATCGGGAACATCGAGCGGATTCTGCGTGATGAAGTAGACGCCGACGCCCTTCGACCGGATGAGGCGGGCGACCTGTTCGATGCGTTGTAGAAGCGCCTTGGGCGCCTCGTCGAACAGCAGGTGGGCTTCATCGAAGAAGAAGACGAGCTTTGGCTTGGGCTGATCCCCAACTTCGGGCAGGTGCTGCCACAGGCTGGTCAACAGCCAGAGAAGGAAGGTTGAGTAGAGCTTCGGGCTCTGCATGAGTTGGTCGGCGGCCAGAAGATTGACGATACCGCGACCGTCCATGGCGACGCGCAACAGATCTTCGATATTGAGCGCCGGCTCGCCGAAGAACTTGTCCGCGCCCTGCTCTTCCAAGACGAGCAGCCGGCGCTGGATCGCCCCCACCGACGACGTCGCCACGTTACCGTACATCGTCGAGAGTTCCTTGGAGCGCTCGCCAACGTTATTCAGCGCGGCGCGCAGATCCTTGAGGTCGAGAAGCAGGAACTCCTTGTGACCGGCAGCCACCTCATCGGCGGCCACGCGGAAGACGATGTTGAGGACGCCTTCCTGGACCTCGTTGAGTTCCATCAGCCGCGATAAAAGAAGCGGACCCATATCCGCCACCGTGGCGCGCACCGGATGCCCCTGCTCGCCGAAGACATCCCAGAACACGGTCGGGAAGGCCGTGTTTTCATACGCGTCGAGGCCGATCTTCTCGATACGCTTATCGATGAAGTCCTTGCGGGTGCCGGACTTCGCGATGCCCGATAGGTCGCCCTTGATGTCGGCGGCGAACACCGGAACGCCCGCCTTCGAGAAGCCCTCAGCCAGGATCTGCAGCGACACCGTCTTACCCGTGCCGGTCGCTCCGGTGATCAGTCCGTGCCGGTTGGCCAGCTTGAGATCCAGGTATTCCGGCTTGACGCTCGTGCCGAGATAGATCTTGCCGTCCTGTATGACCGATTGGCTCATATCTCATCCCCTCTATCGGGCGGCCGGCGCCGTCGAGGCAGCCGCCGCTCAGTCTGACCGGGGCTCGCCAGCAGGACTTCCGCCCGCGAATCTCCCGTTGCACCCCTATCCCGGTCTTGGCACATCTCTCTACGGCAAGAAAACAGCAGTTGCCTTCGCAACCAACAGCTTTTGCGGGCAAACTGTTGTTCGAGCGGACGAACGTCGGCGCCGTGTTAGCCCAATGCGGCATTTGGAGAGCATTGCCTTCGAAGCTAGGTTGGCCGACATTGCGCCGCGACAGACCGGCTCCCCCGGCAATCCAGAATAACCAGAGGTCCCGCCGCCATGAGCGCCGATACGCTGAATCTGACGGAATCTTTTCCGGCCCCGACCGCTGAAGAATGGCGCGCCCTGGTCGAGAAAGCCCTGAAGGGGGCTGACTTCGAAAAACGCCTCGTATCCCGGACCGCCGACGGAATCGCCATCCAGCCGCTCTACGAGCGCCGCAAAAACGCGGACGTTACCGCCGGGCCAACTGCCGGACGGCCCTGGCGCATCTCGGCGCGCGTCGATCTTCCCGCGCCGGCCGCTTGCCGAGAGCAGGCCCTCGAAGACCTGACCAACGGCGTTGATTCGTTGACCCTCGTATTCCCCGGTGCGCTCGCCGCACGGGGGTACGGCCTGCAAGCCGAAAGCGTCGCGGACCTGGACGCAGCCTTGGGCGATGTCGTCCTCGACATGATCCACCTGCGCCTCGATCCGGCGCCCGCCTACCGCGCCAACGCAGCCCTCGTTGCCGCTCTCGCCGAACGCCGCGGCCACAACCCCGCCGCCCTCAGTATCGACTTTGGCCTCGATCCAATCGCCAGCCGCGGCGGCGCCCTGGCCGACGACTCCGTCTGGCAACTCGAATCGCGCCGCCTCGCCGATGCCGCTGCCACACTGAAAGAGAAGGGGTACGCCGGCCCATACGTAACCTGCGACGTGCGTCCCTATCATGAGGCGGGGGCTTCCGAAGCGCAGGAACTCGCTATCGCCCTGGCGACCGGAGTCGCCTACCTGCGCGCGCTGACCGATCACGGCTGGTCCGGCGAAGACGCGGCGAAGGCCCTGTCCTTTACGTTGGCCATCGATGCCGACCAGGTGCTCGGCATCGCCAAACTGCGCGCCCTGCGGCGGCTGTGGTCGCAGATCGAAACCGCCTCCGGCATCGCCCCGACCACGATCCGTATCAACGCGGAATCCGCCTGGCGGATGCTGACCCGCCGCGACCCCTGGGTGAACATGCTGCGCGGCACGATGGCCACCTTCGTCGCCGGTATCGGCGGCGCCGATACCATGACGGTACTGCCGCACACGCAGCCGCTCGGCCTGCCGGACGCATTCGCGCGGCGCATCGCCCGCAACACGCAATCCGTCCTGATTGAGGAATCGAACCTCTGGCGGGTCGCCGATCCGACCGCCGGCTCGGGTGCCTACGAAGCGATGACCGATGCACTGGCGGAAAAAGGATGGGCTCTGTTCCAGGAAATCGAACGCGAAGGCGGCGTTTTGAAAAGCCTGGAGGCTGGCGCGTTGCCGGGCCGCATCGAAGCAGTACGCACCGCCCGCGAAACCGACGTCGCCCGCCGGAAAGTTCAGATTACCGGAACGAGCGAGTTCCCGCTTCTGGCCGAGGGCGCCCTTGACGTCCTCGATATCGCCGCCATTTCACCGGCCGGCGCCGCCCCCTCCCCGGCGGACAGCGAACCGGAGTTCGACGCCATGATGCGCCGGCTTCAGGATGGCGAAACGCTCGCCGCCGTCAGTGCTTGGTCCGGATGCGCCGCTGTCTCGCCACTCCCCTCGGTCCGCCTCGGCGAACCCTTCGAGGCACTCCGCGATAAGGCCGATGCCCACAAGAACGCGACCGGCGCCTTCCCGCAGGTATTCCTGGCGAGCCTCGGGCCGATCGCCGCCCACACCGTGCGCTCCACATGGATGAAAAACCTGCTCGGCGCCGGCGGCATCGAAGCCCTGACGGCAGACGGCTTCGAGACACCGACCGCCGCAGCGGAAGCCTTCAAAGCCTCCGGCGCGAAAGTCGCGGCAATCTGCTCGTCCGATGCAATCTACGCGGAAATGGCGGCCGAGACCGCCAAGGCACTTAAGGCCGCCGGGGCCTCACGCATCCTCTTCGCCGGCAAGCCCGGAGATTTGGAAAACGCGCTGAAGGCCGCCGGCGTCGATACGTTCGTCTTCGCCGGTCAGGACGTGTTGACCCTCCTCGCCGCCCTGCAGGACGAGATCATTGGCCAATGAGCCGCCAGATTTCGATGCGGCCTTCCGCGACCGATTCGCCGATCTGGTCGCCTGGCGCCGCGACGTCCGGCGGTTCCGCCCCGACCCGGTATCGCAAACGACGCTGACCCGCCTGCTCGCGCTGGCCGATCTTGCCCCGTCCGTCGGCAACAGCCAGCCCTGGCGCTGGGTGCGTGTTAACGACGACGGCCGGCGGCGCGCGGTTCAGGAGAGCTTCGAACGCTGCAACACGGACGCCGCCGGTGCTTACGCGGAGGAGACGCGAAAAGCGTATCTCGCCCTCAAACTCGAAGGCTTGCAGGTCGCCCCTATTCAATTCGCCGTTTTCTGCGCCTGTGAAACCGACCAGGGCCGCGGGCTCGGACGGCGCACGATGCCGGAGACTCTCCTATATTCGACCGTGACGAGCATCCATACCTTCTGGCTGGCCGCCCGTGCCGAAGGCATTGGAGTCGGCTGGGTTTCGATCCTCGAACCGGACGGAATGAACAGCCTTCTCGACGTGCCCGGGGACTGGAAATTCGTCGCGTATCTCTGCGTCGGCTTTCCCGAAGAAGAGCACCAGGACCCCGAATTGGTGCGGGCGCGCTGGCAGGACCGCATAACGACGGGCGTTATCGAGCGCTGAGCGTATACACGCCTACGCCCCGCAATCGCGTTACGCCCACACCGGAAACCCGCGCCACCGTGGCCCCAAGACATCCGGCCCCCGTCCCGTTATAAGCCTTGCCCGACGCATGTCCGGCGCGCCACCATCGCCCGGCCGCCCAACACGAAACCGGACCCGAATTCATGAGCCAAGCGCAAGCGACCGAGATCACGCCGGAAATCGTGGCCGAACACGGCCTCAAGCCCGACGAATACACCCGGCTCCTCGAAATCATGGGGCGCACGCCGTCGCTTACGGAACTCGGCATTTTCTCGGTCATGTGGTCGGAGCATTGCTCCTATAAGTCGTCGCGCTACTGGCTGAAAACGTTGCCCACCAGCGGTCCCCAGGTCATCCAGGGACCGGGCGAAAACGCCGGCATCGTCGATCTCGGCGACGGCTGGGCCGCCGTCTTCAAGATGGAAAGCCACAACCACCCCAGCTACATCGAGCCCTACCAGGGCGCGGCCACCGGCGTCGGTGGCATCATGCGCGACGTCTTCACGATGGGCGCCCGGCCGGTGATGAACCTCAACGCGCTCCGCTTCGGCGCTCCCGACCACCCCAAGACGCGCCACCTCGTCTCCGGCGTCGTCGCCGGCATCGGCGGCTACGGCAACTGCGTCGGCGTCCCCACCGTCGGCGGCGAGACGAACTTCGACGCCGGCTACAACAACAATATCCTGGTCAATGCCATGTGCGTCGGCCTGGCGCGCACCGACAAGATTTTCTATTCGGCGGCCAAGGGCGTCGACCTGCCGGTGGTCTACGTCGGCTCGAAGACGGGGCGCGATGGTATCCACGGCGCCACCATGGCTTCCGCTGAGTTCGACGACAACTCCGACGAGAAACGCCCGACCGTCCAGGTCGGCGACCCCTTCACCGAGAAACTGCTGATCGAAGCCTGCCTGGAACTGATGTCGTCCGACGCAATCATCGCCATCCAGGACATGGGCGCCGCCGGTCTCACCTCCTCGACGGCCGAAATGGCCGACAAGGGCGGCGTCGGCATCGAGCTCGATCTCGACCGCGTGCCGCAGCGCGAAACCGGAATGACAGCCTACGAGATGATGCTGTCCGAAAGCCAGGAGCGCATGCTCATGGTTCTCAAGCCCGGCAGCGAAGCCGCCGCCGAAGCAATCTTCGATAAATGGGGCCTCGACTTCGCCGTGATCGGCCGCACGACCGACACCGGCCGGATGGTCGTCACGCACAACGGCACGGTCGAAGCCGATATTCCGGTGGCGACTCTCGCCGATTCAGCCCCGCTCTATCAGCGCCCCCATGAAACGCCGGCACCCAAGCGCGCGATGCTTCCGCAATGGTTCCCGGCACCGGACCGGACGATCCTCGACGCGCTCAAGTTCATGATGAGCACGCCCGCGTTGTGTTCGCGCCGCTGGATCTGGGAACAGTACGACCACATGGTCATGGGCGACACAATCGGCCGCCCCGGTGGGGACGCCGCCGTCGTCCGCGTGCACGGCACCGGGAAAGGCATCGCCGCCACCTGCGATGTGACACCACGGTACGTCGCCGCCGACCCCTCCATGGGCGCGAAGCAGGCGGTCGCCGAAAGCTGGCGCAACCTCGTCGCGGTCGGGGCCGATCCGCTCGCAATCACCGACAACCTCAACTTTGCCTCGCCGGAGCGGCCCGAGGTGATGGGCCAGTTCGTTGGCGCCATCGAGGGCATGCGCGAAGCCTGCACCGCGCTCGAATACCCCGTCGTCTCGGGCAACGTCTCGCTCTACAACGAAACGAATGGCGTCGGGATACCGCCCACCCCGGCCATCGGCGGCGTTGGCCTGGTGCCCGACACGGAACGCCTTGCCGACATTGCGCTGAAACGCGAAGGGCAGCTTCTCGTCGCCATCGGCGCGGAACAAGGCTGGCTTGGACAGTCGCTCTATCAGGAAATCTTCGTCGGTCGCCTCGAAGGCGCACCGCCTCCGGTCGATCTGGCCGAGGAGCTGAAGGCCGGACGGCTCGTCCGCGCGCTCATCCGCGAAGGCGCGACCGATACCGTGCACGACTGCGCCGACGGCGGCCTCCTAGTGACGCTCGGCGAAATGGCCATCGCCGGTAACATCGGCATCGAGCTGTTCGGCTACGAGGGCAAGCTTCCCGAACACGCGCTCTGGTTCGGCGAGGATCAGGGGCGCTACGTCTTGGCGGTGGAACCGGAGGAAGCCGAGCGTGTCATCGAACGCGCGCGGCTGTTGGACCTTCCGGCGCGCATTGTCGGCCGGACGGGCGGTGACGCCATTACGCTGCCGGGCGAGGAGCCGCTACTTTTGGAAGACCTGCGCGAAATCCATGGAAGGTGGCTGCCGTCCTATATGAGCGGCACACTCGCCTGATCCGGCACGGCTCGCCTCCGTCACCCGGGCGCGCTGTACGGCGCACGACCGACACGCGTCAGGTGCGCCCGACGGCGGTTTTGAACCTTTTTGCTCCGCAGACGTTAGAACCGAAGGCGCCAATGAACTGTTTGGCCAGATCGAACATCTGGCCAAACGCGCATTCGGCCTCCTCAACGCTATCCGTTTTCCGCCCCGCACATCGCATCGCCCGCCCAGTCAAGGTTTCGAGCCCACTTGATGAACCTGCAGCTCTCAAACATCTGGTACGCGATCCGCTCGAACTTCTGGTTCCTGCCCGCACTGCTCTCGCTTGCCGGAATCGCGAGCGCGCTACTTCTTCTCGAAGCCGATATCGCGCTCCACAACAGCGGCTACCTGGCCCGGCTGGCGATGCCTACTGAAAGCGCGCGTCTCGCGCTATCGACCATCGCGGGCTCGATGATCACGATGGCAAGCCTCGTCTTCTCCATGACGCTCGTCGCACTGACGCTCGTCTCTCAACAACTCGGCCCGCGTATTCTCGTGCGCTTCATGGACGACCGCCCGACCCAGATCGTGCTTGGCTTGTTCATCGCCACCTTCCTTTTCTCCCTCATCATGCTGATCCGTAGCGGCGGCGACGATGCCGAGGGCGGGCGCGTTCCCGGTGTCGCGGTCGCCGTGACCGCCACCATCGCCGTGCTCTCGCTGGGCGCGATGATCCACTTCATTCATCACATTGCAACGCGCATCCAGGCCGACGTACTTGTTGCGGAACTCGGCGAGGATTTGAACTTTGCCGCCGCGCAGTTCATCGAGGCCGGCACCGGTGAAGAACCCTTCGCGACCGATGGCGAACGCGAGCATCTCGACCAGCTCTTCGATCGGAGCGAACCGAAGAAAATTTCCCTCAAAGAGAGCGGCTACCTCCGCCGGCCCGACGCCGCGACCGCCTGCCGGCTCGCCGAAGAAAACGACCTCGTTCTTCGCATGACGGTTCGCCCCGGCACGTTTGCGCTCGCCGGCGTTCCATTGATGGAGGTCGCCGCCCGCGGCGGCGGGACCGCCGGAGGCACCGCGAAACCGAACGCCAGTGATGAGAACGCGTCTCCCGCCAACGCGCTGAAGGACGAATTGACCGACAAGCTCCGCGCGACGATGACGGTGTCGCGCCGCCGGACGCCGCAGGCGTCCGTAGAGTTCGAAATCGACGCCCTGGTCGAGGTTGCCCTGCGCGCCCTGTCGCCGGGCATCAACGATGTCTACACCGCCATGACCTGCATCGACCGGCTCAGCGTCGGCGTACGCACCTTGATGCAACGCGACGGCGACCAGCGCGTCGCCCGTGGCAGCGACGGCGAGATACGCTTTGCCCATGCAGCCGAACCTTTCGGCCGTTATTTGAACAAGGCGTTCCGGCCGATCCGCCATGCCGGGCGGGACAACCCGATGTTGCTCGATAAGTTGGAAGAAGCGCTGTGCCGGTTGCGCGAGGCCGCACGAACGCCGCAGCAGCGCGAGACCATCGAAGAGCTGCTCGGCCAGGTGCGCGCGACGTCGCCGGCGGGCACGTGAGGGCTGGCGATATGCCGATAGCCCGCACTGCAGCGGTCGTCTCCCGGCGCAACGCGTCACGCCGCGCGCGTAAATCAGGCCGCAACAGCCTGGTCCTCGGCAGCGGCGGGGACCTCGCCCACCCCGGGCATCTCCTTGCGGATCGCAAGCATCGACTTCGTCAGGCCAAGGAACCGTTCCGGAACGAGTTCCGCGTCTGGAAACAGCGCCGAGAATTGGCACCAGTCGAGAAGGTAGCGCGATTGGATCTCCCGCATCGCGGCGCCGACATTTTCCTGGCGCCCGACAAAACCGAGCTGACGATGCATCAGAAGGCGCATGCGCCATTGTTCGGGCAGCCATTGCACCCCGACAGCGCGGAAATGCGGCTCGACCGGGAACCAGAGGTAGGGCGTTTGCACGAAATAGCGCGGGGCGAGCCGGCGGACATTCTGCGCCATGCGCTCCATCCGCCGCCAGTCGCCGACATGCTCGATAACCGAGTTGGAGTGTACCAGATCGTAACTCATGTCGGCAAAGCTATCGAGATCGGTCGCATCGGCGGTGATCGAGACGAAGCGACCGCCGGGCGGCACACGCTCGGTCGCCGGATTGACGAGATGGACCTCGACGTCACCGCCAGCGAAGAGGTCGTCCCCGAGCTTCCAGTAAGTTGCCCGGCCGCCAAGATCGACGATCCGGCAAAACCCCTTCTCGGCGATGATGTCCTGGATCAGGCGGCGGACGTGGACAAAGCGCCGTTTGCGAAACCGGTAGGGCAGCGACCGCGCGTCGCTGTAAGGATCTTTCATGACTCTACTCCCGACTGGACCCATTCACGGCCTTTGAAACGCCATTTGTTGGCATTCTCGCCGCTTTTTGTGGTTCGCAACTTCGCAGACGAGAGATTAACGAAAGTTATCCGGGAGAAGCGTTAACGCGTTTTAATCCTTAAGGATTCTTAGCGAGGAGTGTAAAAACGTGAGTGCCAGGAAAAACAGCCGGAGCGCTCAGTCGGCCGGCGAAGGCGAGCGCAAGTCGGCGGAGGCGGCAAAGCCGAAACTGATCGTGCGCCGTGCCAAGCTCCAGGACGCCGCCGCCATCGCGGACCTGGGCCGCAAGGTGTACGCCCCCGCACCCTCGTTCACCTCCCGGATGATCAAGGGCCAGATCAACAACTTCCCCGAAGGCCAGTTCGTCGCCGAGTACGACGGCGAAATCGTCGGCCACGTCGCCACCTTCATCATTTCTGGCGAAGTCGGGCTGAAACCGCACACCTTCGACGAGATCACCGGCAACGGCTACGCTTCGCGGCACGATCCCGAAGGCGACTACCTGTATGGGATGGAGGTCAGCGTCGACCCGAAGTTCCGCCGGCTTCGCATCGGCCAGCGGCTCTACAAGGCGCGTAAGAGCCTGTGCGAGGAATGGGGCCTCAAGGGCATCATCTTTGGTGGGCGCATGCCGGGCTATGGACGCCGCCGCAAGCAGTACAACGACCCGATGGAATACATTGAAGCCGTCCGCGAACGAAAGATCCGCGATACCGCCATCTCGTTCCACCTCTCCAACGGCTTCGAACCCATCGGCGTGCTCGATGGCTACGACGAGGATGACCGGCAATCGCTGGGTTACGCAACGCACATGCTGTGGCGCAACCCGTCATTCCCGGACGAGCCGCAGGGACGCGGCGCCAAGGATCGGCTCGCTCCGCAGGAAACCGTTCGCGTCGCTACCGTGCAGTTTCAAATGCGCAAGATCACGACCAAGGACGAGTTCCGCCAGCAGGTCGAGTACTTCATCGACGTTGCCGGAGACTACCGCTCGGACTTCGTCGTGTTCCCGGAGAACTTCACGCTGATGCTCCTTTCGCTCGAGCCCGACCGGCTCCAGCCCAAGGACTCCATCGTGCGCATCACCAGCTATGTCGACTGGTTCTGCGACTTCATGAGCGCCTGCGCCGTCAGTTACAACGTCAATATCATCGGCGGCACCCACCCGATGATCGACGAGAAGGGCGAGATCAAGAACGTCTGCTACGTCTTCCTTCGCGATGGCTCCGTCCATGCCCGTGAAAAGATCCACCCCACGCCCAGCGAAGCCTATTGGTGGAACATCAAGGGCGGCGACCGCGCCGAAGTGATCGAAACCGACTGCGGGCCGATCGGCGTCATGATCTGCTACGATAGCGAGTTCCCGGAAGTCGCCCGCCATCTCGTCGATCAAGGCGCGATGATTCTGTTCGTTCCGTTCTGCACCGACGAACCCCGGGGCTATCTGCGCGTCCGGTACTGCTCTCAGGCACGCGCCGTCGAGAACCAGTGCTACGTCGTCATCTCAGGCGTCGTCGGCAATCTCCCCAACGTCGAGGACATGGACATCCACTACGCCCAGAGCTGCATCTTCACGCCGTGTGACTTCGCATTCGCCCGTGACGGCATCGCCGCTGACACCGCTCTGAACACCGAAACAATCGCCTTCTCGGACCTCAGCCTGTCCGACCTCAGGGCAGCTCGAAACGCCGGCACAACGCGAAATCTCCGGGATCGCCGCTTCGATCTTTACCGTGTACAATGGTCCGATCGCCGTCGCCGGTCGCGCCGTTAAGCTCAGGCCGGCGCGGGCGCTCTGAAGAGAATTCGACGACGACACGGAAAACGGCACGCAGGTTGCTTCACATCGCCAGCCGATCAACGAGACGCGCCCGACCGAGTACCGTAATGAAACTCGGGAAGCGCCGCCCCACTGACCGACAGAGTTTCGATGCATAGTTTTGATACCGCGACAGCCCGCGCAACCGCCGCCCCGGAAGCCTCCGCTGGCCGGCAGGCTGAATTAGACTTCGCCGTGATCGACACGATCGCGGGCTTCGAAGCTATCGCCCCGGAATGGAACACACTTGTTTCGGAGCATGGACGGCCCCACCACGTTTTCCAACAGCACGCGTGGCTGAAACACTGGGCGGACCACTTCTTCGACGCGAGCCGCCAGCAACTCGCCATCCTCACCGGCCGGCGCGATGGACGGCTCGTGATGATATGGCCGTTGGTACGCGAAAAGGTATTGGGCTTCCAGATCGCCCGCTGGATGGGCGCGCCGGTCAGCCAGTACAAGGACATCATCGCCGACGATGCCGCAACCTCGGTCAGCGACTACAAAGCGGCGCTGGCCTTCCTCCGCCGCGATGTCGGCTGCGATGTCCTGTTCGCCAACAACATCCGGGCGGATGCCTCGATCGCGCCAGCATTGGCCGATGCCGGGGCCCGAAAGGTTCGGACAAACGCCGCCGCCGTCCTCGACCTGTCCGGCATCGATACGTTCGCGCAACTCGAAGAACGTTGGGGCGGACTACAGCGAAGGAAACGCAAGCGCCGGCGCAAGCTGCTCGCCGGCTACGGCGCGCCACGCTTCGAAGTCATCGCGCCGGGCGAAAAAGCGGAGACCGCCGTAGCCGCAGCCCTGTGCATGAAACGCGCCTGGCTGGAACGCCACGCCATCGTATCCAATGCCTACAGCCAGCCGGCATTCGAAGATTTCTGGCGCAGCATAGCCGCTTCCGGCGACAAAGATGTCGGGCTACGCACCGCCGTCCTCAGCGTCGACGAGGCACCGGTCGCGGTCGAAGTTGGCCTGACCTTCAAGGGCGTTCACTTCGCCCACATCGGCGCGTTCGATAGCGACCTCGACAGGTGCAGTCCCGGCCTCACGCAAATGGAAGACATGATCGCCCTGTGCGTGGACGAGGGCCTCGAAGCTTACGACCTCCTGCCGCCGCAGGCCGACTACAAGGCTCGCGTCAGCGACCGAGAAGTCGCTGTCGCCGACTACGTCCTGCCCCTGTCGATGGGCGGCCGTCTATGCGATGCGATGCGTGTAACCGACAGCGAACAGATTGCGAAGGCCGCCGTAAGCCGGATGCCGACGGCGGCCCGGGCCGCACTGAAGCAGGTCATCGGTTACGTCCGTCAGACCCGGCTTGGCTCAACCGGAGCCTGAGGCAAACCTGCGCAGGCTCGACAGGATCGGTTCGTAGGCCTCTTCGTCGCGTGCTTCAGGGTAGACGGCGAAAACGGGATAAACGAACTTCCGCGCCCGTTGCGGCTGTCGCAACCGGCCCTGCGCGACGAGATCGCGCACCAGCCGCCGCGGGCAGTAGCAGCTTCCCTCGTAGCTGAGCAGATAGTCGACGTTACCCGCTCCGATATCCAGATGCAGACCGCTCGTGGTGAGATGCGGGAACGCCGAAGCGTGGTCGCGCAAGTAGTCCCCACCCCAGTCGGTCGATACATACTCCTCGGTCCGCCGGCGCTTCCCGGCCGGGCTCGATGAGACAAGGACGAACGTTTCGTCGAACAGGTGTTCGATAACGAGACCCGGCGGCTGGGTGGGCTGATAAAGGACAGCAAGATCGAGCGTCCCTTCGACGAGCCGCTGCATCAGGTACGCCGCCCCGCTCGCCGTCGCCGACACCGAAATATCCGGGACCTCACTCCGCAGGACGCCGATCCAATCCGTCAGGAACGCCGGCCAGAAGCTCATCTGCGCGCCAACGGCGAGATGGTCCCGGTGCTCCACGGACAACCGTACTTCGAGCTGGGCATGTTGCCACACCCGGACCAGCGCAAGCGCATGCTTGCGGAACTGCTCCCCCGCCGCAGTCGGAATCGCACCGGTGTGCGAACGTTCGAACAAGGGCCGGCCTAGTTGCTCTTCAAGCACCCGGACACGCGCCGATACCGTCGACTGGGTAACGTTCATTTCACGCGCGGCGTCGATGAAGCTTCCCGTCTCCGACACGGTGAGGAACGTGCGAGCGAGTGTGATATCCATGAAGGCCTCGACGCATACCGTTCGTGACTTCCGTCAGGGGTATCGCATTTTTCGATACCCTCGTCCGGAAAATTCCGTTTGAGGAAGACACCAATTCGAACCAGAGTGCAAGGCATTAGGCGTGCGCCCTGTAGCGTAAGTTCAAACGAGGATCCGCGTCATGAAGACGAAGAGCAGCAAGTCGACGGCAAAGAAACCCGCGGCAAAGAAAGCGGCGGCAAAGAAGCCGTCGACCAAGTCTGCCGCAGCAGCCAAGCCCGCAGCGAAGAAGTCGGTGGCGGCGAAGAAGCCTGCCGCGAAGAAGCCCGCAGCGAAGAAAACGGCGGCCAAGAAGCCCGCTGCCAAGAAGCCGGCCGCGAAAAAGCCTGCCGCCAAGAAGACCGCGGCGAAGAAGCCTGCAGCTAAGAAATCCGCAGCCAAGAAACCGGCCGCGAAGAAACCGGCAGCCAAGAAGCCCGCGGCCAAGAAAGCCACCACAAAGAAGGCCCCCGCAAAAAAGGCTCCGGCCAAGAAGACGGTGAAAACCGCCGCCGCATCGAAGTCGTCGTCGGCGCGCAAGGTCTCGCGCACTTCCTCCAAGAAGAAGTCCGGTTCGTGACCCGCATCCTACCGGCGACAACACGGCTGGCATCGAACCTACACCGGCATGCTTGGCGGCAATCGCCAAGCGTCGTGGCGATCCTTGCTTTCCTGCTGGGCGCCATGCCGGCGCACGCTGTCCTGATCACCAACAAGGACAGCCAGACCCGCACCGTCGTCATCGATGAAGGCGGCGACAAGTCCCGCCACGAGATCGCGCCGACGAGCAGCCTCGACGGCGTCTGCCTCAAAGGCTGCGTGGCCGAACTTGAAGGCATGGAAGATGGCGCGTATCGGCTGCCCGAGGGCAATGAGATCGTGACCATCGAAGACGGCGTCATGTATTACGAGGGCGCGTCCCCGCCGAAGAAGGATGAGGAGACAGCCCTTCCGGCCGGGGTCGAGGATGAAGGCGGCCCACCGGACAAGGCGCAGGACTAACCGATCGGCTTTGATCGGTTGCCCCAGCGGGGCGGATTAATAGCATTCGACCCGCCTCGCTCGCAAAGCTCGACATCACTTCGCCAGGGTGATCGTTTCGCCGTCTTCCGGTGTCAATCGCTGCCTCTTCCCATCCCGGGTAAACACCAGCTTCGGCGGCGTGCACTGTGTATGCGTTCGAATCGTCAGCTCCGGCAGGTCGAAAGCCTCGCCATCGACTTCGTAGTTGCGCGTCTCCCGCCCACCGTTCCTCACTTTGAAGGCGATGGCCGCTGACATCGGCGTCGCGAAGAGCTGCACGGCGTAATAGACCGGCTCGCCCGACCGTTCGTCGATCTTCGCGGTCCGCGCAACGGCGATGCCGTACTCCTTGATATAGGGCGCTTCGAGATTTTCCCGGTGCCCTTTCGACTCGATCCATCCCTCCATGAAACGGTCCGCCAACGGCTTCGCCTGACGCACGCCCGGCAGGCTGACAAGCGCGATGTTCTCGCGAACGATGCAATCCTCATAACCTGTCGCCGCCACGCGTTGCGATGGCTTCCGCCCATCGGCCTCATGGCCGTAGTTTCCCGTGCGTGCCATGTACCGCGCGAATGACTTCGCCGCTTGATAAAGCTTGGGATCGGGTTCGAGCGCGGCAAGACCTTGCGACTGCCGGTAATCGTTCGTCCGCTCGACAATCCGCTTTTCAATGTCGGAAAGCGCCGGTGCCTTGCCGCCACCGTCCGAACCTGCCGCCGACGGCATCGCCGACAAGCCCCAAAGCCCTCCAGTCATAGCCAGGACCAGTGCAGGCGCCATGGCCGCCCGGCGGTTCAAGAAACCGATATCCGGCAGCCTCCTGCCTCGCCCACCACTACGCACGTCTCCCATCCGTCACAATCTCCGGCTTGATCACCTGGATCGTGTTCAGTTCAGACTGAATCACGATCTTGCTTCATTCGCTCACGGGCCGCATCGGCCTGCGGCTAGGCCCTGCGCGGGCGCGCCGCCCTACTTTGATTGACCAACACTGGGCAAGCCCGTGTTGTGCGGCGAACCGCGACCGCGGTCCAGCGTAGTTCCACACCGGCTTGCCGAGTGTGGACCAAAATGAACCCTCGCGCGTCCATCAAACATGAACGCGCTCTAACGGTTGCATCGGCTCCACAGACTCCGCCGGAACACCGGGGAAGCGGCCCTGCATCCTGCAGTCTATGGCAGGCGACATAACGACCAAAACCTGAGGAAAGTCGAGCCGTTCCGCCGGATTGACGGTTTCCAAGCCGCACCCGCGCAGCATGCGCGCTACCAATCCGCTCCGATCAGCAATCTTCCGTGGCAAGAGGCCCAACTTGGCCCGACCATGGTCCAGGGCGCGCACCCGGCCAATGTCGCGCACTTCCTCCGACGAAACGACATTGATCGAGGGGCCTCAGACCCATAGCGCCGGTCCGTTACGCGCCTCCACGCCAAGAATTAAGTTTTTCTCAAGAGCCACGAAAATGGCGGCACTTGCGGATGCCACCAGAAGATTTTGCAAAATCTTTCCGCCCATGGAGGCGTGGATCATGTTCCTCGATTACAAGACGTCCAAATTGCGATTGCGCGAGGCGATGAACGCGCGAAAGAACCGTCTTGAAATCGTCCGGGCCCGCGCACTCGGCGAGGTTACCCGGCGCGATCTCATTAAGTGGGGGGCCTTTACCGCCAGCGGTTTCCTGGCGATGAAGAACGGCTTGAGCCCCTTCGCACAGAGCGCATTCGCCCAGGTCCCGACCGGAACCCCGCGCAGCCCCGTCGAAGGCATTCGCAAGTTCTCGATCCCGATGCCGCGCTCGCCGGTGATGCCATCGCTTCCCATGATCCGGAAGGAAGGCACCGACAGCTATTACTTCGGTGGCAGCGCGGAACTTCCGGCGCAGCGCATGTCGTATCATAACGACTTCAATGCCAATCCCACCGATCCCCGATACGTCAATCCGGTCACCGGCCGGGGTCCCATCGAGGGGCGGCCGCCTGGCGAGTTCTTCGCGTTCCAGCGCTGGAACCAGGAAGACATGCATCCCGTGCGCGGCTACGTCATGTCGCTGGGTCAGGTGAAACCGAACTCCCGCTACCATCCCGACCTTCCCGTTCAGGACAAGAATTCGGTCTGGTGCTTCGGCCGTCGCGATCCCGGCCGTCCCGGCTCACCCGCGGACTCTGGCGGCATCAACGATTTCGGCTCGATCGTCCCGCCGCTCGTCAAGATGCGCTACTACGAGCCCGTCGTCATGCGCATCTATAACGATCTCCCCGTCAACCGGGCGGAAAACAACGGCTTCGGGCGCAACGAAATCTCGACGCACTTCCACAACGCCCACAACGGCGCCGAAAGCGACGGCGCCTGCAACGCCTACCACTTCCCCGGCACGTTCTACGACTACCATTGGCCGGCCATCTGCGCGCGCCTCGACCTCCCCAGCGTCTGGCCGCGAGATATTCCCAAATGGGAAGAGCGCTGTTCCGGCCCCGACGACGGGGACGGGCTCCATCTCATTCCGGGCGACTTCCGCGAAATGCAGGGGTCGATGTGGTTCCACGACCACCGCTTCTTCTTCACCGCCGAGAACGTGCACAAGCACAACTTCGCACTCGTCAACATGTACTCGGGCCCCGACCGCGGCCACGAGCGGCTCAACGACGGCATCAATCTGCGGCTGCCCTCCGGCGAACGCCTGCCCTGGGGCAACACCGACTTCGACGTCAACCTGTGCATTTCCAATCCGGCCTTCGATCCCGACGGCCAGCTCTTCTTCGACATCTTCGATACCGATGGGTTCCTCGGCGATGTCCTCGCCGTCAACGGCGCCTACTATCCGTACATGGATGTGCTGCCGCGGCGCTATCGCTTCCGCACGCTCAATGCGTCGATGGCGCGCTTCATCCAGCTCTCACTCGCGGTCCAGAAAAGTTCCCGCTTTGCTTTCGGCACGAAGGTTCCAGTCTGGGTCATCGCCAATGACGGAAACCTGCTACCCAGTCCCATCAAGGTGACGCACATGGACATCCAGGGCGTGGCCGAACGCTTCGACTTCATCGTTGACTTCCGTAAGTTCCGTCCGGGCGACAAAATCCGCCTCGTCAATCGGCTTCTACAGGACGACGGCCGCCGGCCCGACGAACGGGTAGCACTCAAGCGGGCGATGCGCCGCGGCGACGAAGACGATCCGGCGGTTGGCTCGATCCTGGAGTTCCGGGTTGTCAACCAGGTCGAGAGCGTGGACGAGCCCGGCTACACCTACAACATGGACACCCACAAGGACCGCAGCTCCAACGTCGCCGGCCGTGCCTGGCGCGAACGCCGGAAAGTCCTCACCTACCAGATCCCCGTCGTCGAACCGACCCGCGTCCGCGAGATCGAGTTCACGCGCGGCGGCGGCGACTCCCGCGACACGCCCGATGGCCAGTGCGTCCCCGAATGCGGCGAGCACGAAGCCTTCCCGTGGACCATCCGCATCAATGGCGAGGATGCCCATTCGCTCAACGCGAACCGCATCTCCGCGTTGATCCCCGACCCCGGTGAGGTCGAACATTGGGTCTTGAAAAATGGCGGCGGCGGCTGGGACCACCCCATCCACCTGCACTTCGAAGAAGCCGTCACCATCGACCGCGCCGGCGATCCGGTTCACCCGACCGAGCGGCTCGCCCGCAAGGACGTCTGGCGTCTTGGCACCGACGGCGAACGCACCGTGCGCATCCAGGTCCGTTTCGGAGAATTCGGCGGCGCCTACGTGGCCCACTGCCACAACACCACGCATGAGGATTTCGCGATGCTCATGCGCTACCAACTCCTGACCCCACCGCCGCCCGATCCCGACAACCCGCCCGAGGGCTTCCAACCGCATTGGGTACCGACGCGAACGCCGATCCCGACACCCGACGGCGTGATCTGGAAAGATCCCGAAATCCTTCCCGAAGGCGATCCGCGCCATCGCGACTTCGCCCAGTTCGGAGACGACTGACGCCCCTTCCCTCTCGGCCCGCCCTATTCAAGGCGGGCCGATACCCGGCACCGCCGGACACTCCGCCAGCCCTGCCAGACCGCGCGACCTTCGAACCCGAGAACATCCATAATGCTGCGCCTCCGCTCCACGTCCCGCGTCCTTTCATTCGTCGTCGGAATGGCGGCGCTGATCATGTTCCCTGTCGACGGTAAGGCCGGAAGCCGTTGGGGCGCAGATTACCTCCCCAACGTCGAGTTGGTGACGGAGCGCAACGAACGTGTTCGGTTCTACGATGACGTCATCAAAGGGAAGATTGTCGTCTTCAGCTTCATCTATACCAGTTGCCGTGAGATCTGCCCGCTCGTTACCGCGCGCATGGCGCAGGTTTACGACCGGCTCGGCGATGCGGCGGGCCGCGATATCCACTTCGTCTCGATCAGCATCGATCCCGAGAACGACACGCCGGAACGTTTGAAGGAGCACGCCGACACTTTCCGCGACGACCCCGCCTGGATTTTTCTCACCGGCAACAAAGCCGACATCGACCTCGTCCGTTACAAGCTTGGCGAGCGCAGCAGGAAGCTGACCGAGCATTCCAGCCACATCATGCTCTACAACGATCGCACCGGTGTCTGGGCTCGCGACTCCGCATTTGCCGATACCGAGCGCCTCGCCATCACGCTCAGGCGGATGGACCCCGAGTGGCGGCCGGACATGACCACGGTGGCTTTTTATTCCGGCAAGACCGATCCCGGATTGGAACTCCCCGGCCAGGCGCTCTTCGCGAAAGCCTGCGCCTCCTGCCATACCATCGGCGAGGGCGTCCGGGTCGGCCCCGACCTCAAGGGTGTGACGCACCGCCGGGAAAGCGATTGGCTTCACGGCTTCATCCGCTCGCCAAAGCGCTACCATCACGAAAAGGACCCCACCGCCCTCGCGCTCGCGCGCGACTTTCCTGCGGTGAGGATGCCGAACCTTCTCCTGTCGCGCAGCGACGTCGGCGATCTGGTCGCGTACTTGCAAGCCCGGACTTTCGCGCTTGAATCCAAGGCTCAGCCCGGCGGGCACGCGCACGACCACGCACAGCACGCCGGCTCCGCACACGGCCATCGCGCAGGCAAGCACCAGCCGCAACACGCACGGCAAAGCAGCAAATCCAAGCACGACGGCGGGCACCACCATCACCACCAACCGAAACATCACCACAACCACGCCCACCACTAGGCACGCCGAACCGGCCGGCACCTCCCGTTCAAGCGGCGATGCCGGCTTCGCTCTGATTATCGTGATCTGGGTGACAGGCCTTCTGGCGCTTCTCGTTCTGACGTTTGCCGTCAGCGCCAGAGTCCATATGCGTATCGCCTCGAACGCGGTGGCAAACGCCAAGGCCGAGGCTGCCGCCGACGCCGGACTGAACATCGCAGCTTACATGCTGATCGCCAACGCAGGGAATGGAACGGGCAGCCCCCGGCCATCCCTCGACCTGCCCGCCGAGGGAGGATGCCGCCTCCACAACGGCTATGAAATCCGTTGGGCCATCGAGAACGCCGCCGGACGGATCGACGTAAACTTCGCCCCGCAGGGCTTACTGGCTGCACTCTTCGAAGGCGCTGGCGCAAGCCGCGCCGAAGCCGCCCGCCTGGTCGCGGCGATTGAGGATTACCGCGACCCTGATGACGACCGCCGCCTCGACGGCGCGGAGCGACAGGCCTATGCACGGGCGGGCCTGGCGCATGGTCCGAAGAACGCACCGTTTGAATCGACACTCGAGTTGGGGCGCGTCATCGGCATGCGCCCCGGGCTCCTCGCAACCGTCCGACCCTACCTCACGATCCGCTCCGGCCAGGAGGGCGTCGATCCCCGCCACGCATCGCGCGGGCTTATCGACATGCTTGGCGGCGAAGTCCCTCGGGCGTTCCGCGTGGCAGCCGTAACGGGCACCTATATCTTGACCTCTTCGGCAACCGGGAAAGACGGCGCGGCCGCACGGGTGGAGGCGACGGTCACGTTACGCACCGTCCGCCCATCGCAAGCGGCATCGGCGCCGGCCAGCCGGTCCCCGCGTCTTCAAAACGCCGCCCTTCCAAGCGCGGAGAGGAACGATGTGTTCGTTTGGGACTGGACCCGATTGGCGGCTGACGAGCCGCTCCCGGCCTTCGAGAATATCGGAAACGCCACCGGGAATGATTGCTAAGACTCGAAGATGAATAGCTGACGGCAATTTACCCAGAGCCTGAGCATCTACATACAAACGTCTGAAACCAAGGGCCATTGGTCCGAAACTCTATTGTGCCATCGTCGCTTGCGACCCAACCGCCAGCAGCGATAATCTATACGTGCGCATCATATGATTTAATGATGCGAAACATAAGAATTCGTCCCGCGACGAGGGGAAGCGACGACATGGCTCAGCATTCAGACCGGCAGAACCGTTTTGCCGAAGAGCCCGAGGATGAAATTGCCATTGGCTCGACGCCAATTCGCGTCGCCATCTTCGACGATCATCCAATGCTTTGCGCAGGCCTTGCCGCGAGTTTCTCGGGCCTGCCCGACTTCGAACTGGTTGGCGTCGGGTCCACCGCGGAAGAAGCCATCGAGCTCGCCGGAAGAGTCCTCCCGCATGTCATGATCATCGACCTCAATATGCCGGGCGACGGACTGAATGCCGTCGCGAAGATCGCAACCGATTACCCCGCAATCAAGATCGTCGTACTGACAGCCTACAGCGACGAATACTATCTCACCCAGTCCATCCGGGCAGGCGCCAGCGGTTTTATTCTCAAGGGCATCGCCGCCGACGAACTCAACGAGATCGTCCGCAACGTCGTTCGCGGTCAGATCGTCGTATCGCCGATGGCCGGCGAAGCGCCGACGGAAGCGGTCGAAGATCAAGGGCTTCCCCGCACGCTCACGGCCCGAGAGCAGGATATCATCACCCTCGTCGCGCGCGGATTGACCAACGCGGAGGTCGCAGAGGAACTGGGGCTGTCCGAGGGAACCGTGCGAAACTACATGACGTCCCTGATGCAGAAGCTCAACGTCCGCAACCGCGTCGAGGCGGCAATTCAGATGAACGGGATCATGCGACGGAATTGACGGCCGGATTGATGCCGCTTTATGCCTCCGGCTTGGGGCGGCCAGAGCGAGTAATCGCCATATCAGGTCCGAGGCTGCATTCCACGCGGCGGAATCTTGCCCTCGCGCTCAAGCCTGTCGCGCACGGCAAGCACGGCTTCCACGCGGTTTCGAACCTGCAGCTTTTGCATGATGTTGGTCATGTAGTGCTTGACGGTCTTCTCGGCGATGGAAAGCCGAATGGCGATTTCCTTGTTGGTCTGGCCAAGCGCCACCAGACCGAGGATCTGTTCTTCCCGCGGCGTCAGCGAAGGCGCGTCGTCGTCGTGCGATGTCGTCAGCCGGGTCTGCATCTGGCTCAGCACCCGGGCCGCCAGGGTCGGCGTGATGTAGGTGGCGCCCGAATTCACCGATGCGATCATGTTGGTGAGTTCCTCGGCGCCGATCCCCTTCAGAACATATCCGCGCGCTCCAGCCTCCAGAGCCTGCGAGACATGCTCCTCGCTCTCGGATGCCGTCAGCATGATGATCCGGACAATCGGACACCGTTGCGTGATCTTGCGAGCCGCTGCGATCCCGCATCCAGGCATGGTGATGTCCAGAAGGAGGACGTTCGGCAAATGCAGTTCGCAGATCTGCAAAGCTTCATCGGCATTCGAACCTTGCGCGACGACTTCGATCCGCTCCTCTTCGCGCAGCGTTGCCGCGACCCCCTCGCGGAACAGGGGGTGGTCATCGACGATCGCGACGCGAATTGCCTCAGTCATTTTTCAATCCGAGTTCTTCGACATTGAACTGTGCAATCAGCGTAGCGCCCTCCCCCGGCACCGAGCTGATTTTGAATACGCCACCCATCGACTCGATGCGGTTCATGAGCCCGGTGAGCCCGATCCCGCCCGTTGGTTTCGCGTCGATGGTCTCCAGATCCGGATCGAAACCCGGCCCATTGTCGGAAACCTGCAATTCCAGGCTCCCATTTTCGTAGCTTGCCACAACGCGCTGCCCAATACCGTCGGCATGTTTGGCGGCATTGTTCAAACCTTCCTGAACGAAACGGAACAGGCAGGTATGGATCGGCAAAGTAAGAGTGGCCGGCAGGTTGTCGCCGAATTCAGCCGCGACCGATGAATTGGTACGGCTTTCGTGGTTCTTGACCGCGATTCTGAGCGTTTCGGTCAGCGTCGCATTCTTCAATTCCGGAATAGCTATCCCGGCGCATATCGCGCGGATCTCCTGCAAAGCATCGCCGAGGGCATCGCGGATAATGGGAAAGTCGTCGCGCCTATTCGCTTCGGTAGCCTTGAGACGGCGCTTCACGGCATCCAATCTCAATAGTCCGAGCGCGATGAGTTGCGCCGGCCCGTCATGCAGTTCCGCTCCGATGCGCCGCAGGAACTGTTCGTTCGTCTGAGCTGCCTTGCGGTTGGCCCGGGCCACGTTTGCCTGCAGGCTGCGGTTTTCTTCAAGCAGCCTCGAGAGCTCGCTGATCCTCTCGTTAAGCGCCACCTTCTGTTCGGCGATGGTTCGGCTCCCACGCCATACAATGTGAAACAACGAAGCCAGCATGGCGACGGAAAGCGAAGCGACGATGAAAATCGTTTCCAGATAAGCGGTGCGCAGATCCGCCGCGAGGTCTTCGGCAACCTCATATATTTCAGCGACGGCAATGACCTCGTTGGTCTGTGCATCGCGAACTGGAACGTAGATCTCAAGCATCGGCTTATTGAGTTGTCTCTCGATTTCATTCTCGACGTCGTCGAGGTCGTTGTATTCCGGCTCGATATGGCCGGCCCAGGCGCGCCTGAGGTGGTCCGTTTCGGGGAAGACCTGATCGACATGCCGGTTGTCGCTGCTGTAGACGATCCGTCCGCCCTGACCCCACACCTTGATCGCAACAACGCGGCCGCCCAGCAGTGACCTTTGTAACAGCGCGGAGAGATTTTCTCTGGCTCGCGGCGTCAGCTCGTCGGAATGAGCGAGGTCCTGAACGTGCGGCTCGACAAAGCCGACAAGGTACAAGGCGGTATTGGCCGCGGAGTTCTGCACGACGGCCCGAGCAATGCGATCGCTGACCCAGGTCCCGAGAACCGCCATACCGAGAAATATCACGACAGCGGCCGTGATGCCGAACTGCAGGTCCAGCCGTAACCCTCGCCACCAGGCTACCATCGCCCTTGGGCGGAACGGGCCGGTCCACGTGGCGGGGGCGCTGTCGTCGATGGATCGAGAGATCGCCATTGCCTCTACTCTTACGAACTCTGCTACATTAAGCGGCGATACAGTTATTCCACTTTGAGACAGTTACGGCTGTGGCCCGCTAAAACCGAACATGCGTTGCATAACCGATGCCACACACACCGTAGGGTTGTTTGCGTTAACCAGGTCGATCTAGCGCCTCGGGAAACAACTGAATTTGTATATGATTAAAAAGGCTTAGCACGCGCTTGCAAAGAAGTCTCGGAGGTTGTTCCGGAGTCGGACAGCAACCTCCCGTACGCCGGACTAATTTTTCAAATCTTTAGCGAACGAGCCGGTCGATTTGCTCGCGCCGGTCAGGCGGGGCGCGGCGCTGAGGCCGGGTCCGGAAATTGAGCCGGTCGCGGAACTCAGCCGCGATCCCCCTGATTTGATGAGGATCGTTAACGACCTGCGGCGTGATCGCGATGAGCAGTTCGGTACGACGGATCGTATCGTCCTTGCTCTTGAAGAGATTCCCAACGACCGGGACATCCCCGAGAATGGGCACCTGCTGGCGCTCGCGATTGGCACGGTCCTGCATGAAGCCCGCCAGGACAATGCTTTCGCCGGTCCCGACGGCAACCGTCGTCTTGATCCGCCGCTGCTGGATGGTCGGAGAATCGATATTGGAACTGGTCGTCGGCACGACATCGCTGACTTCCTGCTCGATATCGAGCAGCACGCGCCCGTTGTCGCCGATGCGCGGCGTGATCGACAGGATCACACCTGTATTGCGGAACGAGACGGCGTTCACGATCGGCGCATCCGGCGTGATGACGCTCACGGCCGACTGGGTCGCAATGGGCACTTCGTCGCCGATCTGAAGTACGGCCGTCTTGTTGTCGAGCACCATCAGCGAGGGCGACGACACGATATTCACGTCGGTGATGTCGGAGAGGGCGTTGAGAGCGACCTGAACGTTCGGCGTGTTGAGGAAGTAGGAGAACCCCGGGAACTGCGGGAGCACCGCACCGAGCGCATCGTCGCTGAAGGAAAACGTGCTCTGGTTGTTGCGGAAGAACCAGCGAAGACCGAACTGAAGCTGATCGTTCAAAGTAATTTCTGCAATCGTCGCTTCGAGCAGTACCTGTGAAGGCGCAATGTCGATGCGCGATAGAATGCGACGGATCCGGCGGTATTCGCCCGCCGTCGCCGTAATGATCAGCGCATTGTTAGTGTCGTCCGGCACGACCTGAATGCCGGTGCGCCGGTCATCGGGTACCTCGTTGCGGAACTCGCTGGGATCGGCAAGCGACCCCGTCGTGATCGGTGCCCCCTCGACTTCGCCGGCGAACTCGCGCGCTGATCCATTACCGGTAACATCGTCGACGCCAACAGCTTCCGGCGACCTCGGTGCGCCGCCGAGAATGGGCGCGAATGTCGGGATCGGCTGCGGACCGCTGGAATTGAGGATCGGGGGACCGCCCCGTGCTGCTGTCGTGATCGTCGTCTGCGACGCGATCCCCGTCCCGCTTGTCAAGGTCTCCGCCTCGGAACCCGGTGGCAACGTAGCGCGCGCGCGCGGGTCGGCCTGTTGCTGATCGGGGGTGTAGACCTGCTGGAGAAGCTTGGCCAACTCGCCCGCCGGACGGTTCTGGACGCGATAGACATGAACCTGCTTCTCGTTGGCCTGGCCGACGAGATCGATCCTCCGGATCCAGTCCTCGGCCCTCAAGAGATCGTCCGGTTGCGCCGCGATTACGAGAACCGCCTTAAGGCGCGTCATGGGCACGAACCGCACCCGCTGGCGATCCGAATTCCGCCGGTCATTGGCGAACACTTTGTCGAGTTCGCTGGCGATCGATGTCGGATCGGCGCTCTCGATTGGAAACAGCCCGAACGACATGCCCCGCATCCAATCGACATCGAAGGCCGCCACAGTCTCGCGGATCGACTGCAACTCGTTCGGCGTACCCGTTGCCAGGAGAACGTTCCCTTCCCCCCCGGCCAGCACCGCCGTTGCCTGCGGCGCGATTGAGCCCACGATGCGCTTCATCTCTTCGCCGTCGACATACCTTAGCGGCACGATTTCCGTACCGACACCGCCGCGCCGGTCCCGGCCACCCCCATTAACCCGACCGCCACCCGCCGTTTCGCTGGGCAGAATACGGTAGAGCCCGTCGGCATATACGATGGCCGCGCCTTCATCCCGGAACAGGCCGGTGACGACATCGAGCAGGTTCTCCCGGGGAATAGGCGAGGCTGTCCGCAAGGTGATCTTCTTGCCGCTCACCTTGTCGCTGACGGAATAGTTGAGTTCGAGAATGTCACCGAGAATGGCCCGCGCGACCTCGCGTATGCTCGCATCGGAAAAATTCAGACTGACGCCGTCGCCATCGTTGCCGAGCACGACCGACCGGCCGCCGGCAACGCGGGCGGCGGCCCCCGGCGAGACAAACTCTCCCGTCCCGCGATAAACCTGTGGCTCGAGCGCTTCGTAATCCGGTGCATCGGAGAGCGGCACGCCCGGCTTGGAATTGGTATCGGGGGGACCGTCGATGGACCCGGTGATCGGTCCGGGCAGGCCGAGTTGCTCTTTGGGCAGCGTGCAACCGCCCAGCGCCAGTGCCAGTGAAAGACAGGCGAGCAACAGCCCCACGGGCCCGCCAATGGCCACCCGCGATCTCGCGAACCGAGAAAACTGTCCGTACCTGGATACGCCCAAAAGAGCCCCCATGCGCGGCCGGCGCACTGACAGACAAGCGCCACGCCAACAGTCACGGGTTGCACGATTCGGAAGCCCCAACCTAGTTGCCCGCAGGCCCTATCCACTTGATCGAAAAGCATTCTGCGTGCGCCCTACCGGCCGGGAAAACCCGCCAGCAGCACGATCAACGCCGGATTACGGACACCGAGCTGTCGTCATTGTCGTTATCGTTATCGTCGTCGCCGTCAGCACCGCCGCCAGTATCCAACGGCGCGGCCGAGACGGTCATGACGTGTTCCTCCTTGCCGGCGACCAGAACGATTTCGTCGTCGGTGATGGCGCGAAGGCGCCAACCCTGCAAATCGTCCCCGACGGATAGCGACAGCCCATCGGGCGCCCGTTCGGTGCGAAGCAGAGCCCGCGCAGGGCCGTCCGAAAACTTCAATATCCCCACGAGCCGAACCTCTGACGGCGGTTTCGGCGCCGGTTTCCGACGAGGCGCCTCCACCCGCGGCGCCTTCTTCACCGACTTCTTCGCGATCTCCGGCGGCCGCCACGGACGCCGTTCCGAAACGAACAAGGGGCGCTCCAGCATCGCTCGAAGTCGATCCGGCAACGGAGCGGATGGGATCTCGAGAAGCCCCTCCCGCTTCGAGGCGCGCTCGCCGTCCGCCGCGCCTAAAACGGTGGCGACGATCGGCGAGGTTGCGATCGGGCGGGTCGCGACGTGCCACACGCCCAACGAAGCCGTCGCTAACAACAGCGCCAGGAGGAATTGCTCAAGAGGACGCGAATACATCAGCTAGCCCCCTTCCGCCGATGGTGCGCCTGCATCGGTCGCGGGCTCTTCATCTTCGGCGGCGTAAACTGCAAGGCGGACGTCGAGCTTTGGCGGTCCCGAATCGCGACGGCGACTGCCCGTCTGCCGCCGGGGCGCGTCGATGGAAAGGACCTCTAACAAAAGAACAGGCCGCGCGGCTTCCAGAAGAATGAGAAACGTCTGCAACTCTGCGTCGGTGGCTTCAAAGCCGGCCTCCAAGCCGAGGAGCGCAAGTTCGCCGGACTCCTGTGCCTCCGCCACCCTGGTCGATGTCAGCCTTACCGCGGCTTCTTCTGCGAGGCCCGTCACGATAGCCTGCAAACTGGCCGCACGAACGGCCTGGCTGGACCCGGACAGCATCAGCGGCTCAGCGGACTCGATCTCTTCCAGCGACGCCGCCTTGCCATCCGTCGCATCCCCTACCGGCTGCGTTGCCCCGCCCAGGGCCTCAACGTACCGGCCGGAAAGCCGGCGCTCACTCTGCAACCGTTCCTCCAGTGCCGCGATATGGGCCAGCACCGGACGCGCCACCAGGAAATAGGCGGCCGCAATCGCCGCGCCCAGCAACGCAACCGCCATGAATCGGTGGAGATAGGCGCGAACTGTCATCAGCCTTCCCTCCCGGGATCAGTACGCCGCGTCAGCGTCGTCGGAACCTCGGCCGTCGCTTCGATCGTGAACCGCTCCTTGCCGCTGTCGCGCTCCACCGTCACCGGAGCGGCAAGCCGCACGTCCGCGAAATGCTCCGAGCGCTCGATCAAAGGTACAAGCCGGGCAACCGAGGCGCTAAATCCGCCCATGGAGATTTTCCGGCCGTCGATGCGCAGGTCGGTCACGTAATCGCTGCCGGGGACGATCCGCGCGAGTTCATCGATGAGCTGCGCGCGCGAAACCACTGCTCGCCGAGCCGCGATCAAAGCCTGGCGCCGACTACGCCTCTCGGCCGCGCGGACCTCGGTTGCCCGCACGTCAGCCATCTGTCGTCTCAGTTCGTCATTGCGCTGAATGACCGTCGTGAGTTCAGCATCGAGCCGTGCGCTATGGATGTACGCCGCGAGGGCGAGGAGACCGATGACCGAGGCCAGCCCGTATCGCCAAAGACGGCGGTTGAACGCACGCCCCCGCTCCTCGCGATGACGGTCGAAAAGAAAATCGACGGGCAGCGCATCGCGCCCATTGTCGGCCCAGCATTCGATACGGCGAACCGGCACGTCGTGCGCAAGCAGCGCGTCCATCATCGGTGCGACGCGCGCCCTTGTCAGGACGAACTGCCGAACCGCAAGTTGGTCCCCGCCATCACGGGGCGACATTACAATCCGGTCGGTCAGAACGGTTTCGGGCGCAAACGGCGTCGCGTGTTGCAGATCCAGCGAAAGGACACGGGAAAGGTCGTTACGGGCCGCCGCTGGAACCGAGACATGGCGCTCGAAGCAAGCGATCCGGGGCAGCCTCAGCGTGATCCCCTTACGCCCCGCTTCGTCGCGAACCCGCCGCGCGATCTCGTCGGTGACAGCATCCGCGTCGGGCCACGCGGCGATCTCCCGCCGCCGGCCGCCGGCTTCGCGCAACAGGACGAACCCGCCCGGTGACGCCACGGACAAAATGACGGCCTCCCGCCGGCGCGCCCGGGCGATGGCCGAGGGCGGCGGCAGGAGTGCCTCGAGTTCACGCCCCCACCAGTCCAGGAACCGGGTAACCGCAGGCAGGAACGTTACACGAGAAGTCATCGCAAACTCGAACGCCGGGGTGTTGAGCGCTTATGCGCGAGACCGAACTTTACACGAGGCGCCGTCGGGCTCCGGAACGCACGCCCCAGGGTGCTGCCGTTTACCAGTCAAAGCAACCGCTTGGGCCGTGGCTCTGCTAATCCTATACTGTCGCCATGAAGTTTGGTGCGATTATTCCAGCGCACGATTACCGAGGGCGCGAAATGCCGGCCCAGGAAGCCAACCTCAAGCGCGACGAAACGGCTCCCCGGTCGCGAACCTTCGCCGACCGGTTCGGCGCCTTCTTGCGCGAGCGCGGAACAATCGATACCGCCGCCGCGCAGCGTGCCCTCAGGGCCATGATCGAAACCGGCGAGCGCTACGATTTCGTTCTCACCCGGCTTGGACTCGTTAACGAAACCGAACTGGCCGCCGCCAGCGCCGCTTACTTGGACCTGCCGTTTTTCGAGGCGGGCCAATCCGGCGCAGAGCATCGCCCCTTCGAAGAAATCGACCGGGATTATCTTCGCGAACACCGCCTCGTCGCCTTCATCGAGGGAGCGGGGTTGCGCGTACTCGTCGCCGATCCGTTCGATCCGGAACCGGCCCGCGCACTGGCGTATCTCGCCGACCGGCCGCTACGGCTCGCGGTCTCAACCGAGGCCGTCATTCAGGAGCTGATCGACCGCCATTACGATGCCGCCGAAGCCGTCGCAGAGGCCGAACCCGACGCCATGACGACCGTCGTCGCGGCAAATGAAGACGACGTGCGGCGCCTTGCCGATCTCGCGAGCGAAGCCCCCATTATCAGGCTCGTCCAGCAACTGGTCGTTGAAGCCGCCGAAGCGCGGGCTTCCGACATTCATCTCGAACCGAGCGTCGACGGCCTCCAGGTCCGGCTGCGCCTCGACGGCTTATTACACCAGACGAGAACGCTGCCAGCCGAGACCGCACAGGCCGTGGTCTCCCGCATCAAGATCATGGCGCAGCTCGACATTGCCGAGCGGCGGCGGCCTCAGGACGGGCGCATCCGCACCAACGTGCGCGGCCGCGAAATCGACCTCCGCGTCGCGACCATCCCCACGTTGCGCGGCGAGAACGTCGTCTTGCGGCTCCTCGACCGAGACACCGTCGCCCTAGACTTCTTACCGCTCGGGTTCTCGCAAAACCGCGCACAGGAACTCGAACGGCTGCTCGGGTTCTCGAACGGAATGATCCTGGTGACGGGCCCCACCGGCAGCGGCAAGACGACGACACTTTACGCCGCTCTCGACAAACTGAACGACCCAACGCGCAAGATCTTCACCGTCGAGGATCCGATCGAATACCAGTTCCGCGGCATCAACCAGGTGCAGGTGCGCCCGGCAATCGACTTCACATTCGCCAACGCCCTGCGCTCGATCCTTCGCCACGACCCCGATGTCATCATGGTCGGCGAAATCCGCGACGTGGAGACCGCCCGGATGGCCGTGCAGTCGGCACTAACGGGACATCTCGTCCTGTCGACGCTGCACACGAACGGCGCAATCCCCACCATTGCACGGCTGATCGACATGGGCGTCGAGGACTATCTGATCGCAACGACCGTGAAAGGCGTGCTGGCTCAGCGGCTCGTGCGCCGGCTGTGCGAAGCGTGCAAGCGACCGGCCCGCCGCCGCCCTGCCGAACTCGACGCCTGCCTGAAGGCCCTGGAAAAGCGCGGCGAGACCGAAGCGTCTTACGCGCCAAGCAAGCCCCATGAACCCGTTGGCTGCCCGCGTTGTCGCGACACCGGGTTCCATGGCCGCACCGCGGTCAGCGAACTTCTCTTGCTCACCGATCCGATCCGCCGGGTCTTGCTCGATGACCGGGATGAGCGGACGATGGCCAAAGCCGCCCAGCGCGAAGGGATGACATCGATGCTGGCCGATGGCGTGGCCAAGGTGCTGGCCGGCGAAACAACCCTCGAGGAGGTGCTGCGCGTCACGCAGCATTGATCATGCGACGCTTCCGGTTCCGCGCTTATGACCGCAACGGACAACTCGTGGAGGGCGAACTCGAGGGTGCATCGCGGAGCGCCGTGCTGTCGAGCCTACGCGAGCGGGATGCCTTTCCGGTCGATGTCGAGGAAGCTTCCGGGCAGCGTAAGACGCCATGGTGGGCCCTCGAAATCGGCGGGAGCGGAGGCATGCCAGCCGCCGCACTGGAACTCTTCACCCGCGAATTGGCAACCCTGGTGTCCGCGCATTTGCCGATCGACGAGGCCCTTCGAATCCTGGCCTTGCAGCCACTGATGCCGCGACGTTGCCGAGACGTCATTGACGGCCTGTTGTCGCGCGTACTCAACGGCGAGAGTCTCGCTGAGGCCATGACCGCCTACCCGAGGCTGTTCCCGGATTATTACCGCAAACTCGTCGCAGCGGGAGAGCGCGGCGGCAATCTGCGCGGTGTGCTCTCGGCGCTTGCCGATTTTCTCAAGCGCGGCGGCGCCGCCCGCCAGAAAATTCAATCGGCGCTTATCTATCCGCTGGTTCTTCTCGTCGCAGCCGTCCTGGCGCTCGGGATCATTATGGCGCTACTCGTCCCCGCCCTCGAACCGGTCTTCGCAGATGCCGGGGCAGAGCCTCCGGCAATCATCTCCGCTCTTATCGGTCTGCGCGACTCATTCGCCGCCCATGGAACGCTATATGCCGCCATCGCTTTGACCGCGATTCTCGTCGGGATGCTGATTGCCCGCCAACCCGCCGTTCGCGAGACCACCGGGCGCCTCCTTTCCCGTCTCCCCTTCATCGGCGGAATGATCGGTCGTCGTGAGACCGCCCGTTTCGCAGGCACGCTATCGATGCTTCTGAAAGGCGGTGTTCCGCTACTCGATGCGTCCCGCATCGCCGCGGACACCTTATCGAACGCCCGCTACCGAACCGCCGCGAAAACCGCGCACACCAACCTGGCCAAAGGCGAGCCTCTCTCCCGGCAACTGGAAAATAGCGGTGCATTCGGTCCCCTCGCGGTCCGTCTCGTCGCCGTGGGCGAGCAAACCGGCCAGCTTCCGGAAATGCTCGCAAGACTTTCCGAAATCGAAGACAAGGCCCTGGAACGCACTCTGGAACGCGCGACCACGCTGGCAGGGCCTGTCCTGACACTCCTCCTCGGTGGTTTTGTCGGCGCTGTGATTCTCTCGGTCATGGGCGCAATCGTCAGCCTCAACGATCTGGCATTGCGATGAGCGGTCAATCGAAAGTCCCCGGCGAAGGCCAACGGCGCTCCTCGGTGAACACCCAAGGCTTCACCCTGTTCGAAATGCTGATCGTCCTCGCGATCCTCGGCCTCGTCGCCATGATGACCGTCACGCTTGTGCCCAGCCGCGCACCGACAGCCACCGTCGCAGATGAAGCGCGCGCCATCGCTGCAACCTTGAGAAGTGCCCGCACAAACGCGATCCGGGAGAACCGGCGGAAGACGGTCGTCTTCGACCTCGATCGGCGAAGCTACGGCGCTGGCGAAACACGCGCGATACCGTTCCGTCCGGGCACCGTCATCTCCGCGACCGTCGGTGGAAACCAGACGACCGCCGGCAGAAAAGCTGCCTTCGCGTTCCTTCCCGACGGCAGTTCGACCGGCGGACGCATCGAACTCCGGCGCGGCGGCGCGCGGGCCGAAATCGGCATTGACTGGTTGACGGGATCGGTCGAAACGGCAGTCTGGGGGGCGCGATGACACCGCGCACCTCTTCCTCGTCGGATGGTTTCACTATCCTCGAAGCCCTGGTCGCGCTGGTTGTCCTCACGGCTGCACTTGTTGCCGTATCGGTCGGCTTATCGGGAAGCTGGCAAGGTATCGCAGCGTCCGAGCGGGAAACGCGGGCCATCGCGCTGGCGCAATCGGAACTGGCCAAGGCTGGCCATACCTGGCCGCTTGAGCGCGGAAGACACGCCGCACGCACACCCGACGGCTTCGACATTTCGGTGGTCGCTGAACCGGCAAACACTCCGCAAGTCTCAGCGCCAACGGGCACGCCAAGGCTGTATCGCGTCGAGGTTTCAGTCTCCTGGCGGCGAGCCCTGAAGCCAGGACTTGGTGCGGTGACTCTGGAGACCTTCAAGTTGGAGGATCCGCTTTGACCGCACGGCGTCACGGATTGAACTCCGTTTGGACCCTGACCAGGTCGGCGCGCAGGGCTGGAAGCGACGCCGGCTTCAGCGTGTTGGAGCTGATCGTGGCACTGGCAATCGTATCGCTGGCGATGCTCTCCGTGCCCCAACTCATTGAACTTTCAAAGCGCGGCCAACAGACCGAAAGGCAACTCGAAGCCGCGCAGTCCGACGCCGCTGGCCTACGCTTCATCAGACACCGTCTCGAAGCTGCCCGCCCGGTTTGGTTCGGTGCGCGTTCGGCAACCCGGCCGGTCTTTGAAGGAAGCCCGGCCAGGCTGACATTCGTGGCACCATTGCCGGACGCCTCACCCAGCGCCGGACTTTCGCGCATGACCCTCGGCCTGGAGCCGAATGGGGACAGCCCGGCGCAAGCCGGAGCCTTGTCGGTTCGCCTTGCCGCATTCAACCCAGCGGAGACCGCCGAAGAAATCGACGGCCCACCCACACGGCTGATCGGCGGGGTGCAATCCGTCCGGTTTCGCTACTTCGGCACACTGGCCGATACTTCGACAGAAAAGTCATGGCAGGACGCATGGATCCGGCGCGAGAGCCTGCCCGATCTAATCGAGATCACTATTATGAGGGCTTCAAAGTCCGATCCTCTGCGCATCGTCGTTGCGCCGCGCGCGAAACGCCGATCCTGAGGCACATCCACTTGACCGGGGCGAAGTCCGGTTCGCCAGCAATCAATATGGCCGATAGTGCCGCGGCCGGGCATAGATCGGCGGCTCTGGCGGATGAGGCCGGAAGGATGGGTCACCTTGAGGATGGGCGCGGCGCTCGCGTTCGTGGCAGTAGCGCCGGCCGTTCACTTCCCACCAGCAATAATGCGTGCAATGCCGGCGTCCGCGTTCCCAGTAGCAACCTTTCTGGTCGCCATAGAAAGGGAAAAAGTCGTCGATAAAGCCGTCTTTCAAGCCGCCGCCCGCCGCGGCGGGAGTGGCCAGCCCAAAGACCAGGACGCCAAGTGCCAAGATCAACCTGAGCGCCCGAGTCGCACCATATTGCTTCACGTGAAAACCCCGCTGGCATCCCCAACGCCCATCGCATGACGAGATCGAACTGGGCCACTATGACGGATTCCGCTCAGGCTACGCGATTCGAACTTAGCGGGGCAGCTTGAGCCCCGGCGAAGGCAAATCTCACCGAGAATTCCGTCCGAACGTTTGCCGTCCTTGGGCTGACGATATCCAACGGAAGTCCCTGCGACATAGGAGCGCAATTTGAGTTGGATCAACGGCAAACAGCTCATGGAGCGCTATAGCGAATACCAATCAAACAAAAAAACTTAATCAGTGCAGGAACCAATTGTGGTCCGTTTGATTGTGTTCTACGAATACTGGGTAGGCTCGGCAGGAAACCGCCAGCCGAGGCACAGGTTGGACGTCCGCACCAAGCGGAATGTTTGACCCGCGTACGCCGCGTGGAACTCCAGCGAGCAATCGTCGATTTCCACGCGGTCGTAGCGCTTTATTTCGGGTCGGATGCCTCCCTCCGAAGGCGCTCCAGCCGACAGCGGCGGTATTCATTCCGATATTTCAATAACCTGTTGCAAACTGGCGGGTTCATCCGCACCGCGATCATCCGCTTCCGCAATCTATGTCCCCGCTTATCCTCCACCCTCAAAGTCCGACCTGCGTCAGACCATGGTCTGAACGTCTGACGAGACCTCGGTCGCCCCATTTTGAGCGACGAACAAACGTTTCGGAAAAGTTATCCCCGGTTCAGATTTTGATCAGATGCCGGGGATTTGACCAAGCGCCGTTTCGAACCCGCAACGACCGCTCCGCTCTCGCTCCCCGCCGTGTTTTCCAGGTGTTTGGCCCCTGATGGGCAAGGGAGACTCAGTAATGGTTGCGTATACGAAACACGACCTCCGGTTCATCCTCGACGGCATCGAGGTCTCCGAAAGCCACGCCCAGCAGACCAACTCAATCGACATCAACAACACCTGGAGCCAGGCCGACATCGAAGTCAGCCGCCAGACCTTGCTCGCCCTTGTGCCGAACGCGCTCGAACCGATCGGCATGCGCACGATCTCGGGCGAACTGAATAACTTGGTCGAAGGCAACGAATACTTCGGCGCGACGGGTGAGTTCCCCCGGCTGCTCGATGCAGACTATCCAACCGTGATGGTCGACCCGGATGGCGACGGCCCGGCGCCGGCCGTCCCGATGTCTTACGACCCGACGGTACAGAACCCCGGTCAGAATGGCCCGGCGCCGCTCGGCGATGTTCTCGATCCCGAACCGCGCACCATTTCAAACCTCATTGTCGACCAGACGATCAATAACCCGGTTGCCCTGAATGCCGCGCTAGCGCTCGCCGGCGTCGAAGACGTGACAACAGCCATTCCGGAAGTGACGCTCGCCTTCCGCAATCTTGAGGCAGCCCTCGAAAACGGCGATCAGGCCGGCATCGACGCCGCCACGGCAGCCTATAACACCACGCTCGAGGCTTGGGGCATCGAGGCAGACGAAGACGGTCTCCTGACGATCCTCAACACGGCCCCGGATGAAGGGCTCTCGGCGCCTTTCAACTCGTGGATGACGCTGTTCGGACAGTTCTTCGACCACGGCCTCGACCTCGTCGCCAAGGGCGGCAATGGCACCGTTTTCGTGCCGCTGCAGGAAGACGATCCGCTGTTCAACCCGAACAGCCCGACCAACTTCATGGTGCTGACGCGCTCCACCCTCAACGAGAACGGCGAGGCGTTGAACCTCACCTCTCCATTCGTCGATCAGAACCAGACCTACACCTCGCACCCCTCGCACCAGATCTGGATTCGCGAGTACGAATTCGAAGACCGCAACAACGACGGCAAGGCCGAACCCTTCACCACCGGGGGGCTGATCGAGGGCGCCAGCGGCGGCATGGCGACCTGGGGCGAAGTCAAGGCGCAAGCGCTTGAAATGGGCTTCGTGCTGACCGACATCGACGGCCTCAACATTCCCGAGTTCGCCGTCGATCAGTACGGCGATTTTCTAGCCGGCCCGAACGGCTTCCCGCAGATCGTCCTCGACGACCGCACCGTCGTGGAGGGCGATCCCGATAACCCCATTTCCGTTTCGCCTCTCGGCGAAGTCACCGACAGCCTCGGTAACGTTCTCGGCCAGGCCGCGCCGCGCACCGGCTTCTCGTTCCTGCTCGATATCGCCCATAACGCAAACCCCGTCGACTCGCAGGGCCAGCCGCGCGCGCGCTACGAGGACGGCGACGCCAATGACGGCATCGACGCCACGAACGATGCCGACGGCACCAACGACGACGCTTACGACGGTGATCTTCTCGACGCCCACTACATCGCAGGCGACGGCCGCGCCAACGAGAACTTCGGCCTGACCGCCGTCCACCACGTCTTCCACCAGGAACACAATCGGCTCGTCGAGCACACGAAATCGGTGCTCCTCTCCACCGAGAACATGATCGACCTCGCAACCGTCGATGATCCGACGGGCGAGATCGCCGCGCTCGAACTTCTCAACGGCTTCCTCGTCGAGCCGGTCACGGCGATCCCGACGACGCAGACGGAAATCGATGCGCTGGTCTGGGATGGCGACCGCCTCTTCCAGGCGTCCAAGTTCGGCACCGAGATGCAGTATCAGCATCTCGTGTTCGAGGAATTCGGCCGCAAGGTGCAGCCGGCGATCGACATTTTCGCCAGCTACGAGCCGGGCATCGACGCTTCGATCGTCGCGGAGTTCGCCCACACGGTCTATCGCTTCGGCCATTCAATGCTGACCGAGACCGTCGATCTCATGGACGAGCAGGGCAACCTGACAGAGGTCGGCCTGATCGAAGCCTTCCTCAATCCGGTCGGCTTCAACGCCCGCGTCAACGCCGATGGAACCGTCCTCGACGCCGATGTTCTCACGCAGAGTTCAGCGGAAGCCGCGGGCGCGATCGTGCGCGGCATGACGCGCCAGCAGGGCAGCGAGATCGACGAGTACGTCACCGAAGCGCTGCGCAACAACCTCCTCGGTCTGCCGCTCGACCTCGCCACCCTCAACCTCGCGCGCGGCCGCGAAACCGGTGTGCCCTCGCTCAACGATGCCCGCGCACAGTGGTTCGAGGAAACCGGCGACACGAAACTGAAGCCCTACGATAGCTGGCTCGATTTCGCCTTGCACACGAAGCACGGCGGCGCGTCCATCGTGAACTTCATCGCCGCATACGGCACGCATGACGCCATCCTTGCCGAAGACACGCTCGCCGGAAAGCGCGCCGCCGCGATGGCGATCACACTCGGACAGGATCAGGACATCCTCGACGAGAACGGTGCCGTTATCGGTACGGTCACCGTGCCGGAAGACCGGCTCGACTTCCTCAACGCCACCGGCGCCTACTCCGAGATCGTCGACCCCGGACTCGGCGGCCTCAATGTCGTCGACTTCTGGATCGGCGGCCTCGCCGAAGCCATCGAACCGTTCGGCGGCATGCTCGGCTCGTCGTTCAACTTCGTCTTCGAACAGCAGATGGAGGACCTGCAGGACGGCGACCGGTTCTACTATCTGGCCCGCACCGCCGGCTTGAACTTCATCACCCAGCTCGAACAGAACTCGTTCGCCAACATGATCATCCGCAACACCGATATCGGTGACAACGGCGCGGATCACCTGCCTGGCGATATCTTCTCAACGCCCGCCTATATCCTCGAGGTCGACCAGTCGCGGCAGATCAACTACGCCGACGCCGAGCCCCTGACGGAAATCGTCGAGGTGGCGGTCGGCCAGTCCGGCATGCTCGAAACGCCGCCGCAAACCGGACCCGACGACTGGTTCTCGGTCACCTTCGACAACGGCCAGATTATCCCCAACGCCGTCGTCGTGGTGATGGTGAATACCGAGAACGGCGGCGCTGCCGTCACGGCCCGCGTCCGCAATGTCACGGATACCGGCTTCGAGTATCAGATCGACGAATGGGACCGCGCCGACGGCGCCCATCCAAGCGAGACGATCAGTTGGGTCGCCATGCAGGCCGGCCGACATGTCCTGCCCGACGGCACGGTCATTCAGGCCGGCAACGTCACAGCCGAAAACGAAACGGTCGAGAACGTACAGCTCGTCGATTTCACCGACGCGCCGGTCGTGCTCTCCCAGGTTTCAACCGCGAACGACCCGAGCGCTGTGACCACGCGCATGGCGAACGTCACGAACACCGGTTTCGATGTCCGACTGCAAGAGGAAGAGGCCGCATCCAGTCGCGGCCCCGGCGGTGGCGTGCATGGAGCAGAAACGGTCGGGTACATCGCCATCCAGGCCGCGCCAGGAAGCTCGGTTACGACCGGACTTACCGGCGACAACGTCACGCACCAGCAGACCAATCTGTCGTTCCCAACAGCCTTCGCAGCGGTGCCGGCCTTCTTCGCCCAGATGCAGACGCTCGATGGGGCGGACACCGCAGCCGTTCGCGGTCGCACCATCGATGCCAACGGAGCGTCGTTCTTCATCGAGGAAGACGTATCGCTCGACAACGAAACAAACCATACGACCGAGAATGTCGGCTACGTCGCCCTTCCGACAGGCGTCATCACCGCAAATGTCGAGCAGGAAATCCCAGGCTCCCTCGACCTGACGCGCGACCCGACCAACGATCCCGTCAATCCCGGGGCACAGAACCCGTTCCTCGATCTCGGTCCGGACGCCAATCCGCTCGTCATTCGCGGCGATCTCGATAACGACGGCGACAACGACCTTCTGCAATACACGGGCGGCGATCACGTCGTCCTCGGCGGCACCGAGGAAGACGACGTCCTCATTGGCGGCATCGGCGACGACACGCTTTGGGGCGACGGCGGCAACGACCGGCTCGAAGGCGGCGACGGCGGCGACATCCTGCTTGGCGGCGCCGGCGACGACATCATCACCGACGTCGGCGGCCTCGATAACATCCAGGGCCAGGACGGCAACGACGCCATCTCTTCCGGAGCCGGCGAAGATCTCATCCTTGCAGGCGCAGGCAAGGACTTCGTCCTGATGGGCACTGACCTCTCGGAAACCTTCGGCGGCCAGGGCGACGACTTCATCTCCGCCGGCAAGGAATCCAACATCGTCTTCGGCGGCGAGGGCAACGACTGGCTGGAAGGCGAGGAAGGCAACAACCTTCTCCAGGGCGACAACGGCGACCCCTTCCTGAACTCGACCGTGACCGGCCACGACGTCTTCATCCCCGGCCAGGGCGATGACGACTACGACGCGGAATCCGGTGACGACATCATGCTCGGCGGTATCGGCATCCAGCGCTTCGAGGGCTTGAACGGGTTCGACTGGGCCAGCTACGCCCGCGACCCGAACGGCGTTGAAGCGGACTTCTTCCTCCGCGCCTTCGACGAGACGCCGATCCCGCCCGGCCCGGAAAACATCATGGACCGGTTCGACCAGACAGAAGGTCTGTCCGGTTCGGCCTCGACCGATATCTTGCGCGGCGGTGACGCCGATGCCGTGACCAATGCCACGCAGAACAACGGCGGCGACAACGTCCTGCGCAACTTCGATCTGATCTGGGGCCTGCGCGAAGGCGACTTCGGAGGGAATTTCGACGCCACCGCGCTGTTCACCGCGGACACGACCGAATGGGGTGCCGGCGATATCATCTTGGGCGGCGACGGCAGTGACCTCATCGAAGGCCGCGGCGGCGACGACATCATCGACGGCGACCTGTGGCTGAACGTTCGCCTCCTGATCCGCGACCCGGACACAGGCGCACCCATCGCGTCGGCGGACGGCATGTACGGCCAGCTCTACGCGGTGAATGAACTCGGCCAGCAGATCGACGAAAACGGTGCCGTCGTCACGGGCAACATGCTTCTTGATCCCGACCCGCGTCAGACGACCGACATCGGCGGACATCCAAACCTCCAGGCCGCCGTGTTTGCCGGTCTGGTCAACCCCGGCAACATCCACATCGTTCGCGAAATCCTCAACGACGACAACGGCGGCGACTTCGACACCGCGGTCTTCTCGGGCGTCCGCTCCGAATACGTCATCGAGAACACCAACGGCGTGATCGGCGACGACAATGGCGACGGGTTCATTTCGGTCTCACACGTGGCAGGCGCCCTCACCGACGGCACCGACCTGCTGCGCAACATCGAGCGGCTTTCATTTGCAGATCAGCAGATCACGCTATCGGGTAACAACGCTGCGCCGACCGGCGCCCCCCTGATCCTCGACGCGGATACGAACCAACCTCTCAGCGGCAACCCGACCGTCGGCCAACAACTCACCGCCACGGCAGGCGACATCGCCGACGCGGATACAATCGACAGCCCGATCTCGTTCATCTGGCAAATCGAGCAGGATGCCGGCACTGGCGACTTCACCGATATCCTGATCATCAACGGGGCCGGAGAAGAGGGCCCGCTGCAAGGCGCGACGATCGAGGTACCTCCGGACTCCGAAGGCCTGGCACTTCGCGTCCGCGCTTCGTTCGTGGACGGTCAGGGCGTTATCGAAAGCGTATTCTCGGCGCCGACCGCACTGACGGCGGCGGCCGCAGATCCCGTACCCACAACGGGCGACGACCTTCTCATCGGCACGCTCGGCAACGACACCATCGACGCGCTCGCCGGCGACGACCAAGTGTTCGGCCTCGATGGCGCGGATACGCTGATCGGCGGGCCCGGCTCCGATATTCTCGACGGCGGCCCCGGCGGCGACACCCTGCGCGGCAACCAGGGGCAGGACGAACTGATTGGCGGCGGCGGCCAGGACAACCTGTTCGGCGGCGGCGGCGCGGACCTGCTTTCGGGCGGCGCCGGAGCCGATACCCTCAACGGCAACGGCGGTGCCGACGAACTTTTCGGCGACGGCGGCGACGACACCCTCGATGGCGGCGGCGGCAGCGACTTCATTAACGGCGGCGGCGGCAACGATACCGCCGTCTTCAATACGCTCTCGACCAACGCGACCTTCACCTTCGCTCCAAACGGAAATCTCGAAGTCGGTTTCGGCAACCAGACGGACGAACTGATCAACGTCGAACTCCTGCAGTTCAACGATCAGACGATTACGTTCCAGCAGGCCCAACAGCTCGTCGCCGGCGTCACCTTCCTCGCCACGGGCCAAACCACCTTCAATGGCGCCAACGGTGTCGACGAGATCGTGATCGGCAACGATGTGGCCGAGACCATCAACGGCGGCAACGGCGATGACATCCTCTTCGGAGAGGGCGGCGCCGACATTATCAACGGCAACGGCGGCGATGACGGCCTGATCGGCGGCGCGCAGTCGGATACGCTGAACGGCGGCGGTGGAGCCGATCTTCTCATTGGCAACGGCGGCGCCGACACCCTGAACGGCGACGGCGGCACCGACACCATCGAAGGCGGCAACGGTAACGACGTCATCGACGGCGGCGGCGGCGCGGACCTCATCATCTGGAACGTCGACGACGATCACGACGTCGTCGACGGCGGCGCCGGCGCCGACACCTTCGAAGTGAACGGCAACGGCCTCGGCGAGACCTACCGGATCTATGCGACCGCGGACACGAATGTCGTGCTTCCCACGGCAATCGCGTCGGCGCTGATCGGAACGCCGGAAATCGTCATCACCCGCGACGACGGCACCGGCGAAGAGATCATCGCCGAACTCACCGACATCCAGGAGATCGTGCTCAACACGGATGCCATCGCGGCCTCGGTGGAGGGCGCCGTCGACATTCGCGGCGACAACGTGGTGATCATCGGCGACTTCTCGACGACGACGCTTGCCACCAACACGATCACCATCACCGGCTCCGAGCACGACGACACCATCGACATGACGCAGCTCACCTCCGAGCACCGCGTCGTATTCAACACGGAGGGCGGCAACGATCACATTGAAGGCGGCGGACGCCCGCAGGATGTCGTCAACCTCGACCCCGGCGCCGGCTACGTTGAAACCGACAACGGCGACGGCACCACCACGACCTCGAACGGTCAGAACTCGGTCACGTTCGAAAGCGGCGGCCAGTTCACCTTCAACGGCATGGGAACGAGCGACGGCTTCATCTACTCCGCCCTCGATCTCATCAACCTGAAAAAGCTCGTCAACGGCATCCCGCTTGGAAACGAGGACGACGACGCACTGTTCACCGGAACGCGCGATCTGGAAGGAACCGGAAACAACCAGGCCAATCCCGACTACGGCTCGGCCGACCAGCCCTTCATCCGGCTGACCACGGCGCGCTACGGCGACGAGATCGTTGACGGCGACAACACCGTCATCAACCGCGAGATCAACCCCATCTGGAATGGCCTCGACCCCCGCGACATCTCAAACAAGATCGGTTTCCAGGAGCCCGAAGTCGGCAAGAACGAAGCCGGAGCCAACCTGTTCTTCATGGCCTTCGGTCAGTACTTCGACCACGGCCTCGACTTCCTTCCCAAGAGCGACGCGTACGGCAAGATCGCCATCGGTGGCCTCGATGTCGGCTTCGATCCGAATAACCCCGCGGATCTGACCCGCGGTGCCGTCGCCGGCTTCGACCAGGACGGCAATCCCTTCCACACCAACAAGACATCCCCGTTCGTCGACCAGAACCAGGCCTACGGCTCGACCGAACTGGTCGGCCAGTTCCTGCGCGAAGGCGACGACAACGGCGGGCTGACCGCCAGGCTTCTCGCCGGCGGCGTCGACCCCTCAAACCCGGAGTTCAATCTACTCCCGACGCTGCGCGAGGCGCTCGAACATCACTGGGCCAACAACACCCTCTTCAAGCACCCGTCGCTCGACGGAGGCGAAGTCCGCTTCCAGGACTACTATCCTGACCTATTCAACACCGACGGCACCTTCAACACCGCCGTCCTCGACGATCTCAACAACGACTTCATGGGTTCCGGTCACACGCTCATCGGCGACAAGAACGGCTTCATCAACATTCTGGAGCACTACGTCGCCGGCGATCTGCGCGCCAACGAGAACTACACACTGACGGCGATGCACACCGTCTGGGCACGCAACCACAACTATCACGTCGACAAGCTGGAGGCCGCGGGCTTCCAGGGCACTGAAGACGAGATTTTCGAGGCGGCCAAGATCGTCAACGAAGCCGAGTATCAGCGCGTGGTGTTCGACGAATTCGCCGACTACCTGCTCGGCGGCATGAAGGGTTCGGGCAGCCACGGCCACGACGATTACGACCCGACCGTGGACGCCCGCATCAGCCACGAGTTCGCCGCCGCCGTCTACCGCGTCGGCCACTCCCTGATCGGCGAAAACGTCACCGTACTCGATGCCAACGGTCAGGCCGTCGAGGTGCCGCTGTTCGACGCCTTCCTCAACCCGACCAACGAGGAAGACGCCTTCAACTACACCAGCTTCGTCGACCATCAGACCTATTACGGCGCAGAAGCTCTGGCGAAAATGGAAGAGGAAACAGGCTACACGCCGCAGCCCGGCTTCCAGCAGATCGGCGTCTCCAACGTGCTCGGCGGCATCGTCCAGCAGCAGGCCGAGGAGGTCGACTACAACCTGGTCGAAGCGGTCCGCAGCGATCTGGTCCGCATCCGCGCCGACCTGTTCGGCTTCAACGTCGCCCGCGCCTGGGATGTCGGGCTCGGCACGTTGAACCAGGTCAAGATGGATCTTGCCAAGTCCGACAATCCCTACATCAAGGAGGCGATCGAACTTTCCGGCGAGGACATGACGCCGTACGCCACCTGGGAGGACTTCCAGCTCCGCAATGGGCTTTCGGATGAGGTGCTGCAACAGTTCAAGGACGCCTATCCCGATCTGATGCTCGCCGCCGAAGAGATCGAAGCCTTCTCCGCGATCAATCCCGACATCAATGTCGAGATCCTGGAAAGCGGCAACGGCCTCGTGAAAGGCATCGACCGCGTCGATCTCTGGGTCGGCGGTCTCGCCGAGCAGCACATCAACGGCGGCATGGTCGGCGTGACCTTCTGGGTTGTTCTCCACGAGCAGTTCGATCGTCTGCAGCAGGGCGACCGCTTCTACTACCTCGACCGCGTTGGCGACTTCGACTTCTACGACAGCCTCGGCGACTTCTCCGAAATCGTCGCGCGCACCACCGGGCTCGAAGGGTTGCCCTCCGATATCTTCCGCGCCGAAGAACTCGACACCGCCGACGACACCGCCAACGGTGCCGATGACGGAGAAAGCGACAACGGCGAAAGTGACGGCCCGGCAGTCGCCGACGTCACACCGCGCGAACTGGAAGGCGACGAAGGCGCCAACACGCTGATGGGTGCCGGTGGCAACGACCTTCTCGCCGGCCTGGGCGAGAATGACAGCCTCGTCGGCGGCAGCGGCGGCGACACGCTGCTCGGCGGTGAGGGCGACGATAACCTCATCGGCAACGACGGCGACGATACGATCCTGGGCGGCGATGGCGCCGACCGCGTCCTCGCCGGCAGCGGCGACGACATGGTGTTCGGCGACGAAGGCGACGACCGCGTCTTCGGCGAGGAAGGCAACGACGTCATCGACGGCGGTGCAGGCGACGACCACCTCGACGGCGGCGAGGATAACGATACGTTCATTGCCGATGTCGGTGACGGCAACGACACCATCTTCGGCGGCGACGGTATCGACACCTACGATCTCTCCAGGGTCGACCAGTCCGTCGAGATCGATCTTGGCGGCGCCTTCGGCAGTGCCGAGAGCGATCAGATCGGCCTCGACCAACTCGCCAGCATCGAAAACGTCATCGGCGGCCGCGGTGCGGACACGATTGTCGCCGGCAGCGGTGCCAACGTTATGGCCGGCGGAGCCGGAGACGACACGTTCGTCTTCAAAACCGCTGCCGAAGCCGATGGCGACATCATCGCCGACTTCCAGGCCGGCGACACCATCGACGTATCCGGCATCGCCGCCAGCTTCGGCCTCGCCGGTGGCGAGTTCACGCTGACCGCCGATCCGACGATGGACAGCGCCGGCAACATCGTGTTCCGCCACGAGCAGGACAGCAACGGCAATGAATACACGATCCTTGAAGGTCACGGCGATGACGACGGCAACGCCGACTTCTCGATCACACTCCTCAACCGCCACGACTTGAAGGTCTCAGACTTCAACGGTGTGGGTTGATCGACCTGAACGGTTCCAGGCCTGCGGCAACTCAGGCCTGGAACGATAACTGCAAGACTGGCGGCAGAAATGCCTGCATCGATAAAGCGACTGACGGACTTTCATGGTGAACAGCCGATAATCGGTCAGGGTATTGAGTTGAAGGGGCCTTGGAATGCGCAAGAGTAAAAGCAAGGCGGGCCGGCAGAGAAAGACACCGGCCACCCAACTGGCGGGCTTCCGGGGCGCGCTCCTTTTCATCTTCATTGTCTCGGGCATCGTAAACGTGCTGGCTCTGACCGGCGCGTTCTACATGCTTCAGATCTACGACCGAACCTTGGCAAGCCAATCCGTGCCGACTCTTCTGGCGCTGTCGGCACTGGCCATCGGGCTTTATCTTTTCCAGGGCATCCTCGATGTCCTTCGATCTCAGATCCTGATCCGGCTCGGCGCGAAGATCGACGTTCAGATGGCGCCTCTGGCCCATAAGGTGACGATCGACATGCCCCGCTACGGCTTCTCGACGACCGAGGCCCTGGAGCGCGGCCGCGACGTCGACACGGTGCGATCGTTCCTCGGCAGCCAAGGGCCGATCGCCATGTTCGACCTGCCCTGGATGCCTATCTATCTGGCATTCGTCTATCTCCTGCATCCCTGGCTCGGCGTCGCCGTTTTCGCCGGCGCCATCGTGCTGGCCACGCTCACACTGATTACGGAGATCCTCACGCGGCAATTGAGCCAGGTCACGCACCAGGCCGGGATCAATCGTCAGCAGATCGCCGACAGTCACGCGCGCAACGCCGACGTCCTCCACGCCATGGGTTTCTCCGGGCGCGCCATCGAGCGCTTCGCCAACGCCAACTCCGAGCACATCTCGTTGCAGACCAAGGCCAACGACATCACCGGAACCTTCTCCGGCGTGTCCAAGGTCCTGCGCATGATGTTGCAGTCGGCCGTCCTAGGTCTAGGCGCCTACCTGACGATCATGGGCGATCTGACGGCCGGGGCGATTATCGCGGCCTCCGTTGCCGCCGCCCGCGCCCTGGCACCAGTCGATATGGCCATCGGCCAGTGGAAGAATATCGTTCAGGCGCGCCGCAGCTACCAGCGCCTCAGCGACACGCTCTCGACGCTCGACGACGAAACGCCTTACATCGACCTCCCCGCTCCGACGTCAACGCTCAAGGTCGAGAAGGTAACGGTGGCAACGCCGTCCAACGGCGCCGTCGTCCTCAGCGATGTCGCCTTCGACCTGAAGGCCGGCGACGCCCTCGGGCTGATCGGGCCGACCGGCGGCGGAAAGTCCTCGCTGGCCAAAGCGCTCACCGGCGTCTGGCCCCTTGTCCGTGGCGCCGTCCGCCTCGACGAGGCCGAACTCCAGCAATGGGCACCTGACGAAGTCGGCCGTCATATCGGATACCTTCCCCAGGAAGTTTGCCTGCTCGACGGCACAATCGCCGACAACATTTCCCGCTTCGCCGCCAACCCGGACAGCGGCGCGATCCTCGCGGCGGCCCGCGCGGCCGGTGTCCATGAGATGATCGTCCGCCTGCCCGACGGCTACCAGACGGAACTCGGTCCGCACGGTTCCGCCCTTTCCGCCGGGCAACGGCAGCGGATCGGGCTTGCCCGGGCGCTTTACGGAGACCCGTTCCTGGTCGTGCTCGACGAGCCCAATTCCAATCTTGACGTCGAAGGTGACGCCGCCCTCACCGAAGCCATCCGCAACGTGAAGGAACGCGGTGGCATCGTCATTGTGGTCGCCCACCGCCCCAGCGCCCTGCAGGCGATCGACCTCGTCGGGGTCATCCAGAACGGCCGACTGGCCGCCTACGGATCCAAGGACGAGATCATCCACGGCCAGCAAGGTGGGGCTCGGGTCTCGAACGGCAGCGGCAAGGCACCGCCCTCTGCGGCGACGGCCACCGGCAACGCTGCATCGGCACAGGAAACGAAACGCAAGCCCCAGGGAGCAACCCAATGGGCCCTTCGCGCATCGTAAGCGAGGGCGCGCAGGAAAACCTCCCGCGCGCCAAATACGAAGAAAAACCGAGCGGCGAAACGGCGGCGCTGATCACGCGTTTCGCTTTCGGCTTCGTGCTGGCCAACGCGTTCCTGCTCTTCAAGAACATCGCTTTCCCAGGCTCGTCGAAGGCCACCGAGGGCGCTTCCGAAAACAAACTCGAAGACATCGAGATCTTCTCGCCGGCCCAGGACGAGCTGACCGCAACCGCGGAGGCGGCCACGCCCGAAGATGCCTCGAACCAAGCGACACAAGAGCCCCCTCCCCCTGCCGAAAGCGACCTTCCCAACGAACTGAAGCTCGGCGTTCGGCCCATCGCGGTTTTCGCCAAAGACGACGCACTCATTCCCATCGAGTTCAACCTTCAAGCCGCCAAAGGACTCCAGCCGCTGAACGCGGCCGGAAACGACAACGGCACGCCTCCGCCAAATCTCGCCTCCGTCGCGAACAATTTCGCGGAATCGCACATGGGAGGCGGCGAAGCCGCGGCTTCCGCACCGACAGAGAGCGGCGCCAGCACCGGCGACCGCGTACCGTCCGGCCCATCGCGCTATTTCCCGGAAGCCGATGAGGAGAAGACCGAAGACGATTATCGCTTCAATCAGGCGCCGCTGATTGCCAGCATGATCGTCCTCGACGCCATTTATGCCGACCAGTCGCTCAGCCTTGGACTTGAGGACCTGCTTGAAGGCGTCGTCGATCCCGACGGCGACGTTCTCGGAATCCGCCAGATCTCGTCATCCGCTGGCGAACTTACTCCCGCGGGCGACAAGTGGCTGTTTCAGCCCGACGAAGGTTTCATCGGCGAAGTGTATTTCGCCTACGAAATCACCGACGGGCTCGAAACGGTCGTCCAGTTCGCCTTGCTTGAAGTCGAGACGCCGCCGGGCATCGAACTGACCGGGACCGAGGGTGACGACCGGCTCATCGGCACGCCCGGCGAGGATCTCATCGACGGCCTGGAAGGAGATGACATCATCATCGGCCTGGCCTCCCGCGACATCCTCAACGGCGGCGATGGCGACGATACCATCGAGGGCGAGGGCGGCGACGACATCATCAACGGTGGCGCCGGGGACGATCTTGTTTTCGGCGGTACGGGCAACGATACGATCCACGGCGGCGATGGCAGCGACAGCCTCTACGGCGGCGCGGGCAACGATTTCCTTTTTGGCGACGACGGCGACGACCTCCTTTTCGGCGAAGAGGGCGACGACAACCTCCTCGGCGGCGATGGAAACGATCGGATGGACGGCGGCGTAGGCGACGACTTCCTGATGGGGGGGCTGGGCGACGATTTCCTCGATGGCGGCGACGGCGATGACCTTCTCTTCGGCAACGAAGGCGCCGACCGGGTCTACGGCGGCAGCGGCAACGACGTCTTCGGCGCGACCGACGACGACGGTGACGACGACTACAGCGCCGGCGACGGCATCGATACGCTCGATTTCGGATCCGTCAGTGCCGGCGTCAGCGTCGACCTGAACGCCGGCACATCGCAGGGCGCGCGGACCGGCAGCGACCAGATCTCCGGCTTCGAGAACGTCAAAGGCACGGAGGCAAACGACACCGTCACCGGCGACGACGGCGCCAACGAGATCACCGGAAACGGCGGGAACGACGCGCTCGACGGCGGCGGCGGCACGGACGTGTTCCATGCCACCATCGACGATGGCGACGACACCTACACCGGCGGTGAAGGCACGGACCTGCTGGACCTGTCGAAGACCTTTGCCGGCGCGAGCGTCGATTTGAGGTCCGGCAGCTCAACATCTGCGGAAACCGGAACCGATCTTCTCTCCGGCATTGAGAACGTCCGCGGCTCGAAAGGCAACGACACTATCGTTTCCGACGACGCCGCAAACATCCTGCACGGTGAGGCCGGCAACGACACCTTCGTCATGTGCGCCGATGGCGTCGACGACCACGTCAACGGCGGTCACGGTAGCGACACCGCCGATTACGGCGAGGTCACCATGGCAATCTCCGCCGACCTCGAAACCGGCGTCGCCAACGGCGAAGATATCGGCACCGACAGCCTGACAAGCATCGAAAACCTCTTGGGCACCTCGGCTGGCGACCAACTCTCCGGAAACAGTGCCGACAACGAAATCACCGGCAACGGCGGCAACGACGAAATCTCCGGCCACGCTGGCGATGACGTCTTCAAGGCCACCGTCGATGACGGCGACGACACCTTCGACGGCGGTGAGGGCACTGACACCCTCGACCTTTCCGCCACGTCGGCCGGCGCGACCGTCGATCTCGAGGAAGGCACCGCGAGTTCCGACGAAATCGGAACCGACAGCTTCGCCAACATCGAGAACGTCTTTGGATCGAGCGGCGGCGACCGGATCATCGCGAACGATCAGATGAATGTCTTCCATGGCGGCGACGGGGACGACATCTTCGTCTTTCGCTCAACCTTGAGCGCAGGCTACGGCGGGAACCGCGACAAGATCATGGATTTCGAGATCGGCGACCGCATCGATCTCGACGACATCTCGCGCGAATTCGCCGACGAGTTCGAAGATACCCTGCGCGACGAAGGCATCCGCAAGTTCGTTCTCATCTCCGAAAATCAGGCATTCTCGAAACCCGGCGAATTGAAGCTGCGCTACGAGGAATTCCGCGATCACGAAATAACGATCGTTTCCGGCAATATCGACTACGTCGACGACGCGGAATTCGAGATCGAACTCTACGGACGGCATATGCTCGATAACGATCACTTCTACTGGCACAGCTGACGGGTTTCTGTGAACACGACCCCGACATACGAAACGGACGCGCACCAGCGGCGGAAACGGTGAAAAAATGACGCAATCGAATAATCCAGCGGCTAAAGCCCCAGTCGAAACTGCAGAGTCGTTCACGATTTTTCCCAGGGTCGTCTTCGGCACGCTGGTGATCGCCGGCCTCGTCTTCGGCTGCGGAAGCTGGGCCGCCTTCGCCGAACTCTCCGGCGCGGTCATCGCGCCCGGCTCCATCGTTGTCGAACGCAACGTCAAAAAGGTCCAGCACAAGGACGGCGGGATCGTCGCGGAAATCATGGTCCGCGAGGGCGATATCGTCGTCGCCGGCGCCCCTCTCGTCCGGCTCGACGACACCCAGACCAGAGCGGAACTTGGAATCATCCGCTCTCAGCTCATCGAATTGTCCGGTCGCAAGCTCCGGCTCACGGCTGAGCGCGACGGGGAAGACGATCTCGTATTCCCACCGTCGTTTCTGGAAATGGGCGCCGAGGCCGCCGGCGTCAAAGCCGGCGAGGGCAGACTTTTCACGGAAAACCGAAAGACCGAAAAAAGCCAGAAGGAACAACTCGGGCTGCGCGTTGAGCAGCTTAAGGAAGAAATCAACGGCCTCTCCCAGCAGCGCGACGCCAAGCGCCAAGAATTGGGGATCATCAAGAAAGAACTCGTCCAGATCCGCAAACTCCATAAACGCAAGTTGACCCCGGTCTCACGCGTCTATGCAATGGAGCGCGAGGCGACGCGCCTCGGCGGTGAATTGGGCAACCTGATTGCGCAAATTGCCCGCTCGCACGGCCAGATCAGCGAACTGAACCTGCAGATCCTGAATATCGACCAGAAGATCCGAAACGACGCCCAGCGCGCGCTTCGCGATATCGAAGGCAAGCTGGCTGAACTCAAGGAACGCCAGACGGCAGCGACCGACCGTCTCAACCGCATGCTTCTTTCCGCCCCGCAGTCGGGCGTCGTGCATGAACTCGCCGCGCACACCGTCGGCGGCGTCATCACCCCCGCCGAACCGGTGATGCTGATCGTTCCCGATAATGCGAAGCGCACCGTTCAGGCCCGCGTTGCCCCGGTCGATATCGATCAGGTGATCCCGGGACAGACGGCGCGCATGCGCTTCTCCGCGTTCAACCAGCGCACGACACCCGAAACCGAAGGGTTGATCTCCAGCGTCTCTGCCGACGTCACGGTCGATCAGCAGACCGGCCAAAGTTTCTATAAGGCGACGGTCGAGATCGACGCGGACGCCCGGAAGCTGCTCGGCGACCTGAAGCTGCTCCCCGGCATGCCGGTCGAGGTCTTCATTTCCACCGGCAACCGCACCGCCCTTTCGTACCTGACAAAACCCTTCACCGACCAACTTGAGAAGGCTTTCCGCGAAGACTGACCGGCGGGCCGGCAAATCCGCTCCCCGGCCACTGCCCGCAATGATCGACGCGAAAGAGGAGCATGAAGTGACACCAACAGGCGCATGGGCACGAGCGGGCTCGCCCTGGCTTCTGACGCTGGTCGTAGCGCTTTACGCGCTCGTGTTCTTGCTAGCACAGACGGCCGGCTTCGTCGAAACGAGTGGCCAGATCGCCGTCTCGCTCGCACTCGGCGCGCTCCTCGTCGCGCTGACACTCAAAGACATCGAGGAAATGCGCCTGCCGGACCTGTTGACGCTATCCCTCGCAGCGATGGGGATAGCCCTAGCCGGCACCGAGGGAACGAATGCGCTCTATTGGAGCTGTGCGTCCGGAGCGATCGGCCTAGCCGGTTTCTGGCTTATCGCCCGCGCCTTCCGACACCTACGCGGCCGCGACGGACTCGGGATGGGCGACGCCAAGCTACTGGGCGCCGGGGGCACGCTCGTCGGTGCCGAGGCGCTTGCGCCCGTCGTCTTCGTCGCGGCGACCTCGGCCCTCGTCTTCGTCCTGGTGAAGGGCTGGCTGGGCACCGGCTTTCCGTTGAATGAGAAGTTGCCCTTCGGGCCCTTCATCGCCGCCGCCATCTGGATCGCGTGGCTCTACCCGATTGCCCCGTAAAAAGGAGGCTTACGCATGTCCGACCCGGAGCACCTTCCCCATTCGCAAGTTCCCTCAACTGCGAACAAACCAATACGCCGCCCAGTCCGGCGGACGATCCGCGGCGACGCAGGCTTTACGCTACTCGAACTGCTCGTCGTGTTGGCGATCCTGGCTCTACTGGCAACATTCGCGGGCCCGCAGGTCCTGAAATATCTCGGCAAGGCGAAGACGGAGACCGCGCGCGCTCAAATCAGCGCAATATCCACAGCCCTTGAGCTCTACGCGCTCGATAACGGCCGCTTCCCTCAAAGCGGTACCGGGCTGAAGGCCCTTCTGCAGCCGCCGCCCGGCACCCGGACGTGGAACGGCCCATACCTGAAGCGCGCGGAGGGTATTATCGATCCGTGGGGCCGCCCCTACCACTACCGGCCGCTGGGCCGCGGCCAGGGCGGACAAGTCTTCACGCTCGGCCGCGATAACGCGCCCGGCGGCAATGGCGAGGACCAGGACCTGACCAATTAGTTTTGCGCGTGGCAAGATAATGGGAAGCGGCAGCTCAGCAGCAATACGCCGTCGCGCGACTTGATGGCGGCTCGCAAGTGTCCGGCGATGAAAGTTGAAAACCGGTGCAGGTGAGAGAGGACTTTCCTCGAACCGGAACCAACGCGCGCAGGGTCGGTGGGGCGGCTGCGCGCAAACAAAAATGGTGCGGTCGAGAGGACTCGAACCTCCACGGTGTTACCCACTACCACCTCAAGGTAGCGCGTCTACCAATTCCGCCACGACCGCACTCCGATCGGGCGGGGGCGGCCCGCACCAATCGAGACCGATGCTGCTATCAGAAGGGCCCGGCGAAGGCAAGACCCCGTGCGCGCGACATGATTGAAAAGGCCTGGGGCTTGACCCTCCGCCACGGACGGATCAGGTAGGTCCGTCACCCAAAGCGCGCCACCGTATCGACCGCAACGACGTGTCCATGTCCGATCCGATCCGAAACCCCTCCACGATGCGACCCATTCTCTGGCGGCGGAGCGAACGCCCGCTAGACTATCCCGAAGCCGTATCGGCGATGGAAGCCCGCGTGGCGGCAATCGCGGCGGGCGAGGCATCGGAACTCGTATGGCTCGTCACCCACCCGCCGATCTATACTGCGGGCACGAGTGCGAACGAAGCCGATCTCATCGACGCGGAACGCTTTCCAGTCTACCCGACGGGCCGCGGCGGCCAATATACTTATCACGGCCCCGGCCAGCGCGTTGCCTACGTCATGATCGATGTCCGCCAGCGCTTCGGCGGCGACGTCCGGGCGTTCGTCTGCACCCTGGAGAAAATCGTTATCGGCGCGCTCACCGACGTCGGCATCCGCGGCGAGATCCGCGAGGGTCGGGTCGGGGTATGGGTCGAACGGCAAAATCCAGACGGCACGCCGCGCGAAGATAAAATCGCCGCCCTCGGGGTCCGCATTCGCCGCGGCATCAGCTTCCACGGCATTGCGGTGAATATCGCGCCCGACTTGTCCCATTTCGCGGGGATTGTCCCCTGCGGGATCGCCGCTCACGGCGTCACGAGCCTCGCCGACCTCGGCAAGCCCATGACGATGGCGGCGTTCGATGAGCACCTCCTGGCACGTTTCGCCGAAGTATTCGGCACGCTGGATCGAGAAAAGAACGATGCGGCGGCTTGAAGTCCGCACCCTCTCGCTACTGGCAATCGTTTCGATGTCAGCGCTTGCCTTCGCGGCCCCGCACGGGACCGCAGACGTCTCAGCCAACGACGGCCCCGCTCGCGACAACAATCTGCTGCCCCTGTGGCGCGAGGTTTTCAAGCGCCCACCGACATCGCCACTCTCCGCGATACCGACCCCGAACGGCGCTCCGCTGAGTAACGAACTCGTAGATCTCGGCCGTCGGCTGTTCTCCGATCGAAGGCTTTCAGGCCCGGAAGACCGCTCGTGCGCGTCGTGCCACCAGCCGTCGCTGGCCTTTACCGATGGGCGGCCGCGAGCGGTCTCGCGAGAGCCTAAGTCCGCGCTGGCGAATACGCCGGCTATCCTCGGCCTCGCCTGGGCGGGACGACCGGGGGAGAACAGCGAACCGCTCGACATCGCGAACGCAGTCCGCCGGCCCATCGAATCGCCAAAGGAGATGGCCGGAAACTGGCGTGAAATTCGCGACCGGCTGGCCGGAGACGATGACGTGACTCGGGCCTTCGAAAGGGAGTTTCCCGGCGCGGCTCAACCACTAACGTATGGAAACCTGATTGAGGCAGTCTCGGCGTACGTCCTCAGCTTGCGTCCACCCATCTCGCGCTTCGACCGGTATATCGCTGGCGACGACCAATCCCTTTCATCGGCTGAACAAGCTGGGTTCAGGCTCTTTGTCGGTAAGGCAGGATGCGTTGCGTGTCACGCCGGATGGCGGCTGACAGATGACCGCCGCCACGCAATCGGGCTTGCTGCTTTGAACGCTGTAGGAAGCAGCACGTCCGGGCCCGTTAGCCTCCCGCGCCGAACCCCCAGTCTTCGCCAACTGGCGCTCACGGCACCCTATATGAGCGACGGCTCGAAGCCTACGCTCGCTGACGTGCTGGACCATTACACATCGTTGACCGCTGACGACGCCGGGCTCTCGCCCTCGCTACGCCGCCCGCTCGTACTCAGCCCGTCTGAGAGGAGCCAATTGATCGCCTTCCTCCAGTCATTGGAATGAGTCCTATTTGATAGCGTCCCACCTGATTGCGTGCGGTCACGGGATTGACAACGCATCTGCATAAAACTGTTACGGGATTGATATTGAATGCGAATTCCTCCGACCCGAGACGAAATTGGGGCATCGGGCGCATTCGCAGCATAAGATGCGATTAGCTCCTCCATAAGAAAAACTGAGGCCTGCGAGTACAAAAGGCTAGTTGCGGCAATTAGCCTCCAGGCATTAGCTACTTCTGAAGCGAGTTCAGCAGACGAACGCTCCGCGCACGTCACGAACACGAAAAGCCACTTTGGCGTTAGTGCCACCCCGCAGGTGCTATTCACCAGAGAGGCCCAAGCCGGGGCTATCCCCGGTCGACGCTTCCAGCGGCGCCCTCTGCTGGAAGCGTCTTTTTGTTTCAGGACCTCACCGGCACTCCTGCCGCAGCGTCCAACCCTTCACCTTGCAGACTTCCCGACCGCCCGACCATTTGCAGACGCGTTTGGGCAGGCGGACGTACGAACAATAGTAGCCGCCCATCGCCCGGCCATCGTAGCCGTGGAGCGGCTTGTCGCTGCTGTAATATTCGATATGGGTCTGCCGGCCGCCGCCTTTGGCTTCCGCCTGATCGGCCGTTGCAAATCCCATGACGGCTACAGCGCCGGCCAGCGAAAAAAGGGCGGCCGTGGTGTTCTTGATATTCAGCATTTTCCGAGCTCCTTGCCTGAGTTCTTGACGGCGGACTTGACCGCCTGTCGATGCAAGGAACCTACGGCCCGCCGCGCAGACGCGCTGTCCCATGGGAGACAACGGCTGACAAGAACCGGAGTGGACAAAGACGCCCCTGACGATGGAACGCGCCCTCAACCGCAGATCAAGGCGGCAACGGCAGCCAAGTCCGCAAGCAGCGCATCGCCGCGCACGGCCAGCAAATAGAGCCCACCGGAAACCAGGACGACGAGAAGCGACGCCATGGCGATTTTCACAGCAAATGGCATCCGGCCGGAGGGCGCCGCAGCCGCTAGCGACGGCCGGTCCAGTGAGGTGTTTGTCGATAGAGACATGCCTGCTTCGCTCCTCGTCGCCTCGACACTTCCATCAGTCGCTGCCAATCCACAGCGCCGGGACCGGACACTGTCAGTTTTACTTCCCGACCTGCGCCTCGAGCCGCGCCACCGGTCTTTCGGATATCGGCCAATGAACCGCTGCCGCCAGCACGCCCAGCGCGACCGAAATCCACCACATCGTATCGTAGGATTGGTAGCGATCGTAGAGGGCGCCGGCGAGCCAGACCCCCGCGAACGACCCGAGCTGGTGCGACAGAAACACGATACCATAAAGCATCGTCATCCACCGAGCCCCGAAGAACGTGGCGACGAGACTCGACGTCAAGGGAATCGTCGAAAGCCAGAGCAGCCCCAGTACCGCACTGAGTGCAATCACCGTGAAGGGCGTAATCGGCAGGAACAGAAACCCGAGAAAAACCAGGGCCCGGCCCAGGTAGATACCGCTCAGGCCCTGCCGCTTCGAATGGCGCCGCCCCCATTGCCCAGCGACATATGTGCCGATCAGGTTCCCGAGCCCGACGACCATCAGCCCCCAAACGCCGACCTCCGGCGCAAGACCCTGGTCGGCCACGAACGCCGGTAGGTGGGTGGCATAAAACACAACATGGAAGCCGCAGACGAAGAACCCGGCGTTCAAAAGCCAGAAGCTCGGGTGGCGGGCGGCCTCCGAGAGCGCTTCGACAAGAGACTGATCGGCGCCGGCCGTCGATAGGTTCTCAGGCCGCCCCGAGACGGGAAGCGCGAGCAGCAGGATCAGCGACGCGGTCGCCGCGAGAACGACGAGGCTCTGCTGCCAGCCCAGGCTTTCGAGAAGCAGGTGGGCGTAGGGAAGCGCGATTAGCATGCCCACGCCCGCCCCCATCCCGACCGACGCGATGGCCGCCGAGCGCTCTTCCGGTGGCGCGGCACGGCCGACCGCCCCGACAACCGCGTTGACCCCGGCGCCCGCAACGCCGAACCCGAGGAAGATCCCCGACAGGAAGAGATCGAATTCGCCGGTCGCATTCTGCAGGAGGAGCAGGCCTGCCATCGTCGTCACTGCGCCGAAGGCAACCACCAAGCCAGTCCCATAGCGGTCAGAAACGGCGCCGGTAAATGGCGCGGCCAAGCCCCAGACAAGGTTGGCGATCGCGATGGCGAGGGCAAAACTCTCCCGTCCCAATCCCAGTGTCTCGGTCACCGGGACGAGGTAGAGGCCCATCACCTGACGGAGACCCATGCCGATCGCGGCAATGGACGCCGCGGCGATCACCACCAGCCACAAAGGCCGCGCGAACGAAGACGCTGTCGTCACAAATGTTCTCCTGCACCCAGCCCGATGGCTGTCTCCATTAGGACAACGAAGCGTGGTCATAACGCCGCCCGCCGGTCAAGCAATCCGCAATCCGGCATTCACGCCGCTCAATCAGCCGGCCGTTTCGAAGCGGGATCCCTCAATACGGCCGATTTGAAACGCCTGCCGGTCGAGCCCGGAGACCTCGCCTCCCATCCGATTCAGGCCGCGGCCCTCAACGACAATCTCAAGTTCGCCATCGGCTTCAATGAAGGAAATCAAATTGTAGCGTCCGAACGGATCATCGGGCTTTTTTGTCACGCTGAGCCCGCCCGCGGCGATCCCCAGGACCGGGATCGGCCGGTCCGGCCCCTCGGCCCAGGCAAGGCTGTTCTTGTGATTGTGACCGTGAAGCACGATTTCCGCGCCGACTTCACGCAGGATCTCCGCAAAGGCCGCTGCATCTTTCAGCGCCCGCCGTGCAGGGGCTTGGCCGGGAAGCGGTGGATGATGGATGAGAACCACCCGGACCACCCCTTCGCGGCCCAGGGCAGCAAGCATTTCAGCCGCCCTCGCACGTTGCGCTTCGCCAAGCGAGCCGGCGGCCACGAACGGTGGCGTCGGCTCCGCGGAGTTGAGACCGACGAGAGCAATGTTTCCCGGCAGCCGGCGTACGAACGGAAATCCATCGCGTCCCGCCTCGGCCGTACCAGCCAGCTTTTTCCCGAACGCATCCGGCGACATGAAGGCGCGCCAGCGCTCGACGCCAGGCTCCGACCTCAGCGGCACGTAGATGTCGTGATTGCCGGGGACCACGGTTATCTGTTCGCTATCGCCCAGGCTCTCGAGCCATTCCAGGGCGGCGATATACTCCGCAGGCAGGCCGAAATTCACCAGATCCCCGGTCACGACGATATGGTCCGGCTTCCGTTCCCGGATGTCATCGACGATAAGATCCACTGTCCGCCGTGAGAAGGTATGCTTGCGCCCGCGGCGCCAGTTGAGATAGCCAAGGAGCCTCTTGAGCCGCCAATGGCGCCAGCCGAAGCCGCCGCGCGTGTCGAGGTGCACGTCGGACAGGTGAGCGAGAGTTAAAATCGGTTTGCCGGCCATGAAGTGTCCAGTTGGTAGGATGCCGTAAGCGTGGCCGATCGCGCCGAACGAACGGCTTCGCCGCGCGACCTACCTTAATTGACCGCAATCCGGCGCAAAGGTTGCAGGGAACGCGAGCAAAAAACCGTCGTAGGTCGCGTTGCACACCCGTCGCAAGCACCGAACGTCATTGCGCCGCACCGAAACGTACCGCAAGGGGTAGAACGAACCGATGCATTCCAGCGTCGTCATCAAGAAGGCCATTCAGACCTACTGGCGTACGACCCGTTCGCTCACTCTGGGCGCACAAGGCTGCGCGCTCACGCCAGACGGCAAGGTTCTCTTGATCAAGCATACTTACCGGCCTGGATGGCACTTTCCCGGCGGCGGCGTGGAAAAGAACGAGACGCTGATGAGCGCACTCACCCGGGAGATGCGCGAGGAAGCCAAAGTCGAGATCGAAGGTCGCCCGCAGCTGTTCTCGATATACGCCAACTTCAAATATTTCCCCAGCGATCACATCGCACTTTTCGTCCTTCGCGACTGGCGTCAGACCAGCACTCCAAGGCCCAACGCCGAAATCTCCGACCACGGGCTGTTCCCGCTCGACAACCTGCCCGCCGACACGAATGAACCGACCCGCGCCCGGATCGAGGAAATCGTCAGCGGCGGCACCCCGGCGGAAAACTGGTAAGTATGGCGAACGATCAAGAAAGGTCGAAGTCGAGCCGCGCCGGCGATATGCCGCCGGCTTTCCTGTCCGATCTCGCGATCAGGCCCGCCCACGCGCGCGATCTCGACGCCATCGCATCGCTACATGAGCGCGCGTTCGGCCCGGGGCGCTTTGCGCTCACCGCATATCGTATCCGCGAGGGGACCCCGCCCATATCCCCGTTCTGCCGCGTGGCCCATGTTGGCGACAAAATGCTCGGAGCCGTGCGCTTCACTGCAATAACCGTCGGTGGCCAAAGCGGCGCTTTGTTGCTGGGCCCTCTGGCGGTGGAACCGGGATTCGTCAACAAAGGCGTCGGCCGGGAACTGATCGCTAGCGGACTTTCCGGTGCCCGGGACGCCGGACTTCGAGTCGTGCTGCTGGTCGGGGACCGTTCATATTACGGCCGCTTCGGCTTCAACCGGCTCCCACCCGGACAGGTTCGCTTCCCCGGCCCGGTCGATCCCGCGCGCCTCCTGGCCGCTGAACTCACTCCCGAAAGCGCCGCCGGGTTCACCGGCGACGTAAGGGCGGCAGCATAGCACCGCTGCCGCTGCGGGGCGCGGCCTCAGCGTCCGAACCACAAAGGCAATCGATGCTCGCCCTCTTCCTCGACTTTGAGCGCCCGGAGGCAGTGAGAGCGGCTCTTGACGTAGTCGCCGGAGTAAAGGTGCCAGTCCATCGCAACCTCGTTGGACTTGGCCGACCAGTAGCTGCCTGCCACCATCATCGATAGGGTTCGCGCGGCGATCCTGCAGGTTTCGTATTCCGGCTCGACAACCGCTTGCTGCGACAAATCCCAAAGCTGCTCGCTAAGAATCAGCACATCATCGGAAACATTATTGCTGGTGTAATCGCGTATCGCGTCGGCCTCATAAACATGAAGCCTATTCCAAAACATGCGCGCAATCGTTTCGTTGGCCCCGGCCGCTCCTGAAAAGAAGCAGGCGAGGCCCGCAACATATAAGGCAAGCCCCATCCGAAAAAACATGCCGTGCAACCTCCTCTCGACAAGTCGACCTTGCCGGCTCCAAGGAGAGAGCACGTCGTGCGCAGGCGGTTCTCGAGCCCTCTTCCAAAGACCCGGTTCGATGGCGAGTGACGGGCGTTGATCCGCGCCTGCGAGCGGAATGGTGGCAATAGATGCCAGACGTCCGACAATCGCCGAACCATCAGCTTAAGTCTGTCACAAACCTGTCATCAAGGAAAAAGTGACGTCGCTTTGAACGGGGTAAAACAAATATGAAAACGAAAACCGCCGGACGCGCCTCACACTCCGGGAAAGCTGAAGCAATACCCGTCGTGAGGCCGTCAACTCGCCCGTGAGTTGATCCCGTCGCCGAAGAATAAAAGGCAGCCATCGGGGTCTTTCACGTGAAACTCGCGCATCCCATAAGGCTGATCGAACGGTGCGCGCACGCGGCCCTCGGGCAGCTTCGTAAGAGCAGGGAAAAGCTCCTGGTAACAGGCGTCGACACCATCGACCCAGATATAAATCGAGATGTTCTCGCGCGTCGCCGCGAGCGCCCGTTCGTCGTCGCAGCCAAGAAGAATGAGGCCGACGTCGCCGCAGGAAACGAGCCCGTAGGAGCCATCTTCGGTCTGCTCGCGCTTCTCGAAGCCCAGAACGTCGACATAGAAAGAAATCGAGCGGGCGACATCGCTCACCGGAACGATGGTCGCCTGACCCTTTGCGTAGCGGCGCAAAACCGATTTGGAATCCATGGTTGACCCTCGCCGGCGACGATGCGATTGAGCCGCCGCAGCACCGCGGCCCGCCTCAATCCTCGAACGGATCGCGCATCAGGATCGTATCATCGCGTTCCGGAGACGTGGACAATAGAGTCACCGGGCACTCGATCAGTTCCTCGATATGGCGGACATACTTCACCGCCTGCGCCGGAAGATCGGCCCACTTGCGCGCACCGAACGTCGATTCCGACCAGCCCTCAAACGTCTCCCAGATCGGCTCGACCCGGGACTGCGCGTTCTGCCCGGCCGGCAACCGATCGATCGTCTCGCCATCCAGCCGGTAACCGACGCACACCTTCACCTCATCGAAACCGTCCAGCACGTCGAGCTTCGTCAGCGCGATGCCGTCGATCCCGGCGACCTTGATCGTCTGGCGAACGAGAACCGCGTCGAACCAGCCGCAGCGGCGCTGCCGCCCGGTCACCGTTCCGAACTCGCGGCCGCGCTCACCGATGAGACGACCGATATCGTCATCGAGTTCGGTGGGAAAAGGCCCCGAGCCAACGCGGGTCGTGTACGCCTTGGCGATCCCAAGGCTGTAGCCGACGACGCGCGGCCCCACGCCCGACCCCGTCGCGGCCTGCGCCGTGACCGTGTTCGATGACGTCACGAAAGGATACGTTCCGTGATCGATATCGAGGAGAGCGCCCTGAGCGCCTTCGAAAAGAATACGCCGGCCGCCGCGGCGGGCGCGGTCGAGAAGGTCCCAGACCACGTCCATGAAGGGGAGTATATCGCCGCGGACATCGGACAGCGCGGCCATCAATTCGTCCTGCGAGAACTCGGGCTTACCCAATCCCCGACGAAGTGCGTTGTGATGCACCAGGATGCGTTCGACCTTCGGGCCGAGGGTATCGAGGTTCGCCAGATCGTTGAGGCGAATGGCCCGCCGGCCGACCTTATCCTCATAGGCCGGACCGATGCCGCGCCCCGTCGTCCCGATCTTGCCGCCCCCGGCGGCTTCCTCACGCCACACGTCGAGTTCGCGGTGAAGCGGCAGGATAAGTGTGGCGTTCTCGGCGATCCTGAGATTGTCCCGGCTGATCTTGACGCCCTGCCCCGCGAGCGTCGCGATTTCATCGCGCAGCGCCCACGGATCGATCACGACGCCGTTGCCGATGACCCCCATCTTGCCCTCGCGAACGACACCCGAAGGTAGAAGCGAGAGCTTGTAGACCTTGCCGCCGATGACGAGCGTATGCCCGGCGTTGTGACCGCCCTGGAAACGCACGACGATGTCGGCCCTTTCGGAGAGCCAATCGACGATCTTGCCTTTTCCCTCGTCGCCCCACTGGGCACCGACGACCACGACGTTCGACATCTGAGACCTTTCCGGAAGTAAAGAGCCCCGGAGTATGCCTTCCGGGGCCTGGGATTCTCAAGGGGCCCTTTCAGCGCGAACGCCGGGCTTTGTCCAGAGGACGCGCACCGCATCCCGTGGGCCGGGTTCAGCTATCCTGGCGCTGCGATGTGCCGCCGACGCCGCGCAACGCCAGATAGATGCCCAGGAGGCCGACAACGAGGTTCATGAAGTCGAGCCCGAGCTTGAACAGCTCCAGTTGTTCGCGCTGCTCGATGCGCTCGCGCCGGGCGGCCCGCCGCTCCGATAACGCATCCGGTGACAACGACCGCGTGCGACTCCCATCGGCCGAACGCTTCTCCACGTCAGCCGCAGGAGGGACGGGTTCTTCCGGCGCCTCTTCGCGTGCGCCGATTTTCTGCAGTACCCAGTCATAGCGCTGCGCGGCATTCGGATCGTCCGCCACCCGCAGATAGAACGCCCCCGCCGCACCGAAGGCGATCAACAAACCAACGATCAGAAGAAGCGTTTTACTCATCGCTCAAATTCCTGCTTGCACGAAAGCACCCAGATCCGACTGAATTTAACGCCGAGGGTTTAAACCCGCCCGGCGGCACGGGCAAGGCGGGGCACGACCCGCGAGCCGCGCCGTCACCCGGCCAATCGCGGATCCCTGACCGCCAATCGCCGCCGGCCCTCACTTACCGGCGGCGATAGACGATGTCGTTTTCGGCCGGCCAGCGCACCGTGTAGCCGAAGTCGATCGTCTTTTTCGCCCCCGGCGTCAGCGGAAACTTCCAGGCCACGAGCCCGCGCTTGCCATCGACGTTGCGCTCATCCGGCGGCGTCTTTCCCGTCAGTTCGACCGCGACTTTCTCGTTGCGCGAAACCGGGATCTGATCGAGCACCGTCACATCGACGGGTTGCTTATGCAGGTTCTCGATGGTGAGCTCGTAATTCCGGTCGTCCGTGTTCGTCGTCGAAATAAGCCCGGTCTCGCCGCGCTTTTCCTGCACGATGCGATGCTCGACCTTGACGAGATCATCGGCACCGAAACCCAGTTCGTGCTCGGCCCCCGCAATCAGCGGCAAACGACCGGAACCCGCGAACGAGCCATCGCGGAACAGCGAGACTTTGCCCGGCAGGAGCGGCGAGTCGCCCTGGTAGGTAAAGGTCGCGTAGAGATAGGCTTTGGCCTGCTGCTTCGGGACCGACTTCACGCGAAGCTTCGCCTCGATATCGTCGGCGGTGATGACAAGCGTCTTTTCTTCGCCGTTCGCTGGAATCGCCGTTCGCCCAGGCACGACGTACGTTGCCTGGAACGGCGCAGCCTCGACCTTGGCCGTAACGGGCTTTGCGGGCGCCGGAGCCGCTGCGATACGGCCACGCATGCGGTTCTTCGCAAAGCCCCGATCAGCCTCCATCGCCGGCGCGGCGGGCGCGGCCTCCTGCATCGCGGTGACGCGCGGCGAGGGACGCGGCGGCCGCGCGATATCGACGAGCAACGGCCGCAACTCCGGCGCCGTCGTTCCGGCACTTGGCCGGGCCGTGGACAAGCGGATCTCGACATCCTGCCAGTCCTCGCCCGTCCGTTGCTGGATCGCTCCGCGCCGGACCAGTTCAAGCTTCGCCGACTGCGACTTGCCGCCGGTATCGAGCCGCGCCTCGTAGGTCGGCGTCCAAGAGGCCGTCCGCACCTGGTAGCGAACGGTGAAATCGGCCGTCGTCGCGGCGTCGGCAGAGGCGAAAACCTTCACCTCCGTGCGCTCGACGCGCTTGGGCGCCAATTCCTCAAGCTTCTTTTCCAGGTCTCTGAGCTTCTCATCGATGACGCGAATCTCGAGCTGGGCGTCGTGAATCGTTTTGCGGACTTCATTGGTACCGACGCCGATCAGACCGAGGATCCGCGTCCAATCGGGCTGCGCCGTCGGCGCTTGGCCTCCTGAAGGCGTCGTGTTGGGTAGGTTGGCGAGGTTCTGCAGAAGCGTACCTTGAGCGTTCGCCGCCGCGATGCGCCCTTCGACGAGAGAGCGCTCATCCCGAAGCGCTTCGATTTCATCCTCGATGGCCTGACGCTGAGAGCCGTCCGCATCGCCGCCGCTTTGCGGAACGAACAGGCGTCTCTGATTGACCGACCCGATACGCAACACCGCACCGGCCTCTGCTTCGAAGCGCACCGATCCCGGAACGGCTTCAGCCGGAAGATCCGGAAAAACCAGCGTCGTCTCCCCCGCTGGAAGTTCGACGCTGCCGCGCCGCGTCACCTCAGCACCGGAGGGATAAACGGTCACGCTGTCGATACGGCTGGCCGCCGAAATGTCGGCTGCCTGCGTCGTGGCAGCCGCCGCAGCGAGGAAAAGCGCGACCGTGAGCGTCCGCTGGCAAATGCCTGCAACTTTCATCCTGGAACTCCCTCTCCCTCCTGGGCGGCCAAGGATTACCAATGCGCCGCCGATCGCCGGATTTCACATAGACCCGATGGGTCCAACCAGAAACCGCCGGATTTATGTCGCGTGCGCACGGATCGCCAAGACTCGCCCCAGTTACAGAGCCACCGCCTTCTGAATCGCGACGGGGCGCCCGAAAGCACCCCGTGCCATTCTCTGCGATCCAGGCGCACCTGCGCCTTCAGAAGGACAGACGCTTGGCGCGCAGAACCTGCGGCAGCGCCGTGACCTTCTCGACCACATGGTCTCCCACCGGCGCATCGAGCGCCACGACCGTGATCGCATCGCCGCCCGGCTTTTCCCGTCCAAGGTTGAACGTCGCGATGTTGACGCCCTCGTCGCCCATCAACTGGCCGAACGCGCCGATGAATCCCGGCTTGTCCTCGTTACGAACGAACATCATGTGCGGCGTCACCTCGAAGTCCATGTTGATGTTGCGCACCTGAATGATGCGCGGCCGCCCGTCCGCGAATACCGTCCCGGCGATCGAGCGCTCGTAGTCGGCCGTCTTCACCGTCAGCCGGACGAAGCTCTCGTAGGTGCCGTGCTCGTCGCACAGCGATTCCTCGATCAGGATGCCGCGATCCTTCGCGATTGTAGCCGCCGAAACCATGTTGATGTCCTGCAGCGTCGGGCGCAGGACGCCGGCCATCGCGGCCGCCGTCATCGGCTTGACGTTGAGCCCGGCGACTTCGCCGCAATATTCGATGCGAACGCCCTTGATGGGAATATCGGTAAGCTGCCCCGCAAACGAGCCGAGCTGTTCGGCAAGCGTCACCCAGGGCGTCAAGAGCGGCGCTTCCTCGGCCGAGATCGACGGGAAGTTGATCGCGTTCGTGATGGCGCCGCGCAGCAGGTAATCGGCCATCTGCTCGGCGACCTGTACGGCGACGTTCTCCTGCGCCTCGCCGGTGGAAGCGCCCAGGTGCGGCGTGCAGATAACGTTGTCCATACCGAACAACTCGTGCTCCTCGGCCGGCTCGTTGGCGAAAACATCGAGCGCCGCGCCGGCAACCTGTCCGGAGCGGAGCGCGTCCGCCAGCGCCGCCTCGTCGATGAGACCGCCCCGGGCGCAGTTGACGATGCGCACACCCGGCTTAACGGCGGCCAGTGCGTCCGCCGAAAGAATGTTGCGGGTCTGATCGGTGAGCGGCGTGTGCAGCGATATGAAGTCCGCGCGCTTCAGGAGTTCGTCGAGTTCAACCTTCTCGACCCCGATTTCCTGCGCCCGCTCCGGCGACAGAAACGGATCGTAAGCGACCACCCGCATTTTCAGCCCGCGCGCGCGGTCGGCGACAATGCCGCCGATGTTGCCGCAGCCGATGAGACCAAGCGTTTTGTTGAAGAGCTCCACGCCCATGAAGCGCGATTTCTCCCACTTGCCGGCCTGTGTCGAGGCATTCGCCAGCGGGATCTGACGGGCCAGCGACATCATCATCGAGACAGCATGTTCGGCGGTCGTGATCGAGTTCCCGAACGGCGTGTTCATTACGATGATCCCGCGCGCCGTGGCCGCCTTGATATCGACGTTGTCGACGCCGATCCCGGCACGGCCGACAACACGCAGGTTGTCGGCGCGGGCGATGAGCTTGTCGGTAACCTTCGTCGCCGAGCGGATAGCGAGCCCATCGAAGTCGCCGATCATTTCGGCGAGCCTCTCCTTGTCCTTGCCGAGCTTCGGCTCAAACGTCACGTCGATGCCGCGATCCTTGAAGATCTGCACGGCGGTATCCGACAGGGCGTCGGAGATGAGGACCTTAGGCTTGGTCATTGTTTGATGTCCTGAACTGCGCACTTACGGCCCGGGGGCCGGGATGGCGCGATAATTTGAACTGAGGAGCGAAGCCAAAACCGCCCGAGTGGGCATCCGCCCCGAGGCGTCCCCGCGAGCGGTTTCGATCCGTGGGTTTCAGGCAGCGGCGTGTGACGTCCTCAGGCATTCGGCGAGCGCCCAGTCGAGCCAGGGAAGCAGCGCCTCGATGTCGGCGGTCTCGACGGTCGCGCCGGCCCAGATGCGAAGCCCAGCCGGAGCATCGCGGTAGGACCCGATGTCGTAGGCGACGCCTTCGCTGTCGAGGAGCGATACGATCTTCTTGGCGAAAGCCGCCTGCGCGTCTTCGGCAAGCGCCGTCACGGCGGGATCGACGATCTTCAGGCAGACCGACGTGTTGGATCGTGTTGTGTCCACGACAGCCAGGTTTTCAACCCAGTCCGTACGTGCCACCCAATCGTGGATTGCGGCGGCATTTGCGTCGGCTCGCGCCATCAGGGCCGAAAGCCCGCCGAGGCCTTCCGCCCAGCCCAGCGCATCGAGATAGTCTTCGACGCAGAGCATCGAGGGGGTATTGATCGTTTCGCCCTTGAAGATCCCGTCGATAAGCTTGCCGCCCTTGGTGAGCCGGAAGATCTTCGGCATCGGCCACGGCGGCGTCGTGCTTTCCAGCCGTTCGACGGCGCGCGGCGAAAGGATCAGCATGCCATGCGCGGCCTCGCCGCCCATCACCTTCTGCCAGGAGAACGTCAGGCAATCGACCTTCGCCCAATCGACAGGCTGCGCGAAGACCGCCGAGGTGGCGTCCACAAGCGTCAGTCCGCACCGGTCTGCGTCGATCCAGTCGTAGTCGGGAATGCGAACGCCGGAGGTGGTTCCATTCGCGGTGAAAACCACGTCACGGCTGAAATCGACTTCGCTGAGGTTCGGGAGAAGCCCGTAGTCGGCTTCGAGCTTGCGGACGTCCGGCAGCCTGAGTTGCTTGACAACGTCCGTCACCCAGCCCGAACCGAAACTCTCCCAGGCCAGGATGTCGACGCCGCGCGTCCCCAGAAGGGACCACATCGCCGCTTCGAAAGCGCCTGTGTCCGATCCCGGCATGATACCGCAGACGTAATCGTCAGGGACGCCGAGGATCGCCTTGGTCTTGTCGATGGCAAATTTCAGGCGCGCCTTACCGCCCTTGGCGCGATGCGAGCGGCCAAGGAGCGCGGCTTCCAGAACTGCAGGGGACCAGCCGGGGCGCTTCGCGCAAGGGCCGGAAGAAAAATGGGGATTGGCCGGACGGACGTCCGGCTTGTTCGTCGCTGTCATGAGCTACCCTTCCAGATAGTTGCCTCCCGTTGGGGGGAGGTGTCCCACTGGTGGGGCTACAGGGCGAACGCGGCGAAAGCAAGCCGTACGAACTGAGGAAGCGCTAAGTCGGGAGGTCATCGTCGCCATGACGCTCCCCCTACGCGCAGAGCGCAGGAACGCTGTTCCGGCGCCTCCCCGCCTGTCGACCTAAGGTCTACCGCTTAACGCGCATCACGCGCCCGCGGTCTCGCCTTCCGCCGGCGCCGCTATTGGCGCGACTGAAGTGTCAGGGCTCGGCGCGGTTTCGTCGAACTCGCTAAACCAGCGCTTCATGCACCGCGCCTTGTAAGCGACGAGATTCTCGATCTTCTCGGCATGCGTCCTGAGATCGGTGTCGAACGTATCCGACAAAACACCGGCCACGGTTGGAAACGCGATCGCATCGACGGCGCTGCATTCGCTTCCCATCATGTAATCCTTGTCGCCCAGACATTGCGAAAGCGCGTCGATGCCGCGATTGCCGATCCGCACGATCTCTTCCTGGGAGTGACGGCCGAAGCCCTGCCCCCAGAGATCCCGCTTGATCTGGTTTCGCACCATCCCGATCACGGTATGGCGGAACGGCATGGGTACGGACATGAAGAACTCGCGGGGACCGGCGGAGAAGTTCTTCTCGACCATCCAGCGCTCATAGAGCACGGCCCAATAGATGTTGTCCTCGCACAGCTTCTCGATGGCCCAGGCGGCGCCACGCTCGGCGGGTGACAGGGCAGCGTCGAAGTCGTGGCCGTACTTCTCCTCGATATGCCAGCGAATGAAGGTGGTGTCGGGCACGGTGTCGCCGTCGTCCACCAGATACGGCCCCTTCTTCTTTGGAGCCTTTCGCGGGTCGCAGATCGCCGTCTCGTAGTCGAGGCCGGCCATCTTCAGAAGGATCATCGCCTTCATACAGAAAGGACTGGGGTCGGGGAGGCCGAAGTTCGGCCCGAACAGGTACAAGGTACGCATGAAACCGCTCGCTAAATTCGAAAAACCTTGACGGAAGATCAGACGAGATCGGCAGGTTATCACCGATGATTGGTGACAGCGACGAATTCCGGATCGTCCTGCGCTTCGCGTTCGAACGACAGGAAATCGTAGTACCCGCAGCGCGGTTCATTGGGATAGTCCCGGCAAACCTTGGGGCGGGCCTCATAGATCGTACACCGCCGCGCCTCGGTATCGAAGAACCGGCAAATCTGCCCGTAATGCTTGTCCTTCTGCCGCCTCAGCACGTACTTGCGGCCATGCGCCTCCTCGGTGAAGCGCTCGCGGGCGGTGTCGAAGTCGAGGCCGTGATGGCGGGCAAGGCGTTCGACATCCCGCTTGGTCAGGCCGATAAGCGGATATGAGCAGCAATAGCCGGGACACTTCAGGCAATCGTACTGCTGCTTGGCCATCGGCGCGGGCCTCCTCAAGTCATTACAGTGGTCGATATCGGCGAACACCGGTCGGTCGGACGCATCCGTACCAGTCACACCAACGATCATCTTGCCTGTCAACGCCGTGGGCGGTTTAACGCCATGGCGAACCGATACCGCCGTGAGACGCGGGACCGCTCCAGTGCGGCCTCATGGCAACACTTTGCAGCCGCGAAAATCACTGCGGCAAATCAGTGAGATGTCCGCGTCACACTTTCTCCGCTATGGTCTGGCCCTCAATGCGTACCGGAATGGCCGGATTATGTTCCGTTGGGGGGCGAACTGAATGTCTGATGTGGCCCGCGTAGCGCCCGAAGGTGAAACGCCCGTCAATCCTTACAGCCTGTTGGAAGCCGTCAACCGCTCAAGCGACACGGCCCACACCGCTTGGCTGATCTTCATGGGCATCATGACCTATCTCATGATCGCCGTCGCCGGGGTCACGCACACCAATCTGCTGCTTGAGACACCGGTTTCGCTGCCCATTCTGCAGGTCGACATACCGCTTACACAGTTCTTCCAGTTCGCTCCCATCGTCTTGGTGCTGTTCCATCTCGGCGTGGTTTCACAGCTCGTTTTGTTGGCCCGCAAGGCCCTGGAATTCGACCACGCCATCCGCCTTCTGGAACCCAACGATAATCGCAGCCACCCGTTGCGCCTTGAGTTGCACAACCTTTTCTTCGTCCAGGCTATCGCCGGACCGCAGCGCTCGAAGGTCATGGGCGCGTTTCTTCACGCCATGAGCTGGCTGACGCTCGTCATCCTGCCCGTCGTTCTTCTTCTCTATATGCAGGTCGTCTTCCTACCGTATCACGACGCGCTCATCACCTGGACGCAGCGCATCGCGCTCGTCTTCGACGTCCTTGTCCTCGTCTTGATCGGCGTCTTTCTGATGCGGGCGGAAACGTCGTTCTTCAAAGCGTTCTTCCGCACCACTGCCGCCAACCCGGTCAGCTTCCTCGTGACCGCCTCGGTGCTGATCCTCGTCACGACATTCTCGTTCTTCGTCGCCACGATCCCGGGCGAACGGCTCGACGCCTTCAGCCGCTTCGTCGTTTACGAGATGGAAGACGAAGACCGGCAAACGGATGGTCCCCGCTATTATACCGGTTACGTCGTGCCGCTCGTGCCCGTTGACGCCGAGGGCGCGCTGTTCGGATACTTCCGCCGGAATCTCGTGGTCACAGATGCCGACCTTGTCTCAGACCGAGAGGTCACCGCCGGCGAACCGACCCTGAAACTGCGCGGCCGCGACCTGCGCTACGCCCGGCTCGACCGCTCCGACATGCACCAGGCCGATCTCACCGGCGCCGATCTGTCTTACGCCAGCCTGAACGGCACGGACCTTCGCAACGCCTCGCTTCAATGCGAGGAGTTCGACACCCTGCGTCTGCGCGGCGACCGCGAAAAAGCGGGCTGCGTCCGCGCGATCGCCACCGATCTGTCACGCGCGGAGCTGTCCGGCGCGCTGATGTCTGGCCTCGACGCCCGCGGTGCGCTTTTCCAGGAAGCCGTGCTCGAAGATGCCGATCTCGTCGAGGCGCTGCTCTCGGGCGCAAATTTCACCCAGGCGCGCCTCGACAAGGCCAACCTGACCGGCGGGGTCAACGCCCCCGGCGCCAACTTCGCGATAGCGTCGCTCCAAGGAACCAATTTCAATGGCGCCCGCCTGTTCGGCGCCGACTTCCGCTGGGCGAAGATGCAGGCGGCGATCTTCGACTACGCCCGCCTGGAAGGCGCACTGCTGGAGGGCAGCGACGCCGAGGCGTCGAGCTTCTTCAAGGCACACTTGCAGGGCGCCGACCTTTCCGGCGCGACGTTGTCCGCGGCCGATCTGCGTGAAGCGCAAGTCTGGATGACGACCCCGCCGCAATCGGCACCAACCGACCTGATCGATCTCGAAGGCGTCAAGCTGGAGCCGATCGACGAAGCCGCCCGCAACCGTGTGCAGACCCTTCTGGGCCAGATCGATAGCGAAAAACTCCAGGATCGGGTGAAGGAATCCGTCGCCAAGCTGCTCGATGAACCGGTGATGACCGCCTGGGCCAAAAGCCAGAATCACGGCCTGTGGGAGAACATGCTGCGCAGTGCCGCCGTGACGAGTTCCTACCAATCCCAGGCCGTCGCCCCCGAACCCGAGCCCGCCGTTGGCGAGGAAGACCAGCCGGGAACGATGCCGACTCTCTCTCAGCCGCCGCGCCAGGTTGGCCGCACGTTCTACGCGCAGCAGTTGACGGAGCACCTGCAAACGATGGTGTGCCGTGTCCGCTGGATCAACGGAGCGGTGGCGACCGGCGTCGCGTTACGGGCGATCGCCCCTCAGTTCAAGGGCGACCTTACCGTTATCGACGAGCGGCTCTCCGATCCCGAATGCGTCGCGGCGCAAGGCGTACCGGCGCGCGTCGCCTCCGAATTGCAAGCGACCGCCGACCGCGCCCGCGACCGTTGACCGGCATAGGTTTTTGACGGCTCGACAGGCTTGAGCGGCACCAGCGATGCGGATGAAGCGCCGTCGCCGGCGCCCTTGCGTTCGCCCCAAGTCGCAGCTACACTCGAACAAAAGCGGAACTCTCGCAATCCTACGGGTGCCATCAACATCGGGGAGCCCGCTCGTGTTCGCGCGGCAACTGAGCCGGTCGAGCTGCCCGGCGATCAAATCGGTGGACAACGAGGGCACTGAAGCCGTGTCTCCTGGGCGACCTGATAGGCTGGCGCTGACGGAATCACCGCATTAACCGGCTTTGCCTACACGGCGAAGACCGGCGCGGTCGGCGCTGCCGCATATGAACGGCGCAGCGATCAAACAGGAAGGAGCCGATCATGGCAGGTTCAGTCAACAAGGTCATTCTCGTCGGCAACCTCGGCCGCGACCCGGAGATCCGCCGCACGCAGGATGGGCGCCCGATCGCCAACCTGCGTATCGCGACCTCCGAAACGTGGCGCGACAAGAACACCGGTGAGCGGCGCGAAAAGACCGAATGGCATAGCGTCGCGATTTTCAACGAAGGTTTGTGCAAGGTCGCCGAGCAGTACCTGCGCAAAGGTTCGAAGGTTTACATCGAGGGCCAGCTCCAGACGCGGAAGTGGCAGGGCCAGGACGGCCAGGACCGGTATTCGACGGAAGTCGTTCTGCAGGGCTTCAACGGAACCCTTCACATGCTCGACGCGCGCGGTGGGGGCGGCGGTGGAATGGGCGCCGGCATGAGCGATAACGACCAGTCCGGTTACGGTGGCTATGACGACGCCCCGCGCGGTGGCGGTTCGGGTGGCGGCGGCAGTGGCGGCGGCAGCTTCGACAAGACGCTCGACGACGAAATTCCGTTCTGATTGTCGGCAGCTTTGCTGGCCGGCTTGAATCGGCCGGGCGACATCTGCGAATCTCTCGCGAGCAAACAAATGAAAGGCTCGCCCGGGTGTGAACCGGGCGAGCCTTTCTTCTTTGCGCGAGCAGCAATTAGGGCCGCACACGTGCGAACGGACGGCCCAAGCAACGCGGTGCGATCGGCCTCTACGCGGTCGGGAGACACACACCGAACCGCGCACAACGCACCACGCACAACGCACCACGACTGTCTCGATCTCTGCAGGCGCCAAACCCGATCCGCAACGCCACTTCTCCCCCAAAAAAACCGCCCGCCCCCTCCGTGACATCCCGAAAGCCAAGCTTTGGAAGATCGCGAAGAAGACGAGCGGATGGGCGCTAAACCGACTGGCAATAGCCAGAACTCAATCGCAAGTAAAAGACTTTACACGGATCAGGGCTGCTGCCCGGGCGTCTGAATCGGCGAGGCCGGCGCATCGGTTCCGCCAGAATCGCCCCCGCCGGAACCTTTAGGCTTACCGACATAATCCGCCCAGGTGGTCGAGCGGCGCTCGGAAGACCTTGGCGAACTGGGCTGCGGCGTTTGCAGGTCCCGCGAATTCGCAACCGTCAGCGCAAGGTTGCGCTGCGCCGCGCAACCGAAGTTCTGATGATGAATGCGCTCGCGGTCGCTCCCCAGGTTATCGGGCCACAGACCGCAATCGGGCGCCACGGCGACGGGCCGGCTGTAGGCCAGCTTGATGGCCGGACCGAAATCGGCTTCCCCATCGTGGTGGACGTCGCGGACGATCCCACGCTCGGGAATGCCGGACGCGCGCAACGCACCGATGATCTCCTTGCGTGTGCGCGTCGAAGCAAGATGCGCCCCCGGCGAGGCCGGCGAGGACACCGTGATCGGTCCGTTGGACTCTGCCCGATACTTCTTGAGGAATCGATAGACGTCGGCCTGCTGATCGTAGCTCAGGCCCTCACCCTTGCCGCCGATCTCGACCAGAAGCGCCTCACGTTGCCGGCGATAGCCGATGGGGTGGCGCACTTCCGGCTTGTTGAGTTCGGCCGCCGTGAAATCATCGAGACGATGCCGGCAGCCCCCGGTCACAAAACCGGCAGAAAGAGCAGCCGCCAGGAGGACAAGATGCATCCGGGATTTCCGCGGATCGAACGACGGCAAGCGCGTCTTCTTGGGCTCAAACACGGAGTTCATCCCTTCACTCCCGGATAATCGATGATGAAGCCATAGTCGCCGCGGGGACGCCCGCTTTCGACTGCGCCGACGCCGTACACCCTGTTGATCTGACCCCGGAACAGCTCTTTGAGTTCGCTCTGCGGGGCAAAACCGTCGTCGGGCTTGGCGAGTTGGCCAACGGGCTGGTGGTTTGCCAGGAACGGCGTCACGAGAATCACGAGTTCCGTCTCGCGGCGCCGATAGTCGTTGGAGCGGAACAGGGCGCCGAGCACCGGCAGATCCTTGAGCCCCGGCAAGCCTTCCACGCTTTCGCGGACTTCGTCGGAGAGGAGGCCCGCCATGGCGAGCGTACCGCCCGAGGGCAGTTCAAGCGTTGTCTCGGCGCGGCGGACCCGAAGACCCGGCAGCGACAGCGAAGCGAGCTGGATCGCGCCCTCGTTCGAGATCTCGCTGACCTCAGCGGAGATATTGAGCGAAATGCGACCCTCATCCAGAACGACAGGCTTGAAGGTGACGTTGACGCCGAACTGCTTCCACTCGACCGAAATCCGATTGTTGTCTTCCGCGATCGGGATCGGGAATTCGCCGCCTGCTAGGAACTTCGCTTCCTCGCCGGAAATCGCCGTCAGCGTTGGTTCGGCAAGCGTACGCAGGACGCCGGCACGCTCCAGCGCCTCGATCATCGCGGTCACGCGCTGCTGGCCGGTCCGCCAGGTCGGCTGCAGCACCTGTCCAGCCCCGACGCCGGGAAGCGGGGTCCCTGAAACGGCCTCTGGAACGAGCGCGCTCGTCACAGGAAACGCGTTCTGAATGACCTTGGCGAAGGTGAAGTTACCGCTCTTCAGAACCGCACCGGGAAGGTCCACGCCGATGCGGCGCAAGGCGTCCCGCTGGATTTCTGCAACCTGAACCTTGAGGAGCACCTGTTCCTTGGACTCCGAGGCGAGCAGGTTGACCACGCCGTCTTTCTTCTTCGAGAACCGCGCGGCCAGCTCCGCGGCACGGTTGGCATCCGCGGCCGTCACCACGCTCCCTGACAGAACGACGGTGTCGCCCATCATTTCCGCGTCGATCTTCGACCCAGGCAGAAGCCGCCGCAACGTGTCTTCCAGAAGGGTCAGATCGCGCGTAACCGAGACCTCGAGAAACAGCACCTTCTGGCCGTCCGGTCCGATGAAGAACGCGTTTGCCTCCCCCAGATCCTTACCCAGAAGGTAAACTTGGCGCTTCGTCTGAACGACCGCGTCGAGAACCTCCGGGTTTGAGACCAGCACGTTCTGCATGTCCACCGGAAGCTCGACGAGCATCGACTTGTCGACACCGATCAAGACCTTTTCGCGGATCGGATAGGGCCCACCTTCCGGCACGGACATATGCGAACGATGATCGTTCTCGACGAAGGCCGCCGGCCCCTCGTCGATATCCGGTCCGGCGGCAGCGGGACCGGCCAAGTGCGGCGCAAATAGCATCAACGCCAATGCGCATACGACACCCAGTCGGCCGGCAAGACTTCTCATTGAGACGGACGGCGACATTGAAACGACACCCCACGGGAATTGAACGGACGCAGCCGGACACTGCCGGCGAACGCTCTCGCACCACCCGATCCGAAGTTCGGGCACAGGACAGCGCAGGCAGAAGAGTTGAGTGGTGAGACGCGGAACCGACGCGGGTGGCAGCCGCTCTGAATGCGACCGCACGGGTTACGGATTTGAGCTAAACAAGCCGGAAGGTGCCGTGTCCAATGCGACTGGCGAAAGCCTGTTGCAACCCCGCCCTCGTCAACAGCGGTGTTCACAGCCTTGACGGGGCGATGCGAATCGCCGGCAACCCCATCCACACTAAAAGGCTATGGTTATGCAGTGAGTTATCGGCTCACTCAGCGGTCTTAAAAAGCCAAACCGGCGCCCTTTCGGAGGACGCCGGTTATGTGTTGAGAACCTGTCCGCGGTTTTCCCGATCTACTCGGAAATTCTCAGATCGGTAATCTTACGGCCGATGTTCCGGAACGACTCGATCAACATACTGCCGTTCGACGCCGTGAACGCCTGATCCTTGTTGGTCGCGCAGTCCTTGAGAAGCTGCGTTGTGGTTGGATCGCTCTCGAGCCGGAAGGCGATGGTGTAGATCGTGATCCCGTCCGCCTTGGCGTTCTCGCACACCGTCCGGGTGCGGCTGTTCAGATAGCTCGTGTAGGCCGAGCGCGAGTAGCTGTTGCCCAGCCGTCCCTTCGCGGCGAAACCATGCGAGGCGTAGATCGACTTGTTATGGTTGTCTTCGTGGTTGTACCAGTTTTCGCCGTCGGTCATGAGAATGAGCACCTTGCTGTTCTGCTCGGTGTTCTTCGCCCGGCCGTCGCTAAAGGGCGGTGCCGAAGACAACACCCGCCAGCCCCAGGCGACCCCTTCCTTGATGTTGGTATTGCCATTGGCCTGCATCGCATCGATGGCGGTTTCGATCGACGCCTTGGTTGAGTTTAGCGGCAGGATCGGCTGTGTCGTGCACATCGAGTTCGGACCGCCGCCACTGATCGAGGGCCGGTTGCGGTATTTGCAGGTCCGCGCCTGGGCCTCCGGATTGGACAACCGGATCGTATCCCAGTTCTGGCAGTTCCCGCGGCGCGAGTACCGGGTGCAGACCCGTTCGTAGGGCTCGCAGACGCCACCATCGTCGTCGATATAGCTGTTGTCGTATCCCAAGTTGTTGCGGCCGCGTTCGCCGGGTTCATCGGGCGCGAACATCGGAACGAACAGCGTGTCGCCCCCTGTCGCGGGCGTATCGAGCACATCGTATCCAGAAGGCCGCGACTCCACGCACCCGGCCCAGCTAACTCCCAGGTCGCTGAAGAGCTGGAAACGTGTCCGGCTGTTGTTTTCGAAGTTTTCGAAGTGGATGGACGATGCGCCCGACCCGTCGATCCAGCTCGCGTTTGCATACATCGATCCGACATTGACCGCGGCGGCGAAAGGAATGACCCCGACCATCACCCGGTCGGTCCCTTCCACGCCGACGAATACCGTATCGAGGAGATCCTTGGCCGCCGTCTTGAGATCGCTGATGTACGTGCCGCCCATCGAACCGGAATTGTCGAGCACCAGCGCGATCTCGGTCGAGCCGTTCCCCCTGCGGACCTTGCCCGACACGCTGATCTGCCGATCCTCAGCGGCCGTCGGGAACCAGGATTTGACGGCCTGCATCAAGGAGGCGCGCCAGTCGGTCGAGGTACGAGCCGAGATCGACCCGTCATCCGCATTAAGTTTCACGTCCTTCAGCTCGGACGAGGTGCTGCCCGACCGGTTGGCCTCATAGAAGGCCTTCGCCATGGCTTCGCCGGTCTCGTCCTGCTCGTCGAGTCCAAGCTGCGTCGAAGCGGCGAGAACCGCTGCGTCGAGTGCGCGCTGGTCCCGGTTCAGTTCCGTCACGAGCCGGCTGTAATCCATCGCCACAGCGCCGACGAACAGGATCAGAACGATGAAGATGCCGAAGAAGATTGCCGTCACGCCGCGCTCGTCGTCGAGGAAGCGAGCGCCCGCGTCGCGCAGCCACGCCGCCGGTGCCGCGCCCGATTTAATCCGAACCGCCGCGGCCGAATGATAACGCTTGAACACGCTTGTGCCCCTATTCTTTAACAGGCTGTTAGAGCAAGTTAGGCAATTCGTTTTGATTGCCGGTGAATTCGGGCGACACAATTTGAATTAAATCGCAAGCTGACAGGCCGGCCTGCTTGCCTTGTGCACGAGCGGACACCCATATTGCCGGGTAGTCGGCAGCCAACGGACGAGGTGCGCCGGCGAGCTCGCCAACGTTTCAGCAGCAAGAATTCCGCCCTGATGCCGCTCGACCCGAAAACTTATTCGCGCACTGTCTTCGAAGCCCTCCTTGACGCCCGCCAGCGCTTTGGCGGCGACAAGATCGCCATCGAGGACGCCGACAAGCAGTCGCTCGACTACAACCGTCTGGTTCTGGGGAGCCTGATCCTCGGCAATCGACTGGCGACCGGCACGAGCCCGGGAGAGACGGTTGGCGTCCTCTTGCCGAATGTCGCGGGCATGGCGGTTACGTTCCTGGCACTCAACGCCTTTGGCCGGGTGCCCGCGCTTTTAAACTTCACGGCCGGCCAGCGGAACATCGTCTCGGCGGCCAAGACAGCGCCGCTTCACACCGTCATCACCTCACGGCGGTTCGTCGATGCCGCCAAGCTCGAAAGCGTGATCGCGGCGCTGGAAAAGACCGAAGCGACGCCGGGCAACCGGATTCGCATCGTTTATCTCGAGGATGTGCGCAAGAAGATCGGGATGGTCGACAAGGCGCGCGGATTGATGCGCTCCAAGTTCGCTCGGGCTTTCCATCGCGCGCAGGGGATGCGTCCCGAAAAACCCGCTGTCGTTCTCTTCACTTCAGGAACCGAAGGCCTGCCGAAAGGCGTCGTCCTCACCAACGCCAACCTTCTGGCGAACGCCGCCCAGATCATCCAGCATGCCGACGGCGAATTGACGTCCAAGGACATCGTCCTGAATCCACTTCCCCTGTTCCACTCCTTCGGTCTGACCGCGGGCACGCTGATGCCGTTGCTGAACGGCATGCGGATCGTCCTTTATCCGACGCCGCTTCACTACCGCCAGATCCCAAAGCTGATCGCCGAGAAGCAGGCAACCGTCCTGTTTGCCACGGATACCTTCCTGACCGGCTACGCGCGCGCGGCCGAAAACGACGACCTGAAGTCGCTGCGGTTTATCGTGGCCGGCGCCGAGCGGGTGAAGGAACAAACGCGCAAGCTTTGGCAAGCGATGGGAAAGGAGATCCTCGAAGGATACGGCGCGACGGAATGCGCCCCGGTGATCGCCTGCAACCTGCCCGCCCACAACCGGCCAGGCACGGTGGGCGCGCCGTTGCCGGGCATGGAACTGTCGCTCCTTCCGGTCGAGGGGATTGCTACCGGCGGCCGCCTTCAGATCCGCGGGCCGAACGTCATGGCCGGCTACGTCTTCCCCGAGAACCCGGGCATCGTGGTTCCGCCCAAAGGCGGCTGGCATGACACCGGCGACATCGTCGAACGCGATGCCGACGGCTACATCGCCATTAAGGGCCGCGCCAAGCGCTTCGCAAAAATCGGCGGCGAGATGGTCTCCCTCGCTGCGGTTGAGACGCTCGCTTCCAACCTCTGGCCCGACGGCCAACACGTCGTCGTCAACCTTCCCGATCAACGCAAGGGCGAGCAGCTGATCCTCGTGACCGACACGCCCAGCGCCGACAAGGACGCTCTGGTCCGGCATGCCCGCGAGCAAGGCTTCCCCGAACTCTGGGTGCCCCGCCACGTCCTTGTAGTGAACACGGTTCCCGTCATGGGCTCGGGCAAGGTGGATCTGCCGGCCGCAACGGCGCTCGCCCGTCAGGCGCGCCCTCTCCTTTGACATCCGCCGCCTCAGTCAGACCTGTGGCCTGGCATTAACCGCCATGAAATCATCCGCTAGCCTCCCTTCTGCCGACACGCTTTCCTGCGAGATGCTGGGCGTCAATAGCGTGTTACATGCGCCACGGCTGCGGACGCGCAACGCCCCAAGCCAACTGTCGGCTTGACCTAAATCAAGTCGTCGCCCAATCAGGATATGGGGAAGGAGCCTAGTTCGCATGCCGCCATTTAAGCGCACGAACCGGGGTGCAATACGCTCGATAGGGGAGTAGGCCGGCATGGCTGTCGGAGAAATCGAAAACGCGCCGGTGGCGAAGACATCGCCGTTCACTGCCATGTGGTTTTTGAAGCGCCTCGTCCTGGCGCTGGGCATTCTGATCATCTCTTTCGGCGGCCTCGCCTGGCTGACCCATGCCGCGATCGACCCTGGTGCCGGCCCACAGGAAAGCCTGATCGACGCGCTCGCACGCCTGTCATCCAATTTCTGAGGGGCCTGGCACCTCATCGCTCTGTAAAATCGTTCTACGAGACAACGGACCGCGGCCAAGCCGCCGGTCCGTTTATCGTTTTTCAGTCGCGGTCACCACATCGTCACACGAACCATTCAATGACGAGCGCGTTAAGCTCCTCGAACCGGATCCCCATGCGATTGCCGTGAAAGGAGCCTTGCAGGGTGTGAGCGCATCTCAGGTGTCGTTCTTGATCTTGACGGCTTCACTCAAGTAGACTCGGCTTATGCGGGAAGCGTTCTCGCGGCGAAATCGTGCGTTGCAGGGTTCCGAACGGGCAGCACAAGAGGGCCAACGGCTGATGACGGCACCGCACAAGGACTTTCCGGAATTCTATATTACGGCGCCGCAGCCGTGCCCCTACCTTTACGGAAGATACGAGCGCAAACTTTTCACGCACCTCACGGCCGACCGGCCGACAGCGCTTATCGACAATCTTCTCAAAGGCGGTTTTAGGCGCAGCCAGAGCATCGCCTACACGCCCCACTGCGATGGCTGCACCTCCTGCGTATCGGTGCGGGTGCCCGTCGACAGCTTCCAGCCGGGCCGATCGATGCGCCGTATCGCCAACCGCAATCGCGATCTGTCGGCGCGCATTGTCCCGGCCATCGCCACCTCCGAACACTACGCGCTGTTCCGCAGCTATATCGATTCCCGGCACGGTGACGGCGGCATGGCCGACATGACCGTTCTCGACTTTTCCGTGATGATCGAAGACAGCCCCATCGAGACGTATCTGGTGGAATACCGCGTACGCCCCGAAGACCCGCTGTCTCACGCGCTCGCGCTCGGCGAACTCAAAGGCGTGGCCCTGTGCGATCAGCTCTCCGACGGGATTTCGATGGTCTACAGCTTCTTCGATACGGCGGAAGAAAACCGCAGCCTCGGCACCTACATGATCCTCGACAGCATTGCCCAGGCGCGCCGCCGCGGGCTGCCATACCTCTACCTCGGCTATTGGGTCGATGGCTCGCAGAAGATGGCTTATAAGCGCCGTTTCAAACCGCAACAGCACTTGACCCCCGACGGATGGATCACGGTCGAGTGAAGACAGCCCAACACGCGGGAAAAATCTGGCATTCTTCCGACAGCAAACTTTTTGGGAACCGGTAACCCGGTTCGGACGTAGTCCCCTTACCCGGTCGTCGGCCTTTTTCTGAGGTCGATCCTACGAGGTTGCCTGAAACATCCCTGGCACTCGTGTCCCATCACAGCCCAAAGCCGCGAAGGACACCCATCTTGCATAACCTCGAACGCGATCGCCGTGGCGCCCAGCCCGGCGCGGAAAATTCCATTGCCGCCCGGCTTATGGAGAGCCGTCGCCAATCCCTTAAGCTTGCCGAACCGCTCAGCGACGAGGACCAGATGGTTCAGGCGATGGATGATGCCAGTCCGACCAAATGGCATCTGGGGCATACCACGTGGTTCTATGAAGCCTTCGTGCTGAAGTCGCACCTTGCCGGCTACGAACCCTACTCCGACCGCTTCGAATACTGCTTCAACTCGTATTACGAGTCCAAAGGCGACCGGCATCCGCGCGCATTCCGCGGCTTGCTCACTCGGCCCTCGGGCGCCGAAGTGCGCGATTACCGCGCCTACGTGGACGAACACCTCGATCGCCTGCTGAATACCGGCATCGCCGACGACCCGGCGTTCTCCCGGCTCATTGAACTCGGGATCAACCACGAGCAGCAGCACCAGGAATTGCTGCTCACGGATATCCTGTGCCTTTTTGCAAACCAGCCGCTGCAGCCGGCCTACGCAGCGATGCCGCTGCGCAGCATCGAGCGTGATGAGGGCGGCGACGCCACCTACCTCGAATACGATGGCGGCATCCGAGAAATCGGGCACGCCGGTGATGGCTTCTCCTACGATAATGAAGGTCCACGCCACGAAGTCCTGGTTCACCCTTTCAGTCTGGCCGACCGCTGCGTCACCAATCGCGAATTCGTCGAATTCGTCGAAAGCGGCGCCTACGCGAATCCCTTGGTATGGCTCGCCGATGGGTGGGCCACCGTGAAGGACAAGGGGTGGCAGGCACCCGAATACTGGGAAAAGCGCGAGGGTACCTGGCATCAGATGACGCTGCATGGGCTTGTCCCCCTCGACCCGTCGGCACCCGTCGTCCATACGAGCTATTACGAAGCCGAAGCGTTCGCTCGTTGGGCCGGCAAACGCCTGCCGACTGAATTCGAGTGGGAAGTGGCCGCCGCCGGTGTCTCGACCGACGGAAATACTATCGGTACTGGAGCACTGCGACCGCTACCGGCGCGACCGGCCTCGCAGACCGACGCCCCGGCGCCCCGCCAGATGTTCGGAGACGTATGGGAGTGGACGCAGAGCGCCTACCTTCCCTACCGGGGCTATAAACCGCCCGAAGGCGCAATCGGCGAGTACAACGGCAAATTCATGTGCTCGCAGCAGGTGCTGCGCGGCGCCTCGTGCGCCACTGCCGACGGACACAGCCGCCGTACATATCGCAACTTCTTCTATCCCGGTCAGCGCTGGCAGTTCATGGGCTTCCGGCTCGCGGAGGACGCATGACACCCACTGGAAAACACAACCGCCACACAGCTTCGGACGAGCAGTTGGAGGAGCGGACGACCAGCGCTCCCACCGATCTCGATTTCGCGCGCGAACTCATTGCCGGACTTTCCAAAGCCGAAAAGTCCATTCCCTGCCGGTTCCTTTATGATGCCCGCGGCAGCGAATTGTTCGAGGCAATCACCGAACTTCCCGAATACTATCCGACGCGCACCGAGACCGGCATCCTCGAACGTGCCTCGCCGGAGATCCGGGACACGACGCCGCCGGGGTCCCTGCTGGTTGAATTCGGTTCAGGCTCCAGCACGAAGACCGAAATCCTGCTCAGTGCGCTTAATCGCATCGCCGGCTACGTGGCAATCGAAATAAGCCCGGCCGCGCTCGACGAAGCGACCGAACGGTTGCGCGCGCGCTTCCCCGAGCTTGCCGTTTATCCCATTGTCGGGGACTTCTCGCATCCGCTCGAACTGCCCGAAGCGCTGGCAAGTCTTCCGAAGATCGGCTTCTTCCCCGGCTCGACGATCGGTAATCTCGTTCCGGACAAGGCGGTCGACCTGATGTCGAGCATGCGCGACACCCTGGGGCCGGGGAGCCGGTTGGTAATTGGCGCCGACTTGCGCAAAGACCGGGACCGTTTGCTGGCCGCCTATAACGATGCGCAGGGCGTCACCGCTGAGTTCAATCTCAACGTGCTCGCCCGCGCCAACCGCGATCTCGGCGCCAACTTCGACCTCGAACGCTTCAGGCACGAGGCCGTCTATGAAGAGGAATACGGCCGGATCGATATGACCCTGATCAGTCTCGCGGACCAGAGCGTGCGCGTGGTCGGTCACGACATCGAATTTGCCGAAGGCGAGCGCATTCATACCGAGCATTCGCACAAGTATGACATCGCCGGCTTCCGGGCCCTGGCGGAACGGGCCGGTTGGAGCCTGGAACGAACCTGGACCGACGAGCAACACCTGTTCAGCGTCCACGAACTCCATAACCCGGCTTAAGCGTGAAGCATCTGAAGTTCGCTCGGACATATTAATCGAAGGGGGACACGCGACTGCCATCCCGGATCGGTGCGAGAACATGTCCGGGATGCGCGCGCTCGGCAGTATTCTGCACTAGCGCAAGCCGGCTTGGCCGAAAAACGTCCGGCGCCGGACATCAACCGGGTGACGGCTCACGAGAGCGTGCTAAAGTGGGTAAAAATAGCAAGATCGACACTCGATCCAGAAAATGAAAACGGAAACGCCGCGCCCCATACGGCTCGAAAACTATAGGCCGCCGGAGTACCTCGTCGATCATGTCGACCTGGACGTCTCACTGCATCCAACCGACACACTCGTCCGGGCACGCCTCAAAGTCCGGCCGAATCCGCTGCTGAAGCGACCGCCAAAGCAGCTCCGGCTCGACGGCGAAAACATCGGCCTTGAGAGCATCAAGCTCGACGGAGCCGAACTGGAACGCGGCAGCTTCCGCGCAACCAAGAACGGCCTGACCATCTCCGCCCCGCCGAAAGACCGCTTCCGGCTCGACATCACCACCCGCATCAACCCCGAAGCCAACAAGGCACTCCAGGGTCTCTACCGTTCGCGCGGCGTCTATTGCACCCAGTGCGAAGCCGAAGGCTTCCGGCGCATCACCTATTTCCCCGACCGCCCCGATATCCTCTCCGTCTACAAAGTACGGATCGAGGCGGACATAAACGAAGCGCCCGTGCTCCTCGCCAACGGCAACCTCTTGGAGCGGGGTACGCTCGTCGGCGGCAGGAGACACTACGCCGTCTGGCACGACCCCCATCCGAAGCCCTGCTACCTGTTCGCCATGGTCGGCGGCGACCTGGGCTCGATCGCTTCCAGCTTCAAGACCATGAGCGGCCGCGACGTGGCGCTTACCATCTACGTCGAACACGGCAAGGAGGACCGCGCAGCCTGGGCGATGGATGCTCTCAAACGCTCCATGCGCTGGGATGAAAAGGTCTTCGGGCGCGAATACGACCTGGAAGTCTTCAACATCGTCGCGGTCTCCGACTTCAACATGGGCGCGATGGAGAACAAGGGCCTCAACGTCTTCAACGACCGGCTCATCCTCGCCTCTCCCGAGACGGCAACCGATGCCAGCTACGCGGCAATCGAAAGCGTGGTTGCCCATGAGTACTTCCACAACTGGACGGGCAACCGCATCACCTGCCGCGATTGGTTCCAGCTCTGTCTGAAGGAGGGACTGACGGTCTATCGCGACCAGGAGTTTTCCGCCGACGAGCGCTCGCGGGTCGTTCAGCGCATCGCCGACGTGCGCCAGCTCAGATCGGTCCAATTCAGCGAGGATGCCGGTCCGCTCGCCCATCCCGTGCGCCCGCGCAGCTACATCGAGATCAACAATTTCTATACGGCGACCGTATATGAAAAAGGCGCCGAAGTGGTCCGTATGCTGCGCACCATTCTTGGCGATGACGGCTTCCGCGACGGGATGGACCTCTATTTCGAACGCCACGACGGCGACGCCGCCACCATCGAGGAGTTCCTCGCCTGCTTTTCGGAGACTTCCGGCCGCGACCTTTCCCAGTTCGCGCTCTGGTACGACCAGTCCGGCACACCGGAAATCAACGCGACATTCGATTACGACCGGCGACGCCGGCAGGCCCGTCTGACCCTCGAACAAGTGTTGCCCCCGACACCCGGTCAGCCGACTAAGAAACCGATGCATATACCCGTCGCGTTCGGACTGATCGCACCCGATGGTACACCGTTGGCATTAGCCGAGCGGATCGAAACCGAAGACGGCGGCAAGGGGCCGGAGACCTTAACCGCAACCGGGACCGAGGGGCTGCTTCACCTGGTCGAGCCGAAACAGACCTATTTGATCCGGAACGTCGACAAGCGCCCGGTGCCCTCGCTGCTTCGCGACTTCTCCGCGCCGGTGAACCTCTCCGTCGAATACAGCGACCGTGACCTCGAATTCCTGATCGCTCACGATAGCGACGCCTTCAACCGCTGGCAGGCTGCCAACGCCTATGCGACGCGGATCATTCTCCGCCGCGTCGACGCGGTGGCCCGAGGCGCGCGCTCGTCGGCGGGCGCAGGCTTGGCCCGTTCGCTGTCGGCGGCGCTGGCGAATGAGGATCTCGATTGGGCCTTCCGGGCCGAACTGATCACGCTTCCCTCCGAGGCGGACATCGCCCGCGAGATCATGCAAAAGGTCGACCCCGACCACATCCACGCCGCGCATCGAAGCTTGAAATCATTCCTGGCGACGCGGCTGGAAGATCAACTCGTCGCGTTCCACGACAATCTCGCCGATACCTCCAAGCGCTTTTCGGCGGACGCCACCGCGACGGGCCGCAGGGCCCTTCGCAATGCCGCGCTGACTTTGCTGGCGGCACGCGGGCGCAAAACCGACATGTCTCGGGTCGCCGGACATTATGCCTCCGCGCGCACGATGACAGAGGCCGCCCATGCGTTGGCGCTGCTCGCCGGCAGCCGCTCACCTGAACGCACCCAGGCCTTGAACGACTTCTACGTCCGCTGGAAAGACGACCACGTCGTGATCGACACCTGGTTCGCCGTGCAGGCCATGGCACCGCATCCCGGCACCCCCGATGTCATCGAAAAACTCCTGAGGCACGAGAAGTTCGACATCACGACTCCCAACAAGGTCAGGGCCCTCCTCGGTAGCTTCATCCTCCGCAACCCCGTGCAATTCAACCGGCCCGACGGGCGCGGCTACAAACTGGCGGTCGACCAGATCCGCAAGCTGGATCACTTCAACCCCCAGGTTGCCGCGCGGTTGCTCAGCGGTCTGCGCAACTGGCGCAACCTCGAGCCGAAGCGCCGGCGGGCCGCCAGGAATGCGCTACAGAAACTCGCTGATTCGGAAACGCTGTCGCGCGATGTGACCGAGATCGTGTCGCGAATTCTTCAGTAGCGGGACGATTTCTACTGAACTTCATTCGGCCGATTTAATATCCTCGACGGCGCAGCCCGAAGCACCGACACTTGTCTTCACCGATTCGCGCTGGGGCTGGCGTAATCGGCATGGGGCACAAAAAAGCAAAAGCTACAGGGGGCTTAGGGCATGGAGTGGACGCTGTCCGCCAGGTCGGGGGAAAGTATTGAGTCGGGCCGCGATGAGAACGCCGGCACCCCTTCGCCGGCCTCCGAGGATGTGGGTAAAACCGCTTTTGCCGGCTTCCAAGGTGTGACACCCCAGGCCATGGTTCTGGTCCTGATCGCACTCGCCGCCGCCGCACACCTGTTCGGGTCCTCTGCCGATCTCCTTCCCCTAATCCTGACGATGCTTGCCGCCTTGGCCGCGGCGCTCGTTCTGATCGACGCCGACGATCGCACGAAGCGCGTTTCGCCAGTGGTCGTTTTATCCGAAGACACGGCGCCGATGCCTGTCAGACGAGCGACCACGATGCATACCGCACCGTCTCTCAATGAGGAATTGGCCCAGGCCGCCGCGATGGCACAGCTAACCCAGCGCATCAGCCACGAGCTTCGCACGCCGCTCAATGCTGTGATCGGCTTTTCCGAACTCATGTCTCAGGAAACGTTCGGACCGCTGGGGTCACACCGCTATCGCGACTACGCCGAGCATATACGGGAATGCGGACAGACGCTTCTGAAGTCGACCGAGGACACGCTCGCGCTGACCTCCAGTCTTGCCGATCCCAGCAACTCGCCCGCGGCCTGCCGCCGCCCATGCGATCTCACCGCGCTGCTCGATGATGCCGTCGCCGCCGTGGCACTTGCGGCCCGCCAGGAATCGGTTCGCTTCGATGTCTCGTTTCCGGCCGAAACGGAAATCGTTGGCGATCGCCGCGTCCTTCGTCAGATCCTGGTCAACCTGCTCCTCGAAGCCATTTCCCGCAGCCGGTTTCACGGACGTATTCAGATCGCCGCGCGGCCACTCCGGGAAACAATAATCCTGGAGGTTCGTGTCGAAGAGGCGCGAAACTCCAATCAGGAAGATACCCTCGCGCTATGCGTCGCCCGTGCACTGGCCGAACTGCAAAGCCGGCGGATCGATTTCGACCGCGCCGGCGGTGAGGGCTGGCGGTGTGCGTTGGAGTTCGACCTGGCATTGCAGCCTGACTTTTTCCACGCGGTGCCGCCAAAGCGCTGAAACCGCCCGCATCAACATCACGCAGCCACACTAATCGAAGCTGACGAGCGCGCGCCTAAGTGGCGGCCGGCGGAGAATCGTCATTGGATGGCTGGGCCGGGAAGAGCCTTTCAAAAACGGCATGGACATCGTGCTGCGCCTGCGTGAGCCGGTCTTCGAGACCCTCGAAGGTCGACTCATTGCTGGCGCGGGTCAGCAACTGCCTTAAACCGAGCGGTGACGACGCCGGTTCAAACGGCCCTTCGGTACAAATCCGCAGGATTTGCGTCAGATCGTGAAACAGCCGCCCTGCCGGCAATAGCTTCTCTGCATCGGCCGGGTCGAGGCAACCTGCTTCTGAAAGCTTCTCCAGCGCCGATAACGTCGTGACATTTAGAACCTCCGGCCGTTCGGCGGCATGGATGAGTTGCAGAGCCTGCGCGATGAATTCCAGGTCGATCAACCCACCCGGGACGTGCTTGATGTCCCAGATGTTTTTCGTCCCTTTTTCTGCGGCGATACGATCGCGCATCTCGCGAACATCAGCGCGGATCTTTTCCGTTTCGGAGGGGCGCAGCAAAGCCTCCCGGATCGCCGCTTGAACCTTCTCTTGAAGATCCGCGGGCCCGGAGATCACCCGCGCCCGCGTCAAAGCCATGCGTTCCCAGGTCCAGGCCTCCGTGGCCTGATACTCCCGGAAACTCGAAAAGCGAGTCGCCACGGGGCCCTGCTGCCCCGAGGGCCGCAACCGCATGTCCACATCGTACAGCGTGCCTTCAGGCGTTGGCGCGCTGAGCGCACTGATCAGCCTTTGCGTGAATCTGGCAAAGTACTGCGCCGGGGCCAACGGCTTCGCGCCATCGGATTCCAGCGCGCCAGGTTCGAAGTCGTAGATGACGATCAAGTCCACATCGGAACCCGCAGACATTTCGCGGCTGCCGAGTTTTCCCATGGCGAGAACGACCGCCGCCCCTTGCGGCACCTGCCCATGCGATTGCACGAGTTCCGTTGAAACCGCACCAGCCAGCGCATCGATGAGGCTTTCGGCGATGCGAGCGTACGCCTCCCCGGCCAGGCTCGCATCGATGGTGCCGGACAGAACGCGGATGCCGGTCAGAAACCACTGCTCACTGCCGACAATTCGTGCCCGGTCGAGCAACTCCTGAAAGTCCGTCGCCCGATCCAGTTCCTCGCTAATGACCCGGTCGAGCACCTCAACCGACGGCAGATCCTCGAACGTCATGGGATCGATCACAGCGTCAAGCAAGCGCCGCCGCCGAGACAGCAGCCGGGCGAGCCGCGGCGCCGTCCCCATGATGTCGGCGACCAGCCGCAGCAGATTGGGGTTGGCGCGCAACAACGAGAAAAGCTGAATCCCGGCCGGCAATTCGCCAAGGAACCGGTCGAACGCCAGAATCGCGGAATCCGGATCGGCGGTGTCGCCCAGGGCCTCGATCAGGATCGGCTGGACTTCCGTCAACCGCTCGCGGGAACGTTCCGAACGAACGGCCGCATACCGCCCATGATGCCAGGACCGCACGATCTCGATGGCCTTACCGGGGCTCTTGAAGCCCATACGTTCGAGCGCCGCCACCGTATCGGGATCCTCGTCGCTTCCCGCGAACACCATGTTGACATCGCGCGACGTTAGTTCCGGCATGTCTTCGAACAAGGCGGCGTAGTGGCCTTGAACGGTCTCGAGAACGCCGACGATCGCCTTGGCGAAACTCTCCCGGTCCGCATAGCCGGCAAAGCGCGCGAACCGCTGAAGCCGGTCCGGATCCTTGGGCAGGCTGTGGGTCTGCTCGTCGGCCACCATCTGGATGCGATGCTCGATCTCGCGCAGATAAAGGTAGGCCGCCTTGAGCTCGTCGCGAACGCCCGGTTCAATCCACTCCCGCCTCACCAGTTCATCGAGCGTCGTTAGCGTCTCACGGCTGCGCAGCGCGCGCTGACGCCCGCCCGCGATGAGCTGCTGGGTTTGCACGAAGAACTCGATCTCGCGAATGCCGCCGCGCCCCAGCTTGACGTTGTGGCCGGCGACCCCGATTTCGCCGAGTTTCCGAAACGCGTGAATCTGGCGCTTCATGGCGTGAACGTCGGCAATGGCGGCGAAATCGAGATAGCGGCGCCAGACGAACGGATCGAGTTCGCGCAGCAAGCTTTCCCCTGAGGCCAGATCGCCAGCCACAGGCCGCGCCTTGATCAGCGCGGCGCGCTCCCAATTCTGCCCGAAGCTCTCATAGTACTGCAGCGCCGCATCGGTAGAGATGGCAAGCTGCGTTGCGCCCGCGTCAGGCCGCAATCGCAAGTCCGTGCGGAACACGTAGCCATCGGCCGTCCGCTCGTCGATCAAGCGGACCAAATCGCGCGTGAGGTGCACGAAGAAGCGCTGCGGCTCGAGCCCCTCGCGCAGGCGCGCCATCTCCCTCTCGAAGAAGACGATGAGATCGATGTCGCTGGAATAGTTGAGTTCCCCCGCCCCGTATTTCCCCATACCGAGAACGATCAGCCCGGAGCCCACATCGGGGTGCGTACCCTCATCGGAAATCCAGTCGCCCTTATCGACCGCGCGCCGGAACAGGAAGCGGATGGCGGTAACGAGAGCGGCATCGGCGGTTTCGGTCAGAACGGACGTAACCTTCATGACCGGCCAGACGCCGCCGAGATCGGCAAATGCCGTGAGCAAAGCCACTTCGCTTTTGAAGCGACGCAGTAGCCGCATCGCGGCGGTCTCGTCCTGAGTGGAAACAGCGCCCATATCCGCGTGGAGCTTTTCCAAGAGCCGCGAGAAATAGGCTTCAGGATCGGACGTAATGATACGTGCGGCGCGTTGTGGGTCGAAGCGGATCAAGCCGGTGAGATAGCTGGAACCTTCGAAGATGCGATAGAGCAATTGATGCACCAGCACATCGTCTCGCGCGGCCAGCCACGCAGCGCGGTCGATGGCGTCGTCCGGCTCAAGATCGCTCAGGATCGCCCGCGCCTCGGAATCCTCAGCGTAGGCACCTGCGGCAACGGGTTTCAACCTCTCGAAAAGACGGCCTCCGCCGGCCGCCGACCCACTTGCATCATCCATGGCGCATCCCTCTTGCGAGGAACCGCACGTTGCCTCGCGTCGTGATCCCGGCATGCCCGATCTGCCGTCGGGTTGGCACGACCGAGCCGTGACCGTTCTGCTAATACCGGAGGCCGACACACTAAATCGCTTCGACCGCGCGTGGAAGCCACGAAGGGGGAATGGAGGCGAGGGCCGGTCGCACACGAACGACGGCCGCGGACGCAGGCATTATGGCATTGGATGCCGCTCAGGCCGAAACGACATCGCTCTGACCGCTCTCAACCGAAGAGATGGGGAGACTGAGGACCGCGCGAAGACCCGGCGCATTGTCCTCCAAGCGAAGTCGGCCCGCATGCAATCGGGCAACTGCCGCCACCAAACTCAGCCCGAGACCGGTTCCCGGCGAACTGCGGCTCTTATCGAGCCTTACGAAGCGCTCCATCGCGCGCTCCCGGTCGGCTGCCGAGATGCCCGGCCCATTGTCGGCGACCACGATTTCCGCCAGGGCTCCCCGATGCCGCACGGCGATTTCGATCCTCGGCAGGCGCGTTAGATTATGCCCGCGGCCGTTAAGGCTTGCCCCGTCTGAAGCCGCCTCGGTCGCCGGTGCGGTACAGCCGTACTTCAACGCGTTGTCGATCAGGTTGATGACTGCCTGCCCCACCAGATGACGGTTTGCCGTCAAGCTGATTGCATCGAGTTCCGTGGTCTTCAGGCTGGCGCCTGCTTCCTCCGCGACAGGTTCATAGAGTTCGGCAGCATCCTCAACCAGGCGGGCAAGATCGACCTTCACCTTCGTTTCTTCGATCGCCCCGGCCTCCAACCGGGCGATCAGTAACAGCGCATTGAACGTCTTGATGATTTCATCGGCCGCTTCGATCGTTTCACCCAGACTGTTCCTGAGGTCTTCCTCGGTTTTGGCCGAACGCAGCGCCGAATCGGCACGCTGACGGAGGCGGTTCACCGGCGTTTTCAGGTCGTGCGCGATATTGTCCGATACCTCCTTCAGTCCATGCATCAGCTGTTCGATACGTTCGAGCATGACATTCACGCTCATCGATAGCTGGTCGAACTCGTCGTTATTGCCGCGCAACGGAAGCCGACCGGAAAGGTCGCCCGACATGATCGAGCGTGTCGCGGCCGTTAGCTGCGAAACACGGCGCAACGTCGCGCGGCTCGCGAGATAGCCGACAACCAAACCGCCGACACCGATCACCAGGAAGGTCACGAGCGCGGCGCCACGCATCCAGCCGACCATCGACCGCTGCGCTTCGATATCGCGCGCGACCACCAGGCGTCCCCCATCGGCAAGGAGCAGCACGACGCCCGCGGCATAACGCAATCCCGCATCTGCGTCGGGCCGCCCCGCGCCGTCTCCCGCTAACGGACTGTAGGTGAAAACGGCTCCACTTTTCGACGCGTCGGCAAGCTCGACCGGCATACCGCGCAGATTGCCGGCGACATAAGCGCCTTTGGAATTCAAAAGGAGATAGAGGTTCCCGCCGTCGCCCGCGGCAAGGCGAGCAACCGACGTCGCAACGATATCCGCGCCGGCGGTCTCTGCGACCGACTGGAAGACGGTCGCCTCCGTCGCGAGACTATCGAGAACGTTGTCGACGAAAATCCGGTTGGCCTGCCAGATGAGGATGACGAACAGAACAGCGGCAAGAGCCGTATAAGCTGCAACCGCAACGGCGCTTGCCCCGAACACCGTGGTCGCGAATGCCCGGCCGCCGCCCGGATTATCCCTCGCCTTCACGGACAACATACCCGGCACCGCGAACCGTATGGATCAGCGGCTTATCGAACGACTTGTCGATCTTCGAACGAAGCCGAGACACATGCACGTCAATCACGTTGGTCTGCGGATCGAAATGATAGTCCCAGACATTCTCAAGGAGCATGGTCCGCGTCACCACCTGCCCGGCATGTTTCATGAGGTATTCGAGAAGTCGGAATTCCCTGGGCTGTAGCGTGATCGGTTCGCCGGCGCGCGTTACGGCGTGCGAAAGCCGGTCCAGCACCAGATCGCCGACGACCAGCCGCGTCGCCTGTTCTCCCGGTGTCTGTCGCCGCGAAAGCGCTTCGACGCGCGCCAGGAGTTCGGCGTAGGCGTAGGGTTTCGTGAGGTAGTCGTCACCGCCGGCCTTGAGCCCTTTGACGCGGTCGTCGACTTCTCCCAATGCCGAGAGCACGAGAACCGGTGTCTGGTTCCCCTCCTTGCGGAGAGTCTGGATGACGCTGAGACCATCGAGCTCCGGAAGCATACGGTCGACGATCAAAACATCGAATGCGCCTTCACGCGCGAACTCCAGGCCGGAAATGCCATCACCGGCGAGTTCGGCGGTATGCCCGCTTTCCCGCAGAGCCTTCAAAAGGAAGTTCGCCGTTTCGCTATCGTCCTCGATAATGAGTACGCGCATTTCGGTGTCTTTCCGTTTGCTCGTTGAACCGGCCCGTGCCATGCCGGTTAAAAAAAGGGGCGGCCCGGATGCATCGCAGACCGCCCCCGTATTCAGACTAACACGCTTTGCGAAGCCGAGTGGCTCGCCACCGCATTAGCCTTTCTTCTTCAAGCGAACCGCGACGAAGCGCTTGCTGTCACCCGACTGGACGTGCATCAGGACGGCGCCGCGATTGCGACCCTGCGCCTTCTTCACGCCTTCGCTCACGTCATCGGCTTCCTTCACCTCGACGCCCTGGATCTCAAGGATGATGTCACCCTCTTTGAGACCCTTGCGCGCAGCGTCCGACGAAGGATCGACATCGGCAATCACGACGCCACCTTCTTCAGCCGCGCCCGGCTTCAGGGAAAGACCGAGTTGGTCGAGTTCGGTGAGCTTGGGTTGCAGCGGTTTGCCCTGCTGCAATGCCGCCAGCTCATCTGAAGACGAGGGGAAGCGACCCAGTTCGACAGGGATCGTCTTGTTGGCGCCATCGCGCCAAACGCCGACCTGAACTTTCGAGCCGGGTGAGTAAGCGGCAATCTTGCGGGCAAGATCGCGGCTGTCTTCGATCTTCGAGCCGTCGACGGTCAGGATCGCATCCTGGGCTTCAAGTCCCGACTTCTGAGCAGGACCTTGCGGCGTGACTTCCGACACAAGGGCACCCGCATCGTCTTCGAGGCCGAGGCTCGCCGCCGTGTCCTCATCGATGTTCTGGATCTTCACGCCGAGCCAACCGCGGCTGACCGTGCCGTTCTTCTTCAACTGCTCGATCACTTCGGTGGCCGTCGCGGCCGGGACCGCGAAGGCGATACCGACGTTACCGCCCGACGGGCTGTAGATGGCCGTGTTGACGCCGACAACCTCGCCTTTGAGGTTGAAGGTCGGTCCGCCCGAGTTGCCGCGGTTAACGGCCGCGTCGATCTGCATGTAGTCGTAAGGACCAGAGCCGATATCGCGGCCCTTCGCCGAAACGATACCTGCCGTCACCGTGCCGCCGAGGCCGAACGGGTTACCGACCGCCACGACCCAGTCGCCAACGCGAATGTTGCCGGTGGCGAACTTGACGTACTTGAACTTCTCCGACTCCGCGCCCGTGATCTTCAAGAGCGCAAGGTCGGTGCGCGGGTCCGTTCCGACGAGTTCGGCGTCGTACTGGCGATCCTGATCGAAGGCGACTTTGATTTCACTGGCTTTGTCGATCACGTGGTTGTTCGTGACGATGTAACCGTCCTCGGAAATCACGAATCCCGAGCCCTGAGCGAGCGACGGCCGCCGCGGGCCACGCTCTTGCTGCCCGAACTCCTTCGGCAGGTTCTTGAAGAATTTGTTGAGCGGGTGATCTTCGGGAAGATTCGGGATGCCCGGGAATGGGTTCCCGCCGCCGCGCTTGTCGCCGCCGCCGCGACGCGCCGGCCGCTCGTTATCTCCGTTCGTCACCGAGATACTGACGACTGCCGGTTTGGTCTTCTCGACGATATCGGCGAATGAAGCCGGAGCGCTGAACGGCGCCGCGGTTGTCGGTGCTTCCACTTCGGCACGCTGTGCCTGGGTCTCACCGGGCTGGTAAGCCAGCATCAAGCTCGACGCCGCGGCGACGGCGGCGACGGCACCGGCCCGACGGGTCCAGGTGCGGTGGCGAGGCTCACTGCCGGGCGCAATGCCTGACGATGCTTGCATCAATCGTGTCTCCTGTTCGGTTTGACTTGCAGTCAGGAGACACAAATAAAGAAGCCCCACTTACGACAGGCTTTCGAGCAAATTAAACATTTGTAAGAATAGAGAAGCCGGTCGGACCGTGGTGATGTCTTATCGAACCTGCCACGAGCCTGGAGCGATGCAGTACGGCGATCAGGCTTTGGTATCCAGGAGTTGCCGCAACCTCTCCTCTTCCTCCTCGCTGAGCGGGGTCGCCGCCGGTTCGTCCGTTTTGCCGTCACCACGTGGACGCGAGGAACGAAGAACCGACCGGGCGAGATAAATACCGCCGGCGAGAGCAAGAAGCGGCGTTAGCCATAACAACAGCGTATGAATGCCGAAAGGCGGCTTCAGCAAAACGAACTCGCCGTATTTGCTGACGACGAAGTCGATTACTTCCTCGTTCGTGTCGCCCTTCTCGAGCCGCTCGCGAACGAGCAGCCGAAGATCTCGCGCCAACGGCGCATCGCTGTCGTCGATCGATTGGTTCTGACAAACGAGACAGCGCAGTTCCAGCGAGATTTTCCGCGCCCGCGATTCCAGCTTCGGATCGTCCAGAATTTCATCCGGCTGCACGGCGAACGACGGCGTCGAAACAGCGGTTACTCCAGCCCCAAGAACGAACAGAGCCATCGCAGCGGCACAAACGAACAGACCGAACCCGCGCGGTCCTGACCGCTCAGATAGCCTCGACTTGGCGATCCCGATTACGTTGCGCGGCATTGATGAAACCCTCGGTTATTCGGCGGGTACGGCACCGGGAACCGTCTCCCGGCGGCTACGCCGCGGCGCTCCGATACGCAGGCGCCGGTCGGACAGCGAAAACGCGCCCCCTATGAACATCACCAGCGCGCCAAGCCAGATCAGCCGGACAAGCGGATGGAAATAGAGCCGGAACGCGTAGCCGCCATCTTCCTTTTGCGCATCGCCAAGCACGGTGTAGAGATCGCCGCGCCAGGATGCGAGGATACCGGCTTCCGATGTCGGCTGCGGCGGCGCATCGTAAATGCGCTTCGAAGGATACAGCGTCGTGACAGGCGAACCGCCCCGGACCACTTCGAACGTGGCGACCTGCTCCCGGTAATTCGGTCCCCGGCTCGGCGCCACGCCGTTGAAGGTCAGTTCGTATCCGGCAACCTCGACGGTCTCGCCCGGCTTCATCACGACGACCTTCTCGGTCTGATAGGCGCTGGTCCCCACGATCCCAAGGACCATCATGCCGACCCCGAAATGCGCAAGCATCGTACCGTAGACAGACCTCGGCAGGTTCTTGAGCCGGCGCAGCACCTCGTCGCTGCCCGCCTTGCCGATCCGTGCGCGGTAGGCAACTTCCTGCACGGCACCGACCATCACGTAGACGCCGATCGCCATCATGATGGGCGCCAACCACGGTCCGCGAGCGCTAACGGCCATCGTGGCAACAAGCGCGATCAGCCCGAGGACGACGGCCGCGAGGAGCCGCGGAGCGACCGCCTGCAGGTCGGCACGTTTCCACGGCATAAAGGGACCGAACGGAAGTGCGATCAGCAGCGGCAGCATCAGCGGAATGAACGTCATGTTGAAAAACGGCGGCCCGACGGAAATCTTCGCCCCGGTCAGCCCCTCCAGAAGCAGCGGATAGAGCGTTCCGACGAAAACCGTTGCCGTTGCCGTTGTGAGGATCACGTTGTTGAAGACCAGCGCACCCTCACGGCTGATTGGAGCAAACAGCCCGCCCTGGCGCAGTTCGCTGGCGCGCAGCGCGAACAAGGCAAGACCGCCGCCGACGAATATCGTCATGATCCCGAGGATGGCGACACCGCGCTCGGGATCGACCGCAAAGGCGTGGACCGACGTCAGCACGCCTGAACGAACGAGGAATGTGCCCATGAGCGACAAGGAGAACGTCAGGATCGCGAGCAGAATCGTCCAGACCTTCAAGGTCTCGCGCTTTTCCATTACCAGCGCCGAATGCAACAGCGCCGTACCCGCCAGCCAAGGCATAAACGAAGCGTTTTCGACAGGATCCCAGAACCACCAGCCGCCCCAGCCGAGTTCGTAGTAGGCCCACCACGAACCCATCGCGATACCGAGTGTCAGGCACATCCATGCCGCAAGCGTCCAGGGCCGAACCCAGCGCGCCCAGGCGGCGTCGATGCGGCCGTCGATCAAAGCCGCGATTGCAAAGGAGAAAGCGATGGAGAAGCCGACATAGCCCGCGTAGAGGAACGGCGGATGAAACGCCAAAGCGGGATCCTGAAGGATCGGGTTCAGGCCACGGCCATCAAACGGCGGGTCCGCCAGCCGCTCGAAGGGGTTCGAAGTCATCAGGATGAAGATCCCGAATGCAAGAGCAATCGAGGCTTGCACAGACAGAACATTCGCTTTGAGGGATGCCGGCAGGTTGGTGCCGAAGTAGGCAACGGCCGCGCCGAACAAGGCCAGGATCAGAACCCACAGCAGCATCGAACCTTCGTGGTTCCCCCAAACGCCCGAAATTCGATAGATCAGAGGCTTAGCCGAATGCGAGTTGGCCGCGACGTTGGCCACAGAGAAATCGGAAACGACATAGGCGTACGTCAGCGCCAGAAACGAAACCAGGAGCAGGGAAAGTTGCAGCAGCGCCGCGGGCCGTGCCGTCGCCATCATCCGCGGCTCGTTCGCCAACGTCCCCCACAGCGGCACGACGGTCTGAAACAGGGCGACAACGACCGCCATGATCAATGCAAAATGTCCGAACTCGACGATCATTGGTGTTCCAAACCCTGTATTCTGTCGCTTCGTCTTGGAGTAGGTCCTGCTGACATGGTCATCGCCATGCAGCGGGTTTCCAGTTTAGCCGATCAGCCCGGCCTTCCAACTGTAAGAAGACGAACCGCCTCCCCGAGAACCCCATCCGCGGTGGCTAATTACCTGATTTTTCTTCATTGCCGCCAGGATGGCGAGCATCGTCCCCCAGCTTCACGCCTCTTTCCTTGAGAGCCGAAGCGACTTCGGCGGGCATGTAATTCTCATCATGCTTCGCGAGCACGGTATCGGCAACGAAGTGGCCGGACCCGTCGAGCTTGCCTTCGGTCACAACGCCCTGACCTTCTCGGAAAAGGTCCGGCAGGATGCCGTTGTAGGAAACCTCAACCGTTTCGAGCGTGTCCGTCACCGCAAACCTGATGCGTGTCCCCTCGCCACGGACGACCGACCCGTCGGCAACAAGCCCTCCCAGGCGGAAACGCTGCCCGGATTCCACTTTTCCCTCGGCGACATCGGATGGCGTTTTAAAGAAGACGATCGTATCGCGGAGTGCGAAGGCAACCAGTATGGCGGCGATGGCAAGGATCGCTACGCCACCGCCGATCAAGAAACCGCGCTTCTGCTTCCGTGTCATTCGACTTCCGCCTCTCCCTGCCTCGATCAACGCTCGGATTTTCTTGAGGGGTTGAGATTTCGACGACGGTCGCTCGTCCGCAGTCTGTCTAACCCTCGAATTGTTTGCCAACCATATGGTCGCGAACGGCGGGATTTCCAAACCCGATCAGGTTTCAAGCCCGAATTCTTTGGCAAGAGCGTCCAGCCTGTCGAGATGGCCCGTATCCTCCCCGGCATTCGCCCGCGCTTTGGCGAGCGCTTCACTGGCTTCCTTCTTCCGACCGAGCACCCCGTAAGCCCTTACAAGCCGCACCCATCCTTCCATATCGGACGGGTCCGCCTCGAGCTTCTCCGCCAACCGGGCGACCATGCTGTCGATAAACTTGGACCGATCGACGACCGACATTTCTCCAGCCGCCTCGATATCTTCTGCCGTCGGGCCAGGGAGCGAGGCGTTTTCCGCAGTCTTCGCCGGACCGGGTTCTCCGCCCTGGGATGCCGGGCTCGTACCTTCGTCAATGCTCTTCAGCCGCGCTTCGACAACAGGACGCCACGGCGCATCCTTCGGCGCTTCCGAAAGCAATCCGCTGTAGGCCTCGCGGGCAGCGTCGATCTTGCCGTCCTGCTCATCGGCCAATGCCAACCAGAACCTGGCGTCGGGGCTTTTGGGCTCCAACTTTAGGAGTCGATTATACGCGCCGCGCGCGGCATCGATGACGATACCGTCGTTGGCCATCACCAAGGCTTCGCCGAGCCCGCGCAACCGCCGCGGCGTCTCACCCTGAAGACGGATCGCCTTCGCGAACGCCCGGGCGGCATCGTCGTAGCGCCGCACCCTCAGGTAAACCGGCGCAACCGCATCCCAGCCCCGGCCGTCTTCCGGAGTCTTACGCAACTGCGCCTCGACCTTGGCGATCAAGTCGTTGACATTGGCCGCATCAGGCGCGGCGGCAACGCGGGAAGCATGAGGGAGCCCGGGCTGGCCAGGGGAGCCGACCGCAAGGTAGATCGCGAGGCTTATGAGTGGAATCGCAACCGCAGAAGCGTAGGCCACCGTGGACGGCGGCACGGCATAACGAGGAGCGGCGTCCCCACCGCGGGCGGCCGGCTTGCCGGTAAGCTCCTCGGATCGCCGCAAAATCCGCCGCGCCAGCTCGGCACGAGCGTTTTCGGCCTCCGTATCGCTGATCAGGCCGCGTTCCCGATCGGCTTCGATTTCGGCAAGCTGGTCGCGGTACACCGCCAAATCGGCTTCGCGTGCATGGCTCGCCGCCTCAGGCTCGGCAAGCAATGGCCGCGCGATCAACGCGATGACAGCGGCGGCAAGCACGGCAAAGGCTATCCAGAGGATCATGAGCACTCGACTGACGTTTGGGGAAGCTCTCTGGACGGCAGTATGGGAGTAGGCGGGCAAAGATCAAGCCGGGGCCATCTTGGTGCGATGCTTGGACGCTCACCCAAAGGTGCAAGCGGTCACCAGTCCATTCGCCAAGACCGCATTTCTAGCGCGCCGGCTGCGCATAGAAGTCACCGGCGCCAACGGTACCGATGACGTTTCAGATTGGTTCGCTGCGGCGCCCGGCGGAGTTTCGCCGCGTCGCGGCACTATGAAAGAGCTGACCAGGTACCGTCCGGATTTCGGCAGGCTGTACCGCTCATGGTCTCCGGGCGCCCGGAAATATAGACCGTGTGCGTATAGTCGCGGCAATGACGCGGTCCACGCTTGTAGGGGCGTTGCGGAACGACCTCTCCGTAGTGACCGCTGTCTGGGTTCCGCCAGGGCCGCGCGATCCCCGAGCGTCCATCTTCCAAAGCCGCCAGTTCGGCCTCCTGAGCAAGACGCCGGTCCTGCTCGTCGAGAGCTTGGCCGATGGTGTGCCCCACGACGCCGCCGATGAAAGCGCCCGCGACGGTTGCAAGCACCCTGCCTGAGCCGTTACCCACCTGGTTGCCCAGAATGCCGCCGGCAACTGCGCCGATGGCCGTACCGCCGTCGGCTTTCGAAATGCCGCCCGGCCCGCAGCCGGCGACAGCCAATGAAGCCGCAATGATCGAAGCAATCGCAATATTGCGCATCGATGTTTCCCTCGATTGTTCTGTGGGCCGTCGATGCCCGGCGATCCCGACAGTCAGATGATCGACAAATTTCCCCGGCGCGCGTCCCGACGCGGAAACGCCGATCGCGCCATGATCCAGGTTCAGGAAGCTATTGGGATTCGGGCAAAAGTTCGGCGCAGGCCTTTGCATTACCGCATGGGTTTTATGTCACACCCAATCCGCCGGAGGCGATCGCTACCTCGGCAACACTTAGACGGCCGGCAGATCGAGGCGTGCCTGCAGCCCGCCGAGCCGTGCCTCCCCCAACTCGAGCGTCCCCCGATACGACTGTGCCAGATCGATAACTATCGAGAGACCGAGACCCGTCCCGGGTTTGGATTCGTCGAGCCTCAGTCCACGTTTTCCAATCCGCGCGCGCTGATCGGCCGTCAGGCCTGGGCCGTCGTCTTCGATGACGATCTCGAGCCGTTTCGGAGCCCCCCGGCTCCCTCCCGCAACGTGGCAAGTCAGGGCAACCTCCGAATCCGCCCACTTACAGGCATTTTCGAGCAAGTTCCCCAGCATTTCCTCTAAGTCGTGCTTTTCGCCCTGAAACCTTGCCTCGTCACCGCAGCGCACATCGATGGCAATCCCCTTGTCCCGATTGATCTTTTCCAGCGCGCGCGCCAGCGGCTTCACCACCGGCCCGACCTCCGTGACCCGGCCGATCACCCCGACCCGCGCGGCGATCTGCGCGCGTTCGAGATAATGCTGGATCTGGTCCTTCATGATCTGCGCCTGTTCGACCACCTTCCTGCCCAAGGGCGTATCCGCTTCGCGGGCCTCGTTCGTGACGACAGCCAGCGGCGTCTTCAAACCATGCGCCAGATTACCGACCTGCGTTCGTGCCCGCTCGATGATGTCTTCGTTGGATTGGATCAGGGCATTGAGTTCGTCGCGTAGGGGCTCGATCTCCGCTGGAACGTTCCCATCGAGCCGTTTCGCGTTGCCGGAGCGGATTTCCGCGAGCCGCTGTTCCACCCGTTGCAGCGGTGCCAGCCCGAACCGGACCTGCGCAAACATCAAGAGGAGCAACGCCAGACCGGCAACGAAAAGCGCCAGCGCCAGCCGGGTCCGGAAATTCTCGATCGACGACTCCAACCACTCGGAAGGCCCGCCGACGACGACGGAGTAACGCGGCCCCTCGTCTCCCTGTCCGCCAAGCCGGTCGACGATTTCCACAATCCGCACGGGCTTACCATCGGGCCCGGTATCGTTGCGCCAACGGGTATTGGTCACAGGGTCGACCGGATAACCGAGCTCGAATGGCGACGGCAGCGTCGCGGTAGCCAGCGACGGCGAGCGCAGCGTCGGCCCGCCCTGACCATCGACAGGCATGATCTGCCAGTACCAGCCAGAATGTGTAACCTCGAACAACGGCTCGTAGCGGTTGGGCGGCGCCTCCGGACGCTCCGCACCGGTCAGCAGGCTATCGACGGTAATCGCCGTAACGAGTTTTTCGAGTTGCGCATCGAAGCTGCGCTGAACGTCGGCGAAATAGAGCGAATAGATGAGGTACCCCGCCAGCGGCAGGACGAGGAACGTCCAGGCGAGCGAGGCCGCGATCAGCCGGAAAGCAAGCGAGTCAAACCGCATCGTCGTCCGATACGATCCTATATCCCAGTCCGCGCACCGTTTCGATGATTTGCGCCGGGATCTTTTTTCTCAGTCGGCCCACAAAGACCTCGATCGTATTCGAGTCCCGGTCGAAATCCTGGTCATACAGATGCTCGACAAGCTCCGTGCGCGAGACCACCCGGCCACTGTGATGCATCAGATAAGCCAAGAGCCGGAACTCGTGAGACGTCAGCTTGATCGGTTCGCCATCGCACGTAACCCGCGCCGAATTCGTATCGAGCCGCACCGCGCCGCATTCGATCTCGCTGCGCGCATGGCCGGCGGCGCGGCGCAACTGAGCTCTGGCCCGCGCCAGCAGTTCCTCCATATGGAAGGGCTTGGCGAGATAGTCGTCGGCGCCGGCATCGATCCCCTGCACCTTATCGCTCCAGCGGTCGCGCGCCGTCAGAATAATTACCGGAAACTTGAGGTCGGACCGGCGCCACTGTTCGAGGATCGAAATGCCGTCCATCTTTGGCAGGCCAAGATCCAGGATAACGAGATCGTAGGGCTCCGTGTCGCCCAGATAATAACCCTCTTCACCATCGAGAGCACTGTCGACAGCGTAGCCAGCGTCGCTAAGAGCGCCAACGAGCTGGCGATTGAGATCGGTATCATCCTCGACGACGAGCACGCGCAAAACGAGCTACTCCATGTCCTGACCCATAAGTTCGGCACCTATTATAAGCCATGTTTTACAAGACAGCGAGATGCAGCGAAGCCGCCGTTCCAATTGGCCTGAAATCCGTTCGTCCTGAAACGGACAACCTGACGCTTCACTTGCCGGCGAAATCGATTTCCAGGCCCAGGCGCGCATCGTAGACGCGGGTCTGGAAGCCGCCCTGAGGCAGTCGTACAACAAGGCGATAGGTGTAGCGATCGCCAATCTGACATAGCTCGGTTTTGACGATATCGCCGCTCTGCCGCTGTCGGAACTGCCGCCCGAGTTTCTCGACCGTAACCAAGCCCTCGCGCTTGACCACGTCTGAAGCCTCCGCCCAATCCTCGAAGCAATTCATTGCCCCTTGAGCGGACCGCAGCTCCATACCGAAACTGCCCAGCGCCAGCACAAACGCTACCAGGAACGTCAGCGCGCCATTTGATTTCCGGGGCATCGAGGTCCTTTCGAAGGATGGACCGCCCGGTAACCTGAGCCGTCCACCCGATTTGTTCGAAACCAGGGAGCTACGCGATTGCCGCTGAACCCGTCATGAATACCGAAGCCGCTCCGCGACCGAGGCGGCGGCGGACAGACCTAATCCGCCGTCTTCCTCGTCGCTGAACGTCACACCTTCAGCATCATCTCGCGCCGCATCAGCGGCTGACTTGCCCGCGCCCGGCCGTAGATCGTCAGGACCGTTCCGAACAGCGCGCCAAGCGCCTGGATGACATCGAACGTCTCCTCACCCAGCTGTTTGACGTTCTCCGCCGACAACTCGATCCCCAAGAGGGGGGCGATAATCGGCAAAAGCGTTGCCGCCGCCGTCGTCAGTGCTCCCCAGATCGTCAGGGATTCGCCCCACCACTTCGGCGCCGATTGATTGGTCGTCTGGCTCATTTCTCGCTCTCCGCTGCTTTGAGAAACACTCCCGGCGGGTTTTCCGCCGGCATTCTGAGACGTCGACCTCTCCGTCCCGGCGAGGGCCCGCGCGCGCTCGAGGGTCTTATCCACCCGTCGCAGCCAACCGCGGCCGAAGCGCCAGAAATGCGGTAGGGCCCGATAACGTTTGCGGCGCAACTCGGCGTAGAGCGCGAGAAGCTTCAGGATCGGCATGGCGGCGACTTTCCCTTTGGTTTCCGGTCCGATGATGCCATCGACCTCCGCGCCGGCCGCCTCCTGCAACAAACGGGCGGCACCGGTCGGGCCGTGGTTCACGGCAGCATCGAAGTGAAAGAAGGCAGCCGGCGGCGGCAGCTCGGCACACTTCGCGACCTTCCAGTACCGCGCCCGGTAGATCGCCCCGACTTCGTCGTCGGATATCGACTTCAGCTCGCGGATCAGGTCCTCGCGGGTCCGCCCGTCGAGCTCCTTTTTCCGCCAGGCCGCGAAATTGCCGAGCGTAATCCCCTTGTTCGTGGGGCCGCCGGGATCGTGCGGATCGTCCGTATATCCGCCCTCCATTTCCAGCACGTGCCGAAGCGCCGCGGCGAAAACAGCTCCGCCCGCTTTACGGGGCTCATCCGGCATTGTCGCAACATTCATCGGCGGCCAGCGCAAAGCGACCAGCCGGCGTCGCTCGTAGCTGGCGACAGAAACCTGATCTTTTTGATTGCCGCCCAAGAGCCAAACCTTCTCCGACGACCACCCGACCAGAAAGCCAACATGGCCAAGCGCCGGATTCGGTCCCCGTGATAGAACGGCGACGGCGCCCGCAACTTCGGCATCGAGCTCGTCCCCCCACCGCGCGTACGACCGTGCCATCAGCGAGCGCGTGCTCTTCAGACCGCTACGCTCCAGGCAGGCCCCGACGAACGCCGCGCACCACGCGACCTCGTCGCGCGCGTGACGCTCGTGGCCCAGCTCCTTGAAGAACGCCGTGATCCGCGGATTGTGACGCGGACCCGAGATCTCGCTTTGGCCGAGCTCCCGCCAGGCCTCGGCCAGCCACAATGGCTCCAGGGACATTCATCACCTCTCCGAATTTTCAGGAATTCTCAGCCGCGAGCGCTGGCCCATGAACCCGGTCCCGCGACCGCGCTCAATTGCGCAACGCGAACGTCCACCGCCGCGGGCAGGACACCGAAGTCGGCGATCTGGTCGGCCGCCGCATAGAGTGCCTCGGGCGCATCGGTTTCGATCGAACGCACCGCCGCGCCTTCTGCATCGAGAACCTCGACGCGGTACTGTTCCGCGCTTTCGCCCATAGGCACTTCCGCGGATTCCCAGCCATCGCCGCCAATGCGCGTTCGCCGGATCCAGTTCAGTTGCACGTCACCGGAAGGCTCACGCAGAATTCGCAGGTGCGCCGGTGCATACGGTCGAAGCCCAACACCCGCGAACGAGTGCTGCCGCACCGCGTAACCTTCACCCGCCAGATCCTTCGAGGCATCGCCGTAGCGCCAGAAGTAGGGCAACCGCAGCTCATCGAGCGTCAGGCTGACGGGGAACACGGCGTTGTCGATCAGCACGACCCGCGCTCCGGCGGGAAGCTCCTCCGGCGCGGCCATCGCCGCCTCCGTTCCGGCTTGCCCACGAAGGAACCCGCTAAGCTCGTAAGTCCGTTCGCCTATCAGTTCCGCGGTTTCAAACTGGAGAACTTCCCAAACCCCGGCGCTCCATTCGACAGCCAGAATGTTGCTCCCGGCCAGAAGCTGCGTCCGCGAAGCCGATGCCAGCTCTCCGGCGCCGACCTTGACCTGCAATCGGCTGGCATAATCGATCCGCGACACCGGCCCGCTTCGAAGCATGGTCAATGTCTCCCCGACGATGGCCGGCGCCGTAACGAGGCTCCGCAGCCGGTAACCGGTCGGCTCAGCCGAACCGTAAACGGCGACGAGGCCGGGCCACGGATCCTGGATCGCCGCAACGTATCCGGCCTCTTCGGACTCGTCTCCGCGTAACAGCGGAAGATCGAGGAAGACGACTTCGGGCACACCGCTCGGCGGCGCATCGATGGGGCGAGCGTTTCGGCTCGGACCGGTCACCCCTGAATAAACGTCAGCGTCGATGCTACGGGCCTTCACGCGCCGGGAAGTCCCATCGGAAATTTCGGTGATCCGATAAGGGCGCGGATCCCCATCCACCTCAAGATCCACGACGTCGCCGGGTTCGAGTTCCAGAAACCTCGGCCCCAGCTCGAATTCGGCGCGCTCTCGGCTCGCCCAGCTCTCGTGCAGCCAGACTTCGGCAACCGCGCTTGCGGACTCCGCACCGAACACGATCGGCAGACTTGCCTGCGCGAGCCTTCCGCTCCCCCCGACCAGGCGCCGCGCTTCGGCTACGGCTTCAGCGTAATCGGTCGCGCCGCTGATGTAGCTGACCTTCGCGGATGATGGCAGCTCGGTTTCCTGCGCACGGGTCAGCGTCGCCAGAGAAGCTGCCGCGTGCGATTCCACAAGATCGTCTTGCGATAAGACAGCCGCAGTCCCAGCCGAACCTCGATGCCGGAACGCGATCGTCCCTCCCGTTTCCACCGCATCGAAGAAATAGGAAAGACCGAGCGGCTGCAACGCTTCGCGTGCGCTCATCGGCCGGTCGATGACATACCCCGGCACCACCCCCGCGAGACCGCCCGCCTGATGATCGAAGAACCCGCACTCTTCCAGGATTTTCGCCACCAGGATCGAAAGCGGCATGGCGGATAATCGCCCGTTAAGCCAATGGCCAAGGGCCCAGTTCTCGCCATCGCCCCAGACATCCAGGTTCTGAGGAAATGCCGGATACGGCCGCGCATCCCAGCAGTAGACGAACACCCGGCTGGTATCGACCATCCGTCCGCCGTAAATGCCGGAGACAGGATTGAGCCCCGGAACGTAGTGGTTTGATTCCGGATCGAACGCCCGGATCAGCGCCTGGATATACCGGCGTTGCATCAGGTCGTCGCGATAGCCTTGCGAATAGTAGGGAAGCGCGTTTTCGGAGCTCTTTGGATCGACGAAGACGTTCGGCTGATTTGCGCCTTTGTCGGCTGCCGGGCAGCCGATCTCCATCAGCCAGATCGGCTTCGATTCGGGCACCCACGCCGTTGGCGAAGCCGCCTCGACGCCACCGGGACGATGATAGTGCGCGTTCGACCACCAGCTCTTCGCATCCTTGTAGCGGAACACCCAAGGCTTGCCGCTCCCGTCGGTGATCGGCGTGCGAACCTGCGCATCGCGATCGGCGGCGCTGGCGTAATACCAGTCGTAGCCTTCGCCGCCCGCAACGTTCCCGCTTAAATAATCGAGATCGTAAACCGAACGAACGCCGTCGAGGTAATCGAGATGGTTTCGGCCATCGCGCCAATCGGCAAGCGGCCAGTAGCAATCTATGCCAACCGCGTCGATGTGAGGGGAGGCCCAAAGCGCGTCGAGATGGAAATAGACATCGCCCGACCCGTCCTGGGGCTGGTGTCCGAAATACTCCGTCCAGTCCGCCGCATAGGTCACCTTGGTCCCGGCGCCAAGAACCCCCTTCACGTCGGCAGCCAATTGCGCGAGAGCGTCTACGAACGGATAGCTCGACGCGCCGCTGCGCACCCAGCTCAGCCCGCGCAATTCGGTTCCCAGTAGAAATGCATCGACGCCACCGGCAGCTTTGGCGAGATAGGCTTGGTGAAGCACCATCCGCCGGTAGCTCCATTCCTCCGGCCCCGAATAGGCCACCGCGTCACCGGAAATCGCAAAATCGCCCGGCGCCGCCGTCCCCACAAAGCTTGCCACCTGCGCCGCCGCAGCGCTCGACTTATCCGGCGATCCCGCAACCCCGGGCGCCGGAGAGCACGTTATGCGCCCACGCCATGGATAGACCGGCTGGCCGGACAATCCGGAGTAGGGATCGGGCAGCGCGTTATCCGCAGGCACGTCCATCAGCACGAACGGCGTGAGCGTGACCCCGTAGCCCCGATCCTTCAAATCGCGGATCGCCTCGATCACGGCTTCGTCCGAAGGCGTGCCACCGTAGGCCGGCCGGCCCTCGCGCTGGCTCACCAACCAGGCCTCCGAGCGCGTCACGCCCCCACCGACCCAGTCGTACGGAACCGTCGTTTTATCGCTGACTTCAACGCCCGGTCGTATCTCACACTCACCGCATCTCAGGTCCGTTCCGAACCAGCTCACGACGAGCGAGATGTTCTCGACATTCGGCAGGTCGTCATCGAGTTGGTCAAGCGCCACCTTCCAGTCGGTACCGCCCTGGCGGGTGTGAACGTTCTCCGCAATCGAACCGCCAATACCGAACTTGTGGCTCACCTCATTGGGGGCATAGACGAACTCGCCCGAACCCGGAATGAGCACGACGCCCTTCACTTCTTTGTTGAAGCCGTCGAGCGTGCGATGGACCTCGAAAGAAAGTTGCGGCAGCCGGTTTCCGAATGGCGCCAACGGCAACCGCTCGAAGACGATATATGCAAGCCCCCGATAGGCCGGCGTCTTCGAGGCCCCTTCTCGCGCCACGATAAGCGGATCCAGCGCCTGCCCCTCGCCGCCGCGATGGACCCGATAGGTAAGACCGGAAAGGTCGAGTTCGGCGCCATCCGCCCAGATCCGCCCGATCCCGCCAATCGGCCCGGCGGCGATCGCCACGGCAAAGTTGGCGTAATAGCGGTATTCGACACGCTCGACCCCGCCCGAACCGCCGTTCCCGCCACCTGTTAATCCGCCGAGACCTTTTCCGCCGCCGTCGTTGGCGGACTCGTTCGAACGGACAACTTCTTCCTCGAAAGCGGTCGCCCAGATCACCTGCCCGCCGAGCCGCACTCTCCCGTAGATCCTCGGAATGGGCGCACCTTCCGATGAACTCGTGACATGCAGATCCCGCAGTCGCGGGCCTTCGACGGTCCGCGTTTCGCCCGAAGCCGAAAACAGCGCCTGATCGACAAAGCTCCCGGCAAGCGCACCGACTTGCGCACCGATGGCAGCCCCCGAAAGCGTAACGCCGAGAAAACTGACGCCGCCTGGCAGAAGCGCGCTGCCAGCCGCCGCGCCGGCCACCGATAAAGCAAGCGTCGCCATTACAGAACTCCCGGAAAACGGAATGCGCCGACCACGCGTCGGCGCCACCAGGATGTCAGCGAGACCTCGCAGGCCATCGAGCCCTCGATGGCATGGATGAACCGGCCTTCGCCCACATGGAGCCCGCAGTGACGCGCAGCGGCGCCCGGGCGATAGCGGAAGATGAGGAGATCGCCCGGCTTCATTTCGCCCACCGGCACCTCATGAAAATGTCTTCGCGCCGCGATCAGAAGCGTTTCCTCGCCCGCCGCCGACCAGTCTCGAGGATAAGCCTTGATCGGCTCAGGCTCCGCCCCGCAGACCTCCCGCCAGACACCGCGCACGAGGCCGAGGCAATCGGCGCCTACGCCCTTGAGGCTGGCCTGATGATGATACGGCGTGCCCAGCCAGCCTCGTGCCGCGCGCACGACATCTTCGCCGCGCAGCCTCGCCGGCGGCGGCTTCATAACCGTTTCGGAATTCATGATTGGCCCCGCTTAGAGCATGCTCGGCATGGGTCTTTACCAGATGATTTCTAGCGCCGGGCTCCAGGGCGTTTGGCATGCGAAGCCACGAAGTCGTTCCCCGGCATGTGCGGAAAACCGCGATAATTGACGGCGTTCGAGAATTTCGCCCGGCACGTTGCAAGCGTCTTGTCGCAGCCGGCGCTTACCCTGATCGCCGCCCCAGCCGTCAACGGCTTGCGCACTGGCGCCCAGCATTCCAGCGTAACGACGCCGTTTCTCTTCGAATGCGATTTCACTTCGACTTTCTGACCCGCCGCCGGCCCGCTGCTGAACTCGACAACGCCGCGGCTGAAAAAACCGCTCGCGAAAGAATTGAGCCCGCTCGCCTCGAATCTCCGCGCCGAAATGAAAGACGTCGCGAAACCCGTACCCTGATAGGCTGAAGCCGACAGATCCACCTTGCAGCGGCTGTCGCCCAGGTCGGCATCGCAGGTATATTGATAGACACGCCCGTGCGTCTGCTGGAGATAGTGGGCCAGACCGCGCACTTCAGCCTTGAATCCCTTGCCGGCACGCGAAACCTCACCGAGACTACCGCTTCGCATCAGCACACGATTGTTCGGGTCCACCCAGTCCACGCGAAAGATTTCCACGGCGGCATCGTCGTAGAATCCGGCCGCCAGATCCGCTTCGCTCAGGCGATCAGACGACAGCGCCCCTCCGACCTCGAGGTTATCGACCCCGAGCCCGACGCTCGTATCGATCGCGCTTGCATCGAACCCGGTTGCTGCCTCGAAGGTGGTCCCGTCGAAGACGAGATCCCGATCATGATCGGTGAACCCCAGAACCACACCGTCCCGGCGGCGGATTCGCCAGCACCAGGCCAGCGTCGTCGTCCCGGAGTCGAGCGCGGCGCGCATATCCTCAGGCAGCGTCTTCATAGGCGGATCTCGATGATGGGAATCGTTGGAATAGCGCCGGCGCGAAACCCGTGCAGGTTGACCTCCAGCTTGTCGGTGTCGAATCTCACCGGCACATCAAAGGCGAAGCCCGCCGTGACAGCGGCGCCAATACCCGGTTCGCGACCGGGCAGAAAGACAACCGTCCCTGTGCCGTGGTCGATCTCAAAGTCCACGCCTGGCACTTGATCGATACCGGCGACCGCCACCGCCACGCTTCCCAAGACAGGCTTCGCGATCCGCCGGGTCCATGGCGCGAATTCCGAACCGTATCTCTTGACGAGCTGAAACGTCGCCGATGCGCCATCGCCGATGCCGATCTCCTGATCGAGGGCGGTGGGCGCGGTGCCGGGCATACCCGAGCGCCAATCCGCGTGATCCCGCCAGCGAAAGCCATGCAGACGGCCGCGCCGCTCTTCGAAGAACGCGATCACCTGATGCAGCTCATCGAGCGAGCGCACGCCATATCCGGCATTGTATCTGCGCCGCGAATCCGCCCAGCGCGAATTACGTTCTTCAAATCCGGAACCCAGAGCGACAACATCGGTGCGCCGCTCCGGCCCCCCCTGCGCCCCCAGCGATAACGCAGGCGGAAACAGGATCTCATGAAATGCCATGGGTTCTCCATCTCTTCCTGGCCAGGTTGACCGGCCTCGCACCGCCTGCGCGCAAAGAGCCGATCAGAGATTGCGCTGGCCCATCGACACCGCGCGCGACAGCATCGCGGCAACCTGCGATTGCGAGCGCTGAAAGCTCTCGGCATCGGGCGTCGTGACATTGAAGGTAACGTTGACCGGGGAAAGACCGTCCCCGCCGGCAGCGACGCCTAGTCGGCCATCCGGCCCTCGTGTCAGTGGCAGGATCGCCTCCGCGCCCCGTTCGCCGGCAACGCCCATCCCGCCCGCCAACGGAAAATGCGTTGGCGAGGAAATTACGCCGCCCTTCGCGAAGGGGACCGGAAGCGAGGCTGGACCCGCCCCTGCGGCCGCTCCGAAACCGCCCTGGAAAAGCCCGGCAAAAAGGTTGCCCAACCCATTTTCCAGTGGTTTGAAAGCTTGCTTGAACGCCATGCGCGAGAGATCGAGCGCCAGACCGCGTAAAACATCCCCGACGCTCTTTCCTTTCAGCGCGATCCCCTCGAAAGCATCGCCCAGCGAGCGGGAGAACTGACGGCCCAGGCTCGAAGCCGCGTTGAGCTCCTTGGCCAGAGACGTACTGTCGGCGTCGATATAGACCGTCCACGTCTCTTCGCCGTCCTCGAATGGTTCCATCGTCAAGCCTCCTTCTTCGCCGCCACCTTGTCGGGGAATCGCGACATCAACCCCTCAAGCTCTCCGCGCGCCAGCGGCGCGACCGCCGCCTCGATGCCCAGCCGCCCCCGAAAAGCCGCTGCAAGTTCGCGCGGCGTCGCCGCCCAGAACTCGACGGGCGAAAGCCCCAGACGACCCAGACCGGCCGCCATCACGTCGTCCCAGGGAAAGGGCCGGTGCTCCCTGCCGCCTCCGTCTCCCGTCGCGCGTCCTCATTCCGCTCGCCGCACCCCGGCAACGTCCCGCCCGGCGTTTGTTCCGAAGCGAACGTTGCCTTCAAGAGCCGCGCGACGATATCGACATAGCCCTTCACACCGCCCTCGGCTTTCATCGCCGCGACATCGTCGGCACAGAAATCGTATCCGCCACCGCGCAGGCCTGCCGCGATAATCCTGATGGCATCCGTCGACTTTAACCGGCCGGTCTCGAAGCGCTGCGCCAGCGCGACCATGTCTTCTTCGCCGAACGCGTCTTCCAACTCCGCCAGCGCCCCCAGCGTCAGGCACAAACAGTAGGCCTCACCGTCGAGCCGCGCTTCGATCTCGCCACGATGCCGATTGATCATTACAGGCACTCCCTCCATGGGCTGTTGGCGTCAGGCGGTCGCGAAAGTCAGTTCCCCGGCGCTTTCCAGCGACATGTCGAAGGTCAGCTCATTGTCGTGACGGCCGGAGAACTCCAGCGAAGTGATCTGAAACGCGCCGGTCACGGTCCCGAAATCCGGTATCACGACCTGCCAGGCGCGAATCGTCCCGTTGAAGAAATAGGAGCGGACGGTTTCGTCGGAAGCCGCGTCCTTGAAGATTCCCGCGCCGGAGAGCCGCGCACTTTTCACGCCCGCTCCTTCCAAAAGCTCACGCCATTGCCCGGCGGATTCCTGATGCGTTGCATCGACCGTTTCCGCATTAAACGAAAGCGTCCGTGTGCGCAGGCCTGCAACCGAGACGAAATTCAGACTGCCATCGCTATCGACGCGCAAAAGCAGGTCCCGCCCTTTTTGAGCTGCCATTCCTGTCTCCCCTTTGAAACAATTCCGAAACCCATTCACTCGTGCCGTAGCAAAGATGAACCCGCTATGCTGTCGGCTCCGTTACAGCGCGATAGCGCACCAGGCCGCGAAACGTTTCACCGTCGGCCTCACGGCGCGTTTCGGAGAATTCATGCCTGAGATTGACGAGCCGGAACCCATCGAGAGCCAACGCCTTGTCGTGAAGCGCAGCGACAAGATGGCCGAGAAGATCGTGAACCTCACGGCGCCCGGCCTCCCGTGACCAGACGTGAAGCGAGAAGAGATGCTCGTTCCCGTCTTCGCTGCCGGTGCTCCAGTCGCGCACCTGCGTCTGCCCGAACGTCACGTAGGGAAACACTGCATCGCGGGGAACATCGTCGTAGATGCGTTCCCCGCCGATCGCGGCGACAAGCTGTGCGTCGTCCTTTAAGGCCGCAAACACGGCGCGCTGCAGCGCCCAGCCGGCACTCGTCATTCCCGCCTCCTCATGCCCGAAAGAAAACCGCGCCGCTCACCCGGAGACGACAAGCCACCGGTATTGCGAGGTTCACCGTCACCGCCAAAATCTTCGCTGTGGGATGGACCGACCGCCCGCCTCGGTGACCGTTCCTTAGTCGCCCGCAGCCGTGTGGCCGCTGCCGTCACCCGCGAAGCTATCCGTCCCGCGCTCCATCTTCGGCCGATACCCTCGACCCGAGCCCGCAACTTCACAGTTCCCGCTCCTCGACAAGGCAGCGCAGAAAACGGTGGCGCTCGTCGACATCGAGCGAAGCCCGGATGTCGAACAGCCGCCCGCCACGTCGGAACCGCATTTCCGGCTGCAGGTCCGTGCGGTAGCGGATCACGATTTCATGGCTGACCTTCCCGACCAGGGCGTCGGCCTGCGTGATTTCCTCACCCGCAAGCGGTCGCAACCGCGCCCACACGGTGGCCACCGCCTGCCAGCTCTCCGTCGCCCCGCCGCCGCCATCGCTCGCGCGCACCGGCCGCTCGATGACCAGCCGTTGCCGCAACTCGCCGATACGAATATCCCGCCCGCCGATGTTCATAGGCGCACCAACCGAAAGGGTTTGAGCAGCCGTGAAACCGACGCGGGGATCGCCACGCCCGCCGTGCCGATTTCCACCGGATCGCGATGCTCGTACCAGTGCGCCACCAGCATGAGGAGTGCCTGCCGGATCGGCTGAGGGACATCTTCGGGTGCTGCCCCATAGCCCGCCATGAAATCGATCTCGATACCGTTCGCCTTGCGCCCCGGCCGGGGCATCGCGCCAGCGAAAACCAGGCGTCCCGGAAGCGAAGTCGCGTCGACGATGTAGTGGGATTCTGCGATCGCCTCCGCTGCACCGTTGGAGGAAAGGACACGCACTTCACTGACGCTTTGCAGCGGCCGCATCGGTATCTTGATTTCGCCTCCCGACGGCCAGGCATCGAGAATGAGCCGCCAGCTTTGGGTGATGAGGCCCAGGCCCAACGCGGCCTCGATATGCAGGCGCGACGTCAGAATGAGGCTTTGAATGATTGCGTCCTCATCGCTCCCATCGACGCGCAGATGCGCCTTCGTTTCGTCAAGAGAAAGCGGTTCGAGCGCCGGACCGGCTATTTGTTGTAACGGCATAAAGAAACCCGTTCGTTATTTGCGGTGGAAAAAAAGCGGCACCGGGCCAGTCAGGGGGGCCCGCATCGCACGACGCCGCTTTGAGATCGTCCAGGCGTGGAGGAACCGCCTGGAACGAAAAAAGCGGCCGGTGTAAAACCGGCCGCTTTCATTTCTTGTCACTTACCGTTTCGGAACCCTGCCGGTTTTCCCCGGATCAGGCCCGCGCCATTAGGCCGAGAATTGAAGAAGCTTGATCGCGTCGAAGTCCTGAATGCCACCGCCGACACGCTTCGTCGTGTAGAAAAGAATGTAGGGCTTGGCGGAATAAGGATCGCGCAGCACACGAATACCGACGCGGTCGACGATCAGATAGCCCCGGCGAAAATCGCCGAAGGCAACGGATGTCGAATCGGCGGCGATATCGGGCATGTCTTCCGATTCCATCACCGGAAAACCCATCAGCGTCGACGGTTCTCCTGGACGTGACGCCGGCTGCCACAGGTAGGTGCCGTCGGCGTCCTTCATTTTGCGGATGTCCGCCTGCGTCGCCCGGTTCATGACGAAATGGGCGTTGGCACGATAGCCAGAGCGGACTGCGTAAATGAGATCGATCAGCACGTCGCTGGGGTCGCTTGCCGGGAAAGCCCCGGCCGAACCGGTCGAGACAGTTCCAACATTCCCCCACGTCCACGAACCGTTATCGACGGTCGTATAGTCGAGGAACCCCTTCGGCTGATTGATGCCGTCGCCGGTGACGAACGCGGTGCCTTCCTGTTCGGCGAAGGCGATCCGCACTTCCTCCGCCAGCCACTCATCGATGTTGACGGCGCTGTCTTCCAAAAGGCTCGGCGTGGCCGCCGGCATCGCATAGAGTTCCATCGTCGGGAACGAAAGCTCGGCCAGCGTCGGCGTGTTCGTCTGAGTGCGCGGCGCCGTTTCGCCAACCCACCCGGTCTCCGGCCCGCTCACCGCGAACGGCCGCTTGTAGACCGTCGACGATACCTGGCGAATTCCCGCGATCGCCCGGATCGGCGAAATATCCTTCAGCGCCCGGTTGACGACGCTCTCCGTTTCTTCCGGCACCAGGTAGCCGCCATCGGGATCGCTCCCGGCCGAAAGCGCCTTTTCTTCCAGCCTGCGCAGATCGCCGGTCTCGCCGCCGCGTACATAGCGGTGGAACGCTGCCTTATGCTCGGCGCCAAGCGGCGAAGAGCCGCCGCGTTCGCGTCCTTCGCCCATGAGCGGCGGTCGCGCCGACTTCAGTGCGAGTTCGTCGACCCGCTGCTTGTTGACATCGAGCGCCCGGTTGATCCGCTCGAGCTTTTCCGCCGTCACGACATCGACACCCATGCGCTTCTCCATATCCTGGAGCCGCTGGTCGTTTTCCGTCTTGAAGGCTTCGAACGCCTGCATGAATTCATCGAACGCCATCGCGACGTCGTTTCCCGTCGCCTTGGTCTCGAAGCCGGTTTCTTCCATCATCGCAATCTCCCGAGTAACCGTTCGCGTGTCGCCTGCCCGCCAGCCGGGATCAGGCCGTACGGATCGCCTGCGCCGCCCGGGCAATCCGCCGGGCAAGACCGTCAGCAATCCCATTGCCTCCGCCCGCGTCCCGCAGGGCGCGAAGGCCGTCGAGGCCGGCACGGCTCACCGCGCGGGCCTCGATCCGCGAAAGCCCGGCGTCCCGCGCGAGCCAGCGCTCAAACTCTCGTTCCGTCGGCGGCCGTCCGGTAAAAGGCCAAGCCTTGCGGCGCTCGATACGCGCGCCTGGCAGCATCGGGAACGTCACGACGGAGATTTCCCATAGATCCAGCTTCTCGATACGCCGAACCCCGGTGCGCCGGTCGCGCCGCGCCTTCAACGCACGGAACCCGATCGAAAGCCCATCGATCGCTCCGGCCCGCATCAGGCTCGAAACCTCGCGCGCCCTCACCACGCCGTCGACAAGCCTTCCTTGTGCCCGCAATCCCCGGCGGTCCTCGCTGAGTGACAGCCATGTCCCGATCGGTTGTGCCGGATCGTGCTGGAACAGCATGCGCACCCCGTCCGCGCCGCGCCGATCGAGGCTCTCGCTGAAGGCCCCCGGAGCGATCACATCGCGGCCCATGTCCATCCGGTCGAAAAGGCTAGCGTAACCTTCGAAGACTCCGTCGCCATCGACGGTCTTCAGGTCGAGCGCCATGAACTTCGCTTCGATACTGTCCGGCACAGCCCCCGCCTCAGTCATCCACTGCCTCCCCCGTTTCCGCCGGCCCGTAGCCGACCGCCGCCCGTTTTTCGTCCGTCGTGAGGAAGCTCGCCTTCTCCACCCTTGCCCAAAGGGCCTCACGTTCCGTCGACAACGCTTCGATCTGGTCGAGGTCCGGCTTCAGTGACAGCGCCGCACCTCCGAAAGCCGGCGCCAGCCAGCCTGAGAATGCTTTCGATGTTCGATAAACGAGCGGCAGCACCGTCTGACGCCAGAACGACCGGTTGGCCTCCTGGTAGTTCGAGTAGGTGTTGTCGCCGGGAATCCCGAGCAGCATCGGCGGCACGCCCATCGCCAGCGCGATCTCCCGCGCCGCTGCATGCTTCGCCTCCACGAAATCCATTTCCTTGGGGCTGAGGCTCAATGGCTTCCACTCGAGCCCGCCTTCGAGAAGCAACGGCCGTCCCGCATGCCGCGCGCCCTGGAAGCCATCTTCCAGTTCGGACTTCAACCGGTCGTACTGCTCGCCAGTCAGGTGGCCGTCGCGGGCCGCATAGACCAGCGCCCCCGATGGCCTTGCCGCGTTGTCGAGAAGCGCCTTGTTCCACTTGGCGGCTTCGTTATGGATGTCGATTGCCGCGGCCGCCGGCTCCATCGGGCTCATGCCATAGTGATCGTCCGTCGGATGAAACAGACGCACATGCAGAATGGGGCGCACGCCGGACACCGCATCGGCATCGAAGCGAACGTCTTCGCCGGCCACCGTGTAAAGATACGCTTCCGGCCAGCCGTCACGGCCCGGCACGACCTTCATCCGGTCGGGGCGCAGTGCGTGCAGTTCACGCACCTCGTCGTCGATCGCCACGGCTTCCGCATAGGCGTTGCCGGCCACCAGGAGATAGCCGTACCAGGACTCCAGAAAATCGGTGCCGGTCTGTTCCCGGTTGGGCTGCCGCATCAAATCGAGCAACGGATGCTCATCGATTTCCTGCGGCCCTTCATAGAGAAGCAGCGGGATCGAAGCCGCTGCCTCCGCCACCATCCGGGTCGCGCGGTAGACAACGGCATTACGCCCGAAGCCCTCTTTGGCGAAAGCCGCGTAGTCTCTGGGCGACCAGGCCGGTTGCCCCGGACCGCTGAAACTCACGAGCCCGCCGGTCCGGCTGGCTTTGCGACCGTCCGCCCGTGCGACGTCGGGCCAGCGCGGCACCAGTCCCGCCAGCCGTTCGAGGATGCCCGGCATACCTCGCTCCTTCCTCTAATAGGTTCGCTCGTGAAATCGGCGTCGCCGCCGTTGGCTAAATAACTCTCAGAGCCGGACGCGGCGGTTCCGGACTCATCAATTCCGTCAATGCCCACACCAGCGCATCCAGCCGGTCGGGGCTTTTGCCGCGCGCCCGCCCATCCGTCCCGAACGCCAGCATTTCGCCTTCCAGCTCTTCGAACGTTCCCACATGCGCAACCCGCCCCTCCGCGTAGAGCGCCGCCACCGGTTCCGCCCGAACCCATTTTCCCCGGCTCGCCCGCACCTTGCGCACAATCACCCCCGGTTCGAACTGCCGAAGCACGCCGACGACGAGATCGCCGCCCTGGTTCACCTCAGCGACGATCCGGTCCGCCTCGAAGTCGCGCCGCGCCGCGACGGCCGCCCGGGCCCAGAGTTGCGGTTCGCGCCCCTGCAGGCTGCGGTCATCCAGCACATAGTAGCGATGGTCCTCGCCGATCCCTGCGACGACGATTCCGCAGGCATCCGACTTGGCCGTCGCCGTCACGGGTGGGTCCACCGCCACGACAATTCTCCGCATGGCAGGTGCCCGCGCGACCCGCTGCGCCGCGATCCAATCGGCTCGCCACAAGCTGCCCGATCGGTCTTCGATCAGTTCGCCCAAAAGCTCTTGCCGGCCCAGCGCCGTGCCTGAATAGCGCCGCTCCATCTCGGCGATGAACGCGGGCGACAGGTTTGCCGCGTTATCCGTCGTGGCGCAGCGGCTCACGACCGTCGCTTCATCCTCCAGGAGACGCTTTAGGAGCGGCACCGGCCTGGGCGTCGTCGTGGCCACCACCTGCGGCCTGTCCCCAAGCCGAAGGGCGAACTGCAGCATGTCCCAGGCCGTTTCGCCGTCGCGCCACTTGGCAATCTCATCGCACCAACCGGCCACGAACTGCGGCCCCCGCAGCGCTTCGGCATTCTCCGCTGAAAACATCTGCGCCACCGATCCGTTCGGCCAGGTCAGAAGTCCCTTTGAAGGCTCGAAGCGTGGCCGTTCCGCCGGCGCATGCACCGCGAGCAAACCGGAAACACCCTCAACCATCACCGAGCGCACATCGGCCATCGTCTCGCCAACCAGCGCGATCCTGCGGGCCGGCGCCCCGGCCAAGGGCGCAAGTCCCAGAGCCTGGGCCCGTATCCATTCCGCACCGGCCCGGGTCTTGCCTGCCCCGCGCCCACCGAGCACGAGCCAGGTCCGCCAGACCTCGCCGGTCTCCGTGGCCACCGGGGGCAATTGGTCGTCACGCGCCCAGACCTGCCAGTCGGCATGGATCGCGGCAATCTGACTGTCACTCAGCCGCGCCAGATTCAGGCGCAGATTCCCGTTCGCGAGATAGCCGCTCAAGGCGCTGCGCAATCTCTTCGCGCATTCGCTCCGCATCACTGGCTGAGATGCCGGCCGTGCTACTTGCCTTATGCTTCCGTCCCCGCAGTGCTGCTGCAAAAGCCGTAACCTTTTCGAAGCTTCGGATCATCGAACTCAGTTCCCGTGTTTCGCGCTCGCTGTCGGCGGCGGTTTCAGCGCCACCCGCCGAAAGCCGCGCCTCGAGAAGCGAAAGTTTCGCGTCGATGGCCCGATAGAGCCGATCCGCGATCTGTTGGGCATTCATGCCGTCGCGAACGGAACGATCACCGCCTCCCTGGCGTGTGTTTTCGCCATTCCGCGACATCCGTTCAACTTGGGTCCCCCTCGATCTGCCAGACCCCACAGCGCCCCTGGCCCTGGTTGGAGAAGAGGACTTTCCACCGCGCCGGCGCGATCGCATGGTCCAGCCCTCAAGCCGCGCCTTGCGGTAGATGCTGCCGGACGTGACCCCTGAGTGC
>CBDDFK010000007.1:0-65000 GCA_965226995.1 Filomicrobium sp.
TCGAATTCAACCGCCAGAACGTCGTCAAATACACATCGCCGGTCATATCCGGCTTCTCGATCGGCGCCTCCATCGGCGAGGACGACCTCTGGGACATCGGCTTTCGCTACGCCGGCACGCTTGGCGACTTCAAACTCGCCGGCGCGATGACCTACGGCGAATTGACCGATTTCGCCGTGACACCGCGAACCGACCACGTGGTCATCGGCTCGGGCTCTGTGGTCCACGCGCCGACCGGCCTTTTCGTCACCGCGGGCGCCTCGTCTCGCGACAGCCGCCTTCAGGTACCGGCGGCCGCTCAACAAAAACGCGGTCTCTATATGTGGCATGTTCAGAGCGGTGTTGTCCGGCGCTGGCTGACGGCGGGCGCAACGACGCTTTACGGTGAATACGCCAGCTTCAACGGCGACACCGTCGGTTCGCTCGGCGAAGACACGGCGGATGTCTACGGCGGCGGCTTCGTACAGAAAATCGATGCGGCGGCCATGGAGCTTTACCTGGGGTACCGGCACTACGCGGTCGAAACCGACGATATCGCCGACCCGGATGACGCCGATTCGGTTATGGCGGGTGCCCGCGTGAAATTCTGACGGCTCGCCCGCTTCGGCTGTGGCGACCGGCCCAACCTGCTAACGTTCGGGCGGCTGCCACTCGGCCGGCGGCACCTTGCGGCGTCTCAGCCGCAGGGCAAGCCCGAGCGCAACCCCCAGGCCGATGGCAACCGTCAGATCGGCGATAACGGTCAGGACCAGCGTCAGCACCAGAAGGAATCGGTCCGCAGGCCGTTCCGACAGATAACCGCGCCACTTGTGCGGTTCGCTCATGTTCCATGCCGTAAGCACCAGGAGCGCCGCGAGAGCGGGCATGGCCAGGTAGCCGGCCATGGGCGCGGCAATCAGCATCGCCACCAAGATGGCAACGGCGTGGACGAGACCGGCGACGGGCGTCTGTCCGCCGGCGCGCACGTTGGTGGCGGTCCGCGCGATGGCGCCGGTCGCAGGCAAGCCCCCGAACAGCGCCGACCCCACATTGGCTGCGCCTTGCGCGATGATCTCGGCGTTGGGCCGATGCCGGCCGCCGACCATGCGGTCTGCAACGATGGCCGACAGGAGGGATTCGACACCGGCGAGGAACGCGATGACCAAGGCGGACGGCAAGAGTTCGATGGCCCGGTCCCATGAGACTTCGGGGAACGTCGGCGCGGGGAGCTGCCGAGGCAATTCTCCGAAGCGCGCGTAAAGTGTATCGACCGGCAGGTCGAAAACAGCGACGGCGGCCGAAGTCAGCCCTACCGCGACGATCAATCCCGGGAGGCGCGGAGCGAGCCGGCGCAGTGCCACCACCAGGAGAACCGTGGCAATTGCGATGACCGTCGCCGCCGCGTTGGCGCTGCCGGCCGCGTTCCAGAGAACCGGGAGCTTTTCCAGGAAGCCCGGTGGAAGGCCCTCGGCGGTCAGTCCGAAGAAGTCCTTCATCTGGCTGGCGGCGATGATGACCGCAATGCCGATTGTGAACCCGTTGATGACGGCCTCGGGCACGAATGCAATGAGGCCGCCGACGCGCAAGAAGCCTGCAGCGAGGAGGATCACGCCAGCCATGAGAGTCGCCAGCACGAGTCCATCGTAGCCGTGCTCGGCGATGACGGCGTAGACCACGACGATGAACGCTCCGGTGGGGCCGCCGATTTGCACGCGGCTTCCGCCAAGAAGCGAGATGAGAAAACCGGCGACGATGGCCGTGACGAGACCGGTTTCGGGCGCGGCGCCGGACGCGATGGCGATCGCCATGCTCAGCGGTATGGCAACCATGGCAACGGTGATGCCGGCGGCGACATCGGCGAGAAACGCGGGGACCGAATAGTCCTGCAACGTTGTCAGCAACTTCGGCTTCAAGTCCGCATCTCCATGAAGTGCCGGTCCCTGACGGTCAAACCGCCCGGCAGCCAGCCCGAGGCTGCAAGACAATAGCGCTGCCCGATCCACGAGCGTAACGCGCCGAAAGACTATTTCGGAAAGACACATGCGTGAAAACGAGGCTCCGTGCCCATGCCGAACGCAGAGTGAGGCACGCAAGCGTCACTGCAACTGGAAACCGACCTGAAAACTGGGTTGTGGCCCTTGCCTCGCCACCACTCGCTGGTGCGGCGCGCCACCGCAATGGTAGAGCTGAGTGAGGCGAATCACGCAGGGGCGGAGACCGGTCTTGATGACATCGGGGACGAGCGCGCAAACGCCGGCGACTCAGTCGGCAACCGTTCGACGGGCTGGCAGCTGGCCGGTACGGGGGCGAATGGTTTGCGCCGGTCTTTTGATCGGCTGCATCACAGTCGCCGCTTCTGCGGCCTCCGCGAGAACGGAAAACAAGGCGCCGCCGGGCGCGGGGACGTTTCAACCCGCCGCCGCGATACCGCTTCCTGTACCGATGCCGTCGCGGGCTGGCGAAAGGGCCAGAGACGCAGCAGCGGAAGAACCGGCGGCGAAGCTGGAGCTCGACAATAGCGACGGGACCGCCGCGGAGCCCGCCCGCGATACCGATGACGGCACCGCCGAGCCGCCTTCCGCCGGGGACGATAAGGTTGCGGCCGAAGCCGGCGACACCGAGCCGGAGGCCGATGCCGACGCGCAGATCACGCTCGTCCTGGGCGGCGATCTCGGTCTCGGCGGCAGCGGCCAGCGGGTCGACGAGCGCGGCGCTCGGCGTCACGGCAAGCTCCACCCCTTCACCAGCATGACGGCGGATCTCGCCCCCCTCATCGACGGCGACATCAACTTCGCCAACCTCGAGACGATCGTGACGCCGGACAACAAATTGTCGGCGCGCGGCAAGCGCTTCGTGTTCAAGAGCCATCCCGCCGGGGTCCGCCATCTTGTCGAAACCGGGTTCAACGTCTTCTCGACGGCCAACAATCACGTCGGCGACTACGGTATTCGCGGCATTCACGCGACGCTCGACGAACTGGAGAAATTGAGGCCGGCTGGACTCCTCGCTTTCCCGGGGCTTGGAAAGAACCGCGAGGCCGCCGCGACGCCGGCCGTCGTGGATATGAAAAAGCGGCATTTCCTGTTCAGCGCCGTCGGCATCGGCGGCTGGTCGCCGGGAGAGAACACGCCGGGCATGCTGGGTTATTCATCCCGGCGCGATTTCGACGAGGCGATCGACCGGCTGGCATCGACCCCCGGCGACTATCGCGTTCTATCGGTTCATTACGGCGCCGAACTGAGCGTCCGCCCGGATGCTTCCGCGGTCCGGAAGTTCCGTGACGATGCGATCCTCGAACGCGGCATCGATCTCGTTGTCGGGCACCATGCCCATGTCGCCGCCGGCGTGGAGCAGGTCGACGGCAGGCTCATCTTTTACGGACTGGGCAACCTCCTGCACCCCGGCATGCAGGACATGTCCCGCTTTAACGCCTGCCGCGACTATGGCCTGCTCGCAAAAGTGCACCTGGGCAAAGGCAGGTCCGGTCGGCTGGCGGCTAAGGCCATCGAGGTTTGGGCGCTCGACCGCATGCACATCAAGGCGCGGCCGATGACGGGCAAGAAGGGCAAGCGGCGCATCGCCGTCTTGAACAAGCTGGCGCGAGGTTTCGACAATACCGAGAAAGGCGCACGGGGCGTTCGTTTTATGGCCCGGGAAGATGGTAGCGGCCTCGCATGCCTTGATGGCGCGAGTTCCGCCGGCGGACGCATCGGCAAGCTTTGCGGCAATTGGAGCGCCAAGGCGGTTGCCCAGCAGAAGCTGGGTTCGGCATCGTGCGCCAGCCGCAGCTCCGTCGTGGCCCGCCGCAATAAGTCCAAGCGAAAGTACCGCGCGCGCCGCCGCGCCCAGCAGCCGCCGAATATCTTCCAGCAGATCTTCGGACAATAGGCGTGGCCTGCAATGGCCGCGCTGAAGGAAACGCCGGCCTACATCTGTTTCCGGCAGGTGGCGACAAACCATTCCCGCTCGTCGGCGTCGTCGATCTTGCTGCCGACCCGCCGCAGGAAGTCGTTGACGTCGTGCGCCGCCGCCGCCTCGCGTTCGACGACGATGCGAGAGACCGGTCCGATGATCGGCTTCAGAAGCTCGATTGCGATTTTCCGCGCCGCCTCCGGAATCTCCGTTGACGGGGCGTGCTCGTTGATCGCCGCCGCCGCCGCTGCAGCGATCCCTGCCCGGTCGAGGCTGCCATCGGCGCGCATGAAGGCTTCGGCGCTCTGCCGGAACCGCTCGGCTTCCTCGCCGCTGGGGATTTGCTGCTGAAGGGCGGCGATCAGGCGTTGCGGGTCCGTCGCGCCTCGCGCTTCGCGTGCCAGCAAGACGCGGGCGATGGGACCGATGGAGCGTGCCAGCGACTCTTCGAGTTTGTGCATCGTGTCCGCGGAAAGCATGTCGGCCATGGTCGCGTTGAGCGGCCCGCTTGGCATTTCGCGCGCCGCCTGATCCACAACGGTTGAGATCTGCGTCACGTCGATCGGCTTTTCGGGGTTAGCGAGTGCTTCCTTAAGGGCGTCCTCCAGCGATCGCTTGAATTCGTCCGCCGTCTGGAAGCGATCCTTGGCATTCTGTTCGAGCGCGCGCGCGACGACATCCTCAAGCGCGGAGGGCACCTCGGGCCGCAGTTCGCGCATCGGCGTCGGCTTCTCGTGCAACAGCTTTTGCAGGAGGGCCGGAATATCGTTCGCCGGGAACGGAGTCTTGCCGGTGATGAGCTGATACAAGAGCACGCCGGCCGCAAAGAGATCGCAGCGCTCGTCGACATCGCGACCGAGAAGCTGCTCCGGCGACATATAACCCGGCGTGCCGATCGCGCCGCCATCCTGCGTCAGCCCCAGGCTCTGGAACCGCGCCACGCCGAAGTCAGTAACCTTGATGACCGTGGGCGATGGGCACAGCACGTTGGCAGGCTTGATGTCACGGTGGATCACGCCTTTCTCGTGGGCGTGGCCGAGCGCCGAAAGGAGTTGACCCATCACGTCGGCGAGTTGCGACAGCGGTAGCATCGTGCGCGTGCGCGTGACGTCCTGCAGCGTCCCCGCCTGCACGAACTCCATGATGATGAAGGGCGCATCGTCCTGCTCGACGTAATCGAACACGGTCACAATGTTGGGATGGTGACACCGTCCGGCGGAGCGGGCTTCGACGGCAAAACGAGCCAGCAAGGAGGCCTGGTCGTCGACCTCCGCCAGCACTTCGCTGCGCAGCGACTTGATGGCCACCGGCCGGCAGATGTGCGGATCGAAGCCCTTGTAGACGATGCCGAACGCACCACGACCGATCAGCCCGTCGATGCGATACTTGCCGACGCTGGCCGGAAGCGCTTCGCCGTTCGGACCGACCGGGGCGCTGACGCGTGTGGGTTCGTCGTCCGTCATCGATGGCCTCCCGTGGGCCCTTCAGGCCGGCACCGCTTACCGGCGCCGGCATGGCCCAATTCGGCAGTGCAACAAATCAACTTTCCAGCATCTTCATCGCGTTGTCGAGGCTGCGGCGCATCCTGTTGAAGGATTGCGACAGCGACGCGATTTCATCCGATCCGGGATGGACGAATTCAGGCTGCGAGCTGTCGCCCATGCTGACCTGCTCGGCGATTTCCGACATGCGGATCACAGGCGAGACGACCATCCAGCCGAGCAGCAGGTTGATGAGCAGGAGCAGCACGAGGAAGATCGCGCTGGTCGTGCCGACGAGGAGAACGAGGCTCTCCCAGGTCTGCTGGTTCGCGACCGCCAGTGGAACCGAGAAGATTTGCGCGCCCACGATTTCGTTGAGCTGCCAGCCGAAGCCGTTTTTGTCGCCATAAAGCGCAACCATGGACGCCGGCGCCTTGTCGGGCGTCGAGTGGCAGCTCAGGCAGCTTTCGCTCTTGATCTGCAAGGGGAAGGCGACGGTGTATTGAGGGCCGTCGTCGCTATCGCGGATCTTCACGAGTTCCTTGATTTTCTCATCCGCGCGGAGTTGCTCGATCAGCTCTTTCTCCCACTCCGATGCAAGGTCGGAGGGATTGGTCGGATTAAGCGCGGCTTCCTTGTAGTAGAAGTCGGGATAGTGGTCGCGGAAGTTTGCGAACGCCGTCTGTGCGGAAAACGAAGGTACGGTCTGCGGCAGGAACTGCAGGTCCGACATGTCGCTCAACAGCGGGCGCACCTCCTGCGACGTATAACGGCGGACCGCCAGGGCCTGCGCGCGCAAGACTTCGATTTGGGCGTGCAGCCGTTCCAGCGCGTTGTCCCGCGATACGTGATAGAAAACGAAGGACGATGCCAGAAGCCCGACAAGAAAACAGGCTGCAAGGATCAGGTTAAATTTCAGCCTCAGTCCCATGGACGATACCTCCTCTTGGCCGTAAGACTGGCCACCAGCCGCGCGAGTAATGCCACCAAGCCCGATTCGACTTAAAAACAGGCGTCACCATGTTTGCAGGCACGATAAGTCAAGAACCGACTCTGGACCACAAGTCAGGCCGGAGATGTTCCCTGCGTATCATTTCAGGCGCAGTTTTTCTGGCAGCTTTCGCATTCGGCCTCATGCCGTCCGGCGCTGCCCGCGCGACCGATCGCGTCGCGTTGCTGCTGTGTGTCGAAGATTATCAAAACTACCAGAAGTCGGGCGTTCAGGCGCGAACCTGCGAGCGCATGGGGGGCGCCTTGGCGGAACAGGGGTTCGCGGTCGACGTGATGGTGAATGCCAACAACGCCGTCGCACGCGCGACCCTGCGCAGCTTTGCTCAGAAAACCGATGGATCGCGCGTGGCGATCGTGGTTCTCGCCGGTCATGGCGCCGGCGCGCGCGGGCAGTTCTATCTCTTGCCGTCGAATGCTCGAATTGAGCGCGCCAGCGATCTGCTTTCGCGCGGCGTGGCGTTGTCGAGCGTTGCCCACATTACGTCCCGGGCAAAGCATGGCGCCGTTTTCTTCTTTTCCAGCGCGGCCGACATCCCTTCGACCGTCGATGGCGTGTCGTTGCGCCCGTCGCTGACGAAGCCGCGTCAGGATAACGTCGTCGCCGTCCTGTCGACTTCTGACAAGGTGCCGGTATCGCGGGTCGACTCGGTTTCCCGCCAGGCCGCGCTCGACTTCGCCGACGCGGCGGCAGAGAAACCGTTGACCCTGGCCGATCTGATCGCATCCGGCTCCGCCGGTGAGATGGGTCAGGTGGCCGGCCCGACGCCGGAAATCGATCTTTCAAGCGACGAGCGAAAGCCGGAGCCGAAGCCAGCCGCGCCGGCTCAGCCGTCCGCGGAGGAAATCGCGGCGCGCGAGGAGGCCGAGCGCCGCGCCAGCGATGCGGAACGCCGCGCGCGTGAAGCCGAGGAGCGCGCGCGAGAGGCCGAGGCGCGCGCCCGCGAGGAAACTGCAAAGGCTGAAGCGGCAGAGAAAGCAGCCGAGCAGCGCGAAGCGGCCGCCGAGCGTGAGGTGGCCCGCATCAAGGAAGAGCCCCCCAAGACTGAACCGGAGGCGCCCGCGGCCAAGGAGAATGACGTCGATGCGCTGAAGCTTGTCGAGGCGCTGCTCGGGCGCTCGAAAAAGAAGCTGCTCCAGCGGCGGATGAAAGCGCTGGGGTTCTATGAGGGGCCCATCGACGCCATTTTCGGCGATCTCACCCGTCAAGGTATTCGCGATTATCAGAAGTCCGCCGGAGAAACGGCGACGGGCTACCTGACGCCGGAGCAGATCCAGAACCTTATCGAGAACAGTTGAGCTGAGCCCGCCCTCCGCTTCGACCGGCCCGGTTCGCACAGATCGCGCCGAGATTAATTCGCGGCTGGAAAAACTTTCCGCGACTTCTTCGCGACTTTTATGCCTCGGCTGAACGCCGTTTTAGCACCTACGCAGATATCAACCTAGGGTAGCGGGCTGTCACTGCCCACGCCGCGCCCTTGGACTTGGTCCTCCTGTCGACAAAGAGCGTTGGGGGCACGGCCCGAGGCCGTCATCCGCAGTCTTTTTTGGACGAGGTATGAAATGAAAAAGGTCATCATTGCAGAAGACGATACGTTCCTGAGAAACATGATGAGCGACTACCTGGAGGGCCGCGGTTTCAAGGTGGCTGCATTCTCAGGCGGCGCGAAAGCCCGGGAAGCGGCTGAAACGGAACGCGCTGACATCCTCATCACCGATATCCTGATGGAAGACGGGGAGGGTATCTCCACGATCCATAGCCTGCGCCGCAGCGAGCGCGACATCGCCATCATCGCGGTTTCCTCGAACGACCGTTACCTCAAGTATGCGCGTTCGATCGGAGCCGATTACACCATGCAAAAGCCCATCAAATGCCGCGAGCTCTTGCGTGCGGTTCATGCGCTCTGAGCGGCCTTGGGCTCGTCGCCACAAAGGCGGTGAACGCCGCCTCACGCCTTCGGGCCCATTGCCGCTAAAAGGAATTCGAAAAAAGGCCTGAAGCATGAGAATAGCAGCTAGCTGAAGTATAAAATTTTACGTAAATGATTAGCGTATTGTACGAAGTTTGCATTTAATTTGATTGGTCGGCGAATGACTTCAACGGCGGAGCGATCCGATGTTGCCGACCTCGCAGCTCGTTACCTACATCCCGCGCTTGCGGCGCTATGCGCGGGCGCTTTGCGCAGACCGCATGACCGGTGACGAACTGGTGTTCGCCACGCTCCGCGATACCGATCTGGCCCGGCTCGCGGCGTCATCCGACCCGCTCGTGCCGCTATTCCGAAAGCTCAACGTCGAGTGGAAAGCGCTGTCGTCCTCGAGTCCGTCGCACGTTACGACTACGCCGAAGAATTATGTCGGAAGCCTCGATCCCTTGAGAAGGCAGGCATTCCTTCTTGTGGCTGTTGGAGATTTTTCCTGCCAGGAAGCCGGGCGGATACTCTCTTGCGATCCGGACGAATTGGCGGCGTTTATCGCTGAATCCGAGCAGGACGTTCTGAAGCAAATGGCCACGGACGTTCTCATTATTGAAGACGACCGTTTCGTTTCCGAGGATCTTGCAGCAATCATGCGCCGCATCGGTCACGATGTCTTCGCCGTTGCGCGGACCCGCGTCGAGGCCATCGATTACGCGCGCCGCCGCCAGCCAGGCCTCATCTTGTGCGACCTTCGCCTGGCCGATGGGTCGAGCGGCCTCAGCGCCGTTGACGAGATTAATGCCGGCGGCGGCGCGCCGGTCATTTTCATCACCGGCAACCGGCAGGACATGCACCACGCCGCGAATAGCGCCGGCGAGTTCTACATTCCAAAACCGTATTCGCCGCGCGAGGTGCGCAAGGTCGCAAGCCGGGCGCTTCTCTGCCACGCGCCGCCGGTTGCCGAATAGCGGCCATGGGAGCGACGCGGACGGGCGGCCTGTCAGGCGTACCGTCAGGGAAGCGATCTTAATTCGCATCGAAGGCGGACCGTGAGCGAAGGGGATTGACAAGTATGTTCCCTACTCGTCATGTTCGCGCTAGGGTTGTTCTACCTTCTTAACGATTGCAAATCATAATTGCCGAAGGTTTGTTTTGGGGTTGCGATAGCTTTGACGGACAATCCGAGCGGATATCCCGGTAGCGAAGGGGTCGGAAAGGCCGGGGCCAGTTGGGCGCTGGTCGTGTCGATCTTTGCCGTATTCCTGATCGCCGGCATCTGGACGCTTGCTCTCTCCCAGATCGCCAGCGAGCGAACCGAGTTTCGCCGGAACGTCACCGATCACCTCGGCAACATTGCCGTGACGATGTCGCACAATATTTCGCGCACGTCGGGTGAACTCGATACCCTTCTCAAGTTCATGCGCGCGATGCGCCGCTCGCAGGGGCCGGACGTGAGCTGGCAGGAGATCGTGTCGGAGGACTACACGCTCAACCGCCACACGGTGCAAATCGCGGTGATCGCCGCCGACGGCATGATGGTGACGAGCACCAAGATGCTCTATCCCGAGCGACCCGTCGACTTGAGCGACCGCGAGCACTACACCGTCCACCGCGACGCCGGCGTCGATAGTCTTTTCATATCGAAGCCGGTCCTCGGCCGCGCCTCGGGCAAATGGAGTGTGCAGTACACGCGCCCGCTCCTCGATGCCGAAAACGATTTCGATGGCGTGATCGTTGTCTCCCTCGATCCGGCAAGGCTGACGCGCATCTACGGCAACCTCGATCTCGGTGAGAATGGCGGCGTCGTGATCGTTGGCACGGACGGCATCATCCGCGCCGGCACGGGGCACTACGCGATGCGTCTTGGCCAGATGTTCGAGGAGGGCGAGAGCTATCGCGAGTTCGACGCCGGCTCCAGCGTCCTGTCGGCCGGGATCGAGCGGCGCGGCGGCGCGGACCGCATCGTCGTCAGCCAGCAGGTCGACGGCTATCCCCTGAGAGTCGTCCTGCTTGCCGACGATATCGGCGGCCTCTCCTGGCTCCTGCAGGTTCAGGCGTACGTCTTCGGGGCGGTCCTGCTGACGTTGCTGACGATCTATGCGGCCTATTCCGCCATCCAGCACAGGCTGCGCGAGATCTCCCTCCTGCGCGAGCAAAGCCGCGTGCGCGTCGAGAAGGAAGTGGCGGAGGCCGCCAGCAAGACCAAGGGCGAATTCCTCGCGGTCATGAGCCACGAAATTCGCACCCCACTCAACGGTGTGCTGGGCGCGATCGAATTGATGAAGGTGGAGGATCTGACGCCGAGTGCGCGCCGCCACTTGGAGATCGCCGAAACCTCCGGTGAATATCTCCTGTCACTGATCGACGACATCCTCGTGTTCTCGAAGCTCGAAGAAGGTCACTTCCGGCTCGATGAATCGCCCCAGTCGCTGGCCGATATCGTTGACGGGCTTGAGAGCGTCTTCCGTCCCCTTGTCGAGAAGGTCGGCAACCGGCTCAATGTGGTCTGCGACCGGGACGAGATGCCCTCGCGCATCGTTTGCGACGGCGTTCGCCTACGTCAAGTGCTCGTCAATCTCCTGACCAACGCCAATAAGTTCACAAGCCGCGGCGACATCACGTTGCGCTGCGCGGTTCGCCCCCGGGAGGGCAGCCGTGTCGAGGTGCGCTTCTCCGTCGAAGACACCGGCATCGGCATCCCCGAGGACAAGCAGAAGCTCATATTCGACAAATTCCAATCGCTCGATGCGAGCTATTCGCGCCGGTCCGACGGCACGGGCCTGGGCCTCGCCATTTGCGAAAAGATCGCTAACGCCATGGGGAGCCGGATTGAGCTCGAGAGCCGTTACGGAGTCGGCAGTTCCTTCAGTTTCGTGGCGGACTTCGCGATCGAACCGGAGAACGCCGTGGCGTCGAACGCCAACGAGGGACTCCGCACGGGAGGGCATCGCCCGCTTCGCGTTCTTCTCGCCGAGGATAACGGTACGAATGCCTATATCGCGTCCCAGTACCTGTCGGCCGTGGGCCACCGCGTCGTACACGTCGAGCATGGGCAGGCGGCGGTCGCCCGCGCCTCGGCGCAGGCCTTCGATATCATCCTCATGGATATTTCAATGCCGCAGATGGACGGCATGTCGGCCGCGGCGTTGATCCGCTCGGGTCCTTCGCTCAACGAAACGACTCCGATCATCGCTTTGACGGCCCACGCGGTCCCTGGAACCGCGGAAAAAATTCGGGCCAACGGAATGGACGCCTATCTGACGAAGCCGATCGGACGGGAGCGCCTCCTTGCGACGGTGCGCAAATTCGGCGGAACCGGAGGGCTGGTTTCACCTGAGATTGGCAACGACGAGCCGATCCTCGAAAGCGCGGGCTTTGAAGAATTCCTCCATGACCGCGAAATAGACGCGGATTCTCCGCTGTTCTTGATATTCGTCAGCGAAATGGAGGCGCGTCATGCGGCTTTGCAGGCGGCAATTACCGCAAGCGACACGGCAAAGGTGGGAGCGATCGCCCACTCGATTTACGGGAGCGCCTCGACCGTAAGTGCGTCGCGGCTTGCCGCGCAATGCCGCTATCTTGAGCAACAAGCAAAATATAGTGCTCTCGATTGGTCGATAGCAACAGCGACTTTGACGACCCTTGAGGAAACAATTCGCGAATTTCGAATTATGATCGACAAGGGTCGCCAAGGCGAGGCCAGACAAGTCAAGGTGGCGTGAGATTTAGAGATGAGACGATAAAGTAGCGCGACTCAAAGCTGTTCCTTAGTAGATTTGCTGTCGCGAATCTTCTCTATCCTTGAAGACGTCGGCCCGTTCAGGTGGATCGATCGCCTCATCCATGAACCAGGGTTTCGTGCTCGTTCCCTTTTTAATGGAATACATATAGAAGATAGGCATTGCCGGCGGGAATAGATCCTTTAATTCGCTTCCGTTGAAGGTGAGGAAAATGGACTTCGCATAGAGCTTCTGCACGGCGAGGCGTTCCGTCATATTGAGGTCCAGGTAGCGGCACGCGCCGTCATGTGCTTCACCCCGGCCGCGATACCACTTGCGGGCGCACTTGACCAGTCGGTCGCTAAGCTCCTCCCGTGCGACGGGATAGGCGTTCACCTCCTCTTCCGTGACGCTGGCACGGTCGCAAACCTCGCTGAGTAGGCGGACTGGGAAAAGCCAAGGATCGGCAATGGCTTCGAGGCTCGCGCGATATGCTTGAATGGCCGCGTCGCCATGTCCGTTCAGCCGGGCATGCGTGTCTGTGTAGAGAATGTGAAATCGCGCTCCAGGCGGATAACGCAAAGCAATCCGGTTGCGCATCGACCCGAGGTATTCGAGGCAGCGGCGTTCGGGCGAGGCGCTTGACGCGCGCAGTCCCTTCCCCCAATAGAGAACGAAGGAAACCGGCTCGCCTAAGGCTAGGGCATGGGCAGCGGCTGCCTCGAGTTCATCCGGAAGTGAGGGCTGCTCCCGTTTAAACCGCCAGGTGTTGAAACTAAAAACGACTTCGGCTGCCGAAACCCGGTATTTCGAAAAAGGCGCGGTACTCGACCGTTCTTGATGATTCATGACGACTCCGATGCGCACGCAATAAAAAGGATCTGTCACCGAAGAATCGGCGGCAGCTACCCAGCGTCAGAGTTTTAAAGACGCCCGCGGAAATAAGCTTGACAGCTTGCGGGCAGCCCCCTTTTTATATTTCATCGAATTAACGATGTTTTAACCGAACCGATAGCAGACGCCCGACACGCTGACAACCCGTTCGCACACAAACTTTGTTGTCGAGTGGAGGCGAGGGCGTAAGAAGTTTATGGGGTGGTGTCGTGTATGAACAGCCAAGAATACTTGACTGCGGCGATGCTGCGATTTCAGTCGAGTTTGCGAACGAAATAAGCCAGGAGATCAGCGACCGCGTCCTCGCCCTCGACGTCGATATTCGGCGCCAACGGCTTGAGAACGTCATTGAAACCGTCCCGACTTATCGCTCTCTACTGGTCCGGTTCGATCCACTTGAGACCGATGTTGATCGATTGTGCTGCCGGCTTCGTGAAATGGCGCGCAATACATTGTCCCAAAAGAGGACAAATCGGCGCTGGAGAATTCCCGTTCTGTATGGCGGCGAATACGGTATCGACCTGGATGAACTGAGTTGGCGTCAAGCGATGAGTCGAGAGGAATTCGTAGCGCGGCACACGGCCGTCACTTATCGGGTCGCGATGATCGGATTCATGCCCGGTTTCGCTTACCTTTCGGGTCTGGACCCGCGGCTTGAAGCGCCCCGGCGCACAACGCCGCGCCAGAATGCGCCGCCCGGCACCGTCTCGATCGGCGGTGCGCAGACGGCCGTGCAGTCCGTTCCGGGGCCGAGCGGCTGGCACTGGATTGGACGCACGCCGCTTGAGGTCTTCCGCTCCGACCGGGAACCCATGTGCCTGCTGGAGGCCGGCGACGTCGTCGAGTTCGCGTCGATCCGCGAGGACGAATGGCAGTCCGAAGCGGAGCGGCTGCAACACGAGTTCGAATTCGCGGCATGAGTAGCGGCATCATCCTTCGCTCGCTCCAGCGGGAACCGCCAGCCGATACGACCGGGCGCGATCGACAGGCAGCCGCCGCCGTCATCGTCGAGCGGGCCGGCATCAGCAGCATCCAGGATTTCGGTCGTGCGGGTCTCCAGCGGTTCGGGATCGCGTCGGTGGGTGCGCTCGATCCGGAAATTCTGGCCCTGGGGAACGCGCTTGTCGCGAACCGCGCCGAAACGCCGGCCATCGAAGTCGGGCCCGCTCCGATGCGGTGGCGTACAACCGAAGGGCCGCTTCGCTTCGCCTTGGCGGGCGCAGACCGGCCTCTGACGATCGACGGCCGTCCTTCGCCGCCGTGGCAATCCATCCGCCTTGAGCCCGGTAGTGAGGTCAGCCTGGGCCCGGCTCGTGATGGTCTGTGGAGCTACATTTGCCTGCAAGGCGGCATGTTGGCAGAGCCTCAGCACGGCAGCTTCTCCGCGGATGCGCGCGCGAACCTCGGCGCTCCGTTTACCCGCCCCTTGAGAGATGGCGACACCTTGCCCGTCACTGCTGCAACTCGTTGGGATAAGGAACTGCGCTGCGTGCCGCCAGAACGACTTGCGGGAAGAATCCGCGTCGTCCTCGGCCCACAGGATGATTATTTCCGGCCGGAAACAGTCCGAAGGTTTCTCGCGACGACGTGGCGCACCAGCCTCGAATGCAACCGGATGTGCTACCGCCTGGAAGGCCCGGTTCTGGCGCACGCCAGGGGCTATAACATCATTTCCGATGCCACTGTCGATGGCGCAATTCAGATTGCCGGAAACGGCCAGCCATTCGTTCTCATGGCGGATCGCGGAACCGTGGGCGGTTATCCGAAGATCGCCGTCATCGCTTCGGTCGATCTCCCCCGCTTCGCACAATTGCCGCTCGGCGCCCCGGTCGGGTTTGCCGCCGTCAGCGCCGATGAGGCCCGGAACCTCTTGCGCGACCGCGTAAGGACGCTTGCGCGCCACCGGCCGCAGCATGTCGGCGAGGGAAGGTTTGCAGTCGACCTCACGAAACTAAGCCAGGCCAACGTCGCCGGATCGGCTGTCTCCGCGCTGGATCCGGCGCCCTCCGGATAGCAGGCGTCGAACTGCACAGCCTCATCAGGCGACTTGGAAGTTCATGATGGTGGTCAGCGCAGGAGCATCATCACGCCGATGGCAAACAGCGTAGCCAGCACCATCAACCGGAACTGCCGCACCGACGCCAGGGTCCTCAGACGAACGCCCATCGCGGTCCCGAGCATGGCTGGAACGATTGCGAGAAGCGAGGCCATTGCGAGGCCCGGGGTCAAGATCCCGGCGGTAAACAGCCCGGCGCCAAGGATGACGGTGCCCGCGGCAACGCCAATGTTGATCGCCTGCACCGTACGATCCGGATCGAGCCGCAGTGACATCACATAAGGCAAAAGCGGCATGACCTGCGAGCCAGTGAGGCCGGTGAGGATGCCATTGAGAAAGCCCGCAGGGATAAGGAGCCGGGCATGCAGCCGTTCGCCAATCGAAAGCTCCGGCCGCGCCAGGGTCAATACAACGTAGGCGAGTATGATGGCCCCCAGAACCCGCACCGCCAGAACCTGATCGACGACGATCAGGAGAAAGATCCCCGCGGCGATGCCCGGCAGCATCGCGAGATACATCAGCCCGAACCGCTCGACCGTTTCGCGCAAGTGTCCACCGGTCAGGATAAGGCTCAGGTTCGTCGCGATTGTCGGCGCGAGAACAAGACCCATCGCTGGTTTAAGCCCGATGGCCACGACCAGGAAAGGAAGCGCGCAGGACGCATATCCGAGGCCCGTCGCTCCTTTGATGATGCCGGCCAGAAGGAGGCCGCCGGCCGCGATGGCAATCGTCGATGGATCCATGTGAGGCGGGCTCCGGCGGCGCCTCAATCGCGGCGGCGGATTGCACGGGAGGGTTGTGGCGGCACTATAGTCGGCATGGAGAGCAAGTCCAGCCGTCGCAAGAACTCCGTCGAGTACCGCGATAGCCCTTTTTCGCCGGTGCTGTGACACGGCCAAATGAAGCAAAATTCTTGTTGCGACGCAGCATGTTGCGCCTGTCGATAGGTGCGCCGGAATACTGGCGCTCGATGCCCGTTTTGGGCTAAAGTTGCAGGCAATGTCGCGGTAGGCTGCCCGCGCGACGCCGCGGTTCGCAGAGCGGGTGGCCACTCGCCGCCCTATGAGGTGCGGGCAGTCGTGGGAGAACGGGCCGCATCTTGGCCTGTTCGGCGCCGCAACTTCGCTTGGAGAAGAATCAGAACATGCAGGCGCGTCCCCAGGATTATGCACCCGCCTATCGCGCGGATTCCGCCGCGGAGGAGAAGGGCAAAGCGAGGTCGACCTCGCACAGCGCCGTCATCGCCATTGCGGATAAGAACCCGATCGTCCGCGCCGGTCTGGCTGACTTCATCAACCGGGATAACCGCTTCGTCGTCCGGGATCTCGTGTGCAACGGAGCGGAGTTCATTTCGGCCTGCGAGCGTAGCCGGGTCGAGATCGGCGTTATAGGTTGGTCGTTGCCGGACATGACAGGCGGCGATGTGCTGCGGACCCTGAAGCGCAGGGGCATCAAGGCGCGCATCATCGTCTATACCGGCGACTACTCCCCTGCCGTGTTACGCGAGGCCGTGAAATGCGGCGCATGGGGCGTGACTTCGAAGGCCGAGGACCCCTCGGTCCTCCTGGACACCATCGCCAGCGTTTCCCAGGGACGGATGAGCATTCCGTTCATCGATATCGCGCAGTTGACAAGCGACCCGCTCGAAAACCTCACCGTCCGCGAAAAGGAACTGTTGCGAGCGCTCGCCAATGGCTGGACCAACGAGCAGATCGCGACCCGCATCGGCATTTCGCGCAATACGGTGAAGTACCACCTCAAGAACCTCTACGAGAAGATCGGCGCCAATAACCGCGCGCAGGCGGTCGCCATGTACCTCTCGTCTTCGGGCGACCGGTTCTGAGAACCGGTGCGAGGACAAGCACGAAGCGTTGCCGGCCATTTTTGACCAGCCCGTGTATTTGCTGCGGCGCAGCAGTGGGTAGGGGTTCGCCTACCCCCTCGGAGCCGGCCCTACCCGCCCGGGTAGCCGGGTATTGAATGCCTCTTTAACCACGGCCCTTTCGTCGAACGTCGGCTTTGTCCGGTCGGGTGGTTTTTCCTATCCGGCGGGGTGTTGTTGGCGCATTGCACCAAAGTCCATAACCGGTGGGTATCAAGAACGAGGGCCGCCCGACCTCATCCGGTCGTCGCGCCCCGGACATCCAGCAAACCATCGGAGGGACTTCGCCCATGCTCGTACAGCCGCACCTGTTCATTCCCGGCCCCACCAACATCCCCGAGCGGGTGCGTATGGCGATGAACCTGCCGATGGAGGACATGCGGTCGCCGGAATTCCCGAAATTCACGCTGCCTCTCTTCGAAGACCTGAAGAAGGCCTTCAAGATGAAGGACGGCCGCGTCTTCATCTTTCCGTCGTCGGGCACGGGCGCCTGGGAATCGGCCATCGAGAATACGCTGTCCGTCGGCGATAAGGTTCTGATGAGCCGGTTCGGTCAGTTCTCGCATCTCTGGGTCGACATGGCTGAACGCATGGGCCTTGAAGTCATCTGTTGCGATGAAGAATGGGGCACCGGCGTTCCGCTCGAGAAGTACGCCGACATCTTGTCCAAGGACACGAGCCACGAGATCAAGGCCGTCTTCGCGACGCATAACGAGACCGCCACGGGCGTCACGAGCGACATCGCCGGTGTCCGCAAAGCGCTCGACGCTGCCAGCCACCCGGCGCTTCTCATGGTGGACGGCGTTTCCTCTGTCGCTTCGCTCGACATGCGCATGGGCGAGTGGGGCGTCGATTGCTGCGTCTCCGGCTCTCAGAAGGGCTTCATGCTGCCGACCGGTCTCGGCATCCTTGCCGTCAGCCAGAAAGCGCTCGACGCGAACAAGCAGGCGAACCGCATGAACCGCTGCTTCTTCTCGTTCGAGGATATGATCAAGACCAACGACCTCGGCTTCTTCCCCTACACCCCGGCGACCCAGCTTCTTCACGGGCTGCGCGCATCGCTCGACATGATCGCGGAAGAGGGCCTCGAGAACATCTTCGCGCGCCACACCCGCCTCGCCACCGGCGTCCGCAAGGCCGTCGATGCCTGGGGTCTGAAGCTCTGCGCCAAGGAGCCGAAGTGGCACTCCGACACGGTCAGCGCGATCTACGTTCCCGAAGGTATCGACTCCGCCGAAGTCGTGAAGACCGCCTACTACCGCTACAACGTCTCGCTCGGCGTCGGCCTCACCAAGGTCGCCGGCAAGGTGTTCCGCATCGGGCACCTCGGAGCGCTCGATGAAGTGATGATCGGCGGCGCGCTGTTCGGTGTCGAGATGGCTCTGAAGGATTGCGGCGTGAATATCGAACTCGGTTCCGGCTCCGGGGCGGCTGCGCAGTACTACCGCGAGACGACGAAAAAGTCGGCCACCTCGCGCGAGCCAAACGAAGGGTTGAAGGCCGCCTGACCCGACGCGCACCGCGACCTCGGCTAGCACCTGAGAAGTCACATCTGATAAGAGACGCATCAGCGGCGCGGATCATCGCGCCGCAAATAGAAAACTCGTGCCTACGAGAGGAAACTAAGCCCAATGAGCTACACTCTTTATCCGCTCCGAAAACAGCGACTGCAGCGTTCCGAACTCGCCTGCCCGGGCTCCAATCCGACCATGATCCAGCGCGCCTTCGAAAGCGCCGCCGACTTTGTCTTCCTCGACTGCGAAGATGCTGTCGCGCCGCCGGAAAAGGAGCAGGCCAGAAAGAACATCATCCAGGCGCTCAACGACCTCGATTGGCGCGGCGCCGGTAAGACCGTTTCGGTGCGCATCAACGGCCTCGACACCCACTACATGTACCGCGACGTCGTCGACATCATGGAACAGGCCGGCGATAAGCTGGACACGTTCCTGATCCCGAAGGTGGGCGTGCCGGCAGACGTCTACGTCGTTGAATGCATGATGAGCCAGATCGAAGAGGCCAAGGGATACACCAACAAGGTTGGCACCGAGGCGCTGATCGAAACGCCGCTCGGCATGGCCAACGTCGAAGCCATCGCCGCCGCTCCGAGCCGCCTCGAAGCGATGCACTTCGGCGTTGCCGACTACGCCGCTTTCAACAAGGCCCGCACGGTCGTGATCGGCGGCCTCAACCCCGACTATCCGGGCGACCAGTGGCACTTCGCGCTTTCGCGCATGACGGTCGCCTGCCGCGCCTACGGCCTGCGCCCGATCGACGGTCCCTTCGGCGACTTCTCCGATCCCGATGGCTATACGGCCGGTGCAAAGCGCGCCGCGGCCCTCGGTGTCGAAGGCAAATGGGCCATCCACCCCTCGCAGATCGAACTCGCCAATGACGTCTTCTCGCCGCTTCCCGCCGAGGTCGAGCGCGCCCATCGCATTCTCGAAGCGCTCAAGGAAGCCGAAGCCCAGGGCAAGGGCGCAGCTTCTCTCGACGGCAAGATGATCGATGCGGCCTCCGAAAAGATGGCACGCAACATCATCGTCGTCTCCGAGCAGATCGCTGCGGCGAAAGCTAAACAAGGCAGCTGAGCCCGACGAGGCCGCCGCAAACGTACAGGGAGGACTGGAATGGACATCCACGAATACCAGGCCAAGGAGCTTCTCGCGAAGTTCGGCGTGCCGATCCCGCGCGGCGGCCTCGCCTATTCTCCGGAGCAGGCAACCTATCGCGCCAACGAAATCGGCGGATCGGTTTGGGTCGTCAAGGCGCAGATCCACGCCGGCGCGCGCGGCAAGGCCGGCGGCGTCAAGATCTGCCGGTCCGACGAAGAAATCTGGAAGGCCGCCGACGACCTGCTCGGTAAGCGCCTCGCGACGGTGCAGACAGGCCCCCAGGGCAAACTCGTCTCGCGCCTGTACGTCGAGGAAGGCACCAACATCGCCAAGGAGTTCTACCTGTCGCTGACGCTCAACCGCGGCAAGGAACGCATTGCCGTCGTCGCGTCGGCAGCCGGCGGCATGGACATCGAGGAGATCAGCGAGAAGGACCCCGAGTCGATCCTCAACGTCATCGTCGACCCGGCGGTCGGCATGCAGAGCTTCCAGGCGCGCGAGATCGCCTTCGGCCTCGGCATCGAGCCGGAGCTCGTCAATAAGTTCGAGCGCACGATTCTGGGCGCGTACCGGGCATTCCGCGACCTCGATGCAACGATGGTGGAGATCAATCCGCTGGTCATCACCCAGGAAGGCGGCGTCGTCGCGCTCGACGCGAAGATGTCGTTCGACGACAACGCCCTGTTCCGCCGCCCGCAAATCTCCGAACTGCGCGACAAGTCGCAGGAAGATGCGCGCGAGACCTACGCCTCCGACCGCGGACTCTCCTACGTGGGCCTCGAAGGCGACATCGGCTGCATCGTCAACGGCGCCGGCCTCGCGATGGCGACGCTCGACATGATCAAATACACCGGTGGCGACCCGGCTAACTTCCTCGACATCGGCGGCGGCGCCAGCCCGGAGCGGGTGCAGAAGTCCTTCCGGGCCGTGCTCCGCGACTCCAACGTCAAGGCCATCCTCGTCAACGTGTTCGCCGGTATCAACCGCTGCGACTGGGTCGCCAAGGGCGTGATCCTTGCCGTCCAGGAACTGGAGATCGAGTTGCCCGTCGTTGTCCGTCTCGCCGGCACGAACGTTGAGGAAGGACGCAAGATTATCGACGAAAGCGGGCTCAACCTGATTACGGCCGACAGCCTGCGCGACGCCGCCGAGAAAGCCGTCGCGGCCGCGAAGCAATCCCCGGCCGAAGCCGCTTGAGGAGGTGAACGAGAGATGGCGATCTTTATCGACGAGAATACCAAGATCCTGATCCAGGGGTTCACCGGCCGCATCGGTACGTTCCACGCCCAGGAAATGATCGACTATGGCTCGAACGTCGTCGGCGGCGTGACCCCGGGCAAGGGCGGCACCGAACATCTTGGCCGCCCCGTGTTCAACACGGTGAAAGGCGCGGTCGCCGAAACCGGCGCGGAAGCCTCGATCGTGTTCGTGCCGCCGCCCTTCGCCGGCGACGCGATCATGGAAGCCGCCGATGCGGGCATCAAGTACTGCACCTGCATCACCGACGGCATTCCCGCGCAGGACATGATCCGCGTGAAGCGCTACATGCGCCGATATCGCAAGGAAAACCGCATGCGCCTGACCGGCCCGAACTGCGCCGGTACGATCTCGCCGGGCCGCGCCATGCTCGGCATCATGCCCGGCCACATCTATGCGCGCGGCAAAGTCGGCATCATCGGGCGTTCCGGAACGCTGGGGTATGAGGCAGCCGAACAGCTCAAGGCGCTGGGTCTGGGCGTGTCGACCAGCGTCGGCATCGGCGGCGATCCGATCAACGGTTCGTCCTTCCGCGACATCCTCGAGGAGTTTGAGAAGGACGACGAGACGGACGTCGTTTTGATGATCGGCGAAATCGGCGGACCGCAGGAAGCCGAGGCGGCCGAGTTCGCGCGCGACCACATGAAGAAGCCGGTTTGCGCCTACATTGCCGGCCTGACAGCGCCGAAGGGGCGCCGAATGGGCCACGCCGGCGCGATCGTCACCGGGTACGGTGAGGCGGCCGCCGAGAAGGTCGAGATCCTGAAGGCCGCGGGCGTCACCATCTGCCCGACACCGGCCGATATGGGCACAACGGTCGCGGAAGTCGTTGCGAACCAGTCCCGCGCGGCGTGAGCCGCGACAGGCGGCTCGGGCGTTAACGGAGGGTTGCGAACGCCGGCACGGTCGCCGGCGCAGTCCCGCGCGCAAAGCATGGGGCCCGGGCGGCCGTCCCGAATAATCCGATAGAAAACTGAAGCGCGAGAGGATCCACGGCGGTGATATCGAACGAGACGTCTGCACCCGCGGCGGCCCAGCCGCTCGACGAATTTCGTCTGCGTGACGAGTTGCGCCAGTTGCGCACGCACATCCCGGATGCACCTTGGCTCAACCCCATCGTATCGGTGGCCTTCAACCTCTCGCGCCGCCTGGAGGCAGGCGAAGTCTCGGTCGCCGAGATCCGGCAACTCGCCGGCCGGCTCATGGACCGCGCGCTTCTCAATCGCGCGCGCCATTTGCGCGAAAGGGTCGGCTTCGATCCCAACAGCGGCGAGACGGATTCGTTTTCGCGCCTGGTGGCCGACACCGTTGCCGCTTCCGGACCGACCCCGGATTTCGCCGCCTTCGAAGCCCAGTGGAGCCGGGCGAAAGCCGGTATTGTCCTGACCGCCCATCCGACCTTCGGCGTCTCCGAGGCACTCGCAGCCCAGATGGTCGAAATCGCCGCCAGCGGTGGGGATCTCGCCGCCGACCGTGCCGCGCTACCGCATCGCCCGGATCAGCCGATCGACCTTGGCTACGAACACCGCCGCGCCCAATCGGCGGTCATGAACCTGCGCAATGCGCTGGAAGGTCTCTACAACCGCTACTATCGCGTCGCTCATGAACATTTCGGCGATCAGGCCTTCACCGCCAAGCCGAAACTCGCCACCATCGCCTCGTGGGTGGGCTACGATCTCGACGGGCGTACCGACATTACGTGGCTCGACTCGATGCGGCTGCGCCTTCAGGAAAAGCTGACCGCCCTCAGCGACGTTCGCCAGCGGTTCCTTCTGTCCAAGCATCGCCTTGGCGAACGCCCCGAGATCGAGCGCATCGGCCGGCAGTTGACCGGCAAGCTCGACCTCGCGATCGCTGCTGTGCAGGAGCAGGTTCAGGCGCTCGACGGCATCGGCGACGACAAGGAGGGACTGGCGCGCGCGGCCAACACCATTTCCTCAAGCGATGGCTACAACCTGACCAACGTCGAGCCGCTCGTCGCGCTCCTCGACGAACTGATCGAGGTCGTCGAAGCGTCTTCGATGAAGCGCTCGCTGGCGTCGCTGCGAGGTCTCATTCAGTCGACCGGACTGGGGACGTCGCACATCCATTTCCGCATCAACGCCGCGCAGTTGGATAACGCGCTGCGCGCGCTGGTGCGTGAGCCGTGGACGCAAAACATCAACGAGCGCCGCTCGCTGCAGCACCTCAGCGAAAAGATCAAACAGGCGCAGGCGAACCCCGAGACGGTCAATTTCGGCACGCTCGAACTGGAAACAGCGACGGCCATTCGCCAGTTCGCGCTCATCGCGCAGATCAAGAAGCATGTGGACCGGGAAACCCCCATCCGCTTCCTCATCGCCGAGAGCGAATCCCCTGCGACGGTGATGATCGCGCTCTATCTCGCGAGGCTTTTCGGGGTCGCCGATCTCGTCGATATCTCTCCGCTGTTCGAAACGCCCGACGGACTGGAGCGCGGCGCCCGCCTGATGCAGGACCTTCTTCAGGAGGACACCTACCGCGAATACGTGAAGGAGCGCGGTCGTCTCGCCATCCAGACCGGTTTCTCGGACGCCGGCCGCTTTATCGGCCAGGTCGCCGCGACGCTTGAGATCGAGCGCCTGCATCTGGCACTGGTGGAAGCCGTCAGCGCCGCGGGACTGGAGAACGTCGAGACGTTGATCTTCTCGACGCACGGCGAGTCGATGGGCCGGGGCGCGCATCCCGGCAACCTGCACAAGCGGCTGTCCTACGTGCTGCCGCACGAGGTGCCGCCGCCGCTTCCGCCGGCACGGCCAGCCCTTGAAGCACGAAACGAGCTTCCAGGGTGGCGACGGCTACATGTTCTTCGCCGATACGACGCTGACGACGGAGACACTGGCTAACATCATTCGCGACGCCTTCGTGGTCGACGATACCGAGGACCCGTTCTACGCCGACGAGACGCTGGCCCTCGATTTCTTCCTGCGCCTGCGCGAATACCAGCAGAACCTGTTTACCCATCCGGGCTATCGCGCGCTGTTGGGTGCGTTCGGCCCGAACCTTCTCTTCAAGACCGGGTCGCGCCCGGTGAAGCGCCAGTCCGACGTCAGCCAGCCGCTCGACCGCGGCGACCCCTCGCGCATGCGCGCGATCCCGAACAACGCCATCCTGCAGCAGTTCGGCTACGTCGCGAACGTTGTCGCCGGCCTCGGTCACGCCACGGGTTACGATCGCGAGCGTTTCGTGAATCTGGCCAAGCGCTCGCCGCGCCTCATCACCATCCTGGAGATGGTGGCACGCGGCAAGCAGCTATCGAGCCTCAACGCGATGGGCGCCAACGCCTATATTTTCGACGCCGGTTTCTGGGCTTCTCGTGCGTCCTGGGGCCGAGAGCAGCGTTTCGAAACGGCGTTCCGGCAATTGGCGCGGTCGCTGTTGCCGGATATGCGGACCAGCGAGATCAACCGCCTTGTGCACCACATGCGGATCGACGCGATCGATCTCCATGCCATCCTCGAGGACCTTGGCCTGGAAGCGGGCAAGGTGCCCGACGATACGCGTCTGGAACTCGACCTCTTGCAGGCCGTCCGCCTCGCGCTGGTCATGCACATCTTCATTCTCGCGGCCCGCCTGCCGCGCTTCGCGCCGCGCAATGACATGTCTTACGAGCGCGTGCTCGATCTCGCGCTCGGTCTCGACGTGCAGGAGGTGGTGGACTTCATGCGGACGGCGTTCCCTTATCGCTCGAAGAGCGCCGTGACCGGCGAAGACTACGATGAGAAAGCGAGTTACCGGGCCGCACGGCGTCGACGAATACGGCCGTCTCGAGCGCGAGCTTCTCGCCCCCATGCAGGAGACGTATGAGTGCGTGCGCGAGATCGGTACGGGTATCTCGCATCACTTCGGCGCGTTCGGCTGAAGCGCCAGCGGGAGCGCGCGGCGTTCGTCCGCGCAGGAAAGAGAAAGTGCCGTGCGCGAGATCGGTACGGGTATCTCGCATCACTTCGGCGCGTTCGGCTGAAGCGCCAGCGGGAGCATGCGGCGTTCGTCCGCGCAGGAAAGAGAAAGTGCGTGCGGGAGATCGGGACGGGTATCTCGCATCACTTCGGCGCGTTCGGCTGAAGCGGCAGCGGGAGCGCGCGGCGTTCGTCCGCGCAGGAAAGAGAAAGTGCGTGCGGGAGATCGGGACGGGTATCTCGCATCACTTCGGCGCATTCGGTTAAGGCCAACTGCGGCCGCCAGGCGCTCCCCCACCCACCACCGTCATCCTGGGCCTTGTGCCTAGGACCGATCGCGCGACGAACGCCTTCCGCCGGCGGCTTCTACGGCAACCGCAGCAACATCCGCCGAACCCGCTCGCTATTGGCAAAAGCCGAACCATGGGTCCTCGGGACAAGCCCGAGGATGACACGCTTGAGGGCGATGGGACGGCCGCCTATTTGATGGGACGGTTTCTCAGCGCTCGCCGCATACGCTCGGCAAGGCTGGGAGAACCCTTCTCCGGCACCGACGGGGTCGGCTGATCGCGCGGGGCCGAGCGATCGGCAAGATGCGTCAGCCCCGTTGGTCGAACTCAAGCGGCCGTCGCTCCCCGCGGCATCGTCCTTCGCAATTGACAACGCTGGACGTGGCTCGCCCCCAGCTTGCCACAATTGCCCGCGTGAGCCTGGCAATCCGGCGCAGGCGACGGCCATCCCTCGGCCCCAGGCAGATGCACCCGCAGCAGAACAGCGGCTTTTGTGCCAGCCGCAGCGCGATAGGATAGCCGCGTCTGTATCGCGGCGGCTTCGAAGCGGAAGGCTCAGGCACGCGTTTCGCCTCCGTTAGTTTGGTCTATTCTTGCTCCACCGCCGGCAGATCCGCCGCAGCGATAGCAAAAACTTCGCCCTGACTGCCTTCGGTGTCCAGCCATTCGAATGGCAGTCCGGGATATTCCGCTTCAAGCGTCTCGCGCTCTTGGCCGATCTCCACGACGAGACGGCCCTCCGGCGTGAGGTGTCGATGCGCCGTCGCCAGAATCTGCCGCACCAGATCGAGGCCGTCCTCGCCGCCCAGATGGGCCAGCGAGGGTTCGGCGGCGTACTCGGGTGGAAAGGCGTCGACCGCTTCCTGCCGAACGTACGGCGGGTTGGAAAGGATGAGATCGAACCGCTCGCCGGCGAGCCCGGCTAGGAGGTCCGACTCGACGAGGCGGACGCTGTCTTCGGCGCCATAGTCGGCGACGTTCTGCCGGGCGACGGCAAGCGCGTCTTTCGAAATGTCGGCCCCGGCGACCTCCGCCCCGTCGAAGGTCAGGGCGGCCGAGAATGGCAAGACACCCCGAGCCGGTGCAGAGGTCGAGAATGCGTTGCGGATACGCGGCTTCGTCGCCGATGAGCCGACCCGGATCATTGAGCAGCAACTCGCCGATAAACGAGCGCGGCACGATAACCCGTTCGTCCACCGAGAACCTGTAAGGCCCGATCCAGGCGGCGCCGACGAGGTAAGCCGCCGGCTTTCGGGTCTCGATCCGGCGGGCGAATAGCCGGGCGACCTCAATGCGCTCGGCGGCGGTGAGGCGCGCATCGAGCCAGGGGTCGAGCTGGTCGATGGGAAGCTGGAGTACGGAAAGCAAAAGGTAGGCGGCTTCGTCCAATGCGTTCGACGTGCCGTGCCCGTAAGAGAGCCCGGCCGCCGTAAAGCGCGACACGGCGAACCGTAGCCAGTCGCGCACGGTGACAAGGTCGTCGGCCGCGGCGCGGAACACCGAGTCTACGGATGGCACTCCGGTGCGCGCGGTCTCGTCCGCGTCGCCGGCGGGGTCCGATGGGGTGATCGGCATCTATCGGCACGTTCTCGATTGCATGGTTCGCCTGATTTAGTGTGGCGATCGAGAAATTCGCCAACATTCAAAGCCCGTCCGGGAGCGAATTTATCGATCTGAGCCACACTTTAGTGTTCCGTCTCAGACATTTGCCTCCCATTTCGGCTCGCTTACGAGCAAATGTCTGAGACATGAGGAACACTAGAAACTATATGATTCTAGTGTTGCTTTTGTCACTGACGCTTGGCAGATCGCATCGCGGCAACTGGGGGCCAAGCGTCTGTGACGCAACACTAGCAAGTTATTGTTTCTAGTGTCCCTTTTGATTCCGAAGTTCGCTCCTGCCGCCTGCCGCCTGCCGCCTGCCGCCTGCCGCCAATGACGGCGAACTTCGGAATCGGGACACTAGCGTTTGGCCCACACCTGCACGAGCGCGGTCCCCTTTGCGCGGATCGCCTTGTCGATCACACGTGAGCGGTAGCGGGTGCGAATCTCGCGGATCTTATGTGTTTCCGCCGCGTAGGTTGATCGGTCCGAACACGTCGCCGTCGTCGATACGCGACCGTACGGGCACGATGTCCTCTTCGCCGTTTTCATAGATGACGCGAAGCTGATTGAGTGTCACGGGCCGGCCCATCACGTTGACGCGGATTTGCTGGAAGCCATCGCCCAGTTCCGCAAGCGGAATGACGTCATTGTCGAAACCGATTGCGCCGGCGGTTTGAGCACCGATCAGCAGCCAACCGTCGTTGAAGTTGCCACCCTCGCCGTCCCGGTCGAGCCACCCGTCGGCATGCGTGCCCCAGATCTCGATCTGCGGCGGGTCGTCAGCGATGTCTTCTCGGCGAATGTCATCGAGACGGATGAAATGAAACGCTTGCTGTCGATTTCGAACCACGGCGTCGAGGTATTCGGCCTGAGCGCCCCTTTGACGGCGAAGTTGGAGGTGGCGCCGTCGTCGAATTTGACGGTGAGCTTCTCGATCTCCAGCGGCGCTTCCGGATGGCGAGCCTCAGCCGCTTGAACTTGCCGATCCGCTCGCTGACCCGGATCGTCGCCGACTCGACTTCCCGTCCGGCCGTTTCATGGGCGACCAGAACGGAGTTGGCCACCAGTTCCTCGGTCGGTTCGGACTGCGAGACACGCGGCGGGGGCGGTGGCGTCGGCATCAGCTTCTCGGGCCGTTTGGCGTACCGCCCCGAGCGCGTTTGCAGTCCCCAGATTTCCAGCCGGGCATACCGGCTGTGTTCGGCGCCGTCCTTGTATTTGATCAGCGCGTTTTCCGGAAAGCGCTCCGAACTGCGGTCTTCGGCCAGGATCCGCGTGCGCTCGCCGGAGCGCAGGTTGAACGGCGCCTCGCTGACGAACAACGTATTGTCGTGGAAGTTGAGCACGAACTGGTCCACCTTGACGGTCCCACCCCGGGCCCGCAGGCGGAATGCAACGTACGACCCCGATGCACCTTTGAGATCCACCAGTTCTTCGACGGCGTCGTTGCTGACGTTATGCCGCTTGATGAGCTTCCAGCGCTGGGCGTCCGCCGTAACGGAGAACGAAGTCGAGGCGAGAACCGCAAAGAGCGTGAGCGCAATGAGGTGTTTCAGCATGTACCGGCGTCCGCAATATGGTTGACGGGAGGTTCGATTGAGGGCCGTTTTAGAACATCCGAGCTAATAAAAAAACAATATAACGAGGGCCGACTTTTGGGCGAAGCCGGGCCGACAATAAGGCGAAAGACGAGGTGCGCGATGTCGCTGACGGAAACGGCGCTTGCCGAACTGGAGAACCGTTTTGCCGACCGGCTGGTGACGGGCGAGGCCGTCCGCCGGCAACATGCCAATACACTGACCTGGATCGACGCGCAGCCTCCCGACGCGGTGGTGTTCGCCACCTCGACCGCGGATGTTGCCGATCTCGTCGCCATCGCCGCCCGGCATCGTGTGCCGCTAATCCCGTTCGGCGCCGGGACGTCGCTCGAAGGGCACGTCAACGCGCCCGCCGGCGGGGTCTCCGTCGATATGACGTCCATGGACCGGGTCTTGGAGGTGAATGCCGCCGACCTCGATTGCCGTGTCGAGGCAGGCGTTTCGCGCCGCCGGCTGCAGGACGAGTTGCGCGACACCGGCCTCTTTTTCCCGGTCGATCCCGGCACCGAGGAAGCGACGATCGGCGGCATGGTTTCCACTCGCGCTTCGGGCACGACGACGGTGCGCTACGGGACGATGCGCGAGAACGTGATCTCCCTGCAGGCGGTCATGGGAACCGGCCAGATCGTCGAAACCGGAGGCCGTTCGAAAAAGAGCGCCGCAGGCTACGACCTCACACATCTTCTGATCGGCGCCGAAGGAACATTGGGGATCGTGACGCACGTGACGCTCCGCCTGCACGGCCGGCCGGAATCGGTTGTCGGAGCGGTGGCGGCTTTCCCGTCGCTCGAGGCGGCCTGCAACGCCACCATGGCGGCCGTCGCAATGGGGCTCGGGCTTGCCCGCATCGAGCTTCTCGACAGCGTCTCGATCGATGCCCTGAACCGGCATTCGGGCCTGATGCTCACGCCGGCGCCGACGCTGTTCCTGGAGTTCCACGGCACCCGCGCCGCGACCGCCGAGCAATCTGAACTGTTCGCCGAGATCGCGCGCGGTGAAGGGGTCACTTCCTACGAGAGCGCCGCTAAAGACGATGCGCGCCGCCGGCTCTGGCAGGCGCGACACGAAGCGCTTTGGGCGGTGCGAGAGGTTTGGCCCGGCCGCAAGACGCTGGTGACGGATGTTTGCGTTCCGGTGTCGCGCCTTGCCGAGTGCATCGGCGCGACGTGCGACGACATCGAAGCGAATGGACTGGTGGCGCCGATCGTCGGGCATGTCGGCGACGGAAATTTCCATGCCATCGTCCTCTATCGAGAAGACGACGAAGCGGAGATCGCCCGGGTGAAGGCATTCGCCGAGCGACTTGGCGAGCGCGCGCTGTCGATGGCCGGCACCTGCACCGGCGAGCACGGCATCGGCCAAGGCAAGAAGTCGCTCTTGGCGCGGGAGAAGGTCTCGGCGTTGCCTGTCATGGCGTCGATCAAACGAGCCCTGGATCCTGCGGGTATCTTCAATCCCGGAAAAGTTTTCGATCTGTAAAGGATGGCGTCATTCTGAAGCGAATTTAATAATGCATTTACGCTCGGCCGCAAAACGGGACAGTCTTCAATCTTTATTCACCGCCAATTTCGAATCCGCAGGATGAAGCGAACCCAGCGTTAACGCACGCGTGACAGAAAATGTTCGTATGCGGCAAGTCCGTCGCATTGGAAGGTACGAGTTAGCGTTGCGTAAAACATGGCGGTGACGATCACAAGGGAGCGGCCCGATCAACGGCGGCACCATCGTCTCACCGCACCTCTGTTCGTGGAGGTGCGGGGCCATCGCGTGCGCGCTGCCGACTGGTCCCTCGGCGGGCTGAGGATCGAGGATTTCATCGGCGATCTCCCGGCTGTCGGCTCGACCGTCGAAATTGGAATATCACTGCCGTTCCAAGGCTTCGACGTCGCCTTTAAGACGCAAGCCGAAGTGGTCCGCGCCAATCCGGCCCGCGGAATGTTCGCCGTCCAGTTCATCGACATGGGCGACCGTGAGCGCGAGCTCATGGCGCACTTCATCGAAGAACTTGTCCGCGGCCACATGGGCGCGGTGGAAGACACGATACAGCGCATCGACGTTCCGGTGACGCCCGCCTCGCTGAAACCCGACGAGCCGAAAAAACCGCCAGCGGCCCCAAAAGGCGCCGCGGAGAAAAAGTCCGAAGCAAAACCCGCGAACGAACCCAAATCCCGGCCCGTCACGTCACCGAAGTCGCCGGTCGAGCAGTTGGAAAGGCTCCCGTTTCACCGTTTGCCGGTGAAAACGGTGGTGATGAGCGCGTTCTACATCATTCTCGGCTTTCTCGTTTTTTCGTATGCCGGCGTCCTTGCCTATACGAACATCTTCCGCATGGAAGTCCAGACCGCTGTCATCAGCGCGCCGGTCGAGACCGTCGAGGCGCAGGCCGACGGGCATGTCGAATGGGCCGGTCTGCAGCCGGGCGATCCGGTGCGCTCCGGCGACGTACTTCTCAACCTCATCGACTCCAAGCTGGAACGCGAAATCGAGCTGGCCGACATCGCGATCAAGGAACGCAAGGCGAAGCTTATCTACCTGAAGCAGCGTCATGCCGCCGAACTCGACCGCCTCAAGGGCTTCGCATCGATCGAGATGAAGAACGTCGAGCAGTCGCGGCTTTCGATGGAAGAGACCGCCGCCAGCCTCGAAGAGGCGCGCGATCAGTTGCGGCGCCTGCAGACGCTTTACGACAAGGGCTTCACCACCGAAGTGCGGCTCTCGGAAGCGCGCGAGCGCGTGGTCAAGCTTGAGAAGAAACTCGCCCGCGAGCGGATCGAAGTATCGACTCGCGCCGCGCTCGCCGAAGACAACATTGGCCGCCGGCTTTATACGGGCGACGACTTGATCGGAAACTCGGCCGAACTTGAAGCCGAGGTGCAACTGGCCCGCAACGAGATCGCGCTGGCCCAGCAGCGATACATCGCCAGCCTGAAGCTGCGGGAGAACCTGGCAGTCCGCGCGCCCTTCGACGGGACGATCCTCAAGCTGCCTCGCTTCAATCACGCTTCGGTCCGCCGCGGCGACATCATCGCCGTCGTCGAGCAGCGCAGGAACCGGCACGTTACCGCCTTCCTCACGCAGGATGAAGTCTCGCGCGTGGGGATCGGCGACGAAGCCCTCCTCTATGTCCCCGCGCTGGGCGAAACGCTTTCCGGCCGCGTTGAGGCCGTCGACCGGACCAGCGGCTTCATCGAGGAGCAGAATCAGCGCGCCAATCCCGGCTATCGCTGGCGCGGGCCGACCGATCGCTCGGCACGCGTCACCATCCGCTTCGACGACGAAAAGGCGGTGCGCGACTATCAGCGTTACCGCTCGGGTCTGCCGGTTGTCGTGGTGTTCGAGAAGCGCACGCAGAACTCGATCCTGTCCGCGCTGGGTCAGAAGCTCGAGCTGATGCTGTGAGGAGGCGAGCGTGAGTGCCCCTGCCTTCCAGCCCGAGATCCAGTCGGCCTACGGCCCCTGGCGCGAGAAGTGGACGTCGCAGGCAATCGCGCAGATCCTCGCGTATTTCGCCTGCTGCTTTCTCGCCCTCAGCATCATTCCCAACAGCATCTGGAACCCCGAGGTCCGTGAGTTCGTCTACGTCATCGGGATCCTGGGCATCTGGCGCTATTTGTGGTGGGGCAACCACTGGCTGCGTGCGCTCATCTTCGCGAACATCACATATCCGAAAATGCGCGACCGCGCCGCCGATGTCTGGCGGTCCGGCTGGCGCCCGCGCCACATCCATATCCAGATGACGACCTTCCGCGAGCACCGGGAGATCTCCGAAGCGGTCATTCGTGGCCTCGTCCGGAACATTCGCGAGTGCGGCGTGCCGGCGACGATTTGGCTGGGCTCGAGCGAGCCGGACGACGAGCGCAAGATCGCCGAGCATCTCAAGCTGGTCGGCCAGGATTGCGATATCACGCTGCGCATCATCCGCCAGAACCAGCCGGGTAAGCGCGTCGCCATTGCGTTGATCCTGCGCGCGATGTCGCGCGCCAATCTGGGCAACGATGACCTCGTCATCTTCATGGACGGCGACTTCGTTATCCATCAAGGCGTGATGCGCAAATGCTTCCCGCTGTTCGCGCTCGACCCCGAACTGCACGCCTTGACGACCGACGAGTATGTCGATGTGCGCGGTCCCGCCTGGATGCAGAGCTGGCTCGACATGCGCTTTTCCCAGCGCCGGATGGCGATGCAGAGCCACGCGCTGTCCAACCGCGTGTTGACCCTGACGGGCCGCTTCTCTGTTTTTCGTGCCAAGTACATCACGACCACCGAGTTCATCCGGCTGCAGGAGGCCGATTTTCTCTCGCACTGGCTGTGGGGCACGTTCCGCTTCCTTTCGGGCGACGACAAGTCGACCTGGTACTGCCTTCTGCGCCACGGCGTGAAGATGACCTATGTGCCGGATGCCGCCGGGACGACCATCGAGGTGGTCGAAGGCTCGGGATACCAGCGCATGGTCGAGAACCTTAGGCGCTGGTCGGGCAACATGCTCAGAAACGGTCAGCGCGCGATTGCTCTGGGCCCCACGCGGATGCCGTTCTTCATCTGGTGGTGTATCGTCGATCAGCGCCTCGCGATGTGGACCATGCTGTTCTCGCCACTGCTGGCAATCGCCGGCACGATCAAGGTCGGTTGGCCGTTCCTGGCGTCCTACCTCATCTTCATCGCGGTGACGCGCATGATCCTGTCACTGGTGCTGTTCATCTATGCCCCGCGTATCGACCTCGGCTACGTCTGGACGCTTTACGCCAATCAGCTTCTCAATGCCGGCGTGAAGGTCTTCATGATCTGGCGCCTCGCAAAACAGAAGTGGGCGAACCGCGGCAACCAGAAGCAGGGCATGGAATCGCTCGGTTGGGTCGCGGTCGCCCGCGAACGCATGGCGGCTTACCTCACGCTGCTTTCGTTCGGCGGCTTGTTTCTGGTCGTTATGCTTTACTCGAAATTGCTCGAAGTCCCGAGTTGGGGCGCGGTCACTTCGATTTTCTTCCATTAAAATTTTCCCGGCTTCGAAAAACTGGGGTCCGAAAGGCGTAACGATCCGTTAGCCATCACGGGTTTCGTATGAATGGACGGTATAGCTTCGACGCGGGGCCTTCGACGCCGCGCTGATTGTCCACTGTGAAAAAGTCCTTGGTTGTTCAAATTGTCGATTTTCGTTTCAGTGCCCGCCAACCGTTAAATGAGAGTATTGCTCCATCGAAAAAACGACAGGAATTCGCGAGGCCGGGTGAAGCGCGGCGGCTGCCAAAGTGCAAAAGTCGTAAAGCGCTGTCTAAAACATCCGCGTCGCCGGACCTGTTGCGCAGGTGGGAGCGTGTGAAATGAGCCGTACGGCCGTTGCCGAACTTGAACTTATCGATGTGGCCAAAAGCGAACGGTGGACCCGCGAGAACGTCATCGAGACGGGCTCCGAGCCGACGCCGGATCGCGCCGTCGAAAAACCGGCCATCAGCGTCGTCGGCCTTGGCTATGTCGGCGCTGTTTCCATGGCCTGCCTGTCCCACCTCGGTTTCCGCATGGTCGGCGTCGACATCTCCGCCGAGCGCATCGAAGCGATCAACGAGGGCCGTAGCCCGATCGTCGAGGAACGTCTCGGCGAGCTTCTCGAAGAAGGTGTCGGCAACGGGCTCGTGGCGGCAACGCACAATCTCGTCGGCGCCGTACTGCAGACCGACGTGACGATGATCTCGGTAGGCACGCCGACGGCCGAAGACGGAAGCTGCGACCTCACTTATGTGCGCAAGGCATCGCGGGCAATCGGTCAGGCGATTGCAATGAAGAGTTCGTACCACGTGGTCGTGCTGCGCTGCTCGGTGCCGCCGGGAACGAGCCTGGACGTGGTGGCGCCCGAGATCGAAAAGGCATCCGGCAAGAAGCTCGGCCCCGACTTCGGCGTCTGCTTCAACCCCGAGTTTCTGCGCGAGGGTGTGGCGGTCGCGGACTTCTTCGCGCCGCCGAAGACGGTTGTCGGCGCCAGCGACGACCGCGCCGCGAAGACCGTCTGCGCGATCTACGAAGCCATTGACGAGAATGTAATTTTCACGTCCATCGCCGCGGCGGAAATGGTCAAGTATGTCGATAACGTCTGGCACGCGACGAAGGTCGCCTTCGGCAACGAAGTGGGCCGCATCTGCAAGAAGCTGGAGATCGACAGTCACGACGTCATGGAGATCTTCGTCAAGGACACGAAGCTCAACCTGTCGCCGTATTACCTGCGCCCGGGCTTCGCCTTCGGCGGGTCTTGCCTGCCCAAGGAAGTCCGCGCCGTCGGTCATCTGGCCCGCGAGCTTGAGGTGAACGTCCCGCTGATCGACAGCCTGATGGACTCCAACCGTCGGCACATCGAGGCAGCCGTCCGGCTCCTCGCGCCGTTCGCCGGAAAACGGATCGGCTTCCTCGGCGTCACCTTCAAGCCGGACACCGATGACCTGCGCGAGAGCCCGACGCTCGAGCTGATGGCTAAGCTGATGGCTTCTGGCGAGACGATCAGGGCCTATGATCCGAACCTGCATTTCGGCCACCTCATTCGCAGTCAGATCGAATATGTCCGCGCGGCCGTGCCGCGCCAGGCTCGGTTGATGGACGAACTCGAGGCGATCTGCGCCCCGGATGCGGCGACGCTGGTCAAGGAGAGCGATGTCGTGGTCGTCTCGCACGCCACGCCTCTGTTCCGAGCGGCGATCGCCGCGCGACCGGAAGGCGTGCACGTTGTCGATCTTGCGCGGCTCGACCGTGGTGCGAAGTCCGGCGACGCTTACGAAGGGATCGCCTGGTAAGGCGCCCGATTGGAGGACACGTCGAGTGGGGGGGCTGCCACGGCAGTGCCCCCGCCGAAACGGTTCTCATGTTCGCCAGGGCGGCGCGACTTTATGGTTTAAACGAAGTTGAATTAACCACTTCGATTTTAAAACAAAGCGCTTTGAATTTATGCATGGAGCGGAACGTTTCCTTTCAAAGTGCATGTTAATTTGTTCCCAGGTGGAATGGAAGTACGTGCATCTTCATATCCACGTTTCGTATCGGCGTACCGTCGCGGTCCCGCAGGGTCGGTTGTGACGGGCAAAAAAAGTGGGTGGAGAAATGGCAGAGCTCGAACAGGTTGCAGAAGTGAACCCCTCCTTGGTGGGCGACGGTTCCGATAATCGTCTACGCGGCGACGTCGGCAACGACATGATGTTCGGCGAAGGCGGCAACGACCGTCTCATCGGTGGCGAGGGCGACGACCGCATTCACGGCGGCGGCGGCGACGACCGGCTCGTCGGCAACGCCGGCAACGACGTGATCTTCGGCGCGGCGACGCGCGGCGGTGCCGTCGACATGGACAAGTTCCGCATCGGCGAGGATGTCGAAGGCTCGGTCACGTTCCTTGGCGAAACGGCTGGCTTCAAGAACGCTCTGGGCGTCTACAAGATCGCCGACGACGGCACGATCTACGATGTCCAGATGCTGTTCGGAAACGCGTCGCTCAAGGGTTCCGGCGGCGACCTCGTCTCCGGCCAGAGCTCGGTCGACCTCTCGCTCAAGACCGGCGACCAACTTGGCTTCTTCGTCGTTCCGAACGGCTTCAGCCAGGGTGGCATGGCGCGCCTGCTGTCCGATGAGAACGCGTCCTACAAATTCGTCGGCCCGGATGGCGGCGCCGGTAACGTCAACGGCGGCAGCGAGGTCAAGCTCGTGCACGTGGCCGAAGACGGCACTGAAACCGTTGTCAAATCCCAGTACGGCGACTCGGTCTTCCACTCCTACGGCGGCGCCGAGTCCGGCCTCAATGGCGACGGCTTCAAGCATGTCACGGCTGAAGTCGATGTCGAGACCGGCAAGGTGAAAGTCGGCTTTGAGGATCTCAAGGGCGGCGGCGACAAGGACTTCGACGACTCCGTCTTCGAGATCGATCTCGGCCAGACCAACGCGGCCCTGCTGCCGAAAGAGTCCGTCAGCGGTTCGAAGTCGTCGGACGATGACGATATTCGCGGCGGCGAGGGCGACGATCAGCTCTTCGGCATGCGCGGCAACGACACCATGCGCGGTGGCCAGGGCGACGACGACATGTGGGGCAACTCCGGCGATGACACGATGTTCGGACACTCCGGCAACGACAACATGCGCGGCGGCTCCGGCAACGACGTGATGATGGGTAACCGCGGCGACGACGTCATGGTCGGCAACTCCGGCGACGACGAAATCCACGGCGGCGGCGGCAGCGACGAACTGTGGGGCAACTCGGGCAACGACGTCATCCATGACGGCGGCGGGCACGACAAGGTCGACGGCGGTTCGGGCGACGACGTATTCGTGGCCGGCGGCGGCCGCGACACCTACAACGGGGGCTCGGGCTTCGATACGATCGACTTCTCGAACGCCCGCGTCGCCATCGCCGCCGACATGTCGAAGCACTGGGTGTCCGGCATGGGCAAGGACGAGATCTGGAGCGTCGAGAAGTTGATCGGCTCCGACTTCGCCGACGACATCAAAGGCGACAAGCGCGACAACACTCTGGTCGGCGGCGCCGGAGACGACGTCCTGCGCGGACTGGGCGGCAGCGACACCCTGACCGGCGGCGAGGGCAACGACACCTTCAAGTGGGCGGCCAAGGATATCCTCAGCGAGGAAACCGGTGAGCACCTTGGCGTGGATACCATCACGGACTTCTCCAAGGGCGACCGGCTCGACTTCAGCCGCATCCTGAAGGAGCAGTCTTTCGAATCGCTCGACGAGGTGATCGCCGTGCGCGAGGACGAAGGTGGCGCCACGGTCGCCGTCCGTATCGGCGAGCAGTTCGTCGATGTCGTCAACGTCGAAGGCGCGACCGCCGCGGACATCTACGACAGTTTCGATCTCCTCGCCTGATTTGTCTTCGGCCCGCCGAGGATCGAACGACCGAATATGAATAAAGGCCGCCCGGGAAATCCCTGGCGGCCTTTTTCCTGTTTGAAATTAGCTTCTGCTTCACCAAGTAACTTCCAGCGGTCAGTTTTGTTAAAAACCTTGATTTATGGATTCCTTACCGGGCCCGTTCAATTTTGGCCTGATTTCATTTTGATTTTAGCTCGCTCCTGAAGCCTCCCTTTAAGTCCTGTTGCTAGGATCATAATCGAGGCGGCGGAAATTGCGTCGATCTCTATCGGCATTGAGAACATAAGATCATCGAATAAACAGGGCTGGGGTCGAATAAATGGCAACTTATCTGGGGACCGCGAACAACGACAGCCTCACAGGCAGCGCCGATGGGGACAACCTGAAGGGTCTTGCGGGCGACGATATCCTCAACGGACTGGCCGGCGACGACGTCGTTCGCGGCGGCGACGGCGACGACGAACTCGATGGCGGCGACGGACACGACTCGCTGCATGGCGATTTCGGCAACGATACGCTGTGGGGCGGCCTGGGCGATGATTGGCTCTACGGCGGCGCCGGCGACGACGTCCTCATCGGCGATGCCGGAAACGACATCCTAAACGGCGATTACGGCAATGACGTCCTCATGGGCGGCGACGGCGACGACATCCTGCGCGGCGGGGAAGGCAACGACCGCATCGACGCAGGTAACGGCAATGACAAGGCGTACGGCGGGAAGGGCCACGATCAGATCCGTGGCGACAGCGGCCGTGACGATCTTTACGGCAACTCCGGAAATGACGACATACGCGGGCGTCAGGGCGACGACTTCCTGTACGGAAATTCCGGCGATGATGTCCTGAACGGCGATGAAGGCGACGACCGCGTTCACGGCGGTTCCGGAAACGACCATATCTACGGCGGCTTCGGGAACGACACGCTGATTGGCGGTTCCGGCTTCGATACGCTCGACTATTCGCAGTTCCGTGGCGAAGTCGATATCAATCTTCACGCCAAGACCGCTATGAGCGGCGACTTTGTCGACAGCATTTCCTCGTTCGAAAAAGTAATCGGCTCTCACTACGACGACGCCATCATCGGCACGAACAAGGCCGAGGAATTCGACGGAAAGAGCGGTGACGATTTCTTCCGCAGCCGTGGAGGCGCCGACACCCTCACCGGCAGTCTCGGCGACGATACGTTCATGTATCTCCTGAAAGACGTGCAGGACGCCAACGGCAACCACCTCGGGGTCGACACCATCACGGACTTCCGCCGCGGCGACAGCCTCGACCTTCATGACTTCATCAAGGGCGAGCCTGAAACCCTCGAAGGCCTGGTCGAGCTTTCGTACGTACCCGGTGGCACGATGGTCTCGGCCTGGAACGGTTCCGAGTTCGTCGAGATCGCCGAATTGAAGGGCTACTTCGCCACGGACCCGGATCAGATGATGAACGATGGCGCGATCGTTTTCTGAGCGGCGGCGCACACATTCCAGAAAACAATAACGAACGAGGCCGGGGCGCGAACCCGGCCCTTTTTCTTAACGATCGATTAACCATGCCGGGCATAGCGTTCCCGCGCTGCGAGGCGCGATATGTTCCAGTCCGGAAAGAGTGTCAATCGGCGCACGGATATATCGAAATCGTTTGATAGGCCTAAGGGCGCTTCAAGACGGTGCCTGTAAGTTAGTCGCAGTGATGAATTCGGTGTCACGCGTACGGACAATTAGAAATGAATAAGATCGATGGGACGGATGGCGCGGATCGTTTGGTGGGCACGAGCGGAGCCGACGATATGTCCGGCGGCGCCGGCAAGGATCGCCTGAACGGCGGCGACGGCGACGACATTTTACGCGGCGGCGCCGATCAGGACTACGTTTACGGCGACGGCGGCAACGATACGCTTTACGGCGGCGACGGAAACGATGCGCTCGTCGGCCATTCGGGCAACGATGTAATTTACGGCGAGGACGGCAACGACGGCGTCTTCGGCGGCGGCAACGACGACCGTATTTATGGCGGCGCGGGCAATGACACTCTTTATGGTGACGGCGGCGACGACCTGATCGACGGCGGCGAGGGCGACGACCGCCTGTTCGGCGGCTCCGGCAACGATACGCTGGTCTACGGTCCCGGCGGCGGCGTCGACGAACTCGTTGGCAACCGCGGCAGCGATACCGTCCGCATCGAACTGACGGCGGCCGACCTCGACGTAGCGCGCGCTGAGTTCTCCGACTTCGCATCCTGGCTGGAAGCGCAGATCTCGGCCGCCGGCGGCGAGAATGCGCACGCGGGACTCAACAGTTCGGAGGGCTTCACGTTCTCCAGCTTCGGCCTGACGGTTTCCTCAATCGAGCGTGCCATCGTGGTCGTCGATGGGCAGGAGTTCGCCCTCTCCGACATCCTCAATGCCAGCCCGGTCGCCGCCGCGAGTCAGTCCCTCGCGATAACCGAGAACGCCAGCCTGGGCGGCGCGGTCGGCGCGCACGATCCCGATGGCGACGCGCTGTTCTGCACCGTTTCCGAGGGACCGGCCAACGGCACCTGCGAACTCGATCCGAACACGGGCGACTTCACCTATACGCCGGTTGCCGGCTTCTCGGGCACCGATAGCTTTACCGTTTTGATTGACGACGGTCGCGGTGGAACGGCATTTCAGACCGTCAACGTCGAGGTCGCCGCAGTGGCGGACGCGCCGACGCTTTCGGCGAACGTGTTCGACCAGACGTCGAGCCAGATTGAAGGCACCGGCGGTTCCGATCGCATCGTCGGCACGTCCGGCGACGACACGATTTCTGGCGGCGAAGGCAACGACACGATCTTCGGCGATGCCGGCGAAAACGGCGGTTCCGAAGTCGCGCTCGACATCGCCGCCTCGCTGAACGACGCCGATGGTTCCGAAAGCCTGACCGTTCGCGTCGACGGCCTGCCGGAAGGTGCAAGCCTGTCGGCGGGAACCGATATGGGCGGCGGCACCTGGGAATTGCAGCCGGGCGACCTTTCCGGCCTGACGCTCTCGCTTGCAGCCCCTCAGCCCGTGACCCTTTCCATCACGGCGATCGCGACCGAAGCGAACGGCGACACGGCCGAAACCAGCCAGGCGCTGCAAATCTCGCCGGCTGTCATGGGCGGCAACGACGTGATCGCCGGCGGTCCCGGCAACGACACGATCGTCGGCGGAGCCGGTCACGATATTGCCGACTATTCCGGCTCACAGGGCGGCGTTTACGCCGATCTTGGCTGGGGCGTCGGGCTGGGCGAAGGCGTCGACCGTCTCGAGGAAATCGAGGGGCTACGCGGTTCCGACCATGCCGATGTGCTGGTCGGCGACGATGGCGACAACTCTTTCGAGGGCGGTGATGGCGCCGACGCCATCTATGGCTTCGGCGGCGACGATACGATCTCCGGCGGCGCGGGCGGCGACTCGCTGCACGGCTATTCCGGCGACGACGTCATCTCGGGCGGCACGGGCGACGACCAGATCGACGGCGGCAGCGGAACCGATACGGTGACGTACGCCGGTGCCGATGGCGGCGTGACCGTCAACCTCGAAAGCGGCAAGGCCACCGGCGCCGACGGCCGTGACCGGATATCCGAAATCGAGAACATCACAGGCACGGCCTATGCCGACGACCTGACCGGCGACCGCGGTATGAACGTCATCGCGGCCGGTGCCGGCGACGACGTCATCCGCAGCCATCGTGGCGCCGATACGCTCTCCGGCGGTGCGGGCAACGATACGTTCACCTACACCAAGTCGGACGTGGTTTCCGGGCGCAACCACCACGGCGTCGACCGCATCACCGATTTCGGCGCGGGCGACCGGCTGGACTTCGAAGACCTCCTTAAAGGTGTCAAGTACGACAGCCTCGCCGACGTCGTTAAGGTCACCGAAACGGACGAAGGCACGCTTCTTTCGGTCGACCTCAACGGCCACAGCGGATTTACCGATGTTGTTCTGCTGGAAGGCGTCTTCGACCTCGACCTCGACTATCTCGACGGCGGCGGCCAGGTGATCGTCTGACGGCTCCGCGCGGGCCCTTTCTGCCCGAAGCCATGAGGAATTCTCAAGGCAGCCGGTCATCGCAGCCGGCGGCCTTGCCCATTCGCGGATCGTTTACAGGTTTCATTTAACCTTGGTGGTCGTGATGTCGCCGTCGCTGACGGCCGAACGGCCACCGTCCGAACCCGAATTCCGGGCTCCGCGGCGACCTGACGGCCTTGCGGGCGGCATCCCCGAGAAAAGAGCAGCGTAGCCCAGGGTGGGGAGCGCGCTGGAGTAACGAACCGCCCTCACAGGGGACTGAGTGTATGCGTACCTCGAGGCGGATGCTCGGCCAGGTTCGCCGGGCCGTACTTGTGGCATTCCTGTTTTCCGGCTGCATCAACTTGCTGATGCTGGCCACGCCGCTTTACACCCTGCAGATCTTCGAAAACGTCGTTCCGCTCGGCAGCTTCGAAACGCTTGCCGTGCTGACCGCGATCGTCGCGGCGGCCCTTGTCGCGCTCGCGCTGATCGAGACTGCGCGCGATCGTATCATGCTGCGGGCCGGGGTCTGGATCGATCACGAACTTGGCCAGCACATCATGGAAAACGGCCTGAAGGCCGGCTCCTCGGCATCGGATCTCAAGGCCGACGCCAGGGCGCTTTCCAGGTTGCGGGCGTTCATAACCAGTCCGGCGACGATGCCTCTCTTCGATGCGCCGTTCGTTCCCCTGTTCCTGCTGGTCCTGATCGCGCTGCATCCGCTGATCGGACTGGTGGCGGCTACAGCGGCCGTAATTCTGCTCCTGACCGCGCTGGTTCACACGCTGAGCACGGCGCATGTGCACGAAGAGACGGCCCAGGCAGCTCAGCGCGCGGAACACTGGTGGTCCACCGTCGCCTCTCAGGGCCGGCTCGCGGGTGCCCTCGGCATCGGCCCCGGCGCGACACGTCAGTGGGAATGGTTCAACCGCGGACAGATCGCCGGCTCATATTCGCTCGGTAAACGCTCCAATTTCGTGAAGGTCGTATCCCGCGGGACGCGTCTCTTCGCGCAGGTCGGCACCTACGGGGTCGGCGCGTTGTTGGTCATTCAGGGCGAGTTGACACCCGGCGCCCTCGTCGCATCGGCGATTTTGATGTCGCGCGTCGTCGGCCCTCTCGAGCAACTGGTCGGCGCCATCAAGGCGATCCGCACCGCTTGGGTGTCCTACCGGCGCCTGAAGGGGCTGCCGCCAGACGCCGTCGTTCCCGCCGTGGACGACGCCCACGCGATGCCCTCCGGCTCCATCGATCTGGCCGACGTCACATACGTTCATTCAGGCCGCAAGGTGCCCGCCTTGCGCAGTGTTACCCTTACGCTCGAACCGGGAACCGCCCTCGCCCTCGTCGGTCCGAACGGCTCCGGGAAATCGACTCTCGCCGCAATCCTCGCCGGTGCAATTGTCCCGACGAGCGGCGCCGCCGATCTGGACGGCGTACCGATCGCCAGGTGGCAGCGCTGGGAAGGACTGCCTCCCGTGGGCTACGCGCCCGATCTGCCGGTGCTGATCGACGGAACGGTGCACGAGAATATCGCCCGCTTCCGCGAGGCCAGCCTGACATCGGTGAAAGAGGCTGCCGTTCGCGCTGGGGTTCACGAGATCATCCAGGCGCTGCCGGAAGGATACGACAGCGAAGTCGGAGCCGGCGGCGCGCGGCTGTCCCTCGGCGAACGCCGTGCCGTGGCGCTTGCACGCGCCTTCCACGGCGAGCCGCGTCTGATCGTTCTCGACGAGCCGGAAGCGGGGCTCGATGGCACCGGCGTGCGCCGCCTGCTCGCGACCTTGGGCGATCTGAAAGAGACCGGGGTTGGCCTCGTGATCGCGACCCAGGATCCCCGCCTGCTTTCGCTGGCCGATGAGATCGCTCTTCTCAAGGGCGGCACACTGGTCTCCGCCGGTCCGGCCTCCACGGTACTGCAGGCCTTCGAAAGTGCGCGTGGCGGCGAGCCGGCCGCGGCGGCTGCGAGCGGCAGCCTTGAGCTGCATTAGGGGGAACGCGCATGTCGACTCGATCAACCAAACGTAAAAGGCTCAAGCGCACGCCGCGCCTCGACATCCGCGCGCCGGTCATCCTCGGCCTCGCCGTCATCGTGCTGTTCTTCGGCGGTGGCGTCGGCGGCGCCGCGCTCGCGCCCATCGACAAGGGCGTCGGACTTTCCGGCAAGTTCATTGTCGAAACCAAGGTGAAGCCCGTCCAGCACGAGCGCGGCGGTATTGTCTCGGCCATCCATGCCGGCGAAGGCGATCAGGTCGAAGCCGGCGACGAACTGATTACCTTCGATACCACCGCCTTGACCGAGCAACTCGCGGCGCTCGACAGCCAGGCCGCGGCGACGCAGCGCCAACTCGATCTGGCCCGCAGCGAAGCCGCGACGATGGCGGATCTGCTTGCCCGCAAGCTGACGCAGAAGTCGCGGGTGCTGGCGCTGGAACGCCAGGTGGCGCAAATCGAAAAAGAGGTGGCGGCCACACAGGCTCGCATCGCCGTCGCCCGCCAGGAACTGCGCCGCGCCGTCGTCCGCGCTCCTGTTTCCGGCCGCGTTCTGTCCGTCGGAGTGAATGGGGTCGGCGTCGTTGCCGAGCCGGGTTCGACCTTGATGGAAATCGTCCCCGCTTCCGACAAGCTTGTCATCGAGGCGCGGTTGTCGCCGGACTCGGTCGAGAACGTGACCCATGGTATGCCTGCCCGTGTCTGGCTGCCGGCCCTCGGGTGGCGCGATCAGCGCCCGGTGGATGCGCGCCTGTCATGGGTCTCGCCGGACAGCCTCACCGACGAGCGCTCCGGCGCGCGTTACTTCAGCGCCCGTATCGTTGTGAACGAAGACGCGATCGCCGACCTGCGCGCCCGCACGCGATTGCTACCGGGGATGCGCGCCGAGGTCATGCTCGTCACCGGCAAGCGCACCCTGCTCGACCAGATCGTCGATCCGCTCCTGCGAAACATGAACCGCGCGTTTCGCCAATGACCCTTGCTGTTGCGTCGCTAACGCTCTGTCCCCGGTTGCTGCTCGGTGAGCTGCCAAGCGTTGGTGTCAAAAGCAACAGCAGATGTCTGACACGGAACACGAGGCACCACGCGAAGCCCGAACCAAAAGGTGAGCTGGCATGAAACTGGACCTGAGATCGATTGTCTTCAATGGGGCCGCGGCGATGATGTTCCTCGGGCTCATCGCCTATTTGATCCGCAGCCTGTTCGTAACGGAAACGATACTGCCGTGCTCGCAGCGTTTCGATCATCCCACCGAGTTCGTCCTTGAACGCGGCGGCAAGTCGATGAGCCCGGTGCAGCTTCAGGGCGTCATCGGCGCGTCTGGCCGTAACATCCTGGAGAACGCCGAGGTGGTCCGCGTGAAAGGGATTGCTTCCCCGCGCGCGCTCAAGGTTTCGGTGACGCCCGACCCAATGGATCAGCGAGAGACCGCGCCGGGCAATGGTCTCGGTTTCATCTGGAGCCCGCGCGCCATGGACGGGGCGAAGTCGGCCTGCCTGGCCTATTCCGTGTATTTTCCCAAGAGCTTGGAATTCGGTAGAGGCGGTTTTCTCCCGGGCGTGTATGGCGGCGAGCCGATGGAGTTGAATGCCGTTTCCGATGGAAAGACGGCATTCGCCCAGCGCATCGTGTGGCGAAACAATGGACGCGGAAACCTCTACGCACAGATGCCTGGCTATGACGCTACCGGTGGTATTTTTCTAAGCACCAAGGGATTCGATTTCCCGAAAGGGGAATGGATCGAGCTTGAGCAGGAAATCGTGCTCAACACACCTGGAAAGAAAGACGGCCTCGCGCGCGTCTTCGTGAATGGCGAACTCGCGCTTGAAAAGAAATGGCTGGAGTGGCGTCAGTCCGGGAAACTGCTCTTGACCGGTGTCCAGGCCGAAGTCGGCTATGGCGTGCCCCGTCGCAGTCTTTCGCCGCCCAAGAAATCGGCCATCTACCTTTCCCCGCTGCAATTGCGCTGGAATTAAGCTACCTGCCCAAGAGATGCGCACTTATACCCGCAGTGGGAATATCTAAGGTTTCGAATAAATGTTGTTCGAAGCGCTTGAAATGAGCTGGCAGGAGGTGCTAGGGATAAAGCGTCTGAACCGTGGCGCCTTCCCACCTCATCCCCCCCCTGGCGTCACGTTTATCGCCCGCGGTCATTATCCTCGGCCGCGGGTTTTTTCTGCCCCGAGAAAAATTCGAGCACTGATTGAGCGATGGGCAGGCTTTTATTTCTGTCCAATTGAATTTTGCGCGCTTATTTCTTTTGCGACCTATTTTAAGATCGCTTCGCGCATGTCACATGTATCCGACGCAATTGAGTTGACAACGATGGTACCGCAAGCCCGCCCGCGTCAGCTTTCAAGCGGCGTCCACCCGGCACGCAGGGCCTCGTCTTCGCTGCAGAACCATCGATCGCCACTTCGCTCCGAAACCCGATAGCTCTCGTAGCGCGCGGACCAGGGGAGGATGTAGACCTTCTTGCCGGAGCGCGCCCGCTCCTTGCCCTTGATCGGGCATCCCTCTGGAGCGCGCAGTTTCGCAAGCTCCCACCGCCTCGCGCGGAAGTCCGACGGCCGTTCGGCTTCACCCTGCCAGATGCCGCGCTTTTCGGCCTTGGCTTCACGCTCGGCTTCCGCATAGCGCGCGGAGTTGATGGTGGTGAAAAGGTGCCCGTCGCGAACCAGTTCTTCCGCGATGTTCTTTCCCTTGACCGTGCAGTCGGCGACCTTTCGCCCGGCGGCATCGCTTTCGCGGGCGCTGCACGAGACGGTGTCGTAGCCGGTAATCCGCCGCAGCGCGTTGAGCGCCGAACGCCCGCAGGACCATTGTCGCCCCCGGCTGTTGCGGCAACTCTGGCGGTTCTCGGGGGCTTCGACGTCGGCCAGGACGATCAACTGATCGTCGATAATCATCGTGTCGCCCGTAAGCGACTTGGCGAAACCCGAAATTTCCTCGCGCGTCGTCGAGAGCCGCGGCAGCTTTATCGATGGCATCGACGGAAGGGCAACGGTCGGCTGCGTTCCGGATTCCGAGGCTTGTTCGCTTGAAATTTGGAAGGTCGTTACAAGCGGCGCCGCGAACCAGGCGACCCCGCCCAGAGCCAGCACCACCAGCGCTATGGCCGCGGCCCTCAGTGCGCCGGCAGCGCCGGCGGGATGATCGTTCGGGTAGAGCTCCTCGCCCCCGCCTTCGGCATCATCGCCCTCTGCGCTCGTCACGCGCCGCGTTTTGAAAGGTTCGTCGAGCGTTGCCCGGCCTGAGAGCAAAGGCAGCATCGCCAGCAAAAGGAGTGCCGAGGACAACAACGCGGCGCTGACGGCGATGCCGTCGAACGATTCGATCATCGCACGGGAGGCTGCGCCGGCGCCGGCCGCGAGACCGGCAATCAACAACGGTAGGGATATTCGGGGGGACATGGCCCGACCAACGCCTTCGAGCCCGCCGGCCAGCCCGTTGACGCCGCTGCCGGAGGTGCGGCCCAGACCGCGCGCGGCGGCCCCGGCGGCTTTCATCAGCCCTGCTCCAGCCTTGCGACCGCCGCGGCCGGCAGCCTCGAGGCCCACGCCGGCGCCGCGCCGCATCGCCGAGCCTGCCGCCTTGGCGCCGACCGCAAGCCTTTCGCGCAGCTTGCCACCGGCGACACCGGCCTTTTCGCGGACTTCGCCAAATCGTTGTCCGGCGGCTTCGATGCCGGAGAGGCCCGCCTCCCTGCCCTTGCGCCCGGCCTCGGCCAGCCCGTCGAGCGCCGCCTGGCGGGCCTCGTCGAGTTGTTCCCGCCGCCGCTGTCTCTTAACCAGGATGGTCGTTCGCACGTAGCGACGCCATTCGAAACCGTCGCGTTTCCTGCGCCAGCCGAACATCGCTTCGCCGTCTCCGCTGTGAGGTTGCCGCTTGCCGTGGCCGCCGAGGATAGGGTTATCTCGCCGCGGCGCCAACGCCTTGGGCCGGAGGCCGCCTGATCTTGCAGGGCGCCATCCGGCGGTTAGCCGCAACGAGCGTGCCCCATGGGGCCAAATCATGGCGTTGCGCACAATCGAGTGTGGGGCGGGCCGTGGGGGCTTGGAGCAGGAGCCGCGCCGGGGTTATCTTCCGCTGCGAATTCATGAGACCGTCTGCCATCGAAGGACCCGCCGCCCATGACAGCATCGCCGCGCCTATTCCCCCGCGCCCTAACGGGCCCCGCCGCCGCCCTCGCGATCCTCGCCGTGTCGTTCGGCCTCGCGGTCCCCCCGGCGGCCGCCAAGGACGTCGGCCCGGCCCATGCCGGCTGCGATGCCTACGACAAGGGAAGCAGCGCTTGGCGGAACTGTGCGTTGGCGCTGCCAGCGGCTTCCGGCCCGGCGGACGCGGATGCTGAACTGTTCTATGCCGGCTACTGGCTGGCCCGGAACGGCCGGTATCGGGAAGCGCTCGATATGCTCAACCGCGCAGAAGTGAAGAACGCCCGCGTCCTGACCTACATCGGTTTCGCGACCCGCAAGCTCGGCCGCCTCGATGAAGCCTTCGGTCATTACCAAAAGGCGCTGGCCCTCGATCCCGCGAATGCCATCGCCCGCTCGTATCTTGGCGAGGCTCATCTCGCCCGCGACGACGTCGCCTCCGCCGAAAGCGAATTGCAACGTGTGGAAGCACTGTGCGGCAGTAGCTGCGCAGCTTATCGCGAACTTGCCGGCCACATCGAAGCCTACCGCGCCCGTCGCCACGGCTAGGCCGGCTAGTGTTCCGTCTCAGACATTTGCCTCCCATTTCGGCTCGCTTACGAGCAAATGTCTGAGACATGAGGAACACTAGAAACCCTATGATTCTAGTGTTGCTTTTGTCACCGACGCTTGGCAGATCGCATCGCGGCAACTGGGGGCCAAGCGTCTGTGACGCAACACTAGAACGTGCCGATATCGCCCAAGTGGCATTGTTGGGCCAGGGCGGCGGTAGGGGCGGAACGGTCCTCCGGCTTCACGGGTTTCATCCGAATGAGAGTGGCGCCATAATCGTGGCTGGGACGGCGTCCGAAACGCACTCCCCCGTTCGATTGCGCGAAGCCGCCGCCTCTCATGCTGATCACCCCAAGCAGATGCAAGGAGGGCAAGCGATGAAAGCCGTTGAAGTCGAAGAATATGCCCGCAAACTCCGCGACGCCCACGGGGACAAGGCCTTGGCTGAGGTTACGCAGAAGGCTCGCGAAGCCGAAGAGGCGGGCCGCGTCGACGAGGCCAACAACTGGCGTCAGGTCGAAAAGGCGCTACTTGAGAAACGCGGGCCCGGTCAGGGCTGAACCGGGTTCTGTCGCCAGAATTTCGAGGCGGTTCCCCGCCGCTTGGAGCGCGGATCTCATGCCATTGCGAGGTCCGCGCGCAACGACCTGTGACTCCGTGTCAGGAGCAGGCTGGCGATGTGATGCCGCGTAATGCGGAAGGATGTGCCCCGGCTATCGAGCTTGGCTGAGCGCGGGCCGTACCGGTTTACCGGCCGCTGCGATGTAATTGACGTCGGTATCGCCGGACACCACCCAGGCGTCACGCAGCGGATTGTAGCTGAGGCCAGCGAAGCGAGGCGCTTCCAGCCCGTGTTCTTCCATCATCTGGCGCAGTTCGTCGGTCGTGACGAAGCGGTCCCATTGATGCGTTCCCTCGGGCAGCCATTTGAGCAGACGCTCGGCGGCGACGATCGCAAGTCCGTAGGCTTTCGCCGTCCGGTTGATGGTTGAGACGATGAGTAGTCCCCCGGGGCGCACAGTGTCCGCGCATGCGCCGAGGAAGCGGGCCGGATCGGGGACGTGCTCGATCACCTCAAGACAGACCGCCACGTCGAACCGTTCGCCGGACGCCGCGACATCTTCAACGCGCTGGGCGCGATAGTCGATCGACAATCCCGACACCTGGGCGTGCGCCCGGGCTGCCCCGATATTCTCCTCCGCGGGGTCGATCCCGGTGACCTGGCCGCCAAGACGCGCCAAAGGTTCGCTGATGAGTCCCCCGCCGCAACCGATATCGAGCATGCGCATTCCTTCGAATGCGCGGATCTTCGATGCGTCTCCACCGCAATGAGCGGTCACGGCGTCGCGGATGAACGCTAGGCGAGCCGCGCCGATCTGGTGCAGCGGGCGGAATTCGCCGCTGGTGTCCCACCATTTCGAGGCCAGCCCCGCAAATCGCTCGACCTCGGCGGGGTCGATGTTGTCGGACGGCGCCTGCATGCGCTGCTCCCCTGTTTGCTTTGCGAGTTCGATTGTCAGGCGAATTGCCGGAACGGACACGAAGGGCGTTCCGGCCATCAACCTCAGGGCGTGGGTGTGCTTCCGGTTCAACCTGAATGGGGCGGGCTCGCGCACTCTCGCCCAATCGGCAATTGGTTTGTGACACGTTGCCGTAGCGCCTTCTAGCCGTTATGACACCGCACAGTCGAACTCCCACCTGAAACGGCCTACGGCGTGCAGTCTCTCGGCTGCAACCGCGGGGCCCTGGCCCACGGGCGATACGGCGCACCGCGGATGCGGTCGCAAGCAGACAGGACACGCATGGCCGTAGTCGTAATGAAATTCGGCGGAACTTCCGTCGCCAACATCGAGCGCATCCAGAACGTGGCGCGGCACGTCAAGCGCGAGGTCTCCGCCGGCAATAAGGTCGCTGTCGTCGTATCCGCCATGGCCGGCACCACGAACCAGCTCGTGGACTGGGTACGACAGGTTTCGCCGCTCTACGATGCGCGCGAGTATGACGCCATCGTCGCATCCGGTGAGCAGATTACCGCCGGCCTCCTTGCGATTGCCCTGCAGACGATGGGCATCCAGGCGCGTTCCTGGCAGGGCTGGCAGGTGCCGGTCCTCACCAACACGACGCATGGCGCCGCGCGCATCACCGAGATCGACGGCCAGGCACTGCGGGCACGCCTCGACGGCGGTGAAGTCGCCGTCGTGACTGGCTTCCAGGGCATCGAGCCTTCGCACAACCGCATCGCCACGCTGGGCCGCGGCGGCTCGGACACCAGCGCCGTGGCCATCGCCGTCGCCGTCGGCGCGGATGTCTGCGACATTTATACCGATGTGGACGGTGTCTACACCACCGACCCGCGCATCGTCTCCGAAGCGCAGCGCATTCCAAAGATCTCGTATGAGGAAATGCTGGAGATGGCGTCGCTCGGCTCGAAGGTGCTGCAGACCCGGTCGGTCGAACTGGCCATGGTCTACGGCATGCGGTTGAGGGTGTTGTCGAGCTTCGCGGCGCCCGACGAGATCCCGCCCGTCCGCGCAGATGCGCTGGAAAAAATCGGAACTACCGTTTGCAGTGAGGAAGAAATCGTGGAGAGCCAGGTCGTCAGCGGCATTGCCTATGCAAAGGATGAGGCGAAGGTCACGATCCTCAAGCTCGAGGACAAGCCCGGCGTCGCGGCGCGGATTTTCGGCCCGTTGGCCGAGGCCGCCATCAACGTCGACATGATCGTTCAAAACGTGACGCCCGACGGCGCGCATACCGACCTGACCTTCACCGTTCAATCGTCGGAACTGGCGCGCGCCCTGGAAGTCATAAACCGGGTTCGCGAGGACCTGGGCGACTTCGAGGTCCGTAGCTCCGACGATGTTGTGAAGGTGTCGATCATCGGCATCGGCATGCGCTCCCACGCCGGCGTCGCGGCCCGGATGTTCGAGACCCTTGCCAGCAAGGGTATCAACGTCCTGGCGATTTCGACGTCCGAGATCAAGGTAAGTGTGCTGATCAACGCCGATTATGCGGAACTCGCGGTTCGTGCATTGCACGAGGTGTACGGGCTCGACGCCCATTAGTTCAGGCCCGTGAAGGTCCGTTCGTGCCCTATGGCGGCCGGACATCGTGCCAGTCGGCGGTGGGGCAAATCGTGTCGCCACGGGGAAACCGCCGCCTTTCCGCCGGAATTGAATAGGCACTTCGCAACGGTTTGGCGTGGAGCCGCTTTTCCACCGGCGGCCGGACCGGCGGTCGAAGGCGCGGCAACCACGTTCTTGCGATACACATCACTTGGCCAGCGCGAATTTGGCAAAGTAGGATACTGAAACGAGAGGCCGGGAGCGCTCATCGCGCCGCATGAGCAACGCCCGGCGCCAGCGGCGGCTTTCGGAATGCATGACAGACGCGCAGACAAGACGAGCATCATGGCGTCGGAGCCCGCGCTTCGCGTCATCATGCGTCGGCTGCGCGAGATCATGGCCGAGCCGGGCGACGGCCAGCAGCGGCTCGACCGCATCGTCCGCCAGATCGCCGGCGTCATGGTTGCCGAAGTCTGCTCGATCTATCTCAAGCGCCGCGATGGATCGCTGGAACTCTATGCGACCGAGGGCCTCAATCCCGAAGCCGTCCACAACACCCGCCTCAACCGGAATGAGGGACTGATCGGCCGCTGCGCCGAACAGGCGATGCCGATCAACGAGCCGGAAGCGCAGAACCATCCGGCGTTCTCCTACCGGCCGGAGACTGGCGAGGAAGCCTATCACTCGATGCTGGCCGTGCCGGTCTTGCGCGGCGGCAAGGTCGTCGGCGTGCTGGCCGTCCAGAACCACACTCCGCGCGAGTACGGCGACGAAGACGTCGAGGTCCTCCAGGCGACCGCGATGGTTGTGGCCGAACTGGTCGCCGCCGGCGGTGTTGCCGGTTCGGAAGCCGATATCGAGCTTTCGCGCGCCGCCTCGGCGGTCATCGTCGGGGAAACGCTGGCTGAGGGAATCGCCCTCGGACACGCGGTGCTGCACGAACCGCGCATCGTGGTGACGACGCTCCTGAGCGAGAACCCGATCGAGGAACTGGATCGGCTCGAAGGCAGCTTGGCGCGGCTCCGCGAAAGCATCGATGAGATGCTGGCCCACGAACGGTTGTCGGCCGCCGGCGAGCATCGCGCCGTGCTGGAAGCCTACCGCATGTTCGCCAATGACCGCGGCTGGCACCACCGCTTGCGCAACGCCGTCCGCGACGGCCTGACGGCCGAGGCGGCGGTCGAGCGCGTCCAGAATTCCACGCGCGCGCGGATGCTGAGGCAGATCGATCCCTTCTGGGCCGAGCGCGTCCGCGATCTCGACGATTTGTCGGACCGGCTGCTGCGTATCCTGACCGGTCGCGGCAACGACCACGGCCACCTGGAAAACTTGCCGGACGACACGATTCTCGTTGCGCGCACGATGGGGCCCGCCGAACTGCTCGATTATGACCGCCAGAAACTGCGCGGCCTCATCGTCGAGGACGGCAGCGCGCAAAGCCATGTTGCCATCGTTGCCAAGGCGCTGGGCATCGCCGCCGTCGGTCAGGCCCAGCGCATCGTGGAGCATATCGCCGACGGCGACGCCGTCATCATCGACGGCGAGGCCGGCGAAGTACACGTTCGCCCCTCCAGCGACGTTATCGCATCGTTCCGCGACAAGGTCCGCTTCCGCGCCAAGCGCCAGGAGCGTTTCCGCGCCCTGCGTGACCTGCCCGGCGTAACGCCTGAAGGCGAACGCATCGAACTGATGCTGAACGCCGGGATGCTGGTCGATCTGCCGCATCTGGCCGAATCGGGCGCCGAGGGCATCGGGCTTTTCCGCACCGAGCTGCAATTCATGCTTTCGGACCGGCTTCCCCGTCTCGATCGGCAGCGCGAGGCCTATAGAGAGGTTCTAAAACAGGCTGAGGGTCGGAAGGTGGTGTTCCGAACCCTCGATATCGGCGGCGATAAGGTGCTGCCTTATCTCAGCCGCATCGCGGAGGAAAACCCCGCCATGGGCTGGCGGGCGCTGCGCATGTCGCTCGACAAGCCAGCCCTGTTCCGCACGCAGATCCGCGCCATTCTCAGGGCTCACGGCACCCGGCCGGTTCACGTCATGGTGCCGATGTTGACCGAAGCCGCCGAAATGGATGGCGTCCGCGCGCTCGTCGACAAGGAGATCGAGCACGGCCGCCGCCATGGCTATGAACTGCCGTCGTCGATCTCCATCGGCGCAATGCTCGAGGTGCCGAGCCTTCTATTCGATCTGGAAAACGTGCTGCCGCGCACTGACTTCATTTCGGTCGGCTCCAATGACCTGATGCAGTTCTTGTTCGCGGCGGACCGCACCAACGCCAAGGTCGCGCGGCGCTTCGATCCCTTGTCGCGCGCGCCGATGGCCGCCCAGAAGCTGCTCTTCGACACGGCCGCCCGGTTCGATGTCCCGGTCACTGTGTGCGGCGAGATCGCGGGCCGGCCCGTCGAAGCGATGGCGCTTCTGGGGCTGGGTTGCCGCTCGCTTTCGATGTCGGCCTCGCGCATCGGCCCGATCAAGGCGATGATCCGTTCGCTGCCGCTCGAGCGCCTGAAGGCGGAGCTGCCCGGCTGGCTGGAAGACCCCGGCTGCAACGTCCGCGCGGCTCTTGTCGCCTTTGCTGAGAAGCACGACGTGGAGCTTTAGCGCGTCTGTTGGTTGCTCCGCCGTCGATGTGTTTCGTCAAGCCAAGGTTTTCAAACTACATGCCCGCGATGCCCAAGGAAAAACTCGAAAAGCTGGTCGATCGCTGGGAGGTCATCCAGGCGGAATTGAACGCCGGCCCGGATCCGCAGGCCTATGCCCGGCTCAACAAGGAATTCGCCGAACTCGATCCGGTGGTCGCGAGCATTCGCGAACTTCACGCGGCGGAGAACGAACGCGCCGAACTCGAGCAATTGGCCGCCGACCCGTCATCCGATGCCGAAATGCGGTCGCTTGCCTCCGATGAACTGGGCGAATTGCGCGAGCGATTGGAGGAGCTGCGCACGGCGCTCCAGATCAAGCTGCTGCCCAAGGATGCCGCCGACGAAAGAAGTGCCATCCTCGAGATCCGCGCCGGTACCGGCGGCGACGAGGCGGCCTTGTTCGCCGCCGATCTGTTCGGCATGTACCAGCGCTTCGCCGCGCTCAATCGCTGGCAGGTGGAGATCATCTCCCTCTCCGAGAACGATCTCGGCGGCTACAAGGAGCTCATCGCGTCGGTTTCCGGTCAGGGCGTCTTCGCGAAGCTGAAGTTCGAGTCGGGCGTGCACCGGGTTCAGCGCGTGCCTGAGACCGAGGCCGGTGGGCGCATCCATACCTCCGCCGCCACGGTCGCGGTTCTTCCCGAAGCCGAGGACGTCGATATCGATATCCGAAGCGAAGACCTGCGGATCGACACCATGCGCGCGTCCGGCGCCGGCGGACAGCACGTCAACCGGACCGACAGCGCGGTGCGCATCGTCCATATCCCCACGGGCATAACGGTGGTTTCGGCCGAGAAGTCGCAGCATCAGAACCGGAAGCTCGCGATGACGGTCCTTAAGGCGCGCCTTTATGAAATGGAGGCGGACCGCCGCGCCGGCGAGCGTGCAGAAGCGCGCAAGTCGCAAGTCGGCAGCGGCGACCGCTCGCAGCGCATCCGCACCTACAACTTTCCGCAAGGCCGCGTTACCGATCACCGCATCAACCTGACCCTTCACAAACTGCCCGAGGTGATCGCGGGGGACGGCCTCGGCGAAATCATCGAGGCGCTCACCGCGACGCATCAGGCCGAACAGCTCGCCCAACTCGCCGACGCGGAAGCGAACGCAGCGTCATGAATGCCGGGCAGAGGAACGACAGCGATCCCGAAGCAGCCGCCACCAGGCCGCCGTCAGAGGCCGCATCGGATGCAAGGATCGGCCCCGAGACAGGGATCGAAGCCGCGTCCAGGGCGGCCGCGAGGCTCCTCGTTGAGAATGGCGATGCATCGGATGTAGCACTGAGGGACGCGCGCCGCCTCGTGTGTGCCGCCAGCGGCCGCAGTCCCATGGACCTGATAGCTGCACCGGGCGATCCGCTTGGCGGTGAAGCCGCCGCCCGGCTGGCGGACATGCTGGAGCGCAGAAGACGGTCCGAGCCGGTGTCCCGGATCCTTGGCGAGCGCGAGTTCTATGGCCGCGTCTTCGAGGTCACGCCGGCGACCCTCGACCCCCGTCCGGATACCGAAACGCTCATCGACGTCGCCTTGGAGATCGTCGGATCCGGCGGTTCGCCTAGCGGTCTGGAAATCGATCTGCTCGATATCGGCACCGGCACAGGCTGTATCGCGCTCACGCTGCTGGCCGAATTGCCGGGCGCCAGGGCTACGGCGACCGATATATGCCCCGAAGCCCTGGCGGTCGCGCGCCGTAACGCCGAACGTCACGGCCTGGCTGGAAGGCTTCAATTGCTTGAGTGCGATGCACTTGATGAGGTCGATGGCCGTTATCATCTGATATTGAGCAACCCGCCCTACATCGCCGATGCCGAAATGGCGGGTCTTGAGCGCGCCGTCCGGGACTTCGATCCGGAAAAGGCGCTGCGCGGCGGCACCGACGGGCTGGACCTGTACCGCCGTATCATACGGGCGGCGCCTTCCCGCCTGAATATGGAACTCGGGCTCGGTTGGCTCATTCTGGAAGTGGGTGCAACTCAGGCGGAAGCGGTCGCAGCCCTCCTGTCTGATGCCGGATTTGAAGAAATCAGGACCAATCGGGATCTGGCGGGTCACGCCCGCACTGTTGCCGGCCGGACACGTCGTTAACGTCACACGCGAAAATGCTTGGCTTCCCGCTATAATGCAGGTAGTTTCAGGGTATGAAGGCGGTGGCGTTCGTTTTCGGGCACGCACTGCCATGCCGGTTTTAAGCCGCGCAGAAACACCGGTCCCTTGCTTTGTTGATCGCAGCTTCTGGCGCGATCCATGATGTGGACCAATTCGTCAGACTGAACTGATACGATCTGTATCTGGCCGGCACAGCGGAGTTCTGCTGTCGGACGGTTTTGGGGCATATCGGGCTTCGGCCCTTGGTTCAGTGATACGGCGAGCGTGTCGCAACGCGTGCCGGCCGGAGTGCCGGGGCATCAACCGATCAATCGCAAAGAGGCGCAGCGTTTGAAATGAAGTCGCCCGGCTGACAAGCGCGCCGGGTTTCGCGGCAATAGAATTGCCGTCGGCCGTTTCATCGACTGAGAACGAGCGAGCATGTCGTCACCCGAATTCGGTGTTCCACAGAGACAACGCTGCGAACGTTTGCAATGCGTGCGCTGATCGACTTTGTTCGCGGCGCGAGTCGCTTCTTTGGATTTTCGGTTCGAACCTGCAGCAGAGTTGAAGAGTTGGGCGGCGCATCGCGATTTTGGGAAACGTGAGTGCGGTCTTGAAACTGAAGAAAAATCATAGAGAGAACGATAGCCCATGAGGCAGGGACAACAGCACCGCCGGGGACGCAACCGCAACAACAACAATAACCGCAAGGGGCAGAACCCCTTGACGCGGAATTTCGAAAGCAGCGGTCCCGACGTAAAGATCCGCGGCACGCCGGCTCACGTGGCCGAGAAGTACATGTCGCTGGCGCGCGACGCGCTATCGTCCGGCGACCCGGTGCTTGCGGAGAACTATCTGCAACACGCCGAACACTATAATCGGATTATCCTGGCTTATCGCGAGCAGCAATCGCAGCCCGGCGAGGGTCAGTCGGCAAACGCCAACGGTCGTGGCCGTAGCGAGAACGCCTCTTCTGGCGACGAATACAGCGACGATGGCGAAGACTCCTCGAACGAGGACGCTCCCCGAGTCGTGCAGCCCGGCGAACCGCAGCCCAGCCTCGGTAAATCCCCCGAGGGCGGTAAGGGCGAAAAATCCGAGGGACGGCGTCAGCGGGGAGGCCGTAACGGGCAGGCCCGCGAAAGTCGCGAACGCGGTGAAGGCCGCGAGCGGGGAGAGGCCCGCGCCCCAAGGGAGCGCCGCCGCGAGCGTCAGCGTTTCGGCGAATCCGATCAACAGCCCGACTTCCTGCGCCGTCCCGTACGCCGTCGTCAGAGCGACGACAATGCGGAAGGCGCCGAGGCTTCAGATGGCAAGGCCTCGCCTCAGCCGGCCGAAATGGGCAGCGAGCAGCAGGATTGATACGGACCGGGCTAACCCCTGACGCATCGCTCTCGGCAGGCCGCGCCTTCCGGCCGGCGCTCGGAACGAGTGTCGGAAGACGAAAACGGAGAAATATCGTCCGGCCGACCAGGCGTAGCGGGTGAGTTAACGGGTTCTCCGAACGGGAATGAACTGCTGCGTCGCCGGCCGCCGGCTCCCCTCAGATAGTAACAGGATCGCCGACGGCAATCGGGCCGCCTTCGACGATTTCGGCGTAGACGCCGAAATCGCTGTGGCCCCAAGTTCTTTCCAACAGTGCCGGGATCGAAAGATCGCGCGCCGCGCTTTCAGGGTCGACCTCGGTCGCGGCGCAGCGTTGCGTCCGTTCGACCACGCGCAGGCGTGCCCCGCCGATGCGGATTTCTTTGTCGATAAGCCCGAATTCCGCCCAAGGCTCCCATTCGTCGATTAGAATATTCGGCCGAAACCGCAACGGGCTCACCGGCTTCCCTGCGACACGCTCAAGCGCCCTCAGCGAACCGCGATTGACAATGTGCACGCACCTCAAGGCCACGTCCGAAAAACTATGCCCTGGGGCTGACACGATCTTGGGTGCGCCACGCAGCGAGGCGGCCATGTAGGCGGCGATGAACTGCTCGATCATCGTGCGCCCGATGGGCAGCGAGAGGTTGCCGCGCGCTACCTGGCGGCCGTCACGCTTGAGCGTCAAAGTCGTCGTCTCGGCTTCGAACTCCGCTTCGAGGCTCGCCAGTTTCTCGTCGCGCATCAGCATCAAGAAGGCCACCTTCGGCAGATGCTTCGGTGCGGCGGGATCGAAGCGGCCGGGTCCGTTCTCGATCGCCCAGGCCCGGTCGAACGGGATCGTTGCCCCGGCTTCCAGATCGACAGTCTCTAGCGCTTCTGGACTGAAGCCCTTCAGCGGATAGCGGTAGATGGCTTCCAGACGCGCGTCAGTCATCCGATGTTTCCTCGTCGAGCAGCATCCAAGTCGCGATAATCCCGTTAAGCGAGGCGACCCTATCCTGCATTTCCGTGACGATGGCGCGCACGATCCGATGATTGGGGCGGACGTCGAAGGTCGCGTCCACGTTCCAGGCGCCGAGCGGTTTGCCGGTCTTTTCATCGACACCCTGGTCGGTATCGTGGTCACGGTTGATCTCGTAGCGTCGCTGGTGACAGTCCTGTGCGAAAAGGTCGGCGTCCTCCTCACGTCCGAAATACACGTCGAACCAGATCCGCAGTGTCGCCGGCAGGCGATCGGGATCGGGATGCAGCCGGTAAAGCTCGTCACCGTAAGCGTCGCTCGGGTAGATCGATTGATCGCGCGTCTTCAGCAGCTTCCAGAACAATGGGGTCCTCGCTCTTCTTTCGTCCTCCAAAGGGCCGTTTGTCATCGGCACGTCGACGGTAAGCCTCTTTTATAACCCGCAGACGGCACCATATCCGTTAAGCGCGGAATTCGGGGCGATGCCTTCGGGGTCGGTCCGGATCCGTAAAAAAATACAACTCCTGTCTATCCGGCGGTGTCGCTGCGCCTCAAGGGCACGTCACCGCGCTGAGAAAGGGATCAAGAATGAATATCGACCGCTACACCGACCGGGCAAAAGGTTTTGTCCAGGCGGCACAGAACCTCGCCCTGCGCGAGGGGCACCAACAGTTCACGCCCGAGCACGTCTTGAAAGTCCTCCTCGACGATGAGGAAGGGCTCGCTTCGAACCTTATCGCCCGCGCCGGCGGCCAGGCGGCCCAGGCTCTGCAGGCCACCGAAACGGCGCTTGCGCGGCTGCCGAAAGTGTCCGGCGGCTCCGGGCAGCTGTATCTTGGCGCGGAAACGGCGCGCGTTTTCGATCAGGCTGAGAAGATCGCCGAGAAGGCGGGCGACAAGTACGTGACCGCCGAACGGCTCTTGCTCGCACTCGCCACGGAGGCCTCCAGCGAAGCCTCCAAAATCTTGAAGGCGGCCGGCGTCACGGCTCAGGGCCTCAACACTGCGATCAACGAAATCCGCAAAGGCCGCACCGCCGACACAGCGTCGGCCGAGGAAGGCTATGACGCGCTGAAACGTTATGCCCGCGACCTCACGGCCGACGCGGAATCCGGTAAGCTCGATCCCGTGATCGGCCGCGACGAGGAAATCCGCCGGACCATCCAGGTGCTCTCGCGGCGCACCAAGAATAACCCCGTTTTGATCGGTGAGCCCGGCGTCGGTAAGACGGCCATCGCCGAGGGGCTGGCGCTGCGCATCATCAAGGGCGATGTGCCCGATTCCTTGCGCGACAAGCGCCTCTTGGCGCTCGACATGGGCTCCTTGATCGCCGGTGCGAAGTACCGCGGCGAGTTCGAGGAGCGCCTGAAGGCCGTCTTGCAGGAAGTCACCGCCGAAGCCGGCCGCATCATCCTGTTCATCGACGAACTGCACACCATCGTTGGCGCCGGCAAGGCCGACGGCGCGATGGATGCCTCCAACCTTCTAAAGCCCGCGCTGGCCCGCGGCGAACTCCACTGCGTGGGCGCGACGACTCTCGATGAATACCGCAAGCACATTGAGAAAGATGCCGCGCTCGCGCGCCGTTTCCAGCCCGTCTTCATTTCCGAGCCGACGGTCGAGGATACGATCTCGATCCTGCGCGGCCTGAAGGAGCGCTACGAGGTCCACCATGGCGTGCGGATCTCCGACTCCGCTTTGGTCGCCGCCGCGACGCTGTCGAACCGATACATCACCGACCGGTTCCTGCCGGACAAGGCAATCGACCTCGTCGACGAGGCAGCTTCGCGCCTCAAGATGGAAATCGATTCCAAGCCCGAGGAACTGGACCGTATCGACCGCGATCTCATGCAAATGAAGATCGAGCGCGAGGCGTTGCGCAAGGAAAGCGACGAGGCGTCCAAGGATCGTCTCGAGAAGCTTGAGAAGTCCATCGCCGACCTGGAGGAGGAAAGCGACGCGCTGACCCGCCGCTGGGAAGCAGAGCGCGAGAAGCTCGGCTTGGCCCAGAAGGTCAAGGAAGAGCTCGACCAGCGCCGCAACGAACTGGAACAGGCGCAGAGGCGCGGTGACTATAACCGGGCGGGCGAGCTCCAGTACGGCGTCATCCCCGAGCTTGAGCGCAAGCTGCAGGACCTGGAAACCGCGGCCGAAAGCGAGGGCGGAGATGTCATGGTCGAGGAAGCGGTCGCTCCCGATCACATCGCCGGCGTCGTCTCGCGCTGGACGGGTGTCCCGGTCGACAAGATGCTGGAGGGCGAGAAGGACAAGCTCCTGCGCATGGAGGACGAACTGGCCCGCCGCGTTGTCGGCCAGGGCGAGGCGGTGAAAGCCGTTTCGACCGCCGTCCGCCGCGCCCGCGCGGGCCTGCAGGACCCGAACCGCCCCATCGGCTCGTTCATGTTTCTCGGCCCCACCGGTGTCGGCAAGACCGAGCTGACGAAAGCGCTCGCGTCGTTCCTTTTCGACGACGAGCAGGCGATGGTTCGCATCGATATGTCGGAGTTCATGGAGAAGCACTCCGTGGCCCGGTTGATCGGTGCGCCTCCGGGCTACGTCGGCTACGAGGAAGGCGGTTCGCTGACCGAAGCGGTGCGTCGCCGGCCTTATCAGGTGATCTTGTTCGACGAGATCGAGAAGGCCCATTCGGACGTGTTCAACGTTCTCCTGCAGGTCCTTGACGACGGCCGCCTGACCGACGGTCAGGGCCGGACGGTGGACTTCAAGAACACGCTGATCATCATGACGTCGAACATCGGTTCGGAGTATCTCGTCAACCAGACTGAAGGCGAGGACGTTGGGGCGGCGCGCGAACCGGTGATGGCCGCGGTGCGGTCACACTTCCGGCCGGAGTTCCTGAACCGGCTCGACGATATAATCCTGTTCCACCGTCTGCGCCGCCAGGACATGGGCGCCATCGTCGATATCCAGTTGGAGCGCCTTCGCAAGTTGCTCACCGACCGCAAGATCGCGATCGATCTCAGCGACGATGCCCGCACTTGGTTGGCCAACCGCGGTTACGACCCGGCCTACGGCGCGCGGCCCCTGAAACGGGTGATCCAGCGCAACGTGCAGGACCCGCTGGCCGAGCAGATTCTCGCGGGGCGTGTGCGCGACGGCGAGACCGTCGCCGTCGGCGTCGAGGGCGGTCACCTGACCGTCAACGGCGAACTGGTCCGGGATCGGGACGAGCCGCCGCCGTTGGCATCGGTCCACTGATGCGGGCCTGACGATTAACGAGCCGGGCGGCCGGGGAGCGATCTCCGGCCGCCCTTTTTTGATTGGTCTTCTTCTGGCGTGTAAACTGGCCGAAAAGATCTTCGGAGACTGACCGCGATGGCGGATCCCGCCCAAAAGCTTGCGACCTATCAGGATGTGCTCGACGCACCGGCCCATGTCGTGGCTGAGGTGATTGCAGGCCGGTTGGTCACCCAACCGCGTCCCAACCCCCGCCACTCGGCGGCGGCCTCACGTCTGGGGGTGAAGCTCGGCAATCCCTTCGATTTCGGCGATGGCGGCCCGGGCGGCTGGCTTATTCTCGATGAGCCGGAGATCCATCTCGGCGACGAAATTGTCGTGCCGGACCTCGCCGGTTGGCGCCGCGAGCGTATGCCCAAGCTGCCCGAGACACCCTACTTCGAGCTGATCCCGGATTGGATCTGCGAGGTCATTTCGCCGTCGACCGCGCATTGGGACCGGGGACCGAAACGGGACATATATGCCCGTCACGGCCTGCGCCATCTCTGGCACGTCGACCCGACGGACAGGCTGCTCGAAGCCTTCGAGTTGCAGGAAGACCGCTGGGTTCTACTGGCGACGCTCACCAACGACGCCGAGGTGGCGCTGCCGCCGTTCGCGGAAGTGCCGTTCGCCCTCGACGCGCTGTGGGCGGATTGATGGAGCACCGCGCAGGTGCGCCCATCGCGGCTCGATCATTGAGTGCAAGAGACGCTTCCAAGCCATCGCACCGGGCGTCTTTATGTTGATGCCTGCTGCCCCGTTTTCCCTTCGTCATCGGACTTGGTCGGTGGCGCGAGCCCTTCATTCAAGACGTCGAGAATAGGCGTCAGACCTTCGGTGTCGACCAGCCTGTAGATCTCGATATCCTGGCGGGCCTTCTCGCCCCACTTAGCGATGGTCAGCATCTGCTCGGCTTTGGAGAACAGGCCGTGGTTGCGCACCGGTTCGGCCGAACGGATCTTTTCGGCTTTAGCCTTGTCGAGTTCGATGCCGCCGCTTTTCTCAAGTTCCGTGAGCCGGTCCTTTCGGATCTGGGTGAGGTCCGTGAGGCTGTCCCCGCCTTCTTCCTTGCGCAGTTTTTTCAGCTCCCTCGGCGTTGGCCAACGCACAAGACCGAGATCGTCGAACACCCCGGCGAGTTGGTTCATCGCCAGGGCCTTGGACGCTTCGTCTTCATTTTCCGGATCGGCGCTGAACAGGTTCGGGATGACGAAATATGAGGCGTGGTTGTGATAGATGAAATGGCGGCGCACCCATTCGATATCGGCGCCCGGCGCCCTGGCAACGGCGGTCGCCATCGCTTGGCGGATCTGCGTCTTCACCGCGCCGCTCAAGGTCACCCGGCGCGGCGGCGCCTTCGGAGGATTGAGCACGGCGAGGACGAACAGCCCCAGGTCGATGCCGAGCGTTGCCAGCAGCGCGATCATGTCCCGCCCCGTGATCGGCTCGCCGCCGCCAGTGAACGTGAAAGAACTGTCGAACCCGCTCGCCATGTAGGCGAAGAGGCCGCCAATGTAACTGCCGATGTTCTCCCACAGCCGCTTCACGGCATTCGCGACGCCGGCGGGGCCTTCGGTGAATTCAGCGGTGCGCAGTTGCAGATTGACGGGCTGGTCGGCTTGGTCGGCAGCCTGGTTGAGCCGCTGCGCCAGCGTCGGGTCGTAACATGAGAAGCCGACCTTGCCGGGCGGCACCGACACCACTTCGGCAAGGGCCCGCATCTGCGCTGCCGTTGAGGAGCCCAATTCGTTCGAGCGCGATGCGATGCGCCGTGCGCCGGAACGGACCGCCGCCGCCTTTTGCTCGAAGGCCTTCTGCCGCTCTTCGAAGGTCGCGCCCTGGAGACCCTGGGCAGCCTGTTTCAGGTCCTGCAGTTCTTTTTCAACGGGTGCGATCCAGGCGTCTTCGATGGAGTCCCGCAAGCTGGCAACGGCATCGCGGACTGACTTGCGCGCGTTATAGAGCGGCCCCTGTCCCGCTCCCGAGGAAACACCGCAGCTTCCGCCGCTGGTCTCCTCGCGGGTCATCTGCGTTTCCGACCAGTTCACAACACCGTCGAGCTGCGCTTTTACCGCTTCGAGCCGGGCGGACACCGCGGAGCCGGCGTCGCGGGCGTCTTCCTGCAGGTTGGAAAGGCTGGTTCGCGTGGCTTCCTCACCGGCGATCAGGCTCCACCAAAAACCGTAACCGAACCCGATGGACCACAACGCCAGGAAGAAATAGAGCGGGAAGGTGATCAGCCTCTGGCCGATCTTGCGCCCTTCCCCAAAGGTCTCGCGCAACGCTAGCCACATGAGAAACGTCAGAGCCACGACGATGGCGATGACCAGCGCTTCATTCGTTACTGAGAGGCCGCCGGGGATCTCGCGGCCCTGGGCCGCCGGCGACTGCGACACGCCGACGATAAAGTCGTTCATGCCGCTCCAGGTGGCGTATCCGGAGATGGCGAGCAGCATGAGCGACGCCCAGCCGATGAGGGCGTTACGGCCGAAGATGTAGTCCACGACCTCCGCGAAAGTCGGGATTCTCCGCTCGGACTCGATGACCCGTTCAGGTTCTGCCATTACCCCCTCCGCAGTACAACTCGCTGGCGCCTGTTTTATCGCTTGCGAACCAATTAGCGGAACTGGGGGCGAATGTCCCGTGAATGTCGCAGTGTCGGTCGAGTGGCGCGGAAGGCGTGTCGCCAACCGCACGCCCCTTGGCGGCACTTTCAGCAAAGTCCCGATCTACCCGCGAGAACGGCCTCGGCAATCAACGGTTGATGGTCATAACCGGCGCGCGGCGCATGAGTTCGTCGATCCGGGCCTTCTCGCGCTGGAACTCGGCCAGTTCGCGCCCCTTGAGCTGGCGCTCTTGCGGAACCTTGATCTTCATCGGGTCGACCTTGCGGCTGTTCACCATCACCTCGTAGTGCAGGTGCGGGCCGGATGACAGGCCGGTTGAGCCGATATAGCCGATGATCTGTCCCTGACGCACCTTCGCGCCGGTTTTCACGCCGCGCGCGAAGCGATGCATGTGCGCGTAGGCGGTCTTGTAGCCGTTCGCATGTCGGATCGCGACGTAGTTTCCGTACTGGCCTTTGCGCCCGGCGTGCTCGATGACGCCCCGTCCCGCAGCAAGGATCGGAGTGCCGGTCGGCCCCGCCCAGTCGACGCCCGAGTGCATCCTGCGTCGGTTGAGCAACGGGTGATAACGCATGCCGAAGCCGGACGAGAGACGCACGTTCGAACCGCGCACCGGTTTTCGCGTCAGGAAGCGTTTCGAGTTGTTTCCCTGGTCGTCGTAAAAATCGACTTCGCCGTCGGAGGTCCTGAATCGGTAAAAGCGCGATGTTTCTCCGCCTGCGGTGATTTTCGTGAACAACAGTTCGTCCGGCGCGCCCTCGGTAAAGTCGTTGCTGTCGAAATCGAAGAATAATTCGATGGTATCGCCGGGCCGGATACGCCGACCGAAATCCGTTTGATAGGCATGCACCCGTAGGATTTGCATGACCGTTTCGGACGGCACCTTTTGCAGAAGGCTGGAGTGATAGACGCTCGCGTAAAGGCTGGAAGAACGCGCGCCGCTCACCTTCTCCTCGATCAGGCCGCGCAGCGCCGCGTAATCTCGGATCGGCGTTTCGCTGATTGCGAAGCTCCCGTCTTCGGCCTGCTTGACGGTGACGACCATTTCGCCCGCTTCGTTGAACAAGCTGAAGCCGGTCGGCTCCATCCGCCCGCTTTCGTTTTCCGAAGGCGCGAGCTCGATCAGGAGTTCCTGACCTACGCGCAGGTCGCTACCTGAAAAGCGGGAACGCATCACGCGCGACATTTCCGAAGCCGACCATTGGTTGGCGCCGTTACGTTGGAGAATACGTTCCATCGTATCGCCGGTCGCGACTTTCACGCGGGCTTGGCGCTGACCGGGAAACGGATTCGCAATCAGATCGTCTTCGAAGTTGTTC
>CBDDFK010000007.1:72500-168215 GCA_965226995.1 Filomicrobium sp.
GTCGGGGCGATCGTCGCAATGAGTCTCGCGCCGGTCATGGCGATCCCAGCCTATATCGTTGCGCGTATCGTGTCGCTAATCAAGATTCCGCGCGGCGCGGCCGACATTGTTGTCGGCGGGGTTCTGGGCTCGGCATGGCTGTTGATGCAGTTCTCAGAAGGGAAATTACCCTCCGCCACTGCCTTTTGTTTTTTCCTCGGCGGGCTCGTCGGAGGCTTCTCCTTCTGGCGTTCATGCGGATATCCGGGCGTCTCGCGTCGCATGCATCACGCTTTGGACGACGGGTTCGTGCGAGTGCGGAGAAATGTATAGCGAAACGGCAGCGACCCTTAATTGCTCAACCGCCAAACAAGAATCCGCCCGTGCGTTTCGCGCCGGGCGGCTTTTTCGTTTGCGTCTATTTATCTGCCGACGCACCGGCCAGGTTCCGGGGATGATGCGACTTGTCGGCGCAATAGTTGATCGCGGCAAGGCCGATTTCGATCTGCGTCTGAGCAAGCTCTGGCGCGACAGAGAAGCGCCGTGCTGCCCTGGCCAGTGTTTCCTCCCGAGGTTTGCTCGGCCGCATCAGGAAATGCAACGCCGCCGCGGCGGCTTTGAACTGGCCGTACCCCGCAGCTTTACCCACTTCCGCCGCGACGCAGGCGCATCCGCGTTCGACACCGACGTGACGTTCTTCGAAACGGGCGCCGAGTTCATGCATCGAAGCGCTGCAGTCCTTCATGAGTTCGGCCTGATGCGGGCCGAGACCGTACTCGGAAGTCAGCCGGCGCTGTTCTGCATCCCCCTTCGACAAACCGTAGACAAAAGCCGCGCTGCCAAGAATTGCCACGGCGGCAAGCATTCTGATACGCATCGGGTCCACTCCAGTCCGATTGAAGCTTCACGATGCAGCCACTGGCGTAAAGGAAGCGACAATGGCGGCGGCCCGCCGGTCTTCGTGCCGCGCATGCTCTCCGTAAACAGCGAGCACGGAATATGACCGTAGCAAGTGCCACCCTGAGAATCGTCACCGGTTTTTCGATCCTGGCCACCATGGGCTATGCCGGCTTCCTGCATCGCTCGCCTTGGATCGTCCCGCTGTTCGGCGTCGTTTTCACGGCGCTCTACATCAACGGAAAATCCCGGCAATGGCGTCGCATCTGGAACGAACACGGTGCGCGGGCCACGCTCGTGAATCTGGCTGTCACGGTGCCCATCCAGATGGTTTTCGCCGCCTTGTGTTTTTTTACGGGCTACGGGATCGGATCGGTCGTGCATGAGGCGCCGATGGTCCCCGAAATCGAGACCTTCGATTATCTGCTCGCAGGCGGACTTCTCGCGGTGGGACTGGCGGTTGGCTTCGTCATCCAGTGGCTGGAAAACAGCGAACCCGATCTGGAAATCCCCGACGACGAGATGGCCGGTATTCTCGAGGCGGTCTTCACCCTGGAAGACAAAACCACCTGCATGCCGATCGAGATCTTCGCCCTCTCACGTCGGTTGGCCGACGCCACCGACCGGAGCGCGGCGATCGACGTGATGCGGACGATGTTCGACAGCCCGAACGCATTCGTGCGGCGGGCGGCCATGACGGCGTTGCGCTTCATGGGTCAGGAAGGCAGGGAACTCGAGCCCGCCGAGCTCGATCGGCGCGTGGTGGAAGGACTGAGCGACCCCAATCCCTGGGTCCGTTATGACGCCGCATGGGTCGCGGGCGAGATTGTCGGTGAGCCGGGCGTCTTCGAGACGGCTCTACAGGAAACGGTAAGGGCGCATCGCGTCGGACCCGATGCCGACTTGGAGGAAGACGACACGGCCGAAGCCCAAGCCGTCAGCCGCGCGATGAGGAGCCTCGCGGAAATCGAAAGCCGCCGTTCATCGCTCAATTAATCCGTCCATACGCTTAGACCGATAGTTCGCGCTTCAATCCGAGGCGCCCTTCGGATCGCGCGGCGCCACCAACATTTCCGTTTCCAGCCGCAGCCGCATTTCGGGCTTTCCGACATCGAGCGCGACGTCGCTTTTCTTGACAAGCGACCCCTGCGGCACGTCGCGAACCAGCCGGACGCCATGGGCAAGCCCGATCGGCAGCAGCCCCTCGGCGACGCTGCGGCTCGCCGGTACAGCCTTCCCCCAAACGGTGAAGCCGCCCTCGCCGTCCAGCACTTCCCCCGCCGATAACTGACGCTTGGCCACGGCGACGGCATCGCCGCGAAAAGCCCTGGGCCGGCCGGTCGCTTCGCCGCGCAAGGCCGCATTCAGCACCGAGATGCCGAGCTCCAGGCCGATCAAATGATAGGGCCTATACATCGCGGCGTACTGCCCGGTGCCGTCGGTCCGCAGGCCGTACTGCCGGAAGCACGCAGCCGCGTAGTCGTTCTGTGCCTTGAGGACCACGTAAACCCCCCAGCGCAGATCGCGCGAGACCTCCGAGCCATCGCGGTTAAGAGAAGAGACGACTTCAACATATCCATCGCCCTGCAGCACACCGCCGATAGATTTGGGACGGAGCACGGCCGCGAGGTCATCGACACCGCACGGCGGAAATGCCAGGCCGTCGTCGGGGACTTCAAGACCGCAGGCGTTGGCGATGGCGCACATCTCGATCGACGACTTTGTGCCGTCGAGGAAGGAGTTGAACATCTGTGGGTTCATTCCCGCCGCTTCGGCCTCTGCCGAAGAAAGCCCGTAGTGTTGCCAGACGCTATCGGGCGTGACGCCGTGGTAGGCGGGAAGGTACTTCGTGCCCTTACCGGCGGCTGCCACGGTGAAGCCAGAGGCGCGCGCCCAATCCACCATTTCCGAGACCAGCGCGGGCTGATCTCCATAGGCCATCGAATAGACAACACCGGCGGCTTCGGCATGTCGTGCCAGCGCGGGGCCGGCGAGAACGTCGGCCTCGACGTTGACCATCACGATCGCCTTGCCCGCCGCAAACGCGGCAAGGGCATGCCTGATGCCGGCCAGGGGATTGCCGGTGGCCTCGATCACCACATCGACATCATCGCGTTCGGCCAGCCGGCTGCCGTCCTCCTCGAAAACTGTCGCGTCGATCCGCGCCGTGCTCCACCCCACATGCCGGCAAGCGGCCCGCGCGCGGTCAACGGCAAGGTCCGCGATCGCCGTCACCTCAAGTCCCGCGACGTGGGGCACCTGCGCGAGGAACATGGAACCGAATTTGCCCGCGCCGATCAGTCCGGCCCGCACCGGCCCCCGGCTCTCCAGCCGCTCCGTAAGTCGACGGCAAAGCTCCATCGAATCGCCCCTCCCGAATGTCCGACAACGCATCACCGCATCGCGGTAATCCGCCGCTCTCCGGCGCAGCTTCGATGATTTGGCCGCCGCCGTCACGTGTTCCGCTTCCGGAACGGGTGCTTGACTTGAAAGTCCCCCGCTGGCCTATACCGCGGGGCGGCGCGCCCGCGCAGGGCCAAGCCGGAGGCCGATGCGGCCCGTGAGCGAAAGAAACGCGATCGTGCTTCAGCCTCAACCGAACACGATCTAGGGGGAGATCGCCGGCGAATGCATCCGTTTGGCAAGGCATGGTGGTGCGGTGTCGCGGTCGGCGTCATGATCGTCGCTGCGGTCGTGGGCCCCCGCTTGATGTCGACGTTCGCTATTATCGGCTGCCTCCTGCTGCTCCTCGACCGCTTGGCGAACCGTTCAGCGATAGCTGCAGGCCCCCCGCTCGGCTCGAACCGGACGGAACGCGCGGCCTTCGCCGTCGTCATCGGCTTCGCGCTCTGGAGCATGATGACCGCCCTGTGGTCCCCAACACCGGCTCACAGCCTGCTGAAACCGCTGTTCCTCATCCTTGCGACCGCGCTCGTGTGGCTTGCTGTGGCCCGCCTGCGCAGTCTTTCACCGCCATACGTCCATTATATCGGCGAAGGTGCGTTGACCGGCATCGTTCTGGGCCTCGTGCTTGTCTCGGTCGAGCTTCTATTCAACCAGGTTATTGCCCGCTCGCTGATGACGTGGGTTCCCGCATTCCACGAAAATATCCCCAAACATGTCGAAGTTCGCCCCGATGGCACTGTTGCTCACGTCTCGGATGCAAATCTGAACCGCCGGACTGCGCTGTTGACGTGGATGTTCTGGCCGGGACTGGCTCTGGCAATTTGCGACCCCAGCCGCGTGCGGCGCTGGGTTTCTTATGGCGTCCTGGCGGCGGCGCTGGTCGTTATCATCCTATATGGCCTGCATCAGACCTCGCAGATGGCGCTTGGACTCAGCGCCCTCGTCTTGCTTCTGTGCCGGTTTGTCGATCCCAACATCGTGCGCCGGGCCTTGATGGTCGCCTGGGCGGCGGCGGTTCTACTGGTCGTCCCCGTCGCCCATTTCAGCTTTGAGGCTGGGCTTCACAACGCAGACTGGCTGTTTCGCACGGCTCGGCACCGTGTCGTGATCTGGGGCACCACGGCGGGCGAGATCCTCGAATCCCCGATCATCGGCGTCGGTGCGGACGCCACCCCCGTCGCGATGAAGGAAGCGACGCTCGATCAGAAGCTCAGCGACAGTATCGCGGAATTCGGCTCCGGTTATGCGCCTCACGCCCATAACGTTTATCTGCAGGTCTGGTACGAGTTGGGAGCAATCGGCGCGCTGCTGTTCGCTGCCGTCGGCGTGCTGGCCCTCCGTGCTCTGGCGCCGCTGCAACGCGACGAACAGGCTTTCGCGCTGACGGTCTTTTCCGCAACCGCGCTCCTCATCGCGTTCAGTTACAGCCTCTGGCAGACATGGTTCCTGGCGTCGCTGGCGTTATCGGTCTGCCTGTTGGCACTGGCCATTCGAAAGCGAAGCGATCGGCAGGGGAATACTTAGGCAAGCGGGCTCCGGATTAGAGCGAAGCGCTCCAGGGCGCGACGACGGTCACCCTCCGGTCAGTCGATGATCTCAAGCCCGAGCCGCTGGTGCTCGCCGTACCGCTCCCCCCACGGGAAGTCCGTCGGGAAGCATGCCTCGATCCGGCTCAGTTCCTCGTTCGACAAACGCAGGCTGGCAGCCCGCACAGCGGCTTCCAGGTTATCCGGCGAACGCGTTCCGGGGATCGCAACGACATGCCGCCCTTGCGTCAGGATCCAAGCGAGAGCCAGCGTCGCCGGGTTCTGCTGCATCTCCTCGGCGAGCTTGAGGAAAGGCGCAATCGCGGCCAGGTTGCGCGGGTAGTTGTCAGCGGAGAAGCGCGGGTTGCGCTTTCGGAAGTCTCGCGGCTGAAGGTCTTCAGGGCGCGGCGGCGCAGCCGTCAGCATGCCCCGGCCGAGCGGGCTGAAGGCAACGAAGCCGATCCCCAGTTCCGCAGTCGTCTTCAGCAAGTCGCGTTCCGGGATCCGCGTCCAAAGCGAATACTCCGATTGCACCGCGGCGATCCGGTCGACGCGATGCCCCAGTTCCGCAGTCGTCTTCAGCAAGTCGCGTTCCGGGATCCGCGTCCAAAGCGAATACTCCGATTGCACCGCGGCGATCCGGTCGACGCGATGCGCCGCCCGCAGCGTTTCGGAACTCACCTCGCTCAAGCCGATGGCGCCGATCTTGCCCGCGCGCTTCAAGTTTGCCAGAGCGTGGACGACTTCCTCGATCGGCGTTTCCTGATGGCGACGGTGGACGTAATAGAGGTCGATCCGCTCGACACCAAGCCGGCGCAGCGAATTGTCGATCGCGGCTTCGAAGTAGGCCGGCGAGTTATCCAGATAGCGCTCGCCCGTCGCCCGGCGGAAACGTATGCCGCCCTTGGTGGCGATGGTGAGGCCGCGCGGCCGGCGGTCGCGCAGAAAGCGTCCGAGGATCTCTTCGGAAATCCCCATGCCATAGATATCTGCGGTATCGAAATGCGTGATGCCGAGGTCGACCGCCCGGTCGAGCAGATCCAGCGCAGCGCTTTCGCTGACTGGCCCATAGGCGCCGGCCAGGCTCATGCAGCCCAGACCGATTGAAGATACGCGGGGGCCCAACGTGCCGAGCCATCGCTCTTCCATTAGCGAGTGTTCTCCGTAACTTGCACGGCCGACGGCAAATCCGCACGTCTTCGGCCGCGCGCCGGTGTCTTTCGAGGACGCCTATGCTGCGGGCGTTGCGCGCTTTTGGCAAGTCGCTGAAAGGCAACAGCCCTCGGCCAGCCGAGCCGCCGCAGGAGCCCGTGGCGGGTTACAGGGCAGCTGGAGGCGCGCAGCGGACACCGCCGCTGTTATTGGCAGTAGTTGCTGCGCCGTCGCGGCGCCATGTCGAAGTGGAAGTGGTCGCGGTGGGCCTCGTTCGCCTCCGGCCCGAGCACCGTGCCGAAATACCGGCAGGCTTCCTTGTGGACCCGTTTGAGAAAGCGCGACTCATTCGTCGGGCGCCAGGCCTTCCGCTCCGCCGCGGCGCCCTTTCCTTCGTTCTGTTTGGCCGGTTCCGTTGCGCGTACCTCGCGCTTCGGCCTGGATACCGGCGCCGGCACCTTCAGCCCCGTCTTGGTCACCTTCGCGACCGGGTCAGCGCCGGCCTTTCTTGCGCCGAAGCGGTCGCCGCGTTTCATCGCGGTCGATCGCTTGATGGGAACCGGCGGCACGGTCACGCCGCCGCGTTCGCCATTGCGGACGGCACGGGCGAGGCGTGGCCACGTCCCCCGCTTGTTTCGTTTTGCGCGGGACGTTTTCTGTTCCGCGCCGCGCTTCAGATCCGCGCCCGCGACTTCGCTTTCCGAACCGGCCGGTTTGTCGGTATCCCGCGCTGTCGGCCCCCAACCGGTCAGGACCCGTACGGTGCGCCCGTCCGCCAGCTTGAAATTGCCGACGTCGAGCGCATTCGCCAGCGCGTGCTCGCTCAGCCGGCCCTCCTTGGCCCCATAACGGTTTCGGCAGGAATAGCTGGAGATGCCCTGAAACCGCACGATGGGCGATCCGAAGATCTCAACGGCCGCCGGTTGCAGGCTCTCCTCGATGAAGCGGTAGAGCTGCAAGGCCATGTCGCAGCGCAGGACCGCGGGCGGCGAAATCTCGATGGGGTTCTTGTCGCCGACCCGCTTGACCTCGACGGCCGCGGGCGCGCCGCAGGCCCCTTTCTTGAAGGGCTCGGCGATGTCCACCACTGCGCGAATGGCCGCCATCCGCGCCACGCAGCTTTTCAGACCGTCGACGACCTTCTCGCGCGCCCAGACGTCTTCCTCGGGCGCTTCCGCTTCGGCTTTCGGCTCCGGCGCGGATGCCGCCGGTGCGGCGGCCCCCTTTTGCGACTTCTTGTTCCCCGGCGCTTTCTTCGATTTCGGATAGGACTTCGGCTTGTGCCACGGCGCCAGCACCGGCGGCGGCACCTTCTGCGCCGCTTGCGCACGCGCGCTTTGCGCCCCCGCCGGTCCGGCAAGGATGAGACCGTGGATCGCGAGGACCGCGATCATCGCCGCGACGGCAGCAAGCGCAGTACTCAAAGACCGGCCGCCGCCGCCGAGCATCGCGCGCCCCGAAAAGTCCCGCCCCGGAAAATCCCGCTGTGTCCCACCCGAATTCATCCCGCCGAAGCCTCCGTTGATCGCCGCCGCGCAGGGCATGGCTCCTGGGCCGCGTACACGCCTTCCGCCGCCGAACCGCCTTGTTCGACGCTCCCTCACCTTTTTGCTATCCCAAACGCGCCCAAATGATGGAAAGTTCGGCCACTCCGCCGCCTTGAACCGGGCCGCAACGGCTCCGGTCGTGGCGGCTCGGTACGCGCACGCCCGGAAATAAGGAAAAACCACATGTCGGATAAGCCGGTCGTCTGGATCACCCGCAAGCTTTCGGACGCCACCGAGGCCCGCGCCGCGCGCGACTACGACGTCCGCCTCAACCCCGAAGACCGCGTCTTCACCGCCGACGAGATCGTCGCCATGAGCGCCGAGGTGGACGCCATCATCCCCTGCCACTCGGAAGCCTTTTCCGCCGACGTGGTCGCCCGGCTCGACCCGCGCCTCAAGATCGTCGCCAACCACTCCGTCGGCGTCGACCATTGCGACCTCGACGCGCTGAAAGCCAAGGGCATCGTCGTCACCAACACGCCGGATGTGCTTTCCGATGCCACCGCCGAGATCGCGCTCCTGCTGATGCTGGGGGCCGCCCGCCGAGCCTCAGAGGGCGACCGGCTGGTGCGCGAGGGCCGCTGGAAGAGCTGGAGCCCCGCCTTCATGGTCGGCCGGCAGATGGCGGGCCAGATGGCGGGCCAGATGGCAGGCCAGATGGCAGGCAAGCGCAAGCGCCTCGGCATCGTGGGCATGGGCCGCGTCGGGCAGGCGTTCGCGCGGCTCGTCCAGGGTTTCGGCATGGAGCTTCACTATTACAACCGCCGCCCGCTGGGGGAGCGCGAGGCCCAGGGCGCGATCTATCACGACAGCATCGAGGACCTGCTCCGCGTTTGCGATTTCCTGTCGCTGCATTGCCCGGCGACGCCGGAAACCCGCGACCTGATGAACGCCGAGCGCATCGCGCTGCTGCCCGATGGCGCGATCCTGGTGAACACGGCGCGCGGCGGGCTGGTCGACGAGGACGCGCTGATCGCGGCGTTGAGGTCCGGGAAGCTGGCCGCCGCCGGGCTCGACGTGTTCAAGACGGAGCCGGGCGGCAACCCGGAACTCTCAAAGCTCGACAACGTCTTCATGCTGCCCCACATCGGCAGCGCCACGAAGGAGACCCGCGACGCCATGGGCTTCCGCGCCCTCGACAACCTCGATGCGTTCTTCGCCGGCCGCGAACCGAAGGATCGGTTGGTTTAGGGGGGGGGGGCGTGATGGAGACATTATTCGGCGCACCAATAGCTATGGTTGCGGTGTTCTGCCCCAACTATTCTATGACCTTGACACTATTGACCAGATCTTCGACAGCATAGCGGAGATCGCCACGTGCTCCTTCTACAACGGCTCTGCTATCGCGGTGTGACCTAAGCCAGTTTACCTCCTTGGACAATGCTCGATGCGCGTCGGCAGTAGCCTCATCAAGGTGCTCGACTCGCCGTCTACCAACATAACTCTCGATCTCAGCGAATGGTAAACGTTCCCGAAACAAGCGGAGTGGTGTAAAAACTTTCTCTGCATGCAGTAGCAATTCATCGCGATATGAGTCATCGTTTTCCCATTCTTCTCGCTCGGCAAGTTCGCGAAGCGCCGGTGCATTTTTTAGTGCATCGGCAATTGCCTCACCAATGAAAACCATGGCTCGATCCTCGGTCGGAGCAACAGGGCTTACCTCGACGTCAGCACTCTGTAAGTGCTTCACCGCTTCTATAATTGCATCAGTGTCGGTGATTGGCACCGCGTGGATCTGACCGAATGGCTTAGGCAGCTCTTCAGGGAGTATGTCTATGTGGTGCGCATTAACAAGCTTGCCCTGCTTCAGGGCGTGATCAGCTTCGGACAACACCCAATAGGAACAGGAAGACTTTGCCGACCAGATGATGACAACAGCTGTACAGGCATTGAGCTGAGCGTCTACCTCAGCGCGAAAGCCGTCATTTGGCAACAGGTCGGAATCCCACCAGACTGAAAGCCCCGCTTGTCTCAGGGCGGATGCAAGAGATTCGGTTAACTCACGTTCAGGCTTTGTGTAACTGATGAATACGTCTGCCATGGTTCTGTAATTACTCAGCAAGAAAGATGATGAAGGCGACCAGCTACGATCCGGATGTGAGAAATATTGCGCGCAATCCAGTAGTTGTGACCACCGATATTCGCGATCCGCTTGCGAGATGCCAGACGCCTAAGGTCCGTGACGTCCAAACGGATGGTAGAATCTCCAAGGGCTGCAATTTCAGAAAGTAGGCGATCAAATTCCGGTGTGCCCGACGAAGCCTGACTTAACTTGTCGCACAGCGCCAGTATGCGCTCGCCTCGTGTTTCATTGCGCTCAGATACGCCTTTCGCCGGACCGCCGTCGTCCCGCTTCAATGAGGGGTCGGCGTGAGCCAAAGCAACGTGGCTTCGCAACTCTTCGGCGAGTTGTCGCCATTTCTCTATCCTCTGCTTTGCCGTCATGCAGAAGTGCGTGTCTCCAAGGTAGTAGTATCCGGTGAAGTGTATTGCAGCGACGCTCGGCAGCGCCTTGATCGATTGAATGACGGCGCAAAGCCAAGAGTGCATAATTTCAGGATCATCATCGAAGCGATCGATTGACGCGAGATGGCTCAAACGCTGAAGATTGTGGTCTGTAGGCTGATCACCTGTAGAAAAAAACAGCAACATTGCTCTCCTGGCCTGGATCTCGCTTGCTAAGCGAATCGCTACCCGAGAATAACAGATGCATACGAACACTTGTTATCTCTGGCCCTTCGCGTCACGGCCAAGCTGCTCCGCATTGTCCTCCATCGCCCGGAGCGGACCTGCCCCTACTCCCCCGGCTCCGCCACCGCTTCCGTATTCCTCACACCCTCCGCGCCGGCGAAAACGGCGACGAGGCGGGCGGGCACGTCGCCGGTGCTGCGGCCGTTATGCGGCGTGACGATCGCTTCCAGGAAGGCGTCGCCCTTCTTGTAGACGCGGCGGCCTTCCGCCCCGTAGTCCACGGTTATCTCCCCGTCGAGAAGGTAGGCGAAAAGCGGCACGTCATGCTTGTGCCAGCCGGTCGATTGGCCGGGCGCCATGGTGATGATCGCCGCCGTCACCTTGGCCGCGCGGCCTTCGGGATAGCGCACCGGCTGGCCGAGGATCGTCTCGCCCGATTGCAGGAGAACGTCGACCTGCGGCTTGTCCGGAGCCCGCGCCAGCGACCAGCCGGCGGCGAAAGCGCTCGCGGCGCAGAGGACGAATGGAAGCGCGCGGCGGAACGCCGGTGCGGCGCGTCGGCGGGAAAGCATGCGTTCTCCTTCATATTTGCGGCAGGCCGATTTAGAATGCTCGGCGTCGCGATATTTTCCGAAGGAAGTTTCCGATGCGCAATCGATTTCGAACGGCATGCCCCCGCGGCTTTGGCCTCGGCCTCGGCGCGGCACTCGTGGCGTCTTTCTCACTGGGCGCCCTGGCGGCAGATGACGGCTGGGTCTACGCAACAGTCAAACTCAAACCCGGCGAGTCGGGCTCGGTCTCGCTCACCTGCCCGGACGCGTCGATGAAGACGACCAGGTACGCCGTCACCTCCAACAAGTACGACGACGACGCGATAGAGCGACGCGTCGAGCGGCTGGAAACTTCGGGCTGGAAAATCACGGTGAAGGCGCCGGGGCGTGGCGGCAATCCCCAGGCCAGCGCGGGGCGCATCGAGGTTTCGATCTTCTGCGCGAAGGCTTGAAAAGGGCCGGGCGCGCGCTGAGAGCCTCAGCCCGCCCACATCGACCACGCCATCGCCACCAGCGCCAGCGCGCCCACCCACATCGCGAGGCGGCCCCAGCGGCCTGCCTTCGCCTGTGCTTCGGCAAGCTCGTCGAGCGCCTCGCGGTCGAGCCGCGCGCCCTTGTGCGCCAGCGTGTCGATGGCTGCTAGCGTGCTCTGCGCCCGGTGCATCAGTTTCGGAATATCGCCGACCATGCGCCCGACATCGGCGGCCCCTTCGCCGGCATGCTTGAGCTGCCCCGTGATCCCGAGGTTGGATTCCACCCAGTCGCGCGCGACCGGCTCGGCGGCGGTCCACATGTTGAGGTTGGGGTTCAGCGACCGCGCGACGCCTTCCACGATCACCATGCTCTTCTGCAATAGGATCAGCTCCGGCCGGGTCTGCATGTCGAACAGCTCGGTGTAGGCGAAAAGCTGGCCCAACAGGTCGGCCATCGAGATCTCTTCCGCCGTGCGCCCGTGGATCGGCTCGCCGATGGCGCGCATCGCCTGCGCGAACGTCTCGATGGAATGGTGCGGCGGCACGTAGCCCGCCTCGAAGTGGATCGCGGCGGCGCGGCGGAAATCGCGCGTGATGAGCCCGTGCAGGATCTCGGCGAGGAAGCGCTGCTCGATGGGCGCCAGCCGTCCCATGATGCCGAAGTCGACGGCGACGATGGTGCCGTCGGGATCGACGAACAGGTTGCCGGGGTGCATGTCGGCGTGGAAGAAGCCGTCGCGCATGGCGTGCCGCAGGAAGGTGCGGATCACCGTCAGGCCGAGCTGGTCGGTGTCGTGTCCGGCGGCTTTCAGCGCCTCGATGTCCGAGACCTTGATGCCGTCGATCCATTCCAGCGTCAGAACCCGCTTCGAGGTGCGCCGCCAGTCCACCTTCGGCACCCGGAAGCCCTCGTCGCCGTGGATGTTGTCGGCCATCTCCGAGATGGCGGCGGCCTCCAGCCGCAGGTCCATCTCCAGGTCGGTGGTGCGCTTCAGGTTGTCGACGACGGCCACCGGCCGCAGCCGCCGTGACGGCGGATGGAAACGCTCCACCTGCCGCGCGGCGAAATAATAGCTGTCGAGATCGGCGCGGAACCGGCGTTCGATGCCCGGCCTGAGGATCTTCACCGCGACGGGCGTCTCCGCTCCCGTGTCGTCGATGACGGTCGCCTTGTGCACCTGCGCGATGGAGGCGGCGGCCACCGGCTTGCCGAAGCTCGTGAACTGATCCTCAAGCTTGCCCGGCAGCGTCTCCTCGACGGCGCGCCGCGACTCCGCCATGGAGAACGGCGGCATCTTGTCCTGCAGGAAGGAAAGATCGCGCGCGAGATCCTCGCCGATAACGTCGGCCCGCGTCGCGAGGAACTGCCCCAGCTTGATATAGGAGGGCCCCAGCGAGGCGAGCGCGTCGGAGATCCGCCGTTCGCGCGGCTTACCGATGCGGAACGGCCAGGTGACGAGCGTGATCGGCAGCGTCACGATGCGCGCGAGGTTGAGCACGGCGGGCACGCGCTGATTGCGTGGCCAGAAGCGGACGCCGTGCTGCGCCAGGACAATCCCGGCACGCATCAGTCGCAGGCTGTTGAGGACGGCGCCGGCCATGGCGGTGTTGGCTCTCCGTGATGGTTCGTTCGCGAGGGGCGCTAAGGGGGCGGGGTCGAATGTGCGCGAAACAGTGCGATGATGCGCGGCGGACGGACAAGAACGGCTTACGCACATGAAGGCTCCGCTGCGGCGCGTCAAGCTTGGGCGCGTGACAGCGTTGCCATGCAGCCTTACGACTAACGCGTTGCTCGCGGATCGAAGCTAACGCCAGGAACCCTTAAGATGCGCATCCCGGTTGAGAATTTTGCCAAGGATATCGGCGCGGCCGACCCGTCAGGCCGGCTCGATGCTCCAGCGTTCCACCGCAACAAGGAGCCGCTGACGGCGGTCATGGCGGAATTGTTCGCGGACCGCTCGGGGCTGATCCTCGAGATCGGCAGCGGCACCGGTCAGCATTGCCGGACCTTTGCCGATGCGCTGCCGGAAATGACGTTCCAGCCGACCGATCCCATCGACGTGCATCGCCAAAGCATCGACGCCTGGTGCGCCGAGGCCGCGCACGGCAATGTCATGCCAGCCGCGCATCTCGACGCCATGGCCGCCGAATGGCGCGCGGGTGAGGCGGTGCTCCCGGCGGCCGGCGTAGCCGCCGTTCTGGCGATCAACGTCATTCATATCGCGCCCTGGCCGGTTGCCGAAGCGTTGTTCGCCGGTGCCGGACGCCACCTCGCCCCGGACGGCCGCCTCGTCATGTACGGCCCCTATAAGCGCAACGGAGCGCACACCACACAGGGGAATATCGACTTCGACCAGGCCCTCCGCGACCGCAATCCGGAATTCGGCGTCCGCGATATCGCGGATGTCATGGCGCTCGGCAGGGACAACGGGCTGGGGCTGGAACGCGAGATCGAGATGCCGGCCGGCAACCTGACATTGGTGTTTGAACGGAAAGGTTGATCGAAATCAACGACGGTTGGCTCCGTCCCTCCAAGCAATGACAGGGAGAAAGCCCAAACGGCCGCAAGAGCCGCAAGCATCGCGAGGGGAACGCAGTCATGGTGGCAGCCGAGGCGAAACGGAAAGCCAGCGAGTGGCCGGAAGTCCGCGAGGTCTCCGTCGAGGATCTCATCGAGATCATGGGCAACGGTTGCCGCGATTTCCGCCGCGCCCCACGTTTCGGTCTTATGTGTGCCGGGCTCTACGTCCTCGTCGGCTGGGTGATCCTGGCGCTTCTCGCCTACTTCAATCTCCCGTATCTCGCCTACCCGCTGGCAATGGGCTTCGCGCTTATTGCCCCGTTCGCCGGTGTCGTCTTCTACGCCATCAGCGAGCACCTGGAGAAGGACAAGCCGCTCAACTGGTCGAGCCTGTGGTCGTCGATCCGCAAGGCCGCCGGGCGGGACATCCGCTGGATGGCGGTGGTGACCGGCTTCACCCTGGTGATCTGGCTCGATATCGCCGCGATCCTGTTCTTCGGCTTCATGGGGTTCGCCAGTTTCGACGTCAATTTTCTCACCAAGCTGTTCACAACCGCCGAAGGCCTGACGTTCCTGGTGATCGGCAACACCGCGGGCGCACTCATCGCGCTCTTCGTGTTTTCCATCTCGGTCGTCTCGTTCCCGATGCTTTACGATCGGGACGTCGACTTCGTAACGGCCATGGTGACGAGCGTGAAAGTTGTGAAGGCCAACCCACGCTCCATGGTCCTTTGGTGTTTGATCATCGCCGGCCTTACCGGGATTTCGATCCTGTCGGTCTTCGTTGGTTTCCTTGTGGTCCTCCCGGTCGTTGGTCATGCCAGTTGGCATCTCTACCGCCGGGCCGTGGCGCCGGCGGCGGTCGTGGAGGATACAGCCGCGACGCTTCAGGCACCGGCCTGATCTCTGCAGCGTATGTTATCCATGCCGGTCCGGACCGTTCAGTCTTTTTCGACCTTGCGAACAGGCGGAGAAAGGTGAGCGGCTCCCGGCCGCTTTCGAATTTCCAATCCCCTGCCCTGACGAGTGGCCCGCCACCTTAGGGTTTCCGGCCGAAGCGGTTCTGCAACTCAAGGAATGCCTTTCGCTTCGTTTTGGCGCGCTCATTAATATAAGCCACCCGTGCCATTCACACCGGTAAATGAGATCGCTACGGTTTTAAGTTAAATATGCTTCAATTCGGACCGCTTTAGAACTTCTACAATACCATCCGATGGATGAGTATTTGCGCGTTTCGCTCGGCTCAGAGATAACGGCCTTATCGAAGTTGCCGAAAGTGAGATGAGGGAAAATGCGCAAATCCATGCCCTGTGGGTCCAAGAAGAAGACGCTTCGCGCAGACGATTCCGGAGCGACGCTGATCGCCTTTGCCGGCATGTTTGGCGCCATGGCGCTCGCTGTCGGCGCGGCCATTGACTATGCCCGGCTCTCCGGCGTCCAGTCGGCCTTGCAGCGCGACCTCGATGCCGCCGTGCTGGCCGCTGCGACCAAGGGCGGCGACAACCTCACGTCCGATCAGATCGTGGATACCTATTTCGGTTCGAACTGGCGCGAGACGCATCAGTCCGGTGAAGTTGCCGTAACCGTCAGCGACGCCGATAGCAGCATAACCGCCGAAGCGACGGCGCCGGTCCCGATGTCGTTCATGAAACTGATCGGCATCGCTGAGGGCAACGCCAAGGCCGTATCGAAAGTAAATGTCGGCGGTAAGGACATGGAAATGGCCTTGGTGCTGGATACCACCTATTCGATGAGCGGCCAAAAACTCGAAGACTTGAAAACTGCCGCCAAGAAACTTCTCGACACCGTCTATTCGCGCAGCGGTTCTGAAAATCACGTCAAGGTGGGCATCGTGCCGTTTTCTGCGCACGTCAACGTCGGCGAGGAAAGCCGCAACAGGCCATGGATTTCGGTGGACCCTGACACCGAGGAACAGCAGTGCAGCATGGTGAAGCCTGTGATCGGCTCAGAGAATTGCCGCACGGAAACTTACACCTACACCTCGGACGGCGTCGAATACACGAACAGCCAGCAAGTCTGCGACGCGGTTTACGGCCCCGAGGAAGAGCAATGCAACACGGTGACCACCAAATGGTACGGTTGCGTCGGCTCCCGCCTCTCGCCGCTCAACGTTCGTGATGAGCAGTATTCCACCCGCATTCCCGGCCTGATGAACCGCTATTGCGCGCCGCAGTTGACGCCGCTCACCAACGACAAAGCCGTGCTCGGGCAAAAGATCGACGAACTCTTCGCGAGCTACGATACCTACATTCCGTCCGGATTGATGTGGGGCTGGCGCGTCCTGTCGAAGATCGAGCCCTTCAATGAAGCTCGTCCGGACGCGCTCGTTGCTAATGGCAAATTGCGAAAGGTTCTGGTTTTGATGTCGGACGGCCAGAACACCCGCTCTCAGACACCGGGCGAAGCCGACCACGACGACACGGACGCGGCGGCGGCCGACGCGATGACGGTTGAAGTCTGCGAAAAGATCAAGAGCGCCGGAATCCAGATCTACACCGTCGCTTTCGACGTGACCGATACGAACGTGATCGATCAGATGAAGAACTGCGCCACTGACATTTCGAAGTTCTTCCAGACAGGAACCGGCGACGAGTTGAAGAGCGCGTTCGAGCAGATCGGTCGATCGACGCAAGCGGTGTCGCTGGCCCAGTAAACCAATCCCGCGTGCAAACTCACAGGCCGCCCGCAGCTCTGCTCCGGGCGGTTCTTTTTTGTCTTGATCTACGCCGCCCGCTTTTTCCTCCCCTTCACAGCCATTGTGCGAGTCGGTTACGATTCCGGCACGATATCTTTCAGGGGTGCCGACACATGGCCGACAAAACGACTCTGGTTCTGCCGGGCAAGAAAATGTCCGTTCCAAAGCTGTTCAAGCGGATCTTTCAGGTCGCGCTCGCCGTAGCGCTCACAGCCGTGGTCGCTTTCGCCGTGATCGCCGGCAACGCCATGCTCACCGACAAGAAGGGCCGCATGTGGCAGGGCGTCGACCAGTGGATGAGCTTCATCGAGCGCCCGGATATTCTCGGCACCATGGTGCTCACCGCAATCGTGACCGTGCTGATGGTCTACTGGCAGCGCGATCAGGAAAAGCGGAGCTGATCCCGAAATCGCGAAGCCTCCGCAGCCGGCGCCTCGATCTTCAGATCTTCCAGCCGGAATGAATGGCGGCGATGCCGCCCGACAGGTTGCGATAACTGACGCGCTCGAAACCGGCTTCGCGGATCATCTCGGCGAACCTTTCCTGCGTCGGGAATTTGCGGATCGACTCGACAAGGTACTGGTAGCTTTCGCGGTCGCCCGCGATCGCTTCGCCCAGCCTCGGGATCACCTCGAAGGAATGCAGGTCGTAAAGCCTGTCGAGTAGCGGAATGTCCACCTGCGAGAATTCCAGGCACATGAAACGCCCGCCGCGCTTGAGGACGCGATGCGCCTCATCCAGCGCCTTATCGATCCGCGTGACGTTCCGGATGCCGAAAGCGATCGTGTAGGCATCGAACGAACGGTCCGGAAAGGGCAGCGTCTCAGCGTTACCTTCGATAAGCTCGATACGGTCCGCGAACCCGGCATCGGCGACACGCTTGCGCCCCACCTCCAGCATTTCCGGTGAGATGTCGCAAATGACCGCGGACGACAACGGGCCGGTCATGCGTGCGAAGCGCAGCGCGATATCTCCGGTGCCGCCGGCGACATCCAGGAGCCGGAAGGCACGGCCCGAGCCATCGCGAGGCGGGTTGAGCCAGGCCAGGAAGTCCTGCTTCCACAGCCGGTGCACGCCCGCCGACATCAAATCGTTCATCAGGTCGTAGCGGTCCGCGACATTGGCGAAGACCTTGTTGACGCGCCCCTGGCGCTCGGCCTCGGGAACCTCCTGGAAGCCGAAGCTTGCGCGCTTTGCGCCATCGTGGTCGGTGTCCGCGCTGGTCATGTCGCTGCCGTCTCCTGAATTTCGATGCTAATCTGGCTCCGATGGAATTCCGCCACAGCGCCGGAGGCGCAGAGGAGCGGCGTTTTCGGTCACCAGACTTGGGCTGACGCGAAGATAGCCAATCGGCGCGCGGCCTGCTACGGCATCGGCGCCGTTCCTGCCCGCGGCCATTCGCGCCACCGGCGAGGCCGCATTCTCACAAGAGGCAAAGGCCGTCGCCCGGTCCGAAAGGGTCGGATGGAAGCCAGCATGAGGATCATCCCGATGAAGCTCGATACCGCCCGCACGATTCTCGATGCCGCGTACGCCAAGGCGCGTGAAAACGAGATGAAGCCTCTTGCCATCGCCGTGCTCGATTCCCGCGGCGCCGTCCGGGCGATGATCGCCGAAGATGGCACCAGCCTGCATCGCGCCGATGTGGCGATCGGAAAGGCCTACGGTGCGATCGCGATGGGCCTGCCCTCGCGGCTGCTGGGCGAGCGCGCAGAAAAACAGGCGTATTTCATCGCCGCAATGAGCCACATCACCGGCGGCAAGCTCGTTCCGGTGCCGGGCGGCGTCCTCATCCGCAACGGCGAGGGCGAACTGGTCGGGGCAATCGGCATCTCCGGCGACACCAGCGCGAACGACGAGATCGCCGCCTGTGCCGGGATCGCCGCCGCCGGATTGATCGCCGAGACGGGCGCCGAACCCGCCTGATCCGTCCGCGGCGATTCTTCTCAGGACGGCTTTCGCATGCCCGAGTTGCCCGAAGTAGAGACTGTCCGGCGCGGCCTTGAGCCCGTGCTTGCGGGACACCGGATCGTCGCCGTGGAGCAACGCCGGCCCGATCTGCGCTTTCCATTTCCCGAAAGGTTCGCCGAGCGGCTTGAGGGTCAGCGACTGGCGACGCTTGGCCGCCGCGCGAAGTATCTCGTCGCCGGCTTCGAAACCGGCGACGTGCTGATCATGCACCTTGGGATGTCCGGCCGCTTCACCATCCGCCCCCCGGAGGACAATGTTCGCGCCGAGGCTTTATCGCCGGGGGCCTTCGTTCACGAAACCGGCGCCGATCCGCGCCACGACCACGTCGTCTTCCGCACCGAGGAAGGGGCGACCGTTACCTACAACGATCCGCGCCGCTTCGGTTTCATGGTGATGACCGACGACGCGGCATTCGAAGAGCACCCGTTGATCCGCAGCCTCGGTCCCGAGCCTCTGGGAAACGCTTTCGATGCCGCTCACCTCGCCCGCAGAGCCGCCGGTCGTAGCGTCGATCTCAAGGCTTTCCTTATGGATCAGAAAACAGTAGCGGGTCTCGGCAACATCTACGTCTGCGAAGCGCTGCACCGGGCGGGTATTTCGCCCAAAAGGCTGGCGCGCGGGCTGACGCGGGGAGGCGACCGGCCCGGCGAGCGCGCCGAACGGCTGGTCGGCGCGATCCGTTCTGTCTTGCAGGAAGCGATTGCCGCCGGTGGGTCGTCGCTGCGCGATTATCGCCAGGCCGACGGCGCGCTGGGCTATTTCCAGCATGCCTTCGCCGTCTATGGTCGTGAGGGTGAGCCTTGCGCGAGCGCGCAGTGCCAGGGCACGGTGCGCCGTATCGTTCAGGCCGGCCGGTCGACATTCTATTGTCCGGCATGCCAGCGTTGAAGAAAATGCAGTGCTTTCGGCCGCGACGAGTACCAGCCGAAGCCGTCAATCGAGAGGAACGAAGGCCATGAGCGAAGCCAGCGGCTATGAAACCATCCAAGTGGAAACAGAGGGCCGGGTCGGCATCGTTACGCTCAATCGGCCGCAGGCGCTCAACGCGCTGAATTCACAGCTTATCGGTGAGCTGACCTGCGCACTGCAAGGTTTCGAGGCCGATGAGGGTATCGGCGCCATCGTCATTACCGGTTCGGAAAAGGCCTTCGCTGCCGGCGCCGACATCAAGGAAATGGCGCCGAAGAGCTACCAGGAGGTCTATGCGGAGGATTTCGCTGCCCGATGGGATCCGCCCGCCCACTGCCGCAAGCCGGTCATCGCGGCGGTCGCCGGCTATTGCCTCGGCGGAGGCTGCGAGCTGGCGATGCAATGCGACATCATCATCGCGGCCGATAGCGCGCGCTTCGGCCAGCCGGAAATCACACTCGGAATCATGCCCGGCATCGGCGGCACCCAGCGGCTCATCAGGGCCATCGGCAAGGCCAAGGCAATGGAAATGTGCCTCACGGGCCGGATGATGGACGCCGAGGAAGCCGAGCGTTCGGGGCTCGTCGCGCGCGTGGTGCCGGCTGCCGACCTGCGGACCGAGGCGATGAAGACCGCGGCCAAGATTGCCGGCATGTCGCTTCCCGCCGCCATGATGACCAAGGAGACGATCAACCGCGCCTACGAGACGAGCTTGTCCGAAGGCTTGCTGTTCGAGCGGCGCGTCTTCCACGCCATGTTCGCCACCGAGGACCAGAAGGAAGGCATGGCCGCCTTCACCGAGAAGCGAAAGGCCGCCTTTAAGCATCGCTGACGCTTCAGGTGCAAAAAGCCGGTTCGCTCCGCCGTTGCGGTGTCTCACGCTCCGGCGCGTCGCAATCTGAAGTGTGTGACGGTCGCCAGGACAGATACGGCGATGATCGCGAGCCCTCCGGCGATGAAGACGTGATTGGCCGCCCAGTCGGATTTCAGTGTCAGGTGCTTGCCGGCGCCGAACAGGAAGCTGAGGCCGGCGGCTGCGCCTGCCGCCTGCAACGCGGCCATCACCGCCGAGGCATCGAGCGAGCGGCGCGACCGGAACAGGCTTTCCGGATCGCCGAGCAGGTGCGTGAAGCCGAGCAAGAGCGCGGCGATGAGGCCCATCGCGAGGCCGTATTGCCAACTGTGGAACCACCAGAGTTCGGTGAGGCCGTAGACCGCGAAAATCGCCAGCGCTCCCCACCCGTAGACGGCCGCCATCAGACGGGCGTTGAGTTGCGAGGCGCGGAACGCGATTTCGGGGTCTTTGGGCTCGGCCGCGGCGCGTTTCCATAAGGTGCGGTTGGCGGAAAGCCCGGCGTCCGCCGCGAGAACTGCGAACCCGAGTGCGGCCCCCAGGCTCGTGAAGCGCGCGTCGTAGCTGGCGGCGAAGACCATGATGGCGATGGTCGCGGCCATCGCCGCGAAGATGATCAGGATGCGCTTGTCCATGGTCCCGCCCCGCAGACCGGTGCCGCCAGCCTGCATTCATAATGAAAAAAGCGGACCGGGTAGGGTCCGCTTTGGTCAGTCTCCGTTTTCGGCCGCGAGGTCAACCCATGCGCCGGTTGACCGTGTGAACGCAAAGGTTGCGCCGTGCGGTCAGGCGTTCTGCGTTTGCAGTTTGTCTTTCTGATGCTTCGAATAGAGCGCGTTGGCCGTCAGAAGAGCGATCGACATGGCGCCGAAGAAGAAGATGTTGTTGGCGGCCCAGTCGGCCCAGCCCGGGTTGGATTCGACCGTCACGGGCCATTTGCCGTCGACGATCAAGCCGACCATCGCGATTACCATGCCGATGAGCTGACCGATCGAGAGATACTTGGCGAGCTTCTGAATGGTCGGGTCGGTCCGCCCCTGGGCTTCGTCGCGATCGAGTGCGGCGGCGAAAAGCAGGCAGAGAACGCCTACGGCCGCGAAGGCCAGGGTGAAGACGAGCCATTCCTTCCACGAAAGGATGAAATAATACGTCGCGAACAGGCTTAGGCAGCCCCAGATCCAGACGAGCCCCATGTGGCGGGCCGTCGAGGCGGCGATCTGGTTTTCGGAGGCGTCGTTCTTGCGCTGGCTCCAGTTGTCGGCGATGCCCATGCCGGCGATCGCGAGGCCGATCAGCGCGGCCACGAAAGTGTGCACCGTCGGAAGCCCTGCCGCGGCGCTGAGAATGATCGCCGCAAGGCAGATCGTGAGCGTGACCATCCAGATTGCGTGTGAAGCCATTTTGCCCCGTCCTGATTGTTTGCTGCCATCGCCGCTGGCAGCGGCTCTCCGTCAATACCAGCGGTGTCGTTCAAGTTCGCTTAACATGATACGAAAGTTAGATGCCATCTACAATTCGAGCCGACTGGATTCGCGCCCGTCCCCTGTTTTACTGCTGGAGGGCGCCGGCTCGGCTTTGCGGAATGAACGACGAGCGTTGACCGCCGCCGCTGCCCGAATTATAAGACCCGCTAAAGCACCGCCCGGCTGTCCCAGTCGGGCGGTTCTCCTATTTGCGCCGCCTCCCTCCCGCGTTCGCCTTTCAGGTTTTCCCGCGGCTGGTTGCACGGCGGCTAACTCGATCCAAGGACCCGTTATGGCCAACACCAAATCGGCTAAGAAAGCCGTACGCAAGATCACGAAGCGCACCGCCGTCAACCGGGTGCATCGCACGCGCATGCGCAACGAGATCCGCCGCGTTGAAGAAGCGATCTCCTCGGGCGACCAGGATCAGGCCAGCCAAGCACTCAAAGCGGCCGAGCCGCTCATCGCCCGCAGCGCTCAGCGTGGCGTGATTCACCGCAACACGGCTTCCCGCAAGATTTCTCGCCTCACCCAGCGCGTGAAGGGAATGGGCGCCGAGGCTTAATCTTCCGGCTGAAACGGCCGGACCGAATTCGAACTGCTTGAGCCGCCGGTGCCCGCGCGCCGGCGGCTTTTTCGTGCGCCAAGCTGATCTTTAAGTTGGGGAGCTTGCCGCTGGCGCCTGTAGAGGTGCGTGCGCCCGGGCCGAATAGAGCGGTTCAGGTGTGCCTGAACGGCGGCCGGTCACCACCGCGGCGCGTCCCGCAGCGTGCGTCCGACGGCCCGACAATGCCGAAACGCACCCGGCGCAGGGCACGTCCGCCTCGACTCAATTCAGGTTCTGTTGGAATTGCCGAAATAATTGCAAACGAAATGGAGAAACACTCCCGCAATTGCTCGTGGCCGTCGATGACTCCGCATTATCCTCCCTGTTACTTGTTCGCAACAAATCAAGCGATCATAAGAATCGAGCCCATGCCCAATATGACAGTCTTCTTACCTGAATCCAAAAACGAATCCTGATCGAGTTGCGCGAGTAAGCCTGTCCTGGCCCTTGCCTCCAGGATTGACCTCAAAGCGCAAATCGCGGGGTTGTGCGAAAAAGCAGCGGAGCCCGATATCGATGCTTGTTCAGTAGCCGTCCGGCTTCTGGAAAACCTTTGATTTATCCAATGGAGCGGCTCCGTCAGCAATCTGACGAATACGGTTTTCGGGTGCTCGTTTGAACGAGCCGGATGGCCCGGAAGTGGGGTTCGCTGACGGAGTTTCGGACTTGCCTGACCCAGTTTAAGAGTCTATTAAACAATCCACACCGGCGCTTGATAAGTCGCCCGGTTGCAGTGGAAAGGCGAACGCCTGCCGAGGCGCAGGTTCGGTCCGATCCACGTCTTCGTACCCCAAGTTGGGACGTGTTCCAGCGCTGTTGTTCCGAGTTGTTTTCGCGCGCCGGATTGTCCAGTCAACGAGTGTCTTCGCGTAGGGCAACACCAATTAAGTTTGGTGTGCGCGTTGAAGCTCGCCTGTTTCCGGAGCAGGTCCGACAAAATCCGGAATTGGGGTGTGCGTTCAGTAGAGAGGAATTGTGGAGGTTCCTGTGGGGTCTCGTGACGTTCACTTCACAACGGTATCGGTTGCTCGATTGCGCCGAACGCCGAAACGAAACTGCGAACGAAAAACGAATCGTTTCGCGGGGCATTTTCTAACTGATTTGTTCTGTACGAGCAACTGGCGAACCGCCAGTGACTCTATTCCGTGTCCGCGCGCGGCAAGCCGGGAAACCGGCAGTCCCTCTCGAACAAGCGCTGGCGATGCCGGATTCCGGCAGGCCGGCAGTCGCGCCGGGGGCATTCGATATACGGGTGAAGGTCCGTTCCGATACGAGCGTGTCCAAGCCACTTGAGTGCAAGAAGTCCGGCCGCGGTGGGGAAAACCGGTGAAACGACCGGTTCCTGGGTGTGAGCGAGACCGGACTGCGTAAGTCGGCGCTGAGGCGCGCGTAATCGAAAAACCGAATAGCTGGGCGGCGCATCGTGCTGTCGGCATTCCCGTGGGCAACGGGCGTGCACGATAGCGGATTGCGGGAGCCCGTGGGCGAATGACCGGTCGGTAGACCGGGTGCGGGGTAATTGAAAATGCAGGCAACACTCACAACGACGGCTCTCTCGAAGCCTGAAACGTCGATCTCATCCTCGTCCGCCGTTGAGCCGGCGGCACGCGGTAAGGCGGCGATTCCGCCGGCAAAGCCGCCGGCTGGCGCCACCGTCGCGGCATCTGGAAACGGTGGTGACAAGGTGCGCGCACTCCTGCGCAAACGCCTTGGCGAAGACGTCTATTCCAGCTTCTTTAATGCAATCGAATTCGACCGGTTCGAAGAGGGCGTGGTTCACGCCACCGTTCCCGTCAAATTCCTGCGCAATTGGATCCGCAATCATTACGTCGCGGACCTTCTGGAATGCTGCAAGGCCGAATTCGAAGGCGCCGAGCGCGTCGAGGTGGAACTGCGCACACCGCAGCCGGCGAAGCCCGCCAAGGTCGATGCCGTCAATCACGCCGTCGCGGCGTCATCGGTGTCGACGCAGCAGGCCATGGCGCCTCAAATGTTCGATCCTTCGGTGCGTCGCGACATTCCTGTTCCGAATCTTCCGCAACCCGCTCCGGTCACCCGGATCGGCAACGTCGAAGGTTCGCCGCTCGACCCGCGCTATACCTTCGACACCTTCGTCGTTGGACCGTCGAACCGGATCGCTCATGCCGCGGCCACCCGAGTCGCCGAAACGGTCGGCCGTGAAAGCCCCGGCTTCAACCCGCTGTTCATTCACGCGCCGGTCGGCATGGGCAAGTCGCACCTTCTTCAGGCCACGGCCTGGGAAGTCACGCGCCGCCAGCCCGATGCCAAGGTGCTGTACATGACCGCCGACAGCTTCCGCTATCGCTTCGTGGAAGCCCTGCGCGGCAACGATCCGCTCGCCTTCAAGGAGCAGTTCCGCAAGATCGACATCCTGCTCATCGACGACCTTGAATTCATGCACGGTGCGCAGACCGAGACGGAGTTCGATCACATCGTCAACGCGCTGCTTGATGGCGGCCGGCAACTCGTCGTCGCGTCGTCGCGGCCGCCGGCCCAGATCGAACGCCTCAACGAGCGCATGCGTTCGCGGCTGACGCGCGGCCTTGTCACCGAGCTTGGCAACTTCGACTACGAGCAGCGTCTCAATGTCATCGACATGCGCGTGGCCGAGAAGCGCGTGCTGGACTCTTCCTTCTCGCTGTCGCGCGACGTGATTGAGCTACTCGCCGAGCGGTTGACCGATAACGGCCGCGAACTCGAGGGCGCGGTCATCCGTTTGTTCGCGAACTGGCAGTATGTGCGCACGCCGATCACGGTCGACGTGGCCGAAACGGTGATCCGCGATCTGGTGCAGGGCATCGAGCCCCGGCGCATCAAGATCGAGGACATCCTTCGCGTGATCTCGCGTCATTACGGCGTGTCGAAAAGCGATCTGCTGTCCCAGCGACGGCACCGTTCGGTCGTGTGGCCTCGCCAGATCGGCATGTATCTCGCCAAGCAGATGACCGCCAGGTCCCTGCCCGAGATCGGCCGGCGGTTCGGCAATCGTGACCACACGACGGTCCTCCATGCCATTCGCAAGATCGACGGGGAAATCAATAAGAACCCGCGTTTGCGCGACGAACTGGAAGACCTCAAGAAGCTCCTCAACCATTGATGAAAACGACGCCTTCGATGCGGGGGCGGTGGCTCCGTCGAAGGCGTCGCTCATCGATTGGGGAAAGGGGGGGCACAAGACCTTCCTCCTGCGGCAGCTTGCCAGCGGAGCGATTGCAGCCGGAGAATTCGAACACGGGTCGGCCCAAACGCCGGCCCGTTTCGGGCCGCTGATACTTTTTTCTAAGAGGGCACAAGTATCGGCGGTCCGCGTGCGGGGGAGGGGCGGTGTCTGCGGGCACCGCCCCGTTCGCGTTTCCGCCCGGGAAACCGGGGGCGCCATCATGGCCCGAGAGCGAATCGCGCCGTTCCCCCATCATTCCCTGTTTGACCGACAACCCTTGACTTGAAAATCGTCCGGCGATCGGCTCAATTGGCCGTCCATTCGAATCGCCTCATTCCATACGGTTCCAAGATTCGCTCGCGACCCTGGCAGCACCGGGAAGGCGGTAGTTAGAACCGGCGCACGAGGCGACCGCACAAGGACCGACACATGCGGCTAGTCATCGAACGTGGAGAACTGCTTCGGGCCCTGGGTCACGTGACCAGCGTGGTCGAGCGCCGTACGACGATCCCGATTCTGTCGAACGTTCTCCTCAAGGCCTCCGGTTCGGCGCTGGCGTTCAAGGCGACCGACCTGGAGCGCGAGGTCGTCGAAGAGATCAACGCCTCGGTGGAAGAGCCCGGCTCTCTCACCGTACCGGCGCATATGCTCCACGATATCGTTCGCAAGTTGCCTGACGGTGCCGAGGTCGAACTCAATCGCGATGGCGAGAATGAGCGGCTGGCCCTTCGCGCCGGATCCTCGCGCTTCGCCTTGCAGACCTTGTCGGCGGAAGAATTCCCGGACATCGCCGTCGGCGACCTGCCCTACAGTTTCGAAATCAGCGCCGGCGACTTGAAGCGGCTGATCGACAAGACGCGCTTCGCCATCTCGACCGAAGAGACGCGCTACTACCTCAACGGCATCTATCTCCACACCGCGGCGTCGGCCGACGGCTCGCCCGTCCTGCGCGCCGTGGCGACCGACGGCCACCGTCTCGCGCAGGTCGATCTGCCGCTGCCGGACGGGGCCGACGGCATGCCCGGCGTAATCGTGCCGAGGAAGACCGTGCACGAGGTCCATCGCCTGCTTGAAGCCTCCGGTGGCTCCGTCACCGTCGGCGTGTCCGAAAGCAAGATCCGCTTCGAGATCGGCTCGGTCACCCTGACCTCGAAACTGATCGACGGCACGTTCCCGGACTATCAGCGCGTCATTCCCGATCAGAATGACAAGGAACTGAAAGTCGGCAACGCCGAGTTCATGTCAGCGGTCGACCGCGTCTCCACGATCGCCTCCGAGCGCGGGCGCGCCGTCAAACTTGCCGTCTCCAGCGACAAGCTGGTGCTTTCGGTCAACAACCCCGAAGGCGGCAGCGCGACCGAGGAACTCGACGTCGAGTATGCGGCCGACGAGTTGGAAATCGGCTTCAACGCGCGTTATCTGCTCGACATCGCCAGCCAGCTCGAAGGCGAGGAAGCGCGCTTTCTCCTCTCGGACCCCGGCTCCCCGGCGATGGTCCGCGATGCATCCGGCAACGGCGCGCTCTACGTCGTGATGCCGATGCGGGTCTGATCTCCGCCACGGTATGATCGACAACATGACGGATCGCGCATGATGGGCCTCACCCCGCCGGGTCTGACGCAAACGCGTTTCCTGCGCTCGGCGGTCGGCAAATCAAGCACCGCCTCGCGCAGCAAGGCCACCTGATGCCGGACGTCACCGACAGCGCCGTTTGCGTCGAACGCCTCGCGCTGACGAATTTCCGAAACTATGCGTCGGCCAAGCTGGAGCCGGGCGACAGCTCGGTCGTGCTTGTCGGTGCCAATGGGGCCGGCAAGACCAACCTCCTCGAAGCCGTCTCCCTTCTGGTTCCCGGCCAGGGCCTGCGCCGCGCCGCCTTCGCCGACCTGCCGCGCATCGGCGGCGACGGAAGCTGGGCCATCGCCGCCAGAGTGGCCAGCCGCCAGGGCGAGGTCCAGATCGGGACCGGCCGCCCCCCAACAGCGCCGGGCGAGCGCGCCGGCTCCGGCCGCATCGTTCGCGTCGCCGGCGAGGCGAAGGGCGGCTCCGGGGCGTTGGCTGATTATCTTGAGGCCGTCTGGCTGACGCCCGCCATGGACGGACTGTTCACCGGCCCCGCCGCCGAGCGCCGGCGGTTCCTCGACCGCCTGGTGCTCTGTTTCGACCCGGGCTTTCGCACGCTGGCCAACCGGTTCGACAAGGCCATGCAGTCCCGTAACCGCCTGCTGTCCGATGGCGTACGCGATCCCGGCCGCCTCAAGGCGGTGGAACTCGTCATGGCCGAAGCCGGCGCCGCCGTCGCCGCCGCACGGGTCACGACGGTGGACCGCTTGCGGCAGGTAATCGACGCCCGCCGCGGCCGCGCTCCCGATTCGCCTTTTCCCTGGAGCGCCATCGACCTTGAAGGAACCCTGGAGGCCGGGCTGGCCGACGCGGCGGCCGTGGATGTCGAGGATGCCTACGTCCGCCGCCTCGCCGAAATGCGCGAGCGCGACCGCGCGGCTGGACGCACGCTGGAAGGCCCGCACCGCTCCGATATCGTCGTCGGCCATGGGCCCAAGGAGATGCCCGCCCGGCTATCGTCGACCGGCGAGCAGAAAGCGCTGCTGGTGGGGCTTGTGCTGGCGCAAGCGGAACTGATCGCCGCCCGCCACGACGGCGGCGGCCCGCTGATCCTGCTCGACGAGATCACCGCGCACCTCGATGTCGACCGCAGGGGCGCGTTGTTCGCCGAGATCGAGCGCCTCGGCGGCCAGGCCTGGATGACCGGAACCGACCGCGATGCCTTCGCCCCGATGGAGGGCCGCGCGGCGTTCTACGAGGTCTCCGGCGCCACGGTCTCGCGGGCTGATTGAAGGCAACTTCGCAACACGCCTGAACGGCGCTTTGCGAGCCCTGTTCAACGCCCGGTAACAGACTGAAACGCCGATCATTTCTCCTGTTGATCCGAAGCCGGAAAATGCCGCTTTTTTGCCCGTTCTCCGGCGCGATGTGCTAGGGTTGCGTCAGATAAACGGAACAGCCACGAGGACTGCGCTTCGATGAGCGATGAGACGCCTGAAAACATGCCCCAGCCTGCCGAGTACGGAGAAGATTCCATCAAGATGCTCAAAGGCTTGGAGGCTGTACGCAAGCGTCCGGGCATGTACATCGGCGACACCGACGACGGCTCCGGTCTGCACCACATGATCTACGAGGTGGTGGACAACGCCGTCGACGAGGTCCTCGCCGGGCATGCGACCCGCTGTCACGTCACCCTCAATCCCGATGGTTCGTGCACGGTTTCCGATGACGGCCGCGGCATCCCCGTGGGCATCAAGGAGGACGACGACCACGATCCGAAGCGCTCGGCGGCCGAGATCGTCTTCACCGAGCTCCACGCCGGCGGCAAGTTCGACCAGAACTCCTACAAGGTTTCCGGCGGTCTGCATGGCGTCGGCGTGTCCGTGGTCAACGCCTTGTCGACCGAACTGCGCTGCCGGGTTTGGCGCCACGACAAAGAGCATGTCGTTGAGTTCCGCGACGGCGTCACCGTCGAGCCGCTCAAGGTCGTCGGCCCGGCGAATGGCAAGCGCGGCACCGAGGTCACCTTCCTGCCCTCGCCGCAGACGTTCACGCAGATCGAGTTCGACTTCGCGACGCTGGAGCATCGCCTGCGCGAACTGGCGTTCCTCAACTCAGGCGCCAAGATCGTGCTGGAGGATCGCCGTCACGCCGACCCGAAGGTCGTGGACCTCTGCTACGAGGGGGGCATCGCCGCGTTCGTCCGCTATCTCGACCGCAACAAGCAGGGCCTGTTCGAGGAGCCCATCGCCGTCATCGCCGACCGCGACGGCATCACCGTCGAAGTCGCGCTGTGGTGGAACGACAGCTACCACGAGAACGTGCTGTGCTTCACCAACAACATCCCGCAGCGCGACGGCGGAACCCACCTCGCCGGCTTCCGCGGCGCGCTGACCCGCGTCGTCAACCGTTACGCCGAAGAATCGGGGATCGCCAAGAAGGAGAAGGTCTCGCTGACCGGCGACGACGCCCGCGAAGGCCTGACCTGCGTCCTCTCAGTAAAGGTACCGGACCCGAAATTCTCCAGCCAGACCAAGGACAAACTGGTCTCGTCCGAAGTCCGTCCAGTGGTCGAGAACGCCGTGACGGACTCACTGTCGGCATGGTTCGAGGAGCACCCGCGCGAAGCCAAGATCATCGTTTCCAAGATCGCCGAGGCCGCCGCCGCGCGCGAAGCCGCCCGCAAGGCGCGCGAGCTGACCCGTCGTAAGGGCGCGCTCGACATGGCGAACCTTCCAGGCAAGCTGGCCGAATGCAAGGACCGCAACGCCGCCAACACGGAGCTGTTCATCGTCGAGGGCGACTCGGCGGGCGGCTCCGCCAAGCAGGCGCGCGACCGCGACTTCCAGGCCGTCCTCCCGATCCGAGGTAAGATCCTCAACGTCGAGCGCGCGCGTTTCGACCGCATGCTGTCCTCGCAGGAGATCGGCACGCTCATCACGGCGCTGGGCACCGGCATCGGCCGCGACGACTTCAACCTGGAAAAGCTGCGCTATCACAAGATCATCATCATGACGGACGCCGACGTGGACGGCGCGCACATCCGCACGCTGCTGCTCACGTTCTTCTACCGCCAGATGCCGCAACTCATTGAAAACGGGCACCTTTATATCGCCCAGCCGCCGCTCTACAAGATCACCCGCGGGAAGTCCGAGACCTACCTTAAGGACGACCGGGGGCTCGAGGACTACTTGATCGACACCGGCCTCGAAGACTCCACGTTGCTCGACGGCTCCGGCCAGGAGCGCGGCGGCGAGGATCTGCGCAACCTCGTCAAGGAGGCGCGCCGTACCGTCAAGCTGATCGACGACCTGCACACCCGCTACGCCCGCTTCATCGTCGAGCAGGCGGCCATCGCCGGCGCTTTCGATCAGGAGATCCTGAACGACGATGCCCGCGCCGCCGAGACCGCCACGGAAGTGGCCCGCCGGCTCGATACGCTTGCCGAGGAAACCGAAAAGGGCTGGACCGGCGTGTTCGGCGCGGACGGCTTTCTGTTCACCCGCGAGGTCCGAGGCGTTACCGAGGCGCACGCCCTCGACATGGGGCTCCTGGGGTCCATCGACGCCCGTCGTTTGCACGAACTGCACGGCGAATTGGCCGAGGTCTACGCCAACCCCGCAAAGCTGCGCCGTAAGAACGACTCCGTCGACATCTACGGCCCCCGCGATCTTCTGGAATCGGTGTTCGAATCCGGCCGCAAGGGCATCGCCATGCAGCGCTACAAAGGCTTGGGCGAGATGAACGCCGACCAGCTCGCCGAAACGACGCTCGACCGCGACACCCGCACGCTGTTGCAGGTGAAGATCGGCGAATTGGACGAGGCCGACGAGATCTTCTCGAAGCTGATGGGCGACGTCGTCGAACCCCGCCGCGAATTCATCCAGGCCAACGCGCTGTCGGTCGAGAATTTGGATGTCTAGTGAATAGCTGCTCCTCTGATCCACCGAGAGGTAGAAAATGGCACTTGTTCAGCATCGACAAATTAGTGACAGACTCACTAAAGAAATTGTTCCGTTGTTATGTCTCGATGATGTGAAGTCTAAAAATCGAGACTTGACCGCTCTATCGAGGGCGCTAGCCGCATTCTCACTTTCTTGTCTCGCTGACGCAGATTTAGCCACCGCAGCAGATTCTGTTGTGGATGGTTTTAATGACAATGGTATAGATGCGATATATTTTGACCCTAATGAAAAGGGTCTCTATTTGGTGCAAAGCAAATGGAACTCGAATCATACGGCAAGTGTCGATAATGGATCGGTTTTAAAATTTTTGCAGGGGGTGAAGGATCTCCTAAGTAGTCGGTTCGATAGATTTAATCCCCGGATTCAGTCTAGACAGCAAGAGATAGACAAGGCTATTTCGACTGCTAGCAAGGTATTTGTCGTCGTGGTCTATTCAGGCGCGGGAACCTTTAGTGCCGAAAACAGAGCGTCGATTGAAAGCTTTATCGAGGATGTGGATGAAACGAAAGAGTTGGTTTCGTCGATAGTGCTCAATCAGGGCAGCCTGCACTCTTACGTTCTTAGTGCGGCTCAAGGCTCCACAGTTTCGGACTCGATCCAAATATTTTCCTGGGGTTACGTTGATGGTCCTGTTCGTGCCTATTACGGGCAAATAGCTGCAAGTGACCTCGTGGCTTTGCATCGCAGGCATGGACACAGACTTTTTTCGCGGAATATTCGCGTTTTCCTTGGTGTTGAGAGTGCCGTAAATCGCAGCATTACAGAAACGATGGAAGAGCGGCCGGAGCTGTTCTGGTACTTTAATAATGGAATAACCGCTTTAGCAAATAAGGTTAATCGGAAGGCTGTCGGTGGCGCAAGTCGAGAGTCGGGTCAATTTGACTGTGAGGGGCTCTCAATCGTAAATGGGGCGCAAACTGTCGGATCGTTATCCGCGGGGTACGATAGTTCGTCCGACCAGTTGTCTTGCGCGCGTGTCCCCATTCGGGTCGTTTCTCTTGAGGGGGCGCCTGATGGGTTCGCTGTGTCTATCACTCGATACAATAACACTCAAAATAAAATCGATTCTAGAAATTTTGTTGCGCTTGACCCCGAACAGGAACGTCTTAGATCTGAATTTCTCGTGGACTCAATAGATTACGAATATCGTCAAGGAGAAATTGAGCATTCATCTAACACGAGATTGGGATTTGTTGAGGCGGCAATTGCTCTTGCGTGCACGGATGAGGACGTGAACTTAAGCACGCTCGCGAAGCGTGAGGTCAGTCGGCTGTGGGATGATATAGAGAAGCCGCCATACAAGAAAATGTTTCACTCGGGTCAGACTAGCGAGGCTGTATGGAAAAAGGTGAAGGCGTTTCGTAGAATTGATAACTCGTTAAATGATTATGCAATTAGGCTTTCGGGAAAGCCTGGTAATGTGGCGGTCCATGGTAACCGGTTTCTTGTTCATGTCATCTACCAAATCATCATAAGTCAAGGCAAGCAGGCCGATATTAGCGATTTGCGGGATGATCGGCTCGGTCGACTGGTTAGGGAGACATTTCAAGTGCTGATGGAGGTGATTGGCGAAAATTACGAGGACAATTATGTTGCTAGCCTGTTTAAAAATCAGACCAAATGCCGCGACATAAAATTGGCTGTTATTCGGAAAAAGAAGCCGTCAAGTAAGAAAGTTAAGACATAATTGTACAAGAACGGCAATCACCCCTCCGCCCCCTGACCTTTGACCGAAGTCATTGCCGCCGGCCTGTCCAATCGCGACCCTTCGAGGAGAACGGCGGTCGTCGCCCGCCACGCCTTCGCCGGCAAGGAAGATCTTCCGGTTCGAGGCGTCCCGGCGGCGAGCCGCACGCGTGAAACAGGAGGAGCGAATGTCGTTGAAAAGCAACGTTTTCCTGACCGCCGCACTGGCCCTACTCGCGCCGCCCGCCATGGCCGAGGACGCGAAACCCCTCGTCAGCGGCCAGAACGAGTACATCTGGAACTGCGCGGATTGCCATGGCCTGGATGGGCGCGGCAAGGGTCCGCTCGCGGAGGCGCTGGTCCGCCCGCCGGCCGACCTCACGACGATCGAGAAGCGCAACATGGGCGTGTACCCGGCCGACGCACTGTATGACGTGATCGCGGGCCGGGCGCAGGTGATCGGGCACCAGTCGTTCCAGATGCCGCGCTATTGGGAGCGCTTCAAGCAGTCGGAGGGGCAGCCGGGTTTCGACAAGGCGGAGGTGCGCATCAAGGCTATCGTCGAGTATCTGCGCACCCTGCAGAAGCCCTGAAGCGCCGCTTGCCGCAATGCCAGCGATTGCGGATGAAGCGGCGACGTCTCGTGCTTCCGGAACCCTCCAGGCCGAACCGTCAGATCGGCAGCACCGAGCGGATCTGATCCTCGTACTGCTGCACGGCTTCCAGCGCGCGCTGCTTCATCGCGGGATCGGCGTCGTTCTCCTGCGCGAAGCCCTCGATGCCCTTGCGTGCGTTTTCGACAATCTCGGTGGCGGCCCGCTGCGCGGAAAGTTCGCGCAGGCATTCCTTCTGTAAGAGCTGCGTGAGAATGACACCGGTGGCGAGCGCCAGGCCGGAAAGCTCGCTGACCTGCCGCTTGAGTTCTGCGATCTCGGCTTCGTAGTTGGTTGCGTCGGCCATGGCTCGGTGCTCCTTGTTGCTGCATGATCGGATAGGGGGTTCGCTAATACGACCTTCGGAGGAGCGCAAGACGCGGCATCGCCCCGCAAGGGCGGCAATTGCGTTTCGGCCGGTGAAATTGCCGGTCGCTCGACGCGAATAACGGTCGCTGACCTTGGCCCACTCCGTCTGTGCGGTGATACTGCCCGAGTGCGACAAATGGTGTTCGGCGCCAGACGGCCTGCACAGTCCGGAACGCCCGCGACCACCTGCAATTGACCGCGCAGCGGCGGGGTCGGACCGCGCGGAGGAGGCGATGGGGCCTCGATCAAACGGCGACACTCCGGAAGATGGCGACGACCCGTACAATCTCGCGCGGTTCGTCGAAGCACAGGGGACCGTCTACAAGGCGGTCCGGCGCGAACTCTCCGCCGGGCGCAAAGAAAGCCACTGGATGTGGTTCGTTTTCCCGCAATTAGCCGGCTTGGGGCGCAGCCCGACGGCCCGGCATTTCGAGCTTCGCTCCGAGGCAGAGGCGCGCGCCTATCTGCACCATCCGATCCTCGGGCCGCGGCTCGTCGAATGCGCCGAGATGGTCCTCGGGCACCCCGGCCTTTCTGCCGAAATAATCCTCGGTCCGGTCGACGCCAAGAAGTTTCGTTCGTCGATGACGCTTTTCGCCGAGATCGCCGACGAACCCGCGTTGTTTCGCAGGGCGCTGGAGACGTTCTACCGAGGCGAGCCGGACCCGGCGACGCTCCGGCTGCTCGCCTGAGCGATCCAGACGCCCACACCGCTGCAATCCTGCTCTGCCTTAGCGCGTCGCCTGCATCTCGGTGGCGACCTGACCAAGCTCCATGCTGCGCAGCGCTGTCGCCTCCATCCGGCAGTAGGCCAGCATCGGCCGGGCGATGGAGCCGCCCTCGTGCACCAGATAGGGCATCTCGCACTTGGCGTCGCGCCACTCGATCCACGTCCGCTGCATGTCACGCAGCTTGTCGGCGGCGTCCGCAGAGAAGAGTTTACGCAGGGCGCCGTAGTGGGCATTCAGCATCTCATCCCACACGGCTTCCTCGCGCGCCGCGCAGCCCACCATGCCCGCCGTCGAGGCGCTGTCCGGCTCCTTCTCGCAGGCGCTATACGCAACGCCGATGCAGCGGGTCTCCTTGCCGAAATCGCCCGCTGACGCTGCGAGGCAATCTTCCACGGCGGCTTTGTCGGACGCCTCATAGGCGCGATCGGCTGCCAAGGAATCCGTGGCAGGCAGGGAAAAAACGACCGCCCCCAAGATGGCCCCCAAGACCGCCGCCAAGCACGCCGTAATCAATCTCGACGCGAACATCGCAAACTCCCTTTCGATCAGTGTAATCCGTTGCATTGAACCATCGATCCATCGATCCGCTCTCCGCCTTATTATTGGGCCGAAAAGTCCTGTCACGCAGGGGACAGCGCGGCTGGCCACCTGTCGGCATAGTCCTCATCAGAAACGCCGAGCCGGCGTCCATGAACAGGGGATTAGCAATGACCGATTTCACCAAGGTAGCGCTGGGCGCAGTACTCGGCCTCTCCACTTTCGCCGCATTGGCAACGTCGGCCGCGGCCGGCAGCGATCCGCGCGGGATCTGGTTCGACCACAATGGCCGCGGCGCCGTCCGCATCGATAACTGCGAAAAGGGCGGCGGCCTGTGCGGCTACGTGGTCCACGTCAAGGAAAAGAAACACGCCGACCGTTGCGGCCTGCAGATCCTGGGCAACGTCACGCCGTCGGGTGGCGGTTGGATCTATTCGCCGAGCCGCGGCCGCAAGTACACGGTGCGCCTCAAGCGCCTGAACGACAGCAAGCTGCGTGTCGTCGGTAACGCATCATCGAGCTTCTTCTCGAAGACCTTCCACTGGAAGAAAGCCCCAGGCGATCTTGCGCTGTGCGGCAAGTACGCAAACGAACAAGTCGCCGCCACGAAGTCCGCGCCGAAGTCGGAACCCGAGGTCGTCTACAGCGAGGCACCGCTTGCAAATGACGAAGCCGCAGGGAACGCCGAAGGCGCCGCCGCGGAGCGCCCGACAGCAAAGCTGGCCGAACCCGTCGTCGTTGCCCGCCGCGATGAAGCCGCCTCGCCGGACAGTGAGGCAGAAGCTACGAGCGAACCGAAAGACGAAACCGCCGAAGTCTGGGGCGCGCAGTCCGATGAACCGCTTGCCAACGAAGAGCCGATCGAAAACGAAGTGACCGAGGTGCTCGACGAACTGATCTCGAAGGCGAACGAATTCACGGGCAAGCTGGAGCGCAAGTGCAAGTTCCGCATCCCCTACGTCGACCGTGTCATCATGATCCCCTGCAAGGGCTGATCGAGCGGCTTTCAGACGACGCCCCATAGTTGAGAATAGAGCTTTCACGGGCGCGCGAGGCCAACAGCCCCGCGCGTCTTGCCATTGCGCAAAGAGCCGTGCGAGGCTCGGCGGCCCGCCCGGAACGCTTATCCAAGCGCCACGATGAAAGGCCGCCCGATCCATGACAGCACCGCCCACGCCGTCCCCGGCCGCGCCGGAGTTGACCGTGCGCGCCGTACTGACCGGGATGGTGATCGGTGCGCTTCTCACCCCCTGCAACGTCTATAGCGGCCTGAAGATCGGCTGGACGTTCAATATGTCGGTCGCCGCGGGCCTGATCGGCTTCGGACTTTGGACCGCGCTCTCCCGAACGCTGAACACGCCGGACTACGGTCTCAAGGAAAACAACATCAACCAGACGGCGGCGTCGTCTGCGGCCAGCATCATTTCGGCCGGACTGGCCGCGCCGATCCCGGCCTTGGCGCTGCTCACCGGACAGGAACTGTCGTGGGCGATACTCGCGCTCTGGCTATTCGTCGTCAGCGCTCTTGGTATCGTCGTCGCGGCCGGTCTTCGCAACCAGCTTCTCAATCGCGACCGCCTGCCCTTCCCACCCGGCGTCGTTACCGCCGAAACGATGGGAGAGATCCACGCCGGCGGGCCGGAAGCGGCAAGCCGGCTTCGACTTCTCTCGGGCGCGGCGGTCGTGGCGGCGGCGCTCAAGCTCACGGCGGCATGGCGCGGCCTGTCGCCCCTTCCATTCCCGTGGCGCACAACCGTCGCCGCGCCGGACGGACGGGGTGACCTCACGGTCACTGCCGGCAACCTTGGCCTCGGTCTCGATCCATCGGTCCTGATGTTTGCCTTCGGCGCCATTTCCGGATTGCGCATCGGGCTTTCCGCGCTCCTTGGCGCATTGATCGCCTGGGCGCTGCTGGCGCCGTTGCTGCTCTCGTGGGGCTGGGCGCAACCCGGAGAATCGTCTGGCGCCTTGTGGTTCGGACCATTGGTCGAGTGGCTGTTGTGGCCCGGCGCGACGCTGATGGTCACCGCGTCGCTCACCTCGTTCGGCGTCTCGCTGGCGCGCATCGCGCTACAATCCAGGGACACCCACGCAGAGCCGCGAGACGTTGCCTCGGACGCCGCGCTTGCCGCTCGGCGCGAGCGGGAACGGACGCTTTCCCCGGTCGCGATGGCGGTGGCCTTCGGCGTCGTGCTGTTCCTTTGTGTCGTGGCGCAGAATGCGATCTTCGGCATCGGCGTATTCGAAGCCACGTTGGCGGTCGCGCTGAGCTATGCCTTGGCCATAGTCGCTGCCCGCGTTGCCGGGGAAACCGCGATCACACCGATCGGAGCGCTCGGCAAGATCACGCAATTCACCTTCGGGTTGGTGTCGCCGGGAAACGTGACGGCGAATTTGATGACGGCAAACGTCACGGGCGGCGCTGCCGGCCAGTGCGCGGACCTCATGCACGACCTGCGAACCGGCCAGATCATCGGAGCCACCGCGCGCCTGCAAATTATCGCGCAGGTCTTCGGCGTCCTTACCGGATCGCTTGTGGCCGCCGCCGCCTACCTGTTGCTGATCCCAGACCCGCAATCCCAGCTCATAACGCCGGAATGGCCGGCGCCCGCGGTTGCCACTTGGAAGGCGGTTGCCGAAGTTATGGGAGACGGCTTGGCCGCGATGCCGGACGGCGCGCTGGCGGCGATTGCGGTCGCGGCTGTGGCCGGCGTGGCGCTCGCACTGGCCGAAGCGCTGTCGCCGGAGCCGGTCGCCCGCCTCGTGCCCAGTGCATCGGCGATGGGCCTCGGTTTCGTCGTACCGGCCTACAACGCCATCTCGCTTTTCGCTGGCGCCGCCGTCGCCGCCCTGCTCATCCGCTTCTTTCCGGAATGGAGCCGGCGTCGTCTCATCGTGATCGCCGCGGGTCTGATCGTTGGGGAAAGCCTTGCCGGCGTGGCGGATGCTCTGTCGTCGCTGGCCGGTTAGATCGGGTTCGAGGAGGGGGATTTCGAAGAGCGGCACGCTTGTGTTCAGAATGTGTTCAGCGCCGCCCGGCGAATGTCGCAGACGGGACGGGATTGGAGGCGAATAACGATGAGAAAACTGCTCTTGGTTGCGATGGCCGCCGCGTCGATGACGACACTGGCCGCCACGCCGTCCTTCGCGTGTGCCTGCTGCGGCTCGTGGAAAGTCGTCGGTGTAAGCGAATACGATACCCTGCGCGTTCGCTCCGGCCCCGGGGTCGGGAACCGCGTCGTCGACGAACTGCCGCCCGGCGTAAGCTGCGTAATCAAATCGAACCGCTGCCGTGGCAACTGGTGCCGCATCACCTGGGGGAACGTGCGGGGCTGGGTGAATACGCGCTATTTGGCCCGCCACTGGTGAAGGGCGCGAAGAGAGGCTTGAGGTGGCCTGGTACGGGCCGCCTTGAAGGCCTTCGAGGGGAAAGGCGCGGCGCTATAGCTTTTCCGCGTTACGCGGAATCACATCGCCAGCCCGCTCTCCCGCCCGGCCACCCACGGAAGTATCGTATTTGGGTGGCCGGGCGGGGGAGCGGGTGGTTCAGCCTAATCCTGAAAGGGAATAGCGTCGCGATAGTCAGGGAAGGGGCGGGACGCGATGAACCGCGACAGGCTGGGTCGATGGCTCTATTTCGCGTCTCTCGTCCTGGCGGCGGAAAGCATCTACATGCTGCCCTACCTCCGCAAGACGTTCCAGACGTCGATGGAGGAGGCGTTTCTTCTGTCGGCCTTCGACCTCGGCCTTCTGAATTCGATGTTCGGGATCGTCGCGCTCGCCGCCTATTTTCCCGGCGGCTGGCTGGCGGACCGCTTCTCCGCCCGCAAGCTTCTCACGTTCTCGTTGATATCGACGGGGCTGGGCGGCCTTTACATGGCCTCCCTCCCCTCGCAGACCGGCCTGCTTGTTTTGCATGCCTTTTGGGGCGTCACCTCGATTCTCACCTTCTGGGCCGCGCTCATAAAGGCCGTGCGCAATTGGGGCGGCGCCGATCAGCAGGGTACCGGATTCGGCCTTTTCGAGGCCGGTCGCGGTCTCGTCGCGGCGTTGCTCGCATCCATCGCCGCCGTAGCTTTCGCGCTCGGGAATACACCGACCGAAGGCCTCATCACCGTCATCACGTATTATGCTTCGGCGACCTTCGTCGCCGCCGCGCTGACATGGTTCCTGGTGCCGGACCGCCTCTATGAAGACGACGCTGACGAAGCCGCGAAATCTCAAGAACAAAGCGCCCCCGGAGAGAGTGAACGCCATGCCGCAAGCTGGCGGCACGTGCTATCGCGGCCGCGCACCTGGCTGATGGCGTGCGTGATCTTCTGCGCCTATTTCCTCTTTCTGGGGACGTATGACTTCCCGGCCTACGCGGAGCGCGCCTACGACCAGACGAAGCTTTTCGGCGCACAACTCGGCGTGTTCCGCGACTGGATGCGCCCGATTGCAGCGGTCGCCGCCGGTCTGATCGCCGACCGGTTCGCCCCCTCCCGCGTCATCGGCTTCTCGTTCATCGCGCTCTTCGTCGCGTACGGCAGCCTCACCTTGTTGCCGGCCGGCCCCGACCTTCTGTGGCTGCTTTGGGGGCAGGTGGCACTCGCCGCGCTCGCGGTTTTTGCTTTGCGGGGTATCTACTACGCTCTGATGCAGGAGATGCGCATTCCGGTTTCGCAGACCGGAATGACCGTCGGCTTCGTTTCGGTTGTCGGCTACGCCCCGGATCTTTTCGCTCATTCCCTTGCCGGAGCCGCCGTCGAAGCATGGGGCCTGGAGACGGGATACCGGATGTTCTTCGGCAGCCTCACGGTCTGCGCCGCAATCGGCCTGACGGCGACCTGGGGCATCCGCCGCCTCACGGTCATTGAGCAGCGCGATCGTGTGCGCGCTGGCCGACGAAACAGCGATTGAGCGCTGCGCGGGCAAATCTCATTGGGAGAATGAAGGATAGGGCTGGGGAGCCCATAAAGGCGACGCCCCCAATGAGGGCACATTGGGAGCGTCAGGACCTTCGCAGGCCCTCGTCGCATCGCCGGCCCGGCTGCCGCGGGGAGGCATCACGGACCGAACGCGCGAACCTGTCCTTTAGGCTTAACCTATGGCGCACCGAACTAAACGTAAAGTTGTTTATTGAAAACAACCGGGGTTTGTTGCACGGCAACATAGCATTCGACGTGCGACATATTGAACCCTTTTCTTTCAGTTATCTGTGAAATTGCCTCGACGAATACCGCCGATGCGCACCGCAGCACGAGGCTCGCCGCAACGCACAAACCGAGGCATTCCGCGCCTTGCTGCTGGGGCCGTGATCGGATAGAGAATTTAGACGAGTTCTAAACTTCAAGACGAAGGGGGAGGCCGCGCAGATGATCCCTGGATTTAATCTGGGAAGACGCCGGTTTTCGGACTTGTCCGAACAAGAGGTGCTGGCTCTGGCCATCTCATCGGAAGAGGACGACGCGCGCATCTATCGGACCTATGCGGAACGGCTCCGCGAGGACTTCCCCGATAGCGCCAAGGTCTTTGAAGGCATGGCCGAGGAAGAGGACGAGCACCGCAGCCGTCTTATCGATCTGCATAAGCGCCGCTTCGGCGACAACATCCCCCTGATCCGCCGCGAACACGTCGCCGGGTACTATGCCCGACGTCCGGTTTGGCTGGTCGAGAACCTGGGGCTTGAACGCATCCGCGAAGAAGCCGCCGAGATGGAGCGCGAAGCGCGCAACTTCTATTTGAAAGCGGCCAAAGAAACGTCAGACGCCAATACCCGCAAACTGCTGGGAGACCTTGCAGCCGCCGAGGCCGGGCATGCTTCCCTTGCGGGCAAACTGGAGGCCGAGCATCTCTCGGAAGACAGCCGCGAGGAGGAAGACCGCGCCGCCCACCGGCAGTTCGTGCTGACCTGGGTTCAGCCGGGCCTCGCGGGCCTGATGGACGGTTCCGTCTCGACGCTTGCGCCGATCTTCGCGACGGCGTTTGCCACGCAGGATACCTGGACGACATTCCTGGTGGGCCTAGCCGCCTCCGTCGGCGCCGGCATTTCCATGGGCTTTACTGAGGCTGCCTCAGACGATGGCGCGATCTCCGGCCGCGGCTCTCCCATTAAGCGCGGCTTCGCCTCCGGCATCATGACCACGGTCGGCGGGCTGGGACACGCGTTGCCGTACTTGATCCCGGATTTCTGGACCGCGACAAGCATCGCCATCGTCATCGTCTTCATCGAGCTTTGGGCGATTGCCTGGATCCAGAACAAGTACATGGAAACGCCCTTCTGGCGGGCTGCCTTCCAGGTTGTCCTGGGCGGGGCGCTCGTCTTCGCCGCCGGCATTCTGATCGGCAGCGCCTGAGCCCGAGGACCTGTCATGTAGCGCCCGGCTGAGGCGGAGGCGATCTACGCCGCGCGCTTCGCGGGCCGGCGCGTCTTCGCGGAGATTTCGGCCAGCGTGTAGCCGTCGAGCACATCGAGAAAGGCTTGCGTCGCCTCGCGCAGCGCCGGCTTGAGCGCGCAGCGTGGCTCGAACACACACGTCGGTGCGCTCGCTGAAAAGCAGTCGACCAGCGCGAAATCGTTCTCGATCGCGCGCACCACCGCGCCGATCCGGATCTCCTCCGGCGCCCGGGCCAGCCGCACCCCGCCGCCGCGCCCTCTTTGCGTCTCCGCGAAGTCCGCCTGTGCCAGTTTGGCGACGATCTTCATCAGATGACTCTTCGGCAGCGCGAGAACGTCGGCGAGTTCGTCCACCGAAAGCGCGTCGTCGGATTTGGCGAGCTGGATCAGAACGCGCAACGCAAAGTCACTGGCGCGATTGAGACGCACGGGGTGTCCTCCAAAACATGCATTTCAGATGTTGATATAACCGATCCGTCGATGCTATGGAAATATTCATCGAACATGAATGATTGAGCGGCGGGGCGGTCAGGTTGTCAAGAGACTCTTGCCCCGGTGCGATGTGGCGGACGGCAGGGCGATGGGCGGCGAAACAACCGACACACCAGTAAAATCGGCGACCGGCGACCCTCGTAATGTGGGTGGCTCGGACGCCGAAGCGCGGCTGGCCGTCGGCCACGGCGCGAACCGTGACGAACGGCGCGCGCCTCTTCATCCCTCGATCTCCACACGGCAGATTTCGGAGCTGGTCGACCGCTTCTACGATGCCGTTTGGGCCGATCCGGTCCTCGGCCCCGTTTTCGTGAGCCGTGTCGGCGAACGTCGCGCTGAGCACCTGCAACGCATGAAGCTGTTCTGGTCGTCCGTGCTTCTCAAATCCGGTGCCTACAAAGGCAGGCCCGTCCCCGCCCATGTGAAGCTCAGCGAAGTCAGAAGCGACGATTTCCGCATCTGGCTCAGCCATTTCCGAACGACCGCGAACACCGTCTTCGCGCCAGAAGCGGCCCCGGTCGTGATCGAGGCGGCCGAGCGCATCGCCGCCAGTCTTTGGCTGGCGATGTTCGGCTCGCCCTTCACGAACGTACCCGACTGGCAATCCCCGCCAGCTCCAGTCGCCCCCGAGAGGTAACCGATGAGCCCACAGTCCTCGATCCCGGAAATCGGCCATAACGCTGCCCTCGCGAAGGTCGCCGTGGAGGTGCGGTTGTTCAATTCGCTGCAGAAGTATGCCGGTCCAGGCGGCTGGCGCACACAACGCGAATTGGCCGCTGGCGCAACAGTTGGCGATCTGGTTCGCGGCCTCGAGCTGCCGGCTGCCGAGGTTTTTCTCGTGATGTGCAACGGCCGCGACATCACCGGCGGCCAGGTGGGCGACCCGGTCAACCTCGAGCGGGCCTTGGAAGACGGCGACGTGATCGCGCTCTCCGGGCCGGTGCCCTACAGCTTCGGGTTCGGCGCGCCGGTTGTTTGATTGCCTGACTTTGCGATCTGGAGAAACAAGCCGCGGCGCACGCCCGGCAAATGACAGTCGGTCCGGAGAATGGCCGCGCGCACGAGAAGATCTGAGGAAAACGCAAATGAAAGAGGAGAGCTGAAAGATGAAGACAAAGACATTCGCGGCGATGTCCGCCGCCGCGCTGATGGGGCTTTCGCTCGCCGCGCATGCGCAGGAGGCGCGCGTCGCGTTTCCGCAAGACTACAAATCCTTCAAAAACTATCTGAGCCTCGACCGCACGGGCGACAATACCAATCAGATGATCCGTCTGTTCGCCAACGATGTCGCTCAGCGTGGTCCGCAAGAAGATGGCCGCTTCGGCGATGGCGCCGTGCTTGTCGGTGAGATCTACAAGGTAAAGGTCGACGCCGACGGCAAGCCGGTCGTCAGCGATCTGGGCCGCCGCATTCGCGATAAGCTTGCAGCGGTCGCGGTCATGGAAAAACGTAAGGGCTGGGGCGAGTCTCTACCGGAAGACGTGAGAAACGGCGATTGGGACTTCGCGATCTTTTCCCCCGAGGGCAAGCGGCTGGAAGGCAAGGATATCAACGCCTGTCGGGCGTGCCACGCCCCGCTTGGCGAGCAGGATCACGTCTTTTCGCACGAGCACCTCAAATAGTCGGACGGGCGACGTGGCCGTCATTGGCGCGGCGGCAAGGCGCCAATGCCGTCATCGCGGGGCTGGCCTGAGCCAGCCTCGCCCGAGAATTTGCAACTCGAAGCGTGAAACCTTTTGTTAAGTCGCGCGTACTTCACGCACTTGACCGGCTTCCCTCCCCCCGTAAGCCGCTCAGGACTTGGACTGGAAATGGCCCGGCCGTGCCCCCCTCCGCCGGGCCATTTTCGCCGTCCCGCCCCTGTTGAATCGACCCTGGACTCCAACGGCCGCGAATTGCCGCCTGGGATAGGGCGCTGACCGCCCACCCGATTGCTGTCCCGCGAAAGTGCTTACCGAGTCCTTTCAAAGGCAATTTGCAACGTCGCGTTAACCTTAAGACGCGTACGCTGATGACCCGTGCGGCGCCGCCGCGCGCGAGTAGTCATGGGGCGGACCGGTAGAAGATGGGTTTCTTCCGCGACAAGCGACAAGACAAGCACGACAGCACGGAACAGCGGATCGAGCCCGCGCTGGGTCCGGTGTCGAAGGTCGCGCACGCTCGGCCAACCGAGCCCTTCTGGCCCATGCCGCCGAACGCGTCGCAGGGTGCGCCGGGCATGCCGCACGGCCCCGCGCCGCAAGCCTGGGCACAGCCACAGCACCCCGGCTCGGGCTACGCGGGTCCGGTCTACCACACCGCTCCCTACGCGCCCCGCGCGGTCCCGGTCGCCGTCTATCCGCCGGCGCAGTCGTACCCATATCCAGCACATCCCGGCGCTGCGCCGCCGCCAGCCTATCCCACTTCTGATAGATCTGCCCCGGCCAATACCGAACCGCCCAGGTCGCCGCCGCCTGCCGCGCCGCTACCGGCTGCCCAGCCGGCGGCTTCGCAACCCGCCGCGCAGAGCGAACAGCCGACGGAGACCGATGCCGCAGCCCGGCCGCACCCCCCGGCATCGTCGGGCGGCGCCCCTGCACAGCCTGGCTCGCAATCGCCCGCCTCGCCGCCGCCTGAAAAGCGCCGTCGGTGGCGTTCGGCGCTGATCACCCGGCTTGCCGCCGCGTGTCTTGTCGTCGCGACGGCTTGGTTCGGCGCGATGATGCTCTATTACACGGTGAAGTTTCCCGACCCGATGGCCGCCCAGGATGAAAAGGCGCCGACCATCCGGATTCTCGCCCGCGATGGCAGCCTCATTACGCAGCGTGGCGAAAAACATCCCTACATGCCGATCGACCTCATTCCCCGCCATGTCCTGGATGCCGTCGTGGCGATCGAGGACCGCCGTTTCTATGACCACGGCGGTGTCGACTTCCAGGGCCTGGTGCGTGCCGCACTGACCAATCTTCGCGCCGGCCGGTATGCCCAGGGCGGTTCGACGCTGACGCAGCAACTCGCCAAGAACATGTACCTCTCGCCGAAGCGTACGTTGATGCGGAAGCTGGAGGAATTGTCGCTCGCCGTCTGGCTGGAGCTGCGCCTGAGCAAGGACGAAATCCTGGAGCTTTACCTCAACCAGGTTTATTTCGGCAGCGGCGCCTACGGCATCGAGGCCGCGGCGCAGCGCCATTTCGGTAAATCGGCGAGCGCGCTCACCGTCGTCGAAGGGGCGATCATCGCGGGTCTGTTGAAGGCGCCGTCGCGTTATTCGCCTTCGAACGATCCGGCCGCCGCGCGCAAACGCGGCAGGATCGTTCTGCGGTCGATGCACGATGCCGGTTTTCTAACGCTGAGCGAACTGAATGGCGCGCTCGCCCGTCCGGTGCGCTTCAAACGCCGGCAGACGGCGGCCAAGGCGGACGATACCGGTTATGCGGTGGACTTCATCCTTGAGCGCATGCCTTCGATCCTGTCCGCCGAGGAAGGCGGCATCATCGTCGAGACCTCGCTCGATCTCGACCTGCAGCGGCTCGCCCAAAAGACGCTGGCCGAAACGCTGCGTAAGAATAAGAAGACGCGCAACGTCAGCCAGGGCGCGCTCATTATCATGGATGAGAATGGCGGTATCCGCGCCATCGCCGGCGGCGCCGACTTCAACGAGAGCCAGTTCAATCGCGCCGTCCGCGCCGAGCGGCAGCCGGGCTCGACGTTCAAGCCGTTCGTGTTCCTGACGGCCCTTGAGAACGGTATGACGCCGGAATCGATCACCTACGATCTGCCACTCAGCGTCCGTGGCTGGTCTCCGCGCAATGCCAATAACGCCTACCGGGGCGAAGTCACGTTGCGCGAAGCCCTGTCCAAGTCGATCAACACGGTCGCCGTTCGTCTTGCGCTTGATTACGGGCCCTCCCGTGTGGTCGAGGTCGCCCGCAGGGCGGGAATCGGCTCGAAGCTTCGCAAGGATCCCTCGCTGGCGCTGGGCACCTCCGAAGTCACACTGATGGAACTTACCGGAGCCTACGTGCCGTTCGCGAACGGCGGGCGACCCATCGAGCCGCACATCATTCAGCGCGTCCGCAACGTTTCCGGCCGCATCCTTTACGCCAACTCGGCCAGCCCCGCCGACGCGGCCTTTCAGCTCCGCAATATCGGCGCGATGAACGACATGCTGAATGCGGCCATGATCGCAGGCACAGGCCGCAAGGCCGCTCTCGCCGATCATCCCGCCGCCGGTAAGACGGGCACCAGCCAGGACTTCCGGGACGCCTGGTTCGTCGGCTACACCGCGCATCTGGTGGCCGGTATCTGGCTCGGGAACGATGACGGCAAGCCGATGAAGAAGGTCACCGGGGGAAGCCTTCCGGCAAAGATCTGGCATCGCGTCATGGGCGAGGCCCATGCCCAATTGACGCCGCTTCCACTGCCCGGCACCTTCCGCCCGGGTACTCGGATTTCACCAGGGTTTGTCGCTCGTCGCGAGGGGGCGCCCGCAGCAAAAGCGCGGGGCAGGAAGGCGGGCGTCGCAGCCTCAAGGCGCGGCGGGGCCAAACTTGCCGGGCAGCGCATCAAGATCGAGCCGCCCAGCACACTGGCGCCAACCGAAGCTCCGCCGTTACCGGCAAGAACAGCGCGGAAGATAAAGCGCCCGAAGGACCGGATCAGTGCCGATTTCATCGCCCGGGCGCTCGGCGAGACCGCTCCTGGCCAGCCGGCCTATGGCCCGTCGCTTGCCGGTTCGGGCCAATCGGGTTTCGATACCGAGGAAATCCGGCGCCGTCTGGCACGTGCCCGTAAGGGCCCGGCCACTGGCAGACCGCCAGGAAACGGCCCCTACATGGCCCTCGGCGCCAAGCCGGCAAATCGGTCGTTGCCGCCGCCGGTGCGTCCTTAGATCGACTCCGCCTTTAGCGGAAACAATCCGGTCAGTCGCCGACGCCGTAGCGATGCAGGTCCATGCCGTAGAGCTGCAGCCACGATTTGGCTTCATCCATCCGCGGGACCTGCTCATCGACAAGCGCCCAGAAACGCGGCCCGTGGTTCATCTCGCGAAGGTGCGCGACTTCGTGCGCGGCCACATAATCGAGCACGAACGACGGGGCCATGACGAGCCGCCAGGAAAACGACAGCGCTCCCGTCGATGAGCACGATCCCCATCGGCTGGTCTGGTCGCGGATCGTGATCTTGCGTGCCGTGACGCCGAGAGCCTGGGCATGCGCCAGCACGCGGGCATCGAGATCCCGCCTTGCCTGCTTGAAGAGCCAGTTGCGCAGTCGTTGCGGGCCGTTGTCACCGTCCACGGCGACACGGATTTCCTTGAAGCCGCGCGCGGGCGTGTGAAGGTTCACGATCCCCTGCCCGCGTTGCGGTTTGACGAACATAATGCGATGCGGTCGCCAGCGCAGCGGCATCACTTGCCGATGCGCGAACGGAACCGGTTCCGGCAGGGTGTCGAGGCGCTCACGAACCCAATCGATATGGCGATGCACGAACGACCCAGCCTCGCCGAGGTCGCACTGCCGCGGCAGCGTCACGATCACCGCGCGGCGTGTGCGGCTGACGCGCAGCGTCAGACGGCGCGCCTTCGGATGACGGCGCACCTCGACAGGCGCGCCCAGGTCGCCGAGGCGAGGGTCTTCGAGGGAAACGGAAGCTGGTTCGTCTGCAACCCGGGCCATCGGGAAACCTTGAAGAGCGACTGAGCGCGTGTTGTCAGGAAAGCGCCCGGTTTGCACCAGCGGCGGTTGCGCCCATCGGGAGCAGCGCGAACGTTGCGTTCGTGAGCCCTGACAGGACGCTTCGGCATCGAGTGTAGAGCTTCGATTCCAACCGCGCCAGTACCATCGCGAAACAAGATTGCCGGACAAACGAATTGTGGCCTGGGTGCACACACCGGGGCGGCCAAGCCTCACCAGAACGATTGAAACAGAAATATGCCTGCGAAATCAGGCGCATGAGTCGAAGTGCCTTCACCTGCGCGAGGCTGCAAGAAGGCAACAGTCCGAACGCCCCAAGCACCAGTAACGCTCGCAAGGGGCTTGACGGATGGCCGAATCATGTCACCGGCCCGCCAAGCCCCTGTGTCCATTTTCGTGATTGCCTGAGGTGGGTTCCCTTTAACCCCGCCGAGGTCCGAGTAGTCCGTCGAGAACCATCTGGGAAGACAAGGCCCAGAACCGGAACGAGGCCGCCAGCGGTGAGCCCATCACGTCATCCTCCGAGCCGCCCTCGGTCTGGCCTGCGGCGTCCTGATGGCGGCGTCCGATCGGCAGGCCGCGTTCCGCGAGGCGTTTGGCCATCGGATCCGGAGCGGCGTCGTTGGCCGGTTCGAATGTAAAAGCAACGCGGGAAATCTCGCAGTCGTTGCCATGCGCCGCCGGTTTCGCTTCCTGATGCGCGATCGCCGGCATCTCCGTGATGAAATCGGCACGCGGGTCATGCGAGCGGATGAACTGGGTGATGCGCGGGGCGATATCCTTGCGGAAGCGGCTGCCGTTGAAGATTCCGTAGTGACCGACGCCGTGAGCTTCGTAATGCAGTTTCTTCGATTGCGGCAGTTCCCGCGCCAAGTCGAGCGCAGCGCGGCACTGGCCAAGCCCGGTAATATCGTCCTTCTCCCCCTCGATCGTCATCAACGCTACCCGCTTGATTTGGCCGGGGTCGACGCGTTTGCCGCGATGAAGCATTTCGCCTTTCGGAAGCGCATGGCGCACAAACACGGTGTCGATTGTCTGCAGGTAGAATTCCGCCGTCAGGTCCATGACGGCCAGGTATTCGTCGTAGAAGATCCGGTGTTTTTCGGCTGAATCGCAGTCGCCGTGGACGAGGTGCAGGAAAAGGTCCTTGTGCGCGTGCATATGCCGGTCGAGATTCATCGTCATGAAGCCGGTGAGCTGCAGGAAGCCCGGATAGACACCCCGGCCGTAGCCAAGGTTGTTCCACGGCACGACTTCGACGACATTATTGGCGAACCACTCGGTCCCTTTTTCTTCGGCCAACTCGTTGACGACCGTTGGGCTCACGCGTGTGTCGACCGGCCCGCCGGCGAAGATCACCGAGCGCGGCACGTGCGGATCGTTTTCCGCCTCCATGAGTGACACGGCTGCGAGCACCGGAACGGCCGGCTGGCAAACCGCGAAGACATGCACGTCGCCTTCGAACAGTCGAACCATTTCCGTGACGTAGTCGATGTAGCTATCGAGATCGAACCGTCCGGCCGCCAGCGGAATCGTCCGGGCGTCCTGCCAATCGGTGATGTAGACCTCGTGATCGGGAAGGAAGCGTTCGACGGTCCCGCGCAACAGCGTCGCGTAGTGCCCCGACATCGGCGCCACGATCAACAGCTTCGGGTCGCGCTTGGCGCGAGCCGCGGGAATGCTGCGGGCGAATCGAAGAAGTCGGCAGAACGGTCGCTGCCATACGACTTCCTCGTCGACCCGAACGGTCTCGCCGTCGACGACGGTCGTTGGCAGACCGAACTCCGGCTTGTTGTAGCGCCGGGTCGTTCGCTCGAAGACTTCGCATGCCGCCGCCGCCTGCCGGCCGAGCGCCGTATGGGTCAACGGATTGAACGGATGCTTGAAGAAGGCTTCGGTATTGCCGACTGCCGCCCGCGCCGGTCCGATAGCGGCGTGGCCAAGTTCATACCAGTTATAGAGCACGGCGTGCTTCCCCCCCAAGTTCGCACGTTGCAACCCCGCACCCCGCACTCTAGCAGCGGGTGACCACTTGTCGCATCCTGTACTTATTGCGTGTTGCCGATTGCTGCCTCGGGGGAAGACTGCCTTGATTCGGGTTGCTGAGGAACAGCCTAAACGCTCACTATCGGCGGGCGCGCTTAATCGGGTCGCGTCCAACCGATCTAGGAAAGGGTCGTAGTCCACTGGGATTCAATTCGGAATTTACGGCATTCAGCAGCCACGGCGAACCGGTTCGCCTGGCGACAATCGTGCGTTTGCGCTGGATCGCGGTGGCGGGCCAGTTGCTCGCTGTCGGCTTCGTGAAGCTGTGGCTCGGTTTCGATCTGCCGCTCCCGCAATGTCTTGCGCTGATTGCCCTATCGGCCTGGCTTAACGTCTATCTGCTTTTGCAGTTTCCACCGCGCCATCGGCTGTCCGCGCCGCTCGCCGCGCAGCTTCTCACCTACGACATGCTGCAGCTCTCGGCGCTCATCTATTTTACCGGCGGCATCGGCAATCCGTTTGTCATGCTGATCGTCGCCCCGTGCATCGTCTCGGCGGCGACGCTGCCGGTCGGCTATACCATCGCGATGAGCGCCATCACGCTCCTGTGTGCATACGCACTGACGTACGAATATTGGCCGCTCCCCTGGTATCCGGGTATCCGCTTCGAACTGCCGATTCTCTACAAGGTCGGCATTCTTGCTGCGGTGGGGACTGGCCTGTGCTTTCTCGCCTTCTACGTGCGCCGCCTCGCGAAGGAGGGCCGCGAGATGTCCGCGGCTTTGGCTGCCACCGAACTCGTGCTCGCCCGAGAGCAGAAACTGCACGCCCTGGACGGTCTCGCCGCCGCTGCCGCGCATGAATTGGGGACGCCGCTGTCCACGATCTATCTGACGGCGAAGGAGCTGGAACGCGACATCGGGCGCGATCATCCCCTCGCCGAGGACCTTGCTCTTTTGCGGTCGCAGTCCGAGCGCTGCCGCGAGATCCTGCAAAAGCTGACGCGCAAGCCCGATGCTCAGGATCCGATGCACGCCTCCGTTTCGGTGACCGAGATCATTGCCGACGCCGCCGCGCCATACCTGGAGATGGGCAAGTCGATCCTCATCGACGCGAAGGCCTCGGAAGGAGCGGTTGGCGAGGGGGCAAGCGAACCCGTGGGGGTGCGGCAGCCGGGCTTGCTGTATGGCTTGGGCAATATCATCGAGAATGCCGTCGATTTTGCGATGTTCAAGGTCGAGATAACGGCGCGCTGGGACGAAGAGAACGTCGTCGTCGAGGTGATAGACGATGGACCGGGCTTCCCCTCGGACTTGATGGATTCGCTCGGCGATCCCTACGTCACCACCCGAGGCGCCGGTAGCGTCAAGGGAAGCGTCAAGGGCAGCATCCAAAAGAACGCTTCCGGCACCAAGACTTCCGGACTGGGGCTGGGCTTTTTCATCGCCAAGACCCTTCTCGAACGCTCCGGCGCTCAACTTGAACTCGGGAACCGCAGCGGCGAAGCTTCCGGCGCGAAGGTTCGGCTTGTTTGGCCGCGCTCCGCTTTTGTCGCCCCCGAAGGCTGGAACGCCCACGCCGGCAGCCCCGTGCAGGGGGCCTCCATTGCTTCGCATCCTGCAACCGGCGCGGCGACCTGAGCACCGGAATTGCACCGGCGAGCGTGACGTCCACCGCAGGCCCACCGGAGGATATTGGCAACGGGCATGGCCTAGACTCTTGAAGGCCTTGGATCTGAAAGAAAAAAATTCTAGGTTGGCAAAGGATTTGGAGGAAACGGACGTGGACAACAACAACGAAGATCTCTCATTCCGGCAGGACGAACTGCCTGAGGATGCATCGCTTCTGATCCTGGACGACGACAAGGCCTTCCTGCAGCGCATCGGTCGCGCGATGGAAAGCCGTGGCTTCGCCGTGCGCATGGCCGAGACCGTGGCCGAGGCCACCGACATGATCCGCCAGTCGCCGCCTGCCTTCGCGGTCGTCGACATGCGATTAGAAGACGGAAACGGTCTGGAAGTGCTCGCCGAACTGGGCAAGATGCGCCCCAACTCGCGCGCCGTCGTGCTGACGGGATACGGCAACATCGCCACGGCGGTGACGGCCGTGAAGCTGGGCGCCGTCGACTATCTCGCCAAACCTGCCGACGCCGATGAAGTCACCGATGCGCTGTTGGCGCCGCCGAATGCCAAGGCGCCGCCGCCGGAAAATCCGATGTCGGCCGACCGCGTGCGGTGGGAACACATCCAGCGCGTTTACGAGCTGTGCAACCGGAAACGTCTCGGAGACCGCGCGCCGTCTGAACATGCATCGGCGCACGTTGCAGCGCATCCTGGCAAAGCGCGCACCGAAATAGAGGCGCGACCGGTTCGCTTAGCCGGCCACCGGAAACCGGCCGGCGCTTCCGGCGCCGGCCAGTCCACAATACGGGCCCGTCGCGATCTGCGGCGGGCCTTTGCCGTTTCTTAAGGTTCGCCGCAGATTGGCCGCCGCCACTTGGGCAGGTTGCCTGGGTTGTTAAGGACCGCCCCGCCAAGCTCCCCCAAACCGTTTCTTCTACCGGCCCGGTTTCGCGCTGGACGCATCGTTGGGGTGATTATGCCGAAGGACTTCCCGAAGGCGGGCGATTGGCGCCCTTAAATCGTCGCTGAACCGTTTTTCCCGCGACGAAGAAGGCGTAATTGCCATTCTCTTCGCGCTTCTGCTTGTTTCCGATGCTCGGGCTCGTCCTCGGCGGCATCGATTACAGCCGCGCAATGTCGGTGCAAAGCCAGTTTCAGACTGCCGCAGATGCCGCGGCCAACACCGCCGCGAGCCGGCTGCTGGAAGGCCGCGATACGGCGGAGCAGGCCTTCAAGGTGGCGTTTCAGGAAAACCTGCCGGACGAATTGAAGGATCATCCCTACAACCTCGCCATTTGCCAAGGACGGCTCTGAAATCCGCGTCGACATCAAGGCAAGCGTGAAGACGACGCTGATATCCTTCCTTGGCTTGGAGAAGCTGGATGTCGCAGCCAACACGGTCGCCAAGCCGCCGGTTGCGGGCATCCTCGGTCGCGGCATCGCCGGCTTGCCGGGTGCTGGCAATTCGCCGCTCGACGCTTTGGGCGATGGCCCCGCCGCCGCCCGCGTTCGCCGTCAGGTGGAGCGTGCGATGGGAGGCGCCGGCGTTGGGCTGAAAACGCGCCACAACCCGGCGGATTCTGGCGGCCGCCCAGCGTCAGGCGCAGGAAATGGCGCGCCGCTACGGTGGCGGAGTAAGCAGAGCCCCGCCGCCAGAGATCGACCCGGCCGAACTGGAGCGCATGCAGCACCGCATCATGCAGGAGCTGCGCAGCCTCGGGAACCTCAGGTTCTAGAGCCAGGCCGGAGGAAGACCGGCTCGTGAGGTGAGCGAACCAAACAGAGCCGCTCACCTCACGAGGAAGAGCGGGCAATCGAGTGTCCCCGCGAGGGGCCTCAAATCGCCTTCGGGCACCGTGAGCCCCCCGAACTGGGCGATCACGAAGCCGGCGCCGAGCCGGCGAATAGCCTCCACCGGAACGGCAGGCTCGCCGAAGCAAGGCGGCGCCATACGGAAGTCCGTCTCCGTTTCATGCGCCAGCATGAGCCTGAGTTGACCTTCAGCCCAGTCGCGATAATGCGGGTTTTCGGTCACGAGCAGCACCACGACACGTCGGCGGGGCGACGCATTCGCCGCAAGCCGCTGTGCCGTCCGCAGCATCGATGGCAGCCGTTCGGGATCTTCGGTCGCGATGACGATCGGCCCTGGACGGATACGGGCGCGCCGGGGGACGGTCACGAGCCCAGTGGCATCGCGGACGGTCGCAAGTATTTCCTTGAGGCGAGGCCCGTCACCGCCGGTGAATGGTTCGCCGATCACCACGACGTTCCACGGCCCGGCTCGTGAGCAGGCCTGCGCCAGCGCGCTGACCGGATCGTCGCGCACGGCGGTGCAGAACGTCCGCGCCCGTGTTCGACGTGTCAGCCTGGCGAGCCGGTGCCGCGCCGCCAGAAGGGCGGAGCGCATTTCCCTCTCCATCTCGCTTATCGAAAGGGGCCGCGGCCCGCCGCCGGCAAGCGGGATCTCGCGGGCGAAGGGGTAGCCGGTCAGATCGAGGAGTTGGCGATCCTCGACGAACAGCCCCTCGATTTCGGAATCGAACGCCAGTGCGATTTCCGCGGCTGCCTCAAAAGCAGCATCGATAGCGCCCGCGCCGCAGCCAAGCCGCAGCACGACGCGGCCGCGCGACTCGCCTGCCGAGGCGACATGTCCGATCATGCCGACCCTCCCGTCGCGGCGCTATTGTCCCGCGCGATGCTGGCGCCGCCGATCGCTCCCCCTGCCGCCTGCGCCCGGTCGGCGAATACCTCCAGCTTGGCTTCGACGCGGCCGAACAGGCTGTCGGGCGGGTACTTGCCATCGCTGCCGCGCTCGCCGGCCGGTACGCCGGTCAACAATTCAATGCCCTCGGCTACGGTACGTACGGCATAGACGTGAAACTTGTCCTGCCGCGCCGCTTCCACGACGTCCTCGCGCAGCATCAGATGCTGAACGTTCGATTGCGGGATGATGACGCCTTGTTGGCCGGTCAGGCCGCGCGCATGGCAGACGTCAAAGAACCCTTCGATCTTTTCGTTCACGCCGCCGATAGCCTGTACGTCGCCGAGCTGGTTGACCGAACCGGTGACGGCGAGGCCCTGCCGGATCGGCGCATCGGCGAGCGCCGAGAGCAGCGCATAGAGTTCGGTCGACGAGGCGCTGTCGCCATCGACGCCGCCGTACGATTGCTCGAAGACCAGCGATGCGGAAAGGGCCAGCGGCCGCGACTGTGCAAACATCCCGGCAAGGTAGCCCCAGAGGATCATGACGCCCTTGGAGTGCAGTGGACCGCCGAGCTTGACCTCGCGCTCGATATCGACGACGCGGCCCGGGCCGAACCTTACCCTCGCAGTGATGCGCGTCGGCCGTCCGAAAGCGAAGTCGCCCAGTTGCTGCACCGACAGTCCGTTGATCTGGCCGGCCTTTTCGCCTTCGGTGTCGACCATCACGATGCCGCGCTCGAAGGTCTCCTGAGCGCGGTCCCGCAACCGGTCGGCGCGCTGGATGTGCTCATCGACGGCCCGGCGGACATCCTCGCGCTTCATGGTCTCGCGGCCGGCGTCCTGCGCCCAGAAATCCGCCTCGCGCACAAGATCGGCCACGCGGGAAACCTCGATCGATAGCTTGTCCCGGTCGCCTGCGATGCGGCTTGCCTGCTCGACCAGATGCGCCGCCGCTCCGGCATCGAGCGCCTTGAGCCCGTGCTTATCGACGATCCCGGCGAGAAGCCGCGTGTAATCGCGGGTATTCTCGTCGGTCCGGTCGATGGTTTCGTCGAAGTCCGCCTGCACCTTGAAGAGCTGTTGAAACTCCGGGTCCCCTTGGGCCAGCAGGTAGTAGAGTTCTCGGTCCCCGAACAGCACGACCTTGACGCTCAGCGGAATGGGCTCGGGGTCGAGCGATTGCGTCGCGACGCCGATACCCAGGTTTTCCGCCGGGGCTTCGAACCGGACCGATTGGTTCTTGAGCGCCCGCTTCATCGCTTCCCACGCGAACGGCGACAAGAGGAGCTTGCGCGCGTCGATAAGGAGATAGCCGCCGTTCGCGCGGTGCAGCGCGCCGGGCTTGATGAGAAGGAAATCTGTGACGAGCGCGCCCATCTGCGAGAGGTGTTCGACCTTGCCGATCAGGTTGCCGTGCGTCGGGTTGGTCTCCTCGACCACGGGTGCTCCATGGTTGCCGGCATCCTGACCGACGACGACGTTCACCATGTAGCGCCGGAAGCGCGGGTCGCGGGCCGAGTCGAGCGGTTGCCGGACGATTGCGGCGTCGTCGTTGTCCTCCGGCGTCAGAAACAACTGCGCGTTTGAAATGAGGTCGTGCTCGACGGCCGCGAGATACCCCATCGTCCCGGGGTCCTCGCCGAACTCGGCGATGGCGTCGTCGAGTGCGGATTTGACCGCCAGCGATGCGACCTCCTCATTCAGCCGGCGCAACTGATCGCGCTTCTCCTTGTCGATGCGCGGCAGGCTTTGCAGGATATCGGCGAGTTCCTGTTGCAGGGCTTCGATGGTTTCGCGCACGTCGGCCTGCATGGAGGGTGGCATGGCCGCGAAGGCCTCCGGCTTCACGACTTTGCCTTCCAGCATTGGCGCGAAAGTGAAACCCAACGGGGTCCGCAAAAGCGCGATGCCGCGCTCCTCCGAGCGATGGGTGAGCGCCTGAAGGCGGTCTTCGTAGGCGCCGCTGTGTTCGGCTTCGATCGCACGTGCCCGTGCGAGATAATCCTCGCTTTCGAATGCGCCGGGAAGGGTAGCCTGCAACTCGTCTATCGCCGCCGTCATCGCCTTTTGGAGCCGTCGTCCCCGGCCTGGGGAGAGCCGCAAGGCGTTGGGTGCATTCGGCGATTCGAAATTGTGTACGTAGACCCAGTCGTCCGGCCGGTTGGCCTTCAGCGCGAGTTCGGTCAGGAGCGACTTCACAGCCGCGCTCTTGCCGGAGGCGTCCGGGCCGAGAACGAAGATGTTGTAATCGTGCGCGGGCATGCCTGCGCCGAAGCGCAACGCTCGCAACGCGCGCTCCTGACCGATAGGGCCATGCATCGGCTCGATCTCCGCCGTGGTCTTGAAATCGAAAGCTGCAGGATCGGTCACGCGCCGCAACTCGGCGGGCTCAAGCGGCGGGACTTGGCCCTCCCTCACAGCGCGTTTGGAGACAGCTTCTGTGGCATCCGCGGCTCCGCTGCCCTTGGCTGTCGTGTCGCCTTCTTTAGCGTCCTTGTCCTTGTCTCTGTCCTTACGGCCTTGCGTGCCGTCCTTCTTGTCGTCTTCCCGTTTCTTCCCCAGTCCGAAGATCATCTTTTCGTTCACCCCCGCCCTGAAATACCTGTTGCGCTTGTCCCGCGATCTTCGCGAACCGCCTGTCGCCACGATGCGGCCCGCTGCGCCGATGCAACTTGTCAGCTTCATGGCGCGGCGCAGGTTTTGTTTCCTCTTGTCTGGACGAGTTTACGGCGCTTCCATGACGGTCATGTCGAACAATCCACTTGCCCCGCCGCTCGCCGCCCCGGTTGACGGCCGTCAATCCGAACAAGCCACGGCGATCCGCCGCGGCGCCGTCCGGCTGTTGCGGGCCCACGGCTATGCCGCGCTGGCCGAGATGCCGTTGCCGAACGGGCGGCGCGCCGACCTCGTCGGTCTGTCAGAGAAGGGAACGCTTTGGATCCTGGAGATCAAATCCAGCGTCAACGATTTCCGCACCGATGCGAAGTGGCCGGAGTATCGCGACTACTCCGATTGGTTCTCATTCGCCGTCGCGCCGGATTTTCCTCATGAAATCCTGCCTGAGGATGTCGGCCTCGTGATCGCTGACCGTTTCGGCGGCGAGATCGCCCGGTCGGGAGAGAACACCCCGTTGCCTGCGGCCCGGCGGCGCGCGCTGACATTGAAGTTCGCCCGGCTCGCCGCCGAGCGCTTCTCGATCCTTGAAGATCCCGATCTTTCGACGCGCGCCGACAGCTTCCGCGCGGTCTGATCAATCCGGTCGTTCTCCGGACGTCTCCGCGTCGTAGAAGAACCCCGGCCCCGAACCGATGATGCCGTCGTCAGGCTTGCCGATCGCCACCGCATCCTTGTCCGGGTATTCGAAGTGGCGCAGGACATGGCGGATGGCTTCGAGACGGGCCCGGCGCTTGTCGTTGGAGCGAATGACCGTCCACGGCGTCTCAGTCGTGTGGGTGAATCGGAACAGGTCGTATTTCGCCTCTGAGTAGGCATCCCACTTTTTGATTGCCGCCAGGTCTATTGAGGTCAGCTTCCAGCGCTTTAGCGGGTCGTGCTGGCGGTCATGCAGACGTTTGAGCTGCATTTCGCGGCCGATCGTCAAGAACAGCTTGAAGAGGTGGACGCCGTCCCGCGCCAAAAGGGACTCGAACTGCGGCGCCTCGCGTAAGAAATCCGCAAGTTGCTCCTCGCTGCAAAAGCCCATCACCCGTTCAACGCCCGCGCGGTTATACCAGGACCGGTCGAAAAGGACGATGTCACCGCTGGTCGGCAGGTGCGTCACGTACCGCTGAAAATACCATTGGCCCCGCTCCGCCTCGGTCGGCTTGGACAGGGCCACGGACCGGGCGTGCCTCGGGTTAAGGTGCTCCATGAAGCGGGCGATGCACCCGCCTTTGCCGGCCGTGTCGCGACCTTCGAAAAGCACGACGATGCGCTGTTGGGAGTTGCGGATATGGGTTTGCAGTTTGAGAAGCTCGATCTGAAGGAGCCTGAGTTGAGCTTCGTAGGTCTTCCGTTTCAGCCGCTTCGCATAGGGATAGCCGCCCGATGTAAGGGCGTTGTCGGCGATATCGTCGGGAAGCTTCGGATCGGCGATGTCGAAATCCGCGAACGGGCTCGCCGCTTCTGGTGCGCTTTTTCCGGGCTTGTCTTTCTTCCTTGGCGGCATAATTCTTGTTCTACTCCGTTTGAAGCACAGATGAATTGTCATGTTCCGGTGGCACAGTCTCGGTTCCGCATGTGCCGGTTGCAAGCTGTAGGCCCCGCCGACTCGATTGAGCGTTGCTGGTGTTTGAGCTGAGACTGCTGCCGGCCGCGGTCCCATCGGAAATAAACGCGGCAGGGATCTCGAACCGTATTGATCCGTTGTCGTTACTGTACAACGCACAAGAAGCCGCGCGAAGCGGTTCTGGCGCGGCGTCCGACACGTCGGACTATTGCTGGCCCGCCAGGGATTAAGGGCTCGGGAATAAGGGCCAGGGATTTAGGGAAGGAATCGGTCGCCATGGCGAAAAGCCGTGCCGAAAAGGCAGATTTTTGCTCGATAACGCGATGCTGCGCCGCGCTCCTCGTGGTAAGCCTCGGCGCTTGCGCGGCGGTGGCAGGCACTCTGGTGGAGGCCTTGGCTTCGGTTCTCTCCGATCCGTTCTTCGCCATGGCTGCCTTCGCGCCTGGCCTGGGCCCTTCAACGACAACGGCCGAGATCCGGGCGCGGGAGGATGAGATCGATAATCCTGAACGGCGGACAATGGACGGATACGGCCCGCGGGACAGTGACCCGGAAATCCCCCTGCGCGCCATCCTCGCGGCCTTGCCCGACGCGGCGCTGACGCTTGATGGCGACGGCAACGTGACCTTCTGCAATGATTTGGCCGTCGAGCTGTTTCCGCGCCTCACGCTCGGAATGCCGCTGACGATGTTCCTGCGCAACCCGGACTTCACCTCGGCCATCGAGACCGCCACGCACACCTCGCGCCCGATCACGGTGCATATCAGCGAGCGCGTTCCGGTGGCGCGCTCCCTGGAGGCCACGGTCTCCCGTCTCGACACGGGCTGCCCCTCGGCGAGGCTTCTGATCAACTTCCGCGACCTGACGGAACGCGAGAAGATCGAGGAAATGCGCGCCGACTTCGTCGCCAACGCCAGCCACGAACTGCGCACGCCGCTCGCCTCGCTGATCGGTTATATCGAGACGCTTCAGGGCTCGGCCCGCAACGATGAGACGGCGCGCGAGCGCTTCCTCGCCGTCATGCAGACACAGGCGCAGCGCATGTCGCGCCTGGTCGATGACCTGTTGTCGCTGACGCGTGTCGAAATGCGCGCGCACCTGCCGCCAACGGGCCGGGCCGATCTGAACGAAGTCGCCGCCTATGTGGTCAAGTCCCTGGAACCGCTGGCGGCACAGCAGTCGGCGGAAATCAAGCTCGCGAAACTGGATCGCGCCGCCTACGTGCGGGCCGACCGCGAGGAGATCGTCCAGGCGGTTCAGAACCTCGTCCATAATGCCTTGAAGTACGCGCGCGACGATGGGCGCGTCGCCATCAGCGTCTCGGTCAACCGCATCGCGACCGAAATGGCGGCCGGCGAGCCGGCGCGGCTGGAAATCTCGGTCACCGATAACGGCCGCGGCATCGCCCACCACCACATCCCGCGGCTGGTCGAGCGGTTCTACCGGGTCAGCGTCAAATCGAGCCGCGCCAAGGGCGGCACCGGGCTCGGCCTGGCAATCGTCAAGCACATCATGCAGCGCCATGGCGGCGACCTGACGATCTCGTCCAAGCTCGGCGCGGGCTCGACGTTCACCTTGTCTTTCAGCGAACTGCGCTGGCCCTGACGCGCCTCCAACGCCCCCATCCACCGCATTCGCCGGCAGCTTGGGAGGCTGGCAGGAATTATGTCGCTTTTCTCGCCCTTGCGACAATTGCGCACGCCGCGAAACATTATTTTGCGAATATAAATCAATGACTTAAGTCGTCACAAAACTAGATCACAACCGTCATAGACCTGTTAGGGCAATGGTCTAGATGTGGCCTCGCCGGTGCGGGGAGCCCCGGCGAGGCGCCGGTATGCGGTCGGTGCTTTGTATGCACTCCTAGAGCAATCCTAAGGAGATTTCAGCGTGAACAACAAGTTCATCGCCATCGTGGCGGCGGCTGCTGCCGCGGCCTCGTTCGCAAATGCGGCTCAGGCTCGCGACCAGGTCCAGGTCGCCGGTTCGTCGACGGTTCTTCCGTACGCGAACATCGTTGCTGAAGAATTCGGCAAGGCTTACGACAAGTTCAAGACCCCGGTCGTTGAATCCGGTGGTTCGTCGGCTGGCCTCAAGCAGTTCTGCCAGGGTCTCGGCGAAAAGACGATCGACGTCGCCAACTCTTCGCGCAAGATCAAAGACAAAGAAGTTAAAGCTTGCGGTGAAGCCGGCGTTAAAGAAATCATGGAAGTCCGCTTCGGCTACGATGGCATCGTGTTCGCCACCGACGCCGGCGCCGACTCCTGGGCTCTCGAAGCGAAGGACGTCTACCTCGCCCTCGCCGACAAGATCCCGCAGGACGGCAAGCTCGTCGACAACCCCCACAAAAAGTGGTCGGACGTCAACGACAAGCTCCCGGACTGGGACATCGTCGCGTACATCCCGGGTGAAAACCACGGCACCCGCGAAGTGTTCGAAACGAAAGTCATGGAAGCCGGCTGCAAAGCTGCTGGCGGCTACGACCTGCACCTGACCGGCGACGACAAGAAAGCCAAGAAAGCTGCTTCCAAAGCATGCTTCAAGGTCCGCAAGGACGGTGGCACGGAAGACATCACCGGCGACTACACCGTCACGCTCGGCAAACTGCAGTCGAACAAGACCGGCGTCGGCGTCTTCGGTCTGTCGTTCTACGAGAACAACACCGACAAGCTGAAAGTCGCCACGATGTCCGGCATCGAGCCGAACGTCGAGACGATCTCGACCGGCAAGTATCCGGTTTCGCGCCCGCTCTTCTTCTACGTGAAGAAAGCCCACATCGGCGTCATCCCCGGTCTCAAGGAATACGTCGAATTCTTCACCTCGACGAAGATGATCGGCCCGGACGGCCCGCTCGCTGAGTACGGCCTGGTCCCGATGCCGAAGAACGAACTCGACGAGCTGCAGAAAGCCGTCAGCGAACTCAAGACCATGTAATCGACATGGGAGGCGCGCTAGCCGGAAGGCGGCGCGCCTCTTGTGATTTTACGGTCACGGCACGTCACCGGGGCGCTCCGGCGTCCCGGTTTTGCACGGAAAGATGCGGTCGCTCTGTCGACGAAGGTTACGGGCGAAGCCGCGAATCGGCAGGTTGATCGGGTCCGCTGCGTGGACCGCGCCTGCGGGGCACATATGAATTAGGAGCGTGCGCGGTGCGCGCACTTTGGGGGTCGCGTGTCCACAACGGTCATTATCCTGGCACTGCTCGCCGTGGCGGTCGCCGCTTACATACTCGGCGTTGTCCGGGCGCGTGGCGCTGTCAACGGCGAGGTCTCCAAGCTCCATTCGAGGCTTGGATATTACGGTTCCTACCTCGCGATCTGGGCGGTTCTGCCGGCCCTGCTCCTGACCGCGCTTTGGGCGGGCGGTGAGCGCCAGGTCATCCGCCAGATCGTCGAACAGCAACTGCCGCAGCAGGCCGTCGATCAGCGCGAGGCGCTCGTTACGCTGACTTTGAGCCGCATCGAATCGGTCGCCGAAGGGCTGCCGAAGCTCTCTCAGGATGACTACAAGATCGTCGAGCAGGCGCGCCTCGGTTTCCGGCCGATGGCGGATGCGCAAAGGGTGCTGCAAGACGCCGGCGTAGTGCTTGGCTCCGCCCCCGAGCCGTATGTGATCAACGCAGCCTACGACCAGGTCGTCTACAACCGGACGAGCCGCTGGATTATCACGGGCCTGGCGGCCCTACTTGCGCTTGCCGGTCTCGCCTTCGCCTTCTTCCGGGTGAGGCCACGGCTTCAGGCGCGCAACACCGTTGAGGGCGTAATCCTCGGCGTACTCATAGCTGCCTCCACGGTCGCAATCCTGACGACGGTGGGCATTGTCGCTTCAGTCCTTTTCGAAACAATCCACTTCTTCCAGAGAGTTCCGGTCCAGGATTTCTTCTTCGGGACGGTATGGGACCCGCGCTTCTCGGGCGCTGGATCGTCGGAAATGGGGCAGTACGGCCTCATCCCGCTTCTGTGGGGCACGCTTTTCATCTCGATTGTCGCCTTGCTGGTCGCCGTCCCTGTCGGGCTCTACGCCGCGATCTACATGTCGGAGTACGCCGGCCCGAAGTTCCGTTCATTCGCCAAGCCGGTGCTGGAAATCCTCGCAGGCATCCCGACCATCGTTTACGGCATCTTCGCGTTGCTGACCTTCGGCCCGTTCCTGCGCGATGCCGGCGCCGCCGTCGGGCTCGATATCGCCGCGACGTCGGTCCTGACGGCCGGGATCGTCATGGGCATCATGATCATCCCGTTCGTGTCGTCGCTGTCCGACGACATCATCTCGTCGGTGCCGCAGGCATTGCGTGAAGGTTCCTACGGCCTGGGCGCCACGAAGTCCGAGACCATCAAGCGTGTGGTGCTCCCCGCAGCCCTGCCGGGCATCGTCGGCGCGGTCATGCTGGCGGCCTCCCGCGCCATCGGCGAGACCATGATCGTGGTGCTCGCCGCCGGCGTCGCCGCGACCATGACGCTCAACCCAGCCGAGCCCGTCACCACCATAACCGTAAAGATCGTTGAGCAGCTCACCGGCGACCTCGAATTCACCAGCCCGCAGACGCTGGTGGCTTTCGCACTCGGTCTGACGCTGTTCGTGATCACGTTGGCGCTCAACGTCTATGCGCTCTACATCGTTCGTAAATACCGGGAGCAGTACGAATAATGGCTATGCAGGAAACCATTGGCTCGTCTTCTGCCGGAACCGCAGGGCGCAGGCTCAACGACCCGGCGCTCCTGAAGCGCCGCTACGCCGCCGAGAGGCGCTACCAGGCCTACGGTCTTGCCGCCATTTCGCTGGCAATGTTCTTCCTGGTCGTACTCTTTGCATCGATCATCTCGAAAGGCTGGTCGGCGTTCCTTCAGTCGAACATCCAGCTCGAAGTGTTCCTCGATCCCGCGGAGTTCCAGAACGCCGAAGGCCAGGTCACGGACAAAAACCTGCGTTTGGCCAACTACACCAAGCTGGCCCGCGATGCCCTGCAGAACGCCCTCGGCGTCGACAAGCTTTCGCGCCAGGAAAAGCGCGATCTGCGCGGTCTCCTCTCGCGCGGCATCGACACCCAGATCCGCGACGTCGTCGAAGCTGACCGGTCGAAAGTCGGCCAGACGGTACCGATCTGGGTGCACGCGCACGGCGATGTCGACTCTCTCCTGAAGGGCGCCATCGACCGCGATACGCCGGAAAACCGCCGTCAGCTTAACGATCGTCAGGTCGCCTGGGTCGACAAGCTTGTCGCCGATGGACGCCTGGAGAAGCAGTTCAACTCGGGCCTCTTCACTTACGGGGCGTCGAGTCAGCCGGAAACGGCCGGTCTCGGCGTTGCGCTGATCGGGTCGTTCTTCATGATGATCATCGTTGCGCTGGTCGCCGTGCCGATCGGCGTCGCGGCGGCAGCTTATCTTGAGGAGTTCGCGCCCAAGAACAGGCTGACCGACATCATCGAGGTCAACATCAACAACCTGGCGGCCGTGCCCTCCATCGTGTTCGGCCTCCTCGGTCTGGCGATCTTCATCAACTTCTTCGAGCTGCCGCGCTCGGCTTCGCTGGTCGGCGGTCTCGTCTTGTCGCTGATGACACTGCCGACCGTGATCATCGCGACGCGCGCCGCGATCCGTGCCGTGCCGCCGTCGATCCGCGAGGCGGCGCTCGGGGTCGGCGCTTCGAAAATGCAGACGCTGTTTCACCACGTCCTGCCGCTGGCGTTGCCGGGGATACTCACCGGCACCATCATCGGACTCGTTCAGGCGCTCGGCGAAACCGCGCCTCTCCTGATGATCGGTCTCGTCGCCTTCGTCGTCGATTATCCGTCGACGCCGATGGATCCGGCGACAGCGCTGCCGGTGCAGATCTACATGTGGGCCAGCTCCGCCGAGCGTGGCTTCGTCGAAAGGACCATGGGTGCGACGATTGTCCTCCTAATGTTCCTGTTTGTTATGAACGCGGCCGCGGTATATCTGCGGCGCCGCTTTGAGCGGAAATGGTAAGGGGTCAAGGGAGCCATGGACCAGCAAGTCAAGGAAACGCCGACGTCGATTACGCGCTCGCCCGTTACCGACCCAAAGGTCGTCTCGCGCAAGGTCTGCGTGTACTACGGCGCGAAGCAGGCTCTGTTCGACGTCGACCTCGACGTGCCGCGCAACGCGGTCACGGCCCTCATCGGTCCGTCCGGCTGCGGTAAGTCGACCTATCTGCGGTGTGTCAACCGCATGAACGACACCATTCCCATCTGCCGCGTTACCGGCGACATCTCCATCGACGGCCAGGACATCTACGATCCCGACCTCGACGTCGTCGAGCTGCGCGCCCGCGTTGGCATGGTGTTCCAGAAGCCGAACCCGTTCCCGAAGTCGATCTTCGAAAACATCGCCTACGGCCCGCGCATCCACGGTCTCGTCAAGGACAAGAAAGACCTTGAGGAACTGGTTACCGAAAGCCTCGAGCGCGCGGGTCTTTGGAATGAAGTGAAGGACCGCGTCCACGAACCCGGCACCGGGCTTTCCGGCGGTCAGCAGCAGCGCCTATGCATCGCCCGCGCTATTGCCACCAAGCCGGACATCATCCTGATGGACGAGCCCTGCTCGGCCCTCGACCCGATCGCCACCGCGAAGGTCGAGGAACTGATCATGGAGCTTCGTCAAAACTATACCATCATGATCGTGACCCACTCGATGGCTCAGGCGCAGCGCGTGTCCGACAAGGTCGCCTTCTTCCATATCGGCTACATGGTCGAATACGGCGACACCAAGCAGATCTTTGAGGATCCGCAGGACAAACGCACGCAGGACTACATCTTCGGCCGCTTCGGCTGATCTCGCTGCCTTCCAGCGCTGTCCGGACTGGCGATGGCGCTGGATTATCCGTGCGGTACACGATGTCCGACAATATGACATACGCCGAGGAGCTTTCGCTCCTCGACCGGAAAATCGCAGAAATGGGCGGCATGGCCGAGCACGTGCTCGGTCTTGCCTTCGACGCCCTCGATCAACGCGACCCGAGCCTGGCCGAGCGGACCGTCGCGCTGGACCGCCGGATCGACACCCTCGAACGGGAGATCGAGGCCCAGGTGATCGCAATGATCGCCGAGCGTCAGCCGCGCGCCGAGGCGCTGCGCCGCATCATGGCCGCGCTGCGTATCGCCGCCGATCTGGAGCGCATCGGCGACCTAGGCAAGAATATCGCCAAGCGCGCTCTGGTCCTCGCGCACGAGCACCACCCCAAGCCGTTGATGACCGGTTTCCGGCATATCGTCGAACTGGCGTTGAGCCAGTTGAAGGACATCCTCGACGCCTACGCGGCCCGCGACGCCGAAGCTGCCATTCGCGTCTGGCGCGCCGATTCGAAGTTGGACAACCTCTACAACTCGCTATTCCGCGAACTGCTGACCTACATGATGGAGGATCCGCGCAATATCGGATTGTCCACCCACCTTTTGTTCGGCGCCAAGAATATCGAGCGTGTCGGCGACCACACCACCAACATCGCGGAAACGATCCATTTTCTCGTCACCGGCGAGAACCTGCCGGATGAGCGCCCCAAGGGCGATCAGACCTCGACGACGATGATCCGCAACGGCGCGGACTATGATGAAGGGGCCGCCGGAGCGAACTGACCGGCGCGACTGAATGGGACATCACCAGATGACCGCCAAGATCCTCATCGTCGAAGACGAGCAGGCCTTGAGCGATTTGCTTCGCTACAACTTCGAGGCCGAGGGCTTCAACGTAACTCTGTGCGACACGGCCGAGGAGGCGGAGGTGCTTCTTGCCGAGGAAGCGCCCGATATCGTGGTCCTCGACTGGATGCTGCCGTCCGTTTCCGGGATCGAGCTGTGCCGGCGCATGCGGTCGCGTCCCGAAACCCGCAATATTCCGGTCATCATGCTGACCGCGCGCGGCGAAGAAACCGACCGCATCCGCGGCCTCGACACCGGTGCCGACGACTATGTCGTGAAGCCTTTTTCAGTTCCGGAGCTGATGGCGCGCGTCAAGGCGATCCTCCGCCGTGCCGCCCCCGACCGGATGGCCGAGATCCTGAAGGTTGCCGATGTCGAACTGGACCGGGCCGCCCACAAGGTAACGCGCGGGTCGCGCGAGGTGCATCTCGGCCCAACAGAGTTCCGGCTTCTGGAATTCCTGATGGAAAGCCCAGGGCGGGTTCTTTCCCGCGCCCAGCTCCTGGACGGCGTATGGGGCCGCGATGCCTTCGTCGATGAACGTACCGTCGATGTCCACATCGGGCGTCTGCGCAAGGCGCTGATCCGCGGAAAAGAGCGCGACCCTATTCGCACCGTGCGCGGCGCGGGCTATGTTTTCGGCGAGCGGCAGGGAAAGTAGTTGCGGAGCCGCACTCCGGAGTCATTCATGGCGGACGTTTTCATCAGTTATCGCCGTCGTGACAGCGAGTGGTCAGCGGGCCGCCTGGCCGATCGGCTGAGTGGCGCGTTCGGTTCTGACCGGGTTTTCCTCGACACAGCTTCGATCCCGCTGGGGAACGACTTCGTGAAAGTGATCAACGAGCGGCTACGCGATGCAAAAGTCGTCCTCGCCATAATTGGACCGGCTTGGCTTTCGCTTTTCGCGCAGCGGAGCGTCGAAGGGTCATCTAACGAGCCGGATTTCGTTCTTGAGGAACTCCGCCAGGCCCTCGCATCGGATCGCCTCGTCATCCCTGTCCTCGTCGATGGCGCCGCCCCTCTGAATGCCGCCGAACTTCCGCTCGATCTCAAGCCGCTAGCGCGCCTCAATGCCTTTTTTATCCGCGCCGGGACCTTCTCGGCCGATGCCGATATTCTCGTCCGTGCCATAGCGGAGACCTTGGGGCCAAACGGTCGCGTCCTGCTAGACGGGAAGGACGTCACAGTCACCGAGAGGGTCGTGGTTTCGCCGGAGGGCGACCACGTACCGATCCCCATCGCTTCCGTGACAGCTATCGAGACTGTCGCGCATGCGGCCTTGCCGTTCTCGCGCACGAAGATGCCAAATCCGCCGGACATCGTCGCTTTTTCCGTTTTTCTTGGCGTGGTGTTCGCCGCCACAATGATCTACGTCGCCAACTTCGCGCCCAGTAACGGCGAAGTTAATCTGCTTGGCGTCGGCTTCGGGGCATTCGTCGTAACCGCGGTGTGCGCAGCGATAATCGGCGGCATCTATGAAGCCGTCTTCAATGTGCATTACATGATGATTACGACCCGCTCCGGCCGGACTGTGCAACTGCGAATCCGGGATCGGCGGGAAGCAGACGCTGCTGAGAAAGCGATCCGCCAGCAGATGGACGCCTTGCAGGACGGCGTTTCGGGCTGAGACGTGAGGCGCAACACGGCTGCGAATGCCAACGGCGGTTTGCGCAAACAATCCGTGCCGCATTCGCAACAAACCGTCGTTGCCGCGCCACAAAGCACCGCTAACGCATCGAACCTCTTGGATCCACGAGCATCGAGCGGGGCATGATCGAAATCGCCCGCGCCTTCATGCGGTTGGTCGAGATGGTTGTCGCCGTCCCGATCCGCTTGGCGCGCTTCTTCACCGAATGGGTGGCGTTCAACCCGCGCCTCGGCGCGTTACGCTACGTCGTGCTCGGCGCCGTGGCCTACGTCGTATTCGCGCTGCTCTTGGTTTACGTCGTCGCGCCCGTGCGCGGATACACCGGCCAGCTCTATCTCGGCGAAAAGTTGCGCTACGATGCCGAGCGCTGGCTGGCCACGGCGATCTACGACCGCGAGGGCAACTTCGTGGGCACCTTCGATCCCAGGCTGGACAGCCGGCAGGACGTGAACTGGACCGGTGAAGCCATCGATCTGGGCGATTACTCGTCCAATCCGGACCACAAGTCGATCGCGGTGCGCGAAGTTCCGGAGAATTACTGGCAGTGCCTCACCTATCATGAAGACCGCCACATCGGCACCTGGCTGAACCCGTTCGGCATCGATCTCCTGGGCGTCCTCAAGATCCCCTATTCGACGCTCAAGCGATCCATCGCATCTGGAAGGCCGGCCCTCGGCGTCGGCGGCTCAACGCTTCCCATGCAATTCGCGCGCGTCATCTACAAGACTCCGCCGAGCGTCCATGAGAGCCCGCTGGAGAAATTGAAACGCAAGCTCGCGGAGTGGTGGCTCGCACCTGTCATATACGTCGAACTCACGTCCGGCGGCAGCGACAGCCGGCTGAAACAATGGGCCGCCAATCACCTGTGGCTGGCGCAGCGGACCGGCGGCTCGTCGCTTCATGGCGTCGAAGTGGCAAGCCGCATCGTCTTTGGCAAAGCCGCCAAGGATCTGTCGGTTGCCGAGCAGTTCGTCCTGGCGTCGGCCGTCAACAAACCGATCATTCTTCTTCCCGGCAGCGAGAACCTCAACGCCGTGCGCCTGGACCGCTGGCGGTATATCACCGAAGTCCGCGCCCGGCTCTGCGCCGAGCGGCTGATCTCCGATCCCGAGGCGCAAAAGGCCGTGCTGTTCGAGTTGATCGCGCTTGCCGGCGGCCCGCCGGACCCGCAGGTCGCCCCGGGCCTCGACTCCACGCTGGCGCGTCTTTCCCCGGCGACCGCCGCCCGTGCCCGCGCCAACCCGATCTATCGTGCCAACAAGCTGATGCCGGCGGCGCGCTATGGCCTGCGCGAGGAAATGAAGCAGGTCTACGGCTTCGACTGGCGCAACCACGTGCGCGGTCTGACAACCAGCCTCTCGGCTGGCGAGAACCTGGATTTCCACCAGCGCATGGCGAAGGCCGTCGTCGATCTCGACGCCAAGCTCACGGACCGGATCGATCCGCGCTTTACGCTCGACCCCGCCCGCCAGGAGAACGACCGCGTCATGCCGCACGTCGCCGTTGTCGCCGCCGATGCCGACGGCCGCATCGTGCGTTATTTCGAGAACACGGCGACCGCGGCGTACTTCGGCTCGCCGGTCGCGCGCGAAAGCGAAACCGGATTTTATGAAAGCCGCCGCGAACCGCGCATGATTGCGTCGATTGGCAAGATGATCGCGGCCATGGCCATCGCCAACGAAGGAAAAGACAACCTCAACACGCTCTATCTCGACACCGAGGCGCCCGAGCGCGGCCTCGAGACGTGCCGGCGCAACGGTAAGCTCCGGCGCGGGCGCAAGGCGGAGGTCGCATTCGCGTGTTCGCTCAACAATCCGGTCATGCACCGCACGGCTCGCGTTGGGCAGGCGCCGGTCCGCAAGCTCATCGATACGTTCGGTTTCAACATGCCGCCGGAGAACGCCAACGGCGAAGGAACGCCGCCGTCCACTGCCGCGGTGTTGGGCCAGATTTCCGGATCGCCCCGCCGGGTCCACCAGATGTCCGGTGTCATCCTCAATGCGCTGCTCGGCCGCGACAAGGTTGGCGTGGGCTATCCATCGCTCATTCGCGATTACGACTTCACCGTCCGCGCCGAGGCCGAGGCGGCGCAAGGCGGCAGTCCGGTCGAAAAGCTCGCCAGCAACATCGTTCCGCGCGCTGTCATCAAGCCTGCCGCCCGCGGCATGCTCCGCGCGTTCCTCTCCGCGCCGCTTTGCTATCGCGACAACGGCCGCTCGCATGGCACTTTGAAGAGTCTCTCCGACTGGTGCGCCGACCGGCGCGGTGACCTGCGTCTCCACTTTGCGAAGTCCGGAACGCAGGTGACGCTCGATCCCGACGCCACCGTCGACGCCTGGGCCTCCGGCGGCCTTCAGTTCGCGAACGGCGCGGCTTATTCCTACGTGGTGGTCGTTGGAACGGGCTCGGCGTCGGAGCCGTGGGCCCGCAAAGTGCATTCGTCCGACGTGGCGGCACCGCTCCTCGGCGTGCTTCTGGCCGATCTGGCCGAGCATGCAAAGCGCAATCCCCGTTCCGATCTGTTGCCGGGCCGCGGAGCCGCGTCGCGTTCATCGAAGTTGAAGCAGCCCGGCGGGCGGTCGAAGACGTCGGGCTGGCAGCGGCTGTCGCCGAACGAGCGAAGCGCGGCATTCGGCACCGATTGAGCGATTCATGAGCGGGTCTGATCCCTGGCAGAGGATTACGCTGAACCACGCGTCCAATTCGCCCGGCCACGCAAACACGTTACTTCTATGGACGGCCGGGCGGTGGGATCAGGCTGGCGATGTGATTCCGCTTGATGTGGAAAAGCTATCGTTGGCTTGGCCAACACTTGGAGTTCCCAACGCTGCGCAGGCGCACGTTGGCGGCGGCAAGCCGGTGTTGAGGATTCTTTTTAGTCCACACTCGGCAAGCCGGTGTGGAGGGTACTTTTTGGTCCGCACTTCAGAGCCCAACACTGGGCAAGCCCGTGTTGGCGGCGGCAAGCCGGTGTTGAGAATTCTTTTTAGTCCACACTCGGCAAGCCGGTGTGGAACGACGCCGGACCGCGGTCGCGCACTTGGCGCGTCCATCAAACATGAACGCACTCTAGTGTTGCGTCACAGACGCTTGGCCCCCAGTTGCCGCGATGCGATCTGCCAAGCGTCAGTGACAAAAGCAACACTACAATCATAGAGTTTCTAGTGTTCCTCATGTCTCAGACATTTGCTCGCAAGCGCGCCGATTTGGGAGGCAAATGACTGAGACGGAACACTAGCGAAAGCTGCCTCGCCTTGCGGGATGCCAATGGGTTCTCGTGCTTCGGCGGTCTTTCGCATTCCGAGTTTCAGCAGGCGCCAGAAAATATATTCAGTAAATAAATAGGATCCATGAAAATCAAGAGCCCAAGGAGATTGAAAACAATCTCCCGGGCTCCATCATTGCGACTGGGAATTGGGCTTCCTACTCCGAAGCGAGTTTTCCATATCGGTCCCAACATTCGAGATGCTGCTGAACAGCCCCCTCAGTGCGGGGTTACGATTTCGTTTTCTCGTCTTCTACTAATGCCCGGCCCGATCACATCAGGTCGATTTCAGGCGACGCAAACCCCTTTATTCAGCCCTGGAGCAACACGCATGGCAGAAAGTGCTGCTTCGTGCCGTCGAATATCCGCTTTTACGGCCAACAGGCCTGGATACTGGACTTTGCTTGCCTGCAAGGTTTTTTCAATTTTTCCGAACGAACCGAACTGCAGCGTCTATATCGCTCTGTTTTCGGTTCTTAAATCCGACCAGGTGGAGTCATTTTCTTAAACCTCCTTTTCCTATCGTTAAAAGCATGGTGCTCCCATGACGGTTCGGTGTCAATCCTCATTCGTTTTTGCAACGCAAATTTTGAATTCCGCAGCGTAGCATCGGGCGGGGGGCGAACCGGCTGGGGCGGCGCGCTCGCGCGGCCAGGCGCTCATTCGAGCGGCGCGCCCGCGCTTAACCGTCGGTTGACGCAATTACTCTAAATTGGAATTTGCAGTTCAGAACGCCGGAGACATCTCCGGGCGAACGGATTTGGGCGTCATGTCGCGTTTGATTGGTGATCTACTCATTCTCGTTGCAATGATTCTCGGTGTCCGTCTGGTTGCGGAAACCGGCATGGACTGGTCTTTCGTGCCCGGGTTATTGGCCGCAATGCCATCGCCGGACATGCCGGCGCGGATCGATCTGCCGTCCTTTATTCTCGGCGCCATTGCCGGTCTTTTCGTTGGCTTGCTCGCAACCGTGCGGTGGTCGTCGCTTTGGACGAATTCGAAACACTGGTTTGCGCGGCACTCGACACGCTTCAGCTATATCGGCCTGTCGTTCGGCTTCGCTCTCGTCCTGCTCTATTACTGAGCCGCCGTCCGCAACGCGCTCCCTTCTAGAAACCCGCTGCCTGTAGGTCCGAAAGGACATGGGGGATCATCTCAGGCAGATCCTCCGCAATCAGGCCCGGCCCAAAACGGCTCGCAGCGTCGCCGTGCATGTAGACGCCCGCGCATGCCGCCCGATACGCCGGAACGCCCTGCGCCATCAGCCCCGCGATCAGCCCGCACAGCACGTCGCCGGAGCCGGCGGTCGCCAGCCATATCGGCGCGTTCTCATTGATCGATGTCCGGCCGTCGCTCGCGGCGATGACGGTGTCGCGCCCCTTTAGGACGACCACGGCGCCAGATCGGGCGGCAGCGGCCTGGGCGCGTGAAAGCTTATCTCCAGAAAGGTCGGGAAAGAGCCGGGCGAATTCGCCTTCATGCGGCGTCAGCACGACCGCCGGCTCCTCACGTCCAGCGTCGCGGCGCTGCGCGATGGCCTTGAAAAGTATTTCGCCATTGCCCTCGAACGCGGTCAGCGCATCGGCATCGAGTACGACATCCGCATCGCTGGCCAGAATCGCCTCGACGAACGAGCGGGATTTCTGCCCGCCCCCGTGGCCCGGCCCGATCGCCACCGAATTGAGGCGGCGGTCCGAGAGCAGTCGCGCAACCGCCGATGTATCCGCGACCTCGGCGAGCATAATGGCGTTGAGTTGGGCCGCATGAGCGCCGAGTGCTTCGCCGTCGGCCGCGACCGTCACAAGGCCCGCGCCGATCCGCAATGCCGCCCGGGCGGTCAGCCTTGCCGCGCCCGAGCAATGGGCTGGCCCGGAGAAGATCACGGCATGACCGAAGCTGTACTTGTGCCGGTCTTCGGCTGCGCATTCCATTCGCGGCAGAGTGTAACGCGGCGCGGCGTTCGCCCGTATGATGGCTTGCCCTGGCAGGAGCCGCCCGGCGTCTTCATCGGTATCGGCAGGGAGCACCGCCGCGGGCGTGCCGATATCCGCCAGGACGACTTTGCCGCAAAGGCTGCGGCCAGGCTCGAGCAGGTGGCCGGGCTTGCGACGGTAGAACGTAACCGTCCGCTCAGCCTTTACAACGGCATCTCCTCTCGGTTGACCGGTATTGCCGTTAAGACCGCTAGGCACGTCGACGGCGAGGACAGGGATGGCGGCATTAGCGTTTACGTTCTCAATGACGGTGGCGGCAGTTCCTTCGATCGGGCGCGCGAGCCCCGCCCCGAAGAGCGCGTCGATCACGATTTCACAACCGGCCAGCGACTGCGCCGCTTCCTCCAGCTGCCGGACGGAACCGGTCTCCCGCCACCGCCGCGCATTCGCCGCCGCATCGCCTTTCAGCGCGCCCACGTCGCCCAGAAGATAGACAGCGACGTCATAGCCGCGCTCGTTCAAGAGCCGCGCCGCCACAAAGCCGTCGCCGCCGTTGTTCCCAGGGCCGCACAAGACAACGATCCGTGCGCCGGCGTCCACCATCTTGACCGCCTCGTCGGCCACGGCCCGGCCTGCGTTCTCCATCAAGGTCAGGCTTGGCACGCCCATCTCGACGGCCAGCCGGTCGGCCTCGGCCATCTGTTCGTTGGTCAGGAGTTCGGTCGGGGGGCGGATCATCCGAGGTTTCCTTTCGCCTGCGTCAATCGCGAATGTCCCACAGGGCGCCGATCAATCGAATGGTTGTTTTTTAGGCAAAGCGCCCATCAATTAGTCTTACTTATGAGCATAAGACGTTCACAGAATTGCCCGCTTTGCGCTAGGTCATTCAAATTTCACGTGTTTATTTTTCGTTCACCAACTGGCACAGCGCGTGCTAACCAACGCCCGTCCGTCGGCGCAGTCAATAATAACGGCTGGCCGGCCAATGGAGGTCCCAGGGAACCATGAAAAAGATCGAAGCCATCATCAAACCCTTCAAACTCGATGAGGTGAAGGAGGCGCTGCAGGAAATCGGTCTGCAAGGCATTACCGTCGTCGAAGCCAAGGGCTTTGGCCGCCAGAAGGGTCACACCGAACTCTATCGCGGCGCCGAATACGTCGTGGACTTCCTGCCGAAGGTAAAGGTCGAGGTGGTCCTCCAGGACGAACTGCTCGACAAGGCCGTTGAAGCAATCCAGAAGGCCGCGAAGACCGGCCGCATTGGCGACGGCAAGATCTTCATTTCGACCGTTGAAGAGGCCATCCGCATCCGCACCGGAGAGACCGGCGGCGAAGCGATCTGATCCTCGGTCGTCATTTCACCGAATTCGGCTGGCCATGACTTCCGCGCGCCGGCCGCGACTTTCCCACCAACCACAACTCGCTCGCAACACGGGGAGACTTCATGAAAACCGCCAGCGATGTCGTCCAGCTCATCAAGGACAAGGACGTTAAATTCGTCGACTTCCGCTTCACCGATACGCGCGGCAAGATGCAGCATGTGACGGCGGACGCCAGCTGCGTCGACGAAGACATGTTCAACGAAGGCTATGCGTTCGACGGCTCCTCGATCGCAGGTTGGAAGGGCATTGAAGCTTCCGACATGCTCTTGATGGCCGACTACGAGTCGGCGCACATCGACCCGTTCTTCGCGCAGACGACCCTCGCCGTCTTCTGCGATATCCGCGAGCCTTCGACCGGGCAGGCCTACGAGCGCGACCCGCGCTCCATCGTCAAGAAGGCAGAAGCCTACATGAAGTCGACCGGCGTCGGCGATGCCGTGTTCTTCGGCCCGGAAGCCGAGTTCTTCATGTTCGACGACGTCCGCTTCTCCGCTGAACCGTACAATACCGGCTTCCGCGTCGATTCCACCGAACTGCCCTCGAACTCCGGCACCGAGTACGAAATGGGTAACCTGGGCCACCGTCCGCGCACCAAGGGCGGCTACTTCCCGGTCCCGCCGATCGACTCCGGACAGGACATCCGTTCCGAGATGCTCGCCGTGATGGCGGAAATGGGCGTTTCGGTCGAGAAGCACCACCATGAAGTCGCGTCCGCGCAGCACGAACTCGGCATCAAGTTCGCGCCGATCACCACGATCGCCGACCACCTGCAGATCTACAAGTACGCGATCCACAACGTCGCCCAGGCCTACGGCAAGACCGCGACGTTCATGCCGAAGCCCGTCTTCGGCGACAACGGCTCGGGCATGCACTGCCACCAGTCGATCTGGAAGGAAGGCCAGCCGGTCTTCGCTGGCGACAAGTACGCCGACCTTTCGGAAACCTGCCTGTTCTACATCGGCGGCATCCTCAAGCACGCCAAGGCCATCAACGCCTTCGCCAACGCTTCGACCAACTCCTACAAGCGTCTGGTTCCCGGCTACGAAGCGCCGGTCCTGCTTGCCTACTCGGCCCGCAACCGGTCGGCTTCCTGCCGCATCCCCTACACCACCAGCCCGAAAGCCAAGCGCATCGAAGTCCGCTTCCCGGACCCGACGGCGAACCCCTACCTGGCATTCGCGGCGATGCTGATGGCCGGCCTCGACGGTATCAACAACAAGATCCATCCGGGCGACCCGATGGACAAGAACCTCTACGACCTGCCGCCCGCCGAACTGGCCGAGATCCCGACGGTCGCCGGCAGCCTTCGCGAAGCTCTCGAGAGCCTCGACAAGGACCGCGAGTTCCTCAAGGCCGGCGGTGTGTTCACCGACGACATGATCGATGCCTACATCGAGCTGAAGATGGAAGAAAACATGCGGTACGAAATGACGCCTCACCCGGTGGAATTCGACCTCTACTACTCGGTCTAAGACCGCAAACGATCTTCGGGAGCCTCGCGGCTTTCGAAGGGGGCACGCCATCGAGAAGCCCGGGCAACCCGCCCGGGCTTTTCGCGTTGTGCTCTGAGGTCAACACAAATCCAGCCGAATGATGCTATAACCAGGGCCAAGCCCGAACCCTTTTCCCGGCTCCGGAGACGAGATGCCGTTTAAGAGCGACATGCCGAGAAACCTCACGCTGCTGTTTGCTGCGGTCGCCTTGGCGTGTTCTGCCGCGTTTTTCGGCTCCGCGCCGCCGGCATTCGCCGCCCGCACGGACGATTCGAGCAAGCTCAGCGCCCGCAACGGCGCACTCGCGTTGCAGCGCGGCAAATCCGAGGAAGCGATCGAACACTACAATTCGGCCCTCTCGGACCGCACGCTGCCGGACGACCGTCGCGCCACCATCCTGAATGACCGCGGGGTGGCCTATGTCCGGCTTGGCCGAACGCGCGAAGCGATCGAGGATTTCAACAAAGCCGTCGAGCTCTTTCCCGAATATGCGGCCACATACAACAACCGCGGCAACCTGCTTCTGGCCCTCGGCCTTCCCGACGAAGCCCTGAAGGATTTCGACCGCGCCCTGGTCCTCGCGCCGGGATATGCCGCCGCCTACAACAATCGCGCCGGTGCCCTGATGCAGATCGGCAAGCCCGACCGCGCCATCCGCGATTTCACTCAGGCCGTCCGCCTGATGCCCTCGGCAGCCGCACCTCTGGCCGGTCGCGGCAAGGCGCACCTTGAACTCGACCGGCCGCATGCCGCCATTCGCGATTTCTCGCGCGCTGTCGGCACCGACTCCCGCTTTGCTTCGGGTTACCGCAACCGGGCGGAGGCGAAACTGAAAGTCGGTCACCTCAGCGAGGCGATCGAGGATCTGTCGCGCGCCATCGCCTTCGATATCGGCAACGCCGGGGCCTACGCCTTACGTGGCGAGGCCTATCTATCGATGGCCAATCTCGAGGCCGCGATAGCCGACTTCACGCGCTTCATCGAATTGCGTCCGACTGAGGCGCGCGGCTACGAGCTTCGCGGCCTTGCGCACGCAATGGCCGATTTGGGCGACGCTGCATTGGCGGACCTCAACCGCGCGCTCGAACTCGACCAACGCTCGGCGGTGGCCTTCGCCTACCGGGCCTACGCCTACGTCAAGTCGAAGCAGCCCGAGATCGCAGAAAGCGACCTCGTCAATGCGCGCAAGCTCGACGCCGACCACCCGGAAGTATTGTGGACGACCGGCGCCATCCACGAAGCCAAGGGCGAAGCCGACGCGGCCATCAAGGCTTACCGTCAGGCTTCTGCCAAGAAGCCGGATTTCCGGCGCGCGCGCGATGGCCTGCAGCGGCTCGGCGTGCCGGAAGCCGGAGCCGGCGACGAACTGATTGCCGGCCTGGGGACGGGCGACTGGAAAGTCGTCAAGAACCGCGGCAGTTTCTTCGCGATCCTGCCCGGCTACGACAAGATCCGCGTGCCGCTGGAGATGATGGGCGAAGGCACCCCTCGCCTGTTGGCGTGGGAAGAGAAGGACAAGCCGTTCTCGAAGATTGGCGTCCTCACCTACCACAGCGGCGTGATCGAAGGGCCCAACGGGCCTGAAGAGATGGAGATGGCCGCCATCATCGACCTCCGCTCGGCCAGTGTCGTGGCCATCCAGCCGCATCGTCAGGGCAAGAAGGTCGCCGGCTGGACGTGGAGCGAGAACGGGACAGTGACGGTCGCCAGCGTCGACGGCGTGACGGATCAATTCAAGCTGCGCCAGGGCGTGGCTCCGGCGCCCTCGGTTGCGCGCAAGACCTCGAAGCGCCGGCGCCGTAGTGCCGGATATTCGGGCACACCAGGCTGGGCGCCCTGGGCCGAAGGCGGCGGTTTCTCGATCAATAACCAGCAGCGCCGCCGGACGAAATCCCGCCGCCGCCGGAAACCCAAGACAATCTTCGACCTGCTGTTCAATTGACCGTCCTCTGAACCGTAAGCGGACATTCGCCGTTTGCCCTCGGGTACGAAGTTCGCCGGCACAAAGGCGCCGGCCCGAAAGGCACGCTCCGAATGTCCGAACGTCCGATTATCGTCTGGTTTCGGCGCGATCTCCGGCTCGCCGACAACAACGCCCTGTCGAAAGCATGCGAGACAGGCGCCCCGATCCTTCCCGTTTATGTCCTCGATGAAGAGACGCCAGGCGACTGGAGAATGGGCGGCGCCTCACTGTGGTGGCTGCACAAGAGCCTCGACAAACTCAAATCCGATCTCAAGAACCTCGGCGCCGACCTCATCCTTCGCCGCGGTCGTTGGGCGCAAACGATCCCCGATCTGGCGCGCGAAGTGAATGCGCGCGCGGTGCATTTCACGCGCTGCTATGAGCCGTGGTCGGCGGAACTGGAGAAGACGATCCATGAAGCGCTCGCCTCCGACGAGGAGCAATGGATCGAGGTGCGGCGTTTCACCGGTGTCCTCCTGAAAGAGCCCGGCGCGGTCTGCACGAAGGATGGCACGCCCTACAAGGTGTTCACGCCATTCTGGCGGGCGATGCGCCAGGACGGCCCGCCGCGTCCGCCCGTCAGCCGCCCGGATGAAATCGTCGGCTACAAGGGTAAGGTCGAAAGCGACAAGCTCTCCGATTGGAGCCTGCTGCCCAACAAGCCGGACTGGGCCGGCGGTCTGCGCGGCGCCTGGAGCCCGGGCGAGAGCGGCGCGCACGACCGGTTCGAATGGTTCCTCGACAATGTCGTCGCCGATTATCACAAGCTGCGAGACATCCCGTCCGAAGACGGAACGTCACGGCTGTCGCCGCATCTTCATTTCGGCGAAATCAGTCCCGCTTACGTCTGGCATAAAGCCAGGGCGCGCGCCGAGGATGGATCGATTCCTGACGGCAAGGGCCTCGAGACCTTCCTGCAAGAACTCGTCTGGCGCGAGTTCTCCGCCAATCTTCTCTATTTCTTCCCGCATATCCCGGAATCTCCCTGGCGTGAGGAGTTTGCGAAGTATCCCTGGGATGACGACGCCGAGGCGCTAAAGGCTTGGCAGAAGGGAAAGACGGGATATCCCATCGTCGACGCCGGCATGCGCCAACTCTGGGCGATCGGCTGGATGCATAATCGCGTCCGCATGATCGTCGGCTCTTTCCTGGTGAAAGACCTGCTGATCCACTGGCGCGAGGGCGAAGCGTGGTTCTGGGATACCCTCGTCGACGCGGACCTCGCTTCAAACGCCTCGCAATGGCAGTGGGTCGCCGGTTCCGGCGCCGACGCGGCGCCCTATTTCCGCATTTTCAATCCCGTCACCCAGGGCGAGAAATTCGATCCGGAAGGGGAGTACGTCCGCAAATGGGTGCCGGAGCTGAAAGACCTTCCCAAAAAGCACATTCACGCCCCATGGGACGCGCCAGAGGATGTGCTCGAGAAGGCAGGTGTGACGCTCGGAAAAACCTATCCGAAGCCGATCGTCGACCACAAGGAAGCGAGAAAGCGGGCGCTTGAGGGCTATGAGAAGGTGAAGGGCTGAACGGCTACGGTGCCGCTCCGCCGCCCCGCCGCCCGACACGTCATACCGCGTGCCGCATTTGGCCCAATCACAACACTCGCTTCTTCTTCGAGCGAACTTTCTGCCGCTTCACCTTGAGTGGGTGCGCCATCTGCGCCACCATTGCGATGGTCCGTCCACGGCTCCCCGCCTCACGCTGGCAGCGCGTGTCCCAGGGGAAGCGCTTGGCGTGCCGAACGAACCCTTTCCTGTATCCGCGTTACCGGGGCCAACTGTCATGCGTAAGAATTCCTGTTTCTCTCAATTCCTGTTTGCCCTCGCCGCCGGGATCTTCTTCTGCAGCGCGGCTCCGTCGACGGCTGAAGCCGGCGTGGTGGTGAAGATCAATCGCGGCTCGCAGACGATGCAGGTCTACGTCAACGGCTCGCATCGCTATTCCTGGAGTGTTTCCACCGGTCGCCGCGGTTACACGACGCCGTCCGGTTCCTATCGGCCGCGCCGCCTCGAGCGTATGTGGCACTCGCGCAAGTACCACTGGTCGCCGATGCCGTATTCGATCTTTTTCCGAGGCGGCTACGCAATCCACGGCACGACGGAAACGCACCGTCTGGGCCGCCGCGCTTCGCACGGCTGCGTCCGCCTCGCGCCCGGTAACGCGCGCCGGCTCTTCTCGCTCGTGCGGCAGTACGGCCCCGGAAGGACGCGCATTCACATCCGCTGAACGGACTCAAATCTTTAGCCCGAGGAAACGCGCGTCCCAATACGGGAATCGCGCGTTTCTTTTTGCTTTTCGGCCATTGCGGTTAAGGCTTCGGCAGCGCTCGCACGCTTACGTTCACCAAGATCCTGGCAATTCGCTTGTCGGATTTTAGGTTTGAGTAAGTGTTGGAGTTCTCATCGATGCGGGCACGCATGATCCTGGGCGCCGGCTTGACCGCGCTTCTGACTTTCCCGGCCGCCCTTTCGGCCGACCCCATAGCCAAGAACGTCGAAGTCATCCCCGCCGCGAAGGTGGAGGCGGACTATCGCAAGCCCGGCAGCTCCGGCAGCCCCGGCGGCGCGTAAGCCGGAAATCGTGAACGTGGTGAAGCCGCCGTCATCGGCGCAGCGCTCCGTCGAAACGAGCCGAACGGCGACGTCGACCCGCGCGTATGAAACGGCGACGCGCAGCAAGCCCTCCAAGGTCGCCGCCGTTTCGCCGCCGGCGAAAAAAACACGACCGGCCGCACCGGCCTTGAAGGCCTACGTGGACTTGTCGAGACAGACCATGACCGTCAAAGTTCATGGCAAGACCGAGCATGTCTGGAAGATCTCGTCCGGCCGTCGCGGCTATCACACGCCGAACGGCACCTGGCGTCCGAAGTGGATGACCCGCATGCACTATTCGAAGAAGTACGACAATGCGCCGATGCCGTATTCGGTCTTCTTCCATGGCGGCTACGCGATCCATGCCACCTACGCGACCGGGCGCCTGGGTTCGCCGGCCTCGCATGGCTGTGTGCGTCTGTCTCCCGGCGAATGCCAAGAAGTTCTACCAGCTCGTTCTCGCGCCACGGTAAGTCGGCGACGCGGATCACCGTCACCGGTAGCACCCCGAGCCACAAGACATACGCGAAGCGCAAGAAGACCCGGCGGAAGACCTATTCGTCGAATTCCGGCGGCTATTATCAGCCTGCCAACAAGCCGACCTCGCGCAAAAAGAAGGTTCGTCGCTATCGCAAGCCGAAGACGAACTACGCCTACAGCCCGTCTTACAGCTCGGGCCTGTTCGGCGGTGGCGGCCAGAAATACACCTGGCCGGGTGATCGCTAGAAGGTGTCACCTGTTAGAGCGCGTTCATGTTTGATGGACGCGCTCCAAGACCGCGACCGCGGTCCGCCGCTTTTGCGGCGCGCCCGCGCAGGGCTCGGCCGAAGGCCGATGCGGCCCGTGAGCGAAGGAAGCAAGATCGTGATTCAGTCTGAACTGAACACGATCTAGAGCGGCAGCGGTCTACAGCCGCTCTCGCCCGGGCGACACAGCCAGGCATTGAAGGCGCGGCGGTCCGAATGGGCTGCCGCGCTTCTTTAGTTTCGGGCAATTGCGCGGCCTTGACCGCTACCTCGATCGGTTGGGAGAAATCAGAACGGGTTCCATGTCGGCTCGGGAGAGAAGCGCACGTAGCCGATATTCGCACCGAGACGAAGGCCGACGCCCGAGCGGATCGGCGCAAGTATCACCGGACCGCCTTTGAGCAGCGTCACGCCGACCCCGCCCACAAGGTAGGCGGAGCCGTCGACGCCGGTATAGCGGCGATAGAGGTCGTCCGGGCTGGCGAAGGGAGTAAATCAGGAACATCGTCCGTGAGCCTTCCGCGCCGAAGTCGTAACCCAGCGACGGGCCATGCCAGTAAACCTGGGCGCTCAGCCCGCTGCGCATGTAGAGCTGGCCCTTGCCATAGCGTAGCCCCGCGAGGAATGCGCCGCCCGCCTTCATACCCGAGAACGTAGGCGGTTGGCCGCCCCCAATTCGAAAGGCGTGTTCCAGGACGGCCGCCAGGTTGGTCGAGATGGTGCCGAAGAACCCCCGTGTCGCATCGCGGATTTCCTCGACCGTATAGCCCTCTTCAGGCCCCGCAAAGCTGTCCGGCGGTGGAAGCTGCTGGTTCCAGTCCTCGATCGTCGGCGGCGGTGTGTTCAAGGCAAGATCGCCAGGGGCCTGTGGACCGGCGGCCTGGGAGGCGCGGCGCCCGCATCCGGCCCTGTGCATCGAGCTGGGTCGTGGCGGACCATCCCTCGGTCGCCGGGCCCGTCCCGGCGGGTGGCCGCGCCGGGTTGGGACGGGACGGCTTGGTTTCCTCACGGCCGGCGGTGCGGTCGGCTTTCGGCTTCCGCGGCTGAGGCTTTGCCGGCTCGGCTGGCTTCGCTGTTTTCGGTGGCGCGCCGGCCGCTGGCTGACCCCCGGTCCGGGGACTCGATCCCGAGGCTCCGGCTCGGTCGGTATTCTCGCCCGTATCCAGCCCAGGTTTTCAGACCGAGCAGGTCATCTTTGTCCGGCTCCGGTAATCTGAGCGCTGCCTGGCGATCCCGATCCGCGCCCGATGAGCCGCCTCGGCTTGCGGCGATCTCCTCGTCAATGCGCGCAAGCGTCAGCGATGACTTGGTCTTCATCACCGCCAGCAGTTCCGCGCCGGTCGCCTTCAGTTCGGCGAGCTTGGCGCAATCCGCGCCGCCTCGCTCGCCGGAGCTGCCGAGTTCGTCGAGCTTGCTAAGGAGAGCGTTGGCTTTCTGGTCTAGCGCGGCGGTGCGGGCGTCGAACAGGTAGTCCTGGGCGAGTTCCCTGAAGTTGTCGTCGCTCCAGCCTTTGGCGGCCTTGAGCGATTGCAGCTTCTTGTCGAGTTCCGGCGACATCGATGCGTTGAAGCTGCGCAGCGCTTCGCCCGCGGCATCGACCTCGCGGGAGAAGTCCTCCGCTTCGCAGATGCATTTTCGCCGGCCGCGTTCTGGGCAACAGCGTGGGGCAGGAGCGTATTCGAAAACGCGATCGCGGCCAGGGCGATGAACCCGGCCGCGAAGACGCGTTTGGTGGTGACTGCAAGCATCTTACCGGTTCCTGGGGTCGATATCTTTAATCGTGATCCCTTGCAGGTCCCGGCGTTGCCGCGGCTTCGGGAAGCCTGCCAGTGTTATTTCCCGTGATCGTCTTGATAACGCTGGACATCGGCCGCGCGTTCGCCATCGGCCCGGCGAATTCCTCTTCGATCGCCTTGTCGAATTTGGCGAGCGAGACCGCCGGGGTTTTCGCGGTCAGATGAACGACCTTGAAGTCGGCTTTTTAAGCTCTTCGAGAAGCTGGGCATCGCCTTCGCCGTCGCTTTCTGGAAGTCGTGCATGAGGAGGATGCCCTTGCCCTTCTTCTTAAGCTTCGCCATCACCGACCGGATCAGCTTGTCGGGATTGCGCTGCTTGAAGTCGAAGGAGTCGACGTCCATCGAGAAGATCGCCTGATTGCGGCTGCCCAGATACCCGACGACGTCCTCGGGATCCTGCAGGAACGGGAAGCGGAAGAACGGCGACGGCGGTCCACCCAGGCGAACTTCACGGCGCTCACGCCCTTCTCTACCTCGGCGCGTCCGGGTTCGCCCTTCATTTTCCCTTTGGCGAGGTTGGCATGCGAGAATGTATGCGTCCCGACCGTGTGCCCGTCAGCCGCCACCTGCTTGAGAATGTTGGGATGCCCAGATGGCGTGCTTGCCGATGATGAAGAACGTCGCCTTGGTGCAGTGGGCCTTGAGCGCCTCGAGGACGGCCGGCGTCGTGTTCGGCCAAGGACCGTCGTCGAAGGTCAGAACGATTTCGCCGGGCTGCAGGAAGTCGTAGAGCTTGTATTGTGGCAAGCCCGAAGCCCGGACCGCCGGTCGTGTCGATCTCGACGGTGCGGGAAACGCCGAGCGCGTTCCGGATTGCCAGCGCATTCGGCCATCGCCGGAGCGGCGGAAAAGGCGACCGCAACGGCGGTCGTGAGGGCGAGTAAGGTGCGAAACGGCATCGGGCGCCTCCTGATGTTTGTCTTCGCGAAATGAGCGGCCGCGGCATGTCGTGCGCGAATGGCTCTGTTGCCTGATCCCCTTTGACCGCCAAGGGACTACACTGACGCGAAGTTTGAGCAGGGGTTCGCTGCAAGTGCAAGTCCGCGCGCGGTCCCCGCATGCTTTTGCCCACCTCCCTGTCGCCCCGCGAAACCCGGTTTCGGTCGGTTTCGCGCAGCAGGACCCGCAAACACCGGCAATACCTGATCCCTGTCTGCGGGCGGGAACGCTTCGGCTATTGGCATCCCGATTGCATTCTGAGCCTGCAGGCCCGGTTTATCGGACAATCTGCGCGCAACCGGTGCGAGACTGTCCGATTACGGTATGGGCGTTAGGCCTCTCGCAACAAGGGAGCGTCACGGTGGCGCGGCGGGATACGGAGCATCGAATGCACGCGGTGAATACGATGGGCGCCGGACGCATGCTGCCGGCATTGACACGGATCGACCTGTCGAGCTGGCTGAGCTGGTCGTGCTGGACAGCCGGTTTCGCCCTTGCTCTGAGCCCGGAAAATGGCAGCCGACCTGCAGGCTTTCGGCCCCGGAGCGAAGCTCCTGCTGGCATCCATCGTGGCGTTCTTCGCGATCGCCGTCGCCATCCAGCGCCACATGCGCATCAAGCTCAGCGCTGCTTCGTTCGGCGCGCCTGCACGGCTCGTAACGAGCGGTGTGTTCGCCTACTCGCGCAACCCGATTTACGTCGCCTTCCTGCTGCCGCTGATGGCACTGGGCTATTTCTCGCTGGCTGCTGCTGCTGGTGCCATTGCACTCTATCTCGTCTCGATGACGTATCTGGTCATCAAGGCAGAGGAGCGTTGTCTCTCCAGGTCGTTCGGCGACGACTACACCGCCTACCGCGCACGCGTTCCACGCTGGCTGTTCGCCTGATTGAGGGCGGCCTTCGAAAGCTGATCGCGCTTTAATTCCGCGTGACCTGACGTTGCTTGCGCCTCAGCTTGCGCTGTTGCAGGAACAGCCAGCGCCGGCAGCTCGGCCGCTGGAGATTGCAGCGCACCTTGATGCGCGGCCCGCTTTTGCGCCGCGCGCGCTCAACCGCCAGCCTCTTTTTCGGGTCCATCGCAATTTCGCGCCGTGCCCGCGCGATGATATCGCCGGCCGTCATGGCGGCCATGAAGGGGTTGGCGTCGATGGCCGCTGCCGAAATCACGCGCGCCAAAGGCCGTTCGGCCGGCGCCTTTAGAACCCGCGTCGCCCCCGATGGCCCGAGGAGATAGGCCAGCCGCAGGTTGCCGTAGGTCGCGGGAAGCCCCTCGCTGTCGAGATGCTGAGCAAGTTCGCGCGTGTATTGGGCGATAACCTTCCGGGAAAAGGCCCGGTCCGTCCGCATCGCCAGCACCTCCGCTTCGCTTTTTCCCGCGATGTCGTCCTGGAAATGCCGCCGCACCACGTAGAGAAACGTGCCCTTGATGAACTGGTAGGCGCCCAATGCGGTCGAGCGCGGATTGCGCAGATAGTCCCGCCCGTCGGACTCCGCCATCATCAGCCGGTCGAGGTAGGTCTCGAAGTCCTGGTTCCCGGCCTCAAGCCCTGCTTCACCGGCCGGTTTCTCGGCCAGGGATGCGGCCTTGCGCGGTGCTTCCACCACCGCGGGAGGGTCGTCGCTGGCGTGGGCTGTTCCGCCCGCCGCAAATGACGCAGCCGCGGTAAGCAGAAGCATGACAAGTGCCGAACCGGCGTCGAACGTCGCCATTCGCAGTTCCGGGCGCGATGCCCCTCCCCTGATCCTGGGCCCGAGCGGCCTTCGCCCGCCGGCAGGAGCCGATGGCGGCCAATCCGTCGGGCTTGTTACGCCTGGAACAGCCAGCTCGCGATGCGTCCCCTACCTTAAGGCCATGTTCGACGGGCGGCAGCCCGCCGGTAAGGGCAACCTTAATCCAGGGAAGTAGCGCAATGAAACTCCACCTCCTCAGCACCACCGTATTCGTCGCCGCAACCGCCGTTGTCGCCATCGTCGCGCTCACCGCCGGAGACGCCAACGCCCGCGGCAACAAACCGATGATCGAGCGTTCCTACACGCTGGACCGTCCGCTGCATGGCGTCGAGGGTTCGGCGACCATGGACTACTACTGCTCCTACAAGCGCATTCCGCAGCGCCGCTGCAGCTACAAGGGCGGCCGCAAGGTGTGCAAGATCGTCAAGTGGGAACTGCAGCAGACCTGCTACTGATCTGAAAACCGCGCCGGCGGATTGCGATCCGCCCGACGCGGACCCCGTTTGCCGGTCCGGGCCTGGGGAGCGCCGGACCGAGAATGGCGGAATTTCCGCTCCCTATCCGAGCCTGACTCACCCCGGAGCGCCCGCTCCGGGGCTTTTTTCGCTGAGGTCGCGTTGGGTGGCGCGCCGGGAGGGATCTGTCGCGTCCAACCTCTCCGTTCAGCCCGGCGCCGATGTGCGCTATTCCCTTTCAGGATTAGCTGAACCACCAGCTCCCCCGCCCGACCGCCCAAATACGATACTCCCATGGGTGGCCGGGCGGGGGAGCGGGCTGGCGATTTGATTCCGCGTAATGCGGAAATGAGCTACGCTCTGACCCATGACCAGCGAAATCGACGTCGACGACTTCAAGCAGCGCCTCGAAGCCCGGCGCGAGGAACTGAAGCGCCTGCAGGAGATGAGCGAGGGAAGCCGCGCGGCGGTTGAGCTCGATCAGACGAGCGTTGGACGGGTGTCGCGCATCGACGCCATGCAGCAGCAGCAGATGGCGCTCGCCACCGAGCGCCAGCGTGCCGAGGAACTGGTGCGCATCGAGGCGGCGCTGTTACGCATTGCCGACGGCAGCTACGGCGAGTGCCTGGACTGCGGCGAGGAAATCGCGGCAAAGCGGCTGGCGTTCGACCCGTCCATACCGCTGTGCATCGCCTGCGCCGGGCGGGGGTGTTAACCGCCCGCCAGTCCCTCAGAACATGCCTGGATGTACGCGATCCGGCGGGTTGTGCCCGTCGATGAAGGTCTTGATGTTGATGATGACCTTCTCGCCCATGTCGACGCGGCCCTCGATGGTCGCCGAACCCATGTGCGGCAGCGCCACGACCCGGTCGGATTTCAAAAGCTTGGGATTGATCGCCGGCTCGTGCTCGAAAACGTCGAGGCCCGCCCCGGCGATGGCGCCCTGCTCCACCAGCCGCGACAGCTCGTTTTCATCGATCACCTCGCCGCGCGCGGTGTTGACGATGTAGGCGTCGGGCCGGATGAGGCGCAGCCGCCGCGCCGAAAGCAGGTGGTAGGTGGCCGGCGTATGCGGACAGTTCACCGAGATGATATCCATGCGCGCGAGCATCTGGTCGAGGCTGTCCCAGTATGTCGCGTCGAACTCCGCCTCGGTCTCCTCGTGCAGCCTGCGCCGGTTATGATAGTGGATCTGCAAGCCGAAAGCCTTGGCGCGACGGGCCACGGCCTGGCCGATACGGCCCATGCCGATGATGCCGAGCCGCTTGCCGAAGATGCGGTGGCCCAGCATCCAGGTCGGCGACCAGCCCGCCCACTCGGTGTCGGGGTCCTTCATGTATTGCGTCGCTTCCGCCAGACGGCGCGGCACGGCGAGGATCAGCGCCATCGTCATGTCGGCGGTATCCTCGGTGAGGACGCCCGGAGTGTTGGTCACGATGATGCCGCGGTTGGAGGCCGTATCGAGGTCGATATTGTCCACGCCGGTGCCGAAGTTGGCGATCAGCCGCAGTTTCTCGCCGGCCTGGGAAATGAGCGCGCGGTCGATCCGGTCGGTCACCGTCGGCACCAGGACATCGGCTTCCTGCACCGCAGCCACCAGTTCGGCGTTCGACATCGGCCTGTCCTCGACGTTGAGACGGGCGTCGAACAGTTCGCGCATCCGGGTCTCGACGACGTCGGGCAGTTTGCGGGTTACGACGACGACAGGCTTCTTGTGGCTGTTCGGCATTGTCTCTTTCTTCGGTCTAAGGGACGGCGGTACCGGTGGGGACAGGGAACATGGGAACGAGCGGGCGCTCCGGCCCGGTGGAGCCTTGGTTCTCTATCAGATGGTCGCAGGCATGACAAAACCGTGGGTCTATGGCAAGCGCCAGTGGAAAGGCCTGGCCGCCGCGAGCCTGCCACAGTGTTCGCCAACGTGATCGCCAATGATGTTATTCGCGCTGAGGAGGGGCAGACGTGACAGGGCGGCATAAAACACGGAATAAGCGAAAGGGCCGCGAAATCGCCCGGCTTTCCGCGTTTCGCGCATGGCGCATGGCCGGTGGGCTCATGGCCGGTGGGCGCATGGCCGGTGGGCTCATGGCCGGTGGGCTCATGGCCGGTGCCGTCGTTGTCTCCCTGGCCGCTCTCGCCCCAGGTGCCGTGCCCGCCACAGCCCAGACCGCCGCCGCGGATGCCGCCGGAAAGCCGCCGCAACCCTTTGTCAGCCTCAAGGCCAGCGAGGTCAATCTGCGCAAGGGGCCGGGCCTCGACTACCCGATCGCCTGGGTCTATCGCCGCGCCGGCCTGCCTGTGCGCGTCAAGCGGGTATTCCAGGGCTGGAAAGAGGTCGAGGACGCCGAGGGGACGTCCGGCTGGGTGGTGGGGCGGCTCCTGTCCAATCGCCGCACCGCGCTGATCCGCCCGACGTCCGTCGCTCAGGGCCAGCAGCGCCCGCAAGAACCGCTCGCCGCGTCGCCGGGCCGCTCGAGCCGCGCCGTCGCGTTGATCGAGGCCGGCGTTATCGCCGACCTGCACGCCTGCGACGGCACGTGGTGCAACGTCTCTGTCGGCGATTATACCGGCTACATCGAGCAGCAGAAGCTGTGGGGGCTGGAACCCGGCGAGATGCTCGAATAGCCGGCCGGCAGGTCTTGCCGGCCGCCGGGTGCTCCAGGCGCATCGCCGGCGCCGAAAAGACGATGCGGACCAGTGGAATGGACCGAGTGTCGTCTTTACCGGCAGGCCGTAATCGGGCTAGGTGCCTCGGCTCCGCGAAACTAGGCACGGCCGATGCTGTTTCACTCCCAGGTCTTCATTCTAGGCTTCCTGCCCATCGTTCTGATGGCCTATTTCGCGTTCGCCGAACGACCGGCCGCGCGTCAGTGGTGGCTTATCGCCGCCTCGCTGTTCTTCTATGCGTGGTGGGACGTACGGTTTCTTCCGCTGATCGTCGCCCAGGGACTTTTGAGCTGGTTCTTCGCCGAACTACATTTCAGGCTGCGATCAAACTGGCCGCTGCGGCTCGCCATCGTCGCGAATCTGCTGGTGCTGGGCCTCTTCAAGTATGTCGACTTCTTCGTCACCGTGTTGGAGGACGCCAGCGGGCTGACTTTCGCGCGCAGCGGCCTGATCCTGCCGATCGGCATCAGCTTCTACACGTTCCAGATCGTTTCCTACCTCATCGATGCGCTCCGCGGCTCCGCACCGCGCTACGACGTTCGGCGCTTCTCGCTTTTCGTTGTGTTCTTCCCGCAGCTCATTGCCGGGCCCATCGTCCGCCATGACGAGATCATCGCCCAGTTCGACCGCTCGCCATTGCGCGAGGGGTGGGCGGAGCGGCTGAGCCGCGGTCTGGCATTGTTTGTTCTGGCGGCCGCCGTCAAGGTGCTCATCGCCGACCGGCTGGCCGCCGAGGTCGACCCGCTCTTCGCCGCAGCGGGGACGACAGTCCCGGATGCTGCCACGAGCCTGTTGGCCGCCTTGGGCTTCGCCTTGCAGATCTTCTTCGATTTCGCGGCCTATTCGGAGATGGCGATCGGTCTCGCGTTGGCGATGGGCTTTCATCTGCCGCGCAACTTCGCGCAGCCCTATCGAGCTGCCAGCCTGCAGGACTTCTGGCGCCGCTGGCACATGACGCTGTCGCGGTTCCTGCGCGATTACCTTTACATTCCGCTCGGCGGTAGCCGCCATGGGGCGGCCCGCTACGTGTTCGCCGCCATGTCGACGATGGCGTTGTGCGGTCTGTGGCACGGCGCCGGCTGGAATTTCATAATCTGGGGCGTTCTGCACGGCGCCGGTCTCGTCGTCTCGCGGTCCTGGGGCGCGCTCAAGATGCCGGTGCCGGTCGCGGCCGGCTGGCTTCTGACGTTCGCCTTCGCGGTGGCGACATTCGTCGTGTTCCGGGCGTCCGATCTGGCCACGGCAGGCAATATATTCTCCGGTCTTTCAGGTGCCGCCGGCTACGGCAAACTGTGGGAGACGGGCCAGATCGCGCTGGTCGCTGCGGCGCTCGCCCTGGCTCTCCAACCGGTAACGCTGCAGGATGTCGCCGAACGCTGGTTCGTGCCGGACAGGCGCATTGCCGCGGTCCTGGCGGTGCTCGCCATCTTCATCGTGCTCGAAGTCGGCGCTGGCCAGCCGCAAAGCTTCATCTATTTCCAATTCTGAACGAGGGGGGCGACGCCGTATGAATGACGATTGGCTGGCTTTCCTGAAGACCGGATTGGGTTTGTTCGCGGGGCTCTTCTTCGTTTGCCTGGCGCTGATCGTCACGCAGAACCCTTACGGCAACCTGCCGAAACTCCTGCCGATGCCGCACGTCATCACGGATACGGCTCAGCGCCACCAGTATCCGGGCATCGTTCGCACCGGCGACTACGATTCCGCGGTCTTCGGCACATCGAGTTCGCGTTTGCTGGCGCCAGCGGAGTTGCAAGCGGCTTTCGGCGGAAACTTCGCCAACCTTGCCATGAACGATGCGCGCGCTTGGGAGCAGGTGCAACTGGCGAAGCTGTTCCTCGACGAGACGCCCAAGCCGCGGACGATCGTGTTCGCCCTGGATTGGGTCTGGTGTCGCGCGGATGCGGCGACGGAAAAGATTTCCAAGCGCGGCTGGCCGCCATGGATCTACGACGATGATCCCTGGAACGACTGGCTCTATATTCTCAACGTGACAGCGTTGGACCGCGCCGTCCGGCAGGTCGCCACCCGGCTGGGTTTCATCGAGCCGCGGCTACCTGCCGACGGTTACAAGGTGTTCGTCCCGCCGGAGGAAGAATTCGACCTGGAGCGGGCGCGCGGTCATATCTGGGGTAGCCGCGAACGCGTTCCCCCGCCGATGAAACCGCTATACCGCCCCCGCCCGCGCGACCTGGAACGCTGGTCGTATCCGGCCCTTTCCTGGCTCGACGAACTTCTGGCCGAAACGCCGAGAGAGACCCGCAAGATCGTGACGTTCATGCCGGCCCACGTTGCCGGCCAGCCGGCGCCGGGAAGCCGCGAGGAAGGCCGTATCGGTGTGTGCAAGCGGAAGGTCGCGGAAATCGCCAGCCGCCACGAGGCGCACTTCGTCGATTTCTGGATACGTTCGCCGATCACCATGGACGACGCGAATTACTGGGATCCCGCCCATTATCGCGTCGATATTGCCAGCCGCATCGTGAAGGGGCTTGCGGATGCGGTTTCGGACCCGCAGGCGGAAAGCGAGGATTGGCGCCGCACACCGCCAGCAGTGCCCGTGGCAGTCACCTCGTCGCCCCGGTGAAGGGCGACCGGAGCAGACCCGGCTAGTTCGCGTTCATGTTCGATGGACGCGCTCCAAGACCGCGACCGCGGTCCGCTGCTTTGCGGCGCGCTCGCGCAGGGCTCGGCCGAAGGCCGATGCGGCCCGTGAGCGAAAGAAACAAGATCGTGGTTCAGTCTGAACTGAACACGATCTAGTTCGCGCCGGCTGCTGAAGGCCCCGCCCCGAAGCGTACGCCAAGCCCGCCGATGGCCTGATGGCTGATGAGCTGCTTCGACAAGATGCCACCGGGCGGCGGCTCCCCTGACCACCAACGGGCAGCCTGACGATAAAGGTCGGCGAACAGCCCGATTTTGGTCCCGTCGAGTTCGCTGAGCGGCACGTCGTAGTGCGCGAACGTGAATTTGTACTCTAGGAAATAGCTCATGCGCGGGACCCGGAATTCGAGTCCGAAAAGCACCTGCGCGGCCGGGCCGGTGTAGAGGTATTCGTACGTCCGCTTGCCGCCCTTGATGAGTTGGATTTCCGAATGCGGCAGGTTGATGCCCAGGCCCAGCCCGCCGTAGAACGACAGTCGAGGATGCAGATCGATAAGACGCATCAGCCCGTTGAGCGTCAGCATGTTATGCCCGTGGCTCGCTTCCAGGCGGCGGAACACCTCGCCCAGCTTCGCCGTTGACGGCGCTTCCTTGCCGTCGAGCAGGCCGTCAAACGTCACCTCGTTGTCGAGTTCGCCGATCGCCTTGGAGTGCGTGAAGTCCAGCATGCCGCCGGTGCGCCCGCCCTCGAACCAGTTGACCACGCGAACGCCGTAATAGATCGGGTCGGTGAAGGGTTCGCCGCGCCACTCGACGCCATCGACCGTGAGATCGTGGACGCCGTCCTTCTGAAGCGTCACCCGGCTCGGATAGGTGTAGGGGGCGCCGCCGTAGAAGGCGACCATCATTTCCTTGGTGGGCGGCGCCAGCCGCGATGCCACCGCCTGTTCCTCGGCGCGCTGGGCAGCGTCCCGGTCGGCGTCGCTACCGCTGCCACCATCCGCTGAACTCTGTGCGGCGATCATCCATCCGCCGAGCGCGATGATCGCCAAGGCGCGCACCGCCTTGTCGGCGATAGCATCGAGCCCGGACGGTGCCAGCTCGGTTGCCTTCCATGCCGGGAACGGCCAACCGGCCCGCTCGATCAGGTTCCGCACGTGGTTTCCCCCCAAGATTTTCGTCGTTGGCGATGCGCCGTGAGCCGCGCTGCCGCCCGCTTCATTGTGCCGGACCATAGCGGCCTGAAGCGTCTGTGCCCACATTGCCGTTCGCCGCAGCAATGGCCTGATCTCGATCAGTATGACCGGGCAACGATGCTCGCCGCCGCGGTGATGTTCAGGCCCCTGTCCCCTCCGCCGAAAGCCGGTCGAGCATGCGGCGAACCGCTTCAATCTGCGGCGCGGATCGCGTCAGGTAGTCCTTGCCGGTATATCCCCACCAGTCCCAGCACCCCAAGGGATTTAGCGGGGTTTTCGCCACTTCCGGATACAGCACGATGAGGTCGTTGGCATCCGCCCATCGCGCATAGCCGGTATCGCGAATGAACCGCATTTTCACTTCGCTCCGGTTCTGCTGGCAACCGTGGAAGGCGACGTGCACACGGCAACCGCCGGAACGGCAGGCGGGCGGCACGTAGACCACGGCTGTATCGGTGAGCCCCGGCGCCTCGAGCCCTTCAAGATATTCCGTCTGATTGAATTCAACATATTGCCCGGCAGGCTCGCCTCCCTCTTCCGGCTGTTTCGCGCCGGGATAGAGGTGCTGCAGGAAGGCGCCGACCTGATCGTAGTCGCAGTCGACAATGTAGGGCACGGCATTCGCATCGCACGAACCGCCCTTGTCCATCGTCAGGATGGCATGACCGGAGGGCTTGTCGAACACGGCGCGGATGTTTTCATCCGGCACGCCCAAGAGCCGGTAGAATTCAAGGGCCTTGCGCACGATCCGGGATTTGACGACCTGATCGTTGGTGCCGGAATAAAGGTAAAGCCGATCGCCGGTCACGGCATCGTCGAGCGGTCCGATACCGCCGGCTTCGGCCAATTCGCGCGCCCGCTCGGCGAGCTTCTCCGCGTTCGGGATCCCGTAGAGCGCCAAGGTATCGAGCATGCAGCCGCTTACTGCGCGCGAAGCGCTGAGGAATTTCAGACCCGCCTCCGGCATGAAGTTGGAGAACGCGCTCTCCGCGCAAGCGAACGGGCCGCCGGCGATGATCGCCGCGCCGCCGACCATCCCGGCGTGAGCAAGCTGGAATTGCCCGGCCATGTAGGCGCCTGACGACAGCCCGGAGACCGTGACGCCCTCAAGGTTGGCGGCGATGGCCGGCAGTCCTGCCACCTCGGTCGGTGTAGGCGTGTCGGAACACGACACCGGTCCGAGGACGAGCAGCCAGAACCCAAGGACGAGGATAGACGACACGAAGACCAGGCGGCGCCAGCGCGTCAGGAGCGGCATGCGGGATCTCAGGCTGTTCATGTGTTCTCCGCTGCCGTCGCCAGTAAGGCGCCTGCGCCAGAGCGGCTTGGGAGCCACGCGGCGGGCGCTGCGCCGACGCTTCTAACGCCTTAGCGCGGCTCTCGCCAGTCCGCCAGCCCGTCGTTCCGGCAGTGTCTTGCGCCACGCCCCCGTTACTCGCTGAGCCGCACCGTCACGCGGTCGACGCGGCCCTGTGCGTCGATCACGGCGACCTTGACGAAACCCGGCCCGCCGGGGAGGAAGGCGGCCTGCCGGCGGTGGCCGTCCGACTTCAGCGGATGTCCGTCGATCAGCCACGTCAATGGCAACGCCCCGCCTTCGGCCTTGAGGGGCAGTTCGTAGCGCTCCGACCGCCCGCCGATTTCCACCTCGGCCCGGTCGGGCGGGAAAACGATCGCGATCGGTTCCTCCCTGAACGCGCCGTCGCCATGCCCCGAAGAGCGCGAACGTTCGAACCGCTTCAGGTTGGGAGGCAAATCCGCCGCTTTCCCGGCAAACGTGCCAGCCGGTTTCAGCGCGAAAGGTGCTCGACTTTCGGAAAGCCGCTGGAAGGCATCGAACAAAATGGGCGCGGCGGCAACGCGCCCGATAAGACCCGGGGTCGAGGCGCCATCGGGCCGCCCCACCCAAACGGCGATTGCGTAGCGGCCATCGTAGCCGACCGCGAAAGCGTCCCGGTAGCCGTAGGAGGTTCCCGTCTTGTAGGCGATCTGGCCCGAGCGTGCGCTGTCGGGAGCCGGCGCGCCCTTGAGGATGTCGGTCACGTACCAGGCGGCCACCGGATCGAGCAGGGCCTTGGCGCGGCTCTTGGCAACCTCACCTGTAAGCCTCAGGCGGTCGGCCTCGCCGAGGCGGTGATGCAACCCGACGTATCGGCCGCCCTGCGCCAGCCCGGCGTAGAGCTGGGCAAGGTCGCGCAGTGTGAGGCCGAACCCGCCCAGGGCAACAGCGAGGTTGGGCCGCGCGCCGTCCGGCAGGGCCGGCGAGAGCCCGCTGTTGCGCAGACGCCCGACGAAATGATCGGGCCCGAGCCGGTCGAGAACCCTGACGGCCGGAACGTTGAGAGACTGCTGCAGCGCCTCCCGTATCGTCACCGTACCGCGATAGCCCTCGTCGAAGTTTTCCGGACGGTAGCCGCCGAACCGTGCGGGCCGGTCCTCGATCAGTGTCTCGGGATGCGCGAGGCCCCGTTCGAACGCGAGCCCGTAGATGATCGGCTTCAGCGTCGAGCCCGGCGAGCGTACCGCCGTCGTCATGTCGATCGCGCCGAAGCGCGAGGCGTCGAGATATCCCGGCGAACCGACCTGGGCGATGACTTCGCCGGTCGTGTGATCGACCGCGATCAGCGCCGCCGAGAGTCTGGGGCCGGTGGCTTCCGCCCGCTGGACGATGAGGTCTTCAAGCGAGCGCTGCGCCCGGCGATCCAGGGTCAGGCGGTGCTCGCGCAGGCCGGGCGCGCGGGCAAGCTCGGCATCGGCAAGATGCGGTGCCAGCATTGGAAAGGCGCGCCGCACGCGCGGCACCGGCTCGGCGGCTGCGCGGTCGGCTTCCGCCTGGGTGATGACGCCGGCGAGAACCCCTTGGGTGAGGACACGCCGGCGTGCCGCCTTGGCTTCCGCAGCAGAGCGATCCGGCCGTCGAGCCTCGGGAGATTGCGGCAGCGCCACCAGCAGCGCGGCTTGTGCCACCGACAGTCGCGACGGTTCCTTGCCGAAATAGGCTAGCGAAGCGGCCCGCACCCCTTCGATATTGCCGCCGAACGGCGCAAGCCTGAGATAGAGATCGAGGATCTCCCCCTTCGTCGCGCCTCGTTCGAGCTGTACGGCGCGCAAGATCTGCAGAACCTTGGTACTTAGTGAGCGGCCGTAGTCACGCTCCAATAGCCTGACCGTCTGCATGGTCAGTGTCGAAGCGCCGGAAACGATGCGGCCGTGAACCGCCATTTGCACGCCCGCGCGCGCCAGCGCCAGAAGATCCACGCCGCCATGATCGTGAAAGCGCCGGTCCTCGAACGCCAAGAGAAGTTCCAGGTAGCGCGGATCGACATCGCGATGCGTTACCGGTAGCCGCCATAGATCCTCTTCGGTCGTGTAGGCCCTGAGAAGCCGACCCTGCCGGTCGAGAACGGTCGTCGATACGTCGTCGGCAATCTCGACCCGTGGCGGCGGCAGCCGCGAAAGCGCGATTTCGAAACCCGCCCAGGCGAGAAGTAACGACCCGGCCGCCGCGACGGCAGTGACAGACGCCGCGGCACCGAGGCGACGCCATCGGCGCTTCGGTAGACCTGGGAATAGTCCGGTAGCCCGCGCCCCGATCCTCGAAGCCATGCCAGCGATCCTCACCGCG
>CBDDFK010000008.1:0-675344 GCA_965226995.1 Filomicrobium sp.
CCACGGCGCCGGGCGCGATTGCGCAGATGCCGGAACCTACACCTTCCGGCTGCCCGCCGGAGGATCAGAGCGCGGCGCCGACGCGCGTCGAGAGATCGGGCTTTGCGCGGGAGGCTGAGCGGGAGCGGCCGCGGTTCGCCAAGACCGAGGATATCCTGCGCTTCATCAACGACTACGGGACAACAAGGAGCCGGAGCTTCTCCCGGAACTGGTGCGGGCCATGGTGCGCACGGGCACGCTCAAGGAGCCGGAGAAGGCTGGCGTTTACACCGGCTTCATCGCCGGGGTGCTGGGCGAGAACCAGGTTAAGGCGCCGGCTTATATCGCGGACATGTTCCCGATGCCGCCGGTCGAGCAAGTGGTGCTGATCAAGGCCATCGTTTTCTCGGGGCTGCCGGACTGGAAGGCGCTGCTCGGCGACTTCGTGGAGCGCATGCCGGCGCGAAAGGTGCTGATCCGCAAGTATCTCTACGGCGATGGTAAGACACTCGCCGAACTCTCCATGGACGACCCTTTCGTTATCGACGCGCATTGGGGCTATTACTTCGCGACCGGCGGCTGGGAACCGGGCATCCGCATCATCTCGGCGCTCCAATGGGCCGACGACAGGAACGACGTCGACAAGTTGACGATCGGCTCGATGGCGAAGTGGACGCTGGCCTCCAACGCGGCGCGCGACAAAAACCTGCTCGATCTCGCCAACTGCAAATGAACCATCAGGACGAAACCGTGCGGCGCGAATTGCGCGAGGTGATCGAGGCGGCGGAACTCTATGAGATCGGCAAGCTTCGCGAGGGGGCCCTGAAGCGGATCGAGGCGCTGAAGTCGGGTGGCGCACAGAACGCCAAGGACTGGAACAAGTGGGGCAGCTATGGCGTGACCGCTCTATCGCTCGGGTGCGTGGCGGCCGCGGCGCTGGGCCAGGCGCAGTTCGGCATCCCGTGCGTCGTCGGCGGCGCGATGAGCCAGGCGGCGGTGAAGTATCTGGGGCCGGACGCCCGCACCGGCGAATGGTGAGGGCGCCGCGCGGCGGTTTCGCCCGGCGGTCGCTACTTCTTTTTCTTGCGGCGCTTCTTTTCGTTCCGCTCTGCGCGCTTCTTCTTGGTCCGTTCGGTCGGAAGGTCCTGCTGGCGCCGGTCAGGTCCTTCCGGTGCGACGTCGGTCCGGGGCGCAGTTTCGCGTAGCTCATCGGCGTCTGGAACAGGATGAAGGTCAAGTCCCGGACTTTGGGCCGAACAGGTTTGGCAGGTATTCCGAAGCGACCTGTCGCGCGGCCGTGACGCGGTGGCCGCCGTCGATCACCACCCAGTTTCCCAAGGCGCCGACGCGGCAGATAATCGGGTCGAGGGTGGAATAGCCGTTGCGCCGGATGGCCTCGACGACCCGGTTCAACCGGTCGCTGCTTTCGCGTTCGTAGTGCTTGAGGGGGATATGATCGAGAAGCTCAACGTGCACCTCGACTTCGGCGACGCCGTCGACGATTCGATGCCGTGGATGTCGTCAATCGTCCTTAGCCGGGTCAGCTTCGGCGGTTTGACGATCTGATATGTGCGGTAATCCAAATCCGTCTTACCCCCGGCTGGCCCCGGCGATACGGATGGGGCGGCGCAGCCGGCGAACCATATACATTGCCGGTTCGGGGCGAAGTGTTTCGCGACGGTATCGGGCGGGCGTGCCGCCGGCTCGCGATGCCTTAGCTCATCGGTAGCCGAACGGCGGGGCGCGTGCCGCCGCCGCATCGGCGCGCCGTCGATCAGCTCTTCTCGGGGCAGAGTTCGAAGGCTTTATCCAGGGCAGCCGTGGGGCTTGAGAACTCGCCGATCGTCTGGCCGCCCTTGGCGTAGGCATTGATGTAGGCCTGTGCCTCGCGCTGTTCCTTGCCGGCATGAACATCGAGCACGGTGTAGTTGGTCAGCCCGTCGCCTTCAGCCTTGATGATGATGGCCTTCGAGCCGCCGTAGCTGGCGGTCCAGACGCGACACTTCCCTGCGGCGGGCTTCAGGTCGGCCGACTTGGCCTGGCCGGGAGCCATCGCGGTCTTGGTGACATCGGCGCCGGTGTCGCCTTATCGGCGTTGAGAACCGTGGCTGGTTCGCGCCGTTATCCTGCGCGGCCTTCGCCGAATTCGAGAGGCCGAGAAGCGAACCAGCTCCCAGGCCGTTGCGCGATGCGGTATCGCCGATGGAATTGCCTTCGGCTTGAGGATCGCGACGTCGTCCCGCTGCGGGGCCGTATTGGCAGCGACCTGAGTGTTCGACGTGCCGCGCACCTTGGCGAAGCAGTTCGGGCCGCGGGTCGGGGGCGTTGCAGAAGCGGGAATTGAATTCGTCGGCGATAGCCTGGGAGATCGTTCGAGTAGCCCCGGTCGTTCGGCGCCCATTTGCGGCCGAGATGCGTGTAGTTCATCGGCCCGCCGAGCGTCCGGCGGTACTTGTCCATGATCCCCCAGGACTGCACCTTGCGCGTCCGGTCGGCGACAGGATTGTTGATGTACTTCCCGGCGTACATCGCGATGTGCTCAAGATGGGCACGCACGCCGTCGGAGACGTTCGTGAAGTATTCGCCTTTGACGCCGCCGCCGGTCGCGCCGATGCCAGCGAAGTTGTTCTGGTTGGCGTCAACGTCGCCGGTGTACTTCAGGCTGTTCGTCTCGACGACCATTTGCCAGAAGGCGTAGTCCCAGCGAAGCCAAGTTCCTCGCCGTGGCGCATGTAATGCACGCCGATCTCGTCGTATCGCGGGTCTAGGCGGGAATTGCGCGCCTTCAGGAACGAGATGAGCCGGCCGGGCGTCGTGCATGACGGCACCTGGTTGGACGCCGAGGCTTCGACGCCGGGCAACGAGGCCGCGGCGGCCGGCAAGGCGGCCAGGGCTAGTAACACGGCGGCGATGGGGGCTGCGGTTCGGCTCAGCATGATGCACCTTCGGGCAACGGCGTTTTCGGACGATGGGCGACGGGCGCTATGAACTGTCATAATTCGTTTAAGTTTAACGAGCCGTTTAGACGGCTGCGGATCGCGGACTCGTTATCGGTTCTCGCCAAGCAATGGGGCACGAGTTGGGGCAGGCTTGGGTGGAAATGTGACGAGGCGCGCAGGACCGCGATAATCCGTGCCAATCGAACTCGCGCGAAGACGGCTCTAAGGTGCCAGATGCTGACCGCAATCGAGCGTGATCATCTGCCCGGTCATCGCCGGGGTGGCGAGGATGAACCGGACGGCGTCGGCAATCTCTTCCGGTGCGCAGGGCCGCTGTAGCAATGTGCCGGCGATTTCCGCCGTCGAAGTCGGCGGGGGTCTGGTGAATGCTCTGTAGGACCGGTCCCGGGGCGACGGCGTTGACGCGAATGCGCGGCGCGAGCGCCTGGGCGAGCGCCACCGTTGCGGCGCTGAGCGCTGACTTCGACAGGGTATAAGACAGGAAACCGGGCGCCGGCCGGAGCACGCGTTGATCGATGATGTTGACGATATCGCCTTTGCGGTCCGGACCCAGCGCGCGCGCGAAGGCCTGAGACAGAAACACCGGCGCCGCCAGATTGATCTGCATATGCGCGTCCCAGGATGCGCGGGTCAGCGACTGGATGTCGTCGGATTCGAAGAGCGAGGCGTTGTTGATGAGCGCGTCTGGCGGCGCGAACTGCCCGGCGCACGCGTCGACGAGCCCCTTCGACCGCGGATGCGTCGGACAGGTCGCATCGGACGGCTCCGGCGCGGCCACCCTTTTCTTCGATTTCGTCGACAAGTTTATCGGCCTCTTCAGACGACCGATTATAATGGATAATGACTTGCCATCCGTCGGCCGCGAGTGCTGTGGCAATTGCGCGACCAATACGTCGACCGGCACCGGTAATTAGCGCGGTGGCGACGTCCTTTTCAGAAGTATCCAAAAATTTAGCACCAGTAGACTGTTTCATGCGGGCGCTGCCCCCATTGTCGTTTCCCAAGTCGGGAATCGGCATGCCGATGAACTATGATGCCCCTCGCAAACCTGCGTCATTTGGGACTCTACGGCGGATTCACCTTTTGGACCACGCCTGATTAAAAAGTAAGCATTTTGATGAATGGTTGCGCATTTCGTGTGCGGAAATTCTTGTCTCCTGGGAAGCAAAGTGGCTGTCATTTGATCAAAACCTGGGTGTTGTTGCAGTTCGACTACAAACGCGTGGGTTAGATACGCCAATCTGTTTTACGTAGTTGTGATTTTTCCCCCTTTGACGTTTCTCTACCCTCAACAGCGTGCTTGCACCTGAAACCGAATATCGCGGCGACGTTGCGAGCGGCGATTACAGACTACTCACTAACGAATGACCGAAACGGGGGTTTATCAATGAAAACGAAACTGGGGCTCATGAGTTCTGCGATCGCTCTGGCGCTCGCCGGTACGGTCGCTGCTACGCCGGCTTCCGCTGGCGAATGGTTCAAGCGCGAACCTGCACCGATGGCCAGCCTGAAGGACGCGCCTGTCGAAGAAGGCCGTAAGGTCGAATGGTCTGTCAACGGCGGTCTCATGACGGACTACGTGTTCCGCGGCTTCTCGCAGAATGACGAAGATCCCTCCTTCTTCGCCGGTGCGGATGTTTCCTACGGCATCTTCTACGTCGGTATCTGGGCGGCCATGGTTGAGCCGGCCTGGGTGGGCGGCGCAAGCGCAGAGGTCGACTACTACGCCGGTATCACGCCGAAGCTCGGTCCGGTCGACTTCGATTTCGGTGTGATCGTTTATCACTACCCGAACAACGATTTCGGCGGATCCGACGGTGTCGACTACGTCGAACTGAAGGCTGGCGCCAGCGCCGAGTTCATCAAGGGTCTGTCGACCGGCGTCACCTACTACTACTCGCCGGACTACACCTTCGCCACGGGTGAGACCCACACGGTCGAACTGAGCGCCGGCTATACGTTGCCGAAGGTCTGGGTGTTCGAGCCCACCATCGACGGTACGTTCGGTCACCTGACGTCGTCCGACGCCACTTCGGCGCAGATCGACTACTCCTACTGGAACGCTGGTCTGGCTCTCGCAGTCGAGAACCTCACCTTCGACTTCCGCTACTGGGACACGGACGTCAGCAACGACGGTCTCGGCACCACGGGCAACAACCTGGCCGACGAGCGCTTCGTGTTCACGCTGACCGCGACGCTTCCATAAGCGCTTAACGACGACGGGCCGCTGGAAACAATCCCTGCGGCTCGTCCTTCTCTGACGACGACTGACTTTCCCCTAGAGCTGGCGGCTTTGGTCGCACTCCTCGTCGTAATTGCCGGAGCAGCCGCTCCGGCTTTTTTTATGCCTTCCTGACTGGGACGACTCGCCATTCTCAGGCCCTCGCCCAGCAACGAGCGAGCATTCGTCGCCGTTTCCGCAAGGTCAATCCGAAACGGTTCAGTTGTCGCCGTCGAACATGTCGCCGATCGGTCCGAGGACCGAGCCTTCGCCGGTGCCGCCGGTCGGTCCCATGTTGGCGAGCACGCGGCCGGCCAAGCGCGAGAACGGAAGCGATTGCAGCCAGACCGTCCCGGGACCGCGCAGGTGCGCGAAGAAAACGCCTTCGCCGCCGAAGATCATCGACTTGACGGAGCCCGCGCGGACGATGTCGAAATCGACGTCGGCGGTCATGGCCGCGACGCAGCCGGTGTCGACGTGCAACTCTTCGCCAGGGGCCAGGCTCCGCTCGACGACCGCGCCGCCGACATGGATGAAGGCGAAACCGTCGCCTTCGAGCTTTTGCATAATGAAGCCTTCGCCGCCGAACAGGCCGGTCATGATCCGCTTTTGGAAGTGCAACCCAACGGAGACGCCTTTTGCGGCGCACAAGAAGGCGTCTTTCTGACAGATCAGTTGGCCGCCCACCTCCGGTAGATGGAAGGGGATGACGGTTCCGGGGTACGGAGCGGCGAATGCCACGCGGGCCTTGCCCTGACCCTGATGGGTGAACACTGTCATGAAGAGGCTTTCGCCGGTCAGGAGCCGTTTGCCGGCGCCCATGAGCGAGCCAAAGAAGCCGGTTTGCTGCTGTGAGCCGTCGCCGAAGATCGTGTCCATGTGGACGGGCACGTCCTTGAACATCATCGAGCCGGCCTCGGCGATGGTGCTTTCGCCGGGATCGAGCTCGATCTCGACGAACTGCATCTCCTGGCCCTTGATCTCGAAATCGATGTCGTCGGAGACGCCGGAGCGCCGCTGATGGGTGCGCTCGAAGCTTGATCTTACGCTGGTGCCGGAGGAACGGGGGCCGTCGGCGGCGCTGGCGGAACGGGACTCGTCGGTTTCCACAGGGGTGGTGTCATTCGGCCTCGGCCGCTTGCCGAAGCTGGGTACGGACGATGATTGGCTCATCCCTAACTCCTTGATTTATAGTCTTTAATCTTAATCCGACCGCCGTGCGGGAGCACTCCAGGCTGATCAATGTAGGCCCACGAAAAGCCCCTTCAACGGGGTGGGCCGAAGGATCGCGAAGAAAAAAATCTTGCGCGAGCGTTGGACGAACGCCAAACTATAGAGGTTTTTTACACAGGCAGGGCTTGCAATTTGCCCGAATCTTTGGGCTGTCGCATGCTCGTCATGGACGAGGGATAAGAGTCCGGCCACGGGACTCGGGAATTTTATGTATTGCGTGCCGTGGCTCCCGCAATTCTACGATCGAAAATCGGGTGGTTCAGCCGCTTTGCCCTCTCTCAGGCGCCACTCGACGGAGGCCAGCCTAGTCGCCACTATCGGTGCTACCCCGCAGCCGTGTGAGGTGTGAGGCTGGCCTCTTTCCTTTCCCGCATTCCTTGACCTCGAACCGCGCGGTCACCCCATGTGGCGCAACCTCGCGGTCGCTTCCAGTCTCGATCGGCGTGTCCAAACGGTCCGGCGGTTTCCATCGCTGGAGACCCAGGCATGGCCGGCCCTCGCAAACCCCATTCTCCTCGCGAAAATCATCGCCAGACCTGGTCGAGCCGAGGTGCAAATCGGAGCCGGATCGCGATTTCGGCGCGGGTTATCCCCAAAGCGGCGTTAAACGACTGTTGCCCCCGCAATACTGACTCAACTAAGAGCAAATTAAGGCGATGGAGAGGGCCGGTATGACGCTTTTAATCGGTGTGGCCGCAATCATACTCCTGGCGGTCTTCCTGGCTTCCCAGACGATGGACAGGCAGGAAGCGGCGGTGCTCACCAAGCGTGACGAAACGCCGGACCTTCCGAGAGCATTCGGTTACAAGATGGCGTGGCTGGCGGTGCGGACCGACGATCCGTCGTCCCTGGCGCAATGGCTCGGTCTTACGGATGGACGGCCGGCTAATTGGAATGCCGGCGTTGGCACGGTCTACGACGACGAGATGGGCGACGGAAAAGTCTTTGTCACGCCAAGTCTGGATGGGTGGACGTTTGTCCTCGGGCTGTCGCTTCCGCATCCGGTTACCGGCCGCTTCGTCGACAAACTGACGCCCATACTAATGCGGCTCGGCGCGCAGTATCAGGACGTGCAGTATTACTTCACCTATCCGCTGATCGACTTCTTTGCCTGGGCGCGCGTCAAGGACGGGCGTCTCGTTCGCGGTTTCGCCGTGAATGACGAAGGGGTGGTCTGGAACAAAGGGAAGATCACGCCGGAAGAAAGAGCGCTCGGTCTCAGGCTGTTCGAACTGAGAGGCGTTCGCGAGCGTCAGGGCGATGCGGGCGGGGAGCTCGTTCTTTATCCCACCGAGGCGCATGTTCTGCGCATCGCCGAAGCCTGGGGCATCAATCCGGTGAAATTAGAGGATCGGGCCGCAGAACCGGAAACGGGGCTGTTGGCTTCGACCCCGTATGCCTGGCGGCCGGAGCGCCGCCAGCGAGCTGCCTGAAAGCCGATCCCGATGGGGTATTGCGGGGCGTCGGGTGGAAACAGTCACCCCGCTTTATTCTCGCGATCGGATCAGGCGGCGTTCTCGAGTGCGCCGCGACGGCTGATCGCGGAATGCGGGAACTCGATGATCTTCGCGTCGGTCTGGCCAGGCGTCGCGGGTTTCGCGCGAAGCTTCTGGGCGGCCTCCAGAACCGTTGTCATCGGTACCTCTGCCGGACGATAAGCCTTGGCCGATCGAGCGGGCGTTTTCTTCGGACGGTTGAGCTGGCGGTTGACGGCCAGGCGGGCAGGCAGTTGGAAGGACCGCGCTCGCTGCCAATCGATGGTCGCCGGGGCGGCAGGCTCAGCTTGTGCGGTCGCGTTCGAGACCGTTTCGACCGGGCTGGTCTCGGTGTCGGCGAGTTTGGCTGCGGTCGGCGGTTCGTTTGCAACTTCGTTGGCCGGAGGGGCGTCGGTGACGCCTTCCAGGGCAAGTGCCGTTGTTGCCGCTGCCGTTTCGGCCGGCTCAGGGACTGGCGCGACTGGAAGGTCGGCAGGTTCGCTTCCCGCGGCGCTCTCAACGGAGAGGCTGGGCTTCGGTAGACCAAGCGTCAGAAGTCCTATGAAGGGGGCAATTAAAAACCCCACACGACGCTTCTTTGAAATGGACATGATAACGTACCCCATTTGACGATGTCCCACCTCGGGACGCGTGTTTAAAGATAATGGGGTCGTGGCGTTAATAACGTCTGAAACGATCCGTCGAATTGCGACGTTTTGTACTGTTTCGCACAAAGTCATCCGCCCTCGTGGACGTGGATAATCTGGGCGTTTCCACTTCAGTTATACTCGTAAATGAAAAAGAGCGTGGTGTTAATGAGGGCAGACGTCTGAACGGTTAAGCGCCGATAGCGCGGCCGCAGACTGCGAACGGGATCTGTCGCCGGAGAGAAGCAGGGGAGTCCTCGTCTGTCCGATAGAGTGTTCTGTGGGCCGCCAGTTTGAGGGCGGTGACGCCGTTTCACGCAGCGCTATCGCCGACGATGGCCGCCATCTGCAAGGCGATCATCCGATCCAGCCCGCCTTCGAAGGGCACGGTGAACACGCTGAGGCCGCGCGGATCGTTGCTCCAATTCGCCAAGGCTTCCGAGAACGTTTCCGGCGGATCCGCCTCGCCGCACTGCTCGACGACGGTTTCAGAGAAGGCGTCCTCGCTCATGGGAACGAACGGGATCGTGACGATTTGAGCGGAGCCGTCGTCGCCATAGCGCGGCGCATCGGTGACGCTGAAGCAGATGATCTGCCGGTTGTTCGCACAGGTGGCGACAGCGCCGATCACGATGCGCGATGTCTCGTAGCCCTCGGGCGCACGATACGTCCATTGCTGACCGGCTGCGAACTTCATCGCCTGACATACTCCCGCTTGCGCTTGCCCCGCAGATCCGCCCGCATCGACACACCTGGGCGACACGCCGATATACCGCGAAGCATTACGGCACTTTCAACCGACACACTCGATACGGCGATCAGCGTTCGATGAAACTACACCGGCAGCGCGATGCTTTGAAGGACGGTTTGCAGCGGCGGAGCCTCAAGGATCGGTCGAGATCGCCGGCAACCAGTTGATCTCGTCGTTGACGGCAGGAGAATCAATAGCTTCCGGACGGGGAGCGGGCGCGGCCGCCTGTGGATTACTCTGCGCCGGCTGGGGTGCCGGTGCCGCTGGTTCATCGCGGCGAATGGAGCCGGTCGTTATGCGAACCGGCGAAAACTTCGTGGGCGGTGCCGCTAGTGCCCTGCGCTCATCGGCTGGGGTATCGAACTCCGAAATGGCGGTCGAAGGGTAGCGCTGCGGCGGTGCCGTCAGTTGTGGAGTGTTGGATCGCTCCGCGCGATAAATCGGAGCGTCCTGAAAGCGTGGGCCGGAAAATACGGCGTCGTGCACGAGCGTCCAGAAGCCCACGGCATGCCAGAAAGCGATACCGGCGAGGAAGCCGACGGTTGCGATCAGGCCCGTGTGCAGCCGTCCGCCCGTCGGCGCCGTTTCGACCTGCCCTGGCTCGTCCGGGGCTGGGTCATCGCGCAAAGGAGCCGGTTCGAAGCTGGGGGCGGCTGCATAGGCATTGCGCTGGATCGGCTCGGTTGCCGCCTCTTCTTCCTCGGGGTAGCTGGGCCAGGCTTCGAGCGGGGGCGGCGCCGGGCGGTCCCTGGCATCGACCGTGAGACGGACCGGCGACGCTTGCCCATGCGCCGAAGACGTCGGGGCTGCATGCGGCGTTCGCGGTGGCAGCGGCGGCGGGGCGTGAGAATTCGTCATCGGGTCCTTCGGGTCTTTTCGGTGAGCCTTGCGGAAATCCGTAAGGCTGGCCTGTTCCAGGCACGCGAAACGACTGAGGAACAGATGTGCCGGATGCGATGCCGCCTCCGGGTCGGGAATCGTCATCAGGCAGTGTGCGAACGGAACCCGCGCGACGCAAGCTTCGGGGCCCGGCCGGGCAGGCTATCCACAGGGCCGGGTTGCCGAAGAGTGGCGATAGGGCACCGGAACGGTCAATCGAGCCGGCGTTCTTCAGGCGATCCGGTTGTGAGCCGCGCAGGGCGCCGTGTCAGCGATCATCCAGATTTGCGGGAAACGCGGACCGGCGGCACGTACATGCGCCGCGCATTGCACAGCCGCCGCTGGTTCTCATTGCGGCCGCAGGGCGTCGGCTTGCCTTGTTTGTCCATGCAAATGCGCACTTCGCGAAGCCGGTTGCCCGGTCCGCCGCAAGAAATGGCCATCATGTCAGGCTTGAGACCGACAGTGGGGTTCGCGGCGATGAACTCGTCGACCAGCGTTTCGGGCGAAACCATCTGCGGTTTTTGCGGTGACTGATAGCGCTGCGGGATCTTGATCGAGCGGAAGACGCGGCGGGAGAGCTGGTAGTAGCCTTCAGGCCGGAGCCCCGAACAGGTGCCGTGCTTCTTGTATTCATGGATGATGAGCCCGGGGCTCGGCATGATATCGAGCATGCCGTTGATGACGCGCTTGGGAACGTAGGGCTTGAAGCGGGTGTAGCAGCGCTCGGGGTAACCGCGCTCGTACTGCGGCCATAGGCCGTGCAGGATGAACGCATAGGGACGCTCGCCAGGGCGCGGGTTGCACTGGCGGTCCTCCCGCCGGTCGCGCTTCGTTTTCTGCGCGGCGCAGTGGGTCGGCGACCACGACAACACCATCGTGTAGTAGTCGAAGTCACCGGGGACGTCGGCGCGCCGCTCCGTTTTGCCGCGGCTGCTGTCGTAGCGCTGGGCCTCGGCCGGAGCGGGAGCGAAAGCCAGGGCGGCAGCGATGACGGCCAAGAGCCAAAGGGAAACGTGGCGGGGGCGGGTCAGGTTCGGCATTTTGGGTCGATATCTCCGGTGGTCACGGCATCGCGACGCAACTGTGCGCGCGCGGACGAGCGTTTCGCGCACCATACCGACGCAGCGTGGCGTTTCAATCCGCACAGGTTGCCTTTATGGCAGAACTCTTTCAGCGGGTTGGCGGGGGTGATGCTCGATCCTCTCTTAGAAAACCGGGGCTCCTAAATGGCGGCCAGGCGATCGAGGATGCGGGCCCAGCTCCGCGTGCCCTTCTTGAAGCTCTTGAGATTGTACTTCTCGTTTGGCGAATGGATCCGGTCATCCTCAAGGCCGAAACCGACGAGAAGGCTATCCATGCCAAGCGCGGTCTTGAAATCGGTGACGATGGGAATGGAGGCGCCGCAGCCCATCAGGACGGCGGGCCGGCCCCACTCGTCCTCAAGGCCGGCGGCGGCAGCCTTGACGTAGTTCGTCGTCGTATCGAAACCGACGGCGGACGAGCCGTGTCCGCCCTTGAACTCTACCGTACAATCGGCGGGGAGCCGCGCCTCGATAAACGCCTTGAGCGATTGGATTACGTGCTCGGGTTCCTGGCCGGGAACAAGACGGCAGGTGATCTTCACGCTGGCTTCGGCCGGTATCACGGTTTTCGTGCCGGCGCCCTGGTAACCGCCCGTGATGCCGTTGAATTCGAGCGTGGGGCGCGACCAGAGTTGTTCGAGGGGACCGTGCTTTAGCTCGCCGGCCGGCACCGACAAGCCGACGTCGCCAAGGAAGGTTGCGGCATCGAAGCCGATCTCGTTCCACTGCTTGAGCTGCTTGGCGGAGGGTTTCTTCACGCCGTCGTAGAAGCCGGGCACCGTCACCCGTCCCTTGCCATCGTGCATGGCGCCGCAGATCTGCGTGAGGACGCGGATGGGGTTGATGGCAAGGCCGCCGAAGAGGCCGGAATGCAGGTCGCGTTTCGGGCCCCGGATCACCGCTTCCAGTCCGGCCAGGCCGCGTAGCATGGTCGTGATCGCAGGGGTCTCCTTGTCCCACTGCGCGGTATCGCAGACCAGAACGAAATCGGCGGCGATCTTCTTCTTGTGCTTCTTGAGGAACCCGGGGAGCGAGGGGGAGCCGCATTCCTCCTCTCCTTCAAGCATGACGGTCACGTTAACGGGGAGTTCGCCGTCCACCTCCTTCCACGCGCGCGCGGCTTCGAGGAAGGTCATGAGCTGACCCTTGTTATCTTCCGCGCCGCGGGCGACGATGACCTTGCCATTGCCTTTCTCGCTGGCAATCCGCGGTTCGAACGGCGGTGACTTCCAAAGGTCGAGGGGATCGGGCGGCTGAACGTCGTAATGGCCGTAGAACAGGACGTGGGGCTTTGCCGGGTCCGGTTTATCGCGGTCACGGGCAACAACGATGGGATGTCCGGTGGTCGGCACGACTTCTGCCGCGAAACCGATTCCCGCCAGAGTGTCGGCGCACCACCCGGCGGCGCGGCTGCACTCTTCGGCGAAAGCGGGATCTGTGGAGATCGAAGGAATCGACAACAGTTCAAACAGACGGGCGAGGGCGTCGTCGTGGGCGGCGTCGATGGACTTCAATACCTTGGGCAGGCTGGTCATGGGCGAGGTCCGGGTTGCTTGATGATTGATGGAGTGCGGCGCCGGAGGGCGGACGTTCGAGGCCGAATGTGCCGTGTAACACGAAGCGCGGCGCGTGTGAGGCCCCGGAGAATCCGGAACCGGAGCTAGGCGGACTTACGCGCGGCATCTGGCGCGGAAGCTGTCACCGGCCGAGCGGCATAGGCGAGACGGTCTGTGCATCGACAAGGCAGTTGTTGCGTTATCTTCCCGGTTGCTCGAGCAGCGCATCAAACGTTTGCGCCCCGCTCGCAGTTCGGTCCAGAACCATGCGTTAGATGCATAAGCCGCAGGAGACTAAGATGTTTACTCGCGTTGCCGTCGCTCCGAGACTTACGGGAGAGCGTGCTGCGAGGGAAACCAAGTGTCAGAGCCGGAACGCGAGCGTCTGACGTGCACACCGAAGATGGAGAACGGCGATGGCAGGCGGACAGACCTTGGATCCCGAAAAGGCTGGAGACGGGGGCAGGCGCGTCTATCTATTCGCGGCGGGACGGACGGACGGTTCGGCCCGGCTGAGGAATACCCTGGGAGGCAAGGGCGCGAACCTCGCGGAAATGGCGAACCTCGGCCTGCCGGTGCCGCCGGGGTTCACAATCTCGACCGCCGTGTGCGCGGACTTTTACGCCAACGGCCGCCAGTTGCCGGAAGATTTGCGGGCGGAAGTCGAGGAGGCGGTCGCCGAAGTTGGCCGGCATGTCGGGGAAGCTTTCGGCGACAAGGGCAACCCGCTCCTGGTTTCGGTGCGCTCCGGGGGGCGCGCGTCGATGCCGGGCATGATGGATACGATCCTCAACCTCGGCCTCAACGACGATACCGTCGAAGGGTTGGCGCGCCGGTCGGGAGACGAGCGGTTCGCCTTCGATAGCTACCGGCGCTTCATTCAAATGTACGCCGGGGTGGTCCTTGGCGTCGATCACGGCGTGTTCGAGGACATTCTCGAGAGCTACAAAAATCTCAATGGCCTGTCGCTCGATCCGGAATTGGACGCCGAAGACTGGAAGGAAATCATCGCCAGCTACAAGGCGGCGGTCGAAGGCGAGATCGGAAAGCCGTTTCCGCAGGATACGGGCGAGCAGCTATGGGGCGCCATTGCCGCCGTCTTCGGTTCCTGGGAGACGCAGCGCGCGAAAAACTACCGACGTCTCTACCAGATCCCCGATGCCTGGGGCACCGCGGTCAACGTGCAGGCGATGGTGTTCGGCAACATGGGCGAGACCAGCGCAACGGGCGTCGCCTTCACGCGCAATCCGTCCACCGGCGAGAAGGAGGTCTACGGCGAGTATCTGGTGAACGCGCAGGGCGAGGATGTCGTCGCGGGTATCCGGACGCCGCAACCGCTGACGGAACGGGCGCGTGAAGAGAGCGGCGACAAGCTTCCGTCCCTCGAAGGGCTGATGCCGGAGACGTTCAAGGAACTGCTCGAGGTGTTCGAGCGGCTAGAACGCCACTACGGCGATATGCAGGACATCGAGTTTACCGTTCAGGAGGGCCGCCTATACATCCTGCAGACCCGAAACGGCAAGCGCACGACGGAAGCGGCGCTGCGGATCGCGGTCGACCTCGCGAACGAGGGCACGATTTCGCGTGCCGACGCGGTGCGCCGGATCGAGCCCGGCGGTCTCGACCGTCTCCTGCATCCGCGCATCGACACCGATGCCGAGCACAAGCTCATCACGCGCGGATTGCCTGCTTCTCCGGGCGCGGCCTCCGGCGCGATCGTCTTCACCGCGGACGATGCCGAGGCGATGAAGGGGCAGCGGGTGGACGTGATCCTGGTGCGGACCGAGACGAGCCCGGAAGACATCCACGGCATGGACGCGGCCGTCGGCATTCTCACCGCGCGCGGCGGAATGACGAGCCACGCGGCGGTGGTGGCGCGCGGGATGGGCCGCCCTTGCGTTTCCGGCGCCGGGGCGTTGCGCATCAACGCGGCAACGGGTGAGATGAAAGTGGCAGGTAACACTTTCCGCAAGGGCGATGTGATCACGATCGATGGCAGCACGGGCCAGGTCTTCGAGGGGAAGGCCAAGATGGTGCAGCCGGAGTTGTCGGGCGCTTTCGGAGAACTGATGGGATGGGCGGACTCTTTCCGCCGGCTGGGTGTGCGGGCGAACGCCGACCTGGCGCGCGATGCCCGGCAATCCCGCGACTTCGGCGCGGAGGGCATCGGCCTGTGCCGAACGGAGCACATGTTCTTCGAAGGCGACCGCATCCTCGCCATGCGGGAGATGATCTGCGCTGAAAGCGAAAGCGGGCGGCGGACGGCACTGGCGAAAATCCTGCCGATGCAACGCGGCGATTTCGAAGACCTTTTCGAGATCATGGCCGGTCTGCCGGTGACGATCCGGCTGCTCGATCCGCCGCTGCACGAGTTCCTGCCGCACGATGCCGCGCAGATCGAGGAGGTCGCCGCTGCTCTCGGTATGGAGCCGGCCAAGCTGAAAGCGCGGGTCGATGAACTCAGCGAAACCAATCCGATGCTTGGGTTCCGGGGGTGTCGCCTCGCCATCCGCTACCCCGAAGTGCCGGAGATGCAGGCGCGCGCGATCTTCGAGGCGGCGGTGCGGGCCGGCCGGAAGACGGGTCAGTCGGTGCGGCCGGAAGTCATGATCCCCCTGGTCGTCTACCGCGAGGAATTCGACCGCGTCGCCGATGTTATCCGCCGCGTTGCCGGCGAAGTTGAGAGCGAGACAGGGGCGACGCTGACCTACGATATCGGCACGATGGTAGAACTGCCCCGATGCGCTCTCAGGGCGCACGAGATCGCCGAGGGCGAGCATGGCGCCGCGTTCTTCTCATTCGGGACGAACGACCTGACACAGACCAGCCTGGGGCTGTCCCGCGACGACGCGGGGCCGATCCTTGAGACATATCTGGAGCAGAAGATCTTCGACATCGACCCGTTCGTGTCCATCGACCGCGGCAGCGTCGGCGAACTTGTTGAAATCGGGACGGAGCGCGGGCGAAAGGTGAAGCCGGATCTCAAGATCGGGATCTGCGGCGAGCACGGCGGCGATCCGGCCTCGGTCGCCTTTTGCCACCAGATGGGACTGGATTACGTTTCCTGCTCGCCTTTCCGGGTGCCTGTGGCGAGGCTGGCGGCCGCGCAAGCGGCGCTCACCGAAGGCGAAGAAGCTTGAACGGGCCGGTGGCTTCGCTGTCGTAGCCGGCCGGGCGGGCTGGAGATGACCGGCTTTCGGCTTACCGGGTTACGAGGACGCGACCCTGGGTCGTATCCCGTTTATTCTCCCGCCCGCGGCGCAGACGGCGTTTGACTGCCTCCGCGAATGCCGCGCACATCTCGTCGTCGGGCTGCTGCAGCGCGGCATCCAGGTCGGCAATGCGATAACTCACGCGTCCGCCAGGCGTCGTTTCCCCGACGAGCGCAAAGCTCGCATCGGCGATCGTCACCAGTTTCGATTGCGTGCGTGCGGTCATGAAGCAGAGCAAACCCAATAACTGAATTGCGCACAAAGATGCTTGCAGCCGCGTGGCTGCACAATCAGCCTGCCCGGAAAATCAGTTCCGGCAGTGGCTCTCCGTAAACGCCGTTTAAGCGGGGATTTCGTGGTCATGGGACGGCGCAATGCGCGAGGGGGCGCAAAAGAGTTTCTTCGCGCGGAGGCAATAGCGGAGGTGCAAAAGCTGCTGGCGCAGCGACACCGCGGCCTCAATACCAGTGCTTGTCTTCCTCATCGAGGCTGGGACGCTGGGGACGCGGGCCGGAATGATGCGGCAGGAGCAGAAGAACTATGAGTAGCGGCGGAAAGATGAAGGTCCAGCCCATCCAGAAGGAATAGTCGCGGTTCTTGTAACCGGCCAGACCTCCGGCAAGTGCCGCAGCCAACATGGCCGTTACGCCCCAAACTACGATCCAGCTAACGGCAGTCATCTTTTCGGGCCTTTCCGCCTGGACCGGTTCCGCTGCGGGCGGAAGCGATCCTGTCCTTTCTTCGGCGGCGCGGATCGGCCTTGCGGCCTGCGCCTCTTAAAGAGCGGCGCTCGCGTCCGGTCGACAGAGGGCAAGCGGGCGTTGCGGTGCTCACCTCATCCTAAGTATCAGACCGTTGAAATGGCGTTGCCAAGGCGGCGATACAAGTTTTATCGCCGTCGGAGCAGGCCGTCCGGCTTCCTCAAGCGCCGGAAATGAAGTCAAGTCCCAGGTCGAGCACCGTGGCGGAATGTGTGAGCGCTCCCACGGAAATGAGATCGACGCCGGTTTCGGCAATGGCGCGGACGGTTTTGAGGTTCACGCCGCCGGAGGCCTCCAGGAGAACGCTTCCCTTGGCGAGTGCGACGGCTTCGCGGAGTTCGTCCGTCGTCATGTTGTCGAGCAGGATCGCATCAGGTCCGAGCGGCAGGATTTCACGGAGCTGATCGAGCGTGTCGACCTCGATCTCGATTTTGACCATGTGACCGGCGGCAATACGCGCGCGCTTCAGCGCCTCGGCCGGCCCACCGGCGGCGGCGATGTGATTGTCCTTGATCAGGACGGCGTCGAACAGGCCGGTGCGATGATTGCCGCCGCCACCGCAGCGCACGGCGTATTTCTCGAAGGCGCGGAGGCCGGGCGTGGTCTTGCGTGTGTCGACAATCGTTGCGCCGGTGCCTTCGACGGCGGCGACGTAACGGCGTGTCAGCGTAGCGATCCCCGAGAGGCGGCCCATGTAGTTGAGCGCTACTCTTTCAGCCGACAGCACGGCCCGGGTTCGCCCCGCGATCCTGAGAGCGGTTTGACCAGCCTCAAGCGTGTCGCCGTCCGTTCCGACGGCATCGAGGCGAATGTCGGGATCGAGTGCGCGGAATGCCTGTAGCGCCAGCGGGAGGCCGGCGAGCACGCCGCTCTCGCGTGCGGCGATGACGGCTTCGCACACCGCTTCCGGCGCCACGGTGGCGTCCGTCGTCAGATCGCCTGCGAGGCCGAGGTCTTCGGCGAGCGCGGCCGCGACGGCGGTTTCGACCAACGTAGCGGGAAGGCTTCGTGACGAAGCGAGCATCCTGGTGCTGTCCGTCATGGATGAACGAGGGGTTCGGCGGTTTCCAGCGCGTCGGAGAGTTCGCGTTCGATCTGGCGTTCGCGTTCGATGCGCGAAATGGCTTCGACGTCGCCGAGTGTCAGGAAGCTGTGTTGGGCGACTGCGGCGCGATCCCGGAAGCCGGTGCGAAAATGTGCGCCACGGCTTTCCTGGCGCAGCAAGGCGCCGGTTGCGACAAAGCGGGCTGCGAGCGCCATATCCGCGACAGTCGATGAGGTTGCCTGGCGCTGGATGCGGGCAAGCCGCCGGACGGCATGGCGCAAGCCGGCAGCATCGCGCACGACGCCGACGCTCGAGGCCATGATCCTGCGGACTTCCGCGATGATGGCGGCGTCATCCTTGCCCGGTTCGGACGCTTGCAGATCGCCGGACTGGGGCTCGGGCGCGATCGTTGTCACGGGGGCCAAGGCGGCGATGTCACTGGCGGCCCGGGCGCCCATGACAACCGCTTCAAGAAGCGAGTTGGACGCGAGCCGGTTGGCGCCGTGCAGGCCGGTGCAGGCGACTTCGCCGATTGCCCATAGACCGGTGACGTCCGTACGGCCCGTGTGGGATGTCGCGATGCCGCCCATGTGATAGTGCGCCGCCGGGGCGACCGGCAGGAGGTCGGTGGCTGGGTCGAGGCCGGCTTCCGCGCAATAGGCGAAGACGGTTGGAAACTCTTCGGCGAACGTTGCGCCGATTGCTTCGCGGCAATCGAGGTAGGCACCGCGGCCGGCGGCGATCTCCGCGAAGACGCCGCGCGCGACGACATCGCGGGGCGCCAGTTCGGCATCAGGATGCAGCCCGGTCATGAACCGCTCGCCGTCACGGTTGACCAGAATTGCGCCTTCGCCGCGGAGGGCCTCGCTGGCGAGCGGGCTCGGATCGCGCCCCAGGTCGAGCGCGGTCGGGTGGAACTGAACGAACTCAGGATCGGCAATGCGTGCCCCTGCGCGCGCGGCGAAGGCCAGGGCCTGGCCGCGGGCATAGCTCGGGTTGGTCGTGACGGCGTAGAGATGCCCGATGCCGCCGGTTGCGAGCACGACCGCCGAAGCGGCGATGAAGCCGCGGCGCTGGCCTTCGGTTTCGCTGCGGATGAGGCGGACCCCGGCCACCCTGCCGGCATTCGTTTGCAGGCCGTCGGCTTCCCAGCCTTCAACGACGCGGATGCTCGGCGTGGCGCGGACCGCGGCGACCAGCGCCTGCATGATCGCAGCGCCGGCGCGGTCGCCGGAAACGCGGACAACGCGTTTGGCCGAATGCGCCGCCTCGCGCGACAGGACGAAGTGGCCGGCAAGCTCGCGGTCGAAGGGGACGCCATAGGCAAGCAGGTCGCGGATGCGCTCGGGCGCTTCCTCTGCGATGGCGCGCGCGATTGCCGGTTCGACAAGGCCGTCTCCGGCCACGATCGTGTCGGCGGCGTGGGCCTCCGGCGTGTCGCCCTCGCCAACGGCGGCGGCGATGCCGCCCTGGGCCCAGACGCTGGAAGCGCCCTCACCCAGCGGTGCCGGCGAGATAACGGTGACGGGAAGCGGCGCAAGCCTCAGCGCGGTGAACAACCCTGCGAGGCCCGCGCCGACAATGACGATACCGTCCGCACTGACGCCGTCGCCCGGCGGTGTAAAGCCGGCGATCAGATCGCGATTGTTTGTTTTATCGGGCATCGGGTCATCACCATGAACGGTCAGCGTGGCCGCCGGCCCCTTTCACTTTCGCTTGGGACCGGCGGCACGACTATGCGCGATTAGTTCGTGAGGTTGACCATGCGCTCGACGGCGCGGCGTGCGCGGGCGGCAACGTCCGGGTCCACCTCGACTTCGTGCTGCATCTCAAGGAGTGCATCGAGGATCTTCTCCAGCGAGATGCGCTTCATGTGCGGACACAGATTGCACGGCCGGATGAAGTGCGTCTCGGGCACTTCCTGCGCGACGTTCGAGGACATCGAGCATTCGGTGACGAGCATCACCTTGCCAGGCTTGTTGTCCTTCACCCAGTTGATCATGCCGGACGTCGAGCCGGTGAAGTCGGCGACGTCGATGACGTCGGGCGGACACTCCGGGTGGGCGATGACCTTGAGGCCCGGTTCGGCCTCCCGCATCGTCTCGATCTCTTCGGCGGTGAAGCGTTCGTGCACCTCGCAGCGGCCTTTCCAGGCGATGATCTCAACGTCGGTCTGCGTCTGAACGTACTTGGCGAGATACTCGTCGGGAATAAGCAGGACGCGGGGCGCGCCCAGGCTCTCGACCACCTTCACGGCGTTCGACGAGGTGCAGCAGATATCGCACTCGGCCTTAACGTCGGCGGACGTGTTGACGTAGGTGACGATCGGCACGCCGGGATAGGCCTCGCGCAGCGCCCGCACGTCGGCGGCGGTGATCGAGGCCGCGAGCGAACAGCCGGCCTCCATGTCGGGGATGAGCACGGTCTTATCCGGGTTCATCAGCTTGGAGGTTTCGGCCATGAAGTGCACGCCGGCCTGGACGATCACGTCGGCGTCGACGCGGCCGGCCTCGCGGGCAAGCTGCAGGCTGTCGCCCTGAAAGTCGCCGACGCAGTGGAAGATTTCCGGCGTCATGTAGTTGTGCGCCAGGATAACGGCGTTGCGTTCCTTCTTGAGGTCGTTGATCGCCTTGATGAGCGGCGCATAGTGCGGCCATTCCATCGGCGTGACGACGTGGCGAACCTTCTCGTAGAGCGGGCGCATCTCGGCTTCGAGTTCGGGCGTGAACTCGAGCGAGGGACGCGGCAGCGGCTTGTAGGCCACCGGTTTCGCGCGCGCTTCGTTATCGAGCGGTTTCGTCTGTTCGAGATGGGCCAAGTCCAGGTCCTCCGAATTCGAGAACAATATGCTCATTTTGAGCATATCTAAAGTGTAGTTCGAGACGGCCTTCTTGCGGACCGTGCTGGTTTGTCCTTATTTCTTCTGCGCACGCCGATCTGCGCCGCATTTGGACTAGCTTATGCTCAAGCAGAGCATTGCTTGTGTTGTTAACATAAGGCTTCCAGAGCCGGATTTCCAGTGGATTTCATGCTTCCGTCGTAAATCGACTTGTCCGGACCTGGTTTTCGGGCAGTTGGTCTAGTTTGGCGGACATGGCTGGCAGCGTTATAAGTCTGAAGCCGAGACGAAAATCTGCCACAATGGTGATCTGGCCATTCAAACTAGGTTGGGGGGGACGTTGGCAAAGAAGAAAGGGACGGGCGCCTCCAAGGAAGGTAGGGGCCCGTCGCTCATTATAGAAACTTTTACCGATTCCGCAGAGCGTATCGGCGTCGATGCTGCTCTATACGGTATGCTTGGAGCCGGAGGGCTTGCCGCGTTGGCCGCTGGTGCGGCGGCCTGGGCAGTTGTATCGATAACGCTCGGGTTAGCGGGCGTCTGGATTGTCACTAAATACGTGAATGCCCATTTAACCGTTATGAAAGAGAAAAACGAGCTGGATAGGCTGAGACTGGAAAGAGGCAGAACCCTCCTAAACAATCACCGACAGCACCGGGTTCAGCCAAAATTGTTGAGTTCAGGGCAAGTGGCTGGTGGCGACGATGTATGACGTAATTCAAACATTCAAAGATCTGAATGCAATGGCGGCACCAATCGCTATTGGTCTCGCGGTGCTGCTTTGGCTACATTCGCGCGCGGATCGCTCGATGGCACAGGCAACTTGCTTGCGTGCGGCTCGCCAGGCGACTCAAGAATTCTACGAACTTGCTGATCGCCTGATGAAAGATCCGGCCACTCCAGATCAAGTTAAGCACATGCTCTATGACATGACGTTCGCGCTCACGGAGCAAAAAGCTGGCAAAGTAGCATTCGACGCTCTGCTGAAGGCTATGGAACGCATTGAAGATCAGGGTAAGACAATGACGCCTCCGGACACCATGTCAGCGGAGTTGGGGAAACTTCGTAATCATCGCGGCGACCTCTATGACGACACCCTCAATGCTCTTCGAAGCGCCATAGCTGGGCTTGTACTTTCCCACGGCTCCGATCACAAACAGGTTGAGATCAGAGCAACGAGAAACAGTTCAGTCTTGCTTGCAATCAGCAGTAAGATTGATCGCGTGTTGTCTGATATGCTGGATAGTGACAATAACGGTAAGGGTTGGCGGCAAGCGCGCGCGTAAAGAACACGTTGTAACTGTTTGTTTTTGCGACCTTATCACACGCCTCCAGCTTGGAGGCAAGCTAGCGTGTGTGGTTGTGATAATGCGGTTATAGACCCTAATGGACTGCCAGTTCGCGCGAGCCTTTCATGGACGAGCGGCTAACCCATCGAGCCTCCGGCTTTCGCCAGCGCGCGTTCGAGGTGCTGGAGCACAGCCGCCGCCGGGACCTTGCCTCGCGCATTCTCGACGGGGTGCTCGTCGTTCTCATCGTCAGCAACGTCGGGGTCGTCATCGCGCAGTCGATCCCCGAGGTCGCCGCCGCGCACGGCCCCGCGCTTCTCGCCTTCGATCGGTTCTGCGTACTTGTCTTCGCCCTCGAATACGCCGCGCGCCTTTGGGTGGCCCCGGAGCATCCGATGCTCCGGAATGACGGGGCCGTGACCGCGCGGCTCAGGTTCGCCGCGTCGCCGCTGATGGTGATCGACGCGCTGGCTTTGGTGCCGTTCCTTCTGGAAACGCTCTACCCCGCCAGCACGCTCATTCCGCTGACCCGCCTTGTCCGCCTCCTGAAGCTGGCGCGCTACTCTCCGGCCATCGCGACCATCGGCCGGGTGGTGGCGTCCGAATGGCGGGCGCTGCTTGCGTGCGTCATCATTCTGGGTGGCGTGTTACTGACGGCGGCGGCGGTGATGCTGGCGGTCGAAGGCGACAAGCAGCCCGAGCGCCTGGGCGACATGTCGAAAACGATCTGGTGGGCGGCGGCCATGCTGGCGAAGATCGGCGGCGGCGAGACCGAGCCGATCACAGTGCTTGGGCGGTTCGTTGCGGCCGTCACGGTGATGCTCGGCATCTTCTGCTTCGCGCTGCCGGTGGCGATCATCGGGCGCGGTTTCTACGAGGAAATCCGTCGTCGCGACTTCGTCGTCACATTCGCGATGGTGGCGCGCGTGCCGCTGTTTGCCAACCTCGACGCCGCCTCTATCGCCGATCTCGTCAATATCCTGAGGGCGCGCACGGTTGCCGCCGGGACCGTTCTGGTGCGCGAGGGCGACCCGGGCGATGCGATGTTCTTCCTGGCGAGCGGCGCGGTGGAGGTGTCGAGCAAGACGTTGCAGGTGCGGCTCGGCGAGGGCGACTTCTTCGGCGAGATGGCGCTATTGACGCGCGGGCCGCGCACGGCGACGGTGACGGCGCTCGTTTCAACGGATCTTCTGGTGCTTGAGGTCGACGACTTCCTGCGCCTCGCCGACCGGCTTCCCGCCGTGAAGGCGCACGTCGAGGCGGTGGCCGGGGAAAGGCGTGGGACTTGAGGATGCGCGGCGGCGGGGCGGTCCTGTCCGCTGACGCCACCTGCACCGCCAGCCACCGGTTCACGGCCAACGAAGGTGGCCGATCAGCAACATCAGCACCGTCGCGCCGAATAATCCCTCAGACCACGCCAAATGCCTGTGGATGAAGCGCGCGATGCCGAGACCTGCCGGACGACATTGCCTACCAACTGTTATGAGCGTTCGCGCATTATGCATATTCGTCGGCGGGGAGCCGGCCACACCTTGGCCTTTCGGTCCTCGTCGTCCTGCGCGGCCGACCGGTGTGCGAACCGGCGGTGTCAGGGCGGGGCCGGCAGTGCGAAACTTCGTAATAATGGCAACGCAGTCGACGGCACGCATCCGGGCCGGGCGGATCATCTTCGCAATGGCGACTTCATTCGTCTTGTGGATCGGCGCAACCACCCTCGGCGCTCGGGCAGATATCACGTCCCCTGTTGCTTCCGACAGGCTTACGTTCGGTCAGAACGTCACGTTCTCCGGACACTTCAGGGCAAAAAGCATTGTCGACGGGTGCGCGACCCTGGCGCGCGACGGGCTCTTCCCGCTGTTCCTCACCTGCGGCTCCACGATTTTCGCGCGCGTGAGAAACGTGAGCTGCGGGGATACGTTCGACTCGGACGTAACGTGTTCTTACTCCGAGACCTTGCCGGTCCTCTGCGCTGGCGAGCAGGTCATCAAGGCCGAATGGCACATAACCGGACAATGCGAAGCCAGCGGCGTGGACACGCTCACGCTCGATACACCGATTATGCTTCCCGATAGAACGCCGCCTCTTCTGACGCTCGTTCAAGCGGTCAAGACTCCGACGGGCGATAGTACGCCGCCGTTCAAGTTCCGCTCCAACGAAGATGGAACCCTCGGTTTAACCGGTCCCTGCGGCACAAGTTCTTCAGCCGCGATAGGCGCTGATGCGAACACGTCCCTCGCGTTGACACAGCCGGACAATGCGACGCCGCTCGCGCCAGGCACATACAGCACATGTCAGGTGACGGTTACCGATGCAGCCGGCAACACATCGAGACCGCTTGTAATTCCGCTCTTCAAAGTGGTTTCGATCGCCGATCTGGCGCCGCCAACGGTGGAGATTTCCGCACCGGAGCATGTCCGCGGTCCTTTTTCCGCGACCTTCGTTTTCAGCGAACCTGTAACGGGCTTCAACCGCGGCGACATCACGATCGGCAACGGCAAGGCATCGAATTTCACCGGTTCCGGTTCCAGATACAGCGCGACCATCACGCCGCATCGAACGGTAATCGAAGCAGAGACCGAAATTACCATTGACGTTTCCGCGGATGTAGCCGCGGACAGCGCCGGAGTTGGCAACCGGAAGGCCGCGCGATTGATCGTGCGCTATGTCGACGAGAATTACGTCCGTTCGCGCACCCAAAGCTTGATCGGAAACTTCATGCGCCGCCGCGCCGACCAGATAGCGGCCAACGACCCCGCGCTACACAATAGACTTCGGAGTCAGGAAGGGAACGCGGCTGACGCCGTTCAGCCGTTCGCGCTTCAAGGCAACGGTACAGCGGAAGGCGGACAGGCAGCCTTTGCAACGAGCCTTCGCCAGATCGCTCTCGCCCAAACGAAGGCAAAGTCCGATAATCAGGCGGAATTGGCAGGCATGATGAGCCTTGGCCAAGCTTCTCTCAGCGCAGCGAAGGGCGCGCGAGCGCAGAACGAGTTCGATCTGTGGATGCAGGGGAAATGGGTCTATATCGACGGCGATGACAACCCCAGCGATCTTGGCCTTCTCTACGTCGGCGCCGACTATAGGTTCAGCCAGAATTTCCTCGCCGGGTTTCTGACCCAGTTCGACTGGTCCAGCGAAGACAACGCGGTCCAGAAAATCGCGGCGGAGGGATATGGATGGTTGGCCGGTCCTTATATCGCGACCCGCTTAAATGACAATCTGATATTCGATGGCCGTATCGCGTGGGGCCAATCTGAAAACGAAGTCTCCCCTTTTCGGACCTATACCGACCAGTTCGATGGAAAACGTTGGCTTATCAAGGGTGGCTTAACGGGTGAATTCGATTTCGCCAGCCTCACCATCGCGCCGCAATTGGGATTGATGTATTTTAAGGAGAGCCAAAAGAGCTATACGGATTTCTCAAACGTCTTCATGCCGAAGCAAACCGTGAAACTCGGGCGCATGACGTTCGGCCCTACCGTTTCGTCTCGGCTTCTTACCTGGGACGGTTCGTCACTACTGCCGCACCTGAGCCTCATAGCGATCTGGGATTTCGAATCCGCAGGTAGTCGCGACCTCTCTACCGGAATTCCGACGGCATCTAACGAGGGGCTGCGGGGGCGGTTGGAGGGCGGCCTCACGGCGGCTATCGAAGGCGGCATTACGCTGCAAGGCAATGGCTTTTTCGATGGTATCGGCAGCAGCAATTTCCGGGCTTACGGTGCGGGAGCCAAGCTCGTAATCCCGATTCAGGCGCCTTAGTTGTCAACCTCAAGCCCTTCCCAGCGTCGCGTCCACCGCGTCCTCTTCGCGACCCAGGGCGGCAAACACCGTCGCGACGATGCCGTCGCAATCGAGGCCGGCGGACTTGTACATCTCCGGGGGCTTGCCATGGTCGAGGAACTTGTCCGGGAGCACCATCGGCCGGACCTTGAGGCCCCTGTCGAGCGCGCCGGTCTCCGCCAGATGCTGCAGCACGTAGGCCGAGAACCCGCCCGTCGAGCCTTCCTCGATGGTGATCAGCACCTCATGCTCCTTGGCAAGCCGGGTCACAAGATCCTTGTCGAGCGGCTTGGCGAAACGCGCGTCCGCCACCGTCGCCGACAGCCCGAAGCCTGCAAGCTTCTCGGCGGCGGCGAGACAGTCGGCCAGCCGCGTGCCGAGCGACAGAAGCGCCACCGATGAGCCCTCGCGCACGATGCGCCCCTTGCCGATCTCCAGAACGTCGCCGCGCTCCGGCATATCGACGCCGACGCCTTCGCCGCGCGGATAGCGGAACGCCAGCGGTCCCTCGTCATAGGCCACGGCGGTGGCGACCATGTGCTTCAGTTCCGCCTCGTCGGCGGCCGCCATGACGACGAAGCCGGGCAGGCAGCCCAGATAGGCGACGTCGAATGCGCCGGCGTGGGTCGAGCCGTCCGCACCAACGAGCCCGGCGCGGTCAATGGGGAAGCGCACCGGTAGCTTCTGGATGGCGACGTCGTGCACGACCTGATCGTAGGCGCGCTGCAGGAAAGTCGAGTAGATGGCGCAGAACGGCTTCATGCCCTCGCAGGCCAGACCCGCCGCGAACGTGACGGCGTGCTGCTCGGCGATGCCGACATCGAACGTGCGTTCCGGGAACGCTTCGCCGAACAGGTCGACCCCCGTGCCGCCGGGCATCGCCGCGGTGATGGCGACGACGCGGTCGTCGTCGCGGGCTTCCTGGATGAGACTTTGCCCGAACACCTTGGTGTAACTTGGCGCGTTGGCCTTCGGCTTCATCTGCGCGCCGGTGACGACGTTGAACTTCGCCACGCCGTGATACTTGTCGTCGGACTCTTCGGCGGGCTGATAGCCCTTGCCCTTGCGCGTCACGACGTGGATCAGGATCGGTCCCTGCTTGGCGTCGCGTACGTTTTTGAGAACCGGCAGAAGCTGGTTGTAGTCGTGACCGTCGATGGGGCCGATGTAATAGAAGCCAAGCTCTTCGAACCACGCGCCGCCCTGCCAAAGATGGCGGGTGTATTCCTCCACGCGCGCCGCGCGGCGTTCCCAGCTCTTCGGCAGCCGCTTGGCCAATTGTTTGGCGATGTCGCGCACATAGAGGTAAGACCCCGAAGACGTAACGCGCGCCAGATAGGCGGACAGCGCGCCGGTCGGTGGCGCGATCGACATGTCGTTGTCGTTGAGGATGACGATCAGGCGCTCGTCGCGTGCGCCGGCGTTATTGATCGCTTCATAGGCCATCCCCGCCGACATGGCGCCGTCGCCGATGACCGCGATGACGTTGTTGTCGCCGCCCTTCAGGTCGCGCGCCACGGCCATGCCGAGCCCGGCGGAAATCGATGTGGAGGAATGGCCCGCGCCGAACGCGTCGTAAGGGCTTTCGGCGCGCTTTGTGAAGCCGGACAGGCCGCCCGGCTGGCGCAACGTGCGGATGCGGTCCCGCCGCTCGGTCAGGATCTTGTGCGGATAGGCCTGGTGTCCGACGTCCCAGATCAACCGGTCGTCGGGGGTGTTGAAGACCCAATGCAGGGCGACCGTAAGTTCGACGACGCCGAGACCCGCGCCCAGGTGCCCACCGGTCACCGAAACCGCCTCGATGAGTTCCTGCCGCAACTCGCGGGTGAACTCTTCCAGGTCGCTTTCGGGCAGAGTCCGGAGGTCGGCCGGACTGGAAACTTTGTCCAGGAGCGGCTTGGGGGAAGCGGAGTCAGGCAGATTACTCATGAGCGCAGATTTTCCAGGCGGCGTTGGATCGGCATTTTTCAGATACGGTAGAGAGCCGCTACCGGACCCGCAACGGCTTTGCGAATTCAGCGACTATATCGGATCGAGCGGCACGGCACAGATGGCAAAAGGCGCAAATGTCGCGCATAGGGCGCTGCGCTTACGCCGATTTGCGGCAATGTACGTGCCCTGAGGGATCCGCGCAGATGCCTCCTCGCGCCGGTCGCGAGAGGGGCACAAAGACAAGCTTGCGGGCTGCGCAGCTAGAGGCCGGCAGGTATAATCAGGGATCCAGAGGCTCGGTTCCGGCGGGTTTGCCGGCAGCGTCGGTCTTGATCTTCTCGACCTTCGCCTCGGCGCGCGCCAGCAGCTTGTTGCAGTGCGCTTTCAAAGCTTCGCCGCGCTCGTACATTGAGATCGACTGCTCAAGTTCGACATCGCCCCGCTCCAGCCGGCCGACGATGGCTTCAAGCTCGCTCAATGCCTTTTCGAAGCTGAGGCTCTCGATCCCGTTCGTGCCGTTCGGCTCGGATTTGTATTCGGCGCCCATGGGGCCTCCTTCGTGCCGTCAGGGCCATCGGCGCGCATGTCCGATGGCCGCTCCCATTTCGCCCACATCGCCTGCCGATGCCGTTCAGGCCGCTTCCATCATCGCCCGGACATGAACCCCGACGGAGCGGGCCAGCGCCGTCAGATCGTAGCCGCCTTCCAGCATCGAGACGACCCTGCCGGCGCACTGCCGGTCCGCGTACTCGACGATCTCCTGTGTCACCCACAGGAAATCGGCTTCCACAAGTCGCAAGGTCGCCAGAGGATCGGCCTCGTGCGCATCGAAGCCCGCCGAAATGACGATAAGATCCGGCGAGAAGCTCTTCAGCGCCGGGAAGATGCGCGATTCGAAGGCGTCCTTGAAGCGCTCGCCGTCGTCGCCCGAGCGTAGCGGCGCGTTGAAGATGTTGCCGACGCCCGTCTCCGAAACCGCGCCCGTGCCGGGAAACAGCGGCATCTGATGGGTCGAGGCAAAGAACAAATCCTTGTCCGACCAGAAGATATCCTGCGTGCCGTTGCCGTGGTGAACGTCGAAGTCGACGACGGCGACCCGCTCCAGTCCGTATTTCTTGCGCGCGTACATGCCGGCGATGGCGGCGTTTGCGAAGATGCAGAACCCCATCGCCCGTTCGGCCTCGGCATGATGCCCGCAGGGACGGACCTGACAGAACGCATTGGTGATCCCGTTGCCGTCGTCCATCACCTGATCGACCGCCCTGAGGCCGGCCCCGACGGCCCGCAGCGCCGCGTCCCAGCTCCCCGGCGACATCACCGTATCGCCGTCGAGATGAACCCGCCCCTCGCCAGGGTTCGGCCGCACGCTCTTGATCTGGTCGAGGTAGCGGCGCGGATGCGCGAACAGGATCGCTTCCTCCACATCGTCCCTCAAAGGCGCTTCCTCACGCACAAGCGCCGAGAATGTTTCGTGCCCCAGCACTTTGTCGATGGCGCGCATACGATCGGGCCGTTCGGGATGTCCGGGGCCGGTGTCGTGTTCGAGAAAGCTGGGATGGGTGATGTGAAGCGTCGGCATTTCTGTCCCTGAATTTTGAAGGCTTTTTGTCGCACCCAATGGTAGGGGGGCGCGGCGCGGCTGGCAAACGTGTTCCCTCGCGGCTCCTGCGATTTCGACAGGCCGGCCCGAGGATTGCGGTCCCTTGGCGCTATTTCAGTAGAGACAGCGGCGCGATCTCGACCCCTGGCGGCGGGCGTACGTCGGCGGGTACGAAGAAATCCGGCGCCAGCGGCTGCGATGGGTCGACCTTGTAGGTCTCGAAATCGGTTACGCCTCCCACCTGATGCAGGAAGGTATCGTCGATAAGAAAGTTGCCGGTGAACCGCGCGGCGGGCTGCCGGAACACGAAGTGAGCCGCGTCGGCCAGGATCTCGGGCTTGCGGCTCATCCGCATCAGCTTATCGCCGCCGAGAATATTCGCGATGGCGGCGGTCGCGATGGTCGAGCGCGGCCAAAGCGCGTTGACGGCGATCCCGTCCGGCTTGAACTCGTCCGCGAGGCCCAGAACCGCGAGGCTCATGCCGTACTTGGCGATGGAATACGCGACGTGGCCTGAAAACCATTGCGCCTTCATGTCGAGCGGCGGCGAGAGGGTCAGGACATGCGGATTGGCGGCGTTTCGCAAATGCGGCAGAGCGGCTTTGGTGACCAGAAGCGTGCCGCGCGTGTTGATGTCGAACATCAAGTCGATCCGCTTCGCCTCGGTGTCTTCAAGCGGCGCGAGCGAGATCGCCGAGGCGTTGTTGACGCAGATGTCGATACCGCCAAACGCCTCTACGGTCTTGGAGACCGCCTCGGCGATCTGCGCCTCATCGCGAATATCGCATTTGAGCGCCAGGGCGCGGCCGCCCGCGGCTTCGATCTCATCGGCTGCGCTGTGGATGGTTCCGGGCAGCCGTGGGTCTGGGGAATCCGTCTTGGCGAGGATCGCGACGTTAGCCCCATCGCGCGCCGCCTTGAGGCCGATTGCCAGCCCGATGCCGCGGCTGGCGCCGGTGATCAGAAGCGTTTTGTCTTTCAGCTCGGCCATGAGTGTTCCTGCGCGGCTTCTTGGCGACCCGCTAAAAATAGCCGACACGCCGCGCCGCGTCACCGGCTCCCGGCGTTGCCGGATCCAAGCGAGCCCTGCAGCCAGCGGAACAGTTTCACCACCCAGCCGAACAGGCCGGCGATAATCGACGCGACCAGTGCGAACGGTCCGACGATGGGTAGAAACAGGAACAGAAAGATCGACCACCGCACGCCGCGCGCCGCCCAGTAGCCGAAGGCGCCCCGATACTCTGTCCGGTTCTCTTTCGGCCAGATGCGCCGCCACCAACCGTATGCCGTCGAAAACGCGAGGAGCCCCATGGCCAGAGCGCCAATGGCGTAGAACTGAACGTCGGACGGGACGCCCGGCACGATGCGCTCGTCGAGTTCCTTCTGCCGTTCGCTGGCGGTGAGAAACGCGGAAAGGCCCTCGGTCACGACGTTGCCGGCAACATCGGAAACGGTCTCGTCCCACCAGGCGCCGACGCTTTCGACGATCCCCTGCTCGGCCCGGTCCGCCCGTGCGACGAGTTGCACGCGGCCGTCCTCGCCGCGCGTGACATCGGCGACAAACCGTCCGCTACGTCCGGCCAGCGCATTGAGAAAGCCGCCGTAAGTGGGTTCGCTCAGCGCCCGTTCGAGTCCATCGACCTCGATGGTCTGCCACAGCCAGTTCTGGGTGCCAGGCTGCAGAGGCGACTTCGAGCGCAGGACAATGAGGTTCACGTCCGCCGCCGCAGCAGCCTCCCTCAGTTCGGTGAGCGGCAACGTCTCCACCGCGCCGCCCGCCGGCTGCACACGCAGCGCGTCGCCCTCGATGCGTCCGATGAGAACAAGCGTCTGCCCGGAGACGCCTTCCAGCGCCGGCCTCAGCCGCCGCGGGTCCAAGTCGTCGGCAACGGGGCTCCGTTTTGCCTTGTCGAGCCGCGGCCTGGGCAGGAGTTCAACCGGACCGCCGGTTTTCAACGACAGCACCCGGAGCCTTGAACGGTCCAGTGGACGCTCGAACTGCCAGACCGCCTCCGCGAAGTCCGAGGGGTTCTTGAGACGAACCATGACGTGCGGGCGAACCGCTGCGAGAACGGTCGTTTCACTGCCCGAATTGCGGGCCGTGATCGGAAAGCTGCGCCCCTGCCAAACGAGCCGCAGCCTTGCATCGCCGGGCAGTTCGCCAAGCCGTCGTGCCCGCTGGAAGACCGTCGTCGAGGAGAGGTAAAGGTCGAGGCCGGCCTCGGGCGGAGCTTCCGGTGCGAGCGAGCGACGAACCCGGCCAAGCTCCTCCCGTGTCGCCGCCGTGAAGGCAACACCCTCGCGGTTGCTGAACGTCCAATGCCCTTCCGGCGTGACGTGGGCGGCGAACGATAAGCCGTTGTCGGGCGCCTTGGGCAAACGCCTGACGGCCTGGGATGCCTCATCGAGCGTGCCGAGCGCCATCCGTCCGGCGGTCGTCGCGGCGTCGCCGCCGGCTTCTCCGGCTTCCTTGACGAGCTTCGTGAACCAGTTCGCCTGCGCCGGGCCAGCAACGGTCAAAGCCGCCACGATCAGGCAGAGTAAAAGCTGGGCCATCCGCGCCCTGACAGACCTGAGCCAACGGTGTGCCGGCACGCGCATTCTCCTATTCGGCAAACTCGCCTCAGACAACATTGAAGAGGTCCGGATTATTCATACGCACATCCGGCAACATTCAGCCCTCGTCCGGTGCCGCCCCGTTCCGGCGATGCAGGAACGCCTCGAAGGCGCCCTGCGCCTCCTCGGAGCGCAGCCGGTCCTTGAAAAGCCGGATCTCCGCCTCGATCCGCTCTCCAAGATCAACGACGTCGCCGCGCACCAGCGAACGCGAAATGGCCACCGCCGCGCGTGGCTTCGACGCCAGCCGGCGGGCTGCCGCCAGCGCCGTGTCGTCGACCGCTTCCACCTCGACAACGCCGTTGACCAGTCCTGCTTCCCGCATCCGCTCGGCGCTGAAGCTCTCCCCCAGCAGCAGAAGCTCGAATGCCCATGCGTATCCCATCCGCCGCGGTGCCAGAAGGCTCGCCCCGGCCTCCGGAACAAGACCGAGATCCACGAACGGCGTGGAGAAATACGAGCGCGGGCTCGCATAGACGAGATCGCAATGGAAAAGCAGGGTCGTCCCGATGCCGATGGCGAGACCGTCCACCCCGGCGACGATCGGTTTGCGCAACATCGGCAGGAGCCTGAGGAAGCGGAGCACCGGCAAGAGACGCTCGTCGTTATCGGGATCCGCCATCCCTTGAGCGCGAAAATCTCCAATGTCGTTTCCTGCGCAGAATGCTCCTGCACCGCCGAGAAGGACATGCGCGGCAACGTCAGGCGAGCGCTCGCCGCCCTCGAAAGCCTCTGAAAGCGCCGCGTACATCGCTGCGTTCAGTGCATTTTTCTTGTCGATCCGTGTAAGCCGGATGACGTTGACGCCATCCTCCACGCGGGTTTCGACGAGAGAAACGTCGCTCATGCCGATAGCCTTTCCAAATCAAAATCGGTCGGCGAAGTCGCGCCGCTCAACTCGGTTCTGCGCAGCCGCGTCCGGTGGCCCCTGAGAGTGAGCAGTCCGCGGAAATCTCCTGCTGCCCATCGAGCTTCTGCAAGTCCCGGTTCGGTCGTGCACTTGTTCACGCCGGGAGTGTGCATCCGCAAAGGTTTAGCGTCGATGCCGCCCTTCATTTCAAGTGCGAGCAGAAGATCGTTGACAGGTGCCCAATAAAACATGGGAAAAGCAAACGCCGGGCCGCCGGCTATCGATCCTGGCTTAGGTTGCTTCAATTCCGGTTCGAAGTTGCCGTCAAAAAAGCATAAGCCCTGAAACGGAGCAAACCGAGACCTTGCCGCCGCCGCACGATACCCGCTGCCTTGCCGCATCGCCCTCGGCCATTCGAGAAGCCGTGGACGTTCTCGCGCGCGGCGGACTGGTCGCGATGCCGACGGAGACGGTCTACGGGCTGGCGGCCGACGCGACGAACACGGATGCGGTCTTGCGGATCTATGAGGCCAAGGGCCGGCCGCGCTTCAATCCGCTGATCGCCCATGTCGCCGATCTCGAGGCGGCGATGCAACTAGCCGAGTTCAGCGCTGTCGCGGTGAAATTGGCCGAAGCCTTCTGGCCGGGCCCGATGACCCTCGTCCTGCCGCGCCGGCCTGGATCGGCCATCAGCGATCTCGTGACGTCCGGCCTCGAAACGATTGCCTTGCGCGTTCCCGGACACGCTGTGACCCGCGACCTTATCGCGGCCTACGGCCGGCCGCTGGCTGCGCCCTCGGCAAACCGGTCCGGGCACGTCAGCCCCACCACGGCGGCACACGTTATGGACGACCTCGGTGGCCGTATCGATCTGATCCTTGATGCGGGCAGCACATCGGTCGGTGTCGAGTCGACCATACTTCTTTGCCCGCCCGGCGATGGAAATCCGAAATTGCTGCGCCCCGGCGGGATCGACCTGGAAACGATCTCGGCGGCCATCGGCATCCGGCCCGACCAACCGGGCCCGAGCGGCGACAGGCCGAACGCCCCGGGACAGCTCGAAAGCCATTACGCGCCGTCCGCGCGCCTGCGCCTTTGTGTAAAGCGCCCGGAGCCCGGCGAAGCTTTACTGGCGTTCGGGCCGGACCTGCCGCCCCACTGCGGCCCGCTGCGCAACCTCTCCCAGTCGGGCGATCTGCGCGAGGCCGCGGCCAATCTGTTCGCGGCCTTACGCGAACTCGACGCGAGCGGCGCGCGGTCAATCGCGGTGATGCCTATTCCCGGAGAGGGCCTTGGCGAAGCGATCAACGACCGCCTGCTCCGCGCGGCCGCCCCGCGGCCTTGACAGCCGCCTTTTGGAGGGCCCGACCGCGGCACCCTCAGCCAGTCAGGCGGTATTCGTCGTCGGCACCCCATGGCCCGGATGAAGCCCGGCTTCATGCGATGCGACTGTGTCGGCGGCGCCCAGTGTCCGCAGTTCCTGCTCGACCTTCGCGGTCTGCGACGGCCAGCTCGCGCCGATCCAGTCGTCGGTGCCGAACAGCCAGTACCAGAAGCGATTGCGGCGGTGGTACCGCTCGACCGTGGCGCGATAGAGCCCGTCCATCCGCTCGGAAATCAGTTCGAGCCGCTGCATCGGCGCGTCGTCCATCTGATCGAGGGCGCCGAGCCGCGTCGAGATGGTATTCATGTCGTTCACCGACTCGCTGCGCCACTGGTCGATCGCGCCGGCCAGCGTGTGCTGGTTGGCGTTCAGCTTGACGATCGCCTCATGCACTTCGCCAAGTTCCCTGAGCGACGTTTCACGGCCCTCCGCGGCCTCCTGGCCATGCCGGATCATCATCGTTTCGAGCGCTTCCATACGCCGCGTCAGCTCGGCCCGGCCGGCGGCCAGTTCCTGCGCTGCCTGCGAGATCGTATCGATGCGCTGCTGCAAGGTCGTTTCGAGCCGCTGCAGCGAACCCGCCTGGTTGCTGAGCGTGTGCGCGATCTGCTGGCTGGTCGCCTTGACATCGTTGCTGGTCGCCGCACCTTGCGCGAGTACCCGGTCGCGATCCTCCATGCGGGCCTGTTCCATGCCCTGCAGGCGGCTCGCAAGCGTCTGCTCCAGGTTTTCGAGCCGTCCGACGAGCCCCTCGGAAGGGTCGCGTGCATCGGTAAGGCTGAGCACCGCGGTCTCGATGTCGTTCAGCCGTCCTTCCAGCGGAACGAGATCGACCGACACGCTCGACTTATCGGAGACGAACCGCTCGATCTGGCGTAGGCGGTCCTCGACGCCGCCGGAAATCCGGTCCCCCGTCAGCTTGAGAGCCGCTTCACTGGCGCCGCGCTCCTCGCGCAGCGTGTTTTCCAGGCGTTCGAGCCGGCTGAGTACGGGTTCCAGGTCCGCGGTCCGTTCCGACACGCTGCTGGCCACCGCGCCCAGCCGCTGCTCCATGCCCTCCAGCTTTCGCTCAAGCGGACTGAGATCGATGCCGCCGGTCGAATAGGCCGACTGCAGCCGGTGCTCCATCGTTTCCATGCGGTTGGAAAGGAGCGATGCCTGTTTCGCGAGTTCCTCGAGCTTATTGGAAAGCCCGCGCTCAAGCCCCGTCAGCTTGTCGCTTGTCTGTCTCAGCGCCTGACCGTCGTCGCGGCTGCCGGACATCGTCGACTCCAACGACACGAAGCGTCCGGCGAGATCGTCGCCGAGCCTGCCCGTTTCGTCGCGTAGCGACATCACCATTTTCTCCAGCGCCGCCAGACGTGAATTCTGCATCATGTCGGTCTGGCTCTGCATGAGGTTCTGGCGGTAGCTCGCGGCCTCGGCCATCGCGTACTCGTCGTAATAGGCAGGCCGCATCGCGCGCCGGGGCATTTCCGGTACCGCGTTGAGGAATGCGCTATCCGGCAACTGCTGGTAGCCCTGCGGCTTCGAATGAGTATCGCCGATGAGCCCGGGCATGTTCCGGTGCAGAAGCTGCAGGCCCGGCAGATCCGGTGCGATTTCGCTGAACACGTGCAGCAAATCGCTGACCGTCGCCGGGCGCGAGCGTGCGTAGGCATACTTGGCGGCGAGCTGGATCGCCTTTTCGAAGGATTGCGAGCGGCGCGGGGTCGCCTGACCGTTGGTCGGCGCGATCGGGATCTCGCTGGCGATGTAGAGACCGGCTTCGCGGCGTAGGCTGGCGTCGCGCACACCGTGCTTCTCCAGAACCTCGGCGGCATCGTCGATCCGCGTCAGGGCATACAGCAGGTGTTCGATGCGGACATCGCCGGAGCGATGAGCGAGCGCCACGTCATAGGCGTGGTTGCAGCACGCCAGGAGCGTATCGTCGACCCAGATCGGTCCTCGCTCACCCGGCATCGTATCGTCATAGTCGCGGGAGCCGTTGGCTTGCACATCGAAGGTGACCCGTTCGCTGCCGCCGCGGTTCTGTGGCGTCCGCAAGTCGAGATCTCCACCTCGGTAACTCATGTCTAAACTCCTTTACGCGACGACGCGTTAGCCCCGCACTGGCGCCCCGGCCCGGTTCGGCGGTGACCTTTATTACAGCCCCGGCCCGCAAGTGACGTGCCGTCCCTTCCAGAATATCCGACCCATCGGGCTTGACGCCGCGGCGGCGAGAAAGAGGACATGCACATACATATTGCTGTTGACCGTGGCAGGATAACCTCTTGTAAACAGTCTTGCGAGCAAATGCGCGCTCCATCGCCACCTTTGGTCAATAACCTAAACTTTCTGCATATCAATGCGTTGGCGGCGCTAAAAACACGGTGGACTTGTCGCTTTCGCGCCTGCCGGCAGCCTCGCCGCCGCCAGGGCGCACCGTAAAAAGCGCCGGCCGCTCGCGAGCACGGCGGAGCGGTCAAAGGAGCGTCGGGTTGACCGGCTCCTGGACCTCCGGGCTGTCGTTGCGCGGATTGTTGAGTTGACGCGAAACCGCGGTCAGTATGAGTGAGCCATCGGCGGCCGGCTGCAAAAGATCCTGCACCGGCAACGACGAACCCGGCCGGCAATCCAGCCACAGATCGAAGGCCTCCTTCGGCAAAATGACCGGCATCCGATCGTGCACCGCCTGCATCTCGCGGTTTGCCGCTGTTGTCAGGATCGCCATCGACTCGACTTCGCTGCCATCGGGGCCGAGCCAGTGTTCCCAGATGCCGGCGAGCCCCATCAGTTGGCCCTCGCGGTCCCGGATCATATGAGGCTGCTTCGCGCCGGGCTTACCCGTCCATTCATAGAACGCATCCGCAGGCACGAGGCAGCGCCGGTGCCGGAGCGATGCGCGAAACGAAGGCTTTTCCGCCGCGGTCTCGGATCGGGCGTTGATCAGCGTGGACAGTTTCGTGGGATCTTTCGCCCAGGACGGGATCAGCCCCCACCGTACGAGCGCCAGTTCCCGGTTTCCGCGATGTCCGTTGCGCACGATGGCGACCGGCTGTGTCGGCGCAATGTTGTAGCGCGGCGGGAAACCTTCTTCGTTGTCGTAGGCGAAAAAGGCCCGGACCGCTTCCGGCGGGGACGTCAGGGAGTAACGCGAACACATCGTCTCTTTTCCTACTGCCGCCGGGATCTTCCACCGGCCAGCTTGCGGTAGCCGTTTTTTTGCCCGAGAACCGGGGCAGTTGCAAAGATCGACAGGAACAAGCGGAGGGGACTGCGGTCGATGAAGGATAAGCTGCCCACCAGGGGGAGCGCTCACGCCGCTGCCGGCTTCGCACCGACGCTCCATCGCGCGGGGCGCGGTGCCGGTCGCCGACTTCTCGTGGGCCTCGCTCTTATCGCTTGTCTCACGTTCTTCGGCGGCCCGGCCGAACGTATTTCGGTTCTGGGCCCGGCAACCGCGGCGGCGCAGGCCACAAAGTCCTACGATACGAAGCTCCTTCGCATTTCCGAAATCCTTGGCGCGGTCCATTACCTGCGCGAACTCTGCGGCTCCGAGGACGGTCAGCTTTGGCGCGAACAAATGCAGCGGCTGATCAAGGCGGAAGGCTTTACGGCGCTCCGGAAAGCGCGTCTCGCCCGCAGCTTCAACAAGGGCTACCAAAGCTACAGCCGCACCTACAAGATCTGCACATCCACAGCGAGAACCGCGATCGAACGGTTTCTCGACGAGGGCACCGAGATCGCCGAGGGATTGATCCGCTCCAACCCTTGAGCCTTCGGACAGCGGTGCTGGCCTGCCGTCCGGTTTACGATGAATTCGCCCTGCAACACCCGGGCGCCGACCGCCGTGCTATTCCGGCGATGAAAGCTGCTTGGAAAATGACCGGCGCCCTTGCAGGCGCCGGCGCGAATAGACAAGGAATACCCCGCCGATGGAAACCCGCCCGGATACCCATTCCAGCGACGACAGCATGCGGGCGCTCGATCTCATCGAGGCCGCCTGGGACGAGGGCGAAGTCAGCGGCATCCCCGCCGAATTGATCGCATATGCCGCTGTCTTTACCGGTATCCGCGATCTCGTCGCCATCTTCGGGAAGGACGCCGCGGCAGCGATGGCGAGCAATCTGGCTGACCGCATCAACAAGGGCGATTTCAGTGCCGGCGACGCCGCGAAGCGCGATCCGTCCCTGCATTGACGAAAGGGCCGCGCCGCAAGCCAAGCTGCTCTATGCCATTGCGTGCCTTGCCTTCAGTGCGTCCCGCTGATCCAGATGTAGCCAATCTCGGCGATCAGCACGAGGCCGAACACGACGAGCAGCAGACCGGCAATCCGGTTGATCAATTCGAGCCGCTCGACGGAAATCCGGTGGCGGAAACGCGCGACCGTATAAGAGAGCCCGGCCCACCAGCATAGACTGCCCCCCATCACTGCCGCGACCATGAGAAGCGCTTCGACCGGGCCGGTAACTTCCACGAACGAACTGATGCCGCCGAAAATAGCGAACAGCCCGAGCACGGCACCGGGGTTGGTAATGGTAAGCAGAAACGTTTTCGGCACATCCCAGATGTAGTCGCGCAGCGTCCCCGCGCCGTTTGCGTCCTGCTCCACCGCATCCGCCGGGGGGCGCGTCATATAAAGCCGCACCCCGAACCCGATGAGGACGAGGCCACCGACGATCTGTATCGCGGTGCGATGATAATCGATGACGCCGGAAATGGCGCTTACGCCGAGCGCCGCCAGGAGCGCGATCAAGCCATCCCCGATCACCGCGCCGAGCCCTGCGGCCAGACCGCCCCAGAATCCGCGTGCGATCGCGCGCTGAATACAAAGGATATTGACGGGACCGACCGGGGCCGCCACAAGGACGCCGATCACAAGTCCGACCGGCAGGACGAGAGGATTGGGAAGAAAACTCATGCCCGCACGCCGCTCCGGCTGACAGGCCAACGACCGCGCGGGGCGCGGCGTCGGTGGGCGATGGCCGGGGATTCCGTAAGCAATCTTTCAAGGCACCACAGGCTTCGATGAAAACGCGACACCTGCGCTTTGCTGACTTCGCCGCCGGCAACGGCTCCACTTCGCCGTCCGCCACCGGAGACCTCTATCGAGCCGCCCAAAGCGCTCTCCCTCCTATCGTACGTGATCGTGCATTCCCCGATCGGATCGCGGGCGCATTGCTAATGCTCCTGATCGTGCTTGTCCATTCCCAGGCCGTACCTGTCGCACGCGCCGCCGACGGAACGCCCGGCGGAACGCCGCCCGCCGCCGTTACCGCTTCGCAGGATAAATCGAAAGTCGCAGCCGAGGGGACGCCGCCGCGGCAGCCCATCGCGGAACTGCCGATACCGGTGTTGGAGATGCGCGACGCCATCCTCGCTGCTGTTCACCACGGCGCGATCGAGGAGTTGCGTACCGCAATCGACTGGAACGAACTGCCGCCGGAGTTCGGCCTCGAGAGGGCAACCGACCCGATTGAGGCCTGGCGTAAACAATCGAAGGACGGCGAAGGCTTCGAGATTCTGGCGATCCTCGGAGAACTCCTCGCCGAGCCGCCCGCGAAGCTGCCGCTCGGGCGGGATCTGGAAAACAACGATGTTTTCGTCTGGCCCTACCTTGCCGAGATCAAGCCGAGCAAGCTGACGCCTGCTCAAAGGGTCGAGCTGTTTCAACTGGTCCCGGCCGACGCGGCGGCTGCGATGTTGAAGTCCGATACCTGGAATTGGTACCGGCTGGTCATTGCCGCCGACGGGACGTGGCACCTTTTTTCGAAGGCGGAGCCGGCCGCCGGCGCGTCGCAGCGCTGAAGCGCGCCGGGAAGAAGGGACAGGCCGTCTCAGCCGCGCCCGAGTTTGATCCGCACTCCCGGCGCCGGCCGTTCCAGAAGCACTTCCCGCCGGAACCGGAAAAGCTTTGCGGGCCTTCCGCCGGTTCGCGTTTTCACGTCGCCCGTCGGTTCGACCAGGCCGGCGCTCTCCACCAGCCTGCGGAAGTTCTGCTTATGCAGGTGCGGGCCAAGGATGGCTTCGACATGCTTTTGCAGTTCGAACAGCGTGAACTCTTCCGGCATCAATTCGAAAATCACCGGCCGGTATTTTATTTTCGCGCGAACACGCCCGATGGCCGTCGCCAGAATTCGCCGGTGATCGAAACGCATCGGCGCACCGGTTTCCAGGAGCTTCACCGCGCCCGGCGCTTCGGCAAGTTCAGGCCGGTCGCGCCGCGCCTCGGGAACAAGGCCCGCCTCATACAAGAGTTCGTAACGCTCCAGCACTTTTTCTTCGTCCCAGGCCGCTCCATCGAGACCGAAACAAATGCGAATGCGCTGATGAGGATCGAGCGGGCGAGCGGGTGCCTGTCGAGTCAGTGGACTATCGGCCCAGGCTTGAAGCGTTGGCGCGATGACCGCGTCGATCACTTCCGGACGGCCCCGGCGCCAGTCTTCCCATGGAAAGTAATGATACCAGCTTCGCCAGCCGCCGGATCTTAAGTTCTGGATCAGCCCCGCACGCGTCAGTGCCAGATAGCCGATCGACACAACGTGCGGATTGACATCGCCGCGCTGCGCATGGCGCCCCCGGTCGCCGAAGGTGTAGAGCTGTTCGACGTACCCCAGATCGATGCCGGTCTGCTCATTCACCCAGGCACGCAGGCCGATCTCCAAGGTCCGATGGTCGAGCGGAGAAAAGGGGCCGAATGGAAGACCGTCGGAAGCTCCGGATTTGTCCGCGAGGTCTCGCACGATCAGAACGACGGGCTCGTCGTTTGCGACCGAAACGATGGCCGCGTTAAGGCCGATCTCGACGGCTGAATTTTCGCGATAGGCAGGTAGCTTCGAACGCCCGTTGTGCTCGGCGGCGGTTTCAGAAGCGGTGGTCTCGGTCGATCCAACGTTCAACGTAGTCACGGCGCAACCCTCCGTGTCGGTTGCCACGTCGACGTGCGAAGCAAGCTTCGCGTTCCTTTGAAAATTGACGACGTGCTCGTGCCCCCCAGCACTGAACGCTCCCCAAACGATTGAAGTTTATAGCGCTTTCGCACCCGAGCTATGCGTCGCGCCGGATCCGGTCTAGGCGTGCATGATGGCAATATTCCGAATATTGTTTGTCCGAATTGCGAAAGAACGACTGCACGGCGGCGGCCGCACGCAGTATCGGGCGGTCGTGTTAGAGGCTCTTTGGGAAACCGGCTTCAGCTTCTGGATGGCGCGTGCAGCGCACCGAAGCGAACGAGGAAGCGCCGTTGCGCATCGCGTGCCGGCTCAGCCTGCAGAGCGGCGAGCCGCTCACCCAGATGCCCGGAAATGCCGGAAGGATCGCCGAAGAAGGCCACCGCTTCTTCCTGCGCGAAGCCCGCGAGAACGGTCGCTTCGTAAAACGCCGCGATCCGGTCGGCCGCTTTGATCTCAGCGGTGATCTCGGCCGGCAGGTTGGCAGGCAGGCCGAACCTCAAATGGATCGCTGCCATCAGTTTGTTTTCCACTGCCTTGTAGTCGTAGCCGATGGCGTTCTTGAACGGCGAGATCAGATCCCCGACGACGTACTCCGCCGCATCGTGCAACAGCGCCGCCAGCCGCCAGCGATCCGGCCAGTCGGGGTTGCGCTGCTCGGCGATCTCCTCGACGATCAGCACATGCTGCGCCACCGACAAGGCATGGTCGCCGACGGTCTGACCGTTCCACCGCGCGACACGCGCCAGACCATGCGCAATATCCTCGATCTCGACATCCTGCGGCGCGGGGTTCAGCAGATCGAGCCGCCGGCCGGACAACATGCGTTGCCAGGCTCGCGGTGCTTTGCCAGAGGCCGTCGTCGCTTCACCCGGTGGCAGTGGCAGTCCCTCGCCCGCCGCCGCCAGGATCCCGTTCGGTTTTGTGGTGCTGCGATTCGTCATGGGTCCAGTTTAACGCGAGCCTGCAGCTTCGCACATGGTTCGTGGCGATGGCAGGTCACGAGGTGATCGTTGACCATCCCGACCGACTGCATGAAAGCGTAGACCGTTGTCGGGCCAACGAAGCGAAAACCGTTCGCCTTAAGCGCTTTCGAAAGCCGCTTGGATTCCACCGTCTCCGCGGGAACGTCGCCATGCGCGTGCCACTCGTTCCGCCGCGCCTTGCCGTCGACGAAGCTCCAGACGAACCGGTGAAAGCTCTCCCGCTCGGAGACCGCCAGAAAAGCGCGGGCATTGTCCACCGCCGCCTCGATCTTCTTGCGGTTGCGCACGATGCCCGCATCGCCCATCAGCCGCGCGATGTCCCGATCGCCGTACGCCGCAATGCGCTGGGCGTCGAAACTGTCGAAGGCGGCACGGAAATTCTCCCGCTTGCGCAGGATTGTCAGCCAGGACAGGCCCGCCTGGAAGCCTTCAAGAACGAGCTTCTCGAACAGCGCCTGGTCGTCGAGTTGCGGCACGCCCCATTCGGTATCGTGATAGCGCGCGTAGATTTCCGCATCGATCCCCGGCCATCCGCACCGGACAGGCTCAGCGTCGGCAAAATAATCGCGGCGCTTACGGGGCGCCCGGCTCATTTCTCGCCGCCGGCATCCGGCAGCGCGAACGTCGCCCAGTGCGGAACGATGACCTCCAGGGGGACATCGCCCGCGGTAATCGCGACGCCCTTGTTCAGCGCCTCGGCCACCCGGTCGAGCCGAAGCATCGCCAGGCCGTCGCGGCCCGAGACGCTGCCGAGCGACCCGATTTTCGCCTCTCCGGCTAAGACATCGCTGCCGCTTTCGGGAAGCTCGCCGTCGCCATGGACCTTGACGATGCGCCGCCGCGCCGTGCCGCGATGCTGCATGCGGCTGACGACCTCCTGCCCCACGAAGCACCCCTTCTTGAAGGATACGCCGTGCAACTGGTCGTAGAGCGCTTCGTGCGGAAACGTGTCGCCCAGAGCGAAGTCCTTGCCGGCTTCGGGCACGCCAAATTGGATGCGCCGCGCGGTGTAGTCGGCGGGCGTGCACATCGACGGCGAAACGTGCAGCGCCGCGTTCGGCGCGACCTGGGTGACGAGCCGCATGCCGAGTTCACCGAGGCGCGGATCGGGGAACGCGGCGCAGTTCACCCCGCCCACGACGTCTTCGGGATCGCAGTCCCATACCGCGGCCGTGGCGTAGGTATCGCTCACGTCGCCGAGCGTTACCTCCGCCCGCAGCTTGTAGAGGGTCAACCGCTTCAAGAACGCCTCGATGGACGCCCGGTCGATATCGATCAGATAGCCATCGCCGTGACGGACGACGAAAAAGTCGAACAGGATCTTGCCCTGCGGCGACAGAAGGCCCGAATGCAGCGCCCGCCCCGGCTGGGAAAGGGCGTCCATGTCGTTGGTGATGACGCCCTGCAGGAGCTTGGCCGCATCGGGCCCGGCGACTTCCACCACGCCGCGATCCTCGAACTGTACGCTTTTCCAATCAGCCATGCTTCGCCGCGCTCCCGCCGCGTGGTTTAAAAGTCGGACCGTCCGGGCTAATTAGCCACGATGCGATATTGACGACAAGTTGCAGCCCCTTCGCCCCAACGGGATCGCCCTCACCATGACCGACACCTACGACCTCGTCATCAAGAACGCCCACGTCGTCAACCAGGACGGCATAGGCCAGCGCGACATCGCCGTCCGCGACGGGCGCATCGCGGCGCTTGGCGACATCCCCGCCACGGCCGCCGGCGACGTGATCGACGCCGCGGGCCTGACCGTGCTACCCGGCGTCATCGACAGCCAGGTGCACTTCCGCGAACCGGGCATGACGCACAAGGAGGACCTGGAAACCGGGAGCCGCGGCGCGGTGCTCGGCGGCGTCACCACCGTTTTCGAGATGCCCAACACCAACCCCAATACGACCACGCCGGAACGCCTCGCCGAAAAGGTCGCCGCCGCCCATCACCGCATGTTCTGCGACTTCGCCTTCTACGTCGGCGGCACCGAGGAAAACGTCGACGACATCCCCGAGTTGGAACGCCTTCCCGGTTCCGCCGGCATCAAGGTTTTCATCGGCTCCTCCACCGGCACGCTGCTCGTCGACCAGCCCGAAGTCCTCGACCGGATCATCGCCAAGATCTCCCGCCGCGCCGCCTTCCACTGCGAGGACGAAGCCCGCCTCAACGCCCGCAAGGACCTGCGCGTCCCCGGCGATCCCGCTTCCCATCCGGTCTGGCGCGACGAGGAAGCCGCCCTCATCGCCACCAAGCAGCTCGTCGGCCTGGCGGAGAAGTACGGCAAGCGCGTCCACGTTCTGCACGTCTCGACGGCCATCGAGATGGCGTGGCTGGCCGCCCACAAGGAATGGGCCTCCGTCGAAGTCACGCCGCACCACCTGACGCTGGTCGCGCCCGATTGCTACGAGCGGCTTGGCACCTACTGCCAGATGAACCCGCCGGTGCGCGATGCCGAAAACCAGGCCGGGTTATGGGCGGGGCTCGAAAGCGGCGTCGTCGACGTTCTCGGCTCCGACCACGCCCCCCACACCCGCGAGGAGAAGGACCACCCCTATCCCGGGAGCCATTCCGGCATGACCGGCGTGCAGACGCTCCTTCCCATCATGCTCGACCACGTCAACGCCGGGCGCCTGTCGCTGGAACGCCTCGTGGACCTGACGAGCCACGGGCCGCAGCGGCTGTTCGGCCTGAGGAACAAGGGCCGCATCGCCGTCGGCTACGACGCCGACCTCGTCCTCGTCGACCTGAAGCGCCGCGAGACGATCGCGAACGCCCAGGTGGCGAGCCGCGCCGGCTGGACGCCCTACGACGGCAAGGAGGTCACCGGCTGGCCCATCGGCACGTTTGTGCGCGGGCGCAAGGTGATGTGGGACGGCGAAATCCTCGGCGCCGCCACCGGCGAGGTGGCGCGGTTCAATGAGGGGGGGTGAAAGGGGTGGCGCAAGGGACGTGCACTGGCACGTTCAAGCCTGATGAGCGACTTCCGCTAAGCTTCCAGAAGTTGGATTACGACGTCTGTCGGCGATGGGCCAATTGCAGACTCATGCATAGGTTAGATTAAGCGCTACAGGCATGCTGCGTGCGGATCGGTGGCCGCGCATATCCCGATTCTGAGCGTGGCCTCCGTTCGAGGTGCCGAAGGTGTGACTATCGCCTTTCGGCTAACGGCCTCGGTTGTTCAACTTCCGATGCAGAATGCCAAAGTGCCGCCTGAGCTGGAGCTGCGGCGTGGGATCATCGAAAATTCGCGCGGATCGCTTCGCGTAAGAATAGAAGTTGTCGGCGCCAAGATGCGAGAAGTCCCGATATAACTTCCGCTTGAAGACGATATCCCCGCCTTCGTCTCGAGCCTTGCTCGCCGCATGCCGCGTCGCGTAACTCATCCGGCGATAGTACCGCGATAGCGTTCGCCCACGCAGAAGAATACGACGACCGTCAAACGTGAAACCGAGGTAAGTGATGGGCCGGTCGCACCTGGTAACCTTGCCCTTGAGCTCGAAAATGCTGATCTCCGTCTTGTCCTCGCTCAGTTTAATTTCGCTTCCGAGCTTGCCAATCTCCCGCCGCACGAAATTGATGACCCGCGACTGGAATCGCGGAGCACAGATGATCATTATGTCGTCCGAGTAGCGACGGTAGCTCCCACCCAATTTTGTTACATATGCGTGCACGGCTTCGTCGAAGCCGATCATGAACACGTTTGAGAACACAGATGATATTGGCGACCCTTGCGGGATGCCGTGGGCGTCGCTGTTGACCGCGATCAGCCTCTCGAACTCTCCCCCGTCACCGCGCACCTTGCGTCTGAAATCCGATGCAGAACATAGTGGACGCGGAGGGTTTGAGGCGTCTATTTCAAGCCGCTTCTGAGCTTGCTCGGCATCGACCCACGCATAGCGGGTCATCGCGCGATAGACCGCAAACCACGCCGGGCTCAACCTTTCGACGCCGAGCACTCGCTCAATGTTCCTCTTGAGCAGGCGATGATCGATGTTGTCGAAAAACGACTTGATGTCGAGGCAGATCGCTGCCGCCTTGCGACGCCGGGAAACCTCGACGAATGCGGCATGGGCCATGTCGATATTGGTACCGATCCCGCGACGATAGCCGATCACGCAGGGGTCGAAATTGGTGCCTGAGATGTATTTCTCGTATGCCAGTTGCAGCAGGTTGGCATAGTAGGCGAACACATAGCCGTCGACATGCGAGCAGTACTTGATTGGTCGAGACTTGGTATCGGCCACACGCTCGCCATTGATGGTCCGAAAGCGCCTCTTGCGATCCTCGAACCCGAGAAATGGCCAGAACGAACGCGAGGCCACCCAGGCATCGTCCTCGACTCTACTCTTCGCTGTTTCGAACTCTAGCGGCTGATCAAAATGCGGAAAGGACTTCTTCACATACCAGCCGTCGAGACGTGGCTTCTTCTTCATCGCCGGCTCCCCCGGAGAGCAAGTCCGGGAGGGCGTGGGTTCGCGTCCACCTCATAGATCCCCCCCCGGAACCAACTCACCTTCGCCCGAAAGCGTCGCAGTTCACGCAATGCGCTACAATGAAGAAGGAGGTAACGCTGGAATGCTCGTCAGCTTTCAGTGTGTCTTTAAGCTGGCAAGCACGCTGCCGATCAGGTGGCTGGCGAAAGTTGCCAATGCACTTGACGGAGGTTACGCCTTCCCCTTCGGCCTATGCATCCGAAGGCGCCATTTAACTGGTGTTCCCTCACTGATCATTCAAGAGCCGTGTCAATATTTTGAGACTAACTCACTTGCAAGGTTTTGAGACGTCTCGAAGGACTGGAGCCTCTGGCGACTGTCATGTGTCGGCCAACTTCTGCTAATGGCATGCTGCACTTGCTCACTTCCGGAACGGGTCAAATCCCGTCGCCTTCTATACCGGTTGCCTTGCCCGTTTCCCCCCAACTGCGGACCTTGGCGCGATACGGGCCTGCGCCATTCTCTTCGCCCCGTCCCCTTTCAAAACACCCACCCCAGCAGCACCGCGCCGACGGGGATCGGGAGGGCGGCGATGCTCGCGGCGATGAGGTACTTCGGCAGCGAGAACAACCCGCTGAGGCCCGCGAGCAGGGCGATGCCGCCGCCGCCGCCGAGGATGGCGTTTCCCGGCAGGTTGAAGGCGACCACCAGCGCGACGTACCGATAGCGCAGGAGCGTCGGGACGAAGCGGCGGGGCGCCTGCTCGATGAGCACCGCCAGCCGTTCTTTTTGCGGCAGCGGACGCAGGCGCTCCATCAGCCGATCCGCGCTGGTCAGCCCGACCGACCGAAAGAACGCCGAGAGCGTCGCGGGCGGCACCATCCGTCCCACGGCATACGCGAGGAGGAATGCGGCGACGGTCGCAAGATAGACCTGAAAAGCCACCGCGCTGCCGAACGTCGCCAGCAGCCCGAGGCTGAGTTCGACGCCTGGAATGAAGGGAACGGCCAGCAAGAGCGCATAGGCCGAGATGCCGACCCAGATCGCGCTATCGTTGACGACCAACGCACCGTCGCCCGGCGCGAGACCCAGCGCGCCGCTCAGCCATTCGCTGCCCCAGAACCCGAGCGCCAGCAAGGCGCCGTAGACCAGAACAGCCGCGGCGATGCGAAGCCATTTCGTGCGCGAGGGGGGCGCGCTTGGGGCGTTTCCGGGAGGCGGGCCGCCGGGCGGCGTTGAGTTGGTGTCGATCATGCGGCCCACAATGCCGTCATGACGCGGTGCGAGGCAACAATCATGACGGCGACCGCAAAAAAACCGGGCCGCCGAAGCGACCCGGTTCTTCTTGTCCGGCGTGAACGCCGCGAGCGGGCTTACTTCTTCACCAGATCGGGGTAACGCTTGGCGCACTTGTTGTGCACGAAGTCATTGATTTCGTCGATCATTTCGGAGTGGAACAGGCCGACGTTCTTCTCGATCCAGTCGGCGCCGGTGATCACGGCCTTGATGACCGTCGGGGCTTCGACCTTGGTGATGTTGAGCTCGGCCAGTTCCGCCTTGCCGCCCTTGAAGGTGACCTTGGGCGCCAGCGTCACGTTGATCTTGGTCGGCTCGCCTTCGGACTCGATCATGCAGTTGACGGTGTGCGATTTCATCTCGAGCTTGTGCTCGGCTTCCGTCAGCGAGGAGACGATGTTGTTGCGCTCGGCGGTCAGGTCGAGCTCGCAGCGTGCATCGCCGAAGCCCCACGACAGGCTCTTGGTGCCGGCGCCCTTCTCGATCTTGTCCTTGGCCCAGGTCTTGGAGATGTCGCAGGTCAGGTCATCGCCGGCGGTGTCCTTCGAGAGGATCATGCCGCAGAGATTCTTCTCGCACGTCTTGAGGTTCTCTTCCTCGTTCGGGTCGGGTTCCAGAGCGAGCGCGGGCACGGCGGCCAGGATGAGGGCGGCCGCACCGAGGGAGGCGGCAAGACGATTACGAACGCCAAGGATCGGCATGTGGAAATTTCCCCGTTTAGATGGATGTCATGAGGTGCGCGCCGGCCTCAGAGCATGCGCCCCCCGTCTCCCGCATCACGATTGGAGAGAGGCACCGACAAGCGCATGGGTGGGTCAGACAACAATCGGACCGCAATGAGGCAGGGCGGGCCCGTTGGCGGGGGGATCCACGATCGGTGCTGCAGGGTTGTAAACGGGGCACACTGGTCGCCCCGGCTTGCTTATGGCTTTACCGCATTGCGCGGAATTGCATCTGAACGACCGGGTGACGTTTTGGGCGTCACTCGGCCTTTTCTGTAGCTGGCTTCTCGTTATTCGGCTTCGCCGTTGCGCCGGTCTCGTTCGCGGCCGCCGGGGCGGAAGCGGGCTTACTTGCGGCGTCGCCGCCGGCTGCTTGCGCGGCACGCTTTTGCTTCGCCTCCGCGCGCGCTTTCTTCCGGGCCTCCTTGCGGGCCAGCCGCGCCTTGCGCCGCTTCTCCCGCGCCGCGGCTTTCTTCTCGCGCTGCCGCTTGAGGCGCTTCTTGGCGATGCGCTCATCGCGCCGCTTTGCACATTTCTCGTGCATGAACTCGTTGATTTCCGAAACCATTTCGGAATGGAACAGGCCCAGGTTGTCGGCCAGTTTCGCGGTAGTCCACACAAACGAGGACAGCGGCTCGGGACCGTCGATATCGCGCAGGCCGATCCACACCTTCTCGACCCTGCCCTTCTTGAATTGCAGCTTCGGTTCGAGGCGGGCGGTTAGCGGCTTCAATCCGTCGTCGGTCTCCACATTGCAGCGGACGTCGTGGGCGGGAACGCGGACCTCGTGCCTGGCGGTCTCCAGGGCGCTGACGATCTCCGAGCGGGCGAGGCCAAGGTTCACCTTGCAGCGGGCGGCGCCGAAGCCCCACGACAATGACTTCTTGCGCGCGCCTTTCTCGATGTCGCTCGATCCCCAGGTCTTACCGAGATTGCATGTGAGCTGGCCGTCTGAGGGCTTGCGGTCGAGAATCTGGCTGCACAGGCGCCTCTCGCAGGCTTCCAGGAGATTCTTCTCGTTCGCCTCGGGTTCCAGCGCCACGGCGGCCGTCATGCCGATGGTCAGCGCAGCAGACGCCCCGGCCAGCCAGGCCACCGCGCGGAACGCGGCGCGCGCGGTGTATGGCGCCAAGCTGGCCGCCGCAGGAATGCGTTTCCAATGGAAGTTCGAAATCGGACCGTCCCCCATGTGTTGATCCCTCTTGCGCCGCGTCGGCAGGCCGGGGCGGCATATGCCGTCGCTTCACGCCGGTTTCCCCGCCGCCGCGGGCGGTGCGGCCTTCGGTGTTACACGTCGGGCGGCTCGCTTGACATTCAAAAGAGCTTAACTTCTATACGGATGAGCCCGATTTGGGGCAAAAAGGGAGCATTGCGGCCGCCCCGGGAACCCGTGTGGGGAGCTGCACGTCGAAAAATGGGAGGAATTGAATGAGCGTCGATCTTAGCGGTGGCCATCCGGATATGGACTACGAAGAGCACCGCCGCACCTACAAAGGTTTCCTCATCGGGTCGCAGGTCCTGATCGTCCTGGTGATCGCCATTCTCGTCGGAATGGCCGTTTTCCTGCTCTAATGCCGCATCTCTGACGGCCTTCGTCGTGCCAAAGTCCTGTTGCCTCGCCAGCAGGGCCCGGTACGTTCGTGGCCGATCCGGTCACGTTGCGAACTGCGTTGCGGCGTGACTGCGGGCATCCGATCCCTCTCATGAACCGGCGGCTCCATCTGCGCGCCGGTAAACCGGAAAATTTTATGGTCACGATCGCTGTAACGGCCGAGCCGGACTTCGAGCCTCGCGTCGCCCTGTCTCCGGATACGGCCAAGAAATTCATCGCGTCGGGCTGCAAGGTCCGGCTGGAAACGGGCGCAGGAAGCCGCGCGCGGTTCTCCGACGAGCAGTACGCGGCTCAGGGTGTCGAGATCGCGCCGACGGCCGATGCGGCCCTCAACGGTGCGGACGTCCTCATTGCCGTGCGCCGGCCGAGCATCGAGGCGATCGGCAAGCTGGCACCCGGCGCCGTCGTTGCCGCCATTCTGGATCCTTACGGAGACCGCGGCGAGTTGGAAGCTCTGGCGTCGACCGGCGCCAAGCTGTTCTCCATGGAGTTCATGCCGCGTACGACGCGGGCGCAGTCGATGGACGTTTTGTCCTCGCAGGCGAACCTCTCCGGTTACAAGGCCGTGATCGACGCGGCCAGCCAGTTCGAAGCGGCCATCCCGATGATGACCACGCCGGCCGGTACCGTGCCGGCAGCCAAGATGTTCATCATGGGCGTCGGTGTTGCCGGTCTTCAGGCGATCGCGACCGCGCGGCGTCTCGGCGGCATCGTAACGGCGACCGACGTGCGGCCGGCTACGAAGGAACAGGTTCAGTCGCTCGGCGCCAAGTTCATCGCCGTCGAGGACGAGGAATTCGCACAGGCCCAGACGGCCGGCGGGTACGCGAAAGAGATGTCGGCCGAGTACAAGGCCAAGCAGGCCGAACTGGTCGCAAACCACGTCAAGGCGCAGGACATCATCGTCACCACGGCTCTGATTCCCGGCCGTCCGGCGCCGACGCTGATCACGAGCGCCATGGTTGCCACCATGAAGCCGGGCTCGATCATCGTCGACCTCGCCGCCGAACGCGGCGGCAACTGCGAACTGACCAAGCCGGGCGAAACGATCACGACGGACAACGGTGTCCGCGTCGTGGGGACGCTCAACTATCCCGGCACCATTCCGGTCAACGCCTCAAGCCTGTATGCGCGCAACCTCCTGTCGTTCCTCTCTTTGATGATCGACAAGGACGAGGGCACGCTCTCGGTCAACGAAGAAGACGACATCATCCAGGGGACGCTCATCGCCAAGGATGGCGTGCTCGTCCACCCCAATCTGACGCAGTCAGCCGCCTAAAAGGAGCGACAGCCGTGAAGCTTCTCGAAGAATTCTCAAAGGGCGCGCTGCGGGTAGCCGGCGGCGCGTTCGCCGCCAGCCTTCTGGCAACGCCCGCTTTCGCGGCCGGCGGCGGTGACGTCGATCCGTGGGTTTACCAGATCATGGTTTTCGTGATCGCCATTTTCGTCGGCTACTACGTCGTGTGGTCGGTTACCCCGGCGCTGCACACGCCGCTGATGTCGGTGACGAACGCGGTTTCGTCGGTGATCGTCGTGGGCGCGCTCCTGGCGGTCGGTATCGCCGGCGTTGCCAGCGAAGGCAGCCTGGCGGCCAAGGTGTTCGGCTTCCTCGCGCTGGTCATGGCATCGGTCAACATTTTCGGCGGGTTCCTCGTCACCAGCCGGATGCTCGCAATGTACAAGAAGAAGGAGCCGAAGCGCTAAGTCGCCGGGCGACGCCGGCTGCGGCGACCCGAACTCTTCGAAGCGCTTTCGCCTGGGGGCATACAGCACATGGATCTCATCCCGCCAAATCTCGTCGCGATCCTTTATCTCGTTGCGGGCGTTCTCTTCATCTTGACGCTACGGGGGCTGTCGCACCCGGAAACGTCGAGGCAGGGCAATTTCTACGGCATGCTCGGCATGACGCTTGCCGTGATCGTCACGCTGACGCAATTGCCCGGCCTGCAGGACTGGACGACGTGGCTCTTGATCATCGGCGGGATCGGCGTCGGCGGGCTGATCGGCGCGAAGATCGCACGTGACATCCCGATGACCTCCATGCCGGAACTGGTCGCCGCCTTCCACTCGCTGGTCGGTCTGGCCGCGGTGTTCGTGGCCGCCGCCGCGCTCTACGCGCCGGGGGCATTCGGCATCGGCTCGCCGGGCGCCATCAAGGCAGCCAGTCTTCTGGAAATGTCGCTCGGCACGGCAATCGGCGCGATGACCTTCACCGGCTCGGTGATTGCGTTTGCCAAGCTGTCGGGCAGGATGTCGGGCGCGCCGATCATTCTGCCCCTCCGGCATATTATCAACATCGCGATTTTCGCGGCGATTATCCTCTTGATCGTGCTGCTTATGCAGTCGGGCGGGGACAAGACCTACTTCTGGCTCGTCACTGCGCTGGCGCTGCTGCTCGGCATTCTCATCATCATCCCGATCGGCGGCGCGGACATGCCCGTCGTCGTGTCGATGCTCAACTCCTACTCGGGCTGGGCGGCCGCGGGTATCGGCTTCACGCTCGGTAACATCGCGCTCATCATCACCGGTGCACTGGTCGGTTCCTCGGGTGCGATCCTGTCCTACATCATGTGTAAGGGCATGAACCGCTCCTTCATCTCGGTCATTCTCGGCGGCTTTGGCGGCGAGACGGCCGGTCCGGCGGCCGGCGGCGAGCAGAAGCCCGCCAAGATCGGCGGCGCGGAAGACGCGGCTTATATCCTCAAGAATGCGCAGAAGGTGATCATCGTGCCGGGCTACGGCATGGCCGTTGCCCAGGCACAGCACGCGCTGCGTGAGATGGCCGATGCACTGAAGGAAGCCGGTGTGGAGGTGTCCTACGCCATTCACCCGGTTGCGGGCCGTATGCCGGGGCACATGAACGTGCTGCTGGCCGAGGCGAACGTGCCGTATGACGAAGTCTTCGAACTGGAAGACATCAACTCCGAATTCTCCCAGACCGACGCCGTCTACGTCATCGGCGCCAACGACGTCGTCAACCCAGCCGCCGAGGACGACCCGTCTTCGCCGATCTACGGCATGCCGGTCCTGCAAATCTGGAAAGCCGGGACGGTGCTGTTCAACAAACGCTCGCTCGCATCGGGTTATGCGGGTATCGACAACCCGGTCTTCTACCGCGACAACACCATCATGGTGCTCGGGGATGCGAAGAAAATGACCGAAGAAATCGGTAAGTCGATCGGCGACTGACGCGCGGCCCGGCCCAACGGTTCGCCGTTGCGGAAATATAAAGGCCCTGCCGGCACGCTCTTACCAGTCTGCCGCGGGGCCTTTTCTTTTTCGGGGCGAACGGTGCGTGAGCCGTGAAGGTATGCGTAAGGTGTAAGTCGATGTGGAAACTTCTGAGATTGGCGCTGGTGGGCGCGTTCCTCGCCTACTGCGGTCTGTTGGCCGGCCTCTTCGCCTTGCAGCGCGACTTCATCTATGAGGGCACCGGGGCGAGCGTCCTCAGCGAGCCGGAGGCACTTGCCGTTCCCGGTAGCGAGCGGGTTGAAATTCCGACCGCCGACGGCGAGACGCTCGCGGGCTGGTACCGGCCGCCGGCCAGTGCTGACAAACCGACATTCTTGTTCTTTCACGGTAACGTCGGCCGGCTCGAGCAGATGAAGGCGCGCTGGTCGGCACTGTCGGAGGCCGGAGCGGGGGTGCTGGCATTCTCTTACCGGGGTTTTCCCGGCTCGACCGGTAAGCCCGACGAGGAGGGGCTATACCGTGATGCCCGCGCTGCCTATGCGTGGCTCGCGGATCGCCAGCCGGCCGATCGCATCGTTCTCCACGGTCTTTCGCTCGGGACGGGCGTCGCCGCGAAGCTGGCAACAGAGGTCGAGGCGCGGGCGCTTATCCTCGAAGCGCCGTACACCGCCGTTGTCGATCTCGTGGGCGAAAAGCGGCCCTGGGTTCCGGTATCGATGCTGCTTCAGGACCAGTTCCGCACAAGGGACGTGATCTCGGATGTAAAGATGCCGGTGCTGATCATCCATGGCGATAAGGACGAAACGATCCCGCACCGGCACGCGCAGCAGCTAATCGACCTGGCGCCCAAGCCGAAGCAACTCGTGACGATCCCCGGCGGCGGGCATACAACACTCGTCAGCCAAGGCCTGTTCGATCACGTGTGGCGCTTTCTCGACGGAGTGGCGCAGTCTTGAGCCTGAAAAGACCGTTACGGGCTATCGCGATGTGGCTGGTGATCGGTTACATCGCCGTGCTTGCTTTCGTGACGATCTTTCAACGTGAATTCCTATACCATACCGAATCCGGCTCGGTCCTTAGAACGCCGGGTACTTTGGCCATCGCTGGTTCGCAGCGTGTTTCCATTCCAACGCCGGATGGCGAAAACATCGCCGCCTGGTATCGACCACCTGCAGACCCGGGCGCGGTCGTATTCCTGTTTTTTCACGGCAAGGGTGGGGGGCTGGAGCGGAAGCGATGGCGTTGGAAACGCATCATCGACAGGGGAGCAGGCATCCTTGCCATATCGTATCGCGGCTTCCCTGGTTCCAGCGGATTTGCGAGCGAGCAAGGGCTTCACCTCGATGCGCGTTCCGCTTTCAATTGGCTAAATGAAAAAAGGCGAATTCCAAATAATCGCATTGTCTTGCACGGGCTTTCGTTGGGCACGGGCGTCGCAGCCAAACTCGCGACCGAAGTCGACGCTGCCGCGCTCGTACTTGAAGCTCCCTATACGGCGATTGTCGATGTCGCGGCTGAGCGATTTCCCTTTTGGCCGGTTTCGCTGCTCCTCCGGGACCAATTCAGAACCCGCGATGTTATCGGCGGCGTGCGGATGCCGGTAATGATCGCCCATGGGACCGGCGACACCGTGATACCTTTCGCGCACGCGCGGCGCCTTTACTCTCTAGCGCCGAGCCCGAAAAAGTTCATCATCATGCGAGGCAGCGATCACAGCACGCTGGTGCGCGACGGCCTCTACCAACATATCTGGCGCTTCCTGGCGCAAAACCGGGCCTGACGGACCCTCCATCCGTCACACAAGCAGCGATGGCATTCGAGCCGTTCTTCCTGATCCGGTACGGAACGATGAGCGTTCCGGGACAGTTGAGAAAGCGATATGCCGATTGTTTTTTCAACCGGTTGCAGGGCGCGACGCGAGGCCACTCCAAAGATGGGCTTCACCTCGGGGCTGCCTGTTGTACACTCAAGCGATGCGATTTGCTTTCGCAAAGCCGAGAAGGGGTGGTTCTTGATACGGATTCTCCTTGCCGCTGTCTGCCTCCTTGCCGTCCATGTCGGCGGGCCGCCCGCCGTGAAGGCGGCTCCCGCGCGAGCGTTCGAGATTGCTGGAACGCCCATGGAGTGCCGGGATTTCCGAGGCCGGGAAGTGCGGTCGCAGGAGGTCACGAACCTTGGCGACGTGGCGAGGGTCTGGGTGGTCAACACCATGCCCTACATCCTGATCGATCCGGAGGTCCTCCGTACCCTCCCCAAGCCGCTGCAGATCTTTTTCTTCTTTCACGAATGTGCTCACCATACGCTCGGTCACTGGTACAACAGGACCTTGGACAGCGAGAATGAAGCGGACTGCTGGGCCATTCGGTATGGCCGCGACAACGGCTACTTCCGCCGTCAGACCGTTGTCGATTTCCGTCCGTGGCTGGCGAAAAGCGGCGGATCGGCGTTCGGACATCTGCCCGGGGACAAGCGCTGGAAGCGTATGCTGGGGTGTTTCGACGGTGTGGTCGAGACCGCGAAGCAGTGACGCAGTTACATCCCTCGCGCGGAAAGTGAGGGAACTTCATTAAGCATCTTGATTTGTGTAGCCGTTGGGCAATTGTCTTGGTGGCCATTCCCTGTGCCTAATAGGTTAACTGACTTTCTGCCTCGACAGCCGGAGTGTTCCCGGCCAATGTTCTGGGATCGGGCGCGCGCGATATGCTCTACGTTCTTGCCGCTATCGTCATCTTGTTCATGGTTCTCGCGGCGGTCGTCATTATCGGGGCGCCGCACCTGGAGCGTTCGCTGATGTATGCCGCGGACCCGCGGTATACCAATCCCAAGAAGGCGGGCGCGCCGGCCTTCACCGAGCATACGCTGCATACGCCGGACGGCGAGCAGATCATCTCGTGGTATGCGCCGGCAGAGCCTGGGCAACCGACCCTTCTTTACATTCACGGCAACGCGGGGACGCTGGCCGACCGGGCTGAACGGATCACCGCCTATCATGAGGAGGGCCGGGGCTGCCTGATCATGAGCTACCGCGGCTATTCGGGTTCGACCGGCCGGCCGAGTGAAAAAGCCAACGTCGCCGATGCGAAGCTGGCGTTCGATACGCTCGTGAACTGGGGGATCGAGCCGCAGGACATTTTCATCTATGGCGAGTCGATCGGCACCGGTATCGCCGTACAGGTGGCCGGGGATCGCCGGCCCGGCGGGCTCATACTCGATGCCCCGTACACCTCGATCGTCGATGTCGGCGAGATGCACTATCCCTATCTTCCGGCGCGCCTGATGATGCGCGATCGCTACGAGACAATGCGCCACCTCAAGCGCATTACCGCGCCGCTCCTTGTGATTCACGGCGAGCAGGACCGGGTTATTCCAGTTGAGATGGGGCGCAAGGTGGCCGCGAGTTCGCCGACGCCGAGCGATATCGTTACTTTCCGGGGCGCCGGCCACAGCGACCACGCCCAGTTCGGCTCGTTTGCCGCGGTGAACGACTGGATCGACCGCCAACGGCGGTCGGATGCCGCCAATCCGCTCGCTGAAGCGGGCTGAAAGCAAAGACCGCAATTCGCAAGACACGCTCCCTATACTGCGGGCCCCAATGGTGCAGGCGGTGCGACGCGGTGGTACGCGGCCTCGAACTTGAGCGCGCCGGGTAAATACGAAAAAGGGCCGGTGGAACCGTTGCTCCGCCAGCCCTTCAACGTTAGATCTTGTCTTCGTCCCGCCAGGACTTTGTTGCAAAGCCCGTCAGCCGGAGATCGCGCCAGCCTCAGCGGCCGCGAGGCTTACCCTTTGAGGGCAGCAGACCTTCGCGCTGCGCGCGCTTGCGCGCGAGCTTGCGTGCGCGGCGGATGGCTTCAGCCTTTTCGCGGGCGCGCTTTTCGGAAGGTTTTTCATAGTAGTTCCGGAGCTTCATCTCACGGAAGATGCCCTCGCGCTGCATTTTTTTCTTGAGCGCCTTGAGAGCCTGATCGACGTTATTGTCGCGAACGAGAACCTGCACGCGTATCCCTATCCTTTCTGTGCGGCGTTGCAGCCTGCCGGGTGAGAAGCATTCGATTGGATAAAACGAGGCCGCCGGGCCGGTTCGCCCGCCGTGGAGCCCCATAAACTTTTCGGATTTCCGGGCTTCTAGCACGGAAACGTTAGGATTGTCCACTCGCTGTGGAGGTTGACCCACGGCTTCCGTTTCGGGGTGACAGCCGGGTTACATGCCCCATCTTGCGGCCGGGGCGGGCTTCCCGCTTGCCGTAGATGTGGACGCAAGTATCCGGCTCGCGCGCGAGCGCAAGCCAATCCTCGACATCAGAACCGATGAGGTTGCGCATGGTTGCATCCGAATGCCGCTCGGTTGCCGCGAGCGGCCAGCCGGCGACGGCGCGGATATGGTTTTCGAACTGATCGGCGGCGCAGGCATCGATGGTCCAGTGACCGGAGTTGTGCACCCGCGGCGCGATCTCGTTGACGACCAAGGGGTGTTCGGCACCGGGCGCGCAGAACATCTCGACGGCGAGGAGGCCGACATAATCGAGCGCGCCGGCAATACTGCGGGCCATGGCGATGGCCTGCGCGGTCAGTGCGTCGTCCAACGGGCCGGGGACTGTCGAAGTCGCAAGGATACCGTCGACGTGGGTGTTGAGCGGAATGTCAAAGACGACGCTATCGCCACCGAGCCCGCGCGCCAGGAGGACAGAGACTTCGCAGTCGAATTGCACGAAGCCTTCGAGAATGGCCGGCGCGTTGCCGATGGCCTGCCGTGCGCCGGAAAGGTGCGGTTTCTCCGAAAGGCGAACCTGTCCCTTGCCGTCGTAGCCCAGCCGGCGCGTCTTCAGGATGCCGGGCAGGCCGATCTTCTCGCAGGCCACTTTCAGCGTTTCATCGTCGTCGACGGCGGCGAACGGCGCTACCGGCAGGCCGAGGCCCGAAATGAACGTTTTCTCCGAGAGGCGGTCCTGTGCCACTTCCAGGGCGCGGGCGCCGGGGCGGACCGGTCTGATTGCGCCTGCGGCGGCCGCGGCTTCGAGCGGAACGTTCTCGAACTCGTAAGTCACGACGTCGACCTTCTCGGCCCAATGGGCGATGGCGTCGAGGTCGTCGAAGGCGCCGACGGTGGACCTGCCCGCGACATCGAAGGCGGGACCGCTATGGTCGGAATAAACATGTACGTGAAGGCCCAGCCGGGCGGCCGCCATGGCGAGCATACGCGCAAGCTGTCCCCCGCCGAGAAGGCCGATCACGGAGCCGGGTGCGAGCGGGGGCATGGCTGAGGATCCCTCTGCGACTTGCGGTCTTACGAGGACGCCGCGGGGTCGTCGGTCGGCGCGAACGCGACCTTCTCGGTTTGAGCGGACCGCCAGGCGGTCAGCCGGTTGCGCAATGCCTCGTCCTGGGTGGCAAGGATCTGAGCTGCCAAAAGTCCGGCATTACTGGCGCCGGGGTTGCCGATCGCCAGCGTTCCCACCGGGACGCCGCATGGCATCTGCACGATGGAGTAGAGGCTGTCGATACCGCTCAGCGCTTTCGACTCGACGGGAACGCCGAGGACGGGGAGGACGGTCATCGATGCTGCCATGCCGGGCAGGTGGGCCGCGCCGCCGGCTCCTGCGATGATGACCTTGAGACCACGATCGATGGCCGTTTTGGCGTAGTCGTAGAGGCGGTCCGGCGTGCGATGGGCCGATACGATGCGCGCCTCGAAGGGCACCTCCAACTCTTCGAGGACCTGGGCGGCGCGGCGCATGGTCGGCCAATCGGACTGGCTCCCCATGATGATGCCGACGAGTGCCTTTTCAGCCGTGGCGCCCGCGTTTGCGTCGTCGCTCATATCGTTCCCGTCATCTGTTGGCGCAGTCGAATGCCGACCCTGAAATCACGCGATCCGTGTGCCGAACGGTTCGTTTGCCGGCAGTCGCCATGGTAGCGCGGTGACCAGGAAAGCGGGGCTTTTAGCCTTCGGGTGGGGTGAATGCAACCGTGATCGGTCAGCTTTCCCCCACTACGGGAATGAATTTTATTGCCTCATCCCTTCGTGCTGCGACAGTATGACCCCATGTCGGCTTGCCGACGCAATAACGGTCGGCCAGCCCAGACTCGAAGTCCCAGCGCCGCTTGCTTCTTCTCGAGGCTAACGCGGCGAACGGCATTAGCGAGAAGGTTAGGTCATGCTCGTCAGCGATATTCTTAGAACGAAGGGTAACAGCGTCGAAAGCGTCGCGCCCTACACGCCCCTTGCCGAATTCGCGCGCAAATTGAAGGCGGCAAAGGTCGGCGCGATGATCGTGTCGGAGGACGGCCATCGGCTGGATGGCATCGTCTCGGAGAGGGATATCGTCGGGGCATTGGCGGATAACGGACCGGCCGCCGCGACCATCAAGGTGGCCGATATCTGTACGCGTGGCGTCTACACTTGCGCGCCCGACGATACGGTGGCCGACGTGGCGCGTATGATGACCAACCGGCGTATCCGTCACGTCCCGGTGGTCGATGATGAAAACCTGGTCGGCATCGTCAGCATCGGCGATGTGCTGAAGCATCGGCTGGATGAAGTCCAACTGGAGGCCAACGTCCTGCGCGACGTGGCGATTGCCGCCCGCTGACGCGACGGACGGGACGGTCAGCCACCCGGCAACAGCCCTTTGACAGTCGAGAGCAGGTCGGCCTCCTCGGCCGGCTTGTCCCAGCGGATGCGGCTGATGCGGGGAAATCGCATGGCGACGCCGGACTTGTGCCGCGTTGACGGTTGAACGGCGTCGAAGGCAACTTCGAGTACGAGTTTGGGGGATACGGCCCGCACCGGCCCGAAGCGCTCGGTGGTGTTGTTGCGCACGAAGCGATCGAGTTCGCGCAGTTCCTCATCGGTGAAGCCCGAGTACGCTTTTCCGACCGGCACGAGTTCGCTGGCCGGACCAGCATCCGCCTTTCCCGTGTCGTCGCGCCAGACCCCGAACGTGTAGTCCGAATAATAGGACGAGCGCTTCCCGGAGCCGCGCTGCGCATACATCAGCACGCAGTCCAAGGTGAGCGGCGCCCGCTTCCACTTCCACCAGTGTCCCTTCGGCCGCCCGGCGATATAGGGACTATCCCGTTTTTTCAGCATCAGGCCCTCGATGCCTTCGGCACGCGTTCCCGACCAGATCCGCGAGAGGTGGTCGAAGTCGTCGAAGGCGACGAGTCCGGATAGGTCGGTTAGGGGCGGCGGGGTCGCCGCATGCCAGGCTTCGAGCCGGGAGCGCCGGACGACGAACGGTAAGGGCCGCAGATCCTCGTCGCCCTCGAAGAGCAGATCGTAGAGACGGATATGGGCGGGGAAGTCGCGCAGCATCCGGGCCGATACGGTCTTGCGGTTGAGACGCTGCTGGAGATCGTTGAACGGCGCGACCTCGCCGTCGCGCAGAATCAGGAGTTCGCCATCGGCAACGCAATGGCGCCCGGTGAAGGCGGACATGATCTCCGGGAACGTGCTCGAAATGTCGTCACCGGTTCGCGAGAAGAGGCGCATCTCGCCGGCGATCGCCGCCACCTGGACACGGATGCCGTCCCATTTCCACTCGGCCAATAGATCGGCCGGTTCGAGGCGGGGCCAGTCTTCGTCCTCGATGGGGTGGGCCAGCATCATCGGGCGGAAGACCGGCCGGTTGCCAGGATCGGGCCGGCCGGCGGCGCCGCGCAGCCAGTCGAACAACGCCTTGTACGGCGCATCGACGGCGTGCCAGATTTCCTCGATTTCGTCGTTCTCGCGGTCGAAAGCCATGGCGAGGCCGGTTTTGGCCATCCGCGAAGACACCCCGACGCGCGGCGCGCCGCCCAAGAGCTTAAGGAGGGCGAAGCGGCCGGAAACGTCGAGGTTATCGAGGAAGTCCGACAGAATCCGGGGCTGCGCATCGCGCGAGGCTGTCTGGAATGCGGAGACCACGTCTGGAAGGCTTGGCGGCTTCTTCTCGCGGTGCGGGTCGTCCGGCCAGAGCAGCGAAGCGGTTTCAGCGGTGTCGCCGACATAGTCCCGGGAGAGCCGGTAGAGTTCGGGATCGACGGTGCGCGACAGGAGTTCCGGCAGGATGCGGCGAAGCGGCAGCGAAAACGGCAGGCCGTCGGTGAGCGCGGCGAGCGCCCAGCCGCGGTCAGGATCGGGGGTGTCGGAGAAATATGCCGACAACAGCGCCAGCTTCCGGTTGCGGCTCTGTGTGTGGGTCAAGTCGTCGAGGAGGCGGGCGAATTTCTGCATGTGCGATCCTACTCGCCTTCGTCCTCGAACCCGACAAGCGACAAGGCGCGCGCGGAGATCCCCATCAGGCCGAGCTGATAGACAAGGGCATCCTCGCGGCCGTGCGTGACCCAGACTTCCTCCGCGCCGGTTTCCTCGATGGTGGCGATCAACTCAGGCCAGTCGGCGTGATCGGAGACAATCAGCGGCAGCTCGACTCCCCGTTGGCGGGCGCGGCCGCGAACACGCATCCAGCCGCTCGCGAAGGCGGTCACCGGATCGGGGAAGCGGCGCGACCAGCGGTCGGACAGCGCGGACGGCGGACAAAGAATGAGTTTGCCGGCGAACTCCTCGGCTTTCGAGCGCCGGTCGAGGGCGACGGATCGAACGTCCCCCATGTCGTAGCCCTCCGCTGCGTACAGTTCCGTCAAGGCGACGAGCGCACCGTGCAGATAGATGGGCTCATCGTACCCTTCGTGGCGAAGGAGGGCGATCATGCGCTGGCATTTGCCGAGGCCGTAGACGCCCAGAAGGTGCGCGCGGTGGGGTTCGGTTGCGAGCGACTGGAGCAGTTTTCGTGCCTCCGCGTCGGCCGGTTCGTGCTTGAAGACCGGAAGTGCGAACGTCGCCTCGGTCACGAATACATCGCAGGGCACGACTTTGAACGGTTCACAGGTCGGGTCGGCGGCGCGCTTGTAGTCTCCGGAGACGACCACGCGCATGCCGGCGTGCTCCAGGATGACCTGCGCGGACCCGAGGATGTGTCCTGCCGGTGCGAGGGAGATGCGGACGTCGCCGAGCGCCGTCGTCTCTCCGTAGGCATGGGGCTGGAAGCTTTCAGCGCAATCCTCGCCGTAGCGGGTCTGCATGATGCGGATCGTTTGAGGGGTCGCCAGGACGGCAGCGTTGCCGCGGCGGGCGTGATCGCCGTGCCCGTGGGTGATAACCGCTTTTTCAACGGGCCGGACGGGATCAATGTAGAAGTTTCCCGCGGCGCAATAGAGGCCCTCGGGGCGCGGATACAGCCAACGGCCGGCAGGATGCGGCGGACGGCGGGCGATGAGCGGGGACTGTTGAGGACCGTGCGGCATGGCTTGTTCGGAACGCCGGCGGGCGGCCCGCGGTTCATCCGGTTTTGCTGGTTGGCGCTGATGGCGGGGGATCGCGCGCCGTTCAGAAAACCTACGCGATGATGTCGGGCGTGAGCTGATCCTCGATCGCGTGGATGCGATCCTTCAACGCGAGCTTCTCTTTCTTGAGCCGCCGGATCGTCAGCTGGCTCGCCGCAACAGATGTCTCCATCTCGGCGATTTCCTCGTCGAGAGCGCGATGCTTCTGCTGTAGCGCTACGAGCTCGGCACGCAGCTTCAGTTCCTGTTCGCGGTCCATGATCCGTATCGTGCCGAACTATCGTGCGGAGCCCGAACTATCGTCTTGTTCGCTTCTTTGCGCAAGTGACCGCGGCCGGTCCGAGCGAGGCCGCGGGGCGGGGGCCGAGAGCGTGTCATGGCGGGCAATTGATCAGCCTGTGCCGCTTACTGCCAATTTTCGGGACAACGTGAAGGTCTTGTTGAGAAATGGTCGAAAATTGAGTGCGCGGCCAATGGACATCGGGGTTTCCTTCTGTCAGGCTTTTGACGTTCGAAACCAGGAACGGAGGAGCGATGATGTCGCTTGAAGGCCATCTTGCCGAACTCACCGAAAAGCACCGCCAGCTCGATCAGCGGATCATGGCGGAAGCCGCGCGGCCCGGGTCCGATGATGCCCATCTCCGAAGATTGAAGCAGGAAAAACTCAAGCTTAAGGAAGAAATCGAGCGAATTCGCGAAACCACTCACCATTGACGCTCGTCATACCCTCGGGGCGACGTCGCGTCGCCCCAACAAGGGGTGAGGCCGGACTACATTGAAGATGTTCGAAGGGTCGGTTTTTACCGGCCTTTTTTGTTGGCCAATGCCCGGTTCCGACTTGTGCCCCTGGCGGGCATGCGGCCCCGGGCGAATTTCTTTGCGCTTACCGCAGCCCGCGCCCGCTATCGAGCCTCGTCTGACAAATCATCCCGTTCATTGGGCGCTTGCAGCACGGCGCGGCGCGGGCGTCGGCATTGGGAAATCCTTCGGCCATGTGATCTGCCTCGGCGAAAAGCGCCGCGAAAGACGATCCAGCCGGGACCGGCTTCGGGCGAGGCGCTGCTCATCGAGGCGGCCGCGTTCGTGGGCCTTAAGGAGCGCGTACAGGATCTCGTACACGAGGTCCCCGTCGTGCGTCAGTAGCACGATGTCGGCCCCGGCGCGCAGCGAATCGACGGCTGCCTTGCCCATTCCGCCGGACCTCTTGCGGATCGCGCCCATATAGAGGTCGTCGGTGACGATCAAACCGTCGTAGCCCCACTCTTCACGCAGAAGACCGTTGATCACGGCATCGGAAACGGAGGCCGGGTTCTCTTCGTCGACCGCCGCGAGCTTGGCGTGTCCGATCATCATCGCTGCCGGCGTCGTCGCCGTCAGGCTCCAAAACGGGATCCAGTCGCTCTGCTCAAGTTGCAGCCGGGTCTTATTGAGATCGGCCTGGCGGATATGCGTGTCCGCCTTTACGCCGTGCAGGCCAGGGAAATGCTTCAGCGTGCAGAGGACGCGCCAACCGGCGAGCGTGTTGCAGTAGGTCTGCGCGACTTCGGTGACGATATCCGGATCGGCTGAAATGGCGCGGCGAATGAGATGGGTGCGTCTGTCGCGGCGAAGCGCTTTGTCAGGTTTCAGGTCGACGACCGGCGCGAAGTTCAAATTGACGCCCAGTTCCGACAGTCCCGCGGCCTGGGTTTCGGCGAATGCGCGCGCCACGTCCTCACGCTCCTCGGCCGTCTTACTGCGGCTCAGGGCGCGGCCGAGCGACGGCTGCCGGGGAAGCGGCGGGGAGAGATGCGCGACGATCCCGCCTTCCTGGTCCGTTGCGATCCACAAGGGGCGTGCACCGTTTTCGGCGGCCTTGTCCCGAAACGCCTCAAGTTCCTTGGCAAGACGCGACCGCGACCGCCGCTTCGCGTTACGCCGCGTCACGAAAACACCGCCGATGGCGCCGCGCTTCAATAAGGGCGTCAATTGCCAATCGCGGTAGTAGCCGATCATCACATGGGCGCCGAGCTTGCGCACAACATCGTCCGGCGCCTTCAGCACAGCGGCCTTTTTCTCTGCCAGCGTCGGCTCGGATTTCGTCGTTTCGGCAGCCGTTACGTTCGCGGTGGCGATCAACGTCATCGCGGCGGCGGGAAAAACCCTTCGCGCCAGGCCGAAGACGGATCGATTGCGCGTCTGTTGGAAAAATCGAATTTCTCCGGTCAAGAGATGACCTTTCTGCCAAATTTCGTGGATAGGGCCGGCAACAGAATAGACAAACGCCGAAAGGACGATAACAGATCCAAGCGATTCGCCGGAAGAAATGGAATGAATTGGTGTATTGGCGCGATTTTCATTAAGTTCGCGTGTGCCGGCGCGGCCGCGGCCCCCAACCGAAGAGCGTCGCGGGGGCTCGCGGCCGATCATGCGCGCGCGACCTTGGACGAGGGGCACTCAGGGCTTTCCCCAAGGCTTCAACCAAAAAGGACGGCAGGTTCGCACCGCTTGCGGCGCCGCTTCGTTTTTGCGGAGCGGTGAGCCCAACCCACAAGCGGACGAGCGGACGGTTAGTCGGATTTCGCCATTTCGCGCAGCTTGAACTTCTGGATCTTGCCGGTCGAGGTCTTCGGGACTTCGGTGAAGACGACGTGGCGAGGGCATTTATAGTGGGCGAGGTGTTCGCGGCAGAAAGCGATAATATCGTCCTCTGATACGGTTTCGCCGGCTTTCAATTCGACGAACGCGCAAGGCGTCTCGCCCCATTTCTCGTCGGGTTTGGCGACGACCGCGCAGGCGGCCACGGCGGGGTGCTTGTAGAGCACATCCTCGACTTCGATGGAGGAGATGTTCTCGCCGCCTGAGATGATGATGTCCTTCGACCGGTCCTTGAGTTGGATGTATCCGTCGGGGTGCAGGACGCCGAGATCGCCGGAATGGAACCAGCCGCCTTCGAAGGCTTCGTCGGTGGCCTTCGGATTCTTCAGGTATCCCTTCATCACGATGTTGCCGCGGAACATGACTTCGCCGAGCGTTTCGCCATCCGCCTCGACCTTCGTCATGGTTTGCGGGTCCATGACGGTGAGGTCCTCCAGCGCTGTATAGCGGACGCCCTGCCGGATCCGCTTCGCGGCAAGGTCGCCCTGCGGAAGCGTATTCCAGTTGTCGTTCCATTCGTTGATGACGGCGGGGCCGTAGGTCTCCGTCAGCCCGTAGAGGTGAGTCAGCTCGAAGCCCTTCTCAGCCATCGCGGTGAGGACGGACTGCGGCGGCGGCGCGGCGGCATGATTGAAGGCGACCTTGTGGTCGAAGTCGCGGCGCTCCTCCTCAGGGGCGTTGAGAAGGACCGACATCACGATCGGGGCGCCGGACAGGTGCGTGACCTTATGGTCGGCAATCGCGGCGTACATCAACGGCGCGCGGACCCAGCGCAGACAGACGTGCGTGCCCGCGACCGTCGAAAGCGACCAGGGGAAACACCAGCCGTTGCAGTGGAACATCGGCAGCGTCCAAAGATAGACGGGGTGCCGGGCCATACCGGTGGCGACGGTGTTGGCGTAGCACATGAGCGCCGCGCCACGGTGATGGTAGACGACGCCCTTGGGGTTGCCGGTGGTTCCCGAGGTGTAGTTGAGAGAGATTGCGTCCCATTCGTCGTCCGGCCGCTTCCAGGCAAACTGCGGATCGCCAGCGGCAACGAACTCGTCGTAGGCAGTATAGGAGAGCGCTTCGCCGTCCTGGGGGAATTCGGGGTCCTGGTAATCGATGATGAGCGGCTGCACCTTTGCCTGGGCAAGCGCTTCCTTGATCACGCCGGAGAACTCGCGGTCGACGATCAGCACCTTGGTATTCGCGTGATCGAGCTGAAAGGCGATGATCGGCGCATCGAGGCGGGTGTTGATCGAATGCAGGACCGCGCCGGTCATCGGCACGCCGTAGTGCGCCTCGAGCATGGGCGGTGTATTCGACAGCATCACGGAGACGGTATCGCCTTTGCCGACGTACTTGCGGGCCAGCGCCGAAGCGAGGCGGCGGCTGCGGGTATAGAACTCGCTGTAGGTGATGCGCTGAGAGCCGTGAATAATCGCGACGTGATCGGGATAGACCTTGGCGGCGCGCTCCAGGAACGAAAGCGGGGTCAGCGGCTGGAAATTCGCAGGATTGCGGTCGAGGTTCTGTTCAAACGGATTCGCGGTCATTTTCCCTCATTCCAACCGGGTCGGTTCCGACGGGTTCACGGCGTGGCAGTGTGAAGATGGGGCGAGACGCTAGTGTGGTGATCGAGAAATTCGCCAACATTCAAAGCCCGCCCGGGTGCGAATTTATCGATCTGAACCACACTAGCAAGTTATTGTTTCTAGTGTCCCTTTTGATTCCGACGTTCGCTCCTGCCGCCAGCCGCCAATGACGGCGAACTTCGGAATCGGGACACTAGCTAATCGAGACCGTTTCAGCAATCGCACAAAGGGTGCGATGCGGAAACCGCATTTCGCGGCTGCACCCGCCGCACGGTTCTGGGTGGCGTCCGGCACTTTCGGTTTCGGGACGATCCAAAGGCTCGAAACGTGGCGAACTGTCACATTTTAGGCTTGAATTATGCCTTCGTTAAGGTACGCTTAACACGTTGCGACTGGACGAGGTTAGGCCCGCCGCAATGACCTTCCATGCCGTCATGACGATGAGGGAAGAAGGGAGGCGACAATGACTATTTCGACGCAGGAACGCGTCGCACTTTTCATATTGGCGGCTTTGATCGCGCTGACGCCGACCGTGTTGTTCGTATAGAGGACGCACGCCGCCACCGGACGAATTGAACGGCCAGTGGGTCGTCGCCCTCCGACGGCTCGCCGGCCTATTCCGGTTTTAGAGGGGCTCGTTAGTTGGCGATGGTTTCTTTTCGAGGCGGTCTCCCGGTTTGAGGCGGTCTCGCGGTCTCATTTCGTGACCCCCGGGCTTTCCGGTGAGTCGCCGGATTTCCGTTTTGAGATTGCCACTGCAGCGGCCTCGCTATGCCATCCAAATCGACCGGCAACACCCTCTGATCCATGCACCGACCAGATGCTCCGGCCAGGTTTTCCGACAGATCTTGCGGCAAGGTCTTTCGGCAAGGTCTTTCGGCAAGAAACTCACACCAGCAGGATCGCAAGGGCATCCCAGATCAGCTTGAGCGAAATTGCCAGCAGTCCGGCATAGGCAATCGCGTAAAAGCTGTCCTGCGAGATGCGCCGGGTCATCCAGATTCCCGCAGCCATCGATATCGGCGCCAGCGGCAGGAGTACCGCCGTGGTCGACAGGTTGGCGGTCGAAAGTTGCCCGAGCGCGGCGTAGGGAACGACTTTCGAGAGATTAACCAGCGAGAACAGAGCAATCGCTGTGCCGGCGTAAACCGCGTTCGGGAGCCGCTGCGGCAGCAGATAGACCTGCAACGGCGGCGCGCCAGTGTGGCTGACAAAGCTTGTGAAGCCGGCGACGAGCCCCCAGAAGCTGCCTTTCAGGCGGTGGCGCTGGGCGATCTGGCGCGGAGAGGATCGAGGCCACCAGTAGCGCGCTGCGGAAAACAGACCGATGAGGCCAACCAGCAGCCGGATGGCGGCTTCCGAGACGTAGGCGGCTGTCGCCCAGCCCAGACCGACGCCGATCAGTGCGGGCGGCAACAGGATGAAGAAGTTTGGCCAGTCGATCTCGCGGCGGTACGAGGTGACGCCGATCATGTCCATGACGATCAGGATCGGCAGCATGATCCCGGCGGCTTCGATGGGCGAGATGGCGAGCGCCATCAGCGGAACGGCGATGCCGCCGACCGTCGAAAGAAAGCCGCCCTTCGCCAGCCCCGTCAGGACGACGGCGGGGATTGCCGCAGCGTAGAAATACGGATCGGTGATCATGGTGGGGTCGCATTCGGTGCGAAGGATGGCGCAAGGGTTCCGTGTCAGGCATTTGCTACCCTTTGCGGCTAGGTTCCGAGCAAATGTCTGACACAAAAGGAACACGAGCCGCGGACACTGGCGTATTGCGCGTACGGCGGCAACCGCCTGATAGAAGTCAGCGGCGCAGGCCGAGCGTTAGCCGAACGGCTTATGCGCACTAATCGAGCCGCCGCGCTATGTGTCATATCCACGAAACAATGCCTTAAAAATCACCCGACTGCCTGGGAGGCCGCGCCATGACCGCACCGCAGAGCCGCTATTTCGAAGTCTACAAGAGCTGGCAGCAGGACCCCGAAGCATTCTGGGCGGAAGCGGCCAAGGGCATTACCTGGTACCGGCTATGGGATAAGGTTTACGACCCTTACATGGGGCAATATGGCCGGTGGTTCGCCGGGGCGGAATGCAACACGGCCTACAACTGCCTCGACCGGCATATCGAGGCCGGCAATGGACAACGTACGGCGCTAATCTATGACAGCCCGGTCACAGGTACTCAGCGGTCCTACAGCTACTCGGAACTGACCGACGAAGTGGCGACGCTGGCGGCGGCACTTGTCGACCTGGGTGTAAAAACGGGCGACCGGGTTGTCATCTACATGCCGATGATCCCCGAAGCGGTCATGGGCATGCTGGCGTGCGCGCGCATCGGCGCGGTGCATTCGGTGGTGTTCGGCGGGTTCGCCGCGAACGAACTGGCGAGCCGCATCGACGACGCCAAGCCGGTCGCGATCCTGACGGCGTCCTGCGGTATCGAGGGTAGCCGAGTCATCCCTTATAAGCCGCTCTTGGATGCCGCCATCGAAGCTTCGGAAACGAAGCCGTCCGCCTGCCTTATCCTGCAGCGGCCGCAGGCCGAGGCGACGCTGACACCGGGGCGCGACTACGACTGGGCCGAGGCAATCGCGTTCGAGAAGGAGCGCGGTCGCAAGGTGGGGCCGGTTTCGGTGAAGGCGACCGATCCGCTCTACATCCTCTACACCTCGGGCACGACCGGTCAGCCGAAAGGCGTGGTCCGCGACAACGGCGGACACATGGTTGCGCTCGCCTGGACGATGAAGAATTTCTACGACATCGATCCGGGCGAGGTGTTCTGGGCGGCATCCGACGTGGGGTGGGTCGTCGGGCATTCATACATCTGCTACGCGCCGCTGCTGCATGGATCGACAACAATCGTTTATGAGGGCAAGCCGGTGGGAACGCCGGATGCGGGCGCCTTCTGGCGCGTGATCTCACAGCACAAGGTATCGGCGCTTTTCACCGCCCCGACGGCGTTCCGCGCGATCAAGAAGGAAGATCCCGAAGGCGCGCTGGTCAAGAATTACGATCTTTCCAGCCTGCGCACGCTGTTCCTGGCCGGTGAGCGCGCCGACCCGGACACGATCCAATGGGCCGAGCAGAAGCTCAACGTTCCGGTCATCGATCACTGGTGGCAGACCGAAACGGCGTGGGCGATCGCCGGTAATCCGGTCGGTCTCGGCATGCTGCCCGTCAAATACGGCTCGCCAACGGTCCCGATGCCGGGCTTCGAGGTGCATGTTCTCGACGAGCAGGGCAAGCAACTCGGCGCCAATCAGCAAGGGACGATCGCCATCAAGCTGCCGATGCCTCCGGCCTGCCTGCCGACGTTGTGGGGCAATGACAAGCGCATGCGCGAGGGCTACCTCACCGAGTTTCCCGGCTACTATTCGACGGCGGATGGCGGCTATCTCGATGAGGATGGTTACGTGTACGTCATGGGCCGGACCGACGATGTCATCAACGTCGCCGGCCACCGGCTCTCCACCGGCCAGATGGAGGAAGTCGTCGCGACACATCCCGACGTCGCAGAGTGCGCTGTGATCGGCGTCAACGACGCGCTCAAGGGACAGCTACCCGCCGGCTTCATTGTTCTGAGCGCCGGGGTCGAAAGGCCGGCGGCGGATATCGAGAAGGAAGTCGTGCAACTCGTGCGGTCCGAAATCGGTCCTGTCGCCGCGTTCAAGAATGTCATGGTGGTACAGCGCTTGCCGAAGACCCGATCCGGTAAGATCCTACGCGCGACGATGCGGAAAATCGCCGACGGCGAAAGCTGGACGACACCGGCCACCATCGACGATCCGGCGATCCTGGACGAGATCCAGGCGGTGCTCGATTCCCGCAAGTAGTACCGGGGCCGGAAAAGTCCGGCCTTCCACGGTCAGTCCGCTTTGCAGATTTGCTGCAGATCCGTCCATTCCTGACGGGACATAGACGGCGTGGTCGGATAGCCGCCGTGGCGCAGCGCCTTCGACAGGCGCTCGCCGGTGTCGGGGTGCGTGGAGAGCATCCCGGTAATGCCCCCTTGCCCTGATCGGCCTTTCTCCTTCTTTGCCATCCGCTCAAAGAACGCCGAGAATCCTTTGGCCGAAATGTTGGCATCTCGCAGGATCGCAAGCGCATGGTCGTCGGCCTCGCGTTCGGCGTCGCGCGAGTAGGAAAGCTGCAGGAGGACGATGCCGACGTTGCTCAGCGTGCCGCTGCCTCCCGTCAGTAGTTCGGCGGCGGCGGTGAGGCCCATCGCGCGGACGATCGCGGTTTCCGGGTGTGCCTCCAACCCGTGACCCATCTCGTGCGCCAAGACGCCGGCGACCTCGTCGGGGCCTTTCGCCGCCTCGATCAGCCCGCGTGTCAGCACGATGTTTTCGCCGGGCGTCGCGAAGGCGTTGACGAGCCCCCAATCCAGCACCACCACGTCGAACGCGCGCTTGTCACCGGCGGCGCGCGACAAGCGGTTCGTCAATCGGTCGAGCGCGGCGATGCCGTTTGCCGACTTGCAGACCGGGCGGTCCTTCTGCATCGAGGCGATCACCGACTGACCCATGGTGTCGCGCACGCTCTGCGGCAGCATCTCGGCGATGTATCGCGCCGGCGAGAGGTTGGCGAGCCACACAACGAGGAGTAGGGCGATTGCTGCAGCCGTACCCCACAGCCAAGGGGAGGCGCTGCGCCAGCGTTCGGCTCTCGCGGTCAAGTGCGGCGCTTCCTCGGCCAGTGCTCGCGCGAACTGCGGCCCTTGGACGAAAAGCGTTGCGCCGGGCTGGTAAGCGTAGGTGACGAGTACATCGACCGAATGGCCGGTGAGGGGTTCGGAGACGGCAAGTGCGCCGTACGGCCAGACGAGCGGATCGGTCTGACGGTCGCCATGGATGACGATCCCGCGGTCGGTCAGTTGGACGGAAACATGGCTCGAACCGGCGGTCTCGCCGTCGCTGAAACGGGCCTGGCAACGGCGGTTGCGGAAGCTAGAAGGCATCGACATCGAAGGCCTGCGCGAGCCCCTCCCCTGTAGTAAGTGGGTCAGCCGTGCTCTGGGCGATGCGGTCGACGTCGACGGCGCCGTCGAGTGCCAGATGGTTGATCAGATAGCCCATCGAGCGGGCCTGAGTCACCGGCAGCAGCAGGGTAAAGGACAGCGCGAAAACAAAGAACAGCACGGGCGTCGCGACTGTTGCGACGGCCCCCGCCGTCGTCGGCTCGCTCAAGGCTTCCGGCGAAAGGCCGCCGCCCAGCCCGCTTAAGAGTGCGCCGGCCAGTGCCAAAAGAAGCATCGTGGGGATCAGCAGAAGGAGCGCGCCTCCGGCCAGGATCAGGAGGTTCGTGATGTCGATATAGAGCAGCCCGACGCCACGCAGACGGCCGCTGAAGCGTGCTTCGTCGAAGTGGGTGCATTGGGCGAAGTGGTTGATCGTGCGCGCCCGGTACCAGGCGCTCATCAGTAGATAAAAGAGATAGCCGACAGCGATTACCGACAGGACAAGAAGCCCCATGTAATGGGCGTATTGGCGAGGCAGGCGCCCGCCATCGGTCAAAAGTTCGGGCCCGGCCATGGATTGGATCGTGGCGGCGGCGCCGCCGATCACGAACGATCCGACCAGGACAAGCAGCATCACGCCGAACCAGAGGAGCGCGAAGGGGCCGTAGAGCGGACCGGCGTCGCCGCTGAAGGCGAACGGCTGATCGCCAAAGCGCGCCGCGCCGGTGATGAGGCTTTGCAGCTTCGTGGTTCGCCACGGAATAATCCAGCCGAGCGTGATCGGGATCAGCGCGAGTGTCCAGAAGTAGGTCCAGCCGTAATTGAGGGACGAGCCTTCGAGGTTGCCGCGAATGCCGCGCCAGTTGGTGCGCAGAAGGCGGTAGCGCTGGGCGCGGAAGACGCCGATTCCGACAAGAAAGATGACGCCGATGTAGATCGCGAGCTGGACGGCAGCAGCGGCCGGGGATTCCGGGCCGAAGAGCATCATGACCGCGAAGGTCGCGAGCAGGATCGGGAGCAGAACGACGCCGAACACGATGAGGAAGCCGAGAAAGAGTTCGCGCCCGGTGCCGGTGTAGGTGAGGGGTTCGCCATCGAGCCGGATCGCCGACCATAGCCTCTTGCGCACTTCGGTGCGGGCCCAGAAGTCATAGATGCCAAGCGTGATCAGGCGGTAGAGGAAGTTCACCAGCGACAGCGCGACGAGACCCATCGGGCGGAGCCAGGAAAGTTCCAAGGATTGAGGTTGCGACGTCGGCCCCTCCTGTTGAAACGTCACACGCGAATCCATCGTTCTGAAATGTCCTTCAACAACCGCCGTCTTTGAGAGACCGCACGCTAACATAGGCCGGTTGACAAAATTTGGTCACGCAACGAACCGCCGTTTATCGTCAAGAAGTCCTTACCCCGTCGCAGTTGGATCGTACGAACCCTGCGGAACAGCGCCGGTCAGAATTCCTGCAGGCCAACGCGCTCGGAAAGAGCGACGGCCGGCCCCATCGAAGCTGACGCCGTTCCGACACACTGCCGACGTTTCTCCAACGAGGTGTCGGTCCGTCATTAATCCATGGCGCTTTGTTGCCTGCAGGCAACTATTGGCGCCACCATTGAGCCACAAACGAAGATCATCGTCATGCTTGGATCACGTTGAATCGCGCGCCCTTGTGGCCCACCGGATATCCAGGCGCGGGGTTCTCTAGACTTTTAAGGCCCGTCACGGCGACGAAGGCTCGTGGAAGCGCCCGGCACCTTTTTCCGAAGGAGCCGGTTTGTCGCGTTCCGATGCGCCGGGACGGTACGCGGGGAGGAAGACAGCTACTCATGAACGCCAAGACGTTCGATAAATCGAAATTGCCGAGCCGCCACGTTACGGAAGGGCCGAGCCGGGCGCCGCATCGTTCCTACTACTACGCGATGGGGCTGACCGAGGAGCAGATCCACCGGCCGTTCGTCGGCGTGGTGAGCTGCTGGAACGAAGCCGCCCCGTGCAATATCGCGCTGATGCGCCAGGCGCAGTCGGCCAAGCGCGGCGTCGACGCCGGTGGCGGCACTCCCCGCGAATTCTGCACCATCACCGTGACGGACGGCATCGCCATGGGTCACCAGGGGATGAAGTCGTCGCTCGTTTCGCGCGAAGTCATCGCCGACTCGATCGAGCTGACCATGCGGGGACATTGCTACGACGCGATGGTCGGCATCGCGGGCTGCGACAAGTCCCTGCCCGGTATCATGATGGCGATGCTGCGCCTCAACGTGCCGAGCGTGTTCATGTACGGTGGCTCGATCCTGCCCGGCACCTACAAAGGCAAGGACGTTACCGTCCAGGACGTCTTCGAAGGCGTGGGCATGCATTCGGCGGGCCGCATGTCCGAGGAAGACCTTCACGAACTTGAATGCGTCGCCTGTCCCTCAGCGGGATCGTGCGGCGGGCAGTTCACAGCCAACACCATGGCCTGCGTTTCGGAAGCGATCGGTCTTGCGCTGCCGGGCTCGGCAGGCGCGCCGGCTCCCTATGAAAGCCGCGACCATTACGGCGAGGAGAGCGGCAAGGCGGTCATGGCGCTGGTGGCAAGCGGTCTACGTCCGCGCGACATCTGCACCCGGGAGGCGTTCGAGAATGCCGCGACCATCGTGGCTGCGACCGGCGGTTCGACGAACGCGGCGCTGCACCTTCCGGCCATGGCCCACGAGATGGGCATCGAGTTCGACCTGTTCGACGTCGCCGAGATCTTCAAGCGGACGCCGTATATCGCCGACCTGAAGCCCGGCGGCAAATTCATCGCCAAGGACGTCTACGATATCGGCGGCGTGCCGCAGATCCTGAAGGCGCTACTTGAGGGCGGTTATCTCAACGGCGACTGCATGACGGTCAGCGGCCGTTCGATGGGCGACAATCTCGAAAACGTGAAATTCAATAAGGATCAAAAGGTTGTCCGGCCGGTTTCGGATCCGATCACGCCCACCGGCGGCGTTGTCGGGCTGAGAGGCTCGCTCGCGCCGGAAGGGGCTATCGTCAAGGTGGCCGGTATGACCAATCTCAAGTTTCGCGGGCCTGCCCGCTGCTTCGACTGCGAGGAAGACGCCTTCCGTGCGGTCGAGAAGCGCGAATACAAGGAAGGCGAAGTCATCGTCATCCGGTACGAGGGGCCGCGCGGCGGTCCCGGCATGCGCGAGATGCTGGCCACGACGGCGGCACTCTATGGCCAGGGTGTCGGCGACAAGATGGCGCTGATCACCGACGGCAGGTTCTCAGGCGCGACCCGCGGGTTCTGCATCGGCCACGTCGGCCCGGAAGCTGCGGTTGGCGGACCGATCGCGCTGGTGCGCGACGGCGACATGATCACGATCAACGCCGACGAGGGCACGCTGGACCTTGAAGTCGCCCCGGAAGAACTGGAGCGCCGGCGTCAGGACTGGTCGGTTCCGGACAACCCCTATCAGAGCGGTGCGCTGCGCAAGTATGCCGAGCAGGTCGGACCTGCGCGTTTCGGCGCGGTGACGCACGCGGGCGGCAAGGCGGAGGTGATCTGCTATGCGGACATCTAACTTCTCAAAAGGCCTGAAGGCTGCCTGCAGGGCGCTACTCGCCTTGCATCTGGTCGCCGGTGGCTGGTTCGCCGGGACGTGGATGCTCGGCGGCGGCGGGGCGGCTGAAGCGCAATCGGCCCTGCCCGAGTTCGCCTCGCCGCGCGTGGCGCTTCAGCAGGGGATCAGCGCCTACAAAGGCGGCTATCCGGAAATCGCGATCCCGGCTCTTGAGCACGCGGCGGCGAATAACCTGTTCCTGGGCTCGTTCTATCTGGCGCAGCTCTACGCGGACTCCAACACGCCGCATACCGATCACGGCAAGGCCTATATCCTCTACCGCAAGATCGCCAACGAGCACGCGGACGTCGATCCCGACCACGACGCGCGGGCTTCCTATGTGGCGGCGGCTCTTGTGGCGCTTGCAAAGTACGTGAAGCGGGGGCTTCCGGAACTGGGTATGCAGCCCAATGCGGTCGAGGCGGCCGAGTACCTGCACCACGCTGCGGTGTTCTTCAATGACGAGGATGCGCAGTTCGAGTTGTCGAAGATGCAGCTCAACGGCGATGGCGTGCAGACGGATGTCGCGCGCGGCCGGCATTGGCTCGCGGTCCTGGCGCAGAAGGGCCATTCGGGCGCGCAGGCGTTCCTGGCGGATCTCTACTGGCGTGGGAAGTTCATGCCGCGCGACCCCGTGCGGGCGCTGACCTTGATCTCCGTTGCCGTAAAAAATGCGCGGCCCGGCGACCGCGTTTGGATCGAGGATACCTATCAGAGCATTTTCTGCGGTGCATCCGAGGGTGTTCGCCAACAGGCGACCGGCATGGTTGCCGACTGGGATAACCGCTATGGCCGCCGTCCAGCGCTTCCGGGACGATCGATGCTGGGTGGCGATATCGGTAGCGGTGTCCTTCGGACTTGCGCGGATGGCAAGCCGCTGCCTTTGGATGCCGGCAAACTGCCGCTCCTGATTAAACCGCAGCAGGGTCCGCCTCACGGCGCCGCGCCGCGTCCGCCGGAAATTGCGCGAAGCCCGACCTCGGGTCCGCCCATGGCGTCAGGCTTCCTTCATGGCGGCGCATCGCTGCGGGCGGTCGGCGAGCGGCGTTGACCTGACGGGCACTTGCCGGGTGGCCTACGCTTCAGCGCGGGGTTGTGCCTTCCCTTTCGCAAACACTGGGGAAGCTCCGGTTGGCTAGAAGAGCTGTGTTCACGGCGCGGAGCGCTTCACCTGCAGGTGGAGCGCTCTGTTTCGTTACGGCTTCGTTGTTCGCGGAGGTCAGCGCGTCTCTCTTCCACACGGCTTGGTCTTGAAGGCCTGTCACACGGCGGTGCTTTCATGCGTATGACCTGGGCGAGGGTGGGCCGGGGCCGTGCAGCCCAAAGCATCATCCGGGCCAGAAGCAAGAAAGAGAAGGGATCGCAAATGGTCAGCCGTGAACGGGATCGTCGACTTGCCAACATGATCGACCGCGAGATTGTCGACAGCTTCGACGAAGAATTCGAGATGGAGCTGGACGACGCGCGCCTCGATCAACTGCTCGACGAAACGATGACGGGCGACGAGGAAGGACTACCGCGGCGCACGTATTTCACCGAGCTGTTCCGGCTGCAAAGCGAACTCATCAAGCTGCAGGACTGGATCGTCGAGAAAGGCCTGAAAGTCGTCGTCGTTTTCGAGGGCCGCGATGCCGCCGGGAAGGGAGGCGCGATCAAGAGGATCACGCAGCGGCTCAATCCACGGGTGTGCCGCGTTGTGGCGCTGCCGGCGCCCACGAACCGCGAGAAGTCGCAATGGTATTTCCAGCGCTACGTTCCGCACCTGCCGGCGGCCGGAGAACTCGTGCTGTTCGACCGCTCCTGGTACAATCGCGCGGGCGTCGAGCGGGTCATGGGCTTTGCCGCCGAGGATGAAGTCGAGGAATTCTTCCGTTCGGTGCCTGAGTTCGAACGTATGCTGGTGCGCTCCGGGGTCATTCTCATCAAATACTGGTTCTCGATTTCCGACGAGCAGCAGGCGCTGCGCTTCGAATTGCGCAATCGCGATCCCATGAAACAGTGGAAGCTTTCGCCGATGGATCTGGAGTCGCGGCGGCGCTGGGAGGACTACACGAAGGCCAAGGAAGAAATGCTGGCGCGCACCCACATTCCTGAAGCGCGCTGGTGGATCGTCGATGGCGACGAGAAGAAGCGGGCGCGGCTCAACTGTCTGGCGCACCTCTTGTCTCAGATTCCCTATCAGGAGATCCCGCGCGAGCCCGTCGATCTGCCGCCGCGCGAGCACAGCCCGGAGTACGAGCGGCACGAGATCCCGGCGGATCTCTACGTTCCCAGCCGGTATTGATTTCGCGCGGGCAGTTTTGAAGCGGCGGGGGAGTGATCGTTCGTTACGGCCCGCCGCGATGGCGTTCGTGGACGACGATGAGAACGCCGACGATCCCGATCGCGATGTAGGGAAGCAGCGAGACTTCGAAGGTGCCCGTGGCCAGAAGGCCGAAGGTAACCGCGACGCGCTCCAGGAGCAGAACCGCGAAAGGCGTGAAGGCGCTCGTCGCCAGGAAGCTCTCAGTGCCGATTTTTACGACCGAGGCGAACGTCAGATAGGTCATTGCGACGAAGACCGGCGCGCCGATCAGAATTCCGAGGATCAGCGTCGCTGGCTGAAGGAACGCAGCCGGCGGTGGAATGAAAGCGCTCTCCACGAAAGCCAGCCCGGCGGCGCGGAGTATCACGAGCGGAACCAGCAGCGCGGTCGCCAGAAGCGCGGTGGTGATCACGACGAGGCCCGTAACGCGCAGCTTGTCGAGAGCGCTGCGGGCGGCACGGTTGGCGCGATGGAACTCGCTGGCGAATGTCTTTACCGAGACGATCAAGGAGCATGCGAGCGCCAGAAGGGAAGCTTCGAGGTGGCGTTCCGGTGGCGCGTGCAGGATTACCGGGACGACGGCGGCGACGATGATGAGCGAGCCGATCCATAGCCGCGTCGACATCCATCGCGATGCGAAAAGCCAGCCGACAATGAGCGAGACCGGCACCGCCAGCCGCAAGGCGAGGCTCGTTTCCGCCGGGGTCAGCGCGCCGAGAAGCTGAAAGTAGAAGGCTTCGAGCAGGACGGTCGCGGAGCCGAAGACGAGGCTGGCCGGCGCCAGGGCGATGACGAGCGGATTGTCGCCGAGCCCCGTCAGCAGAAGCATGAAGGCGGCCGAGAAAAACATCGCGTAGAGAATGAATACGACGAGATGTGCGCCGGCTTGCTGCGCGATGGCGTAAACGACGGTTAGGGCCGCGATGGCGAAGACGAACATGCCGGCTTCGAGCCAACCGTTGAGGCCGCCGCGCCGACGGTCCAGGAGCACCTCGGGGAGGTTCATGGTGCGGCGGCTCCGCTCCCGCTTTCGGCGTCGTTGTCTGCCGTGGCTTCGGCGTCTTTTTCTTCGTTCGTTGCCGGCGAGTCCGGTCCGGTCCAGCGGGCGAAATGCACTGCCGTATCGCCATAGGCCCGTGTGTCGAAGGGGTGGAACGAGGCGGGCCAGCCGATCGATACACTCGCTGATTCTTCGATGAGGACCATCGCGCCCGGCGCGAGCCAGTTGCCGCTCGACAATGCGGTGAGTGCGCGCTCGCCCAAGCCCTTGGCGTAGGGGGGATCGAGAAAGGCGAAGGTGTAGCGATCGCGGTTGCCCGCCGGGCCGAGCCGGGTCGCATCGCGTCGGAAGATCCGCGTCACGCCCTGCAAGCCGAAGGCTTCGACATTCTCGCGGATCAGAGCCCGCGCTGCGGAACTTTCCTCGACGAACAGCGCGTACGCTGCGCCCCGCGAGATCGCTTCCAGCCCGAGCGCACCGGTGCCCGCGAACAGGTCAATGACCTTGGCGCCGTCAAGCGGCGGCGCGTCGGCGCTGTGCAGGATCACGTTGAAGATCGATTCCCGGACCTTGTCGGATGTCGGTCGCGTGGCGTGCGACTTGGGTGCGGCAAGCATTCTGCCGCGCAACCTTCCCCCGACGATCCGCATCAGGTGTTCCTTCCCGGCCGGTTCCGGCGACGGCTTTGTCCGGGCCGGCCTCCCCGGCCGCGGCTTGCGCTCATGCCTGGCGACTCTTCGCCGTCGCCGTCACCGTCTGCGCCGCCCACCTTGAGTTCGCGCGCCAGTTTCGGACCGAGCTGGTCCGCGAGCACGCGGCGTTTGACGCTCTCGACCTCGCCGGGCTTCAGTTCGGCGAGTTGGAAGGGACCGTAGGAAATGCGGATCAACCGGTTCACCTCGAGGCCGAGCGCCGACATGACGTTGCGGACTTCGCGGTTCTTGCCTTCGCGTAAACCGATGGTCAGCCAGACGTTATCGCCCTGGATGGTGTCGAGCGTCGCCTCCATCGGTCCATAGCGGACGCCTTCGAATACGAGTCCATCGCGGAGCCGGTCCAGGCGCTGTTGGGTCACGTCGCCCCAGGCACGGACGCGGTACCGGCGCAACCAACCCGTCGAGGGCAGTTCGAGGTAGCGGGCCAGAGCCCCGTCGTTGGTGAGCAGCAGAAGGCCTTCGGTGTTGTAGTCGAGGCGGCCGACCGACATCACGCGCGGCAGGTCTTCGGGGAGGCTATCGAAAACGGTGGCGCGTCCTTCCGGATCGCTGTTCGTCGTCACCTGGCCGCGCGGTTTATGGTAACGCCAGAGCCGCACCGGTTCTGCGGCGGGCAAGGGCTGGCCGTCGACGACGACCTTGTCGCCGGGTTTCACCTCGATAGCCGGGGTGTCGAGCCTGCGACCGTTGAGCGTCACGCGGCCTTCCTCGATCCAGCGCTCCGCTTCGCGACGCGAGCACAATCCGGCGCGGGCCATGGCGCGTGCGATACGCATCGGTTCGGTTGGCCCTTGCGGCGCATCGTGACCGGCCGCACCGCGCGGCTGGCTTTGGCGCCGGCGCAACCGGTTCAGAGCATCGCGGCCGGCGGATGGGCCTGCGACGGTACTCTTCGCCGCACCCGATTTGCGCGCTCCAGGCTTGCGGGTGCGCGCTGGGCCGCCCGTTTCCGCCGACGGTTTCTCGGAGGCGGCCCTCCTTGCGGCTCCGGGCTTCGAATTCCGCGTGCGGAAAGCGGACGTCGTTGCGCGGTCGCCCGATCGCGCGGGGCGGCCCTCGGCTTCGTCCCGTCTACTCGCGCCGCCGTTCTGCGCACCGGGTGCTTGCGCTCTCTTGGAGTCGGATTTATCGGCAGCGGAGCCGCCGTGCGTTTTCTGTGCCGCACCAGGGGCTGCTCTGTGGCGCGGCGTCCGTGACTCGCTGCTGCCGCGTCCGGAAGCCCCGTGTCCTCGGGCGGATTGACCGGAGGCCGATTTGCGATGAGGCGGCGGGCCATTTTTGGAGCGTCGCGGCATGGTTCAGAGACCTTAAAGATTGCGGCCGTGATGATAGCCCGGTGCAGCCGGCCACTGCCAACGGTGATTACCGCGGCGGCTTATAAAGCGACGGGGCGTTGGAAAGGAAACTGGCTCCGCAGGTAGGATTCGAACCTACGACCGTCCGATTAACAGTCGGATGCTCTACCGCTGAGCTACTGCGGAACATGCGGTATCGTCGCGCCGTGTGGTTTCCGGCTCGACGTTGGAAGCGCGTCTCATAGCAGAAGCGCTTCGATATGCAAAGCGCAAAGCTGCCCGAAGTTGGTTGATCCTCGGCTCTACGTCATAAGAGGGGGCATCCTCGGATTTGGGTCTAGTGTCGGCCGTCTTCCCGGACGAGCTGATCACAGGACCACCAAGGATGCCCCCAACCGACGTTGCCTTCGATGCTACGCTGAACCTGCCCGGCTTCACAATCGCCAGGACGAGCGGGTTCAACCCCGTCGTCTACGACGTCGACTGCCATCAGGTGCCGCGCTGCCCGCACTGCGGTGGCGGCGATCTGCGCAAGAAGGACAAGGCTGAACGCCGGGTCTGGCACGAGAGCGTGGGCCTGCGCCGCGTGCTGCTCCGGTTCGCCGTCTGCAAGTTCCACTGCCGCGCCTGCGGGCGCTATTTCCGCCAGCGCTTCGAGGGCATCCTGCCTTATCAGCGCTCGACCGAGGCGCTCAAGCGGCAGGTCTACCGGCAACATACGCAAGGCATCTCACGGCGCAGCCTGGCGAAGAACTGCGGGCGCTCGGACACCACCATCGCGCGCTACTATGACCACATGTACGACCTGGAAAACCGCAAGCTCCTGACGCTTCGGACGCCGCGCGTGCTCGGCATCGACGAGCACTTCTTCTCTCGGCAGAAGCGGTTCGCGACAACGTTCTGCGATCTCAGGAAGCGGCGCATCTTCGACGTGGCAGCCGGCCGCTCGCACGCCGACCTGAAGCCGTATCTCCATGGTTTGAAATGGAAAAACAGCGTCCGCGTTATCTGCATGGATCTTTCCGAGACGTATCGGTCGATTGCGAAGACCTACGTCCCGAAGGCGATGATCGTCGCTGATCGCTTTCATGTGGTGCGTCTCGCGCTCCACCATCTGATGGCCACCTGCCGCCAGATCGACCCTGGGCTGGCCACCGGGCGAGGTCCTGCGAAGCTGCTGCAAAAGCATGCTCGCAACCTGACCGAACGCCAGGCCGGGCGGCTCGAAGACTACCTCGCAGGCCAGCCGGCGGTGGCGCGCATTTATGCTTTCAAGGAAGAGTTGATGACGGTGCTGACCGCCAAGCGGCAGACCAAGGATCGGTGCCGCATCCTCGTCCACCGGCTGCTGGATGCCATCCGTCAGTTGGCCGCGAGCCCGTTCGAGGACTGTCGCAAACTCGCCCGGACGCTCGAGAGCTGGCAGGTCGAGATCGGCCGCATGTGGCGCTTCTCGCGCTCCAACGGCATCACCGAGGGCTTTCACCGCAAGATGAAACTCATCCAGCGCCGCGCCTTCGGCTTCCGCAACTTCGAGAACTACCGCCGCCGCGTCAGAGCGCTGTGTGCTTGATCAAAAAGCAGCATTGAGCGACCAAACAAATACCGAAACCCGCAAGTCTCGGGACCGCCGAAAACAGACCCTGCCCCCACATTCAGCGAAGAGCCCGAAGAGCCTGATCCTCCGGCCGATCAGCGCGCGCTGCGGACACCGCTAAGGGATGGTCCGCGAAGGAACTTGGAGGCCACGCCCGGAATCGAACCGGGGTATACGGATTTGCAGTCCGCTGCGTCACCACTCCGCCACGTGGCCTCTAACGCCGCCGGCTGACTGCCAAATTCAGCTCTGAGCCGGAGCGAGCGCGTCGTTTATCACAATGGAGTGATCCGAAGCAACGATATTAATGGGGAGCTTCACGTGCGGCTTCAAGTCAGTATGAACGGCCTATCTGCGGCGCATGGTCAATTTTGCCGCCGCCGGCTTTGTTCTAAGCTGTCTTCGAACTGCTGACCGCGCGGGGCTTGTTTTGCAATCCTCCAGGCGGGCGACTCACGACCACGACGCGATAAACAGGGAACGGGCATGGCCGACTTCGCAGTGCAACGAACGAACATGGTCGAATCGCAGGTCCGGCCCAGCGACGTGACCGACCGGCGGATCCTTCGCGCCATGCTGGAAATCCCTCGCGACGAATTCGTGCCGAGCCATTTGAAGCCGTTCGCCTACATGGACGAGGCTCTCAAGCTTTCGAAGTCCGGTCCGAACGGTGCGGCGCGCGAGTTGCTCGCGCCGCGCACGTTGGCCAAGATGATCCATCTCGCCGAAATCGGCGACAAGGATGTCGTTCTCACCGTCGGTGCGGGCACCGGCTATGCGGCGGCGCTCATCGGCCGGCTGGCCGAAACCGTCGTCGCGCTGGAGTCCGACGCGGAGTTGGCAGATACGGCGGGCCGCACCCTGGAAGGGCAGGAGTTCGACAATATCGCCGTGGTGACGGGAACGCTTTCCGCGGGGTATCCGGATGAAGGCCCCTACGACGCGATTTTCGTCGATGGGCGCGTCGAGGAAATGCCGGCGGTGCTTCTCGACCAGCTTAAGGACGGCGGGCGTCTGGTCGCGATCCTCGGTCCGGAGGACTACTCGCGCGTCACGCTCTGGCGCCGGGTTGGCGCGCATTTCGACGCGCAGGAACAGTTCGTCGCCAGTGGCGCGCTGCTGCCGGGGTTCGAGGTGAAGCGCCAGTTCGTGCTGTAATTAGGCGACTTGATAACTCGGATTGTTCTCGCGCGGAGCAAGCAGTTACCCATGTTCCTTCCGGGCGCAGAGTCCTGCCATGTGACCTCCGTTTACCAATGATTTAGCGAATCAGCCGTCAATCAACCGTTGTCGAATTGCGCCGTCAGTTACGGCGCCAGATGGATGGTGGCGGTGTCGCGAGGGTATAAGCGAAAAACCTCGAAGCTTTGCAGGGGACGGTCACCGGCCGTGGCCTCGACGGTTGCGCGCGCCTCCATCGCCGCCGCCCTGGTGGCTGTCGCTTCGCCGTTCGCGGATGCGGAAACGCTGCGTGACGCGCTGATCTCCGCCTACACATACAACCCGAGCCTCGATGCCGAGCGGGCAAATCTTCGCGCCATCGACGAGGATGTGCCGCTCGCGCAGTCCGGTTACCGGCCGACGATCTCCGGGGAGGCGTCGGCGAGCGTCACCGATGTGCGTTCTCGGCCGGGGCACAGCCTCGATGGCGAGACAAAGCCGACCAACCTTTCGATCAGCGTGCGCCAGCCGCTGTTCGACGGTTTCCGGACACAGAACGCGGTCAGCGCCGCCGAGGCCGAGGTCCGTGCCGGCCGCGCCCGGCTTGCCGCGCGCGAAACGACCGTGCTGCTCGATGCCGTGACCGCATATATGGATGTCGTGCGCGACCGTGCGATCCTCGGTCTGAGGCAGAAGAACGTTACGTTTCTCAGCGAGGCGTTGCGTGGCGCCGAGGCCCGCCGCGCCGTGCGCGAGGTAACGCGGACCGACGTGGCGCAGGCGCGCGCGCGGCGAGCGCGGGCCGTTTCCGCTGCCGACCTGGCCAAAGCCAATCTCAAGATCGCTCGCGCCAACTATCGGCGCGTGATCGGGCATCGGCCCGAGGGCGTCGGCGAGCCGCCGTTGTCGATCCGCGGTTTGCCGGAAAGTCTCAGCGAGGCTTTGCGCATCGGGAACCGGGAAAGCCCGAACCTGATCGCCGCGCTCTATCGCGAGCAGTCGGCTCGTCATTCCGTTGACGAGGCCTGGGGCGCGATGCTGCCGAAAGTCGATCTCGAAGCCGATTACACCCATTCCGACAACGTTTCCGTGCTGACGGGAAACCGGGACACGGCCAGCATTACCGGCCGTCTGCGCATTCCCTTCTACCAGGGTGGCCGCGTCCATGCGGAAGTGCGCAAGGCCAAGCACACCCATGTCAGCCGGATTCAGGAAATCGAAGCCGTGCGCGACGAAGTCGAGGCGGCCGTTACGGCGGCCTGGTCGCGGTTGCAGGCTGCCCGCGCGCAACTTCGGTCGGATGAGGTCAGCGTGTCGGCTGCGCGCGTCGCGCTGGATGGCGTGCAGGAAGAAGAGAAGGTCGGACAGCGAACGCTGCTTGACGTGCTCAATGCGCAGCAGGAACTCCTCGATGCGCAGGTGGCCCTCGTCAGCACCCGGCGGGACTTGATCGTGGCTTCCTATGGACTTCTGGCGCAGATCGGCCGCCTCAGCGCGGAGCAGATCGAGCTTGCCACCGAGGTTTACGTTCCTGAGGCCCACTACGAAGAAGTGCGCAACAAGTGGGCCGGTGTCACGATTACCCGTGCCGAGACCTACGCCGATCCCGCTAGCCTGACGGTCCAGCGCGAGGCGCTGCCTCCGCCGTCAGCCTATCCGCCGCCATTGCCGCCCGGGCGCGAACGGGCGCAGGTGCCGGCGGAAACCGCGCCGCTCCTGGAACGGCTGTTTCGCTCGAGTTATTCGGTGCCGGACTATGTCTACCCGGGTGATGGGGCGGGGCACGCTGGCTTGCGAGGCGGTCTACACAGGGGCTCGAAATCGGCCGGAAGTACAGGATGGCCCGAATCGGGGCGAGCACCGCTTTTTCGACGAAGCCTCGACTGACAACGGTCGACGCCGATTCCTCCCCTTAAATCAGCGCTCTTTGCACAATCTGGGCTTTTCCCCGGCCTGTCGAGGGAAGCAATGTGTGTATCTTGCAACGCTGGCACTTATTACTTCGCTGTCGATGACGGCGCACTCTGGAAAACGTAACCAATCGGTTAAAACGAGTGCAATGGGTTGGGATTCGTCCGCCTTTTGCAGCAGGACCGTTCCGCCACGCGCATCTTTCTGGCAATGCTTGCTGAAGATATGGGCGCGCGATGGCTTGGCGGCGGGGTATCGAGCGGCGAACGACAGCGATACATGAGCAATCGGTTTCTCATTTCCTGGGATCGGCACAGGTTGCCGCGCGGGCGAGGGGCCAGCGGAAGGTCATATGGGTAAGGCAGAGCACATGAGAATCGGGCGGTCGCCGGCACGGCGCCGATCCGGGTTGCGCGATGGCGCGGCTGTCGTTGCGCTCGCCCTGTTTGCGGCGCTTGGTACGGCGACGCCGTCCATCGCCGAAACGCTCAATAGCGCGCTCTCCCAGGCCTATAAGTACAATCCACGCATCGACGCCGAGCGCGCCCGTTTGCGCGCCACCGACGAATCCGTCCCTCAAGCCCAGTCGGGATACCGTCCTCGGATCAACGGCTCGGCCGACGTCAACATCCAGGATATCCGAACGCGGCTGCGCGATGAGAACGAGCGGAACGGTTTCTCGCCTCAGCTCGGTACCATCACACAGGGTACGCGGTCAGGCGACACGATTTATCCGCGAGGGTACAGCGTTTCCCTGCAGCAGAACCTCTTCGACGGATTCCGGACGCGCAACTCAGTCGCACAGGCCGAGGCCAATGTACGCGCGGGCCGCGAGACGCTGCGCGACATCGAACGGCAGGTGCTGCTCGAAGCCGTCACGGCCTACATGGATGTCGTGCGCGACCAGGCCATTGTGCGCCTCCAGGAAAACAACGTTCAGGTGCTGTCGCGGGAACTTCGCGCTACGCAGGACCGCTTCGACGTCGGCGAGGTGACCCGCACGGACGTGGCGCAGGCGCGCGCCCGCCGAGCCGGCTCGGTCTCGCAGCTCGATCTCGCCCGTGCCGACCTCAAGTCGAGCCGGGCCCGGTATGAGCGCGTTGTGGGAGCGCCGCCGTCGAACCTTGTCGAACCGCAGGTGCCCGCGCGGCTTCTACCTCACTCGCTGAACGAGGCGATCACCATCGGCGTCAACGAGAACCCGCTCGTGATCGCAGCGTTGTACCGCGAGCAGGCGGCTCGGCATTCGGTGGACGTCGTTCGCGGCGAGATGCTGCCGACCGTCGATCTGGAGGCCAGCTACTCGAACCGCTTCAATACGTCCTCGACCACCGCCGAAAACGAGTCGACGACGCTGACCGGCCGCGTGAACGTACCGATCTACCAGGGCGGCGAAGTGTCTGCCCGCGTTCGTGCCAGTAAGCACACGCACGTCAGCCGTCTACAGGAAGTCGAAGACGCCCGCACGCAGGTCCGGGAGTCGATCATCACGTCATGGTCGCAATATCAGGCCGTCCGCGCCCAGCTCGACTCGGACCGGACTCAGGTTCAGGCGAACCAGATCGCGCTCAACGGTGTGCGCGAAGAAGAGAAAGTCGGGCAGCGGACGCTTCTCGATGTCCTCAACGCCGAGCAGGAGCTTCTCAACGCGCAGGTGCAACTCGAGACAACCCAGCGCAACCTGATCGTCGCCTCCTACACGTTGCTGTCCGCCATGGGCCGTCTCAGTGTGCAGGACTTGGGCGTCGCACCGCTCGTCTACGATCCCGAAGAGCACTACTTCGAGGTGCGGCGGAAATGGTGGGGTATCTCAATCACCCACGCGGATGGCCGCCGGGAAAGCCTCGATCTCTGGGATCGGTTCGGCCGTCACTTCTCCTACAAGTGAAGCTGCGCAGCGTCTGAAACCGGGCTCATGGCTTCCGGACGACGAGCCGGATGACATTGGCGAGTCCCTGATGACGGTCGCCCTCATCCAGGCGCACCTCTCCGAGAAGGAGTTCCTCGATTTGTGCATTCGCCAATTCGCCGAGCGTGGCGGCCGGGTGATAGCGCAGACCGACGTCGGCCGGTCCGAGCCCGTCTCCTCCGCCGCCAGCTGCAAAACCTTCCAGGACCAGGAGCCCGCCCGGGGCGAGTGATTGCCATCCAACGGCAAGCGCAGCGCGCCGGACCGGCCACGGCGCCTGGAGATAGAACAGAAAAACCGCTTCCCAGGCAGGGTTCTCCGGCGGTCGCCAGGTTTCGAGGTCAGTGGCAATGCGATCGACCACGACACCGGCGGCCTTGTCGAGCCGCCGTCCGTTTTCGCAGGCGACTGGCGAGAGATCGATGCCGGTGACCACGATCCCGCGCGCGGCCAGCCAACGGCTATTGCGGCCATCCCCATCGGCCAGGAACAATGCGGTTGCGGGGCAGAAATCGCTGCGGGCCGCGATCTGGCGGAGATATTCGTTCGGCTCGTTCCCAAAGAGCCCTTCGGGAGCGGCGGCGTATTTGTCGTTCCATTTCGCCAGGACCATTGCGTGCCTCGAAAAGGGTGGGCTGCGCCGATGCGTCGTTGCCGACTAAAGGCTGTCGCCGCCGACGAGGTAGGCGCCGAACTGCCCGACGCCGTAGGCGATGGCGGCGGCTGCAAGGCCGATCGAAAGCATTTCGAGACCTGCGAAGAAGAAGCGCCGCGGCATGACGAGCGCCCGCGCCGCGCCGACCGCGAACAACGTAGCGGCGGCCATCGCCACGGCAAGCCAGAAACGGTCGAGGCCGGTTTCCGGGATCAGGTACGCGACCAGGGGCACAAGGCCCGCAGCGAGGAAGCCCAGGAAGGTCGCAATGCCGTTGGGGAGGGCTTCGGAAAGGGTTGGGGTGTTCTCGATCCTTGAGCGTTCGGACAAGACGTTGCTCGCCCCCATCGATACGCCATCGGCGAAGAGATTGGCGAAGCCCAGGATCAGGATGACGTGGACGGGAAGGTTGGCGCCGACAACGCCCGCGACGATGGCGAGTGTGGTGACGATGCCGTCGTTGGCGCCGTAGATCAGCTCCGGCAGGTAGTTGCGGAAGCGATCCTCCCATTGGGCGTTTGCCATGCCGGCCTTCTCCCGATCCTTTAAATTGCTTAACGGGCTGGCCGTGTGCCGGCCCGTTCGTCGGTCCGCTTCGAATTATTGCGCTTTTCGGCGTTTCTCGGGGAACAGCGCGACGTTCCACCGCTGGGTAAGGTCTTCTCATGAGCGGCCAGGAACGCCGCAGCAAACAGCCAACACCCAGTTCGGAGCCGCCGCCATGAAATTCGCAATCGCCCTCACCGCCGCCGCCCTGGTCTCGCTGTCCGCATCCCACGCCTTCGCCGTAAGCGCTTCGGTGAAGCGCGCCTGCATCGGCGACTACCTCTCCTACTGCTCGCAGCATTCGCCTTCGAGCCCGGGTGTTCGCACCTGCTTCCGCGCGAACGCTTCGAAAATCTCGAACCGCTGCGTCAAGGCGCTGGTCAAGGCCGGCTATGTTTCCTCGAAGCGCGCCCGCGCCGCAGGCATCCGCTAAAGAGGCTACCGGCACCGCTGATCGGCCTCCGCTGGAGCCCGCGTGACGCGGCCTTGATGGGAGCCCGGCAGCGCTTCGACGGTTTTTATCGGACAAAACCAATGAAAAACCGGAGATGTATTATGCTGAAGAATATCGCGCTCTTCGCGATCGGTGTTCCGATCCCCGTGCTGATCCTGCTCAACGTTTTCGGTTGGATCTAAGCCCGGACGGCCGCAGACTTGAATCGTTCGATGAAAGCCGCTCAGGGCCTCCACGGCTCGGGCGGCTTTTCTTCGTCATGGGCTTCCTTTCGCGCGGCGTCGATTTCCCGGACGAGGGCGTAGAGCGCTTCGTCGACGCCTCGTCCGGATACCGCCGACAGGACCAGCGGGCGGCAGTCGCATTCATTCTTGAGGGCGTCGAAACGCTCCGTCAGGTCCTCGTCCGTTAAGGCATCGGTCTTGGACAGGGCGACGATTTCCGGCTTGTCGGCGAGATTCTCGTCGTAGGCTTCCAGCTCCTCGCGGACGGTCCGGTAGGCGGCCGCGACGTCTTCCTGCGTGGCGTCGACCAGATGCAGGAGAACACTGGTGCGCTCGACGTGGCCAAGGAAACGCGTGCCGAGCCCGGCCCCCTCGCTGGCGCCTTCGATCAGCCCAGGTATATCGGCGAGCACGAAGTCGCGGGCCCCGGCGCGGACGACACCGAGGTTCGGATGGAGCGTTGTGAAGGGATAGTCGGCGATCTTGGGTTTCGCAGCCGAGACGGTGGCGAGGAACGTGGACTTGCCGGCGTTGGGCAACCCGACGAGTCCGGCGTCCGCGATCAGCTTGAGTCGCAGCCAGATCGTCAGTTCTTCGCCGGGTAGCCCCGGGTTTGCGTGGCGCGGGGCCTGGTTCGTCGAGCTCTTGAAATGCGCATTGCCGAACCCGCCGTTGCCGCCCTTGGCGATGAGCAAGCGCTCGCCGGGCGTTTCCAGGTCGGCGATCAGGGTTTCGTTGTCCTCATCGTAGACCTGCGTGCCCGGGGGAACCTTGATCACGCAATCCTCTCCTGAAGGACCGGAGCGATTGCGCCCCATGCCCGGCGTGCCGTTCCTTGCCTTGTAATGCTGCTGGTAGCGGAAATCGATCAACGTATTGAGGTTCTGGACGCATTCGATCCAGACGTCGCCGCCGCGGCCGCCGTCGCCGCCGTCCGGGCCGCCGTATTCGATATATTTCTCGCGGCGGAACGAGATCGAGCCGTCGCCGCCCTTGCCGGATTTGACGTATATTTTCGCCTGGTCGAGGAACTTCATTTCACTATTTCCGCGGGTGGTACGCCGCACGTTCGATTGGTCGGAATTCTACGCCGCCTGCGCGCATTGGGCTCTCATCCTGTCGGGCGGTCGGTCGGCTATTCCCTTTCAGGATTAGGCTGAACCACCCGCTCCCCCGCCCGGCCACACAAATACGATACTCCCATGTGTGGCCGGGCGGGGGAGCGGGCTGGCGATGCGATTCCGCGCAATGCGGAAAAGCTATAAGCCGGCCGGCGCGGGCGCTCCCTTGTCACCCGGTTTTCGACAGCCTCTTCGGGACAGCCAGTCTGAGCCAGCCTTCGGGGCGGGACAAGCGATAGCGTTTCGCCGGTTTATCCATACGCCGGGCTTCGCACCAGTAAGGCTCCGTCCCGGTTTCGGAAAAGCCGAGTTTTTCGATAACGCGGGCAGAGCCGGGGTTATCGACGAAGTGGCCGCACGTCACAGCCTCCACGGCTTCCTTGCGGAAGCAACGCGAGATGAGCGCGCGGGCCGCTTCGGTGGCGAAGCCTTGCCCCCAGTAGGGTTTGCCGAGCCAGTAACCGATCTCCGCGGTCTTTTCCTCGCTCGACAACGTGTAACCGGCGACGCCGATCACGTGTCCATCGTGGACAACCGCGAAAACGCGCTCGCGCGGGCAGATACTATCGATCCACTGGCGTGCCGAATCCTCGGTATAGGGGTAGGGCATGCGCGCGGTCATGCTCGCGACATCCCACTCCGCCCCGAGTTCGGCAATGCGCGGGACATCTTCCGGGGTGACCGCGCGCAGCGTAAGCCGCGCCGTTGCGATCGGTTTCGTGGACATCGGGCTTGCCCCCGCCTGCACCGTGGACCGTCGATATGAAACGTGGCGCCCCGTATTCGAGAGCGCCACGATTAATCTTTAGCGAAGGTCTCGTGCGCCGGCCAGCGCGCGTCGATTATTCGGCGGCGTCGGTCGTATTCGGCAGCACGGAGATGTAGGTGCGGCCGTTGCCCTTGGCGCGGAATTCGACGTGGCCTTCGACCTTGGCGAAGATCGTATGGTCGGTGCCCATGCCAACGCCGCTGCCGGGATGCCACTTGGTGCCGCGCTGGCGGACAATGATGTTGCCGGGGATCACGAGTTCGCCACCGTAGCGCTTCACGCCCAGGCGTTTCGACTCTGAGTCGCGGCCGTTCTTGGTCGAGCCGCCGGCTTTCTTCTGTGCCATGAGTTCAATCCTTCAAATTCGGGGGCGCACCGATCAGGCGCCGGTAATTCCGGTGATGCGAACGAGCGAAAGGTGCTGGCGGTGACCTTTCTTACGACGCGAATTCTTGCGGCGGCGTTTCTTGAAGGCGATGACCTTCGGCCCGCGCGCCTGGTCCACGAGTTCGGCGGTGACCTTGGCACCGTCCACGAAGGGCGCGCCAACCTTGACGCTGTCCCCTTCGCCGACCATCAGGACGTCGGAGAATTCGATGGTGTTGCCGGCTTCGCCTTCAAGGCGCTCGACAGTGAGAAGATCGTTCTGGGCGACGCGGTACTGCTTGCCGCCCGTTTTGATGACAGCGTACATGGCTGACGGACCTTTATCGTTCTGCTTGCGCAGCGTTCTTGAATGGACCGCGCCGCGGGACGATGTCTGTCACGGGCCGGACCGGTTTATTCGCGCCTTGTGGCGCCGCTTGCGCCGGCGTGCGGCGGTCAGCGAGCTTTGGGACCGGCAAAACCAAGCGCGAACGGCCGCTTTTCGAAGCGGCGCGCATTCGCGCGGGTATTGCCGGGATAAGGTCCTGCGTCACCGAAAATCGGTGCAGGGCTTAGGGCCTCAGGCAGCGGCTTTTGCGCGGAAAGCCTGGACTTTCCGCGTCAGACTGGTTTTTGGCTGACTTCCGCGGGCTTGTCAACGCTATGGAGGTTTGAAAGCCTTATTTCGCGGGAGAATTCAACGGCGCAGGCCGGGCAATGGACATTGATGAACGCTGATCTGCCAGAGATACCGGTGATCGAGACCGGTCAGGATTTCGGTTACGACACGCTTGTGGCGGCGGAGCGGCGTGCGCACCGGTTACTCGACCTTGCGACGGCCGGCGTGCCACGGACCGCGCTGCGGACGTTGGATGCGGTGTCGCGGCGCTGGCTGAGGCGTCATAACCAGCCGCAGCTTGCGGAGATCGACCGCATCGCGGAACGGCTGCGCCGCCCCGGCGCCTATTTCCTTTCGGTGAACTACGAGTGGGGGTGCACCTGCCGGGTCGACCGCGCGCCGGATGGCGGATCGGCGCGGCTGTTACGGGTTCTCGACTGGCGAACGGCAGGGCTTGGCGCGAACGTTGTCGCGGCCCGCGTTCCTGCTGCGCCGGGGGAATTCGTGACGCTGACATGGCCGGGCTATACCGGCATGCTGCAAGGGCTGGCGCCGGGCCGGTTCGCTGCGGCGCTCAATCAGGCGCCGATGCCGATGCCCGTCGGGCTTTATCCACTCGACTGGGCGGCGAGCAAGGCGAGGGTCTGGCGGATCGGCGCCGTAACGCCGGGCCACCTCCTGCGAACGGTGTTCGAAACCGCGCCGGGTTTCGCGGCGGCGAAAAAGGCGCTCGTGGAAACGCCCATCGCGGCGCCTTGCATTTATGTGCTGAGCGGCGTGGCGGCGGACGAATTGGCGGTGATCGAGCGATCCGAAACGGACGCGCGGCTTTTCGACGGGCCCGGCGAGGCCGCGAACCATTGGCGATCTACCGACTGGCATGGGCGTTCGCGCGGCGTCGACAGCGCCGGGCGGGCGCGGAGGATCGAAGGCGTCGTGCCGGAATTCGATCCGCTTTTTTCCTGGCTAGGGCCGCCGGTTCTCAATCCGCTGACGCGGCTGGCGATGATCGCGGACGCGCGGGAAGGGCGGCTCCTTGTCCAAGGCTTCGAATGTGAAGCGCCGGCGACCGCGCCGCTGGAACTCACGCTCTGATGCGAGAGCGCAATTGAAATGATGAAAACCGGATAGCGCATGTTATTTGACGCGCGGTGGTTGCGATCCATCGAGCGTCTGTTCCAAAATCCCGAACGATATTTCGGCCAGTGTATAAACGAGAAGATAGAGATCCTTTAGAGGCAGATTGGAGGCGTCGCCCCTGAACAGCTCACAGTTTTCTGGTGTCTTCGGGTTAAGTACGGAAATGGACGCAACGTTGACGATTGCCCATTTATTCTTCTCCTCGCTCTGGTCGGCATACCTCGCTGCTGTCATATGAGCGGTTGCAAACTTCGAGAGCGCCTCGTCCGTTATTCGCTTGACGTGGGAATTATCGGTGCCGGTCATTCCACACTCGCTGAATTCCTTCAGCAGCGCTTCACTCGGTGTTTCAGATTTCTGTGGAGGTGTTATCAGGGGCGGTTCCGAAACGATCGTTTTTTGTTTCTTATCGATGTACTGAAGCCATGCTGGTGGCGGTATGGGGGTTTGAAGCTTGCCGGAGAAATCGTCAGATAGCGCTACCATCTGTTTTGAGTAATATATATCGCCTAAGAATCTCTTATAGATGATCCGATTTTCCTCGGCGACGGCGTGCCGTTGCCCGTTGCTCGAAGTCGTGAGACGCTCGCAAAGGCCGTGGTCTTTGGCTGCCAAGATGTTGATCGGTGCCGTATCCGGACGGAAGCCCTCCCAATACTTTCCAAACTCAATCAGAAAAATATTCGCGTCTTCTTGCGTCCTCGGAAAAGTCTCCTGATCGTATAGTAGTGCATTCGCAAGGATATTATCGAGCCGTTCCTGCGTGATGGGGCGCGGCGGAAAGCTGGAGGTGCAAGCGTCATACGCCTGCCGAAAGTTTGCATCCCAATTGGGCAGCTCCTTACGGAGATTGTCAACCGCGCTCCTTGAGATCCGCAACTGCCGGGCTTCCTCGCTCTCGCCGCAAGCGGCAATTGCTGAGCCAACGGCAATGACGAAAAGGACGCTTATTCCAAAGCATTTGCCCCGCAACGGACTGGCCCCTCATGTTCCGACACCGACACTTGGCTCCCCTCTTGCAGCACGCGCTCGACCGAGTGTCGGGACCAAGAAAAACACGAGAAACTCCCTGATCCGCGTGCTGCGCATCTTTATCCCTGTTATCTCGTTATCTCGCGCGAGAGTCGAGAAAAAAGGGGCCGCCCGAGGCGACCCCTTTCCGTGAGACTGGCCATCGGGAGCCGCTTGGCTCGCCTGGCAAGCCCGTGCCGTCAGCAACGGGTCAGAGGCTGCTCCAACATCGCGCTGCGGCACCCGGTTTTCCCAATGGTCCCAACGATCTCACTCGACATCGGATCACCTCCTTTCGGTTGTTAGAAGATAGTAGGAGCCTAACAATATTCGTGGGCGGCAGCAATGCCAGCGCGCCCGCTGTCCGGGTTGTCCGGCAGAAGCCGGTGACCAGCAACTTGGGGCCTCCGTTTGTCTTCAACGGGCAGCGGCCCGTTGCGCTTCGCGTCGCCTTTTGTGAGGCGTCGGGGCGCTTCTTGCCGCGTCGCGCCGTCGAGATTGAGGGATGTGCAACTCCTAAGCTCCGGCACGCGGGCTGTCGCGGGGCAGGCAATGGAGCGTGCTAAGGCCTTGCGTGCGGGGGCGAGAAACGCTAGAAGCGCGCCTCTCATGTCCACTCGACATACGGCCCGGAGAGGTGGCTGAGTGGTCGAAAGCACCGCACTCGAAATGCGGCATACTCGCAAGGGTATCGAGGGTTCGAATCCCTCCCTCTCCGCCACCTAATCCAGATAACCCATTGTGGAACAAAAGGGCTCTTCGGGCTCTTCGCTGAATGTGGGGGCAGGGTCTGTTTGGCTCTTCGCTGAATGTGGGGGCAGGGTCTGTTTTCGGCGGTCCCGAGACTTGCGGGTTTCGGTATTTGTTTGGTCGCTCAATGCTGCTTTTTGATCAAGCACACAGCGCTCTGACGCGGCGGCGGTAGTTCTCGAAGTTGCGGAAGCCGAAGGCGCGGCGCTGGATGAGTTTCATCTTGCGGTGAAAGCCCTCGGTGATGCCGTTGGAGCGCGAGAAGCGCCACATCCGTCCGATCTCGACCTGCCAGCTCTCTAGCGTCTTTGCGAGTTTCCGGCAGTCCTCGAACGGGCTCGCGGCCAACTGACGGATGGCATCCAGCAGCCGGTGGACGAGCATGCGGCACCGATCCTTGGTCTGCCGCTTGGCGGTCAGCACCGTCATCAACTCTTCCTTGAAAGCATAAATGCGCGCCACCGCCGGCTGGCCTGCGAGGTAGTCTTCGAGCCGCCCGGCTTGGCGTTCGGTCAGGTTGCGAGCATGCTTTTGCAGCAGCTTCGCAGGACCTCGCCCGGTGGCCAGCCCAGGGTCGATCTGGCGGCAGGTGGCCATCAGATGGTGGAGCGCGAGACGCACCACATGAAAGCGATCAGCGACGATCATCGCCTTCGGGAAGTAGGTCTTCGCAATCGTGTCGGGACAGCGGCCCAGCCATTGCGCAAAGCGCTTGCAACTGCCGATATGGCTTCGCTGAGTGTGCCGATTGAGATTGCGCGCGGCCATGTCTTCGATCATGCGCTGGCGCAGAGGCGTAACGGCGGTCTCGGTACTCATGGGAAACTCCTGTCGATCAAGGTTGGAAACCTCGATCTTCAGGACTGCGTCCCCGGCAGCCGCGACGCGATCTCAACAATGGTTACTACACGCACCGGCCGCCCCAACGCGGCTGGGTATCGCGATAGCGATTTAGTGCTCTGGGATAATGCGGCTACTGCTAGATGAGCCCCTGATGCGCAATTCGCCGCCGTTCTATCGATGAGCGGCTGACCTTATCATCGTCTGCAGCATGAAATGCTGGTTTGCGTGCCCCATAGGCCTGAAGCAAGGCAATCGAGATTGGATGCCAATTTGCTGATAAGGCTGCGGTGCGAAGTGTTGCGATCTGCCGCGCGGTACGCACCGTGACAGCTACATGCGTCCTGGGTGGCGGAACACCTCCTCTCGCTGCCGACGGGTCCGTCGAAACTTCATTGCCATTTCTCTATCGGCTTGGACGCTTTGTCCGTGATAGGCTCATCGTCAGACGAAGTATCCGTCTCAAGATTTCGGCATTAGGCCCGCTATGCAACCGATCCCGCTTCTTGCATTTAGCTCTATCAGGGAGCCGGCGCAGTGAACCAGCAAGCCGTACCGCCTGGAAATTTCGGAACGTTGGGCGGCACGTCCACCGCCAATGTTGCCGACGCGCTCAGGGCCTCGCGCACCGGCATAATCTGCATTGCGCTTCTGAGTGGCGTTATCAATGTCCTGATGCTGACCGGCTCCATTTTCATGATGCAGGTCTACGATCGGGTGCTGACAAGCCAGAGCGTGCCGACGCTCATCGCGCTCGCAGGTGTCGCCATTGGCGCTTACCTCTTTCTCGGCCTGCTCGACGGTTTGCGTGCCCGCCTCTTGATGCTTTCGGCCGAGCGTATCGACGGCCGCGCCGGGCCGCTCGTGTTCCGGTCGCTGATCGGCGCGCCGCAATTCGTTCAGCGCGACTCTTCCGAACCGCTGCAGCCCATGCGCGATCTGGAAAACGTAAGAAGCTTCGCAGCGAGCCAAGGACCCGCGGCGCTGTTCGACCTGCCGTGGGTGCCGCTTTATGTCGGTGTGGTCTACCTGTTGCACCCCTATCTTGGCCTCACGGTCATTGTCGGCGCACTGTTGATGATCTTCCTGACGCTGCTCAATAGCGCGGCGAGTAAGCCCTCGACGCTGCGCGCCATGCAGGCCTTGTCGGTTCGCAACAATCTCGCAGACCGCAGCCAAGCCGGAGCCGAGGCGATCCGCGCGATGGGCATGACAAGCGTGCTCAACGAGCGCTGGGCCGCCGCTCAGGGCGAACACCTCAGCGCCTTGCGTAGGTCCGGGTTCATCGCTGGCGGCTTCACGTCCACAGCGCGAATGCTGCGCATGATTCTGCAGTCCGCGGTCCTAGGGCTTGGCGCCTATCTGGCGATTCTGGGCGAGATTTCAGCGGGGACGATCATCGCGGGTTGTATCCTTGGCTCGCGCGCATTGGCGCCGATCGATCAGACCATCGCGAGTTGGCGCGCTCTGACAACGGCACGCCAAAGCTATCGGCGCCTGAAGCAACGGCTGAGCGTCGCGGCGGCCGAACCGAAACGTTTCAACCTGCCGCCGCCGAAACAGTCGCTGGAGACGATCGATCTGACGATGGCCACGCCCGACATGAAGCGGCGCGTCTTCCAGCGATTAGCCTTCAAGCTGACGGCTGGTCAGGGGCTCGGCATTCTGGGGCCGTCCGCAGCGGGCAAGAGCACCCTGGCCCGCGCGCTCGTCGGACTGTGGCCACCGCAAAGCGGCAAGGTTCTACTGGACGGTGCAAGCATCGATCAATGGTCGTGCGAGCAACTCGGCCCGCACATCGGTTACATGCCGCAGGACATCCAGTTGTTCGATGGAAGCGTGGCGGAGAACATCGCTCGCTTCATGCCGGATCCCGATCCCGAGGCTGTGATCGAGGCGGCCCGGCTCGCGGGTTTCCATGAACAGATACTGGAGTTCGAGGACGGCTACGATACGGTGATTGGAAAAGGCGCCAACCAGCTTTCGGCAGGCCAGCGTCAGAAGCTCGGCCTTGCCCGTGCGCTCTTCGGCGATCCGTTTCTCGTCGTGCTTGACGAACCGAATTCGAACCTCGATTTCGAGGGCGAAAAAGCGGTCGTGGAAGCCATGCACGCCGTTCGGCGGCGCGGCGGCATTGTCGTTGCTGTCGCTCATCGCCAAAGTACACTCGCTGCCGTCGACCACGTCCTTGTGCTATATGATGGTATCGGTCAGTTCGGCCCGCGCGACACCGTGCTGGCGGAACGCGTCCGCAATGTCGCCGGCAAGCCGCTCAGGCCGCGTGACCCGCCGCTGACGGTGGTCGAAACCCCGCAGAAGAAGGATGCGGGCTGATGTTGCGAACAGATACATCGATTACCGTTCATTTGGTCTTTGCCCTGTTCGCGGTCTTCGCCATGGGTGGTGCAGCCGTGGGCTGGAGCCTGTACGCGCCACTTCAGGGTGCGGTCGTGGCGAGTGGCCAGATCATGGTCGAGACGCAGCTCAAGAAGGTTCAGCATTCCGAAGGTGGAATTGTCGGACGTTTGAATGTCCGCGAAGGCGACGCGGTGCGTGCGGGGGATGTTCTCTTGCGGCTCGATGACACGCAAACCCGCGCAAACCTGCTGATCATCGAAAAAGAATTAGCGGCCTTGGAGGCCCGGAGGGCACGGCTGCAGTCGGAGCGCGACGGAAGGCAAGGTGCGCATTTCCCCGAGGACCTATTGGACGAATCCGAGACCAGTCCAGTCGTCGCTGAAGCAATCGCCGGCGAACGCCAGCTCTTCAGGTCGCGCGCTCAGGTTCGCGAGGGTCGGAAGCTTCAACTCGGCAAGCGTATCGAGCAGCTTGACGAAGAGGTCGAAAGCCTCGCGCAGCAGAAGACCCTGCTGATGCGCCAGCTCGAAATCATGCGCGACGAATTCAAGGATCTCGGCGTCCTGCGCGACCGCGGCCTGGTGCAGCGGCCGCGCGTCAACGCGCTACGGCGCGAGATGCTCGAAAAGGAGGCGCAAATCAGCGAGGTCAGCTCTCGCATCGCCAAGGGAAACGGGCAGAAGGCCGAGATCGAGCTGCAAATCATCAGCATCGATGGCGAGTTGATGACAGAGGTGACGACGGAACTGCGCGATGTTGAGCCGAGAATTGCCCAACTGCGCGAACGCCAAGTCGCTGCTCAGGATGTCCTTCGTCGAGCCGATATCCGAAGCCCAATAAGCGGACGGGTCCACCAGCTTACGGTACATACCGTTGGCGGCGTCGTCGCTGCGGGCGAGCCTGTGATGATGATCGTGCCGGGCGCGGACGAGCTGATCGTGCAGGCGCGCGTAAGCCCGACTGATATCGACCAGTTGCAGGCTGGGCAGGCGGTGAGAGTTCGCTTCTCCTCGTTTAGCTCGACAAGTACGCCGGAGATCGCCGGAACGGCATTTCGCATAGCCGCCGACGTCTCGCAGGACAAGCAAAGCGGCGTCCAGTTTTATTCGGTGGGTGTGCGCGTCGATCAGAGCGAAGTCGCCGCGGCGGACCTCGCCTTGGTGCCCGGCATGCCCGCCGACGTGTATTTCGCGACACGGGAAAGAACGTTCGCCAGCTACATCGCGAAACCGCTGATCGACCAGATGCAGCGCGCGATGCGGGAGGACTGAAAATACGTAACCGGAAAGAACCGAAAGTTGGCCTAAGAGTTGGTTCGGCTTCTGCACTTACAAGGCCCCCGGCAGCAGGTCTTCGATCGCCTGAATCACCAAACCCTGCTCACGTAACTATTGAAGGCCGGAGATGACGCCGAGGCTTGCGACTAAAGCTTCTTGCAAGAACTAATACCGAAACGCCGCGTATTTTTCGCTTCATGCGACCCCGCGCCGACAACGCGTAGTGGGACATGAGGCGCCCCTCAAATTCCGAAGTCAGGCTTCGAAACGTAACGGAAGCGACAAGGCTTTCAGCGGATCGGTGGATTTGCGGAAAGTGCAGAACGAATGAGTTCAATCCGGCTCGCCGAGCCCGATTTCTGGTAGATCGATTTAATTTGCGTGCGTATTGTCTCTACCGAGACGTTGCGCAATTCCGCGATCTCCTGCGTCGAGCGTCCCATAAGCAACTCTTCACACACTGCTTTTTCAACTGCGGAAAATGCGAAAAGAACCGAGAGGCCCTCTGAGGAGATTTTAGGAGCGGCACTGGGATCGATTATGCAGACGAGGCTGCCGCGCAGGCGGGCCTCAAGTTCATCCATGCTGTCGCGCAATGGGCAAACCTCGATGAGATAGGGCAATCCGCCGCTACGCCTTTGCACTGGAAAATTGAATTCGGCGCAATTGTCTTCCCCGGCGGCTGTGGCTGCCGTCATCTCAATCGCTTGTCCCAATTGGCGGGTAATGTCTTCGTTGCCCGTGATAATGTGCCGGTCGGGGCCGATACATAGCCCATCGTCTTCGGCGAAAATGCGGTCTGCTTCTTCGTTTGACACAAGGACCTGACCGTCGGCCAGTGTAACGCAGATCCCAATGCCGATGTTATCGAGCGCGGTCAGAACCGCTTGGTAGCGCGCCCGCAAGAGAGTGAATGTGCGGTTGATCTCGACGACCTTCGCGAGATGCGGCGTGAGGAAACCCAACTCTTCCTGCATGGCCGGCAGTATCTCGGACCATCCTTTGTTGACCTGCACGGCCAGCATGTCGTGCCAGCCGCAGTTTTCGTTCAATCGGGCTACCGCTCGATGCTCAACGCCATAGCGCTCCCGAAGGAACACGTAGTCTTCGCGATCGTAGGTTGCTTCGGCGTCTGGCCACGCGTCGGTATCGAGGAAAAGCCGCTTGTCGGGGTCCGCTCGCAAAAGAGCGACTGCGCGTTCCTCATATTTTCCGAACCGCTCGAAGTAGGTTTGAATATCCTCGTCGCGATAGGTTGTGCACCACTTTTGCACCTGAAAGGGCAGGCCGACAATGTCGTATGCCAGAAGGATCGTACCGCGGGCCCCGGATGCTGAGGCGACGGCATCGAGCGCAACGGGCCAATTTTCTTCGGACGTGGCAGCGTCGTAGATGGCGGGTAGCGCCTCGATAGCGTGCTTGGGAATGGACAAGGCGAGCGCCAGTTCTTTGAACTAAAACCAAGAGTCAAACGAAATCCGCATCGGCGATTTCGCGCACTGAGATGACGATTTCATGAAACAACGGAGAACTCGTCCTGCCATTAGGCTTTTGCCGTTGTTCCCCCGAGGGGGTGATTGACGACTTTATGTCGTTTTTGAACAATCGTCCACGTCTCGTCGGAAGTTCCGCCGAGAGAATAATTTTCCGCGGTAGCGCATCTTCGTTGCCGCTGGCTCGTTCTAGTTCCTTTTCGGGGTGTGCGTATGGCCCGGTTGACTGGCACCGTGTTCGCGGATGTGCTTGGCGGCACGCGCGGGCGGGACTTCATCAATGCCTTGGCGGGCGACGACCGGATTCGTGCCGCCGCGGGCAATGACGAGGTCAAGGGCGGAAGCGGCGACGACCGCATCAAGGGCGGCCGCGACAAAGACAAGCTCTACGGCAATAGCGGCGACGACAAGCTCTACGGCCAGGCCGGCGACGACCTGCTGATCGGCGGCAGCGGCGATGACCTTCTGGTCGGCGGCAGCGGCGACGACACGCTGAAGGGCGGCGGCGGCAAGGACACCCTCAAGGGCGGCAGCGGCGAAGACGATCTGCGCGGCGGCGGCGACCGCGACTTGTTACGGGCTGGCGGCGATAATGACATTCTGAGCGGCGGGGGCGGAAACGACCGGCTCTACGGTAACAGCGGCGACGACCACCTCAGTGGCGGCAGCGGAAACGACCGTCTCGGCGGCGGGCGCGGCGATGACGAATTGGTGGGCGGCGGCGGCAGGGACGTCGCCGTTTTTTTAGGTGATTTCGCGGACTACGACTTCAGCGACGACGCCGGCACGCTTGTCGTGTCGCAGGCTCGCGGCAGCCTCATCGACGGCACCGACCGGGTGGCCGCCGACATCGAAGTTCTGCAATTCGCCGACCTCATCGTCGACCTGACCGGCAACGCGTTGCCGTCGGCCTCCGGCGACGCCCTCACGGCAAACGAAATCGGTGTCACCACTTCGTCCACGTCGGTTCTCGCCAACGACAGCGACATCGAGGCCACGCTCGGTTCACAGACGCTGGCGGTCACCGAGGTCAATGGGACGCCGATTGGCGCACCCATTCCGCTCGCCTCGGGCGCGACCGTGACAATGCAGGCCAACGGTCTGTTCGACTACGACCCAGGCTTGGCTTTCGTTAGTCTTGCGCTCGGCGCAACCGCCACGGACACGTTCACCTACACGGTGGCCGATGGGGCCGGCGGCACCGCCACCGGCACTGTCACCGTTACCGTCGAAGGCACGAACACCGCGCCGGTCGTGGCGGCCGCCTTCAACGGTGCTGCAACCGAGGACGGCACCGCGCAGACGTTCGATTTCCAGGGCAGCGATGTCGACAGCGATGACGACCAGGCCACGCTCACCTATACGATCACCAATGCCGCCGGCGTGACCGAAGGCCTGCTCGTCAAACGCGACGACGGCACAACATTCAGGTTCGATCCGCTGAGCGACTTCCAGGATCTTGCCGAAGGCCAGACGCGCGACGTCAGCTTCGAATACACCGCCACCGACCGGCACGGTGAGGTCTCGAACACCGGCACCGCCACCATCACCGTGACGGGCGAGAACGACACGCCGACACTTCTAGAAACCGTCGGCGGATCCTTCGCCGATACGGCAAACAAGGAAGCGGGCTATCCACTGCCGCTATCGGGATCGATTGCCGCGAGCGGCGGCGACGAGGACAATGGCGCGGTTCTAACCTTCACGATTTCGGGCCGCACCCCGGAGGCCGGCACAACCCAGCTGACAGGAGCGTTCGGCAGGCTGACGCTCCAAACGAACGGCTCGTATCTCTACCTGGCGAGCGGGGAATCCATCGACGGGCTAATCGCCGGACAGCAAGCCACCGACGTATTCAACGTCACTGTGACGGACGAGCACGGCGCCAGCGCCACTTCGACCTTCACGGTCGAAATCACCGGTGCGAACGACACGCCGACGTTTTTCGCCAGTATCGGCGGCGATTTGGTCGACCTGGCGGGACCGTCTTTCCAGCCGCCTGTCACCGGTTCGGTTGCTTCGTACGCCAGCGACCGCGACACCGGCGCGACCATCACTTTCGCGATCGACGGCGGCGCGCCGTCCGGTGGGGCGACGGTGCTCGCGGGTGCCTATGGCACCCTGACGCTCGAATCCGACGGGTCGTATTCCTACAGTCCGAACCACGCAGCCGTCGATGCGCTGCCCGCGTCCGCCTTCGACAGCGATGTGTTCAACCTGATCGCCACCGACGATCAGGACGCGACGGCAACCGCGATTCTGACCTTCAACGTCCACGGCGAAAACGACACGCCGACCTTCCAGGCGACGCTGGCCGGTACCGTCGCCGACACGGCGGCGGCGGATAACCTTGTGCCGGTAACGGGAACGGTCGCCCCGCAAGCCGCCGACCGCGACGACGGCGCGACCATCACCTTCACGATCAGCGGCGGGACGCCCTCCGGTGGGGCAACCGTGCTGGCCGGAGCCTTCGGCACACTGACACTGCAATCCGATGGCAGCTATTCTTACGCCCCTAACAACGCCGCGATCGACGCGCTGGCCGTCGGCGCTACCAACTCCGATGTGTTCAACCTGATCGCCACCGACGACCAGGGCGCCACCGCCACGGCCAACCTCACCTTCAACGTGACCGGCGCGAACGACACGCCGACGCTTGCGGCGGGGGGAATTACGACGGTGGACACGTCCGCCGCTGACGGCTTCGGCTATGTCTCAAGCAGTAGCTTCGGCGCGGATCGCGACAGCGCTGCAACGCTGACCTATAACATCGACGGTGAGGTGCCAGATCCAGCAGGAGAGACCACTCTAGCGGGCACCTTCGGAACGCTGCTGATGCGCGCCAATGGTTCTTGGATATACATGCGCGACACCAGTGCGATTGAAGCGCTTAACGTCGGCGATACGGCCACCGACGTCTTCAACGTCACCGTCACGGACGAGCACGGCGCATCGGCCACGAATACGCTGACTTTCAGCATGACCGGCGCGAACGACACGCCGGTCATCTCGGCCATCTCGACGGTGGAACTGGCCGAAGCGGACACCGCGACGCCGGTCAGCGTCGACGTGACAACCCTCTTCACGGCGACCGATGCCGATGACGGCGAAACGCCGGTCACGCAGAACGTGCAGGTGACACCGCAGTCGCCGCTCGCGGTCGCCAACCCGTCGCTCCTCAGCGTCAACGGCACCAACGTCGAGTTCGACAGGGCGGACTTCGCTTTCCTCGCCGACGGCGAGAGCGCCATTTATAACGTGACGTTCAACGTGGTTTCCGGCGTCGATACCGTGCCGCAGTCCACGTCCATCACCATCACCGGCGCGAACGATGCGCCGACCGCCAGCGCGACGAAGATCGCCACCAACCTGGGCACCGCGATTTCCGGACAGCTTGCCGGCGTCGATCCCGATGCCGCCGACACGCTGACGTTCTCGATCGATACCGCCCCGCAGAATGGCACGCTCGATCTGGCTAGCGACGGCAGCTACACCTATACCCCTGGGGTCGAGTTCACCGGCACCGACAACTTCGTCTTCCAGGTGGACGACGGCAACGGCGGCACCGCGACGGCAACCGCGACCATTGAGGTGGCGGGCGGCACGGCGGCGCGGCTTCCCAACGTGCTGGCGCTGTCCCCGGACGGGGCGGAGCTCGTTGAGGATAATGCATCGGCTTACAAGGGCAGTTCGCCTCACGTGACGCCGCTGGGCGACGGGCATCTCGTTGTCTGGACTGAGACCGGTAATGATGGAAATGGCCTGCTGACTAGCAGTGTTTATGGTCGGGTCTACAACGCAAGCGGCAATGCGACCTCTCTATCGTTCCGCGTTAACAGCACGGCGGACCAATATGAATACCGGCCCAGCGCCGTCGAAGTCCCCGGTGGCTTCCTCGTTGTTTGGGACGTTCGGGGACAGGATAACCCGCTCCAATCCGATCACGGCATTTACGGTCAGCTTTTCGATACGGCCGGCAACAAGCTGGGCGGCGAAGTGCTAATCAACGATACGGTCGTCGGGAACCAAACTAGACCCCAGCTCGCCACACTCGGCACCGGTTCGGTCGCTGTAATGTGGCAAGATAACAGCTCAGGCCTGGATGTCGTCGTGCGGGTTATCGATCCCGACACCTCGACCGGCACGATCGATCTTGGCACGCCGGAAGTGCCGATCCACACCGCCTCAGGCAATCAATATCTCAGTCGCCAGCAGCATCTGACCACATTGGCAGACGGCCGCGTGCTGGCGGTATGGGACGACTCATCATTTAAAGACGGATCGGGCTATGGCGTTTTCGGGCGGATCATCGGGCTCGATGGAAGCCTGTCGCCCGCGGAAGAATTTCAGATCAACACGTCATTTATTTCGACGCAGTACCTAGCATCGGCCGCCGCGCTCGGCAGCGGTTTCGTGGTCACCTGGTTTGATACGTATCCGGATTCCGCCATCCGCGCTCAACGCTTTGACGCGAACGGTGAAAAACTTGGCCTTGAACTCGTGGTGGATGCCGGCGTACCCGGATTGGGCGAAAGGCCTGTCGTCCAGGATCTCCTCGACGGAGGGTTCGTCGTCCTGTGGCGGGCCAATTCACTCGATGCAGACGGTTCGTATTCGATTCTCGGCCAACGCTTCGACGCGAATGGCGACCGCATCGGGGACATTTTCCGCATCGACGACGTCGCGGAAAGTTCGTCGATCTTGGATGTTACGACTGCAGTTCGCGATGATGGCGCTCTGATACTTGCTTGGCCAAATAGTAGCATCGGCGTCGAGCAGAAGGTCATCACCGACTTCTCCGCACTCACGACTTATCGGCCAGACCCCGACAGCGACGAGGTCGTGGAAGGCCCGCCGGGCTTTCACCGCGAAGCAGTGGCGGCCGCAGTCGGCGACGGGCATGTCGTCGTTTGGGCGAACAACAGTGACGATATCCACGCCCGGCTCTACGACGGTTCCGGCAACCCGGTCGGCGAAGACTTCCGGTTGAACGAAACGACATTCTTGACGCAGTACCAGCCGGTCGTCGTGGCCGTGGACGGCGGTTTCCTCGCCGCATGGGCATCCTGGGATCAGGATGGAAACCACTACGGCGTTGTCGCACGGCTGTTTGACGACACAGGCGCAGCGGTTTCCGACGAGTTCATCGTCAACGAAACGACGGCTGGGCCTCAGTGGGAGGTCTCCGCGACCGTGCTGCAGGACGGCAACGTGGTGTTGACCTGGCGCGATGAGTCGACCTCCGACGATCAGGTCAATTTGCGGATCCTTGGCGTGGACACCGCCGAGGCCGATCCCACACAGGCGTTGACCGCAGTCACGGGCGAATTGCCGGCGAGCAGCCAGACAGCGAGCTCTATTCAGCACTCGGACCAGGCCGTCGCCGGCTTGTCGAGCGGTGGCTTCGTTGCGGTGTGGACGACAAGCACGAATTACGATGTTTACGCGCGGGTTTTTGCCGCCGATGGAACCACGGCGGCAACAGAATTCACCGTGAACCAATATACTCTTAGCAATCAGCAGGTCCCGGTGGTTGCGGCGCTGCCGACCGGCTTTGCGGTGGCATGGTACGGCCGACTGGATGCCAGCGCCGCATTGGGCGTCGGCGTCCGCCTATTCGATGACGCCGGGCAGCCGCTGACAGGCGATGTAACCGTTGGCGTCCAATCGGCCAGAAACCTTGCGATGCAAAGCCTGCCTGATGGCAGTTTCGCCGTCGTGTGGGAGGCTTCGGATCTCGATGCCCCCGGACGTTACGACATCGTCGGCCAGCGCTTTGACGCGAACGGCGCAAAGGTCGGCGACCTGTTCAAGGTCTCCTCGCCCGGCGACGGCTTCGATCGGGATCCATCGCTGACGCTGCGCGACGATGGCGCGCTGATTGCTGTTTGGCACGACGATTTCGGCAATCAATATGAGATCGAACAGCGCGTCATAACCGATATCGACGCGCTGCCGGCAGCTCGGGGAACAGCCGAGCAACTGGTCAGCGATGGAACCGCTAATGCGCAGTTCGCCGAAATCGCGAACCTCGGCGACGGACATATCGTTGTGTGGCAAGCATCCAGTGCCTCCAATCCGGATGCCGACGCGGAAGGGGTCTACGCCCGTATCTACGATCAGGCAGGCGAGCCCGTCGGCGATACGATCCTATTGAATGCAGGGTTTACGTCGGGCTGGCAGCAATTGCCGAGCGTCACGGAAGTGGCGGGGGGATTTGTTGCAACCTGGCAGGCGGATGACGGCAGCAACTCGGGTATATTCGGGCGGCTTTTCACGGCGGACGGCACAGCTACAAGCGACCCAATCCTTCTCCACCAAGCCGATTTTACCGACCGGCAGGCCAATTCATCGGTCACGACGCTCGCCAACGGCCATATCGCGCTCACGTACGAAGCCAGGAATAGCGGAGCCAACGATATTGAAACGGTTGTGTTGAGCGTCAATGTCGGGGGCGGCACGTTCACGCCCGCTGGGAATATAGAAATCGCCAATACAAACGCAGGTGCTCAGTTTAATGAGGGCGGATACACAGAAAGCATCGCAGCGCTGGGCACCGGCGGCTACGTGACGGTCTGGCGCGACAACGAAGACAGTGGCGACATCTACGGCCGGCTGCATAACGCTAACGGCACGCCGGTCGGCGCGAGCGATTTCCAGATTAATTCCGCCGACGCGGGCAACCAGGGCAAGGCCTCCGTTGCCAGTCTGGGTGACGGTTTCATCGTCACCTGGCGCGATTCGACCGACGGCGGCATTCGCGCCCGCATTTATGACGACCAGGGCCAGTCGGTGGTTGACGAATTCAAGGTCAATTCGACAACGTATAATAACGACACACCCAAAGCGTTCGAAACAGCGGATGGCGGCTTCGTTATTGTCTGGGTAGCCTATAATAATACCGGTGACGTCCGATATGACATCGTAGGGCAGCGGTTCGATGCGAACGCCGAACGTATCGGCAGCGAATTCGTCATCAGCGAGCGGGGCGACTCCAACAGCGACTATGACCCCTCGGTTACGGTGCGCACCGACGGCAGCATCGCCGTGGCGTGGTACGAAAACGCCAATGGCGACTACGCCATCAAACAAAAGATCGTCGATTTCGGGGAGGACGGTGTGCCGATCGCAGCCAAGAACCTCACCGGCGGAGACGGCAACGATGCCTTCATCGGCAGTTCGTTCGCCGACGTGATGGACGGCGGCGCGGGCGACGACCAGTTGACCGGCCTCGGCGGCGGCGACGACCTGACCGGCGGCTTCGGCGACGACAGCTTCATCTTCGTCAAGGGCTCGGGCGCCGGGAACATAATCCGCGACTTCGGCGATACCGCTGGCGACAACGACACCATCGACCTGTCCGACCACAATCTCGGGACGGCGGGCTTTTCTAACCTCGCCGCGCTGATCGACGCCGATATCGTCAAGCAGGATGGCGCCGACGTCACGATCGACCTGCCGGATGGCACCAACATCGTCATCGAGGATACCTCGATCGGCGACCTGAAGGACGACGACTTCGCGTTTTAACGGCTCGCGCTCGAAGGGCAGGGCGCGAAAAGTGGGCGGCGGCCGCGGGGGCTGCCGCCCGCAATCTTTGAGCTACTCGCTAGCGAGGCCACTCGACGCGAATCCAGCAGAAAAACTTCTTCCGTTTTCAGCTCACCTAGTACGGGTTTCAGCACGTGGTGCTCGACGTCTGGCTCGTTAAGCCGTACGCGATCGTAACGACCTATAGATCGACGCAAGCTGAACCGCCCCGGGTTCGCCGGAGGCAGTTTTGTTTGCGTCACGCTGCGATCTTACATTCCTCCATGCTGGTGTAGTAGGCCGCTTCTGCTTCGGCTGGTGGGACGTTGCCGATCGATGAGAGCAGGCGGCGGTTGTTGAACCAGTCGACCCATTCGAGCGTCGCGAACTCGACGGCTTGGAGCGATCGCCACGGACTTCGCCGCCAGATCACTTCGGCTTTGTAGAGCCCGTTGATCGTCTCGGCGAGAGCATTGTCGTAGCTGTCGCCGACGCTGCCGACCGACGGCACGAGGCCGGCCTCGGCGAGCCGCTCGGTGTATTTGATCGAGACGTACTGCACGCCGCGATCGGAGTGATGTACAAGGCCGCCGCCTACCGGTCGACGCTCGTGTAGAGCCTGCTCCAGCGCGTCCAGCACGAAGCCGGCATGCGCCGATCGTGATACGCGCCAGCCGACGATCCGGCGGGCGTAGGCGTCGATCACGAATGCCACGTAAACGAAGCCCGTCCAGGTTGCGACGTAGGTGAAGTCCGACACCCACAGCAGGTTCGGCCGCGACGGCTGGAACTGCCGGTTGACGTGATCGAGCGGACAGGGCGCGGCCTTGTCGGGGATCGTGGTGCGCACCCGCTTGCCGCGGATCACCCCCTGCAGAGCCATTTTCTTCATCAACCGCGCCACGGTGCAACGGGCGACGGCAAAGCCCTCCCGCAGCATCTGCCGCCAGACCTTGCGCACGCCGTAAACGCCGAAGTTCTCATCGAACACGCGGCGGATCTCGACGCTCAGTTCGGCATCGCGCTTTGCACGAGCGGGCAAGCGTTCGGGCTCCCGGCGCCGAGCCGCGTGCTCGTAGTAGGTCGACGGGGCAATCGGCAGCACTTTGCAGATCGGCTCAGTGCGTCAGCACGTCTCCGACATGACCCCGTACGCGGACCGATACTGATCGATGAACGTCGTCATGACTTCGGTCGGCGGTCGAGCTCCGCCTGGGCAAAATACGCTGACGCTTTGCGCAGGATCTCGTTGGCCTGGCGCAGCTCGCGGTTCTCGCGTTCGAGCGCCTTCAGGCGTTCACGCTCGTCGGTGGTGAGACCGGCGCGCTTGCCGGTGTCACGCTCGGCCTGCTTCACCCAGTTGGCGAGCGTCTGCGTCGAGCAGCCGATCTTCCCCGAGATCGAGGCGATGGCTGCCCATTGCGAGGCATAGTCGCCGGCGTGGTCGAGCACCATGCGCACGGCGCGCTCACGCACCTCGGAGGAGTACTTCGGGGACTTCGATGATTGTGTCATGGCTCCAGTCTCTCAAGAGTCGGAGCCTCCGACAAACCCGGAGCGGTTCAAAATCAACCCAAAACAGACGCTCGTGCCAGCATTTTTCCGAAGGGCATGAGTTGAGGTTTTTGGGTCTACTCAAAAGAGGCGGCCACATTGACCGCGCTCATCACTGGTGCGATGGAGCAATCGTCCGTGCCACCCGCAAGCCGATCATATCGTAGCTGCTGTAGGCCGAACTCTTGAACCGCTTGGCAGCGCGCAAGCTTCGAGCCGTGCTACTCCACGAGCCTCCCCGAAGAACGCGCGGGTGCATGTCGCTCCCCACCCATGCCGAACCATCGGTCGGCGCGCCGTTGTAATCCTTGTGCCACGTGTCGGCACACCATTCCCAGACGTTCCCATGGACCTGATACAGGCCCCAGGGGTTCGGCTCAAAGGAGTCGACGGCGACCGACTGTCGACGATCCTCGCCTTTGGGGCCGTCCCCGTAGGTGGAATTGCCATCGTAATTTGCCTGATCGGTCGAAATGGAACGTCCCCACCAGAATGGTGTCGTTGTTCCGGCCCGGGCGACGTACTCCCACTCGGCTTCGGACAAAAGCCGGTAGGTCATACCGGTCTTTTTCGTGAGCCACGCGCAGTACGCAACAGCGTCATGCCAACCCAATTTGACGGCGGGTCGATGGTCGAGCTTTGGACCGTAGCGGCTTGCACTGTAGCTGCTCACGCCTCCGTCCGCCGCCGCTGGTTCCCAGTCCTCAAACGTGACGGCAAACCGGCTAACGGCGAAAGGCGCTGATATCGTCACGAGCCGCTGTGGTTCCTCATCTCCCTCATAGCCTGCACCGCGCTCTTCATCCGGAGGCGAACCCATCTCGAAGCTGCCGGCGGGCACGACGACCATCTCAGGTCCGCAGACGCGTTCGCCATCGTTCGCCCAGCAATCTCGGAAGACTTCTCCAGACCCGGGCTTCGGCCAGATCGTCTCGCGGATTGCGCCATTGAGCACCTCGACCGGCACCCGACCCTCAGCACGGTATCGGGCCTCCGCCTCGCGGCGTTTGCGCTCCGCCTCCTGTCGGCGCCTGAGCTGCTCCTGCGCCTCAATCTCGGCGAGACGTCCCCTTGCCTTCTCCGCGAAGTAGTCGGGGCCGTGTGTCGCAATCGCCTGCAGCTCAACGATATCTTCGCTCTCCCTATGCGCCTCCCACTCGGAGCGCCAGAAAGCCATGTCGTGTGTCGGAGTCGCGGGGGCCCTGGGAGCGGCCTCGGTTTCTGGCAGGGGCGTCAACAACCTCAGGTCAGCCAGTTCCTCCAGCATGTCCACGGGCGCTTTCCCTGGCTTGCCCAGCCGCTCGCAAATCTTTCGAACGAAGGCAAGAACGCGCGGGTGGCCGACCGAACCATCCCAGCCGACGAGATCGGCCGCCTGAATGGCCTCGAACGCATCAGGTGGAATGACCTTCTGCAGGCGGGCGGGGACAAGCCTGTCCTTACCTAGTTCGGCCTCCATCGCGACCCACTTGGAATGGACGCTCTGCGCGCACCATAACGGTGCGACAACAGCAGCTTTTGATAGCTCCTCCGTGATCTGCGCGCGGTAACTCTCGCCGGCCTCCAAGCCGTAGTCCCACCAGACCGTTACCTCATGGACCCGAAAGATAGTTGCAAGGCGCTGCACAAAGACGCGCCGTTCGGGTGTGTTGCGATAGGAGAGAAAAACTTCCGCCATGAGCTGACCGCGCGCTGGGTATCAATGCACCGAGACCAGCCGAAACTTAGAGGGCAACGCGATGGATGGGAAGTGTGCTGGGCAAGAGGCGTTACAGTGAAGAGTTCGGGGGTAAGCGTGCTGGCAACACGGAACCCGAGATTGAAGTAACGGTTGTCGGGTCGGAATCGCCTCGTGGAGCCTCGGGGTCAATCGCCCGTTGTCGGCGGAGGCAAGGGCCGCAACCTTTCACGCCCCGGCTCAATCGTCAGGATCGCCCCCTCGATCCGGTCGGCGTAAATCGCGATGGCAGCCATTGCCCGGTCGACGTAGGCGGTAAGAGCCAGCCGGTGCAGTTCGATCAGAACGATGCCAATGGCCGCCTCGCCCCTATGAATGGCGCGCTCGCCGAAATCGCGATCTGCGGTGATCAGCACCCTTCCGTCAGCAACGCTTGCGGCAAGCACAGCGCCGTCTTCGATGCCTGCCATGTCCTCGACAACCGCGCGCACGTCGTGACCTGCCTCACGCAGCGCTGCTATCAGCGGGCGAGGGATGTTCTCATCCGCGAGAAACTTCATGGGCTACTCAGCCGCGCGAAGCGGTTCGGTGGGGAGATGATCGGCGGCATAGCTCAGTGCGGCCTGGATATCATCGCGCGACAGGTGCGGATAGGCGGTGGCGAGATCCTCGAACGACCAACCGTCCGACAGCTTTCGCAGGATGAGTTCGACGGTGATCCGCGTCCCCTTGATGACGGGCTTGCCGGTCATGATATCGGCATCGCGGACGATTTTCGGGTGTTCCATTGCGTGGTTCTCAACTCGAATGGTCATGCCCTCAGAATAACCGGCAACAGGCAGCCTGCCTAGCCCGGCTTTCTCCCGGGGGGTGAGGGCGTCACGGAGGTCAAAGGCCTGACAGGCAAGGAGAAAATCGCAGCGCGATGTGGTTCATCGGGCAAGATTTTCGACACAGTCTGTCAGTCATTTGGCCCCGCCCTTCGGGTGTCCTCAGGCGGGCCATCGGCTTCGTTGAGCGGCTTAACCGTATGACCCGATACGCTTTACGCCACTCGCCTTGCCGAATTATCCCGCCTGAGGACATGACGCTCCACTGCCCTGTAAGAAAGCCGGGCGAGCGATGCGCATTTGCCCAATCCCCGTGTATGGCTCCGAGATGGCGACAACAGCTTCCGACGGCGGCTTCTGGTATCTAGCGCTGAAAGGGGACGACGTCGCCATCCAGATTTGAGCGACCCGAATCGGAAATAAAAAAAACAGAAGATTACGTATTCTGATTATTCGAGGTGGGAAATAGTTCCCGTTCCCACATACATATGTCTGCGCAAAAATATTCGAGAAAAAGTGGAACCGCCGCAGAACGATGGTGTTGGCCTTATTGATTTCCCATCCAGGATGGAGAGCTGATGATCAAGGCCACAACCTGCGCGACAAAGCAGCCGCACTATAACGAAACCGCATGCGAGCCAAGGCGGAAGTTTCTTCTCGGAACGTTGGGACTGATCGGCGGCGCGTCAATGGCCGATGCCGGCTTCGAAGCGGATTCGTCAGAGGTTCAGAACGGTGGCGCCAATGAGCCGACCTATCAGGAAAACGACCATGTCCGCACGTATTATACGCTGGCGCGCTTCTGACGCGTCGCGGCGGGAAACATGAGGCGGCGGCCGCCTCCGCTTTCGACTGGAGATGCCGATGCTGACAAAGAACCGCACCCACTCCCCTAGTCTGTCCCGCCACCCGGTGCGCAACGGCCCCGAGAGAACTGAATCGGGCGGCTTTTCACGTCGACAATTTCTCGAAGCATCCGGCGTCACGGGCGCCGGCCTAGCGGCTGTCACAACCTTCCAGGCGCGGCGGCTACGTGCCCAACAGCCGGCAGAGAACGAGCCGTCGACGCAATCGGGTATCGAGCGGCGGAAGACGGTCTGCCCATTCTGTTCGGTCGGCTGCGCCATCTGGGCGGAGGTCAAGAACGGCGTCTGGGTCGGTCAGGAACCCGCATTTGAGAGCCCGATCAATTTGGGAACGCACTGCGCGAAAGGCGCAGCTACACGCGAGCTGGCAATCGGTCATCGTCGGCTGAAATACCCAACCAAACTGGAGAGCGGTAAATGGCGGCGTATTTCTTGGGATCAAGCTATCGAAGAAATCGGCAGCAAGATCCTCACACTCCGTGAGCGAAAGGGCCCAGACTCCGTTTACTGGCTCGGCTCAGCGAAGTTCTCCAACGAACAGGCCTATCTATTCCGCAAGTTCGCAGCCTTCTGGGGTACGAATAACACCGATCATCAGGCGCGAATTTGCCATTCGACCACGGTCGCCGGGGTAGCCAATTCTTTCGGCTACGGCGCCATGACCAATACCTACAACGATATCCACAACGCCAAGTCGATCTTGCTGATCGGCGGCAATCCGGCCGAAGCGCATCCCGTCTCGATGCAGCATGTCCTACGCGGGAAGGAGAACGGCGCGAAGCTCATCGTCGTCGATCCGCGCTTCACGCGGACGGCGGCTCACGCCGACGAATATGTCCGATTGCGCGCTGGGACCGACGTCGCGTTCATATGGGGCGTGCTCTGGCACATTTTCGAGAACGGCTGGGAGGACAGTGAATATATCGCCCAACGCACTTTCGGGTTCGACAAGGTCCGCGAGGAAGTCGCGAACTATCCGCCGGAGACCGTCGAGAACATTACGGGCGTGCCTGCGGCGCAGTTGAAGTCGGTCGCGGAGGCCGTGGCGAAGAATCGTCCCGGGACGCTCATCTGGTGCATGGGCCTGACCCAGTCGACCATAGGTAACAACAAGACCCGCGCCGCCTCCATCCTGCAACTCGCTTTGGGGAATATCGGCAAGGTCGGCGGCGGCGCCAATATTTTTCGCGGTCATGACAACGTTCAAGGCGCGACCGATCTAGGCGTTTCGTGCGACACGCTACCGGCGTACTACGGTCTTTCCGAAGGCGCCTGGAAGCATTGGGCGCGCGTCTGGGACGTGGACTACGAATGGCTGAAAACGCGTTTCCATTCGAAGGAACTGATGGAGCGCAAGGGCATGCCGGTGTCGCGTTGGTTCGACGGCGTGCTGGAGGATGCCGATAACCTGGATCAGCCTCACAACATCGGGGCGATGATCTTCTGGGGGCATGCACCCAACTCGCAAACGCGTGGTCCCGACCAGAAAAAGGCGATGGAGAAACTCGACCTGCTCGTCGTAATCGACCCGGTTCCCACCGCGACTGCGGCGATGCACGAGCGCAGCGATAACGTCTATCTCCTGCCGGCCGGTTCGACCATGGAGATGCACGGCTCGGTAACGAACTCCAATCGTTCCGTTCAATGGCGCGACAAGGTCGTCGATCCGATGTTCGAAGCGAAAACGGACTACGAAATTGTCCGGTTATTCGCCGAGAAATTCGGTTTCGCCGAAGAACTGTTCAAGCACATCGCCATCGAAGACGGCGTGCCGGTTGCCGAGGATCTGCTGCGCGAGATCAACCGTGGCACCTGGACGATCGGCTACACGGGGCAGACGCCGGAACGGCTCAAGCTGCATATGACGCACCAGCATCGCTTCGACCCGACGTCGCTAATGGGACAGAGCGGTCCGGTCCAAGGCGAGTACTACTGCCTGCCCTGGCCGTGCTGGGGTGATGGCGAGCAGAAGCATCCCGGCACGCCGATTCTGTACGATACGTCGGTACCGGTTAGAGAGGGCGGACTACCGTTCCGCGCCCGCTGGGGCGTCGAGCATGAAGGGCAGAACCTGCTTGCCGAGGACTCGTTTCCCAAAGGTTCTCTCATTGAGGACGGCTACCCGGAAATGACGGTGGCTATACTCCAGAAACTCGGTTTGACCCGCCAACTCACTGCCCGTGAGAAACTCATTATCACCGCCATCGGCACCGGCGACTATGACCCGCGCATGCTCAATATGTCGGAGGGCCGGGCGCGCGAACTCCTGTCCCGGATCGATCTCACGCGCGAAAGGGGGATCGATAATTCGGCCGGTGAACGGCAGTACGATGAGCTGGGATTTGAGTATATCGCGCCGCGCGCGAGAGACGCCATTGTAGCATACCTCGCTCACGACGCCGACGGCAATAAGGGCGATAGCAAGAACAGCGAACGAAAGAACGGCAAGCCCGCAGGTTCAAGGCCCGATGAAGAAGTCGAGGCCGGTCGCGACGCATTGCCCCCGCGCAAAATGAAGGACAACGGCGAGGCCGAATTCTCGGGCGGCGAAAACAGCGGCCGGGATCAACTATCGATCGACGCTGCCGAAGGCGCGCTTGAGAAGGTTCTCAAGGTCAACTGGAAGACTGACCTTTCAGGCGGCGTGCAGCGCGTTGCCATTGCCAATGGACTAGCGCCGTACGGCAACGGCAAGGCACGGGCAAACGTGTGGAACTTTCCCGATGCCATCCCGAAGCACCGCGAACCGCTTTACACGACCCGGCGGGACCTGTTGCCGAAGTACCGAACCTACGACGATCGTCAGGATTTCAGGCTGCCGGTGGCCTACTGGTCGATCCAGAAGAATCCGCCCGACGGGTCGTTTCCTTTCGTACTCACAACGGGTCGGCTGGTCGAATACGAAGGCGGCGGGGACGAAACACGGGCAAACAAATGGTTGGCGGAATTTCAGCAGGAGATGTTCGCCGAGATCAATCCGGCAGACGCGCAACACCTCGGGATTTCGCACGGCGAGATGATCTGGATCGTCACTCCGGAGAAGTCGCGCGTCAAGGTCGCTGCAATGGTTACGAACCGCATCGGCAAGGGATCTGTCTTTATGCCGTTCCATTTTGCCGGCTGGTGGCAAGGCAAGGATATCTCCAACCGCTATCCGGAAGGGACTGTGCCCTACGTCACAGGCGAAGCAGCGAACACCGCCATGACGTACGGCTATGACGTCGTGACCTTCATGCAGGAATCGAAAGCGAGCATCTGCCGTATCGAGAAGGCCTGATGGCGCCGATCGGTTGTTCGCCGCGGCTGAAGGAGGCCGCATCGAAATGGCACGAATGAAATTTCTCTGTGACGCCGAACGCTGCATCGAATGCAACGCCTGCGCAACCATTTGCAAGAACGAGCATGAGGTGCCCTGGGGTCTGGTTCGACGTCGCGTCGTTACGATCAACGACGGCGAGGCCGGGGAGAAGTCCATCGCTACCTCATGCATGCACTGTACAGACGCCCCGTGCATCGCCGTGTGTCCGGTCGAATGCATCTACCAGACCGATATCGGAATTGTGCTGCACGATAAGGACACATGCATCGGCTGCGGATACTGTTTTTACGCTTGTCCATTCGGGGCTCCTCAGTACCCACAGGCGACCAACTTCGGTTCGCGCGGCAAGATGGACAAGTGCACCTACTGCGCGGGCGGTCCGGGCGATCCGAATTCGCAGGAGAACTACGAAAAATACGGCGCCAACCGCATCGCGGAGGGCAAGCTTCCGATCTGCGCCGAGGTCTGCTCTACGCGCGCGCTACTGGCCGGTGACGGCGACGTTGTCGCCGACATCTACAAGGGGCGCGTGAACCATCGCGGCTACGGATCGGGCGCCTGGGGCTGGGCGACGGCCTATTACGGCTCGGGCGGCGAGACAGAAGCGTCCTGACGGCCAGCGACGCGCGCGGCGCTGCCCCGCATCCGGCTTTGTGTTTGCATAGGAGTGTTCATCATGACGGCAGCGAGGATCGGGGGAGGTATCGCAGCGTTGGTCCTGCTTCTGGGACTGGTGGTCGTCGGGTTCCAGACCGCCGGGAACGAGCCTGTTGTCAAACCGGAAGTCAACGTCACCGCCAAGGGCGCTACGGACGCGACCGGCGGGCTCCAGACGAGCAATCTTCTAAAAGAGCGCTCTCGCCTCATGGGCGACCGCGCTGAGCCCGGGCAGATTGGCGGAACAACCGTTGAAGAAGGCACCGGCTTCGGCAAGGGGGCGCTGACCTTCAAGCAAGGCGTCGAGAATCCCGATCGGACAATGCGCGATTGGGGCGGCGTGACGTCCGTCGACGGGATTCTGCGCGATCCGGGCGAGGTCCAGGGGGTCTCGTCGCTGCCCTATAAGAACGCCGATGTTCTGGAACGGCCGGCGGCGCGGGATTGGCGGCGTTCGCGCAACGGCGAGGTAAGCCTTGGCGGCGGCTGGCTGATCCTGGGCTTCTCGATTGCGCTGGCGTTATTCCTGTTCGGCCGCGGCCGCATCAAGATCGCCGAAGGACCCGCCCAGGGTCCGGGGATCCTCCGCTTCTCTCGGTTCGAGCGCGCGAACCACTGGATGACCGCGGTGAGTTTCATTCTGCTCGCCCTCACGGGTCTTCTCCTCATCTACGGGAAGCCTCTTGTGATGCCGCTCATCGGCAAAGCTGCCTACGGGAATGTCGCGCTGGGCGCGGTGTGGCTCCACATGGCGTCGATCGTACCCTTCGGCATTGGCCTTCTGGCCATGATCGTCCTGTGGCTCGACCAGAACATCCCCACGGCTACGGACTGGCACTGGCTGAGGCAGGGCGGCGGCTTCCTCACCGACGACGGCGACAATCCGCCGGCGCGGCGTTTCAATGCCGGTCAGAAGATCGTCTTCTGGGGCGTCGTTCTCGGCGGTCTTGCAGCTTTCGCGACGGGTATCGTTCTTATGTTCCCGTTCTACTGGTTCGGCTACCAGGGCATGCAGTGGACACAATTGCTTCATGCGGCCATCGGCCTGCTGATGACGGTGCTCATCATAGGTCACATCTACATCGGGACGGTGGGCATGGAAGGCGCCATCGACGCGATGTGGTCGGGCCGCGTGGATCGCAATTGGGCGAAGGAGCATCACAGCCTGTGGTATCGCGACGTCGCCGGTGCGGAGGACGCCCCCCGGCGGTTGCGCAACAACAGCTCAAAGGCTAGCGGCCAGCAGGCGGCCGAATAGTCCGGTCCGTAACGATTGAGGTTCGTTTCGATGCGTACGTTTCTAATTGGAGCGACAACGGCGCTAGTACTGGCGGCTTTGGCGATCTTTGCGATGGAGGCGTTGCAGGTCTCGGTGCCTGAAGCGACCGGCCCGGAGGAGCGCGTACATCTTCGCGAGGGGTAAGGCGGAACTGAAGCCGGCGTTTCGCTTCAGCGTATCCCCGGAACCACCGGATGACGGCCAGGTTCAATATCGGTAGCCTGCGTGATTGGCCGAGAATTCACCGGATCGAATGTTCAAGAATTTGCTCATCGCTCTTGGTTTCATCGTCGCCTTGGCCGGGGGCGCCGTTTTGTTCGCCTGGTCGGGCATCTTCAACGTCGCCGCCTCCTCGGGCCATCCCGCCCCGGTCGCGTGGTTTCTCCATTTCACCATGAAGAATTCGGTGCGCACCCACGCGCTTGGAATCGCGCCGCCGGAGGATCTGCAGAGTCGCGAGCGCATCGTTCGCGGTGCGGCTCATTACGACTTGGGTTGCGCTCCATGCCACGGCGCACCGGGGGCTAAGCGGAATGCCATCGTCACCGAAATGCTGCCGCCGCCGCCGCATCTAGCGGACCAGATCGAGACTTGGAAACCGAGCGAGCTTTTCTGGATCGTCAAACACGGCATCAAATACGCCGGTATGCCTGCTTGGCCAGCGCGTAACAGAGACGATGAGATCTGGGACGTGACAGCCTTTCTGCTCGAAATGCCGAGGCTTGATGCGGAAGGCTATGCGAAATTGGCACGAGGGACGGCGGGCAGCGGCACGCGATCGGAAACCGACCGCAAGAACGAGCCATCAACGGTGCAAGAGGATCAGGCGTCATCCGTCCGCATACCACTTCACCATTTGGCCGGAGATGGCCAGGGTCCGTCGATTGAGACCTGTGCGCGTTGCCACGGTTACGATGGCAATGGCCGTGGCGGCGATGCCTTTCCAAAGCTTGCCGGGCAGCCCGAAAGTTATCTGACGTTGGCGCTCGCGGATTACGCTAGTGGTTCACGCAAAAGCGGTTTCATGGAGACGGTAGCATCGAAACTCGAACCGGTGGCCATGACGCGGCTCGCCCGTCAGTTTTCCGCTTTCGAACGTTCTTCACATGGGGCTCGGCTGCCCGACAGCGTAGACGGCAATCTTGCTCGCGGCAGCGACCTCGCCCGCTTCGGGGACCCGGCTATAGGGTTGCCGGCTTGCGTGGCCTGCCATGGTCAAAACGCCGGGAATGAGGCGTCCGCGCCCAGTCCAAAAGGTCCGCCGGCGTTCCCTGTCTTGCGCGGTCAGAACGCTGGTTATCTCGTTACCCAGTTGAGGCTCTTTGAGAATGGCGGACGCGGGGGGACGCGGGCCAACCTGATGCGCATGATCGCCGGTAGACTGAGCGAAGGCGACATGGCCGATCTTGCGGCTTACTATGCCTCTCTTACGCCAAGCGGCGAGGAACGCCGATCGGATAGTAGTTCGCGGCAGAACACCAGCGCCGCGAGCAGATAGATGAGCCCGAGCAGGGCGACCATCACTGTGCCCCCGACGATCTGGTCGGCACGGGGCGATAGTCCGCAAAAGCTTTCCGTTCCAACCGGCAGCGCGCTGTAAATCGGCCGGCCGGCAAACAGTAGAAGCGCGCCCAATAAGGTCATGTGCATGCTGGTAAAAAGAAGAGCCAGTATGCCCGCCCCCAATCTCGCCTTGTCGCCGCGATGGTAGGCGGCGAATGAGGGCGCCCAGATGAGTAAGCCGACCGCAAAGATGCTCGCTTGCTCCAGAAGGAAAACGGTTTCGCTTGCCTGGGCCCAACGGTTGAGGGCGGGCAAATGCCAAGCCCAAACCACCACGAGTTCAACCGAGGCCGCGACCACCGGCGCATTCATAAGTAAACCGATCCAGGGCCGCGTTCGTCGTACCGGGGGCGGCCAGGAACGAGCAAGTGCATAGCTTCCCAGAGGCGCCGCGATGCCAATGTTGACGATATGCACGGCCATGTGCCCGAAAAAGCCCGGGGTCTCACCTAGCTGCCAGTAGATACCGATAGCGAGGGCCAGCAAAACAGTTGCCATCGCGCCGGCCAGCCTGCGCCAGTCGTCTGGGGTCGTTCGATGAGATGAAGCCGTCATGAGCAATGCGCAGATAGAAGCGCCGGCATGAGACTGTAGAGCACCGCCACGAAACTGAGCGCAGCGATGAGAAGTGTCATGCGGTGGAGGAAATGTCGGCTAGGGAGCGCCTGACCCGATGGCTGCTCTAGGTTTTCGTCGTCGCCGCCGGTGTCGATAACGGAATAGAGTGCGCGCCCGGCGACGAGGGAAATTCCCAAGAGGGCCGCGACGGTTGCGACAAAGTTGATCGCCGCGGCGGCTTCCGCCCCAGCGGCGATATCGCGGACGCAAAGCACCGCTGCGGCGGGATAGACCACAAGAAAATGGCCTGCCCAGATAACGAGGGGCGCGAACATCCACACAAGCGCGGCGCCCTCGTTTCGTGTTTGCTTCGCCATGGCGTCAGCCTCCTTCGGCGAGGTGTGGCACGCCGGTCAGGACGGCGACCGCAAGGATGGCCGTCGCCATCATGAAGTGCCAGTAAAGCGATGTGTTCCAGATGTCGGCGGCATTGTCGGGTGCAAGGATGCCAGCGAAGCTGCGCGCGATAACGTACCCCTGCATGATGACTCCCACGCCAAGATGCGCCGCCGTCCAAATCGCGACGATCCAGACAGTGGCTTGGTAGGCATGTGCGGTTGGATCGAGCGCGGCGGCGGCCGGGATAGAGAGAACAGCGGCCACGGCGAGCAGGGCGGCCAGGATGGCAGTAGCCAGCGTCAAGCGCACGCGGCTCTGATCGTTGGCCGCATTGGCGCCGCGCGCGAGTATCGTCGCCGCCCAAGCGATTGAGACGAGCGCCGCGGCCGAGATTGACAGAACCGGTGAGAGGGCGTTCGCATCCGGCGGCGGGAACGCCGGCGTTGTCGCCCAGTAATAGAGGTAAGCAAAAACCAAGCTGATGAACGCGACGAGATCAGCGGTCATGGTGATCGCAAGGGCCCACCAACTCGCCGAATCCGGTCCGGCCTTGCGTGTCGGCAAAGTTAGGCCGAGGCCGACATCGCGTTCCGCAGGTGCAGTTGTCCGGCCCGTGCCGGTCCATAACCAGTAAATGATGGCTGCGGTGGCGAGCATCGCGCTCGCGGCGGTGGCAATGTAAAATTTGAACGTCGCGAGGATGAAGACACCGCCCAACGACAGCGCAGCAACGTGCATGATCCACGCCGGGCCGGGTAGTTGTAGGCATTGCACCGGCCGTGCGTCGACAACGCTCGTTACCAGCGTCTCACGGGCAATATGAGGGCTGTCGTTGAGATAGAAGCGGCCTTCGTCGTAATTCTTCACGAACGCCTCATCGCTCCATAAGGGGTAGCGGCTGTCGACCCTAGGCACGCAGCGGGCGCCCCACGGGGGGGCGTCGCGACGTACGACCCACTCCAGCGTTCCGGCTCCCCAGATGTTGCGTGGCACGGGGGGATTTTTTGCCTTGGGCCGCAGCACGTCCCAAACGATCACGGCGACGCCGGCGGCGAGAATGAAGGCGCCGATGGTCGAGATGAGATTGAGCCAGTCCCATCCCAGTCCTTCCGGATAGCTGGCGACCCGACGCGGCATGCCCTTGAGCCCGGTGAGGTGCATCGGGAGAAAGGCGATGTTGAAGCCGGCGAAAATCAGCCAAAAGGATATTCGTCCGAGTTTTTCGGAAAGCGCCCGGGCGAAGACGAGCGGGTAATAGTAATAGAGGCCGGCGATAAGGGGGAATACAACCCCTCCGATCAGGACGTAATGCAGGTGAGCCACGACGAAATATGTGTCATGGGCCTGCCAGTCGAATGGCGCCATGGCGACCATAACGCCAGTCAGACCTCCGAGAACAAAAATCGCAAGAGCACCGGCGGCATAGAGCATAGGAACAACGTTTTGCGGCCGGCCTGAAAAAACAGTAGCGATCAATGCGAAAATCTGGATGCCGGTCGGGATCGCGACCATGGAAGAGGCCGCGGAAAAGTATCCTAAAGAGAGACTCGGCAAACCTGTGGTGTACATGTGGTGCGCCCACAGGCCGAAACTTATAAAGCCTGTGCCGACCGCCGACAGCACGATCCACGAGTATCCGAAGACGGGCGTGCGGCAGAACGTCGGAATGACCATTGCAAGGATGGCAATCGAGGGCAGGAAGATGATGTAGACCTCAGGGTGCCCGAAGATCCAGAAGAGATGCTGCCACAAAAGGGGGTCGCCGCCGCGACCGGCATCGAAGAACGGCCAATCGAACGCGCGCTCCATCTCGAAGAGCAGGTCGCCGGCGATCAGCGGAGGGAATGCGAAAACAATCATTGCGCCGACGACGAGTACATACCAGGCGTAGAGCGGCATGAGGTTGAGCCGCATTCCCGGGGGGCGGCATTTGAGAACCCCAACGATCAACTCAACTGCCGCCGCGATGGACGCGATCTCGATAAACGAGAGTCCCAAGAGCCAGATATCGGCGCCGATACCGGACTGCGACACGTCGGTGGATAAAGGCGGATACATGAACCAGCCACCCGCCGGCGCGGCGTTGAAGAAAATGGAACCGGAAACGAAACTGCCGCCTATGAGAAAACACCAGAAGCCGAATGCCGAAAGTCGCGGAAACGGCAGATCGCGGCAGCCGAGCATCTCGGGCAGCAATAAAATGGCAACCGCTTCAAAGACCGGCACGGCAAAGAGGAACATCATCATCGAGCCATGCAGCGTCATGGCTTGATTGTAGAAGTCCTCGCTGACAAGTTCGTTCTCCGGAACCGCAAGTTGGGTACGGATGATGAGCGCCAGAACGCCGGCAAAGAGAAAAAAGAAGAGCGCCGACGACGTATACCACAGACCGACCTCGGAGTTGTTCACCGCCGACCAATAGCGCCAACCTTCCGGGACTTTCCAGGCCCGCAACAGGCGTTTTTCCTGCGCTGCCCGCACATCGGGGTCGTCCTGCGGATCCGCGCGGCGATCGCTCGTCGCAACGCGTTCACTCGCGCCGTCGTTGTCGATCATCCGGCCATTAGGGGGATCCTTCATTCCAAACTCGATAGGTATAATGCGATGGCATCGATCTGGGTGCCGTCGAGGTGGTCGAACGCCGGCATAGGAACGCCCGGCTTGATGCCGTCGGGGTCTCGAATCCAGTGGGCGGTGTTTTCTGGAGTGTTCCGCAGCATGCCCGCCGCTAGGGTCCGACGGCTGCCGTAGTGCGTCAGGTCTGGGCCGACGCGACCCTCTGCCCGGGTGCCGCGTACTGAATGGCAGGCATTGCAGCCGGCGGCGAAGAACAGCCTCCTGCCGGTTTTTGCCGCATCGCTTTCCGGTTCGCGGGCCGGGGCTGCCTGCTGCTGCAGCCAGTCTTTGAAGTCCGCTGCGGAAAGAACCGTGACGTCAAACGCCATATAGGCGTGGGATGTCCCGCAAAGTTCGGCGCACTGGCCGCGAAACTGGCCTGTCCTGGTCGGTTCCAAAGACAGCTTGTTGGTATGTCCGGGGATGAGGTCCATCTTGCCGGCCAGAGCGGGCACCCAGAACGAGTGAATAACGTCGGGGCTCGTTAACGTCAGATCGGCTCGCTCATCCACCGGCAGGACAAGGGTGTTGGCGGTCTCGACGCTTCGCGCTGTCTCGCGGGAATCGCCGGGGAGACGGTAGGTCACGCGCCACCAGTATTGCCGGCCCTCGACATCGACACTGAGACTCCCGTTGCCGGCGCGTAAATCGTGGGTCAGTGGCAGCGCGTAGGCGATCAGCGCCGCGAGCGCGATGGCCGGGCCCACGAAACCGGCGTAAATAACGAGACGATTCCCCCATCCCGCGCTCGGATCGGTTGAACCGGCCCGGGCCGCGCGCCACGCCAGAGCCATCACCGCGAGCCAGATCGCGACCGCGGCGACGAGCATTATCCAGAACAGGTCGGCGAGGCGCTCCGCCGTTACGCCTGCAACGTCGAGTGCGGACTGCGGTCCGGCACAGCCGCCGGCACAAATGGCCGAGAAGGTGGCGGCGAGCGCTGGGGCCCGCCAACGCGATGGCGGGCGTCGTCTGTCAGGTTGTTCGGCGCGTGACACGGCGTGAGACCAATCGGACGTTCAACCTCTTCTGGCCAACGCCTTTGAGAGGTCTGCGTTCCGATTTTTCGGTGACCGCTGTTTCTCTCGACGCCTTCGCGGATACTCAACCGCCGCTGAGCGGATGGCTGGCCTAGTCCGAAAAGTTGAAGGATCCTCGCCCCGCAACAAGGATCCCTCATTTTGGCGTTGCTGCGTCTGCACGGGGGGAGAGGGGGAGGGCGACACAGCGCGGCCAAAACAGCCGATTGGCCCGATAGATCAGGACGCCTCGGCGGCCTGCACTGCCAGCCTCATAAGGCATGTTCTGTCGCGCTCTCCTGCAGCCGCAGCCTCAAGAATCACCTTTGCCATCTTACTGCGGACGGCCTCGTCCTGCTCCGGCCTCGCACAATACGCATCCACCCATTTCAGCTTGCTGTACGCCGTCTTGAGAATGGATTCGAAATCCTCAAGCTCAGAGGCATTAAATACGCACCCGTAGCTTTTGTTTCCGTCCGTGACCTTTTCGGAATGTGGCGACATCTCGTGTTTCTCTTTACTCGGTAAAAGCTTTCAAAATATCGATATTGGTCTTTGTCGCATCTGTCGCTAACATGCATCAAGAACTGGCCATATTTTCATGTCAGCCGCCGGTTTTGGCAAAATACTCGGACCGTTCAAATCAGTCCTTGCTCATCAAAATCGGTGCGGCGATCACTTCGGCTGAATAACCGGCGACTTCTTCCAACGCCGGCCGGTCCTCGATCGTGACAATCCCTTTACGGAACGTCACCAAGCCCCTTTCCCTCAACAGCCGTAACGTCCTGTTGACGTGGATGTAGAAGGCCAAGTGCATCCGCAAGTTCATGCTGGCTGAGGGGGCATTCGAAGATGTCGCTTGGTTCAGTCGTTATAAGCTTGAGGCGGTCGGCCAGTTCCAGTACGAAATGGGCCGTCCGCTCAAGCGCACCCCGCCTGCTCACGCCAACGAGATGCTCCACAACCATTCGCTGACGACGAGGTCGGTAACCGCAGCAGTAGAGTCGTCGGCTCGGGCAAGCAACGTGCTGCGTATGCCGATAAAGTCGCCGGCAATTGGGAAGCTCACGATCGTGCGCGTTCCGTTTTGAAGCAGCTTATAGCTCCGCGCCCACCCCTCATGGATCAGCAGAACCTTTGACGACGGACGGCCCTCTTCGATCAGTTCCACATCGCACTTGAACCGCTTGGGGTCGGCCTTCAGTCTTTCGATGCCTTCTTGATCTGCCGCACCCAATTGAATGTATCGCGAAAGCTTCATCTCGAACGCGCAAGGCTCGTCCGTCATGCTGGTCACCAAGTAGCTGTATTTTAAGTATTTTTATCAACGACAGAGTGCTAGCTTAGGCAAAATAACGGCCTGTCGCACTAACCCAAGTTAGCGAGACCACTCCGGAAATAGCATAGCATACAAGATGGTCCTTGCTGCTGGGCCCAGAAATGGAGCCATCCATGCCAAGAGACGAAGCCTCAGGGCTGGCGGCGGTCGCACTCTGCGAGTCATTGTTGTTGTCGCTTGCCGAAAACGACGTCCTTTCGCTTGAGGAAGTCCGCAACGTCCTTGGCGATGCAGAGGATGCGCTTCGGCAGGCGGCCTCTGAAGCCAACAATGGCGACGACGAAGTATCGGCGGCGGACATTCTCAAGCGCGTCTCACAGGGACGCAACGCGCTGAAGTGGCCGAAGGAAGACGAGTCCTGACCGGGCGTCCCTTCGTGTCGACGCGTCAGGAAGCGACCGCGTCAGCCAGCTTCGAGGAGCTTCACTTCGACGGTGCATTCGCAATCCCGCGAATGCATGTCGCCGCCTGTCGAAGGTGACGTCGTAGACCTTATGCGGTCTGTGAGCGTGCTCTCATGATTCAACCGAGAAGCCGATCCAGCTCCGCGAGGAGCGAAGCTTCCTTGATGGGCTTCGATACTATCGGGGCTTTTTGGAACACCGTGGGAAGCTGTGAGCGATTGTATCCGGTTACGGCCACAAACGGCGCTTTCATGGCCGTCAGCTTGTCGGCGACGGGTTCCGAAGTTGCGTCTCGCAAGTTGAAATCCAATACAGCGGCCTCGCAGCCGTATTGCTCAATGAGTCGCAGTGCATGATCGACGTTCGCTGCTGGACCGATCACTTGAAGGCCCGCCTCCGATAGCGTTGCTGCGATGTCTTCGGCCAGAAGGGCTTCGTCTTCGACGACGAGAATTCGCCGTCCCATTTGTTTGTCTACTGCTTTTTCAAGTTTCGATTCGGAAGAGCGCGGCGGAGTTCCCCCGCTTTCCAGGATGTGTTCGGCATCGGTCGAAAAGCTCCAGCAGAATCCACCTGGCGCGAAATCGACATCCACGTCTGCACTGAGGTTCGATTCAATCATTGCGGTCGTGACCGAGGTTCCGAAGCCTTTTTTCTCAGGTGTCTTGACCGGAGGTCCGCCGCTTTCTTTCCACGAGATCAGGAACCGGCGGGTGTTCGGTTCTTGCACGTCGATGTGCCATCCAAGGTCGATCCTTCCGGTATCATTGGACAAGGCGCCGTACTTGGCAGCATTGGTCGCCAGTTCATGGACGGCCATTCCGATGGATTGCGCAGACTCGGGCGATACGAGCAGCGGCGGTCCCTCAATGGCGATGCGATCGCCGATAAGGTCGGCAAAATGATTGAACTGCGAGACCAATAGATCGCTAAGCGACACTGGTTTCCATTCGCTCGCCACCAACAGATCCTGAGCTGCGGCCAAAGCCTGGATACGGTCGTCGAAGTGTTCGAGAAAGTCCTCAGAATGACGACGAGCGGTTTGATGCGCAATAGCGTGAACGAGCCCCAGCATGTTCTTGGAGCGATGGTTCACCTCCCGCATCAGTAGACGGATGCGCTCTTCATTTTGCTTTCTTTCCGTGATGTTTTGAACCAGCCCGACACAAACCGGCCGACCGCCTTCGATACGGCGCTCTGCGGAGGAGGCCAGCCACCGATGAGTCCCGTTCTGTTGCGGGGCGCGATACTCCACCTTGAAGGCTTCACCGGATCCTAAAGCAGCCGTCAGCTTGGCCTCGATCATCGGCCGGTCTTCCGGCTCGACACACGCCAGCGCCTCTTCGTGCGTCATAGGCGTACCCGGCCTTCGACCATGAAGTTCCATCGCCCGGTCGGAGGCAAAGAATTCTCCCGTATCCGGGTATAGTTTCCAGCTTCCAGCATCTGCGGCAGCCATCGCCTGCCGCAGGAGTCGCTCGCTTTCAATCACAGCAGTTTCGGCGCGGGCCCGATCGATCGCACTCCATATCCGCTCACTGACAATCCGGAGTATTTCAAGATCAGAATCGGCCCATTCGCGCGGGCGCCGGTTGCCGACGCAAAGAGCGCCGACCAGGCGCTCGCCCCTGAGCAATGGCACACACATGCAGGCGACAATATCGAGTGCCAGACAGGCGGGGCGATCGTCGGGAGGTACGAGGTCGGAAGTGCGAATGTCTGAAATCACGTGGCAGCCGCCATCGCGGAGAATGTCCACCGACCAAGCGAAGTCTTCGATGCGATGTTCCCCAGCAAGAGATGGGGCATCCGCGCGAACGAAATCCTTCTCAACGCGCGCATCGCCCGTTGCCTCGGATATCTCAACATAACAGGCGCGGTCGACGTGCAGTTGCTCCCCTAGTATCCGGCATGCCTCGCTCTCGACATCCGACGGATTTCTCAACGGTCGTAGCGCGTCGGCGAGCTTGAGAAGGAGCGTTTGTCGCCGCTCATGTTCAATGCGCGCTTGCTCGGCCTCTTGCTGGCCTGTGATATCGCGGAAAGCGAGCAAGATGAGATCGAGATGATCGAGCCTACGGCCATTGAGCAACATCACCCGTTCGCCGATGCTTTCGAATGTGTGGCGTACTTGGTAATCGTCGAAGCTACGTTCCTTGGGGAGAATTTCCTGAAGGAGCCGGCGCAACTCAGGGATATTCCACTGCCCATTGCCCAGATCGTAAACCAGAGAGCCGACCGTCCGGTCCCGATCGACATGGAACAGTTCGTAAAAAACCTCGTTTGCCGAATGAACCCGCAGCCCGCTGTCCAGGACAAGAAGTCCTTCGCGCACGCTATCGATCAGTTTGTCCGCGAATTCGATCCGGCCTTCCAGTTCCTTTTGTAGACGTTCGCGCTCTGTATCGTCGTGGATCGCGATCAGGATCGAATCGTCGGCATCGGATCGATGGATGCGGCGGGCATTCAGCCGCATGATGCGCCGGCCAATGTTTTCGAACTCGTGGTCGACGCGATAGTCCTTGACGACCTCGTCGCGAGGCAGGATGTCGTCCAGAAGCCGGCGAAGCTCGGGAATATCCCACTGTCCGTTGCCGAGATCGTAGATCGACCGGCCGACGGTTTCGCTACGCTGAACCTCGAATTGGCTGAGAAATGCGTCATTGGCGATTTCGACACGGAGATCGGAGTCGAGTGCCAGGAGGGGAAGCTCGACGGTTTCGACCATCGCATCAGCGAATGTCGAGCCGCTGTTGATGCCACTCATGCCACCATCCATAAAATTATCGCACAGGTGAGGCCGCACTCCCTGAAAATGGACCAGATGGGAGTAAACCTCAATTCGATTTCATTGGCAGACTGCATTTTGTGTCGGCCGGAACCGTCGGGCGGGCAGTGTCAGCTTAACGGGGTCTAGGATCGACCGATCATAAGCTCGCGGCGCTGCTTGACTGTCGCATACCGTACATTGCGAATATTTATTCGAAGGCTTGGCCCGGTCTCCGGAACAGCTTACGGACCTTGTGAAGAGGACAATGCGCGTGGATCGAGGTTAAGGCCGCCGGTTTCGGCGGCATGCTGCATCGCCGGAAAGGCAAGTACGAAGCCCCCGGCGCGGTTGCTTTTCGCCACCGCGCCGGGGCCACGCTCCGTCACACCGTCACATGCTGACGGGCGACTCGTCTTTCCAGTAGAAGGGGACTTCGTAGTGATTGTGAATCCTTTGTGCCTCTTCCCGGTCGTGAAGGTTGGCCTTGTCGTAGCTCGGCGCTGACTTCACCTTCGCTTCGGTGATTTGCGTCAGGTACGCTTCGCGGCCCGTGTCGTACGAGAGTGCCTTCCAGGGGATGGGATAGAACTCTCCATCGAGCCCCATGAAGCCGCCAAACTTCACGACGGCATACGCGACTTTGCCTGTGACCTTATCGATCACGATATGATCGATCTCACCGACGTTATCGCCGCCCTCGCTCAGCACGCGGGTTCCGCGCACGCGGTCGCTTGTGATCAGTTCGGATTTGGACGTCATGTCGGCCTCCTTTCAAAACGGTTGCCGTAAGTCCGCGCAACGCCGGACGACATAACGGGTTCCAAGCGCACGACAATCGTGAAAGCGATGTTGGCGTTCCGAAGTGTCAGGAGCCCTCCCGGCCGTTCGTTTCAAAACTTTTGAGCCGACTGGTACTCGACATCGATGATGATCGGGGATTTAGGGTCTGCACCGGCAGCGCCAACGAAGCAGTAGACTGTGCCGGTGACCGCGATGTCGGCGGGGTCGTATTCAACTTCGCCGTCCAGCCGATCACGTAGGCCATCAAGCGCCTCAACGGCGCTGGGCGCTGGGTGATAGCGAGTTTGGGTGCTTCGTTCCGGGTCAAATCCTAAAATACGATACTGACACGCCTCCGCCGTTTTGGTTATGGACCTGACACTCGATTTTGGCCGTTGCGAGCGTAACTTCCCCGCTCTCATGTCTCGATTTTCGGGCGCGGTCTAAACAAAGGGCTGTGGCTGACTTCAAATTCGTTGCCTTCTCGCCGGTGAATATGGAGCCGGGTTCCGTGATCGAATCCAAGAATTGGGGCGATGGTGTTGAGCTTCCAAACCAGTGTCCTCAAAGCTCCAGAATTGGCGCGTCGACGAGCAGTCAAGTTCAAATTCGGCGCGTGTTTCTAATCCTGGTTGGTGATAAAAATATACGATTGCTGAACGACGATGTTCGTAAAGTCGGGTGGACCGTACGATTAGATCAGCGAGTTCCGGGCAATGCGGATATTTCGGTGCTGAATCGACTTTGGACACGTTGGGGTGACTGTCGCACCCGACAACAGCAATTGCAGCGGGCGTCACTTGGCATCCGACCGCGGGACTGCCGAGTTCAGAATAAAATATTTCGTTTTTGTGGCGTGGCACGGCTCGAATTGGCGGCCATCAAGGCGCGCGTTCCTGCAACCCAACTAATATTCCCGGCAACGCGCTCTCCCGTGGAAAGAACTATTTCTACATCGTCGCCGGCAGCCAAGCCTTCTGCTCGATCGAGCAGATATTTTGTGCCTTCTATGCCGGTAATCGTTAAATGCCTATCGCCCGCGGACGATGAAGAGTGGCAAAGTCGCACCGGCTCGTCGAATTCTTCCGGATCGGCAGCCACGTCGCGTTCGTCTCCGGCCTCGCTCCGCAGCCCGCGGCACCCTCGAAAGAGATGCCGCTCCAATTCCTCGGAAACAAATCGCGGGCTAACAGACAGGCTCGATTGGATCTCCGCTACGGTTTCCGTAAACTCCAGCGCGTGGTCGCAAACGCCTCTCCACGCGTACGTCGCGCGTTCCAAAGAGTCGAATTCAATCGGTCCGTCGCGTGAGGCAAGTTCGTTCAAAAGAGCGCGGGAAACGTCAAGTTGGCTGCGTAGGAAAGAACGGGTCATCAGATAGTCCACCGAGCCGGCATAAATCGGCGAGACACTATTCAGCCGATAAGCGCGCTCGGGATGATTAGGAACCCGGCCAATAAGGCCCGCCGGCAACCGTGTGGCCCCATCCAGCAAAAGACCGTTTAGACTCAGAGTAAGTGTTGCGGCCGACCACGACAGGTCCAACAGCTCTTTCCAGGCCAATTCTGCGACTGCGTGAGCATCACTTGGTTCCGAGCGAGTGAAGTACTTGCTCATGCTGTGGGTCTCCTTATGGGTTTGGGTCATCATGGCTCAAGCCGTGCCAGGCTTAGAAACTCGACCCGCACACGCCCAACGCCGCTTTTTTCGAGATCAAGACTTCGCGCGGCGCCCCGCGAAAGATCTATGATGCGACTGCCGACGAACGGCCCGCGGTCATTGACCCGGACCGTGAGCGACCGTCCATTGGCAAGGTTCGTGACCTTGACGCGGCTGGGCAGCGGCAAGGTCGGGTGGGCTGCCGTCAGCCGGTGCATGTCGAAGACCTCGCCGTTGGCGGTCAGCCGTCCGTGAAAATCTTCGCCGTACCAGGAGGCAATGCCGGTTTCCCTGTAAGTCGGATCGTGTCTTGGAACATATCGCCGCCCGTTCACGACATAGGGCTCGCCGACTTTGCGATGTCCCTTTCTTTTCGGTAGCGGTCCCTTAAGGGAAAGAACGCGTGGGCTCGCGGCGACGGACTGCGCCGCGGTTGCGCCCAGGTCCGGCGGACGCTGGGAACAGCCGGTGAGGTGAAAAGCAAAAAGGATCGAGATGAATAAACGCTGGTTCATTGGAATCGTGCCTTCAAAACACAATGCCGTGCAGCAACGATGGCCCTTTGAAGACATCGACGCCGAAAAGGCTCTTCACGAAATAGAGGTAAGCGAAGAGCGCCATGAACAGGATCGACAGTCCGAGCCAGGTCGCCAGAAAATAGATGATCGACGCACGGCGCAGACCGAGCTGACCCTCGGCCCGTAGCCTTTCCAGGTTTCGCCGCTCCCTGCCGATCAGCAGCGTCAGGTAGTATCGCCGGCCCAGAAACGAAAGCGACACCCGGTAATCGATCTTATGGTTCGCCGGGGGCGGTCGGGTCGCTTCGGAAAGCGCCGAAAGCTGCAGTGGCGTGAAGCTCGACCTTGTCCGCTGGGGAAGTTTCGAGAGTATTCGGCTGAAAGTCGGGTGAGCGTCGATCTTGATCGCTTCTGCGGAAGCGCTGGTGCCGTCCCAGATTGGTTCGAACGTCATGGCGTCGCCTTTCTCATTTGGTCAGCACCTCGCGTTCCCCCCATAGTATCCGGGGCGGCCGCAGCGGAATTTGCTGAAGTGAGTCAATTTAGGCGGGTGTTCAGACCACCCGCAGGGTCGGCACTCTCGATCCCGAAAAGCCAAGGCATTTCATTTCGCATTCCGTCAGCGTTCTGGTGAGCTCGCTTGCCGGTCGCGGTGCACTGAAGTAGAAGCCTTGCACTTCTGAGCATCCCTCGCTAATCGCGATGTCGAGCTGCTCGCTGGTCTCGACGCCTTCGGCGGTCGTGACCATGCCGAGGCTTATGCCAAGGCCGGCGATCGATCTCAGGATCGCCAGGGAATTCGTTTCTTCCGGCAGTTCCTTTATAAAGGAGCGGTCGATCTTTATTTTGTCGAAGGGAAATTTGCTGAGGTAATTCAGCGACGAGTACCCCGTGCCGAAGTCGTCCATCGAGATTCGGACGCCGAGTTTCTTGATATCCCGCAATTTGGTTTCGACGCACATCGTTTTGTCAAGCAGCAGGTTCTCGGTGATCTCGACTTCCAGCCTCGACGGGCACAGGCCCGTTTCTTCAAGAGCCGCGGCGATGGAATCTGCAGGGTTGCCATGCCGAAAACTCACGGGCGACAGATTCACCGCGACTTTCAACGGCCGTGTCCAGGAGATCGCATCCTGGCACGCCTGCCGCAGAATCCATTCGGTCATTGGAATGATCAGTCCGGTTTCTTCCGCGACGGGAATGAAATCGTTGGGAGGGATATTGCCTTGTTCGGGATGGTTCCAGCGGATCAAGGCTTCAAAGCCGCAGGCTGCCATTTTCTTCAAATCCATGATCGGCTGATAGTAGAGTTGAAACTCCTCGCGGACGAGTGCCGAATGCAGATCCGATTCGAGTTTGCGTCGGGCCTGCATTTGCACGTCCATTGCCGCTTCGAAAAAGCGATACGTGCCACGTCCTTCGTTTTTCGCCCGATAGAGCGCCAAGTCGGCGTTGCGCATGAGGTGGTCGGCATCGCAACTTCCTTGCTCCGCGATGACGACGCCGACGCTGACGCCTACCATGACGAGGTGGCCGTGGATCTTGTAGGGGCCGCTCAAGGCGTCGATCAGGCGCTCCGCCAGAGCGGCGCAGTCACGAGGGGTGCGGACCTGGGCCTGCAGGACCGCGAATTCGTCTCCGCTAAGACGCGCGGCAACATCGGTCTCGCGAATGATGTTCGATAGGCGGTCGGCGAATTCGCATAGCAGCGCGTCTCCGACGGCATGGCCGTAACTGTCGTTGACATTCTTGAAGTGATCGAGGTCCAGCCACAGGAGCCCGGCCTTGTCGCCGCGCCGCACGAGTTTCAGCATATTGTCTAAATGGCCACGAAACAGCGTCCGGTTGGGGAGTCCCGTCAGACCGTCGTGCATCGCCATGTGGGCCACGCGCTCTTCGGCGTTGCGGCGCTCCGTGACGTCCTCATGCGTCGTCACCCATCCGCCATCCGGCATCGGGCGCCGTCGGATGAAGATCGTTCGCCCATCGCTCAGCGTCTGCATCTTGTCAGTCGCTTCGATGACCGGGGCGGTGCGTTCCTCAATGTAAGCGCCAGGGTCGGCCTCGCCGAAAATTCCGTTTGCGATTCGGTGGCGGCAAACCTGTTCTGTCGTCGTCCCGGGCGCGCATTGTTCCTCGGTCAGACCGTACATTTCCCAGAAGCGACTGTTGCAGAAAACAATTCGCTGATCGGCGCCGTAGAGACACAGACCTTGTGTCATTTTATCAAGGGCGAGGGATTGGGTTACCAGAAGCCTTTTCAGCTCTTCAAGTGGTTCCTTCCTCTCAAGTGTCTCGTCCCAAAGGTCACAGATTCTGTTCTGCATATCGCTGCGCATTGTTTTGTCTCTCCGCTCTCACCCATTTGGTCGAGTAGATGGCGGAAGAGGCAATTGGGTTCGCAGAAACCTGTCGGGGCTTCAAATCAAGGATAATGAAACGCTGAAAAAGGGCTCATGGTGGCACACGCGCGGAGCCGGCCGGCTCGGGCGAAACCGTCCGCCCAAGCCGGCTTGCGCAAAATCACTTGTCCGCCGTCCGTGAGACGAGCACACGCGCGTCTTCGCTAAGGGCCGCGTTGCTCTTGAAGAACAGCGCTTGCGAGACGACGCCGCGAACCTCGTCGGCCCCGAAGGGTTTTGTGATGAGGAAGGTCGGCTCCGGCCTTGTGCCGGTCAAAAGGCGTTCGGGGAAAGCCGTCACGAAGATGACAGGCAAGGTCTGTTCCTTGAGGATGTCCTGGACGGCCTCAATCCCATTGCTGTTGTCGGCCAGTTGAATGTCAGCCAGTATAAGACCGGGTTTACTGCTTTTCATCGCCTCGACCGCGCGTTGATGCGTCCGCACCACATTGGAAACGCGATGGCCCAGTTGGGTCATTATGGTTTCCAGCTGCGTGGCGATAAAAAGTTCATCCTCGATGATTAACACATCGGTAGCGAGTTGTCGTGTAATCAGTATACGTGCCGACTGGAGATACGCAGAGAACTCGTCTTCGGAAAGCGAGAGGATATCGGCTGCATCCTGCTCTGAAAAACGTTCCATCGAAACGAGGAGAAATGCCTGTCGTTCGTAGCTGCCGAGGGTAGCCAGACGCTCGTCGGCTGGAAGGCCGGCGCAGCCTTGATCGCTAGCGCTGCGCAGATGCTCGCCGATCGCCCCGTTCCAGAGTCTCGACAAGAGGCGAAAAATCGCAAGCTTGGCATCGTCCATTTCCGAGAGGCGAGGACCCTTGGTCAGGCTCTCCAGCGTGCGGATCACTATCTCGTCCCCGGCGCTTTGAGACCCTGTTAGCGCACGAGCGTAGCGGCGCAAATCCGGCAGGATCGCCATGAACTCGGTTCCAAGCTGCATTTAATGTCTCCTTTGCTCAATTAATAGGCGGTCAAAACGATAGGTTGAAGGCTCGGTGCGGTTCTGAGCGACCGCTAATTCAGTCTGCCCGCGCCGTCGCCGGGCCCTGTAGATGCTTATAGAATTGCGCGAACTGGTTTCAAAGTTTCTAAACCCTGCCTCTGTACGATGGCTGACAATCGCTTAAACCCCGGCCGGAATAGATATGAACGTACGCCTCATAAACGAGAAAAATCAAGGCGGAGCCTCCGGCGAGCTGGAAATTCTCGACGAAGAGACGGAAGCGGAAATTGGCCGCAAGCTGAGGGAATCTTACGCCGACGTTTTAGAGGCTCCCGTTCCGCAACGTTTTCATGACCTCATCAGATCACTTGTCGAAGAGCAGTCTGATGACGAGTGAGAAAAATGGGCTGGATCAGCTTTTGTTGGCGCTCGTACCGGAGCTTCGCGCTTTTGCTAGGTCGCTCTGCAAGGATCCGGCGCTAGCGGATGATTTGGTGCAAGATACGCTCGTAAAGGCCTGGGAGCATCGAGAAGCGCTGCGCGATCGCAGCCGGCTGAAGCCCTGGCTGCTGACGATCTTGAGAAACGAGTTCTTCGCGCATCTGCGCCAGCGTCGGGCTGAGGTCGAGGATATCGACGGAATGCACGCCACGCAGCAAATCGCCTTCGAAACGCAAAATCATGAGGTTGCCATCAGCGAGGTGCGGCGCGCGCTCGAGCGACTACCATTGGAAGAGCGTGAAGCTCTCGTCCTCGTCGCCGTCGAGCAGCTTTCGTATCAGAAGGCTGCCGAGGTTTGCGATTGTCCCGTGGGTACCTTGAAGAGCCGGGTGAACCGCGCAAGAAGCCGTCTAAAGCAACTCCTCGAATCGGGCCCGCGCTTGGCTGCTGTAGCATTGAAACCTCAGCGTCATTCAAATTGCCAAAAGCAAGCATCCCGTAGCGCTAATTGAGCGCAAGCGCGTTTTCCTCCGAACCGAGAGGGATTTCCATCGAGAATTTGAGGCCATCTGGCTCGAGCTCAATATTCGACGTGCCCTCCAGGCTGAACGCGACTCCGCGCTTGAGCAGGAAGGAGCCAAACCCAGCGGAGTGAACTGCCTTGACGGGTGGCCCGTTCGTCTCCTTCCAGAAAAGCGACAGTCGACTGCGGTCAGCGCTGCGCGAGACGCGGGTCAGAATGCTCACGGCGCCGCGGTCGTTCGATAGCGCACCGTGCTTTATCGCGTTCGTCAGAAGTTCGTGAAGGATCAGCGTGAAAATGACCGTCGTATCCAGCGGCAGTTTCACGTCGTCCCCTGCGCATGAAATCCGGTCGGCGTAGGGCTCGAATACGCCCCGCTTATTGAGTTCGATGAGGTTCTTTAGCGTGAGCGAAGTCCAGTTGTTCGTATTGAGAAAATCATGAGCGCGGGCAATGCTATGGAGGCGGGCTTCGATGGCCTTGGTGAAATCGCCACGGTCCGGCGTGAGAAGAGCCGTCTGATGCACAATTCCCTGGATGACCGCCAGAATATTCTTCACGCGGTGGTTCAGTTCGCTGATCAGAATATCTCGGGCGATTTCGCTTTGCTTTTCTTTCGATACGTCTTCGACCACTGCGACAAACATATTGGGCCGATTTCCCGATTGGTGAGCCACCCCGACGCTGAGCCGCGCCCAAATCATCTCTCCGTCGCCGCGAAGATAACGCTTCTCAATCTGGTAATGGGAAATTTCGCCCGACTTTACCTTTTCCAGATGGGCGAGATCCGTGGCAAGGTCCTCGGGCGCCGTGATCTCCTGGAAGGTCTTCAGCAGAAGGTCTTGCTGGGCGTAGCCAAGGATTTCACACAAGCGCTGATTGGCATCCCGGAAGGCGCCATCGTAGCCGACAAGGGCAATGCCAACCGCTGCATTGTCGAAAACCCCTTTGAAGTTCGAAAGGGCGGTATTCAATAGTGTTTCGATCCGCCTGCGGTGGCCGATTTCCTCATTGAGCTGCCGGACCTTGTCGGACAGGACGCCGAACCGCGAGACCGGCCCTTGGTTGAACCGAAGAATGATCCTGTTGGCTCCGGATGGCGTCCGCTCTAGCAGGGCGCCTGTCAGGCCAACCCGGGTCGCCTGGCCGTCATGGCTAAGGAATATCGAGCCGGGTGCCGCTTGCCTCGTCGATCGAGCAAGTTCGATAAAGTCTTCCAGCGATCCGTCGCGCCATACCCCGAGCTTTGATATGTCGGATCCCACAACGTCACGCTGGAACATCCGTCGTGCCGCGGCATTGGCGAGAACGATGGTTGTGCCATCTACGATAAGCGTGGGGCGCGAGTCGCTGGCGAGAACCGACGAAATGACGCCAAGCGAACTACTGGCTGGCTTAGCGCGAACTAAAGTATTCACGACCCGCTCCATCTATTCCTTCGTCAGGCGCGAAATGTACCGCCACGACGCAGCGGCCGTCGCCTGAAGCGATCGTCTCTTCGAGAACGACCCTCGCGTAGCCGAAATTCTCAGCGGCAATTCGTCCGAAAACATTCGACGTCATCATGCACATTGACGGCCGACCTTCGACCTGTGCGGCAAATGGACAGGCAGTATTTGAAAGAACAAGCCTTTCCGGAGTGATCTCAGTTGCCTCAAAGCGACCGTTGATGCGCCGCTTCAGATCGACAAGAACACTCGCAACCTGTTCCATATTCAGGGTCGGAGCGTTCAGCGCGTCACGGTATTCCTGGTTGAGCTGGCGGCCGATCGAGTTTCCAACGATACTTATAAAGCCCTCGGCATCATCGAGGCCGACGGTCTCTTCGAGCGTGCCGACGAGCTCACGTATCAGTTTTCGCAAGAAAAGATCGCGATTGAGGGGAATATTCGGAATTTCAGAACGAGCCATGCAGTCGTATGTCATGATATAGCTCTCACACGAAAAATTGGCAGATATTGCAAAGGGGCTTCAATAGGAAGGAAACCATGGGAATGTTACTAGATGGTTCATTTTCAGACACTTCCAGATCGTTTGATGATGCGGTTCGCCATCTCGGATAAATCGCTCAGCCTGGTGACCGTCATTAACGCTTGGTAACCGGTTTCTTCTGGGTGGTCTGTCAAGCGTTATGTCTCCGGCACTTGTTCGGTCCGGTGCGGCAATGGGAACCAAGTTTCGGAGACGCAAAACGAGAGAATTCTTATGGCCACCGCCCGTTGCGGGTCGGCCGTTCACTCCTCCCGCATACTGCTCGCTACGACGTCCGTGAGCGGGCTTAAGAGGTAGGCGAGCGCTGTGCGCTGACCGGTCGATACCAACACCTCCGCGGGCATGCCGGGGATTAAGAGTTCGCGGACATCCTTTGGGATGCCTTCACTGTCCACTCGCAAGCGGGCGACGTAATGAGCGGTCTCTTCCTCCGGGGCAGCCACGATATCGGCCGAGACGGTGAGGAGGGCCGCTTTCATTTCGGGGAGCCGGCGCGAGGACAGCGAGGGGAAGCGGACCGTCGCCATCTGGCCCGGAACGACCGAGTCGATGTCGTTGGGCGAAACACGCGCGGTGACGAAAAGTGCATCGCGGACGGGCACGAGCTCGGCGAGCGTCGCGCCCGGTGGAACGACGGCGCCGGGAGCGTGGACGGCGATACCCTGGACGACCCCGTCCTGCGCGGCTCTTACGTTCACGCGTTTCAACGCGTCCTCGGCAACTCTGAGGCGCTGCTCGACATCCGAGATCGTGGATCCGGTGTCCACCAGCTCTTTCGCGACCTGTTCCTGAAACCGCTTTTCAACCTGATGGATGCGCAGCTCGGTTTCGGCAATCCTTTCTTTGGCGCGGGCGATATCTGCGCGCGCCTTGCCGACTTCGCCCCGGTAGCGCGCCGCGTCCCGCTCCAGCGATTGAATCCGGCTCGATGTCACGAGGCGTTTGGCCACAAGCGGCTTCAGTCGCTTCAGTTCGCCTTCGACGCTCGCGACCTGCGCCTCATAGGAATCGCGTTGCTGCATACGTCCTTCGATCTCGCGGCGGGCCTGGGATATCCGTGACTGGCTGATCTCGATTTCGCGCTGTTGAGCTTCACGCCGCTCCTCGAAAAGGCTCCGTTCGCGCGCACGCACGGCCTGAACATCCGCTGCCGTGACGACATCGCGTTCAAAACCGCTCCAAACGATTTGCGAAGCGCCCCCGCGCTCGGCCATCAGCCGATCCTGCCGGGCCTGCGCCGAAACAAGCCGCTTCGCCAGGAGGGTCTTGTCGGCTTCGTACTGGACCGGTTCAATGCGAAACAGGATCTGGTCACGCTGGACGGCGTCGCCTTCCTTGACCAGGATTTCGCTGACGATGCCGCCTTCGAGATGCTGGATGGCCTTCGTCTTGGTTTCCGCCTCGATCCGGCCTGCTGCGATTGCGGCGCTGTCGAGCCGGGCCACTCCCGCCCAAGCCCCGCCCAGGCCGAATGCGATGGCAATCGTTGCGTAGGCGAGCCGGGACAACGACGCATGGTCAGGCCTCGCGGCGATAGGTGTCTCGCGTTCGGACATCGTTTCGTTCCTTTCGAAAAAACGTAAGCCGGATTTCGTTGACGGCTTCGGCTTCGGAGAAAATCAGGCGGCCGTAGACGTCGCCCGGGCGGGCTCGATCGGACGGGGAGCCTGTGGTCTGAGGATCTCGTCACGCGGTGCGAACTGCTTGATCCGCCCGTCGTGCACCACCATCACGAAATCGACCTTGCCGAGGATTTGCGGCTTGTGCGTCACGATCAGCACCGTGCAGCCATCGGCTTTGAGGCCCGCGATCGCGGCGCTCAGAGCGCGGTCGCCCTCGGTATCGAGATTGGCGTTCGGTTCGTCGAGAATGACGATCGAGGGCTTGCCGAACATGGCGCGCGCCAGTGCCACGCGCTGGGCCATGCCGCCTGAAAGCGCCAGGCCGCCTTCGCCGATCCGGGTCTCGTAACCCTGCGGGAGGCGCAGAATAGCCTCATGCACGCCGGCACGCCGGGCGGCCTCGACGATGCTCTCGTCGCTCGCCGAAGTGAAACGCGCGACATTTTCGGCCACCGTGCCATCGAACAGCGCAACGGACTGGGGCACGTACCCGATGAGGCGGCCGAGGTCCTCGCTCGACCACTGATCGAGCGAGGCGCCATCGAAGCGGATCGCACCTTCGGCGCAGGGCCAGATTCCGGCGATGGCACGCGCAAGGCAGGTCTTGCCGCTGCCGGACGCGCCGACGATTGCGACAATCGAGCCGGCCTCGATGACGCAGGAGGCATTCTGGACGGCCGGTTTCTGAACGCCAGGGGGGACGATCTCGACGGCCTCGAGTTCGATCCGCCCGGAAATCGCGGGAAGGCTCGTCTTCTTGGGTTCGTCGGGCAGATCGCGAAACAGATCGGTCAGCCGTTTGTAGGCCGCACGCGCGGCGACGATGCGGCGCCAATTGCCGACAAGCTGTTCGATGGGGGCGAGGGCACGGCCCATGATAATGGACGCGGCGATCATGATGCCAGGCGAGATTTCGTTCTGAATAACAAGCCAGGCGCCCGTGCCGAGCAAGGCAGACTGTACACCAAGGCGAGTGAACTTCGAGAGGGCGAGCATCAAGGCGACGCGTTCGCTCGCGATGGATAGAGAATCGACCGAATTGAAATGGCTTTCCTGCCATTTCTGCGACATCGCTTTCTGCATTCCCAATGCGCGAACCGTTTCGACGTTTGCGAAAGACATGGCAGAAACGCGGGCGCTTTTTTGAGCATGTATATTGGCTTCCGCGATGCCGCCGCGTGAAAGCGTTTCGGTAAAAAGCGCGATTGTGAAAATGCCGATTGCCGCGAAAAGAGATACCATACCCAGAAGCGGATGCATCAGCCAGCACAAGGCGATGAAGACGGGTGTCCAGGGGACGTCAAACAGCGAAGCGGGCGTGCTGCTGCCGATAGTCTCGCGCAGCGTCGCGGCGTCTCGCATGGCCGCAAGACCGTGGCTTGAAGTGTCATGTGCGGCATGAACCGCCAGCGTCGAAAAGATCGCTCCCGACAGGATCGCGTCGAACCGGCGGCCGAGCCGGATAAGTATTCCTTGCCGCGCATATTCGAGAATGCCGAAAACGCTCAACATGATCAGTGCGATCAACGAGAGCATGAGCAGCGTTCCCACGTGTCCGGCGGCAAGAACGCGGTCGTAGACCTGAAGCATATAAAGCGGCGGCACGAGGAGCGTGAGGTTCACGAAGACGCTGATGATGGCCACAGATACGAGTCCGGGGCGCACCCCGGCGATCGCCTGGGCCAGTGGTGTGGTCTGCGACATGGGAGTCCCGCCTTCCTGTCCTTTGGGTTTCACCATGAGACGCTTCTTAGCTGCCGGTTCAGGTATCCGCTGTTCCCGGGATGACATGGGCTCCGTGTCGCAGGCGGGATCAACCTCGGTACAACGATCGGGGGCAAAATAGAAAAGTTCCATGCGGAACAATTACACCAAGAAAGGAATGATCGATTTAAATTCTGAAATATTCCCCGGATCGTGTCCGGAATTGTAACGAGCGAGACTTCGATCAATTTTTTGAGAATGCATAGAGGGCGGGCCGATATTGAGCTCGGCAATAGAGAAAAATACCGGGGGCTTTTGACGACACTTTCGCCTGCCGGTGAAACCCATAGGAGATGACAATGATTCGTATTCGTGGAACCCGCGGTGACGACACCATCGTGGCAACACAGCCCGACCGATATCAGATCAGCGGCAGCAGTGGCTTCGATACGATCGTCGGCGGCAACGACCGCGACTCGCTTTACGGCGGAACCGACGACGACCGGCTCTTCGGCCGCGGCGGCGACGACTACCTGCAAGGTGACGAAGGAGAGGACTTCATCGACGGCGGCTCCGGCGAGGATACGGCAGGCTACGTCAACGCCGATTCCGGTGTTTCCGTCAGCCTCGCGACCGGCAAGGGTTATGCCGGGGAAGCCAAAGGCGATGTCCTGAGAGATATCGAGAACCTGCGCGGCAGCAACTACGACGACAAGCTCGGCGGGGACAATCAGGACAACGTTCTCGAAGGCCTGCGGGGTGACGACGTGCTCTTGGGTGAGGGCGGCAACGACGACCTTTGGGGTGGCTATGGCGCGGACATGCTGATCGGGGGAAGCGGCATCGACAGCGCTCACTACCTCGACTCCAATGAAGGCGTGTACGTCGACCTCGAATCAAACGGTGCAAAAGGAGGCACCGCAGAAGGCGACACCTTCGACAGTATCGAGAACGTTTTCGGCAGCCGCTACGGCGACCGCCTTATCGGCGACGACGGGGCCAACACACTCGACGGCGGACTCGGCGATGACCTTCTGCAAGGCAACGGCGGCGCCGATATGCTCTTTGGGGGTTCCGGCGAGGACACCGCGCGTTATTCGACCTCGGACAGCGGCGTGACGGTCGACCTGACGACGGGTGTCGGATCGGGCGGCGACGCGCAGGGCGACCTCCTGCACGGCATCGAGAACCTCATTGGAAGCCGCTACGCCGACAACCTGACCGGTGATGCCAACGACAACGAACTCGTTGGCGGGCATGGCGACGACACTCTGATGGGCATGGACGGCGATGACACGCTCGTCGGCGGCGCCGGCGCGGACGATCTGGATGGTGGCGCCGGTCTCAACGATACCGCCGACTACTCGGCGTCGAATGCCGGCGTCACTATCGATCTGGTTGCCGGGACCGGGCAAGGCGGTCACGCGGAGGGCGATACGCTGTCGGGGATCGAGAATATCGTCGGCAGCCGCTTCGATGACGTCATCGTGGGCAACGGCGCGCACAGCGAAATCGATGCCGGCGCCGGGGACGACATCATCCATGGCGGAACCGGGCTCGACGGCATCATCGGAGGCTCCGGCGACGATACGTTCGTTTTCGATGCAGGCGACGTGGCCACCGGCCTACTACCCTGGAACATCGATTTCATCATGGACTTCACCGCCGGAGGAACCGAGGACAGTATCGATCTGAGCAGTTCCGGCACCGGGTTCAATTCTCTGGCCGATGTGCTCGACAATTCCGAGGAGATGTACGTGGACGGCGTGTTCGGCACCATGATCGACATGGGCGCCATCGGCGGCGCATTCCTCGTCGATGTGTCGATGTCGGAATTGACCGCGGACGACTTCACCTTCGCTTGACGAAGCCCGCGCTGGTCCTGCCGTACCGACAGCGGGGCCGGCGCCTCTTTTATCTTGCAGACATATTGCCGCATGCAAGGGAAGCAGTGGCTTCGACCAGGAGGCGCAGCGGCAGTCGGACCGCGGGCCCTGCCTGGGTTTCGGTGATCGGAGAGCGGGGCCTGCACGTTTAATGGCATGAGATATGTCTGATGCGCCATCGGTGCCGTCAGTCTATCGTCCGGCCGACCGAAAGCCCGGATCGTCCAACCCTCCTTCACGGGGCAGGCCAAGCCATATGATCGAATTTTTATCGATCGCCGCTTTCTTCGCGATCTTCGTGCCGTCCGCTGTGCTTTTCGTGCTCGGTCTGCATTGGGAGATCGCGGACGCGCAGGCCAATTCGCCCGTAACAGCGTTGACGGGCTGCCCGCAGCGCGGCGCGCCCGTGGGGCGTGCGCCTCTGCGCATCGGGTATTAAGCGAAGCCCGGCCGGCCCCGGCCCTGGGCTATCAACCCAGCCGTTTCAATGCCGCCGACAGCCGGGCGATTTTGTCCTGAAATTCCTCGACGCGCTCGCGGGCGGTCTCGATCGCTTCGGGATTGGCCTTGGCGACGAACTGCGGGTTGTCGAGCTTGCCCTGTTCCTTTTTCAGGAGCTTCTCGGTGTCCGTGACCTCTTTTGCGAGGCGCGCTTTTTCAGCGTCCATGTCGATCACGCCTTCCAGCGGGATCGCGGCCGTCGTTTCGCCGGTCACGATCAGCGCCGCGCCGGACGGGGCTTCGTCGACAAAGTCGATCTCGTCGTCCAGGCGGGCGAGGCGGGCGATGGTGTCCTCGTGGATCTCGGCGCGGCGGCGGGTTTCCTTGTCGGCCCCAATGAGCTGCAGCGGGATCTTCGCGCCGGCGGGCACGTTCATCTCGTTTCGCACCGAGCGGATTTCCTGAACCAGTTCCACCACCCAGCCGATTTCCGCGTCGGCGGCTTCGTCGGCGAGGCCGTCGATGTGCGGCCATGCCGAGAGCGTGAGGAGCGACAGGCGCTGCTCGCCGTGCTGGACCATGTGCGCCCACAGCTCTTCTGTAATGAAGGGCATGAACGGGTGCAGGAGCTTGAGGATCTGGTCGAGCGTCCAGGCGACGCAGGCGCGCGTCTCGGCCTTGGCGGCTTCGTCGTCGCCGGAGAGTTGCGGCTTGATGAGCTCCAGATACCAGTCGCAGAAGACGCCCCAGACGAATTCGTAGGCCGCGCCGGCGGCTTCATTGAACTTGTAGGCTTCGAGCCCGGCCGTCACGGCTTTCGCGGCGCGCTCGGTTTCGCCGACGACCCATTTGTTGACGGTGGAGTCCACCTTGGCGGGGTCGAAGTCGTGCTGGCGGACGCACTCGTTCATCTCGGCGAAGCGGGCGGCGTTCCAAAGCTTGGTCGCGAAGTTGCGGTAGCCCTCGACGCGCGACTTGGCGAGCTTGATGTCGCGGCCCTGGGCGGCCATGGCCGACAGCGTGAAGCGCAGGGCGTCGGCGCCGTACTCGTCGATGATGACGAGCGGGTCCATGACGTTGCCCTTGGACTTCGACATCTTCTGCCCCTTCTCGTCGCGGACGAGGGCGTGGATGTAGATATCCTTGAAGGGCACTTCCTTCTTGAAGTGGAGGCCCATCATCATCATGCGGGCGACCCAGAAGAAGATGATGTCGAAGCCGGTGACGAGCACGCTGGTCGGGTAATAGCGCTCAAGTTCCGGGGTGTTTTCCGGCCAGCCGAGCGTGGAGAATGGCCACAGGGCGGAGGAGAACCAGGTATCGAGGACATCCTCGTCGCGGGTGAGTTCGACGGCCTTGCCGTAATGCTTCTTCGCTTTCGCGGCGGCTTCTTTCTCGTCGTGGGCGACGAAGACCTCGCCGTCGGGTCCGTACCACGCTGGGATCTGGTGGCCCCACCAGAGCTGGCGGGAGATGCACCAGGGCTGAATGTTGCGCATCCACTCGAAGTAGGTCTTGTCCCAGTTGCCGGGGATGAAGCGCGTGTCACCTTTCTCGACCGCCTTGATCGCGGCTTTCGCCATCTCCTCGGCGTTCACGTACCACTGGTCGGTCAGCCACGGCTCGATGACGACGTTCGAGCGGTCGCCGTGCGGCACCTGATGCGTCGTGGGCTCGATCTTGGCCAGTAGCCCGGCGGCGTGCAGGTCCTCCAGCACTTTTTTGCGCGCGGTGAAGCGGTCCATGCCGCGATAGGCTTCAGGCAGGTCTGCCTCGTCGGCTTCCGCACCGATAAGAAGGTTGCCGTGTGTGTCCAGAATATTGATCGCTTCGAGGCCCTGGCGCTTGCCGACTTCGAAGTCGTTGAAGTCGTGTGCCGGGGTGATCTTCACCGCGCCGGTGCCCTTCTCGGGATCGGAGTATTCGTCGGCGACGATGGGGATCTCGCGGCCGACCAGCGGCAGAACGATCATCTTGCCGACGAGATCGGTGTAGCGCTCGTCCTCGGGGTGAACGGCGACGCCCGTATCGCCCAGCATCGTTTCGGGACGCGTGGTCGCGACAATGATGTGGCGGTCGGGGTCGTCCTTAAGCGGATAGCGGAAGTGGAACATGTGGCCGCCCGGATTATTGTCGAGCAGCTTGTTGAGCGCCTTGAAGTCGAGCGGCTTTTCGTTGCCGTCCTCGTCCTTCTCGCCGTCTGTCCACTTGAACTTGCCGGTGGCTTCCACCTGCACGACTTCGAGGTCCGAGATCGCGGTCTGGAACTTCGGGTCCCAGTTGACGAGGCGCTTGTCCTTGTAGATGAGGCCGGCCTCATACAACTCGACGAACACCTTGAGGACGGCCTCGGACAAGCCTTCGTCCATCGTGAAGCGCTCGCGGCTCCAGTCGCAGGACGCGCCGAGGCGCTTTAGCTGGTTGACGATGGTGCCGCCGGATTCTTCCTTCCAGGCCCAGACCTTTTCCAGAAACTTGTCGCGCCCGATCTCACGGCGGCCCGGCTCCTGACGCTCTGCCATCTGGCGTTCGACGACCATCTGCGTGGCGATGCCGGCGTGGTCGGTGCCCGGTTGCCAGAGCACGTCGCGCCCGCGCATGCGTTCGAAGCGGCAGAGCGCGTCCTGCAGCGTGTTGTTGAGCGCATGACCCATGTGCAGCGAACCCGTGACGTTCGGCGGCGGGATCACGATGGAATAGGGCTCCGAAGATCCGTCCTCGCGGGCGGAGGAGCCGGCCTTGAAGGCCTCCGCGGCTTCCCATTTGTCGTGAATCCGCGGCTCGATCGCGGCGGGCTGGTAGGTCTTTTCAAGCATGGGTGTGTCGGTGCTTCAATTCAGGCAGGAAACAGTAGGATGGCCGGTCGTACGCTCGCTTCCGCCGAAGGTCAAATCCGGGCGGCGCTCGCCGTCGTGTCGAACGTGGGACCGGAAGGGCCAGAGTTGGAGGGGCGACAGCGAAACCGTTGTCCGCCCTCTCACCATTCGAATGCCTTCGAAAGTGCGCCTGGGGCGCCCAGCGGCGGACTTTGACACCTTCCCCGCCCGTGCCGTTACCCCCGGCGCCATGGCCTGTCCGGTATCAGCCGTGACCGTTCGGCTTGCTGCGGCTCGGCCCCTCGAGCTGTTTCTTGACGCTCTCCGCAACTTCCAGGCGGAGGGCGCTTTCGACGATCCGAGGCATATTGTTCTCCAGCCATTCGCGCAGAAGCGGACGCAGGAGTTCGGCGACGGTGTCTTCCAGAGTCTTAACCCGGCCGCCCTCGCTCGAGACGATGATGTTCGAGACCGAAAGACCTTCGGTCGAGGGCGCCGTGGGTTGAAGCGCCGCTTGGCTCGTGGCCGGCGAACCGGTGGAAGGCGCTGGTTTGGCGAACAGCGCGGGTTTGGCGTCGGCTGCCTCGGACGCAGGCGTGGAGGCCTGTTCCGTTGCCGGGGCGCTCTCCGGCGAGCTGTCCGGGGGCGATGCGAAAAGCGACGATGCGGCTTTCAGCTCACCGTGCGGCGGCGCCGGTTTGGCGTCTTCGGGTTTGCTGTCGCTTTCTTTTTTCGCGGAAAGGTCAGATGTGCCGGCGTTCAAGCTTGCAGCCGCGGGTTTCTCGTCGCCACTGTTCGGTTTGGATGGTGTAGCGGCAGCCTTCTCCATTCGCGCGATCGGTTCGAGCCGGCTAACGGCTTTCGTGTCTCCCGGCGGATCGATGGGGCGCGGAGCCTGGGCCAGGAAACCGACGTTGGAGCCCTTCAGGGCCGCAGCGGAGTCTTTTAGGGCCGCTGCCGACTTGGCCGCTTCGGCTTCGGCAGCAGGCGCGGGGTCGTCCGAAGTGGATTTCTCTGCCGCTTCCGTTGCGGGCTTTGCCTCGGCAGGCGCCGCCGGCGGGGACATTGCGGCGATCACGGTCGGACTGGTTTTCTCCCGAGCGACCGGGGCGTTGGCGCCGGCATCCGAGTTCGCCTCGGCGGACTTCGGTTCGGCTGCCTCGGCTGCGGTAGCGCCTTCAGTCTCGCGCGCGGCGTCCGAAGTGGAATTGAAGGGCGCCGCAGGCTTGATTTCCGGTGACGTACCGGCTGGCGGGACCGCTCCGGTCTTGCCCGGCTCAAAGCGGGGCGCGCGGAAGGTGCCGAAGTCGAAGCCCGAGCCTTCCTTACGTTCGGACGATGCGGCAGGCGGAGCCTTGTCAGCCTGGGGGGCTGGGCGTCCCAAGGCCGCGGCGACTGACTCGCTCAGCGGCATCTCTTTCGGTTGAGGTTTGCCTGCCTCGGCCTCAGCCTCAGACTCCGGCGGCGTCGTGAGTGGCGCGGCGGCGGGCTCTGGCGCGGCGGCAGGTTCCGTCGAGGCCATATCCGCCGTCGTGGCGGGCTTAGCCCCGGCGAAGGGGCTCGGCGTGATGGACAGCGTGGGGATGGGCTCCTCGAACAGGTCGGAGAAGTCATCGGCGGGCGCTTGCTCATCTGCCGCGCTGCCCTCGTTCGACGCCACAGGCTCAGGTTCCGCGGTTTTTGCGGCCGGCACCGGTGCCGGTTCGTTCGGGCGGGAAAACGGCAGCTTCGGTCCGTCCGATGCACCGGGGCCGAACGATGGCGTGCGGTCGGCGGCGGGCCGGAGCGATCCGAAATCCGGCCCGGCGGCGCGCGCCGCCGGTTGAGCGGGCTCGGCTTCCGCCTCCGTTCGGCCGCCCTCGGTTCCAGTCGTCGCGGTACCGGTCGGTTCTGCTTTAGCGGCGGGTTCCGGTTGCGCAGGCGTGGCCGCCGCGCCCTCGGCTTTCGCCGGGTCTTGCGCGATGATGTTGCGGATGGAGGCCAGAATCTCCTCCATCGTCGGTTCGCTCGATCCGTTCGTCTGGCTCATCGCAATGTCCTCGCCACCTGCGTCGTCCGCGCTGCGCGGGCGTCCCCGTTTCGCCACGAAGACCCTTAACCCTTCACGGCTTCGCCATCAACGCGCGCTTGCCCGAAGGCCGCAGAAGACGCTTGACAAACGCGGCTTACCCACAACTAGCGGTACGGGATAGCGGCCATCCTGGGCGTCCGTGTGGCAGTGTATCGCATCTGCGGGCCGGCGATGGACGCCGTTATGCCGGATCGGACCAAAGTGGGCGAATCGGGTCCGTCGGGCACTGTGCGCGGATTGTTTGCCGCAGCGCCGGTGGTCGGCAGGGACGTTCAATGACGTCCCTGCGCAAGACTATTCCCTTCCAGGATTAGGCTGAACCACCCGCTCCCCCGACCGGCTGGCGATGTGATTCCGCGTAATGCGGAAAAGCATTAGGCCGATGTGCGCGACGAAGATCAGGCGGCGAGCTTGTCGAGCATGCCGAGTTTCTCGGCGAGCAAGTAATAGAAGACGACACGGTGTTTGCGGCGGGTTTCCTTCATCTGCTCGCAGACTTCCGCGATCAGGCCGTCGAGCGCTTCGTCGTCGTGGCTTTCGGCAAGCCCCATCTTCTTCTTCAAGAAGCTCTCGCGAACACGGTCGAGTTCGTCCTTGCTCGAGCAGGAGACGAGCGAACCGTCCGCGGAACGCAAGGCGATGCCGCAGGAACTTCACGATGCCCTTGACGGCGGCCTCGTTGACCGGGGTGGTGAATTTCGAGACGCCATAGTCCTCGGCAGGCTCGTCGTTTTCGGCCACTGTATCTTCAGATTCCGCCGCCGAGGCCGGTTCATCCGATTGCGCCTCGGCCGTTTCAGCGGCCTCGATACCCGGCTGTTCGCCGGTTCCGGCGGCAGGCTCGGCCTCACCGGCTGGGGCATCGTCTCCAGTGTCGACCTCGGGAAAGACGACGTCTGGCTGATCATCGCCGTCGGAATCGGGTTGCTCCTCGGCGCTCGAAAGGCGCTGCAGACGCGCGAACACCTCGGCGTCCTCTTCGGCTTCGGATCGCTCCCGCGGGGCCGGTGCGAAGTCCGGCTGCGGCCCCATCCCCGGCACGGTTTCGGAGGTGGGCAGCAGGCCGCCGCCGGGCTGCTCCTCGGGCAGACCGCTGGCGGCGCGGTCGGCTGCTACGCGCTTGGCCGCTTTCTGAACCTCCGCGTCGAGATCGATCTGCTTACACAGCCCCAGCGTCACCGGATCCTGGGCCACGAGGTTGGGCGTGTTCCAGTGCGTCCGGTCGCGGATCTGGGTGATCGTCGGCTTGGTGGTGCCGACAAGCCGGATGATCTGGCTGTCCTTGAGTTCCGGATGCTGCTTCAAGAGCCACAAAACGGCGTTGGGCCGGTCCTGCCGGCGGGAAACCGGCGTATAGCGCGGGCGCTTCTTCTTGGTTGCCGTCTGCGGCAGTACGACCTTGGGTTCGGCCATGCGCAGCTTGTGGTCGGGGTTCTTTTCGCCGCGTTCAATTTCATCGCGGGTGAGTTCGCCGGCGTTGACCGGGTCCATACCCTTGATCCCCTGTGCGACGTCGCCGTCGGCAATACCCTTGACTTCGAGGGGATGAAGGCCGCAAAGCGCCGCGATCTGGTCGAAGGTCAAAGCGGTGTTGTCGACCAGCCAGACGGCTGTCGCTTTCGGCATCAATGGTTTGCGATCGCTCATGCGTTCTCTTTCCTAAAGGCCGCTGGCGATACGGGCGATCCGTATCGGCGGTCCCTCAGTTCTCGGTCGGAAAATGGCAGGGAAGGCCGATAGATAAGCGCTTCGCGATGAAAATTGCAAGAACAACCGCGAACCTTGATGTGCGGAATCCTGCTTTCGGACTAAGGCGGAGGTTGTCGGGTCGTGAAAGCGTCATTAGGGTGGCGGCCTTGGTGCGCTGCGGTGCGCCGAGCAACAGGCACGTTTGCAAATGCCCCTCTGCGGTCCGGAGATCTTCCACAATTGTCGAAAGAGACGGGGAAAACCTTTTACTTCGAGGATCTCGATCTGGGCATGGAAGCATCCGTGACCAAGACGGTCACGATGGAAGATATCCGCACGTTCGCCACCGTGTCGGGCGACTTCAATCCTGTTCACCTCGATCCTGAGTATGCCGCCAAGACGATCTTCAAGGATGTCATCGCGCACGGCCTGCTGACGGCCAGCTACATCTCCACGGTTTTCGGCATGAAGATGCCTGGACCCGGCGCGATCTACGTCTCGCAGTCGCTCAACTTCAAGGCGCCGGTCAAAGTCGGCGACGAAGTGTTGGCCCGCGTCGTCGTCGTGGATCTGATGTCGGCAAAGCGGCGTGCCCGGTTCGACTGCTTCTGCACCGTGAAGGGAAAAACGGTGCTCGACGGCGAGGCGATCATGATGGTGCCGGCGCGGCCGGAATGAATGACCGGTTCGAATCAGCCGACACGGCAGCAGACGAGGCGGCACAACGCTGGGTATGCCGTTCAACGCATGGCCCGGTGAACCGGAGCCCGATGAACCTTAGAGCCAATGAGCGCAAGAGCCGCGAGTAAGGCGATGCTCCTCCTCCGCAAAGGTGACGACCTACCCGGGCAGCTGCGCGGCGGCGCCTATGCCATCGGCAACTTCGATGGCGTGCATCGCGGCCATAAGGCGCTGATTGGACACGCGATCTCAGCCGCCCGCGCAAGTGGCGGTCCGGCCGGCGTGATCCTTTTCGAGCCGCATCCGCGCGAATTCTTCCACCCGGAGGAACCTCATTTCCGATTGACGCCACTGCCCGAGAAGGCCCGGCTCCTGGACAGTCTCGGTCTCGATATCGCGGTGGTGAATGATTTCGACGCCGCGTTCGCGCGGCTTTCGGCGGCGGAATTCATCGAGGGCGTGCTCGTGGAACGCCTCGGCGCCGGGCAAGTGGTTATCGGCTACGACTTCTGTTTCGGTCACAAGCGTTCGGGCACACCTGAGACCATGCGGGAGTTCGGCGAGCGGCTGGGCTTTGGCGTCACGGTCGTCGGACAGCAGGGCGAGGATGGCGAGACGTTCTCGTCGACGACGGTTCGGGTGCATCTGGCGCAAGGCGACGTGCGCGGGGCGGCACGCGTCCTCGGGCATTGGTGGCGGGTGTCGGGCGAAGTTATCGGCGGCAACCAGGTCGGCGCCGGACTTGGGTTTCCGACCGCGAACGTCGCACTCGCGGACGGGACGGCCCTGTTGCATGGAATCTACGCGGTGCGGGCGCACGTCAATGGAAAGACGTTTCCGGGCGCGGCCTACTTCGGCGGGAGGCCGACGGTCCAGGCCGACGGGCCGGTCTGGCTCGAAACGTTCCTCCTCGACTTCGAAGGCAATCTCTACGGCAAACAGCTCTCGATCGACTTCATCGCTTTCCTGCGGGGCGACCGCCGGTTCGAGGGTCTCGACGCTCTCAAGGCGCAGATCGCTCGCGATTGCGAAGCGGCGCGCGGGGTGCTGTCGGCGGCACCGGAAACGCCTGTGCAAAGCGGGTGATCGGGCGTCCGTCCAGTTGGGCGCGGCAGGCCGTCAAGACCGGTGGCAATAGCAAGAAGACGCACTCGCTCCTGGGGCCTGCGACTGTTAGGATGCCGGAACGACGCGCTGCTCGGGCTCGTTGGCGCTAATTCAAATCCATTCACCGTGACGCCGACACCGCTCGGCGCCCGTCGCGTGCGCTTCGCCATCTTCGCGGCGGGCAGGAGATTTTATGGAAGAACAACTACCGTTTCTCCTGCTAATCGCCATCGTCACGCTGGCGGCCGCTTCGGCGGGCCTCGTCATGGTTTGGCTGCGTCAGCCGCCGATGGTCGGCTACATCCTGGCCGGTCTGGTTCTGGGGCCGGCGGGCGTCGGGTTTATGCCGCGGGTGGACGCGGTGCCGCTCATTGCCGAATTCGGCGTGCTGTTCCTGCTTTTCGTTATCGGCATGGAGATCTCGCTCAAGGCCTTCATCGCGGATATCCGGCCGGCGGTGATAACCGTTGTCGGGCAGCTTTCCATCGCACTGGCCGCGATGATGATCTTCGGGGCGTTTCTGGATTGGCGTTTCGAGCAGGTACTGCTTCTGGCGTTCGTGGTGACGATGTCGTCGACGGCGGTCGCCTTGAAGATGCTCGACGACATCGGGGAATTGCGCAGCGACCTGGGCCGTATCGTCGTCGCGGTGATGATCGCGCAGGACATCGCCATCGTGCCGATGTTGATTATCGCCAACAGCTTCCAGCCCGGCGGCTCGATTGAGTTCAATACGATCCTGACCGTTGCCCTGGCGATTGGCAGCCTCGTCCTTTTCATCTGGATCGTCGGGCCGCGCGGCAAGCTGCATTTCCCGTGGCAGGACCGGATTCTCGGGCGCGTCGAGATGGTGACGCTGGTGGCCTTGCTGATCTGCTCGACGACCGCCGTCCTCACCGGGGTCGCGGGCATGTCGCCGGCTTACGGAGCCTTCGTCGCCGGGCTCATCATCGGCAAGACGACGCTACGGGCGCAGGCGATCCACGCCATGGAGCCGATCCAGGGTGTGCTGATGGTTATGTTCTTCGTGGCCATCGGGCTCTTGCTGGACGTCGGCTTCATCATGGAGAACCTGGGTCTTGTCGCTGCGTTCGTCCTAAGCGCGCTAATCCTCAAGTCGTTGGCCAACATCACGATCCTGCATTTCGTCGGGCTTCCGTGGAAGAATGCCTATCAGGCGGGGCTTATCATGGGGCAGATCGGCGAATTCTCGTTCGTTCTGACGGCCGTGGGGCTCGCCAACGGCGTGCTCGATCCGGTCGGCTACAAGCTCGCGATTTCGGTTATCGTGCTGTCGCTTCTGTTCTCGCCGATCTGGACCCGGGCGGTGAAGCAGGCGCATGACGCGGCCGCCGACAAGGGACTTGCGAAACTGGGGATGGGGTTCCTGCCGCCCGTCTGGAAGCGCGCCGCATTGCGAGAGGACCCGGCCCCGAGCCGCTCCGAGCCGCCGCCTCCGAAGGCCGGCGGCGAGTGAGAGCGGACAGCGCGAGCGGCTGACAGGCGGCGAATTCGCTCGCCTTGGTGGCGTTGCCGCGCGGTCGTGATAGAAGGCCCGCTGACACTGGCGCGTGGCGATTCACGTTCCGCCGCCCAACCGATGCGAAATTCAAGCGAAGTTCACCATGGCGAAGAAAGACAAGGCCGAGAGCGGCGCCGGCGAGGGCCGCGACTGGGGCAAGACGCTGTTCCTGCCGCAGACCGAGTTTCCGATGCGGGCCGGGCTGCCGAAGCTCGAACCCAAGCTCCTGGAGCGCTGGGAGAAAATCGACCTCTACGGCAAGCTGCGCGAGCGCGCGAAGGGTAAGGACAAGTTCGTCCTGCACGACGGTCCGCCTTACGCCAACGGCAACATCCACATCGGGCATGCGCTGAACAAGATCCTCAAGGACCTCGTCGTCAGATCGCAGCAGATGCTGGGGCACGATTCCAACTACGTGCCGGGCTGGGACTGCCACGGACTCCCCATCGAGTGGAAGATCGAGGAGCAGTACCGCGCGAAGGGGAAGAACAAGGACGAGATCCCGGTCAACGAATTCCGCGCCGAATGCCGTGAGTTCGCGGACAAGTGGGTCGGCGTGCAGCGCGGAGAGTTCAAGCGGCTCGGCGTCGTCGGAGATTGGCAGAACCCGTACCTGACGATGGCTTATCCGGCGGAAGCCACCATCGCCGACGAACTGATGAAGTTCGCCATGACGGGCCAGCTCTATCGCGGCTCGAAGCCGGTGATGTGGTCGGTGGTCGAGAAGACCGCGCTGGCGGAAGCGGAAGTCGAGTACCACGAGCACACGTCGGATCAGGTGTGGGTGAAGTTTCCTGTGCTAGGGCCGGTCAGCTACATCCACGACTCGCACGACTCCGCCCATCACGCGGATGGCGCCTTTGTTGTTATCTGGACCACGACACCTTGGACGATCCCCGGTAACCGTGCGATCTCGTTTTCCTCGAAGATCGGCTATGGCCTGTATGAAGTGACCGAGGCGCCCGACGGCAATTGGGCCGGTGTCGGGGAGAAGTTCGTTCTCGCCGATGCGCTCGCCGAGCAGGTGATGAAAGCGGCCAAGGTTGAAGCGTTCACGCGGCTGGGCGCGGTTTCCGGTGAGGAACTGACCGGTTTGACCTGCGCCCATCCCCTGCGCGGCCAAGGCTACGAATTCGACGTGCCGCTCCTCGATGGCGATCACGTCACCGACGATACGGGCACCGGGTTCGTGCACACCGCGCCCGGCCACGGCGCGGACGACTACATCATCTGGACGGCTAACCAGAAGGCGTTGCGGCAGCGCGGGATCGATACCACGATCCCGTTCACGGTGAATGCCGACGGCACGTTCACCGATCAGGCGCCAGGCTTCGAGGGCAAGCGGGTCCTGAAGGAGAACGGCGACAAGGGCGACGCCAACGAGGCGGTTATCAAGGCGCTGGCTGCGGCCGGCATGATGGTCGCGCGGGCCCGGCTCAAGCACCAATATCCGCACTCCTGGCGCTCGAAGAAGCCGGTCATCTTCCGCAACACGCCGCAGTGGTTCATTCGCATGGATGGCGGAATGGGCGCTGCTCCTCAATCCGTCATCCCCGGCTCGGCCGGGGATCTGCCCACGTCAGCGAAAAAAGGCAGCGGTGCGGCTGCTTCAGAGACCTCGCCGGATCCCCGCCTTCGCGGGGATGACGTCAGTGGGAGTGGCGCTGTTTCCGGCTCCAACCGCTCGCTGCGCGAACTGGCGCTCGACGAAATCAAGCGCGTCGAATGGGTGCCGGCAGCGGGCGAGAACCGGATCACCTCAATGATCGAAAACCGGCCCGATTGGGTGGTTTCGCGGCAGCGCGCCTGGGGCGTGCCGATCACCGTGTTCCGCAATACCGAAACCGACGAAATCATCCCCGGGCCGGGGTTCGAAGCCTCCGCCGAACTGGCGCGCCGCATCAAGGCCGCCTTCGACGAAAAGGGCGCCGACGTGTGGTTCGAGGACGGCGCGAAAGAGCGGTTCCTCGACGGGCTTGTCGACGATCCGGAGCAATGGGAACAGGTGCGCGACGTGCTCGACGTGTGGTTCGATTCCGGTTCGACGCACGCCTTCACGATGGAAGATCCGAAGCACTTCCCCGGCCTCTCGGGCATTCACCGGCCGGTCGACAACGGGGCCGACCGGGTGATGTATCTGGAAGGCTCCGACCAGCATCGCGGCTGGTTCCACTCCTCGCTTCTGGAAAGCTGCGGGACGCGCGGACGCGCGCCTTACGACGTCGTTCTGACCCACGGTTTCGTTCTCGACGAGAAGGGTCAGAAGATGTCGAAGTCGCTCGGAAACGTGGTCGCGCCGCAGGACGTAATGGAGAAATCCGGCGCGGACATTCTGCGGCTCTGGGTGGCGGCATCGGATTATTCCGACGACCTCAGGATCGGGCCGGAGATCATCAAGACGTTCGCGGAAACGTACCGCAAGATGCGCAATACCATCCGCTGGATGCTGGGCGCGCTGGCGCATTTCGATGAAGCGGACCGCGTCGACGTGGCCGATATGCCGGAACTCGAAAAGCTGATGCTGCACCGGCTCTCGGAGATCGGACCGGAAATCCGCACTGCTTATGCCTCCTACGACTACCGGCGCGTGGTCTATACGCTGGCGCAGTTCCTCAACACCGACTTGTCGGCGTTCTACTTCGATATCCGCAAGGATGCGCTCTATTGCGACGCACCCTCCAGCCTGCGCCGGAAGGCGGCACTGACGGTGATCGACGAGACGTTCAAGGCGACCGCGCTGTGGCTGGCGCCGATCCTGTCGTTCACGGCGGAAGAGGCGTGGCTGTCGCGCTATCCCGATGCCGACTCGGTGCATCTGGAGGAGTTCCCGCTTATCTCGCGGCTATGGCGCAACGAGGAGGTCGCCGGGCGCTGGGAGAAGGTGCGCAAGGTGCGCCGCGTCGTTACCGGGGCGCTCGAACTGGAGCGCGCCGACAAGCGGATCGGCTCGAGCCTGGAAGCCGCACCGGTGGTCCATGTCACGGACGAAGGGCTCAGGGCGGCGCTTGCCGGTGTCGATCTCGCCGAAATCTGCATCACCAGCGGGATCGAGGTTTCCGCCGACCCGGCACCCGAGAGTGCCTTCACGCTTCCGGAAGTCGCAGGCGTGGCTGTCGTGCCGAAGCGCGCCGAGGGGACCAAATGCGCACGCTCTTGGCGCATCACGCAGGATGTCGGTTCCGACCCGGATTATCCGGAGCTTTCCGCGCGCGACGCCGCAGCGATGCGTGAGATCGACGGGGCGGCGTGATGACGCGTGAGGAACAGGAAGAGCGCAACAGGGCTTCGGCGGTTGCGTTCTACGACCTTATGTTCAATCAGTGCCGGCCATCGGAGGCGATGGCGCAGTACGGTGGCAGCCAATACATCCAGCACAATCCGCACGTCGGCGATGGCCGGGAGGCTTTCATCGAGTACTTCGAGCGCATGGCGCGGGACTATCCTGGGAAATCGGTGAGCTTCAAAAGGGTATTCGCGGAGGGCGATCACGTCATCCTGCACTGCCACCAAGTATGGCCCGGCGGGCTCGAGTATGCCGGCATCGACATTTTCCGCTTCGATGAGGATGGCAGAATCGTCGAACACTGGGATGTGCTCCAGGAGCTGCCAGAGACCTCCGCCAACGCGAACTCGATGTTTTAAAGGGGGCCGACCCGATGACAAATCCGAGTTTTCTTTGGGGACCCTGGTCGCGGATCGGCCTCGTCACGCTGCTCGTCACGTTGATCGTGGATCAGATCCACAAGTGGTTCATGATTCTGGGTGTCGGAATGAATGTCGGGGACCGCTTCGCCCTGATGCCGTTCGTCGAGATCGTCTATGTGCTCAACACCGGCATAAGCTATTCGATGTTCGACAGCGAAAGCTATTCCTGGCAGCTCACGCTGGCTGCGTTCGCTCTAGCAGTGTCGGCGGCGCTCTGGATCTGGCTGGCTAAAGCGGGGACGGGCCGGCTGATGGCGCTAAGCCTCGGGCTGATCATCGGCGGTGCCATCGGAAACGCCATCGACCGCGTTATTCTGGGCGGCGTTGCCGACTTCTTCCTGCTGCACGGCTTCGGTTACGCCTGGTACGTCTTCAACATCGCCGATGTGGCGATCGTTGCCGGCGTTGCGGGTCTCCTGTATGACTCGATATGGGCGAGTCGTAATGCTGACACAAAGGACGCCTAGCGGGGCAGTCGGGGAAGTCTAAACGTCTTCAGGAGCCTGCGGTCTTCGGCCGGGTTCCGATCGAAGGATATCGGGGGTTACCGAGCATGACCGGACGTCGCCACCTTCCAGCACTTATGGCCTGCCTCGCGTCGCTTGCGCTGGGCGCCTGCTCGATGGGTGACGTCGAGCTGAACGGCAAGATCTTCGAACTGGCCGGATTAAGCGGTTCCGGCAATACCACCAAGACACCCGAGCTTAAGACGCGCACCGGTCTGGTCGTTCCGCCCGACCTGAGCCGCCTGCCCGATCCCAATCAGCCAGCGGCGCCGCCGGCGCAGGATGCGCTGGCCGCAATCAACGACCCCGACCGTGCGAGGGTCGTGGATCAGGCTGAACTGCAGCGCCAGCAGGCCGAAGCGTGCAAGAAGTACGAACTGGCGAAGGCACGCGGCGAAACGGATGCGGACATGATCAGCGGGCCGCTCGGTCCGTGCCGTAAATCGGTTCTCACCGGCCTGACGAACTGGATGAAATCGGACAGTTCGCAGTTGCAGCCCGGGCAGTAATACCGATCTGACGTCATTCATGCAGTTCTCCGGCGTCGGCTTGCGTCGATGTTGTGACGCCGGTTATTCACTGCGTCCACGGTGGCCATCCCTTCGCCTCGCGCACACGGTGATCCCGCCGATTTCCGGCCATCCGCTGCGTGGCTACCGGCATAGCCGCTAGCACACATGAACCGCTTGTCATTTGACTTCCAGGCGGGCTGCAACAAATCTTTGGCTGTCTAATGCAGTAACCGGATCGCATTCGCATCCAGGGCAGCCGTTTTCGGCCGCAAGGGACGCGATCATATCCGGCGACGGCCGAAACGTGTCAACGACACCAAGGAACGCCTAGATGCGAAAAGCCGGCAACCGCCGTTTCCCGCAGCTCATCCTAACGTTGCTCCTCATTCCGATCATGATCACTGCGACCCACACCGTGACCAGCACCCAAGCCGCCGACGACGCCCTCGATATCAATTCGCGCGCGACGTCCTTCAAGCTCGACAACGGCATGGAGGTGATCGTCATTCCGGACCGGCGTGCGCCCGTCGTGACGCATATGGTCTGGTATCGGGTCGGCGCCGCCGACGAACCGAAAGGCGCATCGGGTATCGCACACTTCCTTGAGCATCTGATGTTCAAGTCGACCGAGAAGATCGCCGTCGGGGAATTCTCCAAGATCGTCGCGCGCATGGGCGGGCAGGACAATGCCTTCACCTCGCAGGACGCCACCGCATACTTCCAGCGAATCGCCAAGGACCGTCTCGCCGACGTCATGGCGATGGAAGCCGACCGCATGGTCAACCTGCGGCTGACGGAGAAGGAGGTGCTGACCGAGCGTGACGTGATCCTGGAGGAGCGCCGCTCACGCACCGACAACAATCCCGGCGCGATCCTCGCCGAACAGATGGACGCGACGCTCTACTATTCGCACCCCTATGGAACGCCGGTAATCGGCTGGTCGCACGAAATCGCGGCGCTCGATCAGGATGACGCGATCAGCTTCTACGAGAAGTTCTACGCGCCCAACAACGCCATCCTGGTCGTCGCTGGCGATGTCGAGGCCGATGAGGTCAAGCGGCTCGCGGAAGAGACTTACGGCAAGGTGCCGGCCAATGAGAAGGTCAACGGCAACCGCTTCCGGCCGCAGGAGCCGCCGCATCTGGTACCGCGCCGGGTGAAGCTCAACGATCCACGTGCCGGGAAGGCATCCTTCCATCGCTATTATCTGGCCCCGTCCTACGTCACGGCGAAGCCCGGCGAGGCGGAAGCGCTCGATGTGCTGATGAAGATCCTGGCGTCCGGCTCGACCAGCCGTCTTTACAAGCGCCTCGTGGTCGAAAAGCAGCTCGCCTCAAGCACTGGCGGCTGGTTCTACGGCGACGGTTTCGATAGCGGCAAGATCTCGGTCTACGCCGTCGTCACCGACGGGAATACGCTTGAAGACATCGAGGCAGAAATCGATGCCGCGATTGCCGAGATCGCGGAAAACGGTGTCACCGAAGCGGAATTGAAGCGCGCCAAGAACAGCCTTTCGGCGGAATACATCTACGGCATCGACAGCCAAGCGACTCTTGCACGCCGCTATGGCTGGGCCGCCGTCGTCGGACAAGGAATCAAGGACGTGGAGGATTGGCCGGCGGAGATCAACAAAATCACCGCCGCCCAGGTGCAGGAAGCCGCGCAAAACTTCCTCGACCTGCAGAAATCCGTGACCGGCTACCTTCTGCCGGAAGCGCCCAAGCCGGTCGGCAAAGCCAAGGCCGAGCCGGCCGCCGCGAAAAAAAGCTGAGGCGAGGGAGCACAACACATGAAGAAAGCCAGAGCCGTCGCCGCGGCGGCAGAGACCTCTTCCCGCGGCAACCTCGCGCTTTGGGCGTTGGCCGTCCTCGTCGCCCTTTTCATCTTCTCCTTCATCAGCCTAAGACCCGCCAACGCCATGGAAATCAAGCAAGTTAAAAGTCCCGGCGGTATCGAGGCCTGGCTGGTGGAATCGCATCAGGTGCCGCTGCTTGCGCTGCGCTTCGCTTTCGGTGGCGGCAGTTCTCAGGATCCCGATGGCAAGGCCGGCGTCGCCAACTTCACTTCCGGCATGCTCGATGAAGGCGCGGGCGATCTGGACTCCGCGGCGTTCCAGGAGCGCATGGAAGATATCGCCATGCGTCTCAGCTTCGAGGATGCGCGCGATTCGTTCTATGGCAGCGTCCAGACGCTGACGAAGAACCGCGACGACGCCATGGAGCTTCTGCGGCTCGCCATCACGCAACCGCGCTTCGACCAGGATGCGCTCGACCGGATCCGCCGCCAGTTGCTGGCCAACATCGCCTATGAAAAGCGGTCGCCGGACCGGCTCGCCTCGCGCACCTGGTTCGAGACCGCTTTCCCCGGCCATCCCTACGGGACTTCTCCGCGCGGTAGCGAAGAAACCATCTCCTCGATCACGCGGGACGATCTCGAAGCCTTCCGCAAGTCCACCTTCGCCAAGGACAATCTGAAGATCGTTGCCGTCGGCGACATTACCGAAGACGAATTGGGGAAACTGCTCGACAAGGTGTTCGGCGAACTTCCCGAAACTGCATCGCTTAAGCCGGTGGCCCAGACGGAGCCGGTGAAGGGCGGTCGGTTGAAGGTTGTCGAGATGGATGTGCCGCAATCGGCCGCCGTTTTCGGCATGGGCGGGCTGCCGCGCAAGGATCCCGATTTCATGGCAGCCTTCGTCTTGAACCATATCCTCGGCGGCGGCGGTTTCTCCGCGATCCTGATGGAGGAAGTGCGCGAGAAGCGCGGGTTGGCTTACTCCGTCTACAGCTACCTCAATCCGATGGATTACGGCGCCGTCTACATGGGGAGCGTCGCGACCAAGAACGACTCCATCGCCGAGTCGCTCGATATCATCCGTAAGGAGCTGTCGCGTATTGCCGAGGAAGGGGTTTCCGAAGAAGACCTCAAGAACGCCAAGAGTTATCTCACCGGCTCTTATGCGCTGCGCTTCGATACGAATTCGAAGATCGCCAGCCAGCTTCTCGGCATACTCGTCGAGGACATGGGCGTCGACTATGTCGACAAGCGCAACGAAATGGTCGAGGCGCTGACGGTCGAGGATCTGAAACGGGCGGCGAAGCGCTTCCTCAACCCGGAAGACCTGATCGTCGTCGTGGTCGGACAGCCGAAGGGCCTGACGCCGAAAGGCTGAAGACCGAGCGGAGAAAACGCGACTTCAAGAAAGCGGTTGCCGACGGCGGCCGCTTTTTCGTTTTCGGCCTACGCGCCGGCGAAACGTAACGTGTCGCTGTCTACGATATGAGCCTGTACGGACCGCCTCAACGCCCGGCGCGATGTGCCGCGCACTTGACGCGCACCCCGCCGCGCGGCACTGCGTTAGATCCTTTCCGCCTCAGGCGGAATCGCAAACGCTAAACCTGAAAAGGGATAGCCCGCCGCCGCAAGCGGGGGCGGGGGCGGGGGACTTCAGCGAAAGGCACGAGACGATGGCGACTTCCAACGGTTCTGGCGATTATCCCTATCGGTTCGACGTCAACGGTTGCCTCGATGGGCGGATCGGGCAACACGGACTCGATGAGAAAACGCTGGCGTCGCATCTCGATGCTGCAAGCACGGAATTCCACGCCCTGCAGCGGGAACTCGCAGAAGACCGTCTGCCTGTCGCGCGCATCACCTCGGAGCGCGACGATCTCGAGGAAGCCTCCGAAGCCTTCGAGCGGCTGGCCAAAGGTGCCCGGACTGTCGTGTTCTTCGGTACCGGCGGATCGGGGCTCGGCGGTCAGACGCTCGCTCAGGTCGCGGGATGGAATATCCCCGGTGTCGACCGGCCGGGCCAGATGAAGCGACCGCGAACGCGCTTTTACGACAACCTCGATCCCGTTTCGATGGCCGGTGCGCTTCGTTCGCTCGACCTTGCGCAGAGCCGCTTCGTGGTGACGTCGAAGTCCGGCGGGACGGCGGAAACCCTGGCACAGACCATCGCGACGCTTTCAGCCGTCCGCGAGGCCGGGCTGGGCGACAAGATCCCGGAGATGTTCCTGGGGATTACTGAGCCTGAACAGTCGGGCAAATCGAACGGGCTGCGCAGCCTGTTGAGCGATTTCCGTATCCCGATGCTGCCGCATCCGACTGACATCGGCGGGCGTTTCTCCTGCTTCACCATCGTCGGGTTGATGCCGGCATTGGCGCGGGGTCTCGATCCCTTTGCGGTGCGGGCCGGCGCGCGGAAGGTCGTCGATCGCGTGCTTGCCGCCAAGACGCCGGGCGAGGCCGAACCGGTCTTGTCGGCCGTCACGTCCCTGGCACTCGCCAAGGAGCGCGGCGTGCGGGTCTTGGTGCTGATGCCCTACACCGACCGGCTGGCCTACCTTTCGCGCTGGTTCGTGCAGCTGTGGGCCGAAAGCCTTGGCAAGAACGGTCTGGGCACCACGCCGATTGCTGCAACCGGCCCGCTCGATCAGCATAGCCAATTGCAGCTTTTCATGGATGGTCCGCGCGAGCATCTCGTGACGCTCATCCGCCTCGCGACCGAGGGTGAAGGCACGGTGCTCGATGCGGATATGGCGCAACGAGCGGGTGCCGGCTATCTCGCGGGGCGGACCATTGGCGACGTGGTCGCCGCGCAGGCCGGCGCACTTCCCGATGCGCTGGCCGAAGCCTGCCGTCCGGTGCGGACCATCGATATCCACAGGCTCGACGAGGAAGCCATCGGCTCGGTTATGATGCATTTCATGCTGGAAACGATTCTCGCCGGCCGGCTGTTGGGGATCGACCCTTTCGATCAGCCGGCGGTTGAACTCGCGAAGGTGCTGACCCGGGAGCGGCTTCAGAAGCCGCCAGGCTAGTCACTGACCGCGCCCAGGCTTTCAAAGAGGTCTCTTCGTGCCGATCCGTCAGCTTTCCTCGGAAACGATCAACCGGATTGCCGCGGGCGAGGTCATCGAACGGCCGGCCAGCGTGGTGAAGGAGCTTGTCGAAAACGCCATCGATGCCGGCGCCCGCGATGTCGAGGTGGTGACGGCCGGCGGCGGGTTGTCGCTCATCCGTGTCAGCGATGACGGGCACGGCATGAGCGCGGCGGACCTGGAACTGGCGGTCGAGCGCCACGCCACGTCGAAGCTTCGCGAGGAAGACCTGTTCGATATCCGCAGCTTCGGTTTTCGCGGCGAAGCCTTGCCGTCCATCGGTTCGGTGGCGCGGCTGGAGATCGCGAGCCGCGAGGGAACCGCGCGGGAAGGTTTCGCCATCGTCGTCGATAAAGGAAAGAAGGCACGGCCGAAGCCGGCGGCGGTCAATCGCGGGACGCGGGTCGAAGTGCGCGACCTGTTCTCGGCCACCCCGGCTCGATTGAAATTCCTCAAGTCCGAGCGTGCCGAGAACATGGCGACGAGCGACGTGGTGAAACGGATCGCCATGGCGCATCCGGAAGTGGCCTTTACTCTCGTGACCGGTGAGCGCGCCAGCTTGAAGCTGCCGCGGCAGCCTTCGACGGCGGAGGGATTGCTGGGACGCCTCGGCCGCTTGATGGGGCGGGAGTTTCAGTCGGACGCGATCGATATTGCCGGCGAACGCGACGGCGTGCGGATCGCCGGCTTCGTGGGATTGCCGACGCTCAACCGGGGCGATCAAAGCCAACAGTTCCTGTTCGTCAACGGCCGCCCGGTGAAGGACCGGCTGCTGATCGGTGCGTTGCGGGCCGCCTATGGCGATACGCTGCCGCGCGGGCGCTTCCCATATCTGGCGCTGTTCATCGAAACCGATCCGAAGGACGTCGACGTCAACGTGCATCCGGCGAAAACGGAGGTCCGATTCAAGGACAGCGGAGCGGTCCGTTCGCTGGTGATTGGCGCGGTTCGCCACGCGCTGGATGAGAATGCGTCTCGGGCTTCGGCGCAGGGCGGGCGCGACACGCTCGCTGCTTTCGCCACCGCGAATGGCCGGGGGGGCCCGTACCGCGGTTCGTCAGTGTCCCCTTCTTCGGGCATTCGGACGCAAATGGCCGGGTATCGCCCGTCTCCGGTCAGTGAAGGCGCGGCGGCTCGCGCGACTGGCCCGGCGATGGCGGCGCACGTCACTGGCGGTTTCGCGGAACCGGCGCAGGCCGGTTTCGATGTGACGGCGGCGCCGTCAGCCGCGGGCACGTTCGAAAGAGAGGATGAGGACGACGACGGAGCCTCCGGGCCGGAAGCCGCGGCGGGCTATCCGCTCGGGGCCGCCCGCGCGCAGCTTCACGAGACCTACATCGTGGCGCAGACCGCAGGCGGAATGGTGATTGTCGACATGCATGCCGCGCACGAGCGGCTGGTCTACGAGCGGTTGAAAAAAGCCCGGGTGAACGGCGGAGTCTCTCGGCAGGGACTGCTCATTCCCGAGGTTGTCACTCTCCTGCCGGCGGAGGCGGAGATCCTGGTGGATGCGGCGGACGATCTTGAGCGGCTGGGTCTCGTTGTCGACGGTTTCGGCGCCGAGGCCGTCGTCGTGCGTGAAATACCGGCGATGATCGGCAAGTGCGATATCGGCGCCCTGGTGCGCGACATCGCGGGGGAATTGCTGGAGGCCGGGGAGGCGATGGCGCTGAGCGAGCGGCTCGATGCGGTTGCCTCGCGGATGGCCTGTCACGGCAGCGTCCGGGCGGGCCGACGATTGACGGCGGAAGAGATGAACGCGCTCCTGCGCGAGATGGAAGCGACGCCTTATTCGGGGCAATGCAATCACGGTCGTCCCACCTATGTGGAACTTGGCCTCAACGATATCGAACGGCTTTTCGGCCGGCGGTAGGCAGTGCCGCTTCGGGTTTGGCCGATGTGCTTGTCGCGGCCATACCCGCTGCGCTGCAGCGAGACGAAACCATTCAAGTAGCGCCTGGAACCGAGCATGAAAATCGCCACCTGGAACATCAACGGCATCAAGGCGCGGATCGAGACGACGCTAACATGGCTGAACGAGTCCAAGCCCGATGTGGTCTGCCTCCAGGAGATCAAGTCGGTCGATGAGAACTTCCCGCGCGAGCCGTTCGAGGACGCCGGATACCATCTTGAGACGCACGGCCAGAAGGGTTTCAACGGCGTCGCATTGCTATCGCGGCGACCGCTCGAGGACGTGATGGTCCGCTTGCCGGGCGACGACGCCGACGAGCAGGCGCGCTATATCGAGGCGACGGTCTCCACCGATGACGGCGCGATCCGGGTGGCCGGTCTCTATCTTCCCAACGGCAACCCACTGGGAAGCGAGAAATTCGCCTACAAGCTGGCGTGGATGGAGCGGTTGGAAGCGCGGGTCCGCGAATTGCTCCAAGATGAAATGCCGTTCGTGGTGATGGGCGATTACAACGTCATTCCAATGCCGGAAGATGCGAAGCGTCCGGAGGCCTGGGGGAACGATGCCCTCTACCAGCCAGAGAGTCGCGCTGCGTTCCGGCGGCTTCTCAACCTCGGGCTGACGGATGCAATCCGGGCGACTGAACCGGGCGAAGATATTTACACGTTCTGGGACTATCAGGCGGGCGCCTGGCAGAAGAACGACGGGATTCGTATCGATCATCTTCTGCTCTCGCCGCAGGCCGCCGACCGGCTCGTCGCAGCGGGTATCGACAAGGCGACGCGGGGCTGGGAAAAGCCTTCCGATCATGTGCCGGTCTGGGTCGAATTGGCGATTTGATCGGGGGATTGCGCGGCAGCTTACGACAGGGCTTCAGGTTATTGGGAGCGTAAGTTTTGGCAAAAAATGAAGTGAATAGTCGCAGTCTCTCCGCTTCGGTGTTTCTCGCCGTTCTTGCGGTTGTTTTCGCCGCTTTGTTTACCGGTCTTGATCCAGCGAAACTTCATGCCGATGAGCAGCGCCTTTGGCGAGCGATTTCGAAAGGCGAGGCATTCGCCATAATGCGCCACGAATTGGCACCGGGTATCGGCGATCCGGATAATTTCGAGCTGGGCGATTGCTCGACGCAACGTAACCTGAACGACACCGGCCGTGAGCGGGCGCGCGTGACCGGCGAACGATTTCGGGCCAATGGCGTCGCCCAGGCTGATGTCCTGACGAGCCAATGGTGCCGCTGCCGGGAGACTGCGGAGCTTCTCCGGCTGGGGTCTGTCGAGCCGTTGCCTGTACTGAATTCCTTCTTCGAGGAGCGGGAGAAGGCTGAAGCGCGGACGAGCGATCTGAAAGCCTGGCTTGCAGCGCGAGCCAATTCGGCGGCGGCGGCCAAGCCTCTGGTTCTCGTCACCCACCAAGTAAATATTTCAGCCTTGACGGGGCGCGGCACTTCTTCGGGTGAAATTATCGTGGCTCGTTATACGGGCTCAGGAATTATCGAGGTTTTGGGCTCGCTATAATACCTGTCGTGAAATATCGCCGTCATATGTTCGGCCGCGCGAAGTTCACTGGCTGAATCTTCTAATCCCGCTCAACCGCCTGAAACGCGTCCCGTCGAGCTGCGTTTCTTTTCCAGTGCCGTTTCCTGAAGTTCTTTGCGTTCGACGAATTCGAGGACGGCGGTTTCGACGAATTCCTGCACCGATATCTCTTCGTCCTGTGACGCGCACCAGTCTGCGACGCGCTCCAGCAAGTCCGGCGGCAACTCGACCTTTTTCGAAGCGGGGGTATCGTCGTTACTGGGCATTGCAGTCCTCTGGTTCTGCGTCTTTAGGTCAACGTGAGAAAACGCAACACCGGCTGGATCGTTCCATTGCTGCGTGGGGAGATAAAGCCGGTGAACTAACGTGACGGGTTCGTCGTTGCCTCGCCTATAGCTTTTCCGCATTACGCGGGATCGCATCGCCAGCCCGCTCCCCCGCGGGGAGCAGGTGGATCAGCCTTAATCCTGAGAGGGAACAGTGTAGAGCCGGAAATGCCGGATTGCGGATCAGAGCTGTCGTCGAGAATGCTTTGTCCGCATCGATCCCTATGTAATCCTTCGCGGGTATACACGCGTCGCTGACGTGTGGCCTCGGTGGCTCGGCGGTGGTCTGCAAAGCGTCAGTGACAAAGGTGACGCGAGGATCATAGTGTTACTCGCGTTCCTTAAGTTTCAGACACGAGCGCGCAATCTAGCCTCGATGGGAGGCAAATGTCTCATACGGAAGACCAGCAACCAAGGTCCCTCCGGCCTCGTCTGCAAGCCGGAGGCATTGAGAAGTGGCTGCCGTTTCACGCAGCACAGGCGGCAGCGGCCGCCGCGACGAAAGCTTGACCATGGGTATGGCCAGCAGAATTCTCGCCAAGGTGGCCGGGGCCGATAGCATCGGCGGCAACAAGGTTGGCCGAAACTCCGTCGGCCGTCTCTTGCGTCCGGCCGCTGTATTCCGGCGGCTTGCCTACCTGGACGTGCCCAAGCTGCTGCAGCCGATGCTTCCGGTCGCTGCATCGCAAGTTCTGTTCGCGCTGGCCTGCAGCGGAGCCACGATTGTCCTGCGGCTTCTGACGGACATCGCTTTGCCTGGTGCGGGGCCGTTCGCCCTGACGGTGCCCGTCGTCCTCATCGCGACGTTATTCGGCCGCTGGCTGGCCGGACTGATTTGCCTGGCGGTTACGTCGCTGCACGCCTGGTATTTCGTGCTTCCAGTGGAGGGAAGCTTCGAGTTTCTCGTTCCGGCGGACGGCCCTCGGGTGTTCGTCAACATTCTCGCGGGGACGATTGTCGTTGTGTTCGCTGAAATCTTCCGGCGGGCCATGCGAGAAGCCATCGAAGAACGCGAAACGCTGCTGCTCGAACTCGAGCACCGGGTGAAAAACAACTTCGCCTCGGTCGCCTCACTCCTGCGGTTGCAAATGCGCAAGGCTCATCACGGGGAAACCGAAGCCGCGCTGACGACGGCGCTCGGTCGCGTGGAGAGTTTCGCGCTGGCCAACAGTTTCCTGTACCGGTCGTCGTCGCGCTCCGGTACGGTCGATATGCAACACTACCTCAACCGGCTATGCGAAAGCCTGGGCGCCTCGTTCGCGGGCGAGGGGGAAATCAAGGTGCTTTGCCGGGCCGAGCCGGCCAACATGCCGCGCGACAGGGCGATTGTCGTGGGGCTCCTGGTCAACGAAACGGTGACGAACAGCGTCAAGCATGCGTTTGCCGGGCGCTCCGGCGGGGTCGTCTCCGTCACCTTCACCAGCGAACCCGACAATTATCGTCTGATCATCGCCGATAACGGCGTGGGGCTGGGGGAAGAGCATCGGCGGCATGGGTCGCTTGGCCTGAGCCTCATTGAATCGCTAGCGAAGCAGGCCGACGGGGAAATGCAGCTTGAGAGTGGCGGAGGCGGGACGACGTTTGCCTTCGACCTCGGAAGGCTGGCGTGAGCTCTATCCTTGGAAATCTGCCGTATGGCGGTCGATCGCCGCTTTCAGAGCCTCGAACACACCGGTTTCCGTGATGGCGTGGCCGGCCCTGTCGAAGAATTCGAGCTCGCATTGCGGCCAACGGTCCGCTATCGCCTGCGCGCTGGCGGGCGGACATAGCAGATCGTAACGCCCTTGGGCGATATAGCCGGGAATGCCCGCAAGTCTCCCGGCGTCTCCCAGAAGCTTTCCCGGCGGCATGAAAAAGCCGTTTGCGATGTAATGCGCTTCCATCAGGGGCGTGGGCGGTACCCGTTGCGGCATATCCGTGAGGCTGGGCAGCTTGGCCATCCCCGGTTCGAGCACCGAAAGCGCGCGCTCGTAAGCGTTCCAGATGGACGCGGCCGGGCCGTGCAAAGCGGGGTCGGGATCGGCGAGACGCCGCAGATAACCCGCCAGCGGATCGCCGCGCTCCGGCGGCGGCAGCGCATCGCGGAAGGCGGCGAAGAGTTCGGGGCGGAACCTCTTCGGACCGTCGATGAATGCCCATACGACTTCGCTTTCAGTGCCCAGGAAAACGGCTCGCAGGATGAGGGCTGAAACGCGTTCGGGATGCGCTTGGGCGTAGGCCAACGCCAGGGTCGAACCCCAGGAGCCGCCGGTCACGATCCATCTTTCGAAGCCGTAGAAGGCGCGGATCTTCTCGATATCGGCCACGAGATCCGCCGTCGTGTTCGCCTCTCGCGAAAGATAGGGGTGCGAACGCCCCGCGCCGCGCTGATCGAACAGGATGGCGTGATGGCGATCGACGTCGAAAAGGGCGCGGTGCGCGTGCTGGGAGCCGCTGCCAGGCCCGCCATGCAGGAATAGCGCCGGAATGCCATCGCGGCGGCCGACATCTTCGACGTAGATCCAATGCCCGTGGCCGACATCCAGCATGATGGCGTCGAATGGACGGTGGTAGGGCTGGTCGGCGAGGGGGGACGGCATGATGGCGGGAAGCGGGACCTCAGGCTGGGGGCGAAGAGGCGGCAGGGAGGATTACGCTCTCTTAGCGCCTGGTTCTTATCGAGCGTCCAGTTGCCCTGCCGAAAGAGCCGGGTCAACTCCGCACCTGCAAATTGACGGTCGTTTGCCGACACGGACGCTTGGCTCCCGGTCGCCGGGACGGGGGCAGATGCCTTAGACGGAACGCTCGGGTCTTCAAATCCGCGCCGAGGAAAGCGGTATGGCGATCGACGGTGGTGTCTGGCGCTGATGAACGCGAAGCTCCGTCACGATCCATCGCCAGTCCTGGAACTCCAGGACGCCGGCATACACGCGCGAAGGCTCAAACTTGTCGCGCATATCGATTTCGAAGCGTGTCGGCGTGATGAACGCGGCGCGGTCGACGCGCCCCCAGGCGGCGGCAATCCGCTCATGGAAGGGTAGGCCATCGTCCGGATCGGTGCGCAGCAGCACGTTACGGCGGACGGAACGTCCATAGCTGAACAGCTTCGGCAGGTCCTTGGCGTTGGCATAGCGTTCGACGAGGTTTTCCACGACGCTTTTGCCGTAATAATTCTTGAACCGCTGCCAAAGGCTACGTTTACCGGGATTACCGGCGGCGCTGGCGTCGACGCGCCCCAGAACCATCTCGGACATCGATTCCTTCAGCGTCACCTTGACAGGCGCCCAGTCGACGTGTCGCGCGAGATAACCGCTGTCGCCGGACTTGACGGCTTCCTTGATGGACCAGGCCGTCATCAGCGGCCAGAAGCCATACGCGGCGGCGAAGAGCGCCCCCAGCAGGCAGACGAAGAAAACACGCCGCATCAACTCTCAAATCCCCGTGGTTCGGTTGGCCTCACGAATCGCCACGCTCATCAGTGTGCGCGGGAATGGGGCGATGCGCGGGCGCTTGTTCCAATCCGTAGGAACATTTGTCTTCTCCCCGTTGAAACGGATTGCTCGTGGCTTGCGGATGAGGCGCAAGCCGTTCGCTTTCAGAGGTGGCCGCTGATGATTGCGGACCGTTACCCGGCAGCGTCTCCTGTGCGGCGCGTTCCGCGTGGAAGCAACATGCGGCGCTCAGATGGAAAAGCTCGTGCCGCAGCCGCACGACGCGGTGGCGTTCGGGTTGCGGATCTGGAAGGACGCGCCGATCAATTCGTCGACGAAGTCGATCTCCGACCCTTCGAGGAAGCCCAGGGAAACCGGGTCGATCAGGACCGTTGCGCCGTCGCGCTCAAGGACCGTGTCGTCGTCAGCGCGCTCGTCGACGAGATCGAATTTATACTGGAAGCCCGAGCAGCCTCCTCCTTCGACGCTGACGCGGAGGAGCTTGTTTCGGGGCTCGCCGGCGACGATCTCGTTGATGCGGCGCGCGGCTGTTTCCGTAAGAATGACGTTCACGCTCATGTTCTCGTTTCGTGCCGTGTGATCAATGCGTTGCGGGGCGGTTACGCTTCTGCCAGACGTTCCTTCCGACTTGGCGGAGCCCTTGCGGACGTGCCGGAATCTCGTGCCTAGAAGATGAGTATCGCACAAGGCAGTGTCAATCTGCGCGCCGCATTCCCCGCGGGGCGGCGGCTTCCCGGCTTCGAGCGCCTCTTTACGAGACATCCCCGATGGCAAGGCAAACCTACGGCGAAAACCTGAGCCCCGGCGAGCGATCGCCGGCGCCCTATGCCGCGTCCGCCGTCCCGAGCCGCGGACGGGAATTCGCCGAGCCGGAATGCCCGACGCGCAGTCCATTTCAGCGCGACCGCGACCGCATCATTCATTCGACGCCTTTCCGGCGTCTCCTGCACAAGACGCAGGTGTTCGTCTACCACGAGGGCGACCACTATCGGACGCGACTGACGCACTCGCTGGAGGTCGCGCAGATCGCGCGGACCATCGCGCGGCAGTTGCGGCTCGACGAGGATCTGGCCGAGGCGCTGGCGCTGGCGCACGATCTGGGGCACTCGCCATTCGGTCATGCCGGAGAGCGTGCCTTGCACCGGCTTATGGCCGATGCCGGCGGCTTCGATCACAACGCGCAATCGCTGAAGACGGTAATGCGCCTCGAGCGCAAATACTCCGGTTTCGACGGTCTGAATCTGACCTGGGAAAGCCTGGAGGGGCTCGCCAAGCACAACGGACCTGTTCCGGCGGGTGCCAGGGAAGGCGAACGTGGCGTGGAGATAGCCGGTGCCGATTGCAGGCCCGAGACGGCGTCACTACCGCTGCCGGAGCCGGGCAATCTGCCGGTAAAGTCCAGGCACACCGATCACGGCGCTCCGCCGCCGCTAGACCCGGTGGCGAAGGTTGCGCGCCTATTGCGAAACCTGCCCGAACTGGAGCTTTCGCATCAGGCCAGCGCCGAGGCGCAAGTCGCGGCGCTGGCCGACGATATCGCCTACGTTTCGCACGACACCGACGACGGGCTGCGAGCGGGGCTTCTCTCTATCGACGCATTGACTGAAGCGCCGCTCATTAGCGGTATCGCCAGACGTGCGCTTTCCGGTGGCTTCCACTCGCTCGACACGACGCGGGCGATCTATGAAATCGTACGGTCGATGATCACGTTGATGGTGCAGGACTGCGTGCGCGAGAGCCGCCGCCGGCTCGGGCAGATCGCGCCGGCCTCGCCCGATGAAATCCGCGCCGCGCCGGCTGGCGCCGTGGCCTTTTCGGCACCGGTCGACACCGAGATCAAGGCACTGAAACGGCTGTTGTTCGGTCGTGTCTACCGGCATGAGCGGGTGATGCGCGTGATGGGCGAGGCCGAGCGCCTGGTCGAAGACCTGTTCGGACGCTACGTCGCGGAGCCCGACGAGATGCCGGAGGTGTGGCGCGCCGTTGCGAGGGGCCGAGACGGTCGCAGACTTAAGCGGCTTGTGGGGGATTTCGTTTCCGGGATGACCGACCGGATGGCGATTGCCGAGCATCGGCGCATGTTTGACGCCACCCCGGATTTGAGATAGCGCCAACCCCGAATTCACCTGCGCGCGATGGAAAGCCGCCCGATCTCTCCGGCAGAGTTCGGCGCGCCGCATTATTCTCGAACGAGGTCGCTCAAAATGAACGTTTTCGCCCACGTGGAAGGTCTGATCCGGCAGGCGCTCGCCGACATGCAGTCGGCAGGCGAGCTTGCCGGTGACATCGACGTGTCGGGCATAGAGGCGGAGACGCCGAAGGACAAATCGCATGGGGACTTCGCCACCAATGCGGCGATGGTGCTGGCGAAAAAGGCGGGCAAGAAGCCGCGCGATATCGCCGAGGCCTTGAAGGTCCGGCTCGAGGCGCATGAGGATATCGCCGCGGCTGATGTGGCCGGGCCGGGGTTCCTCAATCTCAGACTGCGGCCTTCGTTCTGGCAGGCGCTCGTGCCGGCGATCCTCAAGGAGGGCGGCGGCTACGGCCAGGTCAACCTCGGCAAGGACGTGAAGACCAACGTCGAATATGTTTCGGCCAACCCCACCGGACCGATGCACGTCGGACACTGCCGCGGCGCGGTGTTCGGCGACGCACTCGCGCGGCTCCTGGAATTCGCGGGCTACGACGTAACGCGGGAATATTACATCAACGATGCCGGCGGGCAGGTGGACGTTCTGGCCCGCTCGGCCTTCCTGCGCTACCGCGAGGCGCTGGGCGAGGACGTCGGCGAGATCCCCGAGGGGTTGTATCCGGGCGACTATCTTGTCCCCGTCGGCGCGGCGCTGGCCGAAGAGCATGGCGACAAGCTGAAGGCGCAGGACGAGGCGGACTGGCTCCCCACGGTACGCGCGAAGGCGATCGACATGATGATGGCGATGATCCGCGAGGATCTGGCCGCGCTCAACATTCATCACGACGTTTTCTTTTCGGAGGCCTCCCTTCAGCAGAACGGACGCGACCGAATCGCCGAGGCGATCGACGTTCTGGATGGCAAAGGGCTGATCTACGACGGGGTGCTGCCGAAACCGAAGGGGCACGACGACGGCGATTGGGAGGAGCGCGAGCAGAAGCTTTTCCGCTCCACCGAATTCGGCGACGATGTGGACCGCGCGATCGCCAAGTCGGACGGTAGCTATACCTATTTCGCCGGGGACGTCGGCTACCACTACGACAAGCTGCAACGCGGCTTCAAACACCTGATCAACGTGTTCGGCGCCGACCACATCGGCTACATCAAGCGCATGAAGTCTGCGGTTGCGGCGCTTTCGGACAAAGAGGCCGACCTCGACATCAAGGTTTGCCAGCTCGTGAAGCTGTTCCGCGCCGGGGAGCCGGTGCGCATGTCGAAGCGGGCGGGAACGTTCGTGACGCTGCGTGACGTGGTCGACGAGGTGGGCCGCGATCCGGTCCGCTTCATGATGCTCTACCGGAAGAACGATGCGCCGCTCGACTTCGACTTCGCGAAAGTCACCGAGCAATCGAAGGATAATCCGGTCTTCTATGTGCAGTACGCGCATGCCCGGTCATCGTCGATTTTCCGCAACGCGCAGGAAGCCTTTCCCGATCTGGATCTTGGCGTCGATCGCTTGTGTGAAGCCGACTTGGCCCGGCTCGACCATGAGGGGGAGATCGAGATCATCAAGATGCTTGCGTCGTTCCCTCGGATGATCGAGGGGGCCGCGCGTGCGCACGAGCCGCACCGGCTGGCGTTCTACCTCTATGAACTGGCCAGCGCGCTGCATGGCCAATGGGCGCGAGGCAACGATTCGCCACAATTGCGCTTTATCGCCAACGATGATTCGGAATTGACGGTCGCCCGACTGGCTTTGATCGCGGCAACGCGTCAGGTGATATCCTCCGGACTGGGCATTCTTGGCGTCGAGGCTCCAGACGCGATGCGCTAGACTCCGATTCGAGCGTGAAAGTCGCGAGCCGTCCCGGGCCGTGGCGACGGAATGAGGGGGCGCTGAATGTCTGACCCAAATAACAGATCGCGGCAGGGCTATCCATATCCGCAGCAGGAGCCTAGCGAGCCGTATTGGGATCCGCACAGTCAGCGCTGGGTGTATCCGCCCGAGCAGGGTCAACAGCAGTATCCGCAGGCGGCTGACCCGCGTGCGCAGGCGCCGCAGGGCTGGCCGCCACAGGACGCGCCGACGGGCTGGCCTCCGGCGGCGCCTCAAGACGGAGCAGGCCAGGAACCGGCCGGCTACCGTTATCCGCAGGAACCGACGCCGAATTACGATTACGGTCACGGGCATGGGCAGGCGCAGCCGGGTAACTATCCGGCGGCGAGCGACCCCTATGCCGGCTATCGGCATCCCGACGAACCGCCGGCTGTGGCCGACGATCCCTATTCGCAACCGACGTTGCGTGGGCGCGGCGCGCCGGCTAATCCGGCAGCGAATTCGCCGGGCAGTGGATATGCTCCGAATTTCGAAGCCTATTCGGGTTCCGGCTACGGGCAGGATCCGGTGACGCAACCTGGCGGCTATCCGGCGCCCGGCCAGGATGCACGCCAAGAGCCCCAACTTCGCGGCGCAACCTACGATGACTATCCGCATGCGCGCGGTGCCGAGCCCGACGCGGCGGCTGGTTTCGACGCGCTGCGTCCCGGTTTCGACGATCCTTCGGCAGCGGCGCATCGCGGCTATGGACAGGAGCCCGCCGATCCCTATGCCGGCGGGTACGCCCAGGCGGGTTCGGACGGCTGGCCGGAACCGGCACAGTACGATTCGTCGGCCTACGGTACGCCGCAGGGCGGCTACGGCGAGGCCGGCTGGCCGTCGGCTGACGGTCAGGGTTATCCGCCCGCCGGAGATCCGGGCGCTTACGGTTACGGCGCGACTGCACAGGCCGGCTATGGGGAGCCCCACAGCGAACTGGCGCTGAGCGATTCCTACGACGACGATGAAGAAGAGGACGAAGAGGCCGGGTCGTCGCGCGGCCGCTGGGTCAAGATCGCCGCCGCTGTGGCCGGGGCGGTCGTGATCGGCGCCGGGTTGGCCTACGGCTACCAGATGTTTTCGGGAGCGGGTTCGAAGATCGCGGCGGGGCCGCCCGTCGTCCGTGGCGACTCCGGCTCGGCGAAGTCCCGTCCCAGCAACGCAGGCGGCCGGCAGTTCGGCCATTCCGATTCGCAGGTGATGGACCGGATCAGCAAGCAGGGCCGCACGCGCGCAGACGCCAACGGTGACGGCAGCCGGCGTGTCTCCACCCTGACGATCGGGGCGAACGGGCAGGTCATGAACCAGGAGGCGCCACGGCTTCCCAGCGGTTCCTCGCCATCTGAACCTGTCGTGTCGGTTCCAGGACTGACGGTCGTTGACGGTTTTGCCGGGCAGCGCGCGGCGGCGCGACAGCCCCTGCCGCCGCGAACCGGTGGGCCGATCACCGTTTCGCCGCCCAAAACGCAACCGAAGGCACCGGCGAAGACGTCGGCTCTGTCGCCGGTGCGTCCTGCCGTTGTGACGAAGAAACCGGAAGCGCCGGTTCGCGTGCCGCAGCAAGCACCGGTGAAGAAGACGACGCCCCAGGTGAAGAAATCGCCGCCGGTGCGAACGGCGCGGAAAACGACTTCAGCACCCACATCCAGCGGCGGCGCGAACGGTTATGTCGCGGTGCTGGCTTCTGTCCCGGTGTCGGGCAGCAGCCGTCTCGACGCGCTGAAGAAGTTCGCCGATATCCAGCAGACCTATTCGGGTGTTCTTGGCAACCGCACTCCTGATGTCCGCGAGGCGGATCTCGGTGCGCGCGGCAAGTATCATCGCCTGATGGTCGGTCCGCCGGCCTCACGCGCGGCGGCGAGCGCACTGTGCAGCCAGCTCAAGAGCGCCGGTTATCCGAGCTGCTGGATCACGGCCTACTGACGGACATGCGCAGCCGCCTGATCACCGGGCTCGCCGGTCCCGACCTTTCGTCCGACGAGCGGCGTTTCCTCGCCGAGATCCGCCCGGCCGGAATCATCCTATTTGCGCGCAACTGCGAGAGCCACGATCAGATTCGGCGGCTGGTGCAGGAGGCGCACATCGCTGTCGGATCGGATGACTTTGTCGTTGCGATCGACCAGGAGGGGGGGCGCGTGCAGCGGCTGCGTCCACCGCTCGGCCGCGATCTGCCTCCGGGGCGCCGCTACGGAATGCTTTATGAAACGGGATCGCCGGAAGCGGCGGTCTCGATGTGCCGGAGTGTTTACCGGCTTCTGGCGGACGATCTCCGGTCGCTGGGGATCAACATGGATTGCGCTCCCGTTCTCGATGTGCCGGTGCCCGGCGCGGACGGGATCATCGGCGACCGGGCGTTTTCAAGCCACCCGCGCACCGTGATCGCATTGGGCCAGGCGGTGGCCGAAGGCCTGGCTGCGGGCGGCGTCGTGCCGGTCGTGAAGCATGTCCCAGGCCATGGACGCGCCACCTGCGACAGCCATCTGGCACTGCCCACCGTTTCGACACGCCGCTCGGAGCTCTTGGAAACGGACTTCGAGCCGTTCCGCGCTCTTGCCGGGGCGGCTGCGGCCATGACGGCTCATGTGGTCTACAGCGACATCGATCCGGAGGCGCCGGCGACGACATCCGCGCGGGTCATTGGAGAGATCGTGCGGGGCGAGATCGGCTTCACCGGATTATTGATGAGCGACGACCTTTCGATGAGAGCGCTGGCGGGGCCTATGCGTCAGCGGGCCGAGGCCTCTCTTTCGGCGGGCTGCGATGTCGTGCTCCACTGCAACGGCGACTTCCCGGAAATGCTCGCGGTCGCCGAGGGGACAAGCCGGCTGGATGGCGAGGCGCTTTCTCGCTTCGAGCGCGCGATGGCCGTGACCCGGAAACTCGAAGCGTTCGATAGGGCCGAGGCCGAAGCGGCGCTGGAAAAGATCCTGCCGGGCACGATTTCCTGAATCGCTGTAGGTTGTTGGCCACGCGGAACCGGGCAGGCGAGGCTTAGCCTCTCGGTGCGCTCTCGCTCCCGGTCCACTTCCGGTGGGCGGATCGGCAAGCGGAAACAGCGGTCGCGATAGATCATGACTAACGGCGAAGACAATCAAGACGGCGCCGGTTCTCCCGGGGAGGGCGATTTGCCGCCTGCTGCGGAGGCTGGGGGCGATGCCGACTGGTCGTCGCCCGAGCGGCTGGTCGCTGAAGCCGACGGTGAGGAAGGGCTGAACGTCGAGGTCGACGGTTATGAGGGGCCGCTCGATCTTCTCTTGGCGCTGGCGCGCACGCAGAAGGTCGATCTTGCCTCCATTTCGGTCCTCGCGCTGGCAGAGCAGTATCTCGATTTCATCGCCCACGCGCGGCAACTGAAACTGGAGGTCGCGGCGGAGTACCTCGTCATGGCCGCGTGGCTGGCGTTCCTCAAGTCCAAGCTGCTGTTGCCTCGCGAGGATAAGTCGGACGAGGTGGCGAGCGCGGAGGAAATGGCGCAGCGGCTGGCCTTCCGTCTGATGCGGCTCGACGCGATGCGCGAGCGGGCAGCGCAACTGATGACACGCTCGCGGCTCGGCCTGGACGTCTTCCCGCGCGGCGCGCCGGAGAGAGCCAAGACGCGGCGGACCAAAGTGTGGGGCGGCGGAAGCCTGACGGATCTCTTGACGGCCTACGCGTCGTCGCGGCAGCGCACCGTCCAGATCGTGCACAAGGTGGCGGCGCGCAAAGTCTGGTCGATCAAGGAGGCGCGGACCCATCTGCAATCGCTGATCGGGCACGCCGTGCCGGATCGCTGGGCGGAGTTCGACAATCTCCTCGTGCACTACCTCCCTCAAGAGCCGGCGGAGAAGCGCACGGTGCTCGCCAGTTCGTTCGGCGCAACGTTGGAGATGGCGCGTGAGGGCCTTATCGAATTACGCCAGGACGGGCCGTTTGAGCCGATCTATGTGCGGCGGCGCGAAGGCGGCGTATGGGAGCGGATTAAATGAACGGTGAGGATCGCGACGGCGGCAAAGCTACGCAGAAGCCCGGTCCGCCGCACTTGCGGCTGGTCTCCTCCTCAGCAGGGACGGCAGCGGTTGAAGAAAGCCACGCCGACGAAAGCGGAGAAGGAGAGGCAACTCGGGCGGCGATCGCAAGCCCGGTCGCGGCGCCGGGGCGAGTAGGGCGTGAGGCGGATGAACTCGAGTCCGAGCGGCTTCATGAAGAAAAGCTGCGCGTCCTGGAAGCGGTTCTGTTCGCCTCGTCGAGTTCCATGACGGCGGCGCAGCTCGGCACCCATTTGGCCGAAGGCGAAGACGCAACGCCGTATCTGATGGAGCTTCAGCGGCATTACGAAAAGCGCGGCGTCAATCTCGTCCGGGTGGCGGGCCGCTGGGCCTTCCGGACCGCAGCGGATCTCGGCTACCTTTTGCAGCGCGATGTTGTCGAGGAACGGCGGCTTTCCAAGGCGGCGCTCGAAACGCTGGCGATCATTGCCTATCATCAGCCGGTCACGCGAGCGGAGATCGAAGAAATCCGGGGTGTATCGACGTCGGCGGGAACGCTCGACATTCTTCTGGAAACGACATGGATCCGCCCTCGCGGCCGCCGCCGTGCGCCGGGCCGTCCGGTGACGTACGGCACCACCGATGCTTTCCTGGAGCATTTCGGCCTCGATAGCGTGCGCGATCTTCCGGGGCTTGGGGAATTGCGCGGCGCCGGCCTCCTGACAAGTCAATTGCCGCCGGACTTCCAGGTGCCGCAGCCGACTGACGTCGCCAGCCTCATGGCGGACGAACTGCCGCTTGAAGAGGGCGAGGACGGTGAGCAGACCGAACTCGAGTTCGAGTCGGATGAGGCTGAGGTCGAGGACGATGCGGCAGCGGGCGGATGGGGCGATACGTCGGAACCGGGCTTTGAGGACGAAGCGCCGGAGACGGGCACGGAACCTGGGGCGACGGACTTGCCAGAGGGCGACGAGCCCGATACTCCGGAGCGGCCCTGAGCCCGTGGCCTTTGTCCGAGCCGTCGCAAGTCGATGGCGACGGGCCTACCGCAACTGGCTCAGGCCGGGGTTCGGGATGCGCACGCCGGGTCTTAGACATTTGCCTCCCATCTCGGCTCGCTTGCGAGCAAATGTCTGTGACGCAGCACTAGCGCGGAACAAGCACTTGGAAGGTAATCGTCTTTGCAATGGCGGGACTGGATAACGCGGCAGGTGAATCCGGCCGCCAGCGGGGTCGACGTCGAGCCGCGTGCGCGCGCCTCCGCGACATTTGCCGCGCGGCTGACATTCGATGGAGTCGAGCGCCGTTTCGGGGATTTCTACGCGCTGAAGCGGGTGGACCTGGAGATCGATCCCGGTGAGGTCGTTTGCCTCCTCGGTCCTTCGGGCTGTGGCAAGACCACGCTTCTGCGCATTGCTTCAGGGATCGAGAAGCCGTCCCGCGGGCGGGTGCTCATCAATGACCGTGAAGTCGCGGGCCCCAACTGCTTCGTGCCGCCGGAGAAGCGTTCGGTCGGCCTGATGTTCCAGGATTTCGCGCTGTTTCCCCATCTCTCGATCCTGCAGAACGTCGCCTTCGGCCTCAAGGAACTTCCCGCCGAAACGGCGCGCCGCGAAGCCATGGCCGTGCTTTCCAGGGTCGGTCTCCAGTCGCTGGCGAACGCTTATCCGCATACGCTTTCCGGCGGACAGCAGCAGCGCGTTGCGCTGGCCCGCGCCATTGTTCCACGGCCCGCCGTGATGCTGATGGACGAACCGTTTTCCGGCCTCGACGTGCAATTGCGCGACGCCATGCAGGAGGAAACGCTGACGCTGCTCCGCGAAACGCGGGCGACGTCGCTCATCGTGACCCACCATCCCGAAGAGGCCATGCGGCTCGGCGACCGCATCGCGGTAATGCGCAATGGCGAGGTCGTGCAGTTCGGGCGCGCGGAAGATCTCTACGATGCGCCGGCGGACCTGTTCGTCGCGCAGTTGTTCTCGGAGATCAACGAGGTCATCTATCCGGTTTCCGACGGGGCGATCGATACACCGGCGGGCCGCCTTCCCGCGCCGCACGGGCTTAAAAGCGGCGAGCGGGCGGTGCTTTGCGTGCGCGAGCGCGGAGTGGAGCTGCGCGAGCCGGGCCAGGGATTGGCGGGGCGCGTGCTGCACGTTCGCTTCCTGGGTGACATCGATCTCCTGGAAATCGGCGTTCAGGGCTTCGAAGCGCCGCTCAGAGTGCGTATCCCTCATTATGCGCGCTATCGAAAAGGTGACGAGGTCGGTGTTGAAATCGACGCCGATCGTGTCCTCATCTTTCCGGAGGGCAAATCCGCATTTGCGGGATCGCCACCCGGGACGGTTTGATTTCAAAGCGTTAACGTTATCGCCGGCCCTCGGCAGCTTGCCGCCGTTCCGGGTTTCTGCGATAACCGGGTAGAAAGTCGCAGGCGTCGCAGCCTGCCGCTGTAAGGGAGTTGAAAGCTAATGGGTGCAACCAGCATCTGGCACTGGATCATTTTGCTCGTCGTGGTGGTTCTCTTGTTCGGTAGCGGGCGTATCTCCTCGGTCATGGCCGACGTCGCCAAGGGCATCAAGAGCTTCAAGAAGGGCATGGCGGACGACGAAGACGAAACGCCGACGAAGACTTCGGGTTCGATCGACCACCAGCCTGCTACAACCGCCGAAAAGAGCGAGACGCAGAGTACAAAGGCCGGTTGAAAGTCCCGGCAGACCGGAGCCATCGATCCGGTCGAGCGGCGCGATTGAGCCGGATCGGGCCTTCCATTTTCCGATCCGTTCCCCGGTAGCGCCAGCGATTTCCGCTATCGGTACGGTGCGGCCGTCTAGCACCGTCGCCTCATCCTGGGCCGTCACCTAAGATATGTTCGACATCGGCTGGAGCGAGCTACTGATCATCGGCGTCATGGCGCTCATCGTCGTGGGGCCGAAGGATCTGCCCGTCCTACTCAGGACCATCGGGCGCTATGTCGGCATGATCCGCCGGCAGGCCGCCGATTTTCGCGCGCAGTTCGATGAAGCTTTGCGAGAGAGCGAACTCGACCAGATCCGCAAGGACATGAACGATATCCGCCAGGATGTTTCCTCCACGGTGCGGGATGCCGGCCGGCAGGTGGAACGCGACCTCGATCCCGACCGGAAGGACGCGTCTGCGAAGACGACGTTGGAAGACAAGGCGGATCTTCAGGCCAACGGTGGCGAGAAGCCGTCGCCGCGGCGTCCCTTCGGCGATGACGACGACTTCGACGCAAGCTCCTACGACGAAGACGGCGAATTCGATGTCGACGAATGGAACCGCAAGGTTCTGGAGGAAGAAAAGCGTGCCTCCTCCACCAAGTCCGACGAGGCGGGGCCGGGCGCGCCGCCTGCGAAGGTCGCCGATAAGCCGGCGGAAAAGAGCGGGGTCTGACGCAGCATGGTCGACACGGTGCAAGGTCCCGCAGGTGGCGGTTCGGATGACGATATCAACGCTTCCAAGGCGCCGTTGCTTGAGCACCTGATCGAGTTGCGCCAGCGGCTGATCTATTCGGTGGCGGCGTTTTTCGTGATGTTCATCGCCTGCTTCGCGGTCGCCAAGCACATCTACAATATCCTGCTCTACCCCTTCGTCAGCGTCGTCGGCCCGGAAAACGCCAAGACGATCTATACGCACCTGCTTGAGAAGTTCTTCGTCGACATCAAGGTCGCGATGTTCGGCGCGGCATTCCTGGCTTTCCCGGTTGTCGCCGTTCAGGTCTACAAATTCGTGGCGCCGGGGCTTTACCGTAATGAGCGGGCGGCATTCCGTCCGTATCTCGTGGCAACCCCGCTCCTCTTCGTGCTGGGAGCGATGATCGTCTATTTCATCGCCATGCCGCTGCTGGTCCGGTTCTCGGTCGGTTTCCAGCAGGTGGGTGACGGTGCGAACGCGGCGATCGAGCTTCTGCCGAAGGTCAGCGAGTACCTGTCGTTGATCATGACGCTGATCATGGGCTTCGGCATCTGTTTCCAGCTTCCGGTCGTCCTGACGCTGCTTGCACGCGCCGGGGTGATCGATTCATCGATGCTGGAAACGGGCCGTCGTTATGCGTTCGTCGGCATTTTCGCCGTGGCCGCCGTGCTCACACCACCGGACGCCATTTCCATGATCATCATGGCGCTACCCACTTGCCTTCTCTACGAAGCGTCCATCTGGACGGTGAAGTGGGTCGAGCGGAAAAAGACGGCCGATACCGCAGACGCCGGCTAGCTGTGGTGCCTCAAGAGGTTGTTCCCGGTTAGGCGGCGAAGCCGGCTGATGGGTGGTTTGCCGCCTAGCGGTACTTTGCGGCGGTAATGAATTCGCTGAAGGCCTCGCACCAGACCACGACCGTCGTGTACTCGCGGACGTCCACGCCGTCGGGGACGTCGACGATGAAACCGTCGAAGCTCTTGATATCGCCGATCCTCACGGCCGATGCCCTTGCCTTTTCGAATTCGGCCTCGTCCTCGACGAACTCTTTCATCAGGTACAGCTTGTAGTCCGGACCCGGTGCCAGCTTCCCGGCGTGAACCACCTTGTCGGCGGTGATGCTCACGTCTCCTTCGCCCCCAGTGGAGAAAGTCACTGCCCTTGAGGTCGCGCGTGAAGCTCGCCTTGAATAGGGCGTCCTTCGCGGTCTCCTGCAGCATCGCCTGGTCCGGTGCCTTGGGCGCGGTCAGAATGGGGAGGAAATAAACGCCCAGGGCGAAGCCGACGGCGAGTGCGGCGAAGTGGGTTCCGGAAAGGACGATCAGGCGAAGCATGGCGTCGGCTCCATGAGACGGTTGCGATGAGGACGGTCTCTAGTGTTGCGTCACAGACGCTTGGCCCCCAGTTGCCGCGATGCGATCTGCCAAGCGTCAGTGACAAAAGCAACACTAGAATCATAGAGTTTCTAGTGTTCCTCATGTCTCAGACATTTGCTCGCGAGCGAGCGGAAATGGCAGGCAAATGTCTGAGACGGGACACTAGCATTGCGCGGTGTCGCGCAGAATAAACAAGGTTCTCGCGACCGATAACGTTTGTGTGCCTCCCACATGAACGGTGCATTTACGCCGCCCTCAGATGGTGTTCAGGCGGGGATGTGATGATCTGACCTCATCGACATCACGCCGGAGGACAGAACCATGACCCACGCTACTCGGAATGCCGCCGCCCCTAAGTCTTCGATGAAGCTCATCGCATCGACCGTTGCCGCCGCCATGCTGGTGACCACTGTGCTGGTGCCGCTCGGCGAGGCGCAGGCCGGTCCGCGCCATGGCGGCCATGAATACTCCGCCCTCAACAAGCGTTTGGACGGCAACCGCGGTAAGCACTTTTCGAAGCGCGGATACAAGGCCGGGAAGTTCGCCAACCGCAAGCGCTTCAACAAGCGGCGCGGTTTCGCCAAGCGCCATTACAACCATCCGCCCGCCGTCTATCACGCGCCGCAGAAGCGTAAGAAGAACATCGGCAAGATCATCGCCATCGGCGCAGGCATCGCCGCCCTTGCGATCATCGCTGGTGCCGCCAGCAAGAAGTAAGCGCGCGACGACGATCAACCGCGAGAGCCTATGAAACAGTAGCGGCCGCATTCTTTCGAGGATGCGGCCGCTGCTCGTTCATATACGCGAATTTCGCGGAGATCGCTCCGCTAGATCGTGTTCAGTTCAGACTGAATCACGATCTTGCTTCCTTCGCTCACGGGCCGCATCGGCCTTCGGCCGGGCCCTGCGCGGGCGCGCCGCAAAAGCGGCGGACCGCGGTCGCGGTCTTGGAGCGCGTCCATCAAACATGAACGCGCTCTAGATAGTTTCGTGACGGTCGATGGCGGGGTAGGTTTCCCGACGATTGAGACGGGCAGGACCGAAGGAATGGCACTCGATAGCGCGAAAGTTCGTGACGGTTCGCCTCCGTCCAAGCGGGTGCTGCTCCTGGGCGCGAGCGGGACCATCGGCCGGGCGACGGCGCGGTCGCTCGTCGCGGCGGGCCACGAGGTTGTCTGCCTCCTGCGTCCAGATGGCGGCGGCGTCAAAGGCGCGGCGGCCGAATTTTCCGGGGCGGCCGTGCGCCGGGCCGACGTCACCGATGCCCGCTCTCTTGAACAAGCTGGATTCGCTGGCGAGCGCTTCGACGCGGTCGTTTCGTGTCTTGCCTCGCGCACCGGCGCGCCGCGCGATGCGTGGGCGATCGACCATCGGGCGCAATCCAACGCACTCGCGGTCGCGAAGGGCCAGGGTGTCAGCCAATTCATTCTGCTCTCGGCCATCTGCGTGCAGAAGCCGCTCCTTGAGTTCCAGAAGGCGAAGCTGGCTTTCGAGGCGGACCTGAAAGAGTCTGGGTTGACGTATTCCATCGTCCGGCCGACGGCGTTCTTCAAATCCCTGTCGGGGCAAGTTGCCCGGGTGCAGGCGGGAAAGCCTTTCATGGTCTTCGGCGACGGCCGGCTGACGGCCTGCAAACCCATCAGCGACGCGGATCTTGGGCGGTATATCGCGGGTTGTCTGACGGCGCCGGAGCGGCGGAACCGCATTCTCCCCGTTGGCGGTCCTGGGCCCGCGATCACGCCGCGCGAGCAGGGCGAACGGCTCTTCGAGCTCCTTGGCCGTAAGCCGAAGTTCACCCACGTTCCCCTGACGATGCTCGATGCAATTATCGGCGGATTGTCGCTCGGCGGAAGAGTTTCCGCCGGTCTTGCGGCCAAAGCCGAACTGGCGCGCATTGGCCGCTACTACGCGACCGAATCCATGCTGGTGCTCGACCCGGCGACAGGCCGCTACGATGCGGATGCAACGCCGGAGTTCGGCGCCGAAACGCTGTTCGACTATTATGCCCGGCTCGTTTCCGGCGACGCGACAGCCGAGCGCGGCGAGCATGCTGTTTTTTAACTCCGACCGCTTAGCCTTTAGACGTCTGGTTCGGCCCGAGCGTTGCACAGCGCATCGCGCCGCCAACGCTCTCGTGTCCATTGCCCGCAGCGTTCGAGGAGAAGAACGTGTCCCACGCGCATCTCGTTTTTCATGTGGACGGGTACGAGGACGATGCCGCGACGCTGACTGAAAGCGTGAACGAGATCCACGGGAAGGCGCTGGCCTCGTACTTCGTTTCTGCGCTTCGGGCCGGGGGGCACGAAACCGTCGATCCGTGGTGCGAAGACCATGGCTGGGACTTCGAGACCGACATCGACGGCGCGACCTATCTTGTCGCGTGTTGCGTTCTTCTCGATGCCGGGGATGATGCTGATGCCAGGAACGAGGCGCACATCACCTGGAGCCGCCAGCGCTCGCTGACCGACAGTCTGTTTGGCCGCAACAAGTTGACGGCCGATGATGTCAGTGTCGGCATATTTCGCGGCATTGCTGAAAAGATCGCGCGACCGGGAACGCTCGAGTTCGATCTCACTTGAGGCGCCTTCGTTGAGAGCCTTTTCTGTTGGCTGGTCTCATGGTTCGAGGCTCGCGATCATCTTCGGCCGCGAAACGCCGGCATGCCGGTGAGCTAGCTTTTAGCCGGTCTGGACCCTCCGGCGCGGTCGTCCTATAGCTCGGGGCAATCCGTTCAATGCACGCCCGAGAGGTCCGCAACCGTGTACGATATCAAATGGATCCGCGAGAACCCCGAAGCCTTCGACGCCGGCTTGAAGCGCCGGGGCCTGGAGCCGATGTCGGCCGAACTCATCGCGCTCGATGAAAAGCGCCGCGATAACCTGACGAAACTGCAGGAGATGCAGAGCCGCCGCAACGCCGCTTCCAAGGAGATCGGCAAGGCGATGGGGCAGAAGGACACCGAACTGGCCGACAAGCTGAAGGCCGAGGTGGCGGAGCTCAAAGATAAGCTCGGCGCCGGGGAGGACGACGAACGGCGCTTTTCGGAAGCGTTGAACGCCATGCTCGCCGGCATCCCGAACCTGCCGCGCGATGACGTTCCCGACGGCAAGGACGAGAACGACAACGTCGAGGTTCGCAAGTGGGGCGAGCCGCGCGCGTTCGATTTCGAGGCCAAGCAGCACTTCGAGATCGGCGAAGCGCTGGGCCTCATGGATTTCGAAACGGCGGCGAAGATCTCGGGTGCGCGGTTCGTCATTCTGAAGGGGGCGCTGTCGCGGCTGGAACGGGCGATCGCGTGCTTCATGCTCGACCTGCACACGACCGAGAACGGCTATACCGAGTACCTGCCGCCTTTCCTGGTTCGCGATGAGGCCGCTTACGGCACCGGCAACCTGCCGAAGTTCGCCGAGGATTTGTTTCACACCGACGACGGTTTCTGGCTGATCCCCACGGCGGAGGTTCCGCTGAGCAACATGGTGCGCGAGGAGATCGTGCCGGCCGCCAAGCTGCCGATGCGGTGTACCGCCTGGACGCCGTGTTTCCGTTCCGAGGCCGGTGCCGCCGGTCGCGATACCCGCGGCATGATCCGCCAGCACCAGTTCTCGAAGGTGGAGCTGGTCTCGATCTCGACGCCGGACCAGTCGACCGAGGAGCACGAGCGCATGACGGCGTGCGCGGAAAAGGTCCTGCAGAAGCTGGAGATCCCTTACCGGACGATGCTCTTGTGCACCGGCGACATGGGCTTCGCCTCGCAGAAGACCTACGACATCGAGGCGTGGCTGCCGGGGCAGAATGCCTATCGCGAGATTTCGTCATGCTCGGTATGCGGCGACTTCCAGGCGCGGCGCATGGGTGCCCGATACCGTGCCGGCGAAAAGGACGTGCGCTATGTGCACACGCTGAACGGTTCGGGTCTTGCGGTCGGCCGGACGCTGATCGCCGTACTGGAGAATTATCAACAGGCGGACGGTTCGGTCGTCATCCCCGAGGCGCTGCGGGGGTATATGGGGTGTGAGGTAATTGGTTTTCGGGGTTAGGGTGCAGGGTGCTAAGGGTGGGTCGGCGTTGGCGATACAGTCCTATAGAGATTTGGTGGTTTGGCAGAAAGGGATGGACCTAGCCGAAGAGGTCTATCGACTTTCTCGGATATTGCCAAAATCCGAGGAGTATCGTCTTACGACGCAACTGCTCCGAGCGGCCTCTTCAATACCTGCAAATATTGCCGAAGGACATGTGCTTAGCAGCCGTCGCGACTACGCAAGATTTGTCGCCATAGCCCGCGGTTCTGTCGCGGAGGTTGAAACGTTTCTCGAGTTGGCTGTCCGGGTCAACCTACTGGAGGTAGACGAAACACGCCGAGCGCGGTTGTTGCTTGGAGAACTCAGCAAGATGGCTGGTGCGCTCCATCGTCGCTTACTGTCACCGACAACCTAAACCCTGCCCCCTCAGCTGCTAAGTCCTAATCTCATGCGCATCCTTGTCACCAACGACGACGGTATCAACGCCCCTGGTCTCAAGTGTCTCGAAGATATCGCGGCGAAGCTGTCCAACGACGTCTGGGTCGTGGCGCCCGAAACCAATCAATCCGGTGCGTCGCATTCGCTGACGCTGCACGAGCCGTTGCGCTGTCGCGAGGTCTCGGAGCGGCGCTACGCGGTCCGCGGTACGCCAACGGATTGCGTCATCATGGGTGTGCGCCACATCCTCCTCGACCATCCGCCGGATCTCGTTCTGTCGGGGGTCAACTTCGGTTCGAACCTGGCCGAGGACACGACTTATTCCGGAACCATCGCCGGGGCCATCGAGGGCGCGCTTCTGGGTATCCCGTCGGTCGCCATGAGCCTCGCGGTCGGGTTCGACGACGACGGCTCGATCCACTGGGAGACGCCCTTGGCCCACGGTCCGCCAATCGTGTCGGCGCTTCTGGAGCGAAAGCCGGCGGGCGCACTCCTGGTGAACGTCAACTTCCCAGACCTGCCGCCGGATGCCGTGGAAGGAGTAGCGATCGTTCGGCAGGGGCGGCGCGACCAGAACCTCCTGCATATCGATGAGCGGCACGATACCTGGGGCAATCCCTACTACTGGTTCGGGTTTGAGCGGCGCAAATCGAACCCCGCCGAAGGCACCGACCTTTGGGCGATCTACAAGGGCATGATCGCAGTGACGCCGTTGCATGTCGACCTGACGAACAATCCCCTGCACGATGAGATGAAGGGGATGTTCGAGGGCATGATCAAACGATAGGCAACTCGTTTTGCCAAAGCGATAAAACACGGGCAGGTCGATCTTTTTGGACCTGTTACCCTGTTCAAGCGTTGTCTCATGTGGTCACCTGCTGACCTGGGAGCAAACGCGAAGAACAAGGAGAAGATGCCGTGTCGAAGTCTTTCGTAAGGGGCGCCGTCTACGACCCTCCGGAAGCCACCATGCCTTTTATCGGTCTGGTCATCACGCCTGAGGGCAATCAGTCGATGGCGACGTTCTCGACCCGTGCTCAGGCCGAAGAGTTCGTTGAGCGCCATAAACAGAACTACGTTTCCCAGCTTTCCGTGGTCGGTCGCGGTATTCGCTCGCAGACTCCCGGCACCGACTGACGCGCTGAGCTTGGCGCGGTTCGCGGGAGAAACCGCGCGCTCCTGGCCGCGGGCTCGTTCGCCTTCGACGTGCCTGGACAACCGGCTGCGCGGCGCGACCCTTCCATGGGTCGCTAGTGTTGCGTCACAGACGCTTGGCCCCCAGTTGCCGCGATGCGATCTGCCAAGCGTCAGTGACAAAAGCAACACTAGAATCATAGGGTTTCTAGTGTTCCTCATGTCTCAGACATTTGCTCGTAAGCGAGCCGAAATGGGAGGCAAATGTCTGAGACGGAACACTAACGGCTTCCTTTTTTGTCCCCTCCCCTCATCCCTTCCGCCGACTTGGCGTTTGCTGCGCTGCGAGGCTAAGTTGCCGCACGAGTCGCGACTGCGATGGTCGACAACAACGCTGAAGGTTCACGCTCCATGGAAAAGATCAAAGTCGAAGGCACCGTCGTTGAACTCGACGGCGACGAGATGACCCGCATCATCTGGCAGTTCATCAAGGACAAGCTGATCCACCCCTATCTCGATGTGAACCTCGAATACTACGACCTTGGGATCGAGAAGCGCGACGAGACCGACGACCAGATCACCGTCGACGCGGCGAACGCGATCAAGAAGCACGGCGTTGGCGTCAAATGCGCGACGATCACGCCGGATGAGGCGCGCGTCGAGGAATTCGGCCTCAAGCGCATGTATCGCTCGCCTAACGGCACGATCCGCAACATCCTGGGCGGCGTCATCTTCCGCGAGCCGATCATCTGCCAGAACGTGCCGCGGCTCGTGCCCGGGTGGACGCAACCCATCGTCGTCGGCCGCCATGCCTTCGGCGACCAGTACCGCGCTACCGACTTCGTCTTCCCGGGCGCCGGTAAGCTGACGATCAAGTTCGTCGGCGAGGACGGCAAGGAGATCGAGCACGAGGTGTTCCAGGCCCCCGGCGGCGGCGTCGCCATGGCGATGTACAACCTGGATGAAGCCATCAAGGACTTCGCGCGGGCGTCCATGAACTACGGCCTGGCGCGCAATTATCCCGTCTACCTGTCGACCAAGAACACGATCCTCAAAGCCTACGACGGACGGTTCAAGGACATCTTCCAGGAAATCTACGACGCCGAATTCAAGTCGAAGTTCGAGGCCGCCGGTATCACCTACGAACACCGGCTGATCGACGACATGGTGGCGTGCGCCATGAAATGGTCCGGCGGATACGTCTGGGCGTGCAAGAACTACGACGGCGACGTGCAGTCCGACACGGTTGCGCAGGGCTTCGGTTCGCTGGGCCTCATGACGTCCGTTCTGATGAGCCCCGACGGTCGCACGGTGGAAGCCGAAGCCGCGCACGGCACGGTGACGCGCCACTATCGCCAGCACCAAGACGGCAAGGAGACCTCGACCAACTCGATCGCGTCGATTTTCGCCTGGACGCGGGGCCTCGCGCACCGGGCCAAGCTCGACAACAACGAGGCTCTGGCGAAATTTGCGGCCACGCTCGAGAAGGTCTGCATCGACACCGTCGAGGGCGGCCAGATGACAAAGGATCTCGCGCTGCTGGTCGGCCCCGATCAGCCCTGGCTGTCGACCACCGGCTTCCTCGATGCCGTCGACGCCAACCTGAAGAAGGCGATGGGCGTCGCTTGAGGCTATTGGGTTTGAGCTTGGCTGCGGTGTGTGCCGTCTGAACCGCTGAGGTGCGGCGTTTTCGGCGGGATGGGTCCTGGGCACAAGGCCCAGGATGACAAGTGCAAGCGCGCTCAGCGCTTTGCTGTGGTCGCAGCTCTTGCTCCCACTCGTCATCCTCGGGCTTGTCCCGAGGAACCATTGTACGGCTTGCGCTATTCGCCAGTGGTAGTTGGGCTTCCGCTGCGGTGTGTGCCGTCTGAACCGCTGAGTTGCGGCGTTTTCGGCGGGATGGGTCTTGGGCACAAGGCCCAGGATGACAAGTGCAAGGTTCGCGCTCAGCGTTCAGCGCTTGGCCGCGGTCGCAGCTCTTGCTCCCACTCGTCATCCTCGGGCTTGTCCCGAGGAACCATTGTACGGCTTGCGCTATTCGCCGGTGGTAGTTGGGCTTCCGCTGCGGTGTGTGCCGTCTGAACCGCCGAGGTGCGGCGTTTTCGGCGGGATGGTTCCTGGGCACAAGGCCCAGGATGACAAGTGCAAGCGCGCTCAGCGCTCAGCGCTTAGCTGTGGTCGCCAACTGAAGCTTCAGGATCATCCGCACGTTCTCGAGGGCGGTCAGGCCGCCCGCTTTTCTTTTGTTGGTTCTCCGCATGCCGGCGCGAGCAAAAATCTTATTTCCTTAATGCAAATAGGCACTTGCATCGTCACATTATTGACATCGATCAACGCGGCTTCGGCGCTGCCGTGATTCACTGATCGAATTGCACAAAATATTGGGAGAAGCGCCATGGCCGTTGCTGTCAAAGCGAAAGCCGCGCGGGGCAGGGCGGGCACGCCGGCCAGCGCGAAGAAATCCGCACGAAACGGTGCTGGCAATTCTGCCGGAGGCGAGGCCGCGGTAGCCGGCTTGGGCGGCAACGGAACGGCGGGCGTTGCCGACGTCGGCGCAGCGGTAGCGGCGCCGGTTTCGGGCAACGGCAATGGCATTTCCGCTGCGGCCGAGGACTTCGCGGCGTCTCCCGTGCATCCTGGCGGCGGCGAAGCCGTTCACCGGCTCGCAACTGTGCGTCACGACCCGGAACAGATCCGCCAGCTCTTCGAAAGCGGCGAGTATCCCTACAAGCGCAAGATCACCCGCAAGGTCTACGAAAAGCATAAGGCCGAACTTCAGGTCGAGCTCTTGAAGGTTCAGGAGTGGGTCAAGAATACGGGACAGAAGATCGTCCTGTTGTTCGAGGGCCGCGACGCCGCCGGCAAGGGCGGGACGATCAAGCGCTTCACCGAGCATCTCAATCCCCGTGGCGCGCGCGTCGTGGCACTGGAGAAGCCCACCGAGCGCGAGAAGACGCAGTGGTTCTTCCAGCGTTACATCGAGCACCTCCCGGCCGCCGGGGAGATCGTTCTGTTTGACCGCTCCTGGTACAACCGTGCCGGCGTCGAGCGGGTCATGGGCTTCTGCACGCCCAACGAATACCTGGAGTTCATGCGCCAGACGCCGGAGATCGAGCGCATGATCGTGCGCAGCGGCGTGCGGCTCTACAAGTACTGGTTCTCGGTGACCCGGGAGGAGCAGGCCCGGCGCTTCAAGTCGCGCGAGCACGAGCCTCTGAAGAAATGGAAGCTGTCGCCGATCGACCGGCAGTCGCTCGATAAGTGGGACGACTATACCGAGGCGAAGGAGGCGATGTTCTTCTATACAGATACCGCCGACTCGCCATGGACGATCATCAAGTCCGACGACAAGAAGCGGGCGCGGCTCAACTGCATCAAGCATTTCCTGTCGACGTTGCCCTATCCGGACAAGAACCAGCACATCATAAACCGTCCCGACCCTCTGATCGTCGGCAGCAGCAGCGATGTGATCGGGCTACACAGCAACGATCATATCCTGGGTAAGAGCCTGCACCCGGATCAGCGACGGTCGGTCTGACCGACGGTCTGACGGACGGTTGAAGAGGCGAGGGAGGCCGTCAGTTCGCCGGAGCCGTGGCGTTCGAGCGTTCTTCCAGCGCCTGCTGCACGATCTGAAAGGCCGACCAGCAAAAGAGGCCTGCCATCAGGCCGGCAACGATCAGATCCGGCCAGGGCGTGGCGGTCAGCCAGACGAGCACGGCGGCCGCCATCACGGCGACGTTGCCGATGGCGTCGTTGCGGCTACATAGCCAGACCGAGCGGACGTTGGAGTCGCCATCCTTGTAGCGCATCAGGATGAAAACGCTGGCCACGTTCGCCGCCAGCGCGAGAAAGCCGATAATGCCCATGACCGGGGCATCGGGAATGTCATCGCCGAAAAACTGCCAGGCTGTCGACCCGAAGACCCAAAGGCCCATGGCCGCGAGGCTCAGCCCTTTGAAGAGCGCTGCGGTTGCCCGAACCCTGATCGACATTCCGATGACGTAAAGGCTGATGCCGTAGGTCAGCGTATCGCCCAGGAAGTCGAGCGCGTCGGCTTTGAGGGCCTGCGAGCCCGCGAGCGCGCCGGCTGCCATTTCCACCACGAACATGACGCCGTTGATGGCGATGACAGCCCATAGAGCGCGGCGGTACTCGGGCGAGAGACCGTCGAATTTCGCATCGTGTCCGCAGCAGCCAGCCAAAGGGTGTCCGATTTCTCGTTGTTCGCGGTAAGGGTTCTTCCGTCGCTTGTTCAAACCCATGTGGGTGCGCGCGACGGCTGGAATAACCCACATTGCGCTTGGCGCCTCGCCTCTGCAAGTGGCAGGCGCTGGGGGCTGTTCCCCGCGGTGCGCACAGTGAGGCGGTTCGGCCCAATTCTCAAAGAGACTAATCTGGCCGATCGTCGCGCAAATGCGCGCGGGCCTTCATCAGTGCAAAACCCAGAAGGTTCTTGCCCGGCCATTTACGAGCGTCTGCGATGCGTTCGTCTTCGCGGGCCAGGCCAACGCCCCAAATGGCATCGTTGGGTGCGGCTTCGACGAGTACCTTGTTGCCCGTTTCCAAAAGATAGGCGCCAAGCGCTGGGTTTTGTGAGAACTTGGCAATGGAGGCGGCGACGACGATGTCGAAGCGACGCGACGACCATGTCGCTTCCTGGAAGCCGGCGACCTCGCGCCCGAGAGCTTTCGCGGCGCCCGGCGATGGCGCGTTGAGTATCTTGGTGCGCGTTAGCTCATCGCCGAACAGGCGGGCCTTCTCAGCCATCATGTAGTGTTCGGCGGTCTTGAAGTGTTCCCCGCCGACGGTGAAGGACGCCGGTTCGCGCCACTGGCTGAAAACGAATGGGCCGACGGCCGCCGGCGCACCGCGGTGCCCCCAGAAGTACAGATACTTAAAGATCGTGCCGCGCTCGATCTCTTGGATCAGCGATGCCTTGTCGAAAAGGTCGGCGGGCGGACGCGGCGTATTCATCGGCGTGACAGGCCATTGGGGCTAGCGCCGGGCAGGCGCTAAGGTCGCGCCTGCCCGGCTTCGGCGTGCCCGTCAGAGTTTTTCGAAATACGGCACCGGGTCGACCGGCTTCTTGGACGACTGGCGCAGTTCGAAATGGAGTTGCGGACGGTCAACCTGTCCGCTCTGGCCGGATTTGGCGATGACCTGGCCGCGCTTGACCTTGTCGCCGCGCTTCACCAGCAGCTTGTCATTGTGCGCGTAGGCGGTCACCCAGCCGTTGTCGTGGCGCAGGAGAATGAGGTTGCCATAGGAACGCAGCTCCGACCCGGCGTAGGCCACAACACCCTCATCGGCCGCCGACACATCGGTGCCGACCGGTACGGCGAAGTTGACGCCGTCGTTATGCGTGCCGTCGGCGCGTCGGCCGAACGTTTCGATGACTTTTCCGCGCACCGGCCAGCGCAACTTGTCGCCGCTCGTCGGCCGGGACGACGACGGCAGATTGAGCGCCGTTTCGGTCCTCGGCGGGCTCGTCTTGGCCGGTTTCGAGATCTTCGGCGGTTTGATCGTCACGGTACGGACGCCACGGCTCGAAGGCTGCGTTACGGCGTCGGTGCGGGTTTCACGCGGCAGTGCGGCGACCCGGGTATCCGCGGAGCGACCGCCGCCGGGAACGCGCAGGGTCGTGCCGGGCATGACGCGGCGCGGATCGGTGATGCCATTGTAGCGCTGGAGATCGCGAGTGGTAACGCCGTATTGGCGCGCGACACGATAGAGCGAGTCGCCCGGCTGGACCTCGTAGCTGCCGTTCCACGTCGCCGGAGTGTCGAGCGAGGCATCCGCCACGGCGCGGCGCGGTGTTGTTTTCGACGCCGCGAGGCTCGTTTTCGTCGCGCGGGGACGGCCGCCCGTGGCGCCGCTGGGCAGCTTGAGCGTCTGTCCGACCCGAAGAAGCGAGTTGTCGAGCCCATTGACTGTCATCAACTGGGCCACCGACACGTCGTGGCGGCGGGACAACCCGTAGAGCGTATCGCCGCTTTGCACCGTTATCGTTCGGCCCGACGCCGCGGCGAGCCGCGTCTTGCGTGGGCTCGTCTTGTTACGCGGGCTCGTTTTGCGGGCGCCGGCGTTGACGATACGCGGCTGCGTATCGCGCGGGGCGGCATAGCGCTCCGTCTCGGCCGCCGACGCGGAGTCGGCCCGCGGCGTTGCCGAGGGCAGCGCTGACGTTTCGATGTTTGCGGAACGGCTGCTGGAGTAGCTGGCCGGGGGTGTTTGCTGGGAGAGTGTCGTTGCGCCGCCATTCAAGGATTCGGGCGGCAGCAAACTCGCCTGATCGTCGGTGCCGTTGAGATTGAATCCCGGTCCGCTGAAGCGCGTGATATCCGCGCTGCACGCCGCCAGGAAGACAGAGCCGGTGGCAACCAACGCCAAGACCGCGCCCCGCTTGCTGCAGGCCGCCGGAGTCGTCGTCGATAAACTTACATTCATGATACGCACCTCTACACCGGCTTTTTTGTTAACCAAGGGTGGGTTAACACCCGATTAACGAAACGGCCGGTCCCCACGTTGTCGGCGCGGTGCGGTCATCAAAAGCCGGCTGTTCGAATGGAAGCCGGTCAAAGGGACCAATCTGGACCGGCCTCCGCCAAGGCCGGTGTCCAGAACGCAATCGCTACAGTCGCAACCCGCGTCGGATGTCGAACACTAGGACGCGAATGTGCGGAACCGTGGGCGGACGTTTGGCTCAAACGTGGCCGATCTGCAATTGTCAACGATTATGGTTATCTGGTTCGGGCGGATGGGCCGAAAACGAAACGAAGCTGGGGTGAGCGAAAGTTGAGCGCGGGCGAAGAGACTGAAAAGGACAGCGCGGGGCCGAATTGCCCGGACGTTTCGATTGTTGGCCGGGATGGCATGAGCGAACCTCACGTCCGCGACCAAGGCATGCCAGTGGCGGAATTCGTGCGTCTGTCCCACGAAACCGCGATCGATGAGATCGCCGCGAAATGGAACGCGCGAGGGATCGACCGCGACCGGTTCGATGAAATCCTCGTCTACTGCGCCGAACGCCGCTGCATCGATGACGGGGCGACCTGCCCGGGTTGCCGGCGGCGCACTCAGGCCGAGGGTTTCGACAAGCTGGACGATTTCGTGCGCGCGCACGAGGCGATCGACTTCGACGACGGTTCGGTGAGCCTGAGCGGGCCGGGCACACGCAAAGCGGCCTTCGCGAGCCTGGAGGAGCTTTCGCGGCGCTGGGCGGGGGAGGAATACTGGTTCTGGGCACGACGGGTCTTACGCAAGCTGCGCCACGGGATACGACGCGCTCACCAGCGCGGCGCTCCGGTGGCCGGGGAGGGGGAGACGCCCTCGGTGATCCTCGTTGAGCCGCAACTTGCCGACAACATCGGCATGGTGGCGCGCGCCATGGCCAACTTCGGCCTCGACAATCTCCGGCTGGTGGCCCCGCGCGACGGCTGGCCCAACGAGCGCGCTCGGGTGGCCGCTTCCGGAGCCAACTACATCATCGACGAGTCGCAGGCTTATCCGGATCTCAATGAAGCCATCGGCGATCTCAACTGGCTGTGCGCGACGACCGCCCGTCAGCGCGACCTCAGGAAGCCGATCCTGACACCGGAACAGGCGGCAAGGGAAATGACGCGTCGCATCGCCGAGGGGCAGCGGTGCGGGATGATGTTCGGACGCGAGGCCAATGGTCTGACCACGCCGGAGGTCGCGGAGGCCGATGCCTTGGTAATGATCCCGGTGAACGCACGGTTCGCGTCGCTCAACCTCGCGCAGTCGGTCTTGATCCTGGGCTATAGCTGGATGCTGTCTCAGGACGGCAAGAGCCTCGGCCGGGTGACCACCTACGAGAGGCCGCTCAAGGAAGGCTTCCATTACGGCCGCGATACGCCGGCGACGCGGGAGGATCTCACCGGGTTCTTCGAGCAACTCGAAGCCGCGCTCGACGACGCCGATTTCTTCAGGCCGGTGGAACGGCGCGCGATATCCATCCGCGGCATACGGACGATGTTTCTGCGCATGAATGCAACATCGCATGAAGTGAGAACATTGCGCGGCGTGCTCAAAGCGCTGACGCGGCGGCGCGGGCCTTCAAGGGGCGACGACTGAGATATGCAACCAAGACGTGCCACAGTCGCCCGTGGCGTTCCCGCCACGTCGCCTGCTAATGAGGCAAATCGCCCAGAAAGCAGTTCCCAAGACGCCTTATTCGCGACACGTTTTGAGACGAGCGATGCTTCCACAAGCGGTCAGGGGAAGGTTTTCGTCCAGCGGAGGCAGCCTGAAACAGGCGCCGGTCTGCGAGGATCGTTCCCGTTCAAATCAGGATCAGTCCAGGACTGACGAACTATGGGGAAGGCTATGATGGCGGGGATCAGACTGGCGGCGGTCGCAGTGGCGGTTCTGGCTATGGCGGGCCCGGCAGCGGCGCAAGACAAAGGCTCGGCGATCAGCGACAAGACGGTCAAGATCTTGATGGATTACGCCTGGAGCTCGGTGCCGCCGCAGATCACTTTGCGCTCCGGCAAGGTCGTCAAGTTCGACCGCAACAAGCGTGCCGAAATCGAACTTCCGCTGCCGGTGGCAAAGGAAATTATCGTCGCCGCCTACCGGTCGTATGAAGCGCAGATCTGCAATCTGCCGGCTGCGATGGTTGCAAACCGCGACGCGATGATGGTGCGCTTCCTGAAGAAACAGGATTGGAGCGACCAGCAGGTCCAGTACGCGAACCTCCTGCACGCCTTCGTTGTTTCCTACACCGCCGGCAAGGTGGAGTTGCGTTACGTCGACGAAGACAAGAAGGAAGTGAAGATCTCCGAAATCGAGCCGGACAAGGTGCTCGAGCCGAAGAAGTGCAGCGAAGAGCAGCGCAAATCGGTGGATGAGCGCATCTACGCTTACTACAAGAGCACGCCGGGCATCGAGATCAAAGAGGCGGCGCCCCAGGCCAAGTAAGCGGCGCGGGACGAGTTAACGGCTTGACCGAAAAGGCGCTTGCCGATAAAAGTTGATGCCTTGAGATAGGCCCCGGCGACGGGGCCTTCCTTTTTGCGCACCCGTGGCATTCCGGATTAATGCTCCGTCCGTCCCGCTCTATCGGGCTGGATCGTCGGCTTTCTTCCGTATGTGCCTGTCAGCGTTCGGTCCTTGTGGCCGGCGCAGAGGAGGGGGCGCTCCAACCACACAAATCTGGAGTGCCAGAAGATGACGAAGCGCATTCGCGCCAAGCACAAGCTCGATCGCCGTATGGGCGAAAACGTCTGGGGCCGTCCGAAGAGCCCGGTCAACAAGCGTGAAACCCGCCCCGGCCAGCACGGCGACCGGCGCAGCGGCAAACTGTCGGACTTCGGTCTGCAGTTGCGCGCCAAGCAGAAGCTCAAGGGCTACTACGGTAACCTGACCGAGAAGCAGTTCCTGCGCATCTACAAGGAAGCTTCGCGCCTCAAGGGTTCGACCTCCGAACACATCATCGGTCTTCTGGAACGCCGGCTCGACGCCGTCGTCTACCGCTCGAAATTCGTGCCGACCGTGTTCGCCGCCCGTCAGTTCGTCAGCCACGGTCATGTCGCCGTGAATGGCCGCCGGGTCACGATCCCGAGCTACCGCCTGCGCATCGGCGACGTCATCGAGGTCCGCGAGAAGGGCAAGCAGATGGCGCTGGTGTTGGAAGCCGTGCAGAGCGGCGAGCGCGATGTTCCCGATTACCTCGAAGTCGACCATTCGAAGATGACCGCGAAAATGGTTCGCGTGCCGGAGCTTTCGGAAGTTCCCTATCCGGTTCAGATGGAGCCGAACCTGGTGGTCGAATTCTATTCGCGTTGATCCGGGCGGGGAGCCTCGATAGCGCACAGGAAGCTTGCAGCGGCGGTCCAGTCTTGGGCCGCCGTTTTTGTTTTCAGAATCGATGGATGGGGTGGCGCCCGCGCAAACGGTGGCGGCTTTGTTTTTGCGGAACCGTTCGTTGGGCAGTCGACATAAAAAGGGCCGGCGCTGCGGCCGACCCTTGTTCTCATAAGATCCTTAAGCGCCCGCCTCAGTAGGGCTGGAACGGATTGATCGTCCAGATCTGCTGCTTGCGGCGCTTGCGATAGGCCTTGCGGCGCTTGGGCTTGTTCTTCGTGTAGGACGGTCCGCCGAGCGCATAGGGAGCGCTGAAGGACGCCTGATACGAGCGGGAGCGGCGCGTCTTGCGTGTCTTGCTGCTCGCCGCATAGCGCGTGCGATTTTGGGCAATCTGCTCGATTTCGCGCTTCTGGGCCCGTGCCGGGTCGGAGCGTGCAATCAACTTCAGCGACTTGCCGGCCAGCGCCTGCTTGATGCGCTTGTCATGCCCGTAGATATCGGAAAGCGTCGAGAGGTCGCCGTTCTTGTCGGCCAGCACCGTGAAATAGGTGTTGTGGACGTGGATCTTCCGGGGAAGATCGACGCGGTTGTTCTCTTTCGCCCGGGTCTTCATGTAGGCGCGAACCTGGGCGGGCGACCATTTGCCATCGCCGCTCAAGACCACCTCGGCGAAGCGAGCCGGGTCGCGCACGCGGATACAGCCGTGGCTGAAGGTGCGCTTGGAGTTCTTGAACAGCCAGCGCTTGTTGGTGTCGTGCATGTAGACGGCGTGATGGTTCGGGAACATGAACTTCACGTGGCCCAGCGGGTTCGACGAGCCAGCCCCCATCACAATCGGGATGTGCCGGATGTCAGTGCGGCTCCAGTTGTAGTTTCTCGGGCTCTTCACCTGATCGCCGTACTGGATCCGCATACCGCGCCGGCGCAGAACGTCGTAGTCGCCGCCGGCGAGCCGCGGCAGCAGGCTCTTGACCTTGATCGAGTTCGGCACGCCCCACTGCGGACGGAAGACGACGTGGGTCATCGTGTCGGAGAAGACCGGGGTCTGCGTGTCCGTCTTGCCGATGATGATGCGCTCTTCGTGAATGACTTCGCCATCGCGAACCACCTGGGTCTTGAAGGACGGCAGGTTGTTCCAGATGTGCATGTCACCGAGTTCGCGCGGCATCCAGCGCCACTTCTCCATATTGGCGACGATGTCTTCCGTGGAGACGCGGGTCTTGCGCTTCTTGCTGGAGGTGCCGTTGGACTGGTTGAGCGCCTTGCGAACCTTGTTGTCGTAGACGTGCTTACGCCGCCAACCCTGGGTGCGCATGAAGCTGTTGACCGCATTCATCAGCTCGCGGTCGTATAGGTCTTCTTCGTCTGGGTTCGACGCGGGAACCTTCAGCCTTTCGCGGAGAAGCGGGATCTGAGGGTGGCGCTTGCCGCGATAGACGGCCTCATCGAATTCGAGCGTGATCGGTTGCGGGCCGAGATCCTCGACCGGCTCAAGCGGGAAACGGTCCGGCCATTTGCGCGAGAGGTAGACGCGGCGCAGGTTTTTGAAGCCTTCATGCTGCGGGTGCTGAGCCACGAGCAGCGCCGTCGGGTCCTCGGTCTTGGCGAGGTGGCGCAAAAGCTCCATGTGATCGGTCTTGTTGGAGGCGCCCTCGTACCAGAGGCTCATCTCGGTCGGACGGAAGCGCCCTCGCCTCGCGTGGTCGACGTATTTCAAAAGATTGAGGGCGAACTCGATCTCAAAACGGGCCTTTTCGCCATCGACGTGAAAGCCGTATTCCGGGAGGTCGATGCGGTAGGTCGAGGGTTCCAGGCCCCATTCTTCGGCGCGCGCGAACTCGGCCGCGGCCTTGTAGGCCTTGGCGGTGACGCCGTTCTCATCCACCCACAAAGGCGAAGCGAACTCGGACGCATAAAGGGTTCCCAGCTCATTGAGCTGACGGTCGGTTGCATCATCGGCGCCGCGCATCTTGCGCGCGGTGATTTCCTTCAGGATCGAGAGCTGAAGATCCTCATCGGCGGTCCATTTCGGGGCCGGCGGAGCGGGCGGTGCGGGGACGGCATTATTCGCCGTGCGCGCAGGTGTCGGTTGTGTCTCAGGGGGAACCGGGGCATCGCCGGATCGATCGACCGAGAGCGCGGGCCCCTGCTCGATGACGGCCGGTTCGGCGCGGACCACATCGACGCGTCCCGTTTCCTGGATCGGTACGACGATCACGATCGCGTCGTCCGCGGCCTGCTTTGCCAGAGCGCCGATCGTGCCCGGCTGCGCGCCGGCCAAGCCGGTTCCGCATACGAGGAACGACGCCGCCATCATAAACCTGCGAAAACGCATACGAACCCTGCCTTTATCACTCATCTCGCCGTTGCCTGCACTTTGCCGTCTGCCGGTATCCCTGACAACCTGCCGCAGTTCAAAAAAGTTGCGACGGTGAGCAAAAACACCCGTTCTAAGCCGTTACAGATACGACGAAATCCTTAACCAAGCGGAATCATCGGTTCAAGTGGCTTGTGTAAGTCTTTCTTTAGGCAGATGAAAAGAGGGTTACTCGAAGTCGAGGAGCGCGTTGCGACGACCGGCGAGATCCTGAATATATTGCCAGGCGACACGGCCAGAGCGGGCGCCTCGGGTGGCCGCCCATTCCAGTGCCTCGCGGCGGAGCGTCTCGGCATCGTCGACGAGGCCGAAGTGCTCGGCATAGGTGCGTACCATCTCCAGGTACTGGTCCTGGCTGGCGTTATGAAAGCCAAGCCACAGGCCGAAGCGGTCCGAGAGGGAAACCTTTTCTTCTACGGCCTCGGAGGGATTGATGGCGGTCGAGCGCTCGTTCTCGATCATGTCGCGCGGCATCAGGTGCCGGCGGTTCGACGTGGCGTAGAAGATCACGTTCTCGGGCCGGCCCTCGATGCCGCCTTCAAGCACCGCCTTCAGGGATTTGTAGGAGGTATCGTCGCGGTCGAAGGAAAGGTCGTCGCAGAAGACGATGAAACGGCAGGGCGATTTGCGGATGGCGGCGAGGCAGGCTGGCAGCGTCTCGATGTCCTCGCGGTGGATTTCCACAAGCTTGAGGCCGGCTTTGCCGCTTTGTTTGGACCGCCGGGCGATTTCCGCGTGGCAGGCCTTCACGAGCGAGGATTTCCCCATACCGCGCGCGCCCCAGAGAAGTGCGTTGTTGGCGGGCAGGCCGGCCGCGAAGCGTTCGGTATTGGCGAGGAGTTGGTCGGCCGAGCGGTCGAGGCCCTTGAGCATGGCGAGCGGGACCCGGTTCACCTTTTCGACCGGTTGGAAGTTTGCCTGATCGGCGCGCCAGACGAACGCATCGGCGGCCTCGAAGTCCGGCGTTACGGCCGTCGGCGGGCTGAGGCGCTCAAGCGCGTCCGCGATTCGGTTCAAGGTGGCGGCAAAGTCGTCGTTGGGCAGATTGTCGGCCATGATCGGTTCGCGCTCTCGTTCTTTTCCGGTTCGCCGGGCAGTCGTTTCCGCTGCGGTGTCCAAAGCCGTCGGCATTGGGGACACCTTGTGCAACGCCGTGGCGAGCGGGCTGTTTACGCGAGCGTGCGCCCGCTGGCCAGCCGTAGCGTGGCGCAGGTGGGATGGGATTGGCTGCCGGGTAGACGGGAACGGGCCACTCCCTGACGTGCTGCGACGCGGCATCGGTTGCATTGCGCGGCGTGGGGTCTATATTCCGCCACGAAACGTGCCCGCCGAAGCTGTTGCCGCAGCCGCCGCGAGGTGCCGGCCGCCGGGGGGCACTCCCTGGGGCAAGGCACTTCAGCGGCCTGCGGCTTCCCGCGTAACGGCGCACAGATGTGTGTGCCACGCGGCTCAAGCCGCTCCCTAACCCGACGACCTGAAGAGGACCCGTTCGAAAGCGATGTTGCTCATTCCAGCCTATCTGCCTGCTCAGGGTGCCGATCCGCTCGGTGGCCTGGGGGTTTTGTTCCCCATGCTGCTCATGGTGGTGATTTTCTATTTCCTGCTCATCCGCCCGCAGCAACAGCGCGCCAAGGAGCACCAGGAGATGATCTCCAAGGTTCGCCGGGGGGATACGGTCGTCACGTCGGGCGGGTTCGTCGGCCGGGTGACGAAAGTGCCGGACGCAACCGATGAGGTCGAGGTGGAACTCAACGACCAGATGAAGGTGCGTGTCCTCAAGTCCACTTTGATGGATGTCCGCTCGAAGGGCGAGCCGGTCAAGGAAAACGCCTGATAAACCGTTGGTATCGCGGTCGCGCGCTCCGCGGGCGATGGCTTTGCCGCGCGTTTGAAACGTACATACTGCCGCACGGCCGGCCGCGAACACGCGGTGGGCCTCTTTCTACGCGGCGGCCAGAACACCAATAGAGCGCAAGGCTCGTCACCAGAGCGTGAAGGCTCCATGCTTCATTTCAGCCGCTTCAAAATCATCTTCGTCGCGCTCGTCTGTCTCTGGGGGCTCGTGGCGACGCTGCCTAACTTCGTGTCGCAGTCGACACTCGATAGTGCTTGGCCGCCGCTTGTTCCGAACAAGCAGCTCAATCTGGGCCTCGACCTGAAGGGCGGCGCGCATCTCCTCCTGCAAATGGACTCCCAGGAGCTTCTCAAGGATTGGCTGAAATCGCTGCGCGGCGACGTCCGCAAGGTCCTGAGAGACGCGCGCATCCGTGCCAAGCCGCCGGGACAGACGGCCGACCGGGTACGGGTGAAGCTGATCGACGCGGCGGACACCGAGAAGGCGCTGACCGAGTTGCGGAAAATCCGCCAACCGCTCGGGAATGCCTTCGCTGGGACGGCGGGCTATGACGTCGAGGTTCAGTCCGCCAGTGACGGCTTTATCGAGGTCGTGCCGACGCCTCCGGGCCTTCAACAGCGCATCGGCGGTGCTATCACGTCGGCCATCGAGGTGATCCGGAAGCGTATCGACAACATCGGTACCGCCGAGCCGACCATCGTGCGTCAAGGCGAGGACCGCATCCTGGTCCAGTATCCGGGTCTGCAGGATACCGACCGGCTAAAAGCGTTGATCGGCAAGACCGCGCGGCTCACGTTCCATGAAGTCCATCCGTCGCTTTCGGGTGCCGAAGCAGAGGAGGGACGGGTTCCGATCGGCTATGTCGTCTATCCGGATGCCGAGGACCCCGGCTACAAGCATCTCGTTCGGGAAATCCCGCTGATTTACGGCGAAGACCTTGTCGATGCGCAGCCCGACTTCGATCAGGATACCAACGAAGCGATCATCACCTTCCGCTTCAATCAGAAAGCGGCGGTGATCTTCGGCAAATACACCTCGGCGCACGTCGGCGATCCGTTTGCCATTGTACTCGACAACGGCGTCAAGCCGGATGGCTCGCCGGATATCCAGGTTCTCTCCGCTCCTGTAATCCGGTCGCCGATCCTAGGCGGTTCGGGGCAGATTTCGGGGAGCTTCAGCCCCAAATCCGCGAACGATCTGGCGGTGCAGATCCGCTCGGGCGCGCTTCCGGGCACGCTCACCATCATCGAGGAGCGGACCGTCGGGCCATCGCTTGGCGCGGACTCCATCGAGGCCGGCGAGTTGGCGGCGATCGTCGGTGCGATCGGCGTCGGCGCGTTCATGATCTTCGCCTACGGGATGTTCGGTATCTTCGCGCTGGGCGCCGTTGTGGTGAACCTCCTGCTCATCATGGGAACGATGTCGCAGATCGGCTCGACGCTGACGCTGCCGGGCATCGCGGGTCTCATCCTCACGGTGGGCATGGCGGTCGACGCGAACGTTCTGATCTACGAACGCATCCGTGAGGAAATGCGCAACGGCAAGCAGCCGATCTCCGCAATCGACAGCGGTTTCCAGCGGGCGTTCTCCACGATCATCGACTCCAACCTCACCACGCTGATCGCGGCGATCGTGATGTTCTGGCTGGGCTCCGGCCCGATCCGGGGCTTCGCGGTGACGCTGTCGCTCGGTATCTTCGCCACGATCTTCACGGCGTTCCTCGTGACGCGCCTGATGGTGGCGCTGTGGGTCGCGCGGCAGAAGACGCGCAAGATCCCCGCGCCACTCTAACCGTTCAAGATATTAAGGAAAAGCGCCGATGTTCAAAGGCGTCGACTTCTGGCCGCACAAGAAAGTCTTCCCGATCATGGCGGTGCGGCGTTCGTTCGTTCTCGCCTCCATCGTCATGTTCGTGGCGTCCGTCGCCATTCTGTCGGTGCGCGGGCTCGACTTCGGCATCGACTTCAAAGGCGGGTCGCTGTTCGAGATCCAGGCGAAACAGGCGGACGGCTCGCTTGGGACCGTCGACATCGCCAGCTTGCGCGAAAAGCTCGGCGGTCTCGGCCTTGGCGATGTCCAGATCCAGGAACTCGATCAGCCCAGCGATGCGTTGATCCGTATCGAGCAGCAACGGGCCAAGGACGGCGAAAGCAGCGAACAGGCCCAGCAGGCGGCCGCTCAGAAGGTGCAGCAGGCGCTCGGCGAGAATATCGAGATCCGCCGTACCGAGGTCGTCGGGCCGGCGGTGTCGGGCGAACTGAAATGGGCCGGCATCACCGCCGTGACGTTCGCGATTGTCGGTATCCTGCTCTACATCTGGTTCCGGTTCGAATGGCAGTTCGCGATTGCGTCGATCATCGCACTTGTCCACGACATCACCATAACGCTCGGCGTGTTCAGCCTGCTCAGTATCGATTTCGGCCTGAGCGAGGTGGCGGCGCTTTTGACCCTTGCTGGCTATTCGATCAACGACACGGTGGTCGTGTTCGACCGCATCCGGGAAAATCTCAGGCGCTACAAGAAGATGGCGCTCGACCAGTTGATGAACCTGTCGATCAACGAAACGATGTCCCGGACGGTGGTGACGTCGGGCACGACGCTTATGGCGGTCCTGTCGATCTACATCTTCGGGACAGAGGTCATCAAAGGCTTCGCGTTCGCCATGCTGTTCGGCATCCTTATCGGTACGTGGTCATCGATTTTCGTCGCCTCACCGTTCCTGTTGTGGATCGGGGTGAAACGCGACTGGTCGGGGATCGCCAAGTCGGACAAGGCGCAGGCGGCGGCGGCCCGTCCCTGATCGCCGCTCCGGGCAGTCCGGTGGTGGGCCGCCAATGTTGGGAGCTTGAGGTTTGAGCGAGGCGGGCGGACGAAAGGGCGGCCGGGCGTTCCATCCCGGACAGGTGCCGATCGATGCCTACGGCAACGGTGGATTCCGGTTCGCCGACATGAGCCACCGCGGATCGCTTCTTTGTCTGCCAAGCGGCATGCACGGCTGGGACGCGGCGGCGAACGCCGACAAGCTCGATGAAGCGGCTTTCGCGAAAGTGGTCGCGGAAGTCGACGCGATCGAAGTCCTGCTGATCGGTACAGGAGACGTGCAGGTCTTTCTCGACCCTGAGCTACGCGCGGCTCTGGAGGCTCGCGGACTGGCGCCGGAGCCGATGGCAACCGGCGCTGCGGCGCGCACCTATAACGTGCTGCTGGCGGAAGACCGGGCGGTGGCGGCGGCCCTACTCGCAACGCAATGACGGACGATCCCCAACAGGACAGCTTGGATGAGCCGCAAGCCCGGGAGCCCGGCTCTACGGTCAATGTCGCGGCCGTGCGTGACGTCGCCAGATCGATTTCATACGACCGTTATCTCGCCTCGCTGCTGGCGCCGCGGGCCTGCCGCGACGACCTACAGGCGCTCGCGGCCTTTACAGGCGAACTCGAACGCATCCCGCTCCTCGTGAGCGAGACGACCCTCGGGGAAATCCGCTTGCGCTGGTGGCTCGACTGGTTGGAGACCCACCGGACTAGCGAAACCGGGAACCCTGTCGCCGATGTTTTCGGCCGCGTCATCGTCCGTCGGGGACTGGACGATAGCCTGGTCCGCGAAATGATCGAAGCGCGGGCTCTGGAACTTTACGCACAGCCCTTCGCCAACTGGGAGGACTGGCGCGCCTTTCTCGCCGCCACCGAAGGCAATGCGTTCAAGCTGGCGTCGCGGATCGGCGGCGGCGACGCTGAAGCGGCCGGGCTCTACGAGTTCGCGCTCGGATATGGCGCGGCCCGGCAGCTTGTTCGTCTGCCCCTGCTGGCCGGTCGCGGACGCTGGGGCCTGCCGCCCGACGCTGCCGGCGAAATCGAGCCGGCGCAGTTACCGCTTGCACCGGTGAGGGCGAGAGCTGACAGTCTGCGTGCGGAAGCGGTCGCAATGGCCTTGCGCTGGCGGTCCGAGGCGCGCAACCGTGCGAAGTCCCCGGTCGGGCGGCGAACGCGTGTCGCAGCGCTGCCTGCCGCCTTGACGGAGCCATATCTCAAGGCTTTGCAGGATCAAGACGATTGGCTACGGGAGCCGACCGAGCTCAACCCGCTTGGCCGCGTTTGGCGGCTATGGGCCGCATGGCTGAGCGGGCGGCTTTAAGTGTTCCCGTTCATTCGGATGAGATCGACAAGGCGGAGCGCGCGAATGCGGAGTTGGACGAACTGGAGGACCCTGGCGGGATTGCTCCTTGCTATGGTCTTGCCGCTGCACACGGTCTCGGCGCAGGACCTGTTCGCGCCCGCCGCGCCTGAAGCGCCGCAACCCCAGCCGATCGGAATTGAATGGCGTGTGGAAAATCCGTTCCGGCTGTTCGAGGATCCGGACGATACGGAAATCCATCGCGCGACCTGGGAATCCCTGTCGGAGAGCGACCGCCTGGAACGGCCCGTGCTGGCTGCCGAACGCGCGCTCGCCGCGCGTCACCGCTACGGGTGGGCGCAGGAAGTGGTCGAGAAGACGTGCTGGGAAGACGCGTCCAACACCTATGCCTGCGACGAGGGCGGCGCCGGTTCTTATATCCACCCCAAGGAGCATGTCATCGTCGCCCGGATCGCCGGAATTCCGGATGCCGACAGCGTCACCTGCGAATGGCTGACGACGCCGGCCGATGGGGGAAGCCGGATCGGAGAGGCGATTTCAGAACCCTGCGACCAAGCGGTGAAGCTGGCACTCCCGTTTCCTTCAGGCGGCGTGATCGAGGTGCGGGTCGGTGGCCGGCGCGTGGCTGTCCGGCGCGCCAAGGTGCGCGATCTCTTCATCGTCGGCCTCGGCGACAGCTTTGCCTCGGGCGAAGGTAACCCCGACATTCCGGTGCGTTTTTCGCGCGAGCGTACGGCGGATTATTCCGGCTCGACGGATGACCCGGATCTCAAGGGCTTTCCGGCGCGTATCGGTTCGTGGGGCGAAATCGGCGATGACAACTTCATCGAGGAGAATGCCCGCTGGCACGACCAGGCCTGTCATCGGTCACTCTACTCGCATCAGCTCCGCGCCGCCCTACAACTCGCCATCGAGGATCCGCACCGGGCCGTAACGTTCGTCGGGCTGGCCTGTTCGGGTGCGGAGGTGGTTTACGGGCTGTTCCTGCGCTACACGGGCCACGAATGGGTACCTACCCCGCCACTCTACTCGCAGATATCGGCACTCGCGGAAGCGCAGTGCGGCGCGCGTGAGGCCGAAGCGAAAGGGCTGCCGGAAGCCTATCACCTGCGCGGCGCCATTCCGCAGCTTCAAGGTCATCTGGTGCTTCGGGAATGTCCGAGAAAGCAGGCGCGTCCCATCGACCTTCTGTTCCTTTCGGTTGGCGGCAACGACATCGGTTTCGCGCGACTCCTGGCCAATGCCGTTCTCGATGACGCGTCGACCCTGAAGCAACTGAGCGGCTGGCTCGGTGGCCTCTATGGCGTCCTTGAGGCTTCGCAGAAACTCGAAGGACTGGACGAGCGCTATAAGTCGCTCAACCGCGCGCTGCATTACATTCTCCATATCCCGTGGGACGAGTCGGATCGGGTCATCCTGACCGCCTATCCGCCGCTGTCGCTGATCGGGGATGGTACCGAGGTTTGTCCCGATGGCCGCGCGGGAATGGAGGTGGTGAAGGCGTTCAACCTCAGTTCGGCGCGGGCGCGATCCGGCGTCTGGGTCGCCGACAAACTCAACAGAAAGATGCGGGAGAGCGCCAGAAGCCACCGCTGGAGCTTTGTCGAAGACCATCGCGGCGACTTTCTCGGCCGCGGCATCTGCGCCGGCTTCGCGCGCGATGCGTTACTCTCGGCCGACGATCTGCGGATGCCGCGCAAGATCGATGGGGCCTGGGTTCCCTACAATCCGGCGGATTACCGTCCCTACGCGATGCGCCAACGCTGGTTCAGGACACCGAACGACGCGTTCATGACCGGTAACTTCCACGTCTCCCAGTCGATCCTGCGAAAGGTCTTGAACCTCGACACGCTATCGCCATTCCAGCTTACGCTCGCGGCAACGTATTCAGGCGCGTTCCACCCAACGGCCGAGGGGCACGCCGCAATCGCGGATGCCGTCGTGCGGCGGTCGCGCAAGGTGCTGGATCGCTACGAGCGGCGGTAACAGCCGGACGAAAAAGCCGCCGCCCGAAAATGTTCGGGGCGGCGGCTTTTGATGAGGGCGCACGGCCTATTCGCGCCGGGCGGGCCGGCCCGCTCGATTCACTTCAGCGAGCGGTATCCGTAACCGTGACGGCGTTTCCAGCGCCAGTGGCGGCGTTTCCAGTGACGGCGCTTCCAATATGGGCTGTAGTAGGTGTAGCCGCGATAATAGCGCGGCTTATGCCAGCGGCGGTGCTTCCAACCGCGATAGCGCCAACGTCGATGATGGCGGCGGTTCCAGAACGTCGCTTCCTTTACGATCGAGTCGTTCGTCACCACGCCAGCCTTCATGGCAGCGGTTGCGGAGGCGTGTCCGCCGGCCTGCGCAGCGAAAGCGGAGGCGATGAGGATGCCTGACGTGGCAAGGAGGCCGACGAGAAATCGGCGAATGCGGCTCGTCATGTGTTTTCTCCTTTCGATGGGGCCACGCAGAAACGCTCTACGGCGCAGCTCCGTACGCGGCAATCTTGCGTGTTGCGCACGTGTTTTCCAGCGTGAGAACGCCAAGTAACCCGTTGACGACACGAGTGAGTTACGCGCGAGAAAAGATTGAGTTCGGCCATCGACTTCACGGTTGTGTGAACCGGCGGCGCGTTCCTATTCGGCGGCGATGCCGGGTTCGCTGGAACCGAGCCAGCCTTGGAGATCGGCGACCGCTCTGCGCGACATCGCCTGTTTCTTGGCAAAGCCGCGTTCCTTGCCCTTGAGACGCCGGCCGTCCGCGTCATGGGTCGGCGGATCGATCGGTGGCAGCAGTCCGTAGTTGATGTTCATGGGTTGGAAGGAGCGGCTCTTCGCGGTGCCCACGGTGTCGTCCTCGTGGATTAGATGCCCCCCGGTGATATGCGCCAGAAGCGCGCCAAGCGCCGTCGTATGCGGCGGCGGGGCGAGGGTGCTGGAGGTTCTTTCGGCCGCAGCGAAACGGCCGGCGAGGAGGCCGACGGCGGCGCTTTCGATGTAGCCTTCGACCCCGGTGATCTGGCCGGCGAACCGTAGTTGCGGGCGTGTTTTCAAGCGCAGGCTCTCGTCGAGAAGGCGCGGCGAATTGAGAAACGTATTTCGGTGCAGGCCGCCAAGGCGTGCGAACTGAGCATCCTCGAGACCGGGGATCATGCGGAAAACCCGGGTCTGCTCGGCGTATTTCAATTTGGTCTGGAAGCCGACCATGTTCCAAAGCGTCGCCAACGCATTGTCCTGGCGAAGTTGCACCACCGCGTAAGGACGCTCTCCCGGTTTTCTCGGATCGGAAAGGCCGACAGGCTTGAGCGGTCCGAAGCGCAACGTCTCACGACCGCGCTCGGCCATCACCTCGATGGGCAAGCAGCCATCGAAATAGGGCGTATTGGCTTCCCAATCCTTGAACGCCGTCTTTTCTCCTTCGAGCAGCGCATCGATGAACGCTTCATAGGTATCGCGGTTCATCGGGCAGTTCAGATAGTCGGCGCCGGTGCCGCCGGGACCGGGCTTGTCGTAACGCGACTGCTTCCAGGCGATATCGAGATTGATCGAGTCGTAATGCACGATCGGGGCGATGGCGTCGAAGAAGGCGAGTTCGTCCTCGCCGGTAAGGCGGGCGATGGCGCCGCTCAATCCCGGGGAGGTCAGCGGGCCGGTAGCAACGATGACGCTGTCCCAGTCCTCCGGCGGCAGTTCCGAGATTTCGCGGCGGTCGACTTCGATCAGCGGATGGCCGGCAATTTGTGCGGTTACGTCCCGGGCGAAGCCTTCCCGGTCGACGGCGAGCGCGCCGCCCGCGGGTAGCTTATTGCGGTCGCCGGCGGCCATGATGAGGGACTGGCAGCGGCGCATCTCTTCATGCAGCAGGCCGACGGCGTTGTTGAGCCAGTCGTCCGAGCGGAACGAGTTGGAGCAGACGAGTTCAGCCAGCGAGTCGGTCGCGTGCGCGTCCGTCATGCGGACGGGACGCATTTCATGCAGGATGACCGGGACGCCGGCGGAAGCGATCTGCCAGGCGGCTTCGGAGCCGGCAAGGCCGCCGCCGACGACGTGTATGGGAGCGCGATGTGTCATGGTCCGAAGCTAAGCGATGATCGGGCGCTTCTCAATCGTGGATGCATTACCGGCAATGGCGGTTGCCAAGGCGGTCGTCGCGTGCGTGAGCCTGCCTGGCCGTTGTCTCATGCGACGTAGGCGATCATCCGGCCGGCGACGATGACCGAAGACCATAGCACGATTGACAGAAGTGCCTGAAGGCGCAGGCCGAGGCGCTCCGCCCCATCGGTGGCGCCGCGAACGGTAGAGGCGCGCCACTGGAAAATCATGGCATTGAGGCCGGCGAAAACGATCAACGCCATTTTCGCGAGAAACGCGGGGTTGACCGAGAACTCGTTGGCGTCCGAGCCGAACAGCAAGAAGCCGCTTGCCAAGTTGAGGACGAAGCCGAGCCATACCCACGGCAGAAGGAGTGCGGCCAGAGCGGCGACACCGGAAGCCCGCAGAAAGCCCAGAACCCTTAGATCGAAGATGACGATCGGGCCGAACAGGAGGCCCAGGCCGAACAGGTGAACGGTCTCGAGCGCCGGATAGGCCCACACCGACGAGCGAACGAATTCGCTAACCGGAAGGTCCGCGATCAGCCGGATCAGCGGGTGAACTTGCGGAGCCGCCTCAAGCAACACGGGTCTTGGTCCTTACCGCGCGGTTCGGCGAATGGCGAAGGTGCGGCCACCGATGCGGATCGTCTTGAGGCCCACTTCCGCATAACCGCTGCGGTCCATCCAACCGGTCACGACGGCGGCCGAGCCCTCCTGTAGGCGGCTCTGGGTAAGGCCCTTTGCCTGAACCTTCGCGATCGATTCGGTCTCGATCCGCCACGTTGTCGTCGAGCCGTCGCGGTTCGACACCGTCAGATCGAAATGGATATGCGGGTTGTGGTAGGAGACGTTGGAGATTGTCCCCTTCAGCGTGACCACCTTCTTGGGGTCGTACTTCGTGACGTAGGAGTGGTGGGCGAGTGCAGCGTCTTGGCCGGAGGCCAGCGCCGCGACGGCGACAAACACGAGGCACAGGACATACCCCGCCGGGCGGCGGGCAAAAGAAACGCCAGAAGACATCACACGAGGGTCCACGGATGGTTGCGATAACCGTCGCGTAGCACCGCCTTGGCATGCCCGCTAGCGCTGCCGCGCCGCAGTAGCCGGGAAATCCATCGCAGTACTGTCTCCGCGCGAAAACGGCGCGGGAACACGCCCCGCGCCGCCTATCTATCTTCGCGCCTCGCAGCGCGCGCCTGTCTTTGCCGTGGCCGTATCGGTCAGTAGCCGTACTTGGGCGCGTAGATCGTCGCGGTGTGCGTCGGGAACATCGCCGAGGTATCGACGAACGCCCCGAGGCAGCGGATGCGCGAGCGCGTCAGCGTGAAACTGACCGTGCCGTTACGGCAGTGCGACCGGCTGCAATACGGCTTGCGAACCCACGAGAGGCGATAGTGGCGCGGCAGCCAAGCGCAGTCGGATACGCCGCTCGGCGTCATCCAGCAGATCATGTAGCGCTTGAGGCCGGCTTCCGCGGTGTCGGTGGTGATCGTCGTCAAGGAAAAGGCGAAAAGCATGGCTGCCGCCACAGCCAGAAATGCACGCATCGGACTTCCTCCAAAAGGAACTGGAACGAGACCCCGACCTCCCCGATCGGGGACGATGACGATGTCCGCAAACTGAGCATCGCCTGAGACATTCTTAAACCGGCTTTTTCGACGATGCCAGTTGCCGCGCAAATTTCCGCGCCATTGTCGTTAACGGATGCAGAAATGTCTCAAGTTTCAGCGTGCAACGCGATTGTTTTCGGAGGCGGCTCGAAGGTGGTGTGCCTTCCTTAAGCCGTTGTTCCAGCGACCGAACAACGGCCGGCTGCTGTCAGGCCGTGCGCGCTATACGGTGGACATGCCAGATCAGGATCACCAGCACAACCGCGGCGCCGCCCTGGTGCAGGAGGCCGAGGCCGATCGGGATCTCGGCCGCGGCCCCGGCGGCCAACAGCGTCCAGATCCCCAACGCCGCCTGCGCGAGGAGGGCGACAACGGCGATGAGCGAAGAGATGACGACGCGTTCGTCGTCGGCACGGCGCATCAGTCGGACCGCCTGCCAGAGCGCCAGGGCGACAAGGAGGTAGGCGAGAAGACGGTGGACGAACTGCACCGTTGCGGCGTTCTCGACGAAATTCATCGTCCAGGGGGTGAGTTCGAAAAGGTCGTGAGGAACGAAGCCGCCGTCCATGAGCGGCCACGAATTATGAACCAGCGCGCCTTTGAGGCCGGCAACGAACGCGCCAACAACAACTTGCAGAAAGAGGACGGCGACAATGCCCCAGGCGATTGCCCTGTCGGTGCCGTCGACGCTGGCGAGGCGGATGCGATCGTCGTCGCGGCCGAGTTCAAGGGCGACCCAGACGATTGCCGCCAGGATAACGAAGGCGGTGGTGAGGTGCAGGGCCAGCCGGTAGTGGCTGACGTCAACCCGTTCGGTCAGGCCCGATTGGACCATGTACCAGCCGAAGAACCCCTGCAAGCCGCCAAGCGCCAGGATACCCAGAAGCTTTGGCGTATAGCCGCGTGGGATGCGGCCCATCGCCCAGAAGACCGCCAGGGGAAGGGCGAAGGCCAGCCCAATAAAGCGGCCCAGGAAGCGGTGCGCCCATTCCCACCAGTAGATGAATTTGAACTCGTCCAGGCTCATGCCCTTGTTGACGAGCTGGTATTCGGGGATCTGACGGTACTTGTCAAAAGCTGTCTGCCAGTCCTCGGCAGAAAGCGGCGGGATCGCGCCAAGGATCGGCAGCCATTCGGTGATCGACAAGCCGGAGTCGGTCAGCCGGGTCGCTCCACCGACAACGATCATCGCAAGCACAAGGAGGGCGACGATCGCAAGCCAGGCGCGAAGGGGGGCCGTCGATGCCTCGGGTGAAGTGCGCGGCAGGTGCGACAGGGTGGCCGTCTTAATCGTCATCGTTATCGTCGTCCTCGGTCCGGGCTGGGAAGCCGTCGATTGTCTCGCATATCGAGTTCGGGCAGAAGAAGGCCAAACCCGCGCGACAATCAATGCGACGCAGTGTGGCCCGGCATGGATGAGCCAGCGGGCGCTTGCATCCGTAGACACTCGGTTGCGCTGGCGGAAGCGCTGGGCAACAGGCGGGCAAGGCGCCCTGCCCAGGGTGTATTGCGATAACGGCGCCGGGCCGGCTCGGGATCAGTTGCATAAGGAGGGACGCCAATGACGATGCGCACGCGCAAGCTGGTTGGAACTATCGTGCTGTTCGTCGTCATTACGGTGTACGCGCTTCTGGCGATGGCGGTCGCGGTCGCACTCGAAGTCAATACAACCTCGAAGTACATCGAGCCGATCTTCTATGCCGTCGCCGGGTTGTTGTGGGTGCTGCCGGCGATGTGGATTATCCGGTGGATGTCGAAAGACGATGATGCGAGTTGAAGCTCTGCCGTGCCGCGTTCGGCAAAGACGTCAGCCGCTCGTAGGCATCGAGTAGGGCAAAGGGTGCACCGGTCAGCAACGTGCGAATGAGGGCGAGGTCCTGGTAGTCGCCATTGACCGACAACCTGGGAAGAGCGGTCGGGCCGGCGCGGTGATGGGGGTGGATCAGCCCCTTGTAGGTCGTGACGGCTGTGCGCATTCCGAGCCGGCGGGCAAAGCGGAACTCCCGCGGGCCGCACGCGCATTTACTGCCATAAGGGTAGCTCATGTGGTGGCAGGCGCGGTCCAGTTCCGTTTCGATGCGTTCGACGTTTTCAGCCATCTGCGTCCAGGCCGCATCGTCCTCGAGCTTGCCGAGTGAATAATGGCCGGTCGTGTGCGCCCCGATCGTCACCAGCGGGTCCTCGATCAGTTCGCGCAGTTCGTCCCAGTTCATGACAAGGTCGCGGCACAGGCCGCAAGCATCGTAGCCGGCGGCGCGGCAGAGCTCGGCCACGGCGCGGCGGGCGTCGTCTTCGGGTAGCTTCCGCAGCGCCCAGTAAATCCGGTGGAAGGCGATCCGTTTTTCCGCGTCGGTCGATGCCGGCAGGTCGAAGTTTTCCTCGCCGATGCGGATGTCGATGTTCTCAGCGGCCCGGATGGCGTTCTCCAGGGCCAGCCACCACAGATCGCCCGTGCCGTCGGCATAATCGCTGGGCACGTAAATGGCCATCGGAACGTTGTGACGGCGCAGGACCGGCAGCGCATAGTCCCGGTTGTCCCGGTAGCCGTCGTCGAAGGTGAAGGCGACGAACGGTTTCGCGTCGCGACCTGCCGCGATGCGCGCGGGGATCTCATCGAGGGAAACGGTGTCATAACCCATATCGCGGACCAGGCCGACGACATCGTCCAGGAACTCAGGGGTTATTCGCAGAAAGCCGTTGGGGTCGAACGCGCGACGTGGGTCGGGCGCGACATGGTGGAACATCAGGATCGCGCCGATGCCTCGCGTCAGCGGTGCCGTCAGCCGGGCGGCGCCGGTGGCATCGATTGTCCGTAAAGCGGCCTTTATCAGGTTCGCGTTCGTGCGGCTCACGCGAGCGTCTCCTTGAAACCAGCTTGGAGTTCCGGTTCGTCCGGTCGAGAGACAGTTGGACCGGTTGCCGAACTATAGATCAAGCAGACAGCAAGAAGTGAGCCAGATTCAACCCTTAATAGACCGCGACGTTCCTCCGGTCTCGTCAGGCGGCGTTGCCGGGGCGCAGAGGTTCCATGTGAAAGTGGATGAGTTCGATGTCGGCCACTTCGAAGCCGAGGAAGGTGCCGGCGGGGTCCGCAAGGACGCGGGAGTTGCCCGGCATGCTCATCAGGATGCCGGCGTCGAAGCGGCCTTGAATGGCCTCGAAAAGTGTACGGGCGGCCTCATACTGGGCGATGACGAAGATATGGTCGTAGGCTTCATCGAGTGCATCGAGGATCAGGTTGAGCTGGTCGGCATCGAGACCGGCGGGTCCTTCGGCGAACGCCGAGCCGCTGGGTATGAAGTGAACGCCGGTGTCGGGGATCCAGCGCACGACATCGCCGAAGCTCGCGGCGCCTCTCAGGAGTTCCGTGAAGCCGGGGGCGTTGGGCAGTTTCAGTTGCCGTGAAAGACCGGCGCCGCGCAGGCTCCAATCGATGACGACGGTCTGCTTGCCCGCCTTGCTTAGTGCCACTGCGGCAGCGGTGATTTCGGGCGCACTCACGGCCGGATCGACTTCGGAGGCAATCAGGGTACGGAAGCCGACCTCGGCGTCGCGGCTCACGGATGTGAGATGCTGGGCGAGATCGGTGGCGTCGTCGACGCGGACGAAACCATCGGGCGTTTCGGGAACGGCGGCGAGCTGGGACGAACGCATGCCCTTCTTTCCACCCGCCGAGGGCGGAGGCGGTGCCGAAGCGACGAGTGAGATCTCCTCGCGCAGGCGCTCGCTTTGCGACAGATCCTGCGCCGATCGGCTTCCCGAGCGAGCGCCGCGGGCCAGCCCCAGCGTAATGACGAACGCTGTGCCCAGAAGAAGCGTCGCGACCATGGCGAGGAGCGTGAACGGCAGTTTCTTCGGGAAGTAGGGAAGGCTCGGGGCGCGGGCCAGCGTCAGGATCTGGGCTTCGACCGGGACGGCTCCGTTTTCACTGCGCGCGCGGTTCGCCTCGAACTGGGCCTGAAGGCGTTCCAACTCGGCGCGCTTTGCGTTGGCGATGGTTTCGAGCCGCTTCAGTTCCACTTCGTCGGTGGTGTTGACCGCGACGGTCGACTTGATTTTCTCCAGGCGCGCGGCGACATCGGCCTCCTGTTCGGCGGCGACGAAGGCTTCCTTATCGAGGCTCGAGACGATGTTCGCGATTTCGCTGGCGATCTGACGATTGACCGCCGAGAGATCGGCGCGGAGCTGGCGCATCACCGGATGGCCTGCCTTCAGGCTGGCCGATCGCTTGAGAAGCTCGCGTTCGACAGAGACGCGCTGGCTGATCAGATTCTGGATCAAGGGCGAGCGCTGCACTTCCGGAATGACTTCCGGCGTGCCGCGGCGCATCAGGTCGCGGGCGGTTTTCGCTTTCGTCTCGGCGGCATCGCGTGCCGATTTTATGCGCGTGAGTTCGCTCGAGAGATCGCCAAGCTGCTGTTCGTTGATCGGCGTTTTCTGGGAGCCGCCGCGCAAAAGGCCGGCCTTGTTGCGGAATTGGGCGACTTCCTCGTCGGCGGTGCGGACCTCGTCCTGCAACTTCTCTATCTGCGGCTTGAGCTTATCCTGGACCGCGGTGGTTTCCTTCACGGTCGATTCCGCCAGCCGGTCCCGGTAGGCCTTCGCCAATTCGTTGGCGAAGTCGGCCGCGAGTTGCGGGTCGATCGAGGAGAAGTTGATGGAGATCGCGCGGCTTTTTTCCGGCGCGTAAACCGTAAGCTGCTTGGTGACGGCATTGAGGACGCGGTCTTCTTCGCTGAGACCCGACTGTGTGCCGGCCAGGCCGAGCGAACGCAGGGCGCCGGTAAACGTATCGACGGGGCCTAGTACCGGATTGAATTCGGGGCGGCCGTCGAGGCGAAGCTCCTTGGCGATCTGCGCCAGGAGGTCGGGCGACTTGATCGCGCGGACGTGGGTATTGACCGCCTTTTCGTCCATGCGCGAGGAGACGCTTTCGGCGGCGCTTCCGGCGCCAGGGGAGAGGAACGGGTTGTTGCCGCCGCGGCCGATAATCTCCAGTTCGGACTGGGCGAGATAGCGCGGCGCGATGGTCGACAGGGCGAGGAAGGTCAAGGCCCCGGCAATGAGCGACAGCGCGATCAGTTTCACCGCCGAGCGTCGCAGCGTGGCGCCGAGGCTCGACAGATCGATGTCGTCAGGGGAGGCTTGGCTCTGCTGGCGCATTTATCCGGTCTCTATCCCATGAATATTCGCGTCGGATTAGAACGCATTAGGAGTAACAATTCCCTTAATCGGTTCAATCCGGTGCAGTGCGTCAGGCTTTCTTAACCCATCGCGGCTTTACTGGACCCTGAAGTTAGGTTCCCCGAAGAGGCCGTACCGATGTCCTGGCGCGTTTTGATCGTCATTGCCGCTCTACTCCCCAGTCTTTCCGGCTGCGCATCCAACCGTCCGCTGCTGGCCTCCGATGGTCCGCTGTTCGGCAACGATGGCGCGGTGGCGAGCCTTGGCAGCATGATGCCGCGCGGCGCAGCGCCGAGCGGCGAAGATATCGTGGTCGACGAGCGCGGCGCGCCTGCGGTGCAGGAGGAAGTCTATGTCGCCGAGGCCTGGGGTGAGCCGAACGTCCATCCCATTGCGCACATCGCGGATAAAGAGCCGCAGTTCGTTGCAGACAGCGACGGACCTTATCGCCTGGACAGCGGAGATCGGCTGCGCATCTTCGTCTATGGTCAACCGAACCTGTCGCGCTCTTATATAATCGATCATGCGGGTCAGGTTGCGATTCCATTGATCGGCAACGTCTACGCGCGCGGTCTCACGACGGCAGGACTTGCCCATGTCATCCGCGACAGGCTTGGCACCGATCTCGTGCGGGACCCGCAGGTAACGGTCGACATTCTCGAGAACCGGCCGTTCTTCATTCTCGGCGAAGTCCGTAATCCCGGCAAATATCCCTATGTGTCCGGCATTACGGTGGAAAACGCCGTCGCGATCGCGGGTGGGTACACCGAGCGGGCCAGCAAGCGCAGCTACCGCATCACGCGGCGGATAGACGGACTGGTTGAGCATGTCGATGCGCCGGCTGACTATGTCGTTAAGCCGAGCGATACGGTTTACGTGTACGAACGCTTCTTCTAAACGGCCTCAGTTAGACAGCCTCCGGCCCCCGTTTGAACGGGCCGCGCGATTGGGGCTAAATGAGCAGGGCAACGGCATGGTCCAGACGCTTCGCATTCTGCATGTGCTCCGGGCGCCTGTCGGCGGCTTGTTCCGCCATGTCCGGGACCTCGCGGTGGAACAGGCGAAGTGGGGCCTCGATGTCGGCATTCTGTTCGACGCGAATTCTTGCGATAGCCTCACCCAACAACGTCTCGATCTTCTTGAACCGCATCTGCCATTGGGACTTCACAGCGTGCCGATGGGGCGGGCGCCGGGTGTCGGCGATCTGCGTTGTGTCGCCCGGACGGCGAAGCTCGTTCGCGAACTTGGGATCGATGTCGTCCACGGTCACGGTGCCAAGGGCGGACTTTACGCTCGTCTGGGCGGCGCGCTCGCTGGCCGCAATGGCGGTCGACGGCCGCTTCGCTTCTACACGCCGCACGGCGGTAGCCTGCATTTCTTCGATGGATCGGTGAAGGGGCAGCTTTACGTCCAGGCGGAAAAAGCCATGCTGCCGCTGACCGACGGGCTCATTTTCGAAAGCGCTTTCGCCCGCGAAACCTTTACGCGCCGCATCAGCCTCGGCGGCGTCGAGGCGCGCGTCATCCATAATGGGGTGGGCGATGAGGACTTCGAAGCGCGCCAACTCGCCAAAGATGCCGCCGAATTCCTGTTTATCGGCGAACTGCGTCATCTCAAGGGTGTCGATGTACTGCTGGAGGCACTCAACCGGATCCGCGATCTGCGCGCCCGCGCGGTCATTGTCGGCGACGGGCCGGATGCGGAGGCCTTCAAGACGCAGGCACACCGGTTGGGTCTGGGCGCGCGGGTGCGGTTCACCGGCGCCATGCCGGCACGCCAAGCGTTCGGCCTGGGGCGCGTCCTTGTCGTGCCGTCCCGAGCGGAGAGCCTGCCTTACGTCGTATTGGAAGCGGCCGCCGCTGGCCTGCCGCTGATCGCCACGCAAGTCGGTGGCATTCCGGAGATCGTATCTGGCACGGATACGCGTCTCGTTTGTCCCGGAGACGCACAGGCACTCGCCTGTGCCATGGCCCACGCCGCCGGGGACGTCGCCGGTGCCGAAGAGCGCGCCGAGCGCTTGCGTGATGCGGTGGCTGAAGGCTTTACGACCGCTGCCATGATGCGTCAGGTCCTGGAATTCTACCGCGACGGGCTGATCGCCCGATCGAGCGTGACCGACAATAGAACGCTTGATTCAGCGGAAATTTACCCTAAAAACAATAACTCCTAACCATAGCTTAACGGCCCGGCTTATCTGGCACGGCCAATGCTCTTGCCTTCGTGACCTAATCAAGAGGCACGGAGCCGAGTGCAATGAGCGTAGCCGACAGCGTTTCTGAGAACGCCGCAGTTTCAAAAGTCGCGTACCGACTGAAAGCCGTGACCACAGTCCCGAGACTTGCAGATTTCACGCTTGGCCAGCGCCGCAGCCTGATCCCGCGTCAGGTGTTCGCCGATGTCGTCGCGCTCTGCGACTTCCTCGTGGCGTTCCTGTCGGGCCTGGCGATCGCCGGATTGTACGTCCATGACGTGCATGAGATCTTCGGCGCCTACTTCCTCGCGACCGGCCTCGGCGCATTGCTTCTTGTGGCTGGGTTCCAGGCGCTGGGCCTCTATAAGGTCTCCAAGTTCACGTCGATCGTCTTTCAGTTGCCGCGTATCTGCCTTGCCTGGTTGGCCGTCGCCGCGGCGCTCGCCGCCGGCGTGTTCTTCTTGAAGGTCGGCATTGAGTTCTCGCGCGTCTGGCTGGCCGCATGGGTCGTGGCCGGCGTTTGCGGGATTATCGTCGAGCGGATCGCGGTCGCCAATCTGGCGCGTCATTGGACGAAGGAAGGCCGCCTGTTCCGCCGCGCGGTGATCTTCGGCGACGTCGCACAGACCGCCAGCGTCATCCGCAGCCTCGAAGCCGACCCTGACGCCGATATCCGCATCTGCGGCGTTTTCGACGAGCGCGGCGGCGACCGCGTGCCCTCCGAGCATGTCGGCTATCCGGTGCTCGGCTCGCTCGACGATTTGGTGGAACTCGCCCGCGCAACTCGGATCGACATGGTCATCGTCGCGTTGCCGGTGGGCGCAGAAGATCGCATCGCCAAGGTTGCCGACCGTCTGTCGCTGCTGCCTATTGAGATCAAGCTGCCGGCCAAGCTGTCGCGCATCCGCTTCGCGCCGCGTACCTATACCCGCGTCGGCTCGGTGGCGATGATCGATCTCGTCGAGAAGCCGCAGGATGCCTGGGGCGGTATTGCCAAGTGGCTGTTCGACAAGGCGATCGCCACGACCGCCATCGTTCTGCTCTCGCCGGTTCTGATCGCCGTCGCTATCGCGGTGCGCCTCGACAGCCGCGGGCCGATCTTCTTCAAGCAGAAGCGCTACGGTCTCAACAACGAACTCATCGAGGTCTTCAAATTCCGCTCGATGTACGTCGATATGTGCGATGCGTCCGCCTCGCGGCTGGTGACGAAAGAAGACCCGCGCGTCACGCCGGTGGGCCGCTTTATCCGCAAGACGTCACTGGACGAGCTGCCGCAGCTTTTCAACGTGCTCCTCGGCAACCTGTCGCTGGTCGGCCCGCGCCCGCACGCCGTCGCCGCCAAGGCCGGCAACGATCTCTACGACCATGTCGTCGAGAGCTATTTCAAGCGTCACAAGGTCAAGCCCGGCATCACCGGCTGGGCGCAAATCAACGGCTGGCGCGGCGAGACGGATACGCACGAAAAAATCCAGAAGCGCGTCGAGCACGATCTCTACTACATCGAGAACTGGTCGATCTTCCTCGACCTCTACATCCTGGTGAAGACGCCGCTGGCGCTGTTCAAGACCGAAAACTCCTACTGACCCCGTCCCCATAGCGAAACGCGGCAAAGGAGCAATCGATGTCTGCCAGCCTGACGTTCGATCGAGAAGGGTTCGCCGGCACGCGCGGCGGGCAAGCGGGCCTGGGCCCCGGCCAACGGCGCAGGTCGCGCCGGGCGCAGGGGCGGGCTGACCAGCCGAGTGTTGTCCACCAGCTCTCGCTCTTCGCTGTATGGCTTGCGGTTGCCGTGAGTGGGGTCGTGTTCTCCGAACCGGCGCCCACCGATGCGCTGACAATGGGCCTTATCATCCTGTTGCCGACCATCGGCCTGGTCTCGGTCCGTCCGCTTCTGGTTCTCTATATCGCGCTGTGGCTGGTGGTCGCCGCCGGCGGCTATGTGGCGACGACGTTTTCCGACGACCTCGTGCGCAGCACCCGGTTCACGACCGTTTCGCTCTATCTCTGCATCGCGTCTTTCGTGTTCGCGGCGTTCATCGTCAAGCGGCCGCAGGTGCATCTGAACCTCATCCTCAATGCCTGGACGGTGGCCGCCGTGATCGCCGCGACCGCCGGGCTCATCGGTTATTTCTCGCTGCTGCCGGGCTCGGAGATCTTCACCAAGTTCGGACGCGCGACCGGCACGTTCAAAGACCCGAACGTGTTCGGACCGTTTCTCGTCGTGCCGATGCTGTACATGCTGCATCTCGTTCTGACGAAGCCGTTCTCGCGCGTCGGGTTGCCGCTCATGGTCTCGGCCATTCTCGTCCTCGCGACGCTCCTCAGCTTCTCGCGCGGTGCCTGGTTCAACATGGTCGTGGCGATCGCCGGTTACGGTCTTCTGGCCTTTATCACCGCGCCGACCTTGATGCAGCGCGAACGCATCGTCGGGCTGCTCGTGCTCGGCATTGCCGGATTCGCGGCACTCATCGCCGTCGTTATCCAGTTCGACGCGGTCGGGGATCTGCTCGCCGAGCGCGCGTCGCTGTCGCAGAGCTACGACGTCGGTCCCGAAGGCCGCTTTGCTGGTCAGCTCAAGGCGCTGGTACTGGCGGCTGAAAACCCGCTCGGTATCGGTTCGCAGCGTTTCGCCTACGTGCATCACTCCGAGGACGTCCACAACGTCTACATCAGCGTGTTTCTCAACAACGGCTGGCTGGGCGGTGCGGTTTATGTCCTGCTGACGTTGCTGACCCTCTGCCTCGGCTTCATGCATCTCACCAAGGCCGGGCCGATGCGGCCCTTGTTCATCGTGCTCTATGCGGCTTTCGCGGCGGTCGTCCTGGAAGGGTTGATCATCGACACCGACCATTGGCGCAGCTTCTATCTCACGATGGGTCTTCTCTGGGGCTTGATGGCCGCCGGTCCCCGCGCGGGCGCTGAGAACAAAGCCGCCCGGTTCGGGGGGCGGTGAGCGAATATATGGGGCAGCGGCGCAAATCTCGGGCGCGACGGCGACACGGTAGCGGCTACAGCCTGTTCTCACGGCTGAAGGATCTGGCCGGCTGGGTTGTTCGCTTCGTTCTCGCGGCCACATGGATCTGGGTCGCACTCAAGGTTCTCGTGAACTCGACGGTTCATTTCGAACCGATGCTGGGCGCCGCCATCATGCTTGGCGCGCTTCTTTGCCTCGTCGTCCTGCTTTCACCGACGCGCCCGGGCGAGCGCCAGTCGCGTAAGGAACCGCCGCCGCCCCGGCGGGCGCCCCGCATCAAGGCCGACCGCCGCGGCATGGTATGGCCGCCGCCGGAACCCGAGCCCGAGGATGCGGCCGGGGATGGCGGGGCCGATGGCGCCGGGCTCTCGCCGCCGCGCTCGCGCCGCCGGGGCCGTGGACGGATAATTGCGTCGAAACGTCGAAGTTTGACGCGAGTCAATCCGGCCGTCGGCGACGTCGGATAAGCGTATGCCAGTGGCCGGCTTTCCGATTGTCCCTTCCCCGGCCCTGGGAAACGCCATGAGACCTGAGGAAATCAAGCGGTTCGCCGCGCCGGTGCCGCGCTACACGAGCTATCCGACGGCACCGCATTTCTCCGAAGCGGTCGATGCCGACGTCTACCGGGAGTGGCTCGCGGCCCTACCGCCGCAGTCGCACCTGTCGTTCTACATGCACATTCCATATTGCGATCAGCTTTGCTGGTATTGCGGCTGCAACACCAAGGCGACGCAGAAATACGATCCCGTGCGCCGTTACGTGGAGCACCTTTCGCGTGAAATGGACCTCGTCGCGGAAGCGATCGGGCGCGAACACGTCGCCGACCACATCCATTTCGGCGGCGGCTCGCCGAGCATCCTGTCGCCGGAGGACATTCAGCTCATCGGCGCCAAGCTCGCCAATCTAGCCAAGTACTCGGAGCACCTTGAGTTCGCCGTCGAAGTCGATCCGCGGCAGGTTTCCGACGAGCGGATCGCGGCCTTCGCGGAGGCTGGCGTCAACCGTCTCAGCGTGGGTGTCCAGGATTTCGACATCGCCGTCCAGAAGGCGATCAATCGTGTGCAATCGTTCGAGAAGACCCGTGAAGTGATCGAGGGTTTCCGCTCGCACGGGGTGCATTCGGTCAACATCGATCTCGTTTACGGCCTGCCCCATCAGACGCGGCACAGCGTCGAAGCGACAATCGATCAGGTCATCACGCTGGAGCCGGACCGGGTGGCGTTGTTCGGCTATGCCCACCTGCCGCAACGGCTGACGCATCAGCGGCTCATCCCTGAAGACGCCCTGCCGGGTATCGTGGAACGGTTTGCGCAGGCCAACCGGGCGGCCAACAAGCTCGTCGAAGCCGGCTATGTACGGGTCGGCCTCGATCACTTCGCGAAACCCGACGACCGGTTAAGCTGCGGCGATGTCCGCCGCAATTTCCAGGGCTACACGACGGATGGCGCGGAGACGCTGATCGGTTTCGGGGCATCGGCAATCGGGCGTCTGCCGCAAGGTTACGTCCAGAACGCGACGGCGACGGCGGAGTACGAGCGGCGCGTCGCGGAAGGCCGGCTGGCGACCGCGCGCGGTCACCGCATGACACGGGACGACGAAATGCGGTCGCTGGTGATCGAGCGACTGATGTGCTCGTTCCGATTCCCGAAGGACGAGTTGATGCAGCGCTTCGGCGAGGAAGCGGCACCGCTTATCGAGGATGCCGATTTCCTGGCGGAAGCGGATACGGAGGGTCTCATCGAGGCGGATGGCGGCGGCGACGGGTTCCGTGTCACCGATAAGGGGCGCTTGTTCGTGCGATCCATTGCCTCGGCCTTCGATGCCTATCTGGAAACGAAGGATGTCCGCCATTCCGCTGGCGTCTGAGCCTTGCCGATCCGGTAGCGCACCCGACGTCGCAACCGCACGGCGATGAAAAAAGGCCGCCCCGGTCATAACGATCCGGAACGGCCTTTTCGTCTGGCAATCGATCCTTGCGGGCCGGGCTTCTCACCGCCTGCTGACAGACGCCCCGCATCGCGCCTTTTTCGGGGCGTTCAACGGGCCATCCGCAGCATGTCGGCATCGATGATCAGCCGTTCCAGCGCCGTCGGGGTCGGCTCGAAACCGAGCTTGCCCTTTTCGGCGATGTACGGCCCCCAGATCTCGTTCCACTCGGATGCCTTGACCGCATAGGTCTCGACACCCGCGCGCAGCGCCATCTCAGGATCGGCCGAGTAGCGGTCGACCCAGACGCGCACGAACTCCTCCACCGGCCGCTCCACCCGGCTGTTCGACGGGCCCTGGAGCTGGACGACCGCGAAACCGCGGCCGTCGCGGCGGCGTCGGATCTCGACCGTGGCGACGCGTTTGGCGCCGTCGCGGACCGAGAAGATCTGGCATTCCCCGGCGGCGACGAGGTGGGCGTAGGTGGCCACGCAGTGGTCCATCGCATGCCCTTCCTCGCGCAGTTCGGGGCCCGTCCGCAGGGGCACCATCGTCAGGCCCTTGCGGAGCTTCATCGAGTAGCGGCCGGGACCGCGCCGCGGCCGGACAGGGCGGAACCGGGCCGCGATACGGTCCAGCCAGCCCTGCATTCCCAAGGTCGCCTTTTCGAAGCTCACCGACGGCTGCCAGGGCCGATTGATGAGTTCTCGGGCGATGCCGTCCTTGCGGCGCGAGAACCAAGCGTAGGCCGCCAGCGGACGCAGCGAGTCGGGCGCGCCCACGATGGTCCGGCGGAACAGCGCCTGCTGCCCGGCGACCCAGAGGGCGAACTCTTCGTCGGCCGCCGCGCCGGCGATGCTCACCCAGCTCAGCCAGCCGTTTGCATACGCAGGGTTCTGCGGAATGCGACCGGAGATCTGGCGGGCGAACTTTTCGCCGTCGGGAAGCCCTGCCACCTTGCCCATGAAGGCTTCCGGCGGCAGACGCTTGGTCCAGATCGGCAGCTTGAGGGCCTGCGCAACGTCCTTGAGGCTCTCGCCGTCCTTGACGAGGCGCACCGCCACGCCGGCCTGATCGGCCTGGACCGAACCGGTGGCGATGACATAGGCGGCGGCCGGGAACGAATGCACGAGGTCCGCCAGTCGCGGCGACAAACCCGCGAGTTTGCGGATACGCCGGCGCGCGCTTTTCTCGAAGCGGCCGATCTGGTTGTCGAGTTCGATTGCCTTGCGGTTACGGTGGGCCATGACATCACCTGAAGGCTTTGCGGAAAATCGACCGGCTGTCCGAAAAAACGCGCACGACACCGTTTTCGAAAAACGCGTGTTTTGCGCAATTCGAATTGAAGGTTGTTCGCGTATTTCAAAAAAGGCGAGCGGGAGGGCCGGCTGGCTTTCAATGCCGGTCAGCCGCGTCGTCTTTCAGGAGCCGATCTCAACGCCGATTGGTTTTCGCCATGCCGGACCGCGGCCAGCCGCAAACGCTTCGTTCCCGGAGCCGGGACGGCCGCAGGCCAGTCGTTCGTCGGTCGTCAGTGAGTGCTTTTGACCTGTGGGTCAGGAGTGGCCGCAGTGGCTTGGCGAAATTCTTCCAGTATCGCGCGCAACGAGCCACGCGACACGGAATAGTGTGTCGAGTTTGTCTCGGGTTTCGTTGCGCTGCATGGCGTCCTCATCAATGCAGAAGAGTTGGTGGAACAGAGCGCAATTAAGCGAGGGAATGGGGCAATTCAAGGGTCGGAGGCGAAAAAAAGAAAAGCCTGAATGAAATTAGCAATCGCTATTCGCGACTGCTAATTCCAAACGCCTGGTTCAATCTTTCTGAAGTCCGCGCAGGCACGGGTTTCGTGGGTGCCTGCGCGATAAGTTTGCGGACCGCCGATCTGTCCGATCTATCCGATCTTGCCGAACGTCGGGCCGAACGATGTCGAGCGCGGGAAGCGGGGCGGAACGTTGCGTCCGGCCTGGGCACGCTGGCCGATCCAGTCGGCGAGATCGTCGAGCGAAAGCGTGAAGGTCCGCCCGGCGCTGTCGACCCAGGTGAGCCCCGCGTCACCTTCGAAGGTGCGTGCATCCGCCAGGCCGCCGTCCTTGAAACGCTGCAGGATGACGCCCTTGCCGCGAGTCATTTCGTTGATCTCGGAGGTCTCGAAGACCAGCATTCGGCGGTTGTCGCCGACGGTAGCGATCCTGTCGCCGTCGACCGGAATGACGAGGCGGGCCTCGTCAGGTTCGGACACGTTGAGGATCTGCTTGCCTTTGCGCGTCGATGCGACGACTTCGCTTTCGGGAACGATAAAGCCGTAGCCGGCGGTGGAGGCGACGAGAAGCCTGCGTGCGGGGTCGTGAACGAAGGCGGTGATGATCTCGTGGTTGTCGTCGAGGTCGATCATCAGGCGCAGCGGTTCGCCGTGGCCGCGACCGCCTGGCAGTTCGTGCGCTTCAAGCGTGTAGAAGCGGCCCGAGGTCGCGAAGATCAGGATCTTGTCGGTCGTGGTGGCGTGGAAGGCGCGGCGCAGCTTGTCGCCTTGCTTGAAGTCCACGCGCGAGAGGTCTTCCTGGTGGCCCTTCATGGCCCGCACCCATCCCTTTTCGGAGATGATTACGGTGATGGGCTCCTTCTCCACGAACGCCTGATCGAGATCGATGTCGATGTCCGGTTGTTCGGCGAACGACGAACGGCGCCGACCCAGTGCTGTCTTCTTCGCGTAGCGATCGCGGGTCGACTTCACTTCCTCGGCGATCTTCTGCCATTGCAGGTCTTCAGAGCCCAGGAGTTCGATCAGTTGGCGGCGCTCCTCGCTCAGGCGCTCGTGCTCGGCGCGAATCTCGACTTCCTCGAGCTTCGACAAGGCACGCAAGCGCAGGTTGAGGATCGCTTCGGCCTGCACCTCGGTGAGGCGGAAGGTGTCGATCAGCTTCTGCTTCGGATCATCTTCGAAGCGGACGATCCGGATCACCTCGTCGATATTGAGGTAGGCGATCAGATAGCCGTCGAGCACTTCGAGGCGATGCTCGATCTTGCCGAGGCGGTGCTGCGAACGGCGCACCAGCGCTTCGACGCGGTGCTCCAGCCATTGCCGCAGGACGTCGCGCAGCGACAGGACGCCCGGCACCTGCCCGGCGGACAGGACGTTCATGTTGAGGCCGAAACGGATCTCCAGGTCGGTCAGCTTGAACAGGCTTTCCATCAGGAGCATCGCATCGACGGTGCGCGTCTTTGGTTCGAGGACCAGCCGGACATCCTCGGCGGATTCGTCGCGAACGTCGCCGAGGAGCGGCAGCTTGCGCTCGCTCATCAGTTCGGCGATGCGCTCGACGAGTTTCGACTTCTGCACCTGGTACGGGATTTCGGTGACGACGATCTGATAGCCGCCGCGTCCCAGCTCCTCGCGGTCCCATTTGGCACGCAGGCGGAAACTGCCGCGGCCGGTCTCGTAGGCTTCGAGGATGTTCTCACGCGGCTCGACAATGACGCCGCCGGTCGGGAAATCCGGGCCGGGTATGAAATCGACGAGCTTCTCCGTCGTGGCGTTCGGGTGCTTGATGAGGTGCAGAAGCGCGTTGCAGAGCTCTTCGGCATTATGCGGCGGGATGTTGGTCGCCATGCCGACCGCGATGCCGGACGCGCCGTTCGCCAGCAGGTTGGGGAAGGCCGACGGCAGAACGACCGGCTCCTCTTCCTCGGCGTTGAAGGTCGGCCGGAAATCGACGGTGTCGAGGTCGAGGCCTTCGAGAAGATCCTCGGCGGTCGGCGTCAGGCGGGCTTCGGTGTAACGGTAGGCGGCGGCGCTGTCGCCGTCGATGTTGCCGAAGTTGCCCTGGCCGTCGACCAGCGGGTAGCGGACCATGAAGTCCTGGGCGAGACGGACGAGCGCGTCGTAAACGGCCTGGTCGCCATGGGGGTGGTACTTACCGATAACGTCGCCGACGACGCGGGCGCATTTCTTGTAAGGCCCGTCGGAGGCCAGCTTGAGCTGCCGCATGGCGTAGAGAATACGCCGATGGACGGGTTTCAGTCCGTCCCGGACATCCGGCAGGGCGCGGCCCATGATGGTGGAGAGCGCATAGGCAAGGTAGCGCTCTTCCAGCGCCTTGCGCAGCGGGATGGGCTCACCGCCCTCATCGTGAATCGTTTTGTCGGTCATGTGAAACCGGTTACTGCGCCGGGACGCGGGGCTCAAGTGCCGTCGCGCCACAAACCACAGCGGCGAATGCGGCGGAGGCTCGCTATCGGCTAAGGGCGCGACGCTGCCACCACCAGTTGACGGCTTATCCCGGCAGCGAGTGGGTCGGGAGCAAGTGATGCCTCAGTTTGAAGTCGGCGCCTGTTGCCGGTCGTTCGCACAATCGCAACGACTCTGGTAGGATTAGCGACAAGCAACATGGAGGAGGTGACGTGTCGGGTTTGGAAGACAAGAAGCGAGATGTGCGCGATTTGATGGATGCCAACGAACTGGAGATTTGGGATCCGCCTTTTCGCAGTCGCATACCAAGTCCGCAACACAACGCTGAAATTTATGTTTGGACTATGAGGATAGGTAACCCTGCGAAGAACGAGGATATTTTTGCTGATACCCTCTTGGGAGAGTATGAGCTGTGGAGTGAGGCTGAAAACAACATCAAGGAATACCTCGCAAATGCCTAAGAATTTCAGGCGCAAGATACGCTCCGGCAACGTCATCCGCGTTGTCCAGATCGCCTCGGTTGAGGTCGAGGAATAGACCGAAGCCGACGAGGGTAGGGACGCACCTTCGCAATTACATGGGCCAGCGCGGTCATTCCCGAGTCTAGACGCGAGTTTTGGTGTGGGATTGGGCCTTGTTGCGTTGCGGTGCGTTTGCGCGTATCATGAAGGTTGACAAATCGGGCCGAGGTGATCTCGCGATGCGGCTCCTTCTCTGAGCGGTCGAGCCGAAGCGGTTCGCAAGTTAGCCCGGTCGTTGTATTCCCCAAACGTCTGAAAGGTTGATGACGACATGGCACGCGTCACCGTCGAAGATTGCGTCGATAAAGTCGAAAACCGCTTTGAACTCGTTCTGCTCGCCGCCCACCGGGCGCGCGCCATCTCCGGCGGCAGCGCCGTGACGGTGGACCCGGACAAGGACAAGAACCCGGTTATCGCGCTTCGGGAAATCGCCGAACAGACCGTCGGCACCGAGGATATGCGCGAGGGCCTGATTCACTCGCTGCAGAAGAACGTCGAAGTCGATGAGCCGGAAGCCGCCGCCGCGCCGAGCGTTCAGACCGAACGCCGCCTGCCGATGCTGGGCCGCGACGACATGTCGTCGGATACCGTCGTCGACGTTCTGACGGAAGAGCAGCTTCTGCGCGGCCTGGAAAGCATGACGCCGACCGAGCCTTCGGCGACGATCGGTAATAACACGCGCGAACGCGGCCGCTAGGCGTTCTGCTAGGCTGGCAGGCGCGTCGACCGCGGCGGGCCAAGGCCGCGTTGCCCGAAAATGGCGTTGCCCGAAAACGTCGATTTACTGAATTAACGGCTGGCCCCACAAACGGGCCGGCCGTTTCTTTTTTTAAGGGCGGCGGCGGTTGGTGCGGTTGCGCCAGGGCATTGCGCCGCAGGCTCGAATTCGCAGGAACCTCGCCAGCCGGGCCGGCGGCGCGCTAGACTGCGTGTCAGTCGACACCCATCTAATGACGCCGAACGCCTTTCAAGTTCTTCTAAGGAGTGGTCTTCCGCCGATGATGCGCCAGTACGAACTGGTTGAACGCGTACTGTCCTACGATCCGCAGGCCGACGAGGCGCTGCTCAACCGCGCGTACGTCTACGCGATGAAGGCGCACAAGCATCAGGAACGCGCCAACGGCGACCCGTATTTCTCCCACCCGCTCGAAGTCGCGGCGATCCTCACCGGCTTGAAGCTCGACGATGCCACCATCGCGACGGCCCTGTTGCACGATGTGATCGAGGATACGGACGCCACGCGCAACGAAATCGACCAGCTCTTCGGCGAGGAAATCGGGGCGCTGGTGGACGGCCTCACGAAGATCAAGCGTCTCGATCTGGTGTCGAAGAAGGCCGAGCAGGCCGAAAATTTCCGCAAGCTCCTGATCGCCATTTCCAGCGATATTCGCGTGCTACTCGTCAAGCTGGCGGACCGGCTGCACAACATGCGGACGATCGAGCACAAGCGGGAGGCGAGCCGTAAGCGCACCTGCCAGGAGACGCTCGATATCTACGCGCCGCTCGCCGGACGCATGGGCATGCAGGCGATGCGCGACGAGTTGGAGGACCATGCCTTCCGTTGGCTGCATCCGGAAGCCTACGAGGCGGTAACTCAGAAACTGCAGCAGCTTAGGGCGAAGAACGAGCGACTGGTCGAAGAAATCCGTCTGGCGCTGGAAGTAAAGCTTGCCGACCAGGGCATCGAGGCGAAGGTCAAAGGTCGCGAGAAGAAGACCTACTCCATTTGGCGCAAGATGCAGAACAAGCAGATCAGCCTGGAGAAGCTTTCCGACATCTACGGTTTTCGGGTGATCGTGAAGGACGTGGCCGACTGTTACCGGGTTCTGGGTGTGATTCACACGACCTGGAAACAGGTGCCAGGGCGCTTCAAGGACTACATTTCAACGCCCAAGGCCAACGCTTACCAGTCGATTCATACGACGGTTCTGGGGCCGCGCAACCAGCGCATCGAACTACAGATCCGAACCCAGGCGATGCACGACATCGCCGAATACGGCGTCGCTGCGCACGCTCTCTATAAGGAGCATGGGTCGATACCGCTCGACGAGCAAAGCGGTGAAGATACGCCCTATACCTGGTTGCGAAAGCTCGTGGATACCTTACTTGAGGGGGCGAATTCGGAAGAGTTCCTGGAGCACACCAAGCTGGAACTGTTTCAGGACCAGGTGTTCTGTTTCACGCCGAATGGCCGGCTCATCGCCTTGCCGCGCGGCGCGACGCCCATCGATTTCGCCTATGCCGTTCATACAGACGTCGGCAACTCGGCCGTCTCCGCGTACATCAACGGCCGGCAGGTGCCGATGGACACCCGGCTTCGCAACGGCGACGAGGTGCGGATCGGCACGTCCAAGGCGGCGGCGCCGCCGGCGGCCTGGGAGGGCATTGCCGTCACGGGACGGGCACGCAGCTCGATCCGGCGGGCGGTTCGCGATTCCATCCGCAAGCAATACGCCGAGCTCGGGCGGCGGCTCCTGGCGGCGGAGTTTGCCCGCTATGAAGAGGCCTATAGCGATGAGCGCCTGAAAGAGGCTTTGCCGCGGCTGGGCGCTGGGCCGAAGTCGGTCGAGGACGTGCTTGCGGCGATTGCGCGCAACGAAGCCGCTATCGTCGATGTGATTAGGGCCGTGTTGCCGGAGATCAATTCCGAGCCGCCGACGCCCTCGTATAAGCCCAAGAACCGTCGCGGGCGCGGACGCGGTCAAGAGGGTTGGTTCAACCTTTCGAAGGTCATGGGCTTGAAATTCCGCGTTGCGTCCGGCGAGGGCGACCAGGGCAGGGACATGTCGAGTATTCCGATCCGCGGCCTGAGAAGCGACCTTCCCGTCAGTTTTGCCGAGGGCGGCGCGGTTCCTGGCGACCGGATCGTCGGCGTCTTGACGCGGGACGAGGGAATCCGCATCTTCCAGATACATTCGCCGGAGCTCATGGCGCACGAGCATGAGAAGTGGATCGACGTCACCTGGGATATCGATCCAGAAAAGGCTGAGCGTTTCCCTGCCCGTATCTCCGTTACCGCGCTGAATGCACCTGGCAGCCTTGCCGAGATCGCCAAGATCATCGGTGAGGCGGACGGGAACATCGACCAGGTCCGGATGGTGGAGAGAGGCAGCGACTTTACGCGGATTTTAATCGAGCTTGAGGTGTGGGATCTGGATCACTTGAACCACATTCTTAACGGTCTCAAGGCAAAAGGCGTGGTGAACAATGCCGAACGCGTCTTTGATTGAACGGATGTGCGCGCTGGTTCGCGCGAGAAATTCTGGAACACGGGTCGGGGGGCCTGAGTAATGCTATTCGATCGGCGGATCCCGCCGACGCTTTCGGAACGGCTGAGCCTGATGGTCTGGCCGCGCAATAGCTGGGAGCGCTCTCTGCGGTACGTTCTGCTTCGATTGATGCGGGTGCGCGCCACGCCGCACCAACTGGCGCTCGGCTTCGCCCTCGGCGTGTTCGCCTCGATCACGCCGTTCGTCGGCTTCCAGATGGCGCTGGCCGGCTTGCTGGCGCTCATGCTGCGCGCCAGCTTCACCGCGTCGATGCTCGGCACGTTCTTCGGAAATCCCATTGTGTGGGCGCTCGTCTGGCCGGCCACTTTCGCGACCGGCAGCTATATCCTCGGACAGGACGGCGGCCTCGATCAGGCGCAGCTTCTTGCCCATTTCGATGCGCTCTGGCAGAGCGTTAGCGCGTTCTCGCTCGACATGTTCGGCGCGGTGGCTGCACTGTTGTGGCCGATCGTCAAGCCGATGCTGATCGGCAGCCTGCCGGTGGGCATCGCTATCGCGGCGGTTTTCTATTTTGTCCTGCGCCGCGCCACCGAGAGCTATCAGGCCCGCCGGCGCCGCATGGGCGGTTACGACAGCAGTCATCCGCTCGGCGCCCTGCTGGCCAGCTACGACCCGGCCTACCAATGACGGCGACGGACAGGGGCGGGGCGGCTCGGGCCGCGGCGGCGGCAGGTCGCTTGCGGCTCGGGGTTAACGTCGATCATGTCGCGACCGTGAGAAATGCGCGCGGCGGTCGGCATCCCGATCCGGTCCGTGCCGCACACACAGCCGTCGCGGCCGGGGCGGACGGCATCACGGCCCACCTTCGCGAGGATCGCCGGCACATCACGGACGACGATCTGGCCCGGTTGAAGGCCGAACTGACTGTTCCCCTCAACATGGAAATGGCCGCGACCGCCGAAATGACGGGGATTGCCCTGGCGACTCTGCCTAACGCCTGCTGTCTTGTGCCGGAGAAGCGTGAGGAGCGCACCACGGAAGGCGGTCTCGATGTCGTCGGCGGCGGCTCCGCGTTGCGGGATACCATCGGCAAGCTCAAGTCCGCCGGCATCCGCGTGTCGCTTTTCGTTGAGCCGGATACGCGGACGATCGATGCGGCTGCGGATTACGGCGCCGACATCGTGGAGTTGCACACCGGGACCTATTGCGAACGCGCGCTGGAGAACACTGCCGAAGGAGTGGCGCGGGAGCTGGCCCGGATCGCGTCGGCTTCCCGGCACGCGGCTTCGCGCGGTCTTGAGGTGCATGCCGGTCATGGATTGACGTACAATACGGTCGGTCCTGTCGCGGCGATGCCTGAGATGCGCGAGCTCAACATCGGGCACTTCCTTATCGGCGAAGCGCTTTACTTCGGTCTGGCGGACACGGTCGGCCGGATGCTGCGGACGATGCGCGACGCGCGCGCCGACGCGGGAAACTGAAGGCGCCGTCCTCCTGCCCGATTGGGCTAAAGGCAAGCTTCGAAGAGAGCTTTCGCGGCTTGCAACCGCATGGGCGAGGCCCGATATGCGGTGCCTCATTCAAGTATCGCCATATTGACGGTTATACTCGGCACTTGCGACGAGCGGTTTACAGGCTGCCGGGCTAGCCGCTATAGGGCGCAGGGGAATTCCGTTGAGCCGATGGCAGCAACAAGCTGCCAAACCATGTTGCTTTCGGCCGCAGCAGGGCTTCCGACGGTTCGCCGGCATGGGTTCAACGACGGTCGCGCGACGTGCCGTCGACCACAAACCTGCCGCCTGCGAACCGGGTGGCAATCCGCCGTTGAGCGACGGCGCCCGAGGAGCAGGCGATGAGCGCGGACACGAACGCGGCGAAGAGAAGCGAAAGCGGCGGTTATTGGGAACTGATCAAGATCGTCATTCAGGCGCTCCTGATCGCAATGGTCGTGCGGGTGTTCTTCTTCCAGCCGTTCAACATCCCATCGGGCTCGATGAAGGACACGCTTCTCATCGGCGACTATCTCTTCGTCTCGAAGCTGTCTTACGGCTACAGCCGCTACTCCTTCCCGTTCGGCGTCGATCTGTTCGAGGGACGCATCTTCGATGGCACGCCGGAGCGTGGCGACGTCGTCGTCTTCAAGCTGCCGCGGGATAACTCGACGGATTACATCAAGCGGGTCGTCGGGCTACCCGGCGACGAGATCGCGGTGCGCGGCGGTGTGCTTTACATCAACGGCAAGGAAGTCCCGCGCAAACGTACCGGCGTCTATGTGCCACCGTCCAACGGCGGCCCTGTGCGCAAAATCCCGAAATACGTCGAGACACTTCCCAACGGCAAGAGCTACACGGTGCTCGATGCAGAGCCCAACGGCTTCTTCGATAATGTCGGTCCCTACAAGGTGCCCGCCGGCCATTACTTCATGATGGGCGACAACCGCGACAACTCGACGGACAGTCGCGCGCAGTACGACGTCGGCTTCGTGCCGCACCAGAACCTGATCGGGCGGGCCGAGATCATCTTCTTCTCGGCGGCCGTGGATGAACACGATGCCTTCCGATGGTACGCGCCGTGGACGTGGCCGTTCGATATCCGCTGGAGCCGGATCTTCGACGTCGTGAACTGATTGCGCCGTACGAAACGTTGGCGGAACGCCGCGAAGCGGTCATAGTGCGGTCGTCGATCGATAGACCGGACCCGAAATGCCCAAACGACCGCCCCTCAGCCGGCTGGAAAGCCGGCTCGACTATTCTTTCAAATCGCCGCAGCTTGCCGAACGAGCGCTCACCCATTCGAGCGCGCGCGGCGCGAAGCTCAAGCAGCGCGACAACGAGCGGCTGGAGTTCATTGGGGACCGGGTTCTGGGGCTCGTGATCGCGGAGCGTCTGGGCGAGGAGCTTCCTCTGGCCCGCGAGGGGCAGCTTGCGCGTCACTTCAACCAGCTCGTGCGGCGGGAAACCTGCGCGATGATCGCGCGGCGTCTGGAGCTTGGGCCGCATCTCATTTTGTCGGATGCCGAGGACGAGAGCGGGGGGCGCGACAAGGATACGATCCTCGCCGATGCGCTCGAAGCCCTGCTGGCAGCCGTTTTTCTCGACGGCGGCTTCGACGTTGCCCGCCGAATCGTGCGGCGGTTGTGGGGCGAGGTGAGCGACGACCTGCCCGAACGCGTGCAGGATCCCAAGTCGGCCCTGCAGGAATGGGCGCAGGGGCAGGGCTTGCCGCTGCCGGAGTATGTGGAAACCGAGCGCTCCGGGCCCGACCATGCGCCCGTCTTCATCGCTGAGGTGCGGGTGAAATCGCATGTGGCGGCGACAGGAAGGGGGTCGTCGAAGCGGGCGGCGGAACAAGCCGCCGCCGAAGCGCTGCTCGCCCGAGAAGGCGTTTGGAAGGATCGTCTCGATGACGCGTGAGACTGGCCAGGGAGACGGTAGTGGCAGCGAGCCGCTTGGCGGGCGCCCGGGAAGCCGTTGCGGCTTCATCTCGGTGATCGGTGCGCCGAACGCCGGTAAGTCGACGCTCGTGAACGCGCTGGTCGGAACCAAGGTGACCATCGTCAGCCACAAGGTTCAGACGACGCGGATGCCGGTTCGCGGCATCGCCATCGAGGGCGACAGCCAGCTCGTGTTCATCGATACACCTGGCATTTTTGAGCCGCGCCGGCGGCTGGACAGGGCGATGGTGGAGTCCGCGTGGGGCGGTGCTTCGGAAGCCGACATCGTTGCCCTCATCGTCGATGCCGCGCGGGGGATCGACGACAACGTGGCGCGCATTCTTCGCAAGCTTAAGCTGGTTAACGCTCCCCTCGTTCTGCTTCTGAACAAGGTCGACCGCGTGGCCGACAAGGCGAAACTGCTGAAACTGACCTCGGAACTCAATGAAGCGGCGCATTTCGAGCGGGTCTTCATGATCTCCGCGCTGAGCGGCAGCGGGTTGAAGGATTTTCGCGCCTATCTGGCCGAGCGCGTTCCAAAGGGGCCATGGCATTATCCGGAGGACGACGTATCGGATCTGCCGATGCGGCTGCTTGCGGCGGAAATAACGCGCGAGCGTATCTACCACCATTTACATGACGAACTGCCCTACTCGATTACCGTCGAGACGACCGAATGGAAATCCCTGCGGGATCGCTCCGTGCGGCTGGAGCAGACCGTATTCGTCGAACGCGACAGCCAGAAGAAGATCGTCCTTGGCAAGGGCGGGCGGACGATCAAACAGGTTTCCAGCGAGGCGCGGGCGGAGCTTGAAGACATTGTGGGTCATCGCGTCCATCTGTTCGTGTTCGTCAAGGTGCGGGAAAACTGGTCGGACGATCCGGAGCGGTACAGGGATCTCGGGCTCGACTTTCCGACGGACTGATCGTGGCGCAAGGCGCGGAACGTGTTTCGCGCACTCGCGGTGAAAGGCAGGCATTCCGATGGAATGGAGCGATGAAGGCATCGTGCTCAGTGCCCGTCCGCACGGCGAGACTTCGGCCATCGCAGAGGTCTTCACGCGGGATCATGGGCGGGCGCTGGGGGTGGTCCGCGGCGGGCGGTCGCGGCAAATGCGGCCGGTCCTGCAAGTCGGCAACCACGTCGATGTCAACTGGACGGCGCGACTCGCAGAGCACCTTGGAAACTACCGGATCGAGTTGCGGCGATCGCATGCGGCGATTGCCATGGCGGGATCAGCGCGGCTGGCGGCAGTTACGGTGATGGCCTCGCACCTGCGCCATCTGCCGGAGCGGGACGCGCATGCGAACCTCTACGAGATCACCCAGTTCCTACTCGGCTTTCTTGACGACGATGGGGTCTGGCCGGCGCTTTTCATTCGATGGGAACTCGCATTCCTCGAAGCCCTGGGCTTCGGCCTCGATCTAAACGCGTGCGCGGTTACCGGGCAGAACGACTGCCTTCGCTATGTTTCGCCGCGCTCCGGCCGAGCCGTTTCGGAATCCGCTGGAGAAGCCTATGCGGCGAAGCTTTTTATACTGCCGCAATTTCTAAGCGGTTCGAAAAACGCAATTGTCCGCGAAGAGGATTTGGAACATGGATTCCGGCTGACCGGTTATTTCATCGGTAAGCATATCTACGATAATGAACGGCGTCCAATTCCTGAGATCCGGGAGCGGATGATCAGCTATATTCTCAATGGCGGGGCCGAGGGCCGGGCTTGAAGTTTGCTTATACGAAATGGTACGAACGCGGGGTGCGAATGTTTCAGCTCCACGTGCTCGATAAGCAATTCTTTAAACAATGCTCATTGATTATATTAAGCCATAGGCAACCTAAGATTGATTTTTAGCGAGATTTTTGTCATCGCTAATGCTTTTCTTGACCGTAGCGCGCGGCGAATGCCACGGGCCCGCTATGTGGGCGTGTCCTTTCGGTATACGTCGTGTGCTGGTAGATCTGTTTCACTCCAGTGCGAGTTGCACGAGTTTGAAATTTGTGCAGAAGTGCCGTCTCCCATCGTCACACTGTGAGGTAATGGGATAACTATCGGTGGGTTGTGCGACCGCGTGTCGCTGGCCTTGCCCTTGTTACTGGTTATTGTCAAAAGTCTATCCGTGTCGCACATCATGAGGACAAACTGAGTTGCTCAGGTCTGGCTTCGACTGAATGTGTTCGCGCCGAACAGGACAAACTGTCGACTGCAGCGCGCAAGGCCGGGTTCCCCCAATCACCAACAACAGCGGCTCACTCATTAAGTGAAGCTTGCGTTAAGTCCGAAGGAAGCGAAACGAATGTTAATTTATCCGAACGAGCGGGTTGCTCTGTTCATCGATGGCGCTAATCTATATGCCACGTCCAAGTCGCTTGGTTTCGACATAGACTATAAACGGCTCTTAGCCTATTTCCGAAAAAAGGGCCATTTGGTTCGCGCTCTGTATTATACAGCATTGGCCGAAGACCAGGAGTATTCATCCATCCGTCCGTTGATCGATTGGCTCGATTACAACGGCTATACGATGGTGACGAAGCCGACCAAGGAATTCACCGATTCCGCCGGGCGCCGCAAAGTTAAAGGCAACATGGATATCGAGCTGACCGTCGATGCGATGCGGCTGGCGGAAAATCTCGATCACGTGTTCCTATTCTCCGGCGACGGTGACTTCCGTTCTCTCGTAGCTGCCCTGCAGGAAAAAGGGCGCCGCGTCAGCGTTGTTTCGACGCTTCAGACCCAGCCGCCGATGGTGGCCGACGAGCTTCGCCGGCAGGCCGATCAGTTCATCGACTTGGCGGATCTCGAGGCAGAAATCGCGCGCGACGGTCCCCGCAACGCGCCGATGCAGCGCGGTTCACGTCAGAAATCCGCGGCTCCGATCGCCGAGCCGGTCGCTTTCGACGATGCCGACGATTACGCGGATTCCGACGAGGATTACTGAGACGGAGTATCTCGCCGCCGGGGTTCGGCAGAGTATTGGGCGGCGCGAGCGACCACATCGGGGCCTCCTCAACAGGGCTAAGAGATGGGCCGTGGGAAGCGCAAAGCGTTGGACGCCGGCGCCTCTGTGCCAGCCGAACCCGCGCCCGACTGCCCGCTATGCCCGCGTCTTGTGGGTTATCGCGAGGCTAACGCCAATTCCGAGCCCGAGTGGTTCAACGGCGCTGTCCCCTCTTTCGGTGATGCCCGCGCTCGGTTCCTGATCGTGGGGCTGGCGCCGGGACGGATGGGCGCAAACCGGACGGGGCGTCCCTTCACCGGTGACTACGCCGGCGATCTTCTTTATGCCACACTTCAGGAATTCGGGTTCGCCATCGGCAATTACGACGCGCGGGTCGACGATGGCCTGCGCCTTGTCGATTGCATGATCACGAACGCGGTCCGATGCGCGCCGCCACAGAACAAGCCGACGACGGACGAGATGGCTACCTGCCGTCCATTCCTGGCTTCACGGATTGCGGAGCTGCCGGGGCTGTCGATTATCCTGGCGCTCGGGCGCGTCGCGCATGAGCAGACGCTGACGGCGGTCGGCTTGAAGCGGTCTACTTTTCCCTTCGCGCACGGTGCCCGCCATGAATTGCCGGACGGGCTGGTTCTCTTCGATAGTTATCATTGTTCCCGCTACAACACGAATACCGGGCGATTGACGCCGGAGATGTTCCGCTCGGTTTTCGCCGGCGTACGAAATGAATTGTCGGGGTAGATTAGATCGTTTCCGCTTAAGGCGGAATCGATCTTGTTTTTTGTGTTCACGGCGCTTTTCGGCCGAATGGCCTGCGCCTCCATAGGGGCGGCGATTTGAATTCCCCAACGCTGCGCAGGCGCGCGTTGGCGGCGGCAAGCCGGTGTGGAACTACGCCGGGCAGCAGTCGCTGTTTTTCGCCAACACTGGGCAAGCCCGTGTTGGGCTGCCTGGAGCGCTTCGGCCCAAACCTGAAGCGCTGTAGCTGCTTTCCTGCCGAGCGAGGCACGTAAATGGTTGACCGCGGGAACCGGCCCTTTCTAATAGCGCTTTGTAGACACTGGAAAGACCCGCGCCGTCCCGCCCGGCGGCCTGCCGTCATCGAAACCGACGCGAATACCGTCCCGTTCAAATGGAGGGGCCTATGCCGCTGGAAATCGCTCCCGAAAAGATCGCCCATGTCATTATCCGGGCCAGAGAGTTCGACGCCAAGGTCGGTCCGTGGGCCGAATCCCGCGAGGAGGGCGGCGATGCAGAGGACGATCCCGATTCCATCCTCGAAAGCTTCGGCGACGATCCGACCTACGTCGAGACCGCGAACTTCATCGAGACGCTGAACGATGACGAGCAGGCGAGCCTTGTCGCGGTCTGCTGGATCGGCCGCGAGACCTTTGAAGCCGAAGAGCTGGAGGAAGCTATCCAGACGGCGAAGGACGAGGCGGTGAACAAGACCTCCGAGTATCTGCTCGGGATTCCGCTGTTGGCCGATTATCTCGAAGAAGGGCTCGAAAAGCTGGGCTACTCCGTCGAGGAGATAGAATCGGACGTACGATAGATCGTTTCCGCTTTATAGCTTTTCCGCATTACGCGGCATCACATCGCCAGCCCGCTCCTCCGCCCGGCCGCCCGTGGAAGTATCGTATTTGGGTGGCCGGGCGGGGGAGCGGGTGGTTCAGCCTAAACCTGAAAGTGAATAGCCGGAATCGATCTTGTTTGTGTGTGTTCATGGCGCTTTTCGGCTGAATGGCCTGCGCCTCCACAGGGGCGGCGATTTGACTTCCCCAACATTTGGCAAGCCCGGGTTGGGCTGCCTGGAGGGCTTCGGCCTAAACCTGAAGCGCTCTAAGGTCGCGGCGAGATGGCGTGGCGTGCCGGGCGGGATGGTGATGCCCTGCCGCTGTTATCAGCCGCGGTCGCGCAACAATCTGGCCTTCTGGCGGTTCCAGTCTCGCTTGGCCTCATCGGCCCGCTTGTCGTGCAGCTTCTTGCCTTCCGCGAGCGCGATCTTCAGCTTAACGATGCCGCGGTCGTTGAAGTAGAGCTGCAGCGGCACGAGCGTCATGCCCTGCCGGTCGCGGGCGATCGCCAGCTTGTGGATCTCACGCGCATGGAGCAATAAGCGGCGCTTGCGGCGCGGCTCGTGCTGGAAGAAGTTGCCGGCGCTCTGATATTCCGGGATGTAGGCGTTGATCAGCCAGACGCCGCCGTCCTCGATCGAGGCGTAGCTCTCGGCAATATTCGCCTGTCCGTTACGGAGGGATTTCACCTCCGTCCCGGTGAGTGAGATGCCGGCTTCATAGGTTTCGCCCAGTGAATAGGCGTGGCGGGCCTTCCGGTTCTCGGCGATGAGCCGGCGGCCGCCATCTGCTTTGGCCGCCATGGGTCGCCTCGCATAATGGTTGTTCGCTTGGGTTCGTCCGTACCCGGGAGCTACTTTCGTGCCCCCTGCGGTGGCCTGAAACCCCGGTTGTTATTCGGCCGCTGCGGCGGTGATAAGCCCCGCCTTGATCATCGCCTGTTCGACGGCCTGTTTGGTGGCGTCCTGAAGCGGGACCAGCGGCAAGCGCGCGTCGGCCTCACAGAAACCGAGCCGCCAGAGTGCGTATTTGGCGGGCGACGGGTTGGTTTCAAGGAAAAGGTTTTCGTGAAGCGGCATCAGCCGGTCCTGCAAGGACAGCGCCGTGGCGTAATCGCCGGCGAGGCAGGCGTTCTGGAATTCGGCGCATAGACGCGGCGCGACGTTGGATGTGACCGATATGCAGCCGTGGCCGCCGTGGGCCATGAAGCCGAGCGCGGTGGCATCTTCGCCGGAAAGCTGGATGAAATCCGGCCCCATGGCGGCGCGTTGCTGGGAGACGCGCGCCATGTTGGCGGTGGCATCTTTCACGCCGGCGATGTTCTTCAGCTCATAGAGGCGGGCCATGGTGGCAACCGACATGTCGACCACCGAGCGGCCGGGAATGTTATAGATGATGATCGGGATGCCGACGGCGTCATTGACGGCCTTGAAGTGCTGGTAGAGCCCTTCCTGCGTCGGCTTGTTGTAGTACGGCGTCACAACGAGGAGCCCGCTAGCCCCGGCACTCTCCGCATGGCGCGCGAAGTCGACGGCTTCCGCGGTCGAATTGGATCCGGCGCCCGCGATGACCGGCACGCGCCCGGCGGCGGTGCGAATGGCCAGTTCCACGACGCGTTTATGCTCATCATGGTTCAAGGTGGGGCTTTCGCCGGTCGTCCCCACCGGCACGAGACCGTGCGTTCCCTCATTGATCTGCCAATCGCAAATCCGCGCGAAGGCCTCTTCATCGACGGCGTTGTCGCGGAAAGGCGTGATGAGCGCCGTGAACGAGCCTTTGAACATGCCGTCTCAATTCCTCTCGAAGTGTTGGTTTTGGCTCGCCTGCGAATGGGTTGATCCAGGCGCACCCGCCGGGCGGCCGGGTGGCGATCGTCTTCATCCGGGCAAGAATCGCTGCCAGAGATGACGGTAACGAAACTTGTTGCGCTACCGAGGGGTTGTTAGGGTCCTGCCCATTTACAGGCATCCTGGACAGGCATGCCGCCCGCCAGAGCAGCGCCGACATTAGGCGGTTCGGCTTTGTGCTGCAAGCAAGCCGCCCATCAGCATGAACGGGGATTTCACGCATCATGAGACCCGCCAAAGGACGTGCCGGCCGAGCAATACCGCCCGGAGAAACGGTTGACTCGCCCGAAACCCGGTCGGCCAGCCGGTATTGTCTTTGTTTGCGCCTTCCGACACTCGTTCCGAGCGCCGGCCGGAAGGCGCGGCCTGCCGAGAGCACTGCGTCAGGATTTCGTTCGGCTGGTATGACCACCCTTTTCGTCTGCCTGGCCTTGCTGGCGGTCGCCGGCGGCCTGCAGAACGATACGGCCGTCGCCGCTTCGCCGCCTGCGCCGAAGGAGAATCCCAAGCGCGACGTCGAGGCGCTCAAGCGACTGCATTCGGTCAAGGGGCTGTTGCAGTTGCCCGACGCGACCTCGGAAGCGGAGAAAGCGCATAATCGCGCATTCGACCGGCATATCGCGCCGGTTTTGAACCGCCAGGTCGACATCAATCTGGCGCGCAAGCTCAAGGAAGCCGATGCGGCCGCGGACAAGGACAACTTCGACGCCGTCCTGGCGATCAGGAACGACGTCGAGGATAAGATCGCGCGCAAGCTGATCGACTGGCTGCTTCTCCGCCGGGGCTTAGGCACCATCGAGCAATACGTCGCCTTTCTGGAGAAGAACACCGACTGGCCCAACCGCTGGCGGTTGATCGAGCATCTGGAAGACAAGCTCTACCAGACCGGCACCGTCGACCAGACGCGACGGGCGTTCCGGAATATCGAGCCGGAAACCGCGCTGGGAACTGTTGCGCTGGCGGTGGCGGAGGCTGCCGCGGGACAGGAGAAGGAAGCGCGGGCGATCGTCAAGAAACTGTGGCGAAACGGGCGGTTCTCTAAGACGGCGGCGGCGAAGTTCAAGGAGAGGCTGGGCGGCCTCCTCGATCCGGCTGACGAAGCGTTTCGCGACAAGAAACGGGAAGCCAACAACGATTCGAAATGGTCGAAGACGCGCTCCAAAGCCTATACCGCGATGCGCAAAAAAAGCTTCCGGAGCGCCTACAAGATCGTAACAGGGATCGATGGCCTGAGCGTCAACCCGCGCAACGAACAGTCGTTCCTGGCGGGATGGCTGGCTCTTCGTTATCTCAAGGACACGAAAGCGGCGATTCGTCATTTCACACGAATGACAAAGGATGCGGACGGACCGCTGACACGGTCGAAGTCCGGCTACTGGATGGGCCGGGCTCACGAAGCCGCCGGCAATTCGCGGGAAGCGAAGAAGTTCTACCGGCAGGCATTCGAACGCCAGCAGGATACGTTTCACGCGCATCTTGCCCGGCTGAAGCTTGAAGAAGGCCCGCTCGATATTGCCATCAATCCACCGGCGGCGCCGTCGGAGAAGGAAATCGAAGCGTTCCGCAAGTCCGATGCCGTCGCCGCGGCGGTGATGGCTGACCGCTCCGGGCTGGGGCGCAATATCAGCCGGCCGTTCGTGGCGAACCTCGGCAATCTGGCCGAGAGCGAGGGTGCCGTCGCGCTGGTGGCCCATCTGACGCGCGAACTCGGCGACACCCAACAGTCGTTGCGGATCGCCAAAAAGGGCATCGCGCGCGGTTTCAACCTGTACTATTACGGCTATCCGCTGCACGCCTTCCCGGATTACAAGCCCTTGCGCGAGCCGCCGGAGCCGGCGTTCATGCTTTCCATCGCGCGGCAGGAAAGCGAGTTCAACGCGCAGATCATTTCGAGCGCGGGGGCGCGGGGCATCCTGCAGGTGATGCCGATCACCGCGCGTCACGTCTGCCGGGATTACAAGATCAAGTGCAACATCCAGAAGCTGATCCTGGATGAGTCCTACAACACGAAGATTTCGTCGGCTTACATCGCGGACCGGATGGAGGAATTCGGCGGCTCCTATGTGTTGGGGCTGGCGGGCTACAACGCCGGGCCGGGGCGGGCGCGTCAGTGGATCAAGCAGTTTGGCGATCCGCGCGACGCCCGGATCGATGCGATCGACTGGATTGAACGGATTCCGTTCCGGGAAACCCGCAAGTATGTCGCCAAGGTTCTCTCGAATATCCAGATGTATCGGGCGCGGCTTGGCGAAGAGCGGCCGCTGCGTTTGATGGAGGATCTGGCGCGTGCGAAGTCATCGCGGCGCGCCGGGAAAACTTATCCGCCAGGGGCAAGGGGCTTGCGTCTTACCTCCGGACAGTGAAACTCCTTTTCGGGTGAATAATCGACTCGCCGCGCCGGGGTCGTCGCGGATGTCGCGCGATCACGGCGTTGCCGGTCGCGAAGCGAGAGGGCAGGAGGACATGGGGGCTCTGGAATTTCAGGAGCTGAGTTTTCGCGTCCGGGATGGTTTGCGGCTCTACGGGCGCCACTACCCGGCGCCGGGCTCCTCATTGCGGCCGGCGCTTTGCCTTCCCGGGCTGACGCGTAACAGTCGCGATTTTCACGACCTGGCCCTGGCGCTTTCGCAGGGTGCAACGCCACGGCCGGTTTATACGCTCGACTATCGTGGCCGCGGTAAATCCGACTGGGACCGCAATTGGAAGAACTACGCTGTGCCGGTCGAGGCTCTCGACGTCATCGACTACATGAACTTCCTCGATATCCACGATGTGGCGCTGGTGGGCACGTCGCGCGGCGGGCTGATCGCCATGGTTATGGCCGCGATGCAGCCCTCGACGATCGGTATGGCGGTTCTCAACGACATCGGACCGGTCATCGAACTCGATGGGTTGATGCGGATCGCCGGTTACGTCGGACGTATTCCCTTGCCGCGCGACTGGAAGGAAGCGGCCGACGTCGCGCGGGACGTCAACCGGCGCAGCTTTCCGAATGTGACCGACAAGCAGTGGGAGGAGATCGCGCGCCAGTGGTACAACGAAAAGCGCGGCAAACCGGCGCCTGGATACGATCCGGCGTTGAAGAATTCGCTGTCGGTCCTCGATGGCGCGGTCCCTGAGCTATGGGCGCAGTTCGAAGCGCTGACGCGGGTGCCGCTGCTCGTCCTGCGGGGCGAGAACACGGATCTCTTGTCGGAGAAGACCATTTCGCGAATGGCGGAGCGGCATCCGACGCTCGATCAATTCACGGTTCCGGGTGAGGGGCACGCGCCGCTGCTGAGGGATGCTCCGACGCAGGAAAAGATCGCGTCGTTCTTCAATCGGGCCGAGTCCCGTATCGATGCGCCTGTTGCCGTTTAAGTCGCAGTCGACAGTGGAAGACACGAAACGCCCCGCCGACCACGATGGAATCGGCGGGGCGTTTTTTCGTTCCGTGGCCGCGTCGAGCGAATAACGCTCAGCGTACGGGTCAGGTGAGCCTTTTCGAGAACTCGGTCTGGCCGCCGGATGCGAGAATACGCGCCTGCTGGACCCAGCCCTCGCGTTCGATGCGACCTTTGAAGTCGAGCGACGAAGAAACGCGTTCGATGTCGCCGGCCGACCAGTTCGCGATCTGATCGTAGCTGTAGATCCCCATGGCATTCAGCTTCTTCTCGATGAGGACGCCGATCCCGCGGATTTTCTTCAGGTCATCGACCGTCTCCGGCGCAGCCTTGCCTCCCCCGGCAAGCAGTTGCGAGCGAACGGATCGCATGCCTGCGACACCGGAACCAGCGCCGCCTGCGGCCGCCGCCGCGTTCTGGCGAATGGCATCGGCGAGGCGGGCTGGGCGTGCCGTGGCCGGGTTCGGATCGGAGGCGGGCTCGGATGCAGACGGCGACGGCGTGCCCGAAGCGGTGTCCGCATCGGCGTGATCGATTGCACTGTTTTCGACAGGGACCTGATCCAAGTCGGGGGCCGAGGAGGAGGCGCCCTTGAACGGCGCGGTCGCGACACCGCCGGAAGCGGCGACCGTGCCTTCGCGATAGGTTTGCGCGCTGAGCGCGGCACCGCTTGCGACCGAGCCGGAAGTGGACGCCAGTCCCCAGGTTGGGTGAGGCGACTGGAGCATGCCGGGATTGTCGGCGGCGCGACGGGTGTAAGCGGTTTCCTTGCCGGCGGCGAGCATCTTGGCCTGTTCCTGCCAATTCTCCCTGGACACCCGGCCGGTCATGCCGAGGGCGTTGTCGACGTCGGCGACATCCTGCGGCGTCCAGTCGGCGATTTGGGCGTACCGCGTAACACCCCGGCCTTGCAGCATGGCGCGAACGCTGTCGTCGATACCCTGGATACGGCGCAGGTCGTCGTCGGCGGCGGCCGGCGTGGGGGCCGGGCTCGCAGCCGGCGCAGGTGCGGGGCTTGGTTCAGGTGACGGCGCCGCAGGTTTGGCTACCGGCGCTGCCGTTGCAGCAGCCGTCGCGGCGGCGACGCCAGCCACGCCCACAGCCAGCGCCGAGGCACCGGTCGGCACGCTCCAAGTCGGATGCGGGGCGCCCTGCGAAGCGGCGCCGGTGGCGATGCGCTTTGTGAAACCCGTTTCCTTGCCGTCGGCGAGCATCTTGGCCTGCTCGAGCCAGTTCTCTCGCGAAACGCGGCCCTTGACGAACTCGCCATCCATCCGGGCGACATCCCCGGGCTTCCAGTCGGCAATCTGGCGATAGCTCGTCACTCCGAGGTCGCGCAACTTGGATGCGGCGGCGGTGTCGATCCCCTGGATCCGCGTGAGGTCATCGGCGGCTGCAGGTGCGGCGGCGGCGGTTGTCGCAGCGGCTGCTGTGGCCGCTGCCGCTGCGGCCGTGGCGGCGACGGCCCCGGCTACCGTGTTGTCCTGCGCCTGCGCCTGCGCGGTCGAAGTGGCCGGCGCGGAGGCGGGGGCGGCGGATGGGACGGGAGCGGGTTCCGGCTCGGGCTCGGTCTTCGGTAGTGGCCGGGGCTCTGGCAGGGTGCCGCCGGCGACAGCCGCCAATGGTGCGGTTGCCTCGCGGCCGTGCAAGGTGAAGTTCGTCTCCTTGCCTGCGGCGAGCAGCTTGGCCTGTTCCGCCCAGCCTTCGCGCGTGGCCCGGTCATTACCGAGTGCCTGCTTGACGCGGGCGACATCGTCGGGCTTCCAGTCAGCGATATCTGCGTAGCGCGTGTAGCCGAGGTGGTTGAGGTTGTTGGCGGTTTCGGCGTCGATATGCGCGATGCGGCGCAGGTCGTCGGCCGGGTCGCCAGCGGGAGCCGCAGCGATCGTGGCGGCCACGGATGCCGAACCGGTGCTGCCGCCCGCGATGGGGAGCTGAGGCGCCGGTTGAGCCGCGGGTACTGGCGTCGGCGCGGGTGCCGGTTCGGGCTCGGGCTGGGTCAGCGGCTCGGTGGGCACATTGTCTTCGCTGCGTGCGGTGGCTGCGGCTACGCCGCCTGCAACGACCGCTGCTGCTGCCGCCGCGGCGGCACTCGCGGCGTCGGTTGCCGTGAACGAGGATCCGCTATCGTTGGACGCGGCCGGAGCGGCCGGTTCGGCGGGTTCAGCCACCGGCGGGGATGCCGGCTGCGCGGGCTCCGATGCCTGCCCGCTCGTCAGCACCCGTTCGAAGCGCGCCGAATCCGAAATGGCGGCGTTCTCGGGCGGTTCGGGTTGGGCGACGGTTTCGATCTTGGGCTGGACAGGGTCCGGGGCGGCGCGGACCGATGGCTCCGAGCCTGCGGTCGCGGCGGTTGTGGTGGCCGCCGATGCAGCCGCCGCCTTCGCCGGCCGCTCGACCGATTTTTGCGGCGATGTCAGTAGGCGGCGCGCGAAACAGCCGATGACGGCGCCCAACAGATATGCCGCGAGCATGAGCAGCGCGGCTTCCAGCAGATAGTTTTCCATCTCGACTCACCCCCGAACTTCATCTGAGGTCATGCCATTCGCGGCGGCGGTTCACGCCCCATTCGCGATCATGCCTCACTGAAATCGCCATGCGCGGTCTTTCGGACATCGTCTGTTTGAGCGCAATACCGCGCGCATGCTTGCCGAACAGACGCCGATCGCTAGTTCTTAGAGCGTCCGCAGGAGACCCAGCCGACCAGAAGACCGATGCCGAATGCAGCGGCGAGGTACCAGAACAGTTTGACGAACAGATAGGACATCTCGAGCCATTCCTCCGGCCGGCGATTGCCACCGCCGGTTTCCCTTCGTTTACCCTACGCCTTTTGTTTGTGCATAGCTGAGCGCGCTTGCCAAGTGAGTTTGCTCAAACGGCCCTTGGCCATTGGGCGAGAAGCGGCCCGGGAGGCCGGAATGCGGGAGCCCGGCGGGGCTCAACTTTGGGAGTAGACCGAGAATTCGATGCGCCGATTGCTGGCCCGGTTGGCGGAGTTGTTGTTTGGCTTGAGCGGGCGATCCTCACCGTGACCGACGGCGCGAAGGCGAGAGCGGGGGACCCCGGCATTGGTCAGATAATCGATAACGGCCTGCGAGCGCTGTAACGAAAGTTCCTGATTATCGCGGCGGCCGCCGACGGAGTCGGTGTGTCCCTCGACGTTCAAAACGACGCCGGGGCAGTCACGGGCCGCCTTGGCCAATTTGTCAAGGGTTTCGAAGCTGGCGCGACTGACGTCCGATTTCGCGGTCTCGAACAGAATGCGACCTTCGCGGGCGATGCGGCTCATGCGCTGCTGGCATGCAAGCGCCTCAGGAGGAATGGCCGCTGCCGTTCGCTGACGTTCCTCCGGTAGGGGGGGCGAGCTCTCCTCGGCTTCCACCTCGGCGCTGCGTCGTGCTTCGGCTTCCGCCTCGGCCTTGCGGCGCGCTTCGGCTTCCGCTTCGGCCCTGCGGCGCGCTTCGGCTTCCGCCTCGGCCTTGCGTCGCGCTTCGGCTTCCGCTTCGGCCCTGCGGCGTGCCTCGGCTTCCGCCTCGGCCTTGCGGCGCGCTTCGGCTTCCGCCTCGGCCTTGCGGCGTGCCTCGGCTTCCGCTTCGGCCTTGCGGCGCGCTTCGGCTTCCGCCTCGGCCTTGCGGCGTGCTTCGGCTTCCGCCTCGGCCTTGCGTCGCGCTTCGGTCTCCGCTTCGGCCTTGCGGCGCGCTTCGGCTTCCGCCTCGGCCTTGCGGCGTGCTTCGGCTTCCGCCTCGGCCTTGCGGCGCGCTTCGGCTTCCGCCTCGGCCTTGCGGCGTGCTTCGGCTTCCGCCTCGGCCTTGCGTCGCGCTTCGGTCTCCGCTTCGGCCTTGCGGCGCGCTTCGGCTTCCGCCTCGGCCTTGCGTCGTGCTTCGGCTTCCGCCTCGGCCTTGCGGCGTGCCTCGGCTTCTGCTTCGGCCTTGCGTCGTGCTTCGGCTTCCGCCTCGGCCTTGCGGCGTGCCTCGGCTTCTGCTTCGGCCTTGCGTCGTGCTTCGGCTTCCGCCTCGGCCTTGCGGCGTGCCTCGGTCTCCGCCTCGGCCTTGCGGCGCTCTTCGGCTTCCGCCTCGGCTTGGCGCCGGGCCTCCGTTTCAGCCGCCTTACGCTTGGCCTCGATCTCGGCCCACAGCATGGCGTCCGACTTGATCTCAATATTCGCGACGCCGGTGTAGCTCTCAGGCAAGTTATTGGTCAGCCGCTCGCTGACAGTCGTACCGGCGGCCGTGTCACTGGCGACGCCGTCGATGGTCAAGGTCTGCCTTTCGAGACGTGCCTCGCCGCTTCGCAACAAAGAGAGCAAACGCACGCCGCGCAGCGCAACCTTTTGCCAGCGTTCCGCGACGCCGCCCGCGATCGACATGCGGTTTTCGATTTCGGCGTCCGGAAAGCTTTTGCGCGCATCGGCGAGCAGCAGGTTGACGGTGTCGAGGTCGGGCACTTCGCCGGCGAGGACGACGCGCCCTGCGCTGTCGCCCGCAGCGCCGTCATAGCGGGCAAGCCAACGCAGGTCCGGTTCTTCGGGAAGGTTCAAACGGATTGCGATGTCGCTCCGGCAAAGACGCGTCGTTGCGGAGCGGAGCGCGCCTTCGACCTGTGACGCCTTGTCGGGATCATCGGTTTCGCCCGTGACGCGAAGCTGGTCGTCGGTGAGGCTGAGCGTGCCGCCTCCCAAACTCGAAATCGCTGCGAGCCCGGCTTCCAGACATTGACGCCAACTCTTGCCGGCGCCGGATGCGAGTTGCAGACCTTCCAGGATACGGCGTCCTTCGAAGCGCCTGCGCAGCGTCGCAACGAGTTCTTCGCGGGCTTCCTCGCTGGGAACGTACCCAGCCACTTCGACCTGGCCGTCGGTAGCTCTTATTTCCGTGGTGAACGGGCTGACCGGAGCGGGTTTCGGGTCGGGGAAGGTAATGTCGTGGGTGAAGCGGTACCCCTCGGGCAGGGCGGCGGTGATGTCGGCAACCAGGCGGTCGGCGGTCGCTTTGTCGGGGGCTTCACCGCGCATCGCAACCTCGCGGTCGCGAAGCGTGGCCTCCCCGGTCTTCAGTGCCGCGAGCCGGTCCAGCAGCATTCTCACGACGGCGGGGAAGCGATCGGGTGCGCCGGCGCCAGGTTCCATGCGGTCAATGATGACGAGGCGGGCGAATTCCTTCTTGGCGGCTGAAAACAGCTCCTCGCGCAAGTCTTCCGACGGTGTATGGCCCTCCAGAACGAGTTGAGACCCGCTCTTGGCGGCGCGCCATGTGTAAGGCTTGACCAGCGGCGGGCGAACAGCGTCCTGGACCAGATGCACCTTGGCCGGCAACGCACCGCGAAGCGCCGCCTTAATCCCCTTATAGGCGTTGAAGTCGCGGGCTTCGCCGGCGATCGAGAAGTTGAGGCCGGCAAGCTCCACGCGGCCTTGGCTCATCTGGGTCAGCCGGTCGAGGCCGAAGCGGATGCCGCTCAACAGCGCGTCGCGGGGCGGGGCGCCACGGCCGAGCTTCATGCCGTCAGCCATCTGCATGCTCGGAAGCCGGCTCTGGACTTCCTTGAGGATCATCTCGCGGGCCTTCTCGTCGGGAACGTAGCCGGTGAGATTGATGGCGCCATCGGTCCTTTCGGCGGACCATGCGTAGTTGGAGACGAGATCGATGACGTCGATGTCTTCGTCGACGACGCGGACACCCCAGACGTTGCGGGCAATTTCGATGGCGCGCTGCGGATGGTCCTCACTGAAAGACAAGCCTTTCAAGAGCCCGTCGCGGCCATCGAACCCCGCGCCGGCCCAGGAAAGCCCGGCCTCATTCAAGGCGGCTTCGGTACGCTGACGGAGATCTTCCTCGATCGGCTCTTTTTCCCAGATCACCGCGAGCCAGATCAGCGCAAAGATCGGCAGAAGCCCCCACAGCCAGCGAAGAGGATTGCAGCGCATGTCAATTCTGCTCCTGACGGGTCACGGCCGGGTGGCCGGTCATTGCGGCTGGCGGGGAGCCTTGCCCCACCTTTGTTGGGCGCCTGGGAGCGTGCCAATTCTCCCCAGACAAACGTTATCGGCGCGAGGGAACTCCCGGACGCGGGTTACGCGGTACACGGCCAAACGATCCGGGCATGGCCCGAATATACTCCTCGCGAAGGGGCGTTCAAGCTCGGCACCCGGCTATTTTGCGAGGAAAGTCAATATCGAATGGAAGGTGTTCAGAAGACTGGGCCGCTTTTGCGAACGACGGGTGAGGCAGATATTCGCAGTTGCCGTTCAGCCGCCCGGGGAGGCTACTACCGGGGACGCCTTGGGCCGGAAGGTTCGCGCGGGATGCCTCAGCGCTCGCGGAACGTGTGGGCGAGGGTGTCCGTCAAGGGGCGCAAGAGGTAGCTCAAAATCGAACGCGCGTTGGTCTCGATGAAGACTTCCGCAGGCATGCCCGGAACGAGCGGATGCGCGGCGTCGATCCTCGCAAGTTCCTCACCGGCAATGCCAATTTGCGCGGTGAAGTAGGTGCGGCCCTGTTCGTCGGTCTCTTCGGCTGGGGAGACGCGACGCACATGGCCCGCCAGTTTCGGCGTGGTGCGGGCATTGAATGACGGGAACATGACGTCGGCGCTTTGGCCCGGCCGGACGCGGTCGATGTCGGTGGGGGACAGCCGCGCCTCGATCACCAGCGGTTCGTCGACCGGCACAATCAGCGCGATCTGGCTTGCGGGTGTGACGACACCGCCAATGGTGTGGACCGCCAGGGCGTGGACCCGGCCGGCGTGCGGCGCGCGGATCTCGATGCGCGCGGCGGTATCGGCGAATTTCTTGTACGCCTCGCGCTGTTCCTTGAGCTGCGCCTTGACCTTGCTGAGTTCGTCCAGGGTCTCCTTCAGGAACTGTTTGCGGCTCTGGGCCTTGGCGAGGCGGGTCTCGCTGACAAGGCTTTCGACTTTGGCGCGCTGGGCTTCCAGGCGCCCCAGTTCGCCGGCGAGGCGGGCTGCCTCGCGCTTCAGGGGCGTGACACGCGCACGGTTGACGTAGCCCTTGTCGTATAGCGGCAGGATCTCTTCGAGCTCCTGTTCGATGAGCGCGTTTTCGCGCGAACGGGCGGCGACTTGCGCGTTGAGCCCGGTCAGTTCGTTTTCCGACTGCGACAGGCGTTCGCCGAGTACGTCCTGTTCGCCGCGAAAAGCTGACATTCGCGCGTTGAAGAGCTGCGTCTGCGCGGCATGGACACGCGCGATGTCGGGCTTGTCGGCAAGGCCTTCGGGCATCAGGAATGTCTCGCGGCCTTCGCTCTCGGCGATCAGACGGGCTTCCTGCATGGCAAGTTCGGCGATGCGGCTGGTAACGATTTCCAAGTTGGCGCGGGCTTCGGTGGCGTCGAGCGAGATAAGCTGCTGACCCTTTTCGACGAGGTCGCCGTTCTTGACGTGGATGGCTTTCACGATCCCGCCTTCGGCGTGCTGAACGCTGCGGTAGTTACCTTCAACCGTGACCTTGCCGGTGGCGATCACCGCGCCGGAGATCGAAACGATCAGCGCGAACAGGAAAAGCCCGCCGGCCATGAACATGACCGTGCGGTTGCCAAAGCGCAGCCAGGGATCGGTGGAGGTCCAATCCTCATTCGCGGCCGATGATGCCGGGGAAAAGAGCTGGCCGAGGAATGTCATTCGCCGCCTTCCCTCTTGGGTGGGGTTGGCCGCGATGTCTTCGCGACCATGCCGCCGGGGACCGTCTTGTCGCCATCAGGTTGTGGCGGCGGCGTTACGGGCGCTGTCGAGGCCGGCTCGGCAGGTCGCGGCTCGCTTCCGCCCGCCGTCTTTTGCGGGGCGGACGGGCGTGCTTCGGCTGCGCCCTCCGGCGGGCCGTCGCCCTGCAGCCGGCGCAAGACCGCGTTGCGGGGGCCGAACGCGCGCATCTGGCCTTTTTCCAGAAGGAGCAGCAGATCCGCCTTGCCGATGGCCTGCACCCGGTGAGAGACGAGGATTACCGTCTGCTTGCGGGCCCGCATTCCGTCGATCGCGTCGGATAAGGCAACGTCGCCATCGCGGTCGAGGTTGGCGTTCGGCTCGTCGAGCACGACGAGCGGGGGGAAGCGGAACAGCGCGCGGGCCAGGGCAATCCGCTGGCGCTGGCCGCCCGACAGGTAGGTCGCGAACGATCCGAGTTCGGTGTCGTAGCCTTTCGGCAGCGCCAGGATCAGTTCGTGAGCATGGGCGGCGCGGGCGGCGTCGAGGACTTCCTGGTCGGTCGCGTCCGGGGCAAAGCGGGCAATGTTCTCGCGCACGGTGCCGGCGAACAGCTCCACCGTCTGCGGCAGGTAGCCGATGTGACGGCCGAGATCTTCTGGATGCCACTGATCGAGCCGCGCGCCGTCAAGCGTCAGCGTTCCGGAAGCCGGCGGCCACAGGCCCACAAGCGTCCTGACGAGGGTCGACTTGCCCGATGCGGAAGGGCCGATCACCGCCAGCATCTGGCCCGGTTCCGCGCGGAAGGAGATGCCGGCCAGGATGAGCTGGCGCGTCTCCGGCGAGGCGACGCGCAGCGACTTTACCTCCAGCGTGCCCTTGGGACGGGGAAGCGCGGTACGCGCGGGCTCCGGCGGAAGGTTTTCCAGGAGTTCGTTCAGGCGTTCGAAAGCCTCGCGGGCGCGCAGGAAAGGTCGCCAGTGTCCGATTGCCTGCTCCACGGGCGCCAGGGCACGGCCGAAGATGATTGTGCCGGCCACAATCGCGCCGGCGGTTATCTCGCCTTCGACGGCAAGCCAGGCGCCAACGGCGAGCATCAGGGACTGCATGAGAAGCCGAAGCGTTTTCGAACTGGCGGTCATGGTGCCCAGCCGGTCGGAGGCCAGGAGCTGCCAGGACAGCGATTGTGCATTCTCGCCGAGCCATCGGCGTCTAAGGTCCGGCCCCATTCCCATGGCCGCGATGGCCTCGGCGTTGCGCTGTCCGGTTTCGGCGATTTCAAGCGACTTGGCCGCACTCTTGCCGGCTTCGCCCAGCGGCTGGCGGACCTGCGTTTCGCTGATCCATGTCAGGGTGATCAGAATGGCGGCGCCTACGGTCGCGGCGAGGCCGAGGACCCAGTGGATCGAGAAGATAATGAGCAGGTAGATGGGGGTCCACGGCGCGTCGAGAAACGCCAGCGGGCCGGGCGAACCGACGAACTGGCGTAAGGAATCCAATTCGCGCAATGCGCCGTTCTGCTTGCCGGCGCCAAGCGCGCTGGTGCGGATCGCGGCGTCGAAGATGCGTCCCCCCAAACGGCTGTCGAAGTCGTGGCCGATGCGGACGATGACCCGCGAGCGGACGATTTCAAGCGTTCCGATGATGGCGTAGGCGAAGGCGGTGAGCGCGGTCAGGGCGACGAGAGTCGGGATCGAGCCCGAGGAAATGACCCGGTCGTAGACCTGGAGCATGAAAATCGGGCCCGCCAGCATCAGGATATTGATGACGAAGCTGAACACGCCGAGCGACATGAACGCGGACTTGCTGGCAAAGAGTGCATCGGCGAGTTCGCCCTGTCCGGGGCTCTGAGGACGACTGGCCGGGCCTTCCCCGGTTTGCTGAGCTCCGCGGCCCGCGCGCGGTTCGTTCGTAGCGGCCCGCCCGGCGGATGGCGATGGGCCGGTGTCGGGTGCATGACGTGCCGTCGGCGCGGTCTCGGGGGCGCTTTTATACTGGACCGGGCCTTCCGGCTGCAGTTTGGCGGTTCGGCGTCGTTTCGCGCGGCGGTCTTTTGCGTTGGCTGCGGCTTGGTGCGTGGCGGACGGCGCGGCGAAGTTACCGGTGCGGCCTCGCGCGCACGCTCGGGCGTCGCGCCGGCCGGTGCCGGGCGGGTGGTCTCCCCGGTCCCCGTGCTGTGCGGCGTGATGGTGATTCCCGGCGCCGGGTCGCGCAGCAGTTCCTCGAGCCGCTGCCGGCCACGTTCCAGGCGCTCGCGATCCGTCGCGGCCCGCTGGGTCGGGCTATTCTTCGATGCGGCTTCGGATCGGGACAAAGGACAGGACTCTATACGGCAGGCTTTACGCGGAACGGGAAACCGGGCGGCCGGGAATGGCGCACCGGCCGCCGGCGCACGGGATTTGCCTGCCAGAATGGCCAAAATCGGTGAGGAATGGCTTAATACGTGACCGAATTTGCGAATTCGGACCGGCCGTCTGAAAATCGCCGGAACGTTTAGAAGATCATCAGCTTTTCGGTTAATGTTAGCAGCAGGTTAGCTCGTTTCTTCGAAACCTGGAGTTCGTAATGCGTTTTGTCACAATCCTGGCGGCCTTTGCCGCCCTGTGCGCCGTATTCGCCACGGCGCTGCCAGAACCCGCCCAAGCCGGCTTCCGCGATCGCGGATGGGGAGAGCGCCGCGTCGTCACCCATCGGGTCTACCGTCCCCGCTATGTCCACGTCTATCGCTACCGTCGCGGCCACGGCGACCCCTACGCCTATCGCTACGAGCCACGCGGCTATTATCCCTACTACAACTCGCGCTATTGGAAGCCGCCGCAGTACATCCGCCGGCCGCGTCACTATCGCCAGCCGCCATACTATAAGGCTTGGGGGTATCCCAAGCGCGGTTATCGCCACCGGGAATGGCACCACCGCAACCACGGGCGCATCCGCCGCCATCACTGGTGAGGCGCGTCAGAATCGGTCGATACGGCAACAGGCGGTGCGGGCAATCCCGGGCCGCCTTTTTTACGTCGCAGGTTCGTTTCAGGCGCGGCGGCGTGCCCGGCTTTTCCTCCAATGCTGATTTCGCGCAGGTTTCGCCTGCCCGCCGGCAACCGAACGCCCCCGACTTTCGTTTAATCTCTCCGATGCAACCTGCGAGCAGTTCCTTCCGCCCGCGCGCAAGCGAGAGCTTTCATGTCCCCATTACCACCGCCAGACCACGGCCGATTTTTCAGTTTCGTCCTGCTTCATGCCGGGCTGGGTTTCGCCGTCGGCATTGCCGTTGCCGCGCTGATCGTTCTTTTCGACGTCGGTGGGCTCAAAGAGCTCATCCTCGCGAGCGGAGAGCCGATAGCGCCGTTGTTGTTCTTCGAGGTCAATTGCGCGGCGACCGGCGCGGTGATGAAGGTCAGCCACGCAGTCATAACCATGCCGTACGACGAACCGCGGCGCTGAAGCGCTGAAATCCTGAAGGGGAATAGCGTCAGCTACCCGGCTTTGCGGATGGCGATGAGGTGGAGGGCGATTGCCGCGGCATTCGAAACGTTGAGGCTTGCCAGCGCCCCCTTCGTCTCGATGCGGCAGAGCCGGTCGCAGGTCTCGGCCGTCAACTGGCGCAGGCCCTTGCCTTCGGCGCCCAACACGATGGCCAGCCCGCCGGAAGCGGGGAGCGCGTCATGCAGCGCCTCGGATGCCGTGCCTTCCAGGCCGTAGACGGCGACGCCGGCTTCCTTCAGCGCGGTCAGCGCGCGGGCGAGGTTCTGCGCGAGATGGACCGGCACGTGCTCCAGCCCGCCGGACGCGGACTTGGCGAGCACACCGCCGAGCGGTGGGCTGTGGCGTCGGGTGGTTATCAGTCCGGCGCATCCGAACACGGCGGCGGACCGCAGAACCGCGCCGACGTTATGTGGGTCGGTGACCTGGTCGAGGACGATCAGCGGCCGGCCGTCGGCTGCAGCGGCCTCGGCGAGATCCTCCAGGGAAGGCTCGGCGAGCGGCTCGACCTCCAGGACGACGCCTTGATGGACAGTGTCCGAGCCCAGGCGCTTATCGAGATTTCGCGGGCTGGTCTTCTCCGGCTCCAGGCCCTTTTCCCGGAACGCCGCTTCCAGTTTGCGGGCAGCGTTCTCCGTGGCTTGCGCCGCCCGAACACGGCGCGCCGGGTTGAGAAGCGCGGCCTCGGCGGCGTGCAGGCCGAATATCAGGAGTTCGTCGGGATTGCTGCGCGGCTCGGCAGGGGCGGCCGATTTGGGACGGCGCTGGAAGTGCTTGAAGCCCGTAGGCTTTTTGTCAGGGCGGGCGGTCATGCGGATTGCCGGGTCCCGCGAATGTCTGGAGCGAAGATGATGGTGGAGGGGGTTGGATTCGAACCAACGTAGGCATAGCCAGCGGATTTACAGTCCGCCCCCTTTAGCCACTCGGGCACCCCTCCATCACGGGCCGCCATTCGCCGGTGCGCGGCAGCCCAAATGAAAGCGCCCCGCGAGCGCGCCGCGGGGCAGACCCAGACTTATGTAAAGACGCGGCAGCGATGTCAACGCCTTTGCGGGCGCTTTCTTTACGCCCTATGCCGGTGCGGGCCCGCCGGGCCGGTCGGATGGCTGGCGAAGCGCTTGGGATAAGCCCGGCTAGTGACGGCGCGCCGCGGCTGTTCGATTGCCCTCGCCGGGCGGGCTGACTTCGCAGGGCGAAGGGACTTCGCAGGGCGGGCGGACTGTGTTAGAAGACGTGCCCTTGGACGTGGCGCCGCGCCAAAGAGCGCCAGACGCCAAGCTTCGAGCGGCTATCGTATAAGGGCTATTACCTCTGCCTTCCAAGCAGAAGATGCCGGTTCGAGTCCGGCTAGCCGCTCCATCCCAATTCCTTCTCATCATTATCCGCGATTTGGAGGCTCTTCGGCTCGGCTCTTCGCTGAATGTGGGGGCAGGGTCTGTCGCCCGTCCGTTATTGGGCGCCTGGTCAGCAGGCTTCTGGCTTTCTTTCCATTACCGGTTTCAGTCTCGACTCTGCGTGCTGCGAAGGGCGTGCAACACAATGGCCCGGAAGAAACCTTCCGTCTGCAAAGAACGTTATGAGATGCTGATGCGCGGTGTGGGCCGGTGCTGTTGCCGGCCATGCAACAATTCGCCCATCGTAACGGAGGGATCATGGACACATTGACGGCCTGGCAGCCGAGGGTTCTCAGCATCTTGAGGATCGTTTCGGGGCTCATCTTCATGCTGCACGGCACCCAGAAACACTTCGGAATTCCGCCGACTGAGCGGGTGGTCGAAGCGTTCTCGCTGCCGTGGATCGCTGGGGCTATCGAGGTGGTGACCGGCGCTTTGCTCATCGTCGGCTTCCAGACACGCGCTGCGGCGTTCCTGGCCTCCGGCACCATGGCAGCTGCGTACTGGATCGCGCACGCGCCGCGCGATGTCTTCCCCACCAACAACGGCGGCGATGCCTCGATCCTCTACTGCTTCGTCTTCCTTTATCTGGTGTTCGCCGGGCCGGGGCCGTGGAGCCTCGACGCGATGATGCGAAAAGGCAGAGCCTGATCCGATCGGGCGTCGCGCAGCGCTTCGGCAAAGAAAAAAGGCCCGGCGGAAGCAACCGCCGGGCCTTTGAGTTTTCGGATGGAGCGCTGCGTCAGAATTTGATGCGTGCGCCGCCCATGACCATGTCCATTTGGATATCCTTATCCGGGATACCTGCGCCGAACGCGGTCAGAAGGTCTGTGATGTCATCGGCCTGATAGTGGCGATAGGCGAGATAGAGTTCCATCGCCGCGGCATCGATGTGCTGGACGACACCGAAGCCGACCGCATGAACCGACTCGTCGTAGAGCGGGTTGAACGGGGCCTGGACGGTGCCCTGGGCGAACTCAACGCCGACATCCCACATGTTGTAGTATTCGCCGTAGATTGACGTGTCACCGATGGTGAAGAAGCGACGGAGAAGACCGGCCTTGGTGTAGAAGTACTTCTCGCTCAGGAACTCGATGCCGTTGAAGGGCGAGTCGAGCCAGTTGCGGTGGCCGCCGGCAAAGGTGACGAACAAGCCGGTCGGTTCGTGCAGCATGCTCAGCGAGCCAACGACTTCTTCGTGGTCCGGGATCGCGTTCTGGCCGACGATTGACGTTACGTTGTCGGTATCGAGGAGCTTGCCGGAGTGGTAGCCGATGCCGCCAGCGACGCGGAGGGGCGCCGAATTCACCAGCGTAGCGGAGAGCCACCGCCCAGTCGTCATCCTCGCCCCAGTCGGCGGAGAAGATGAAGCCGGCGATGATCGGCGAGTCGTAGCGCACGAGGTTGCCGCGTCCGCCGTCGAGGTTGCCGCGGAAGAGGTCACCGATAACGGGTTGGAACTGCGCACCTGTCGAGAGCTGCGAGAGGCCGATGGGGCCTGCGAACACGATGGAGCTGGCGCCGTTGGTCGGGTTGAGGAAGAAACCCTCGTTCCAGGTTTCGACGCTCGACAGCGAAACGGCTGAAGTGCGCGAAAGGTCGAATTCAGCGATGTTGTCGGTCGAGTTCGACTGCAGGCCGATGGTCAGGCGGCCGAGGCGCTTGGAGTCGATGTACCAGTTGGCGTGGCGAATGACGAGCGTGGAGCGGCCATCGTCACCGGAACCGGGAACCTCGATGCCAAGGATGTTGTAACGGCCCTGGTCGACGAAGTCGGAGTTGGCGTCAGCGGCCTCGATTTCCATCCGGAAACCGGCGGACCATTCGGCGTTGATGCCTGCTTCGCCATCGAACCCGAACAGCGTCGGGGAGGCCTTGTTGTTGACGACGTAGACGTTGTCTTCGTTTTGGTCGTCCCAGAACATCACGGCCTGATTGACCTGACCGTAAAGCCGGAGGCTGACCTTGCGGTTGCCTTTGCGGGCTGTGGTCGCTTCGAGTTCGGCGACGCGCTCTTCCAGGTCGGCGCAGCAGTCCCCGCCAAAATCGGCAGCCGCCACCGGGTAAGAAGCCGCCATGGCGCACACTGCAGCAAGCGTGACGGCACCAATTCTGCTCTTCATAAAGCCCCCTCCGCGCAGATGCGCACGAGAATTAAATCGGATCACGCGGAACAATGACTGGTTTTTCGGATATGCGATTCGCTTAGTGCCACCAACAACGCGAAGGCCGTTCTCGCGTTCTAAGAGCCGTCTTGGTGGCGATAGTCCCCACAATGCAACACTGTGTTACCGGCACGTTTACGGTTTGGGCGGCCTTGGCGTCGGTCACCGTTCCTGGCGGCGGACGACGCGCGAGGACGCTGGCGCTGGCGCCGGTAGGGCGTGGCCCGTCGAAGGGTGGGCAAAAGGAAAGGCCGCGCCTCGGGTCATGAGGCACGGCCTTTTGTCTTTGGGCTTCTTTTCCGCTGTTAGCGGCTGCCGCGGAGAAGGCTGCTGCGGCTGCTGGACGACGAGCCTCCCGAACTGCGGCTTGCGGTGCTGCTGCGGCGCTTCGGTGTGTATTTCTTCTTGCGCACCGTCCGACGCTTCGGCTTGGGTTTGTATTGCTTTTTGACCTTCCGCTTTTTCGGCGTGTACTTGGGTTTCGGCGCGGCGCGGCGCGTCGGCCGTGTTTTCTTTTTCGGCAGCGTTTTGCGGCGCGACGGGACCGCCTTGCGTCGCGTCGTCTTCGGCCGAGGCCGCGTGCGAGGCCGGCTGGCGGGTCGTTCGGGCGGCAGGTAGAACGGATCGACGCGCGCTTCGATGGGAGCGCAGAAGAAGCTCTTGCGGCCCGAGAACCAGCCTAGCCAGCTTTCGTAGTCCTGAACCTTAGCGCTTGCGAGCTGGATCTTCGGCGGGGTCGTGCTGTCCGTGCTCTGGAATTTGTCGATCGCGGACTGTGTGGCTTCGAGATCGCCGTTGATATCGCCATTGAAGCACTGGCGGTCCTTCAGGACTTGCTGCATGCGCTTCAGGTAGTCCTGACGCTTCTCCGTCGTGGGGACGGTTTCGTTCGGATCGAGCGCCGCCACCTGGAACGAGACTTCCGGCTTCGTTTCAGATTTGGCAATCGCGACCGGCTGGCGTGTCTTTTCCTTGGCCTGCTCCTCGGCGAGGCGCTGACGCTCGGCTTCGTCAGCCTTGCGCTTTTCCTCGGCGAGGCGCTGACGCTCGGCTTCCTCGGCCTTGCGCTTTTCCTCGGCGAGGCGCTGACGCTCGGCTTCCTCGGCCTTGCGCTGTTCTTCGGCGAGGCGCTGACGCTCGGCTTCCTCGGCCTTGCGCTTTTCCTCGGCGAGGCGCTGACGCTCGGCTTCCTCGGCCTTGCGCTGTTCTTCGGCGAGGCGCTGGCGCTCGGCTTCTTCGGCCTTACGCTTTTCCTCGGCAAGGCGCTGGCGCTCGGCTTCTTCGGCCTTGCGCTTTTCCTCGGCAAGCCGCTGACGCTCGGCTTCCTCGGCCTTACGCTTTTCCTCGGCGAGGCGCTGGCGCTCGGCTTCTTCGGCCTTGCGCTTTTCCTCGGCAAGCCGCTGACGCTCGGCTTCCTCGGCCTTGCGCTTTTCCTCGGCAAGCCGCTGACGCTCGGCTTCCTCGGCCTTACGCTTTTCCTCGGCAAGCCGCTGACGCTCGGCTTCTTCAGCCTTGCGCTTTTCCTCGGCGAGGCGCTGACGCTCGGCTTCCTCGGCTTTGCGCTTTTCCTCGGCGAGGCGCTGGCGCTCGGCTTCTTCGGCCTTACGCTTTTCCTCGGCAAGGCGCTGGCGCTCGGCCTCCTCAGCCTTGCGTTGCGCTGCCGCCTGACGCTCGGCATCGGCCGCCTCACGCTTCTCTTCAGCAAGCCGCTTCTGCTCGGCCGCTTCCTCGGCCCGGCGCTGTTCTTCGGCGCGCCGCTCGGCGGCAACGCGCTCGGCGGCCAGCCTTTCGAGTTCGGCGATGCGTTCGCGTTCGGCATCAGCCTGCGCATCGAGTTGGGCGAGACGTTCGACGCTGGCGTTCTGGCCGCCGCCGGAACCGCCGCTGCCGGACATCCAGTGCCCGGCCAGTCCTGCCGCGCCGGCAAGGAGCAGCGCGATCCCAGCGTAGAATGCCGGGCGCGAGGCGGTCAGCCCGGTACGACGAACCGATTGGGTCAGCCCGGAAGCCGGTTCGAGCGCGGCACTGATGCCGGAGGTTTCGCGGCGACCGTAGGAGGTCTCCTTACGGGCAACGGCGGCGCGCTGCACGGCAGCCCGCGCGCGGATGGCCGCGGAGGCGCTCGGGTCCGCTTCCGGTTGCTGCTGTCCGGAGCCGGAACCCTTTGAGCCGGAACCTTCCGGCGGCGCCGAGTAGATCGTCTCGGTCCCCGAGGGCCCGTCGGAGAGCGGGTGCCATTCCGGTTCGCTGGGTAGCAGTCCGCCCGATGTGCTTGCCTGCCGCAGGATCGACAGGTCGGGGAACATTTCCTTGCGCCACTGACCGATCGATTGCGGCCGGTTCTTCGGCAGGACCGCAAGAGCCTGGTCGATCGAACTCAGGAATTCCGGACGGTAGACCTCGATCAGCGCCGGCATTTCGCTGACCGGCTCGCAGTTGTCTTCGAGGATCCGCGTCGTCGATTCAGCCGGAGCCGAGCCGGTCAGGCCGCGATAGACCGTGGCCGCGAGGCCGTAAATGTCGGTCCAGGGCCCCTGCAACTTACTATCGGTCGAATAGGCTTCGTGCGGTGAGTAGCCCTTGGAGACGATCGCGGCCGTGGTGCCGCCCTTGTCCGCGGCGTGCGAATATTTGGCGGCGCCGAAGTCCAGCAGCACCGGCATCTGGTCGGCTTCACGGATGTAGATGTTCGCCGGCTTGATGTCGCGGTGGAGGATGCCGGCGGCGTGCACGACTTCGAGCGCATCGAGTAGCGGCGGCAGCAGAATGTCGAACTCGTCCTGGGTCGGCGGCCGCTGAAGGCGTTTCAGCCATGTGCCCATGTTCGAGCCGCGAACGAACTCGAGGACGATGTACGCCGTGTTGTTGGCGTTGAAAACGCGGAAAACGCGCACGACGCTTGGATGGCGGAACTTCGCCAGCGTCTGAGCCTCGCGCACGAAGCGCCCACGCGCCCATTCGAACTGGCTCGCCTGCGCCTTGCTCTTGACGGAGACACTCTTGGAGTCGGCACGAACGGCGAGTTCGGAGGGGAAAAACTCCTTGATGGCGACCTCGCGGCCGAGCGTGAGGTCCATCGCCAAGTAGGTGTTAGCGAAGCCGCCGCTGCCAAGGAGCCCTTGGATGCGGAATTCGTCGTTCAATTCCGTTCCGGGCGGCAGTGTTTGCTCGTAAGCCATCTCTCGTCCCAACACAGGGGACCGCTTGAGCGGTCCGCGAGGCCGTTATCGATGCGTGACAGATTCGATATCAACCTGACATGTCACGCTTTCCAGCGCACTAACGAACGGCGGCCGTGGCGATGCCACGAAAACCTGCCGACGAGCGCCAACCCGGCCCTTTCGCTTTCCAAGCTTACATACGAAACCGGAATAATCCAATGGTCTCATATGCAAAGCGTTCGCGACCGGTGGGGCGATCGTCACCGTTCAGACGGCCGGCCAGGCCGTCGCGGACACGTTTGCCGCTGCGGCCGACCGGTACAGCCTACCTCGCACGCCGCTCTCCTCACCGCTGTCTCGCGTGGAACACCGGGTTATTTTGCCGGCTGAAGGTCGGCCCTTATGCTCCCGTCCCGCGGTGCTGGCTGCCTGCAGTTCGCCTCGCCTGTGCCGTCCGGAACACCTTTCGCAGGTGCATCACGATAGGTTCCACGCGACAAGAGACGATGGGCGGAGGGACCGACCGGCTCGGACTTTTCCATCGTGCGGTGGAGCGAGGAAATCGTTAACGATGTTTCTAATAAACAGCGATAAACCGGAGGTCGTGGGGCGCGTCCCGCGAACGAAGCGCGTCCGGCTTCGCTGCTGTACGCCTCCTGCGGGCCCGGCTATCCTGCCGAGGTGGCATCGAACGTACTCCGGGGGTGGAATGAGACCGGCAACTCTGGCTTGGCTCGTCATTGCGGCCGTCTTTTCACAGACGGCCTGGCTGCTGGCCGCGCCAGAGGCCGCTGCCGCCGAAAAGTCGTCGGCCGCGGAGAAGCTCATTGCTTCGTGTGCGCCCAAGCATGTCGACGACGGCGAGGAAATCGTCTGTCATTTGCGTTCGAAGCAAGCCGGGAAGATCAGCGGGGTCGAGGTCGCCATCGACGACGCCTCCGGGGTGAGTTTCGAGACGCGGCCCTATAGCTGGGTCACCAACAAGTCGGCATTCTACTTCGTCGTTCAGCGCTCCTCCGTGCGTTCCGATCAGATCCTTCGGATGACGGAGTTTCTCGACCGGGCGGCCTATCCCACCGGCCGCCGCGTTATCGGACTGGCGACGGCGGGCAAGTCGTTGATCGAGGAGGCGGTGATCGGTTCGACGCGGCGTAAACTCGATTCCGAGACGCGAAAGTTGCGCGGCGAGGCGCCCGGCATCGATCCCTCGGCAATACTCGGTTCGCTGGACGAAGCCATCACCGCGGTGGCCCGGGAGACGGCCGAGAGGCGGGCGGTCGTACTGCTGACGGACGCGGATCCTACGACGACGGGGTATAATGAGGGGCGCATCGTCGACCGGGCGCGCCGCTTGAACATTCCGATTTACGTCGTTTCTTTCGGCGAGAGCGGTTCGCCGCCATCGGACGTTCTCGAAAGGCTGGGCGACAAAACGGATGGCGGAACCTTCGATGTCTCCGGATACGACGAGAAGAAGCTGCAGGCTTTCGCGTTGGCGTTCCCCGAATACCTCGATAACGGCGAGGTCGTCACGATTCCCGCCCGCGGCCTCGCGGAAAAGAGCCGGATCGTTCTTTCCGCGGCCGTCGAGGGTGAAAAAGGACGGCTCGAAAGCCAAGGTCTCGACGTCAAGCGGCTGACCGAGGACCCCTTCCACGTGAAGGCGCAGATTTTCCTGATGAACAACCTGTTCGCTGTGCTGGCGATCTGGGGGCTGGTGCTGGGCGGTGTGCTGGTCCTGGTTTCCGGGTTCGGTAGTGGCGGCGCCGGACGAGGCGGCGAACTCGTAGCCTCTGGGGCTCCGGCGTTTGGCGGAAGCGACGGCGGGGCGGGTCCCGACGAGGCGACCCGTATCTTCATCCCGGACCGGCGCAACGGCGACAGCGGCGCAGCGAAGGGTTGGCTGGAACTGGTCGGCAGCGATGAATCGCCGGTGGCTCTGAACGTCGGCCATTTCCGCATCGGGCGCAGCGCCGATAACGACATCCGGCTGACCAACCCGTCCGTCCACAGATCGCATGCGCTCCTGCAGCTCGACGGTTTCGGCGCCGCGACGATCCACGACATGGGCACGCGGAACGGCGTCTATGTGAACGGCAACCGATGCGAGAAGTCCCCGCTTGCCGACGGCGACGTCATCGAACTCGGCGAGGTCAAGCTGCGGTACACCAGCGCGCCAGCCTGAGGGCGGACGGGCGATGCGAGTTATTGAAATCCCCGGCGGGCCGGTTTTGCGGTGCTGCAGGCTTGACCGCCGGCAATGAAAGCTCAACGATCAGGGCAGTTAACGGCATTGGACGGCCCGCTACCCTGAAGCGCAACGGACAAGGAGATCCAAGTCATGGTCGCGAATTCGAGTGGCAAAGGCGACGATCACGGTCACGACAAGCCGGCCGACGAAAGCATTTTCGACGAAGAAACCCGCATTCTGCCGATGCGCAGCTCGACCGGTGAGCCGCTGCCCGGGAAGGTCGTCGGGCAGGCAACCGCATCGGACCCGAACATCTTCAACGCCGAGACGCGTATTCTCACCGGCCGCAGCACGGGCGCCATTCCGCCGGACGATGAGACACTCGCGGATGGCTCAGCGCCGGTAACGTCGGCGCCCTCATCGACCGTCGCGCCGTCAGCTCCGGCCCCGGGCGAGTTCAGTTTCGGGATCGACGACACTAAGGACGACGAGGCCGAGGAGGCCACGGTGTTCCTGCCGGGGCCCGGCGAACGTGCCGTGGCGGCCGAACCGTCCTTCAATCCGGCGGTCGGGTGGATCGTGGTTCTCGAAGGGCCGGGGCGTGGCCAGCACCGCCCGGTCTACTACGGCCAGAACTCCATGGGCCGGGGCGAGGATCAGCGCGTGCGCCTCAACTTCGGCGACGCCCGGATCACCCGCGATAGTCATGCCTTCTTGATCTATGACGACGTGGCACGGAAGTACTACCTGCGCGACAACGGTAAGGCGAACCTGATCCGCCTTAACAACGAACCGGTGATGGCGCCGACGGAAATCAAGGATCGCGATATCATCTCGATCGGCGAAACGAAGATGCTGTTCGTCGCTCTATGCGGTGCCGATTTCGATTGGCTGGGCGATGACGATGGGGGGGCGGACACGGCAACCCGGGCATAACGGGCTGGTGTGCGCATCTGAACAAATGTCAGTGTGGGAGCACTGGCCGGGAGCGGCGTCATGAATGATCCTCTACGGATCGAGTTCAGTCACGCGAGCCTCGCGATCCAGGGAAAGCGTTCCCGGCAGGAGGACCATTGCGCCGTGTGGCAGCCGCCGGAGGCGGTGCAAGGTGACGACACGCTGACCGCGCCACTGCTCGTCGTGCTTGCTGACGGGATGGGCGGGCACGCTTCGGGGCATCTCGCGAGTGAGCTTGCATGCCACCGTTATATCGAGGTGTTCGGCAAGGGCCGTGGCGATATCGGTCCGCGCATGGTCCGGGCCGTCGAGGACAGCAACCGGTCGCTCGGTGCGGCCATCTCCGAGAATACCGATCTCGCCGGCATGGGCTGCACGATCATCGGCGCCTATTTCGACCGGGACGGTCTGCGCTGGGTCAGCGTCGGCGATTCGTCGCTACTGATTTACCGGAACGGCCGGCTCAGCCGTCTCAACGCCGATCATTCCCATGGCGGAATTCTCGACAAGCAGGCCGACGAGGGGTTGATATCGTGGCAGGAGGCAAAGTCGGCCAAGCGCCGGCGGGCCCTGCATTCGGCGTTGACCGGCGAGCGGATTCCCCTGCTCGACGTCGAGGTTCAACCCGTGCGCCTGTGTCCCGGCGACTGGGTGATCGTCGCCAGCGACGGGCTGTTGACGCTGAGCGGCGATGAGATCGCGCAACAACTGCACAACAACAGGCTGGGAAGCCCCGGCGCCGTGGTCCGCGCGTTGGTGGATGCGGTGGAGAAGCGCAACAAACCCCGCCAGGACAATACGACGGTTGTCGCGGTTCGCATCGCGGAGCCAGTCGCCCGTCAGGCCGGTTTCGGGGCAATTGGTACGGCTGCCATCGACGACGACGCCGACGGTCCGACGCTCACCGGACCGATGATGCGGCGCTGACGCGGTGCAAGCTTGAGGTAGCGACGGCGGGAATGCCACGCTCAATCGTCGGCGAGTCTGAAGAACTCCCGCGGATCGTTATCGGCGAGGCCTTCGATGCGGTGTTCGCCGGCCGAAATCAGGGGTAACTCACCGCTCAACGCCGCCGCCGCGGATTGGCTGCACAGGAACCGCTTCCTCAGCCGACCGCCCAGTTTCTCCATGCGAAACAGCAGCACAAGCTCCAGGCCGGAGAGATTGTCTTCTCCCAGCGAGCAGCCGCCGCCGGAAAAGACCTCGCCATGGTGCAACGCCAAGCGGAAGGGCGGCGCGGCCTTTGACTGGAGCTGATCGAGCAGTTTCAGCGCGCCGCAGATCTTTTCGACATCGCCTTCACGGGCGGGCCAGATGGCTAGAAAGCCGTCGCCGAGGTACTTGTTGATGGCGCCACCGTGCATTTCGACGATCTGCCGGCAATCCCCGGCCCAGCGTCCGACAAGCGAGGCCCATTCCTCCGGCTCGTGCTCGGCGGCGAGATGGGTGGAACCGACGATGTCGGCCAGCAGCATCCAGCAGACGGCGTTGCGCACTTCGATGAACGTTGCCGAGGGTATCTGCGAACGCGGTTCGGAGGCTTCATGCTGCGCGGTTTGATGAAAGCGAAGGGCGAAGTCGCCGAGTTTCATGACGTCGCCGTCTTGAAGGCGGGCCGGCAGCGACACCCTGAGTTCGTTGATGTACGAGCCGTTGCCGCTTCCCAGGTCGACCAGCCAGAATTCGTTGACGTTTTGCCGGTGGACGATGGCATGGCGGCGGGAAACCTTGCGGTCGCTCAGGACGATCTGGTTGGAAGGCGAGCGGCCGATCGGGCAATTGGCCTGCAACAGCCAGCGGCGTCCGTCCTCGGCTTCGAGCCAGGCTTCCGCCACCTCGTCTTCGCGTGTCGTCACCTCGCTCACGTCTCCCAGCCTTGCGTTTCATCCGTCCCGGCTGTTGAGCATAGTGCTCCGCAGCCAAGGCGAACAGGGCAAACTTATCCATCGGGTGCGATGGCCGGCCGCCGCAGGGCGGGCGAACGGACGTGCGATGCCCCCTTGAATTCGGCTCGCGCAAGGCTTAGACGAACGGTTCAAAATGAGACCCTCGCATGTCGCGGGGGGACAGCGCTCGCCGGTTGAAGGCGGTCCTTAGGGCTTTAAGGGAAAGAGAATGGCCAAAGCAAAGTTCGAGCGGACGAAGCCGCACTGCAACATCGGCACGATCGGTCACGTTGACCACGGCAAGACGTCGCTGACTGCGGCGATCACGAAGGTTCTGGCCGAGGCGGGTGGCGCGAGCTACACGTCTTACGACAACATCGACAAGGCGCCTGAGGAGCGTGCGCGCGGGATCACGATCTCGACTTCGCACGTCGAGTACGAGACTGAGAACCGTCACTACGCGCACGTGGATTGCCCGGGTCACGCCGACTACGTGAAGAACATGATCACGGGTGCGGCGCAGATGGACGGCGCGATCCTGGTTGTTTCGGCTGCCGACGGCCCGATGCCGCAGACGCGCGAGCACATCCTTCTGTCGCGTCAGGTCGGCGTTCCGGCGCTTGTTGTGTTCCTGAACAAGTGCGACATGGTCGACGACGAAGAGCTTCTCGAACTGGTGGAGATGGAAGTCCGCGAACTTCTTTCGAGCTACGAGTTCCCGGGCGACGACATTCCGATCACCAAGGGTTCGGCGCTGGTTGCGCTGGAAGACGGCGATGCGAAGCTCGGCAAGGACGCGATCCTCGAGCTTATGAAGACGGTCGACGAATACATCCCGACGCCTGAGCGTCCGATCGACCAGCCGTTCCTGATGCCGATCGAGGACGTGTTCTCGATCTCGGGCCGCGGTACGGTTGTTACGGGCCGCGTCGAGCGCGGTATCGTGAAGGTCGGCGAGGAAATCGAGATCGTCGGCATCCGCGACACGCAGAAGACGACGGTTACGGGCGTGGAAATGTTCCGCAAGCTTCTCGACGAGGGCCGCGCGGGCGACAACATCGGCGCGCTGCTTCGCGGTATCGGCCGTGAGGACGTTGAGCGGGGTCAGGTTCTTTGCAAGCCGGGCTCGATCACGCCGCACAAGAAGTTCAAGGCTGAAGCCTACATCCTGACGAAGGAAGAAGGCGGTCGCCACACGCCGTTCTTCACCAACTACCGTCCGCAGTTCTACTTCCGCACGACCGACGTTACGGGCGTGTGCACGCTGCCGGAAGGAACGGAGATGGTGATGCCGGGCGACAACGTCGCGATGGACGTGGAACTGATCACGCCGATCGCGATGGAAGAGAAACTGCGCTTCGCGATCCGTGAAGGCGGCCGCACGGTTGGTGCCGGCGTCGTCTCCTCGATCACGGAGTAAGAGGCTTTTTTCTGGCGAACTGGCGCAAGCGCCAGCTTCGCCGGAAATACGGCGCGGTTCGACTTGAGGCGGCGAGAGGCAAGAGATGCGGCAAGCCGCATTTCAGATACCGGCGCTGACTCTGGGGCTTCGGTTCACCATCGCCAAGAACGAGGGCCGGGTCACTTCTGGCCCTTTGTTATGTTTGGCGGACCAATGCGGAGCGGAGCGGGCCATGATCGTTGTGACGACGAACGAGGTAACGGGCTACCGCGTGGTGGAGACCCTCGGCATGGTGCGCGGGCTGTCGGTGCGCTCGCGGAGCATCGCCGGCAACATCGGCGCGTCGATCCAGATCCTGTTCGGCGGAAACATCACGCTCTACACCAAGCTTGGCGAGCAGGCGCGGCAGGAAGCCTTCGACCTGCTTATTAAGGAAGCGGAGGCCCGTGGCGCCAACGCCATCCTCGCCATGCGCTACGACGCCAATGAAATGGCGTCCGCGGTAACCGAGGTCCTGGCCTATGGGACCGCGGTCATTCTCGAACGAAACGCAGCTTGAGTTGTATTTTAGCAACGCTCAAGCGTTTAATTGAAATTTGGGCGTGACATTGTCGGTGGGCTCGGTTATGGACAACTTTCTCCCAACCGGATCCAGTTTTCATGGCGCTCGCTCGGGCGTGCGCAGACTAGGGGTGTAGCTCAATTGGTAGAGCGTCGGTCTCCAAAACCGAAGGTTGGGGGTTCGAGACCCTCCACCCCTGCCATCTGACCGGAAGCGGTGGTTAGCCCGTGAGCGCGCGAACGAGGGCGGTGCGCTACAACGGCGGTGAGAAACGAGCGGTGTGGCTGCCCTGAAACGTCGGGCGCCCGCCGGTGATGGCCCTCTCTTTGTAATAACCCGTCGAGAAGCGCACCTTGAACCCGTTTGAATTCTTCCAAGAGGTCCGTCAAGAGACCGCCAAGGTGACCTGGCCGACCTGGAAAGAGGTCTGGATCACCACCGTCATGGTGCTGATCATGGTGACGATGGCGGCTCTGTTCTTCCTTGTGATCGATCAGATCCTCGGCGCAATTGTCAATTTCGTGCTGCGGCTCGGTCGCTAACGGAACTCATCGAAAAAGGCCGGTACAAGGCCGTGGCGGATTGGTTCGACGCTGCCGTTTATAGATGGCGCGGAGCCAGGAGCGGATTGGGACGAGGATATGGCGCAGCGCTGGTACATCGTACACGCGTACACGAACTTCGAACGAAAGGTGGCCGAGGCCATCCGCGAGCGCGCCAAGGCCGGTGGGCTCGACGATCTGTTCGAAGAGATCGTGGTGCCGACCGAGGAGGTCATCGAAGTCAAGCGCGGCCGTAAGGTGCAGAGCGTCCGCAACTTCCTTCCCGGCTACGTGCTCGTGAAAATGGAAATGACGGACCCGGCGTTTCTTTTGATAAAGAACACGCCGAAGGTGACCGGTTTCCTTGGCGCGGACAACAAGCCGATGCCGATCTCCGAAGACGAGGCGATGCGCATCCTCAATCAGGTCAAGGATGGCGTCGAGCGGCCCAAGGCGACGATCACTTTCGAAGTCGGAGAGTCGGTCAAGGTGTCCGACGGCCCGTTCGCTTCTTTCCAGGGTCATGTCGAGGAAGTGGACGAAGAGCGCGAGCGCCTTAAGGTCGCCGTGTCGATCTTCGGGCGGCCGACGCCGGTGGAATTGGAATTCAATCAGGTCGAGAAGATCCCGGTCTGATTGGTCGGCCAGGCCGCGCCGAATAAAGGCTGCGCCCGGTCGACAAGACAAGATCCGGTCCGTTCGCGGGCCGGCGCGGCGACATGGAGTTTATGCTTCATTTCGTCGTCATTCGTGCGGGAGGTTGCCGGATAACGCAGGGTGCGTTTCCGGCGCCGTTTACCGCTAACCCTGGAATGGCTCTTTAGAGCGTTCCGTCACGTTCAGGGGAAGACATGGCTAAGAAGATCGACGGCTATATCAACCTGCAAGTCCCTGCAGGTAAAGCCAACCCGTCGCCACCGATCGGTCCGGCACTCGGCCAGCGCGGCGTCAACATCATGGAATTCTGCAAGGCGTTCAACGCCAAGTCGAAGGACATCGAACCCGATACGCCGATTCCGGTCAAGATCACGGTTTACTCGGATCGTTCCTTTACCTTCGAGATGAAAACGCCGCCGGCAACCTTCTATCTGAAGAAGGCCGCTGGATTGAAGGCGACGGGCAAGCCGGGTTCGGGCTCCAAAGAGCCGGGACGTTCGGTTGCCGCCTCGGTCACCTGGGATCAGCTCCGTGAGATCGCCAAGATGAAGATGGCCGATCTCAACACCGACGACGTCGAGCAGGCGGCACGCACGATCGCCGGCTCCGCTCGGTCCATGGGCATCGAAGTGAAGGATTAAGCGGATGGCGGCAGTAACATCTGAAGTCGCGAAGGAAACCCGCAGGGCGGGCGGAAAGCGCATGAAGGCCGTTCGTGATGGCATCGATCCGAACAAGGGCTATTCCCTTGAAGAGGCGGTCGAGCTGGTCAAGTCGCGTGCGAAGGCGAAGTTCGACGAGACGATCGAGATCGCAATCAACCTCGGCGTCGATCCCAAGCATGCCGACCAGCAGGTTCGCGGCGTCGTGGTTATGCCGAACGGAACGGGCCGGACGGCGCGCGTCGCGGTATTCGCTCGTGGACCGAAGGCTGAAGAGGCGACGGCGGCGGGCGCGGACATCGTCGGGGCGGAAGACCTGATGCAGGAGGTGCAGGGCGGCACGATCAACTTCGATCGCTGCATCGCCACGCCGGACATGATGGGTATTGTCGGCCGTCTCGGTAAGGTGCTCGGTCCGCGTGGCCTGATGCCGAACCCGCGCGTTGGCACGGTGACCATGGATGTCGCCGAGGCCGTCAAGGCGGCCAAGGGCGGTTCGGTCGAGTTCCGTACCTTCAAGGATGGCGTGATCCATGCCGGTGTCGGCAAGGCGAGCTTCTCGCAGGATGCGCTTGTCGAAAACATTCGCGCTTACGTCGATGCGGTCGTCAAGGCCAAGCCGACGGGTGCAAAAGGCCAGTACGTGAAGAAGATTTCGATCACGTCGACCATGGGCCCTGGGGTCAAGGTCGAGCCGAGTTCGGTTGTCGCGGGGGCCTCGCAGTAAGACTTCGCCGTCCGCCGGCCTTCAGGCCAGCGGAAGGCGCAACGTATTTCGGGCGGTGAGCCCGAAAGATCCCGCCGGGTCGAAGGCTTCGTTCGCGAAGCCCCAATCCGGCGGACCTGTCCGAGATTACAGGTGCCGGCGGGGCGACAGTCCGGTCTGGCTTAAACGGTTCCGCAAAGTCCTCGATTTGGATGAGCGGGAAGGCCTGCATGAGACGGGAGACGGCCAAGGATTGGAAACGGAGGCGACAAAGCGCGCCGATGTGACCGCTTCCGAGGTTCAAATCTTCTCGGTCAAGGCCGTGTGCTCCTTCATCGGGAGCGGCGGGGACAGGTGAACGAACGGAGGGCGGGGCGCCGAAAAGCCGTCCCGGTCTCCATGTGCAACCCGCGGGCGCGGGCCTCGTTGAGAGGGTTTCGCTCGCGAGACCAGGAGAGAGCAGTGGATAGAGCCGCGAAACGTGAGCTCGTCGCGAACCTCCACGAGGTGTTCGAAGACACCGGCGTGGTGGTCGTTGCCCACTATTCCGGTTTGACGGTCGCCCAGATGACCGACTTCCGCCAGCGGATGAAAACCGCCGGCGGTCAGGTCAAGGTGGCTAAGAACCGGTTGGCCAAGCTCGCGCTCCAGGACACCCCGGCTGCCGGCATCGCCGACCTGTTCACGGGACCGACCTGCATTTCGTATTCGCAGGATCCGATCACCGCGGCAAAGGTCGCCGTTGCCTTCGCCAAGGACCACGACAAGCTCGTGATCCTCGGCGGCACGATGGGCGAGAACGTTCTGGACGCGAACGGCGTGAAAGCGCTGGCCGAGCTGCCGTCGCTCGATGAACTCCGGGCCAAGCTCGTTGGCCTCCTCAACGCCCCGGCGACCAAGATCGCCCGGACCGTCAAGGAGCCCGGCGCCAAGCTGGCACGCGTCATCAATGCGAAGGCAACGCAAAGCGAAGCGGCCTGAATTCGGGCCGCGGGCAATCGCGAAGAGACAACAACCCGCGGTGGGGGCGCCGATCTGGCACTTGGCACCGCACACTGACCAGATTTGAACCTGAAGGAAGACACACCAAATGGCCGATCTCAGCAAAATCGTTGACGACCTGTCGTCGCTGACCGTTCTCGAAGCCGCCGAACTGGCGACCATGCTTGAAGAAAAGTGGGGCGTTTCCGCCGCAGCCGCTGTTGCGGTCGCCGGTGCCCCGGCAGCCGGTGGCGGTGACGCCGCCGCGGCAGAAGAGAAAACCGAATTCGACGTGATCCTGGTTGCTGCTGGCGACAAGAAGATCAACGTCATCAAGGAAGTCCGCGCCGTTACCGGCCTGGGTCTCAAGGAAGCCAAGGAACTCGTCGAAGCTGGCGGCAAGGCCGTCAAGGAAGGCGCTCCGAAGGAAGAAGCCGAAGAGATCAAGAAGAAGCTGGAAGAAGCCGGCGCCAAGGTCGAACTCAAGTAACGACCGTCAATTGGGACCTTCCCCTTCGGCCAATCGGCCGGAGGGGAGGGCTCCGTACGGCGACATGACGCCGACGGTTCCCCGAAGTTCCCCCGGGAAGCGGACATCAGAGCCGCTCAGAATGGGGGGATTTTGGCGAACCGTTTTCGAGCATCCGGTCCAGGCCGCCGTGGAGGGGCCGCGGACCGGCCCGTCGGCGGGCACGTATGCCCGCTTGCGGAACCAGAAAACGGAACTCTGCGGGGAAGCCGGCATCGCGTTTTGCTGCCGCCCCCCGCGTGCTCTTGGAACGAACGCGCCCAAGCCGCTCGCGCCGCGCCCATTCTCGAGGAGCCCCCCATGGCTGAAACGTTCACCGGTCGTACCCGTCTGCGCAAGAAATTCGGCTCGATCCGCGAAGTCGCGGCAATGCCGAACCTCATCGAGGTCCAGAAAAGCAGCTATGAGGATTTCCTCATGCGCAAGGCGCCCGAAGGCGGGCGTCCGGACGATCACGGCCTGCAGGGCGTTTTCAAATCGGTGTTTCCGATTTCCGACTTCTCGGGCAAGTCGACGCTCGAATTCGTCGGTTACGAATTCGAACCGCCGAAATACGACGTCGATGAGTGCATCCAGCGCGACATGACCTATTCCGCGCCGCTGAAGGTCAAGCTGCGGCTCATCGTGTTCGATATCAACGAAGAGACCGGCTCCAAGTCGATCAAGGACGTCAAGGAACAGGACGTCTACATGGGCGACATGCCGCTCATGACGCAGAACGGTACCTTCATCATCAACGGCACCGAGCGCGTGATCGTCTCGCAGATGCACCGTTCGCCGGGTGTCTTCTTCGACCATGACCGCGGCCGCACGCACGCTTCCGGCAAGCTGCTGTTCGCCGCCCGCATCATTCCCTATCGCGGCTCCTGGCTGGACTTCGAGTTCGACGCCAAGGATGTCGCCTATGTGCGTATCGACCGCCGCCGCAAACTGCCGGCGACGACGCTGCTTTACGCGCTGGGCCTCAACGACGAGGAAATCCTGGAGACGTTCTATTCCAAGATCGTCATCAAGGATTCCAAGCGCGGCTGGAAAATGCCGTTCGAGCCGTCGAAGTGGCGCGGCGTTGTGCCGAACTCCGACCTGATGGACGCCAAGACCGGCGAAGTGGTCGTGCAGGCTGGCGAGAAGATCACGGCGCGGCGGGCACGCGACCTCTACAAGAACGGCGAGGGCCTCAGCGACCTGCTCGTGGCGTCGGAGGATCTCGTTGGCAAGTATCTCGGCGAAGACATCGTCGACATGCAGACCGGCCGAATCTACGCGGAAGCCGGTGCGGAACTCGATGCCGAACTCCTGGCGGAACTCAAGGACCAGAAGGTCAAGGAGTTCCCGATCCTCGACATCGATCACGTCAACATCGGCGGCTTCATCCGCAATACGCTGATGCTCGACAAGAACGCCAACAAAGAAGAGGCGTTGATGGACATCTACCGGGTCATGCGGCCCGGTGAACCGCCGACCATCGAGGCTGGCACGAACCTGTTCTACGGCCTGTTCTTCGACCCCGAGCGCTACGACCTTTCGGCTGTCGGCCGGGTCAAGATGAATATGCGCCTGCAGGACCTCGAGGACTTTACGCCGGCCGAAGACACCGTCCGGGTGCTGCGCGCCGAAGACATCATCTCCGTCCTGCGCCTGCTCGTGGGGCTGCGCGACGGACGCGGTTCGATCGACGATATCGACCACCTCGGCAACCGCCGCGTCCGCTCGGTGGGTGAGCTCATGGAGAACCAGTACCGCCTGGGTCTCTTGCGCATGGAGCGCGCCATCAAGGAGCGCATGAGCTCGGTCGATATCGACACGGTGATGCCGCAGGACCTGATCAACGCCAAGCCGGCGGCAGCGGCGGTGCGCGAGTTCTTCGGTTCCTCGCAGCTCTCGCAGTTCATGGACCAGACGAACCCGCTGTCAGAGATCACCCACAAGCGGCGCCTGTCGGCGCTCGGCCCGGGCGGTCTGACGCGTGAGCGCGCGGGCTTCGAAGTCCGCGACGTTCACCCGACGCACTACGGCCGCATCTGTCCGATCGAAACGCCCGAAGGCCCGAACATCGGCCTGATCAACTCGCTGGCGACGTTCGCGAAGGTCAATAAGTACGGCTTCATCGAGAGCCCGTACCGCAAGGTGATCGACGGCCGCGTGACCGACGAAGTGGAATACCTTTCGGCCACCGCCGAGATGCGCCACCACGTCGCCCAGGCCAACGCGCAGATCGCCGATGACGGCACGCTGACGGGCGACCTCGTGAACTGCCGCTATCAGGGCGATGTCATGCTCGTGCCGCCGGCGCAGGTGGACTACATCGACGTGTCTCCCAAGCAGCTCGTTTCGGTCGCGGCGGCGCTGATCCCGTATCTGGAAAACGACGACGCCAACCGCGCCCTCATGGGTTCGAACATGCAGCGTCAGGCGGTGCCGTTGATCAAGGCGGAAGCCCCGCTGGTCGGTACCGGCATGGAATCTGTCGTGGCGAGCGACTCGGGCGCGGCCATCTCGGCGCGGCGCACCGGAGTCGTCGATCAGGTGGACGCGACGCGTATCGTTATCCGGGCAACCGAGGAGACCGACCCCTCCAAGCCGGGCGTCGACATCTACCGGCTGCGCAAGTTCCAGCGCTCCAACCAGAACACCTGTATCAACCAGCGTCCGCTCGTGAACGTGGGCGATTTCGTGCGCGAGGGCGAAATCATTGCCGACGGTCCTTCGACGGACCTTGGGGATCTGGCGCTCGGCAAGAACGTGCTCGTCGCGTTCATGCCTTGGATGGGCTACAACTTCGAAGACTCCATCCTGATGTCGGAACGCGTGGTGACCGACGACGTGTTCACCTCGATCCACATCGAAGAGTTCGAGGTTATGGCCCGCGACACGAAGCTGGGTCCTGAAGAGATCACCCGCGATATCCCGAACGTTTCGGAAGAGGCTCTCAAGAACCTCGACGAAGCCGGCATCGTCTACATCGGCGCCGAGGTGCATCCCGGCGACATCCTGGTCGGCAAGATCACGCCGAAGGGCGAGAGCCCGATGACGCCGGAAGAGAAGCTTCTGCGCGCCATCTTCGGCGAGAAGGCTTCCGACGTTCGCGACACGTCGCTCCGGTTGCCGCCGGGCGTGTCGGGCACCATCGTGGAAGTCCGCGTCTTCAACCGTCACGGCGTCGACAAGGACGAACGCGCCATGGCGATCGAGCGCGAGGAGATCGAACGTCTCGCCAAGGACCGCGACGACGAACTGCAGATCCTCGACCGCAACGTCTACTCGCGTCTGCGCGATGCGCTGATGGGCAAGGAGGTCGCCAAGGGCCCGAAAGGCGCTCGCAAGGGGACAAATATCGACGAGACGATCCTCGACGATATTCCGCGCTCGCAGTGGTGGGAGATCGGTCTTGCCGACGACAAGGCACAGGCCGAACTCGAAGCCATCCAGAAGCAGTACGAGGACGCCAAGAAGAGCCTCGAACGCCGCTTCGTCGACAAGGTCGACAAGCTGCAGCGCGGGGACGAGATGCCTCCGGGCGTGATGAAGATGGTCAAGGTATTCGTCGCGGTGAAGCGCAAGATCCAGCCGGGCGACAAGATGGCCGGCCGGCACGGCAACAAGGGTGTCGTGTCGATGATCGTGCCGAAGGAGGACATGCCGTTCCTCGAAGACGGTACGCCCGTGGACATCGTCCTGAACCCGCTTGGCGTGCCGTCGCGCATGAACGTCGGGCAGATCCTCGAGACGCACACCGGGTGGGCGTGCCGTGGTCTAGGCCGGGCGATCGAGCAGGCGCTCGAGGATTACCGGGCGTCGGGCGACATGGCCCCGCTGACGCAGCAGCTCGTGACCGTCTACGGCGACGACACGATCAACGAGGTGGCTCCGGAGGACGACGACAAGGTGCGCATGGCGCAGCAGCTCAAGACCGGGGTGCCGATCGCGACGCCCGTGTTCGACGGCGCCCGCGAGCCGGACATCGTCACGATGCTGGAGAATGCCGGCTTCGACCGGTCGGGCCAGGTCCAGCTTTACGACGGGCGCACGGGCGAGCCCTTCGACCGCAAGGTTACGGTGGGCTACAAGTACGTGCTCAAGCTGCACCACCTCGTCGACGACAAGATCCACGCCCGTTCGATCGGCCCCTACTCGCTCGTGACCCAGCAGCCGCTGGGCGGCAAGGCGCAGTTCGGCGGTCAGCGCTTCGGCGAAATGGAAGTGTGGGCGCTGGAAGCATACGGCGCGGCGTACACGCTGCAGGAAATGCTGACGGTCAAGTCGGACGACGTAGCCGGTCGTACCAAGGTCTACGAGGCGATCGTCCGTGGCGACGACGCCTTCGAGGCAGGCGTGCCGGAAAGCTTCAACGTGCTCGTCAAGGAGATGCGCGCGCTGGGGCTCAACGTCGAGCTGATCAACACCGACAAGTCGCAAGAAGATAGCGAGGAGCCCACACCGGGATCGCAGTTGCGCCTGCCTCCGACCCTGCCGCCGGAAGCGGCCGAATAAACAGACGAGAGCCCCCTGGCCGGCGTTCGCGAAAGCGGAGCGCCGGCCGCTCAGCGCATCGACGCCGCCCCAGAATATCGAGGTCCGTTCGACGGACCGCCAGGAGACTGCCCCATGAATGAAATGACCAACTTCTTCAAGAGCCAGCAGCCGCTCCAGACGTTCGACCAGATCAAGATCTCGCTCGCCAGCCCCGACGACATCCTGTCCTGGTCGTTCGGCGAGATCAAAAAGCCGGAGACGATCAACTACCGTACGTTCAAGCCCGAACGCGACGGTTTGTTCTGCGCGCGTATTTTTGGTCCGATCAAGGACTACGAATGCCTGTGCGGCAAGTACAAGCGGATGAAGTACAAGGGTATCATCTGCGAGAAGTGCGGTGTCGAGGTAACGCTGACCAAGGTGCGCCGCGAGCGCATGGGCCATATCGAACTGGCCGCGCCGGTCGCGCACATCTGGTTCCTGAAGTCGCTGCCCTCGCGCATCGGCCTCCTGCTCGACATGACGCTGAAGGATCTCGAGCGCGTCCTCTATTTCGAGAACTACGTCGTCATCGATCCGGGCATCTCGCCGTTCAAGGAGAAGCAGCTCCTGACGGAAGACGAGTACCTGCAGGCGCAGGACGAGCACGGGCCCGACAGCTTCACCGCCGGTATCGGCGCCGAGGCGATCCGTGAAATCCTGATCAATATGGACCTGCACAAGATCCGTGAAGACCTTCGTCAGGAGATCGCCGAAGCGACGACCGACCTGAAGCCGAAGAAGCTCGGCAAGCGCCTGAAGGTGATCGAGGCTTTCATCGAATCCGGCAACCGTCCGGAGTGGATGATCCTCACCGTCGTTCCGGTGATCCCGCCGGAACTGCGCCCGCTCGTTCCGCTGGACGGCGGCCGGTTCGCGACGTCGGACCTCAACGACCTCTATCGCCGCGTCATCAACCGCAACAACCGTCTGAAGCGGCTGATGGAGCTCCGCGCGCCCGACATCATCATCCGTAACGAGAAGCGGATGCTGCAGGAGTCGGTGGACGCGCTGTTCGACAACGGCCGTCGCGGCCGCGTCATCACCGGCGCCAACAAGCGGCCGTTGAAGTCGCTCGCCGACATGCTCAAGGGCAAACAGGGCCGGTTCCGTCAAAACCTGCTCGGCAAGCGTGTCGACTACTCGGGTCGTTCGGTCATCGTGGTCGGTCCCGAGCTCAAACTGCACCAGTGCGGCCTGCCCAAGAAGATGGCGCTTGAGCTGTTCAAGCCGTTCATCTACGCGCGCCTTCAGGCGCTCGGCCAGGCGGCGACCGTCAAGCAGGCAAAGAAGCTCGTCGAGAAAGAGAAGCCGGAGGTGTGGGACGTCCTCGATGAGGTCATCCGCGAGCACCCGGTCATGCTCAACCGCGCGCCGACGCTTCACCGTCTCGGCATCCAGGCGTTCGAGCCGGTGCTCATCGAGGGTAAGGCAATCCAGCTTCATCCGCTGGTGTGCGCGGCCTTCAACGCCGACTTTGACGGCGACCAGATGGCGGTTCACGTGCCGTTGTCGCTTGAGGCGCAGCTCGAAGCGCGCGTCCTCATGATGTCGACCAACAACATTCTTCACCCGGCCAACGGTCAGCCGATCATCGTGCCGTCGCAGGACATCGTTCTGGGGCTCTACTACCTGTCGCTTATCGCAGAGAACGAGCCAGGCGAAGGCATGGTGCTGGGCTCGCCGGCGGAGGTGCATCACGCGCTCGAAACCGGCCTCGTAACGCTTCACGCCAAGGTAAAGGGCCGCTGGTCGACTTTCGACGAAGAGGGCAACGAGGTCATCGAGCTGCACGACACGACGCCGGGCCGTATCCTGCTCGGCGATCTTCTGCCGCGCCGCCCAGGGATCAAGTTCGATCTCGTCAACCAGCTGCTGACCAAGAAGGCGATCTCGAAGATGATCGACGCCGTCTACCGGGGCTGCGGCCAGAAGGAGACGGTGATCTTCTGCGACCGGATCATGTCGCTGGGTTTCCATCACGCCTTCAAGGCCGGGATCTCGTTCGGCAAGGACGACATGCTGATCCCGGATACGAAGAAGGCGATCATGGCCGAGACCGAGGATCTGGTGCGCGAATTCGAGCAGCAGTACAACGACGGTCTCATCACGCAGCTTGAGAAGTACAACAAGGTCGTGGACGCCTGGTCGAAGTGTACCGACCGCATCTCCAAGGAGATGATGGATCGTATCTCTGCGACCGAGTACCAGGAAAACGGCCGCCAGAAGCCGATCAACTCGATCTACATGATGAGCCACTCGGGTGCGCGCGGTTCGCCGACCCAGATGCGTCAGCTCGCGGCGATGCGCGGCCTCATGACGAAGCCGTCGGGTGAGATCATCGAGACGCCGATCAAGGCCAACTTCAAGGAAGGTCTCTCGGTTCTCGAGTACTTCAACTCGACCCACGGCGCGCGCAAGGGCCTCGCAGATACCGCGCTCAAGACGGCAAACTCGGGCTACCTCACGCGTCGTCTCGTGGACGTGGCGCAGGACTCGATCATCTCAGAGCACGATTGCGGCACCGATGGCGGCATCTCAATCCAGGCGGTTGTCGACGCCGGTCAGGTCATAGTCTCGCTGGCGCAGCGGGCGCTGGGCCGTACGGCCGCGGAGGACATCATCTCTCCGGAAACCGGCGAGGTGATCATCGAGCGCAACACCCTCATCGAGGAGAAGCAGGCCGAAGCCATCGCCAACGCCGAGATCCAGGAGCTGAAGATCCGTTCCGTTCTCACCTGCGAAACGCAAACCGGTGTTTGCGGAGCCTGCTACGGCCGCGACCTGGCGCGCGGTACGCCGGTGAACATCGGCGAGGCCGTCGGCGTCATCGCGGCGCAGTCGATCGGTGAGCCGGGTACGCAGCTTACGATGCGTACCTTCCACATCGGCGGTGCGGCGCAGGTGGTCGACACCTCGTTCATCGAGTCGAGCTTCAACGGTACGGTGCGGGTGCGTAACCGGGCGGTCGTGAAAGACAGCCAGGGGCGTCTCGTCACGATGGCGCGCAACGTGCAGATTGTGATCGAGGACCAGACGGGTAAGGAACTCGCCGCGCAGAAAGTGCCGTACGGCGCGCGGCTCCTGGTGGACGAGGGCGATACCGTCAAGCGCGGTACGCGGCTTGCCCAGTGGGACCCCTATACCCGTCCGATCCTCACCGAGGTCGACGGCGTGGTCGGTTATGAGGATATCGTCGACGGTGCCTCGGTGCGCGAGCAGACCGATGAGGTAAAGGGCACGACCAACCGTGTCGTCATCGACTGGCGCGCTTCGCCGCGTGGTGCCGAGTTGAAGCCGGCGATCATCGTTAACGACGAAAAAGGCAAGCCCGTCAAGGCGCCGCGTGGCGGCGATGCCCGTTATCTGTTGTCGGTCGACGCGATCCTGTCGGTCGAGCCCGGCGACGAGGTGAAGGCGGGCGACGTCCTGGCGCGTAGCCCGGTGGCTTCCACCAAGTCCGGCGACATCACCGGCGGTCTGCCGAGGGTCGCCGAGCTGTTCGAGGCCCGCCGTCCCAAGGATCACGCCATCATTTCGGAAGCCTCCGGTACGGTGGAGTTCGGCAAGGACTACAAGAACAAACAGCGGATCATTGTCCGGCCGGACAACGAGGAAGAGGAAGCCGTCGAGTACCTTATCCCTCGGGGCAAGACGCTGGCTGTGCAACACGGCGACCGCATCGAACGTGGCGACTATGTCTATGACGGCCACCCGGCGCCGCACGACATCCTCGCCATCAAGGGCGTCGAGGAGCTGGCGAACTACCTCATCAACGAGATCCAGGACGTCTATCGTCTGCAGGGCGTGACGATCAACGACAAGCATATCGAAGTGATCGTTCGCCAAATGCTGCAGAAGGTCGAGATCACGGACTCGGGCGAGACCGACATGATCAAGGGCGAGCAACTCGACCGGATCGAGTTCGACGCGCGTAACGAGGTGGCGGAGAAGGAAGGGCTGCGTCCTGCCGTGGCGCTTCCGGTTCTTCTCGGCATCACCAAGGCCTCGCTGCAGACCCGGTCGTTCATCTCGGCGGCTTCGTTCCAGGAGACCACCCGCGTCCTTACCGAGGCGTCGGTCAACGGCAAGGTCGACACGCTCGACGGTCTCAAGGAGAACGTCATCGTCGGCCGTCTGATCCCGGCCGGTACCGGCGGCATGCTACGCCGTCTGCGCCGCATCGCCGGTAAGCGCGACCTGCTGATTGAGCAGGAGAAGAAGAAGTCCGAAGGCGAGGCCGCGGCTGCCGCCGAACCGGAACCGACTTCGGGCGAAGCGGCGGAGTAATTGCCGCACATCGCCACCGTTTAGATAAAAGGGTGGCCGGGCTCGCGCGCGAGCCCGGCTATTTTGTTTGCGCAGGTCAACGGCCGCGGATTTGCTTTTCAATCGCCATCCAGGCGGTGGTGAAAGCACAACGGCGGCCAACTGCGACGAAAATATTTCAGAATTCGTGTTGCGGGCGGTTGACCCCGCATTCCCCACAGATTATACGGACCGAACTCTCACGGCAGGCCGTAGTCGGCGCGTTCCTTCGCGCCTAAGGGAGCTGGTTTCCACAGCCCGACTAGACGCTGGCGTCTTTAAGCAGAGGACAAGTCGCATGCCATGATCTTAGGCCCGCGAGGGCCGGAGGTCCTATGGCTTTTTTCGTTGGATCGGGAATTCCCGATCCGGCGTGAAGGTTTTTGGCGTTTGCGCTGCCGCGCGCCACAGGATGAGGCCGGATGCCTACGATTCAACAGCTGATCCGCAAGCCGCGCGAAAGCAAGACAGTGCGCGGAAAGTCGCGTCACATGGAGTCTTGCCCGCAGAAGCGTGGCGTGTGCACGCGCGTCTATACGACGACGCCGAAGAAGCCCAACTCGGCTCTTCGTAAGGTCGCGAAGATCCGACTGACCAACGGCTACGAGGTCATCGGGTACATTCCCGGCGAAGGCCACAACCTGCAGGAGCACTCGGTGGTGCTGATCCGCGGTGGCCGCGTCAAGGACCTTCCCGGCGTGCGTTATCACATCATTCGCGGCGTGCTTGACACCCAGGGCGTCGCCGACCGTAAGCAGCGCCGTTCGAAGTACGGCGCGAAGCGACCGAAGTAACCCGCATGTGGCCGGCGCCCAGCGAACCATTTTCGCGGCGCGGTGAACAGGAATTAGGACGAAGCAATGTCCCGACGTCACAGAGCACAAAAGCGCGAGATCATTCCGGATCCGAAGTACACCGATCTCATCGTCACCAAGTTCATGAACGCGGTGATGCGCGACGGCAAGAAGTCCGTCGCCGAAGGGATCGTCTACGGTGCGTTCGACCGCATCGAGGAAAAGGCCAAGTCGGATCCGCTCCAGCTTTTCCACGACGCTTTGAAGAACGTCATGCCGTCGGTCGAGGTTCGCTCGCGGCGCGTCGGCGGTGCGACCTATCAGGTGCCGGTCGAGGTTCGGCCGGAGAGGCGCCAGGCGCTGGCAATCCGCTGGATCATCACCGCGGCGCGCAACAGAAACGAAAACACCATGGTGGAGCGGCTGTCGGGCGAGCTTCTCGATGCCGCCAACAACCGTGGGACATCGGTTAAGAAGCGGGAAGATACGCACAAGATGGCGGAGGCCAACCGGGCCTTCTCTCACTATCGCTGGTAACGGCGCATCTATCTGCAACGCATGGGTTATCCCTAGAGGCTTGTCATGGCTCGCGAATACGCAATCGAGGACTACCGCAACTTCGGCATCATGGCGCATATCGACGCCGGGAAGACGACGACGACGGAGCGTATCCTCTTCTATACGGGTATCTCGCACAAGATCGGCGAGGTCCACGACGGCGCTGCGACCATGGACTTCATGGACCAGGAAGCCGAGCGCGGCATCACCATTACGTCGGCTGCCACGACCACGACGTGGCCAGGCCGCGACGGCCGCATGCGCCGCCTGAACATCATCGATACCCCAGGCCACGTCGACTTCACGATTGAAGTCGAGCGTTCGCTGCGCGTCCTCGACGGCGCGGTTACCGTGCTCGACTCCAACGCCGGCGTCGAACCGCAGACCGAGACCGTCTGGCGCCAGGGCGACAAGTACAAGGTTCCGCGCATCATCTTCGCCAACAAGATGGATAAGACCGGTGCCGACTTCTACATGTGCATCGACGACATCAAGGAGAAGCTTGGTGCGCGTCCGGTTCCGATCCAGCTTCCGATCGGCGCTGAAAGCGACTTTGCCGGCGTTGTCGATCTCATCACCATGAAGGCGTACGTCTGGGAAGACGCCGAAAGCAAGGGCGCGAAGTTCGAGATCCGCGACATCCCGGATGACCTGAAGGAAAAGGCCGAGCAGTATCGCGGCGAGATGATCGAGGCCGCCGTCGAAATGGACGACGACGCCATGGCCGAGTACCTCGAAGGCAATGAGCCGGACGAGGACACGCTGCGCAAGCTGCTGCGCAAGGGTACGATCACGGTTCAGTTCTTCCCGATGCTTTGCGGCTCGGCGTTCAAGAACAAGGGCGTGCAGACCCTGCTCGATGCCGTTGTCGACCTGCTGCCGAGCCCGGTCGAGGTTCCGGCCATCAAGGGTATCAACCCGAAGGACGAGTCGCCGATGGAGCGCAAGTCCTCGGACGATGAGCCGCTGGCGCTCCTGGCGTTCAAGATCATGAACTTCGAGCACGTCGGTTCGCTCACGTTCTGCCGCATCTACTCGGGCAAGCTCGATCAGGGCATGCAGCTCCTGCAGTCGACACGGGACAAGAAAGAGCGCGTCGGGCGCATGTATATGATGCACGCCGACGACCGCCGCGAGATCAAGCATGCCTACGCCGGCGACATCATCGCGCTGCAGGGCTTGAAGGATACGCGTACGGGTGAAACGCTCTGCGATCCGCAGAAGCCGGTCATTCTCGAAAAGATGGAGTTCCCGGACCCCGTCATCGAGATGAAGATCGAGCCGAAGACGAAAGCCGACCAGGAGAAGATGGCTCTGGCGCTCAATGAAATGGCGCTGGAAGACCCCTCGTTCCGCGTGTCGGTGGATCAGGAGTCGGGCGAGACCATCCTCAAGGGGATGGGCGAACTGCATCTCGACATCAAGGTCGACATCCTGAAGCGCACGCACAAAGTCGAAGCCGAAACCGGCGCGCCCCAGGTGGCTTACCGCGAGAGCCTCGCGCGTCCGGCGGAAGTCGATTACACGCACAAGAAGCAGACCGGCGGTACCGGCCAGTTCGCTCGCGTCAAACTCAAGCTGGAGCCGAACGAGATCGGCAAGGGCAACGAGTTCGAGTCGGTGATCGTCGGCGGTGCCGTTCCCAAGGAATACATTCCGGGCGTCGAGAAGGGCGTCAAATCGGTCTGGGATACCGGCATGCTCATCGGCTTCCCGATGGTCGACATGAAGGTGACGCTGACGGACGGTGCCTTCCACGAGGTCGACTCCTCGGTCATCGCGTTCGAGATCGCCACCCGCGCAGCCATGAAGGAAGGTTGCGACAAGGGCGGCATCAAGCTTCTCGAGCCGGTGATGGATGTCGAGATCGTGTCGCCGCAAGACTTCGTGGGCGGCATCATCGGCGACGTGAACTCGCGGCGCGGCCAGGTTCGCAGCCAGGACCTCCGCGGCAACGCGGTCGTAATCAAGTGCTTCGTGCCGCTGGCGAACATGTTCGGCTACATCAACACGCTGCGCTCGATGTCCACGGGCCGCGCGCAGTACTCGATGCAGTTCGCGCATTACGCCGAAGTGCCGCGCAACGTCGCTGACGAAGTCAGGGCCAAGTTCGCCTGAGTTGATCCCACTGGACCCTCGGTGTGAAAACGCATCGCCGATGGTCCGGTTTGATTTTGCATACACCTGCCGCGGGCTTCCCGACGGTGGATGAACAGACGAGAGAAGGGGAGCCGCAATGGCCAAAGCAAAGTTCGAGCGGACGAAGCCGCACTGCAACATCGGCACGATCGGTCACGTTGACCACGGCAAGACGTCGCTGACGGCGGCGATCACGAAGGTTCTGGCCGAGGCGGGTGGCGCGAGCTACACGTCTTACGACAACATCGACAAGGCGCCTGAGGAGCGCGCGCGCGGGATCACGATCTCGACGTCGCACGTCGAGTACGAGACGGAGAACCGTCACTACGCGCACGTGGATTGCCCCGGTCACGCCGACTACGTGAAGAACATGATCACGGGTGCGGCGCAGATGGACGGCGCGATCCTGGTTGTTTCGGCTGCCGACGGCCCGATGCCGCAGACGCGCGAGCACATCCTTCTGTCGCGTCAGGTCGGCGTTCCGGCGCTTGTTGTGTTCCTGAACAAGTGCGACATGGTCGACGACGAAGAGCTTCTCGAACTGGTGGAGATGGAAGTCCGCGAACTTCTTTCGAGCTACGAGTTCCCGGGCGACGACATTCCGATCACCAAGGGTTCGGCGCTGGTTGCGCTGGAAGACGGCGATGCGAAGCTCGGCAAGGACGCGATCCTCGAGCTTATGAAGACGGTCGACGAATACATCCCGACGCCTGAGCGTCCGATCGACCAGCCGTTCCTGATGCCGATCGAGGACGTGTTCTCGATCTCGGGCCGCGGTACGGTTGTTACGGGCCGCGTCGAGCGCGGTATCGTGAAGGTCGGCGAGGAAATCGAGATCGTCGGCATCCGCGACACGCAGAAGACGACGGTTACGGGCGTGGAGATGTTCCGCAAGCTTCTCGACGAGGGCCGCGCGGGCGACAACATCGGCGCGCTGCTTCGCGGTATCGGCCGTGAGGACGTTGAGCGGGGTCAGGTTCTTTGCAAGCCGGGCTCGATCACGCCGCACAAGAAGTTCAAGGCTGAAGCCTACATCCTGACGAAGGAAGAAGGCGGTCGCCACACGCCGTTCTTCACCAACTACCGTCCGCAGTTCTACTTCCGCACGACCGACGTTACGGGCGTGTGCACGCTGCCGGAAGGAACGGAGATGGTGATGCCGGGCGACAACGTCGCGATGGACGTGGAACTGATCACGCCGATCGCGATGGAAGAGAAACTGCGCTTCGCGATCCGTGAAGGCGGCCGCACGGTTGGTGCCGGCGTCGTCTCCTCGATCACGGAGTAAGAGGCTTTTTTCTGGCGAACTGGCGCAGGCGCCAGCTTCGCCGGAAATACGGCGCGGTTCGACTTGAGGCGACGAGAGGCAAGAGATGCGGCAAGCCGCATTTCAGATGCCGGCGTCGTCGCTGGGACTGCGAAGTAAGAGGCTTTTTTCTGGCGAACTGGCGCAAGCGCCAGCTTCGCTGGAAGACCAGCGACATCGGGGCCATTCCGGCTTCCGGCGTCGTACTTTTCATGCCGCCGCGTCAGCATGGAACTTGGAAGAACGACATCGATACGACGAGCCCAGCACGTGGTGTGTCCGGCTCTCTGTCGCATTCAATGTGGGCTGTGCCCGCCCGTCGGGCGCCGCTTGCATTAGAGGGTAAGGCTCGAAGACGATGAACGGTCAGAATATTCGCATACGGCTCAAAGCCTTCGACCATCGGATACTCGATGCGTCGACGCGCGAGATCGTGAACACCGCGAAGCGTACCGGTGCCGAAGTGCGCGGACCTATTCCGCTGCCGACGCGCATCGAACGCTACACGGTCAACCGCTCTCCGCACGTCGACAAGAAGAGCCGCGAGCAATTCGAGATGCGCACGCACAAACGCATGCTCGATATCGTCGATCCCACACCGCAGACGGTTGACGCGCTGATGAAGCTCGACCTCGCGGCCGGCGTCGACGTCGAGATCAAGCTCTAATTTCGCCGCTGGTTCTCGCCGCCATGGGTGAGGATCATTCGGCGATTCAATTGGGATGTCCAGGCGGGCCAAGGCGTTTTCAACGTCCCGGTTCGGACAGGAAGCAAACAAGGGAAGGAATGCTCAGATGCGTTCCGGCGTGATCGCCCAGAAAGTGGGCATGACCCGCATCTTCACCGACGAAGGGGAGCACATCCCCGTCACGGTGCTGCGGCTGGAGAACTGCCAAGTGCTGGCGCAGCGCACCGAAGAGAAGAACGGCTACACGGCCCTGCAGCTTGGTGCCGGCAGCCGCCGCCCTTCGCGCGTGACGAAACCCGAGAAGGGCAACTTCGCCATCGCCCAGGTTGAGGCGAAGCGCAAGCTCGCGGAATTCCGGGTTTCGCCGGACAACCTGATCGAAGTGGGCGCGGAGATCACCGCCGACCATTTTGTTCCGGGTCAGTTCGTCGACATCACCGGCACGTCGATCGGTAAAGGCTTCCAGGGTGCGATGAAGCGCTGGAACTTCGGCGGCCTGCGCGCCACCCACGGCGTCTCGATCTCGCACCGTTCGCACGGTTCGACCGGTCAGCGCCAGGATCCCGGCAAGGTGTTCAAGGGCAAGAAGATGGCCGGGCACATGGGCTCGGAGAAGGTGACGACGCAGAACCTCGTCGTTGTCAAAACGGATCCGGACCGCGGTCTGGTGATGGTTCGCGGCGCCGTTCCCGGTCACAAAGGCGGCTGGGTGCTGGTGCGCGACGCGGTCAAGCGCAAGCTGCCGGACGGCGCGCCCAAGCCGGGTGCCTTCAAGGCGCGCGGTGGCGAAGCTGCCGTCGAAGCCGCTGGCCAAGAGGAGCAGCAGTGATGAAAGTCGACGTCACGACACTCGACGCGGGCAGCGCCGGTCAGGTTGAGCTGGCCGAGCATGTATACGGTCTCGAACCGCGCCAGGACCTGATCCAGCGCATGGTGCGCTACCAGCTCCTCAAGCGGATGGCCGGTACGCATCACGCTCAGGACCGTTCCGAAGTCACGGTCACGGGCAAGAAGGTCTATAAGCAGAAGGGCACCGGCGGCGCCCGTCACGGCGACAAAGGCGTGCCGCAGTGGCGCGGGGGCGGCAAGGCGCTCGGTCCGAAGCCGCGCAGCCATGCCATCGACCTTCCCAAGAAGGTTCGTCAACTTGCGCTTCGCCATGCACTGTCCGCAAAGGCGAAGTCCGGCGATTTGGTGGTTCTCGACCAGGCCGTGTCGGGCGAGGGCAAGACCGCGCAACTGCGTGCGGCGTTCGGCAAGCTCGAACTCGAAAACGCACTCATCATCGATGGGGCGAGCCTCGACGCGACGTTCGTTCGCGCGGCGCGCAACATCCCGAATATCGATGTGCTGCCGGTCCAGGGGATCAACGTCTACGACATCCTGCGTCGTAAGAAGCTGGTCCTGACCAAGGCGGCCGTGGAAGCGCTCGAGCAGCGGTTCGCCGACGCCGGCGGCAGCAAGAACGGCGCCGCCAAGAACGGTGAAGGGGCCTAACCGATGCAGAAGCTCAAAGCGTACGACATCATCCGCTCGCCGGTCATCACCGAAAAAGCGACGCTTCTGTCGGAAGCCAACCAGGTCGTTTTCAACGTCTCCGGTTCGGCCACCAAGCCCGACATCAAGCAGGCCGTCGAGCAGCTGTTCGACGTCAAGGTCAAAGCGGTCAACACCTTCGTCCGCAAGGGCAAGAAGAAGATGTTCCGCGGCCGCGGCGGCGTTCAGCAGAGCGTGAAGAAAGCCATCGTCACCCTGGAAGAGGGCCAGACGATCGACGTGACCACCGGGTTGTAAGACAGCGGGCTGTAAGGAAGTTAGACCATGGCACTCAAGACATTCCGTCCGACGTCGCCCGGCCTGCGGCAGCTCGTTATCGTCGAGCGCAAGGGCCTCTGGAAGGGCGACCCCGTCAAGATGCTGACGGAGGGCAAGACCAAGACCGGCGGGCGCAACGCGCACGGCCGCATCACGACGCGCCACATCGGCGGCGGTCACAAAAAGACCTATCGTCTCATCGACTTCAAGCGCCGCAAGTTCGACGTGCCGGCGACGGTCGAGCGCATCGAATACGACCCTAACCGGACATCGTTCATCGCGCTGATCAAGTATGAAGACGGTGAACTCAGCTACATCATCGCGCCGCAGCGGCTGTCGCCGGGCGACACGGTGATCGCCGGGGAAAAGGTGGACGTGAAGCCGGGCAACGCCATGCCGCTCTCCGGTATGCCGATCGGCACGATCATCCACAACATCGAACTGAAGCCAGGCAAGGGCGCGCAGCTTGCACGCTCGGCGGGCGCGTTCGCGCAGCTCGTCGGCCGTGACGCCGGTTGGGCGGTGCTGAAGCTCAGCTCCGGCGAGACGCGGCGCGTGCGGTCCGACTGCATGGCCAGCGTTGGCGCGGTGTCGAATCCGGACCACGGCAACACGGTCGACTCCAAGGCCGGCCGTACCCGCTGGCGGGGGACGCGTCCCACGGTTCGCGGCATCACGATGAACCCGATCGACCACCCGAACGGCGGCCGCACCAACGGCGGCAAGCACTGGTCGACGCCGTGGGGCAAACCGACGAAGGGTGCGCGCACCCGCAAGAACAAGACGACGGACCGCTTCATCGTCCGCTCTCGTCACCTGAAGAAGAAATAAGCGCGAAGCTTGATGCTTCGCGGTCCGAACGCTTGAAGGAGAAACTGCCGTGGCACGTTCAGTCTGGAAGGGGCCGTTTGTTGACGGGTACCTTCTCAAGAAGGCCGAAAAGGTGCGCGCCTCGGGTCGCAACGAGGTCATCAAGATCTGGAGCCGCCGCTCCACGATCCTGCCTCAGTTCGTCGGCCTGACGTTCGGCGTCTACAATGGCCAGAAGCACATCCCGGTCAGCGTCACCGAGGACATGATCGGCCACAAGTTCGGTGAATTCTCGCCGACCCGCAGCTATCAGGGTCACGGCGCCGACAAGAAGGCGAAACGATAATGGGCAAGCCAAGCAGAGAGCGGGTGCTCGCCGATACCGAGGCGAAAGCGGTCGCGCGGAACCTGCGTGTGTCGCCGCAGAAGCTGAACCTGGTCGCCGCGTTGATCCGCGGCAAACCGGTCGAGCAGGCGCTCGCCGATCTCGAGTTCTCGCGCAAGCGGATTTCGGACGACGTGCGCAAATGCCTGATGAGCGCGGTCGCTAACGCCGAGAACAACCATCAGCTTTCGATCGACCAACTCGTGGTCGCCGAGGCTTACGTCGGCAAGAACCTCGTCATGAAGCGCTTCCATGCGCGCGGCCGCGGCCGCTCGTCGATGGTGATGAAGCCGTTCTCGCAGATCACCGTGGTGGTGCGGGAACTCGACGAGGACGACCTGGAAAACGCCAAGAAACGCGCCAACGGCGGCAAGGTCCGTAAGGCCAAGTCGGTGCCGGCCGCCGAAGCCGCAGCAGAAGGGGCCGAGTGATGGGTCACAAAGTCAATCCGGTCGGCCTGCGCGTCGGCATCAACCGCACCTGGGACAGCCGCTGGTTCGCACGCTCCGGCGAATACGGGCAGCTCCTGCACGAAGATTTCGCGATCCGCAAGCACATCATGAAGATGCAGCGGCCCGCCAGCATCTCCAAGGTGGTTATCGAGCGTCCGCACAAGAAATGCCGCGTCACGGTTCATACCGGCCGTCCGGGCGTTCTGATCGGCAAGAAGGGCGCGGATATCGACAAACTACGCGGCGAACTCGCGCGCCTGACCGACTCGGATGTGCATCTCAACGTTCTCGAGATCCGCAAGCCCGATATCGACGCGACGCTTATCGCCGAGAACATCGCACAGCAGCTTGAGCGCCGCGTGGCGTTCCGCCGTGCGATGAAGCGTTCCGTCCAGTCGGCGCTGCGCGGCGGCGCCCAGGGGATCCGGATCAACGTTGCCGGCCGCCTCGGCGGCGCTGAGATCGCGCGGACCGAGTGGTACCGCGAAGGCCGCGTGCCGCTGCATACGCTGCGCGCCGACATCGATTTCGGCCGCGCGGAAGCCTCCACGGCATACGGCATCATCGGCATCAAGGTGTGGGTCTACAAGGGCGAGATCATCGAGCACGATCCGATGGCCTCCGAGAAGCGCGCCTTCGAAGGCGGCGACGGCGGACGGCCGCGTCGCGATCGCGGCGGCCAGAGCGACACGCCGCGCGGCTAAAGCACAAACCCAGACGGCATGCGGATTTCGAACGCGGCCCTGGAGCAAGACGGTTGAGGATGAAGCGTCATGAAGCAACCTAAGCGAACCAAGTTTCGCAAACAGTTCAAAGGCCGCATCAAGGGCGCGGCGAAGGGCGGCACGTCGCTGAACTTCGGCTCGCACGGCCTCAAGGCGCTGCAGCCGGAGCGCATCACCGCGCGCCAGATCGAGGCGGCCCGCCGTGCCATCACGCGTCACATGAAGCGTGCCGGCCGCGTGTGGATCCGTATCTTCCCGGACCTGCCCGTGACGGCGAAGCCGGCGGAAGTGCGCATGGGTTCGGGTAAAGGCTCGGTCGACCGCTGGGTGGCCCGGGTGCATCCCGGCCGCATCATGTTCGAACTCGACGGCGTGCCGGATGGCGTAGCGCGCGAAGCGCTCGAACTCGGTGCGCAGAAGCTGCCGATCAAGACCCGAATCGTGACCCGCATTGGCGGGTAACGCACGGTCGGTGACCGGTGCGAATATTAAGGACGCGACGAGATGAAACTCGAAGAGATCAGAGACAAGTCGGTCGACCAGCTCGACGACGAACTCGTGAAGCTGAAGAAGGAGCAGTTCAACCTGCGCTTCCAGAAAGCTTCCGGGCAGCTTGAGAACACTGCGCGGTTCAAGGAAGTGCGCCGCACGATCGCGCGCGTCCTGACGGTGCGCAAACAGAAACAGATGCAGGGCTGAGCGGGCGCCCCGCCGCGCCTTTTAAAGGTTTGAGGATACACGAGCTATGCCAAAGCGAATCCTGCACGGGACGGTCGTTTCGGACAAGAACAACAAGACGATCGTGGTCGAGGTCGAGCGCCGCTTCACGCACCCGCTTCTGAAGAAGACGGTTCGCCGCACGAAGCGCTACCAGGCCCACGACGAGAACAACAACTGCAAGGTCGGCGACCGCGTTCAGATTGTCGAGAGCGCGCCGATCTCGCGGACCAAGCGATGGGCCGTGCTGGAGCAGGCCGAGAGCTGATCGACGATTCCGCTTTCGATGCGCTTTGAGCGCGGCAAGCGGACCGGAAATTTGCCAGTTTTTCGCGCGCCGACCGACGGTGCGCGTAGACGCCATGAAAAAGAACAGGCGGGCGCGAGCCGGCCAACTAAGGAGCAGATGCGATGATCCAGATGGAGACGAATCTCGACGTCGCCGACAACTCGGGCGCACGCCGCGTTCAGTGCATCAAGGTGCTGGGCGGCTCCAAGCGCAAGTATGCGACCGTCGGCGACATCATCGTCGTGTCGGTGAAGGAAGCCATCCCGCGCGGCCGCGTGAAGAAGGGCCAGGTGATGAAAGCCGTCGTTGTGCGCACCGCCAAGGGTGTGCGCCGGCCGGACGGCTCTCTCATTCGGTTCGACCGCAACGCCGCCGTGCTGGTGAACAACTCCGGTGAGCCGATCGGCACCCGTATTTTCGGGCCGGTTGTGCGCGAGCTGCGTGCGAAGAAGCATATGAAGATCATTTCCCTGGCACCGGAGGTGCTGTGACATGGCGCTGGCTAAGATTAGAAAAGGCGACCGCGTCGTCGTCCTCACCGGACGTGACAAGGGTAAGCGCGGCGAAGTTATCGAAGTTCGCCCGAAGGAAGGCCGCGCCCTGGTGCGCGGCGTGAACATGGTGCGCCGTCACCAGCGCCAGACGGCGCAGGATGAGGGCGGCATCATCTCCAAGGAAGGGCCGATCCAGCTCTCGAACCTGGCGCATGAGGATCCGGTCGACGGCAAGCCGACCCGCGTCGGCATCAAAATGCTGGAAGACGGCACCCGGGTGCGCATCGCCAAGCGTTCCGGCGAAGTGATTGCGGAGAAGAAATAAGTCATGGCCGAGAAGCAGAAGGCCCAGGACGGGGCCAAAAAGAAGAAAAAGGATGACGCGCCGGTGAACACCGCGCCGGTCGCTCCGCGTCCGCCCGATTACAAGCCGCGCATGAAGAAGATCTACGAAGATCAGGTTCGTGCAAAGCTGCAGGAGCATTTCTCCTACGCCAACCCGATGATGGTGCCGAAGATCGAGAAGATCGTCATCAACATGGGTGTGGGCGAGGCCGTTGCCGACCGTAAGAAAGTCGAGAGCGCTTCGGGCGACTTGGCGAAGATCACCGGTCAGCGGCCGGTCATCACGCGTGCCCGCAAGTCGATCGCCGGCTTCAAGGTCCGCGAGGGCATGGCGCTTGGCACGAAGGTGACGCTGCGTGGCGACCGGATGTACGAATTCCTCGACCGCCTGGTGACCATCGCGATGCCGCGGATCAAGGACTTCCGCGGCCTCAACCCGAAAAGCTTCGATGGCCGCGGCAACTATGCCATGGGCATCAAGGAGCACATCGTGTTTCCGGAAATCGACTACGACAAAGTCGACGAAGTCTGGGGCATGGACATCATCGTGGTGACTTCGGCACCGAACAACGACGAGGCGCGCGAACTCCTGCGGGCCATGAACTTCCCGTTCCGTGACAACTGAGCGGGGCTGAATCGCCGGTCGAGGCCGGCGGTGAGACGAGATTTTTTCACGCGCCCGATCCGGCCCAGGCCGGCAATGGGAACAACTGGAGGACCTCGGGGCAGAGCGGAATACCAGCGCGTCGAAACCGAAAGGCCTTTGGAGAAAGCTTAAGAATGGCGAAGAGCGGAAAGAAACAGCAGAACCTGAAGCGGCGGAAGCTGGCCGCGCAGTACGCGGAGAAGCGCGCGCGCCTCAAGGCGGAAGCGCGCGATACCTCGAAGCCGATGGAAGAGCGGTTCGCCGCCCAGCTCAAGCTGGCCGAGCTGCCGCGCAACTCGGCGGCGGTGCGTATCCGCAACCGCTGCGAGATCACGGGCCGTCCGCGCGGCTACTACCGCAAGCTCAGGATGTGCCGCAACCAGCTGCGCGAACTGGCTGCCCAGGGGCGTATCCCTGGTCTCGTGAAGTCGAGCTGGTGAGGAGGAACGCTGATGTCCGTCAATGATTCGCTTGGCGATATGCTCACGCGCATCCGCAACGCTCAGATGCGGCGCCGTCCTTCGGTCTCGACCCCGGCGTCCAAGTTGCGCCAGCGCGTTCTCGACGTGCTCGAGTCGGAAGGTTTCATCCGCGGCTACACGATGATCGAGCAGGCCGGGACGCACCCGGAGTTCGAAATCGAGTTGAAGTACTTCAACGGCCAGCCGGCCATCAAAGAGATCAAGCGCGTCTCGAAACCCGGTCGCCGGGTTTATTCGCCGGTGCGCGATCTGCCGACGGTGGCCAACGGACTCGGTGTCTCCATTCTTTCGACGCCGCGCGGCGTGATGAGCGATGCGCGCGCCCGCGAAGAGAATGTCGGCGGCGAGATCCTCTGCAACGTATTCTAAACTGGGACCCGGCATCGCGCGCCGGGAGACAAAACGATGTCACGTATCGGTAAGAAACCAATCGCGATCCCGTCGGGCGTGACGGCCACGATCGACGGCCAGTCGGTGAAGATGAAGGGTCCGAAGGGCGAGCTTTCCTTCACGGTCCCGGATGACTGCGTCGTCGAGCAGGGTGACGACGGTGTCGTCGTCAAACCGCGCGAGGATACCAAGAAGGCGCGGGCCATGTGGGGCATGGCGCGGACCCAAGTCGCCAATCTGGCCGAGGGCGTCACGAACGGCTTTTCGAAGACCCTCGAGATCCAGGGCGTCGGTTACCGCGCGGCCATGCGGGGCAAGGATCTGCAACTCAGCCTCGGCTTCAGCCATGAAGTCGTGCACCCGATCCCGGCCGGCATCCAGGTCGCGGTTTCGGGCGGTAAGCAGGAAATCATCACGGTCACGGGTATCGACAAGCAGCTCGTTGGCCAGGTTGCGTCCGAGATCCGCGGCTACCGCCCGCCGGAACCCTATCAGGGCAAGGGCGTGCGCTATCAGGGCGAGTACATCTTCCGCAAGGAAGGCAAGAAGAAATAAGGACGAACGCGATGAGCTCGGTTTCGCAGAACTTCGTGAAGCGGCGTATGCGCGTACGCCGCGCCTTGAAGAAAAAGGGAGACGGTCGTCCGCGTTTGTCGGTGCACCGGTCTTCCAAGAACATCTATGCGCAGGTGATCGACGACACCAGCGGGCGCACGCTGGTCGCCGCCTCGACGCTTGAAAAAGACCTCAAGTCCGGCCTGAAAACCGGCGCGGACAAGGACGCCGCAGCGGCGGTTGGCAAGCTCGTCGCCGAGCGCGCCGTTGCCGCCGGCGTCAAGTCGGTCGTGTTCGATCGCGGCGGCTATCTCTATCATGGGCGCGTGAAAGCGCTCGCCGATGCCGCCCGCGAAGGCGGCCTCGAATTCTAAGCGAAAGGATACGGGCAAGTGGCACGTTCTCCAGAAGGTGGTGGCGGCCGGCGCGGCCGGGATCGCGATCGCGACGAACGCGACAGCGAGTTCTCCGACAAGCTGGTTCACATCAACCGCGTCGCAAAAGTTGTGAAGGGCGGTAAGCGCTTCGGCTTCGCCGCGCTCGTCGTCGTTGGCGATCACAAGGGCCGGGTCGGCTTCGGCCACGGCAAGGCACGCGAGGTTCCGGAGGCAATCCGGAAGGCGACCGAATCCGCCAAGCGCGATCTGATCCGCGTCCCCTTGCGCGACGGCCGCACCCTGCACCACGATAGCGTCGGCCGGCACGGTTCGGGGCGCGTCGTCCTGCGTTCGGCGCCTCCGGGCACCGGCATCATCGCCGGCGGCGCGATGCGCGCCGTGTTCGAGATGCTCGGCGTTCACGACGTGGTGGCCAAGTCGCTGGGTTCGACCAACCCCTATAACGTCGTCCGCGCGACCCTTGAGGCGCTGAAGGAACAGGAGAACCCGCGCACGGTTGCCGCGCGCCGGGGTCTCAAGGTTTCCGACATCGTCGCCCGGCGCCGCGACGCTTCGACGGAAGCCGAAGCGGTGGCCGAAGCGGGCTAAGCGCGACAACGACCGGCGGCGTTCCCGCGGCTGTTCTCGTCCCAAACATTGGCGAGCGTGGCGCTGGAAGATTTGCTGAGGCAGAGAGACAATGACCGATACGACAAAGAAAACGATCACGGTCCAGCAGATCCGCAGTGCGATCCGCCGGCCGGAAATCCAGACCCAGACGTTGAAGGGCCTGGGGCTCAACAAACTGCATCGCACGCGCACGCTGGAAGATACCCCGGCGGTGCGCGGCATGATCGCCAAGGTGGCGCATCTGGTGCGGGTGGTGGACTGAAACCCGCGTTGCGCCGGATGTGAAGGCCTCCGAGGAGGCTCATTCGTATCCGGCGGGTGCGAAGACGACGATTTGAGGAGCTCGAAGTCGCATGCGGCTCAATGAGATCAAAGACAACGCCGGCGCCAACAAGAAGCGCGTGCGTGTTGGACGTGGCATCGGTTCGGGTGTCGGCAAGACCGGCGGCCGCGGCGTCAAGGGTCAGAAATCGCGTTCGGGCGTCGCCATCGGCGGGTTCGAAGGCGGCCAGATGCCGCTTTACCGGCGCCTGCCGAAGCGTGGCTTCAACAAGTGGCGGCGCAAGTCGTTCAACGAGGTTACGCTGGGTCGGCTGCAGGCTGCGGTCGATGCCGGGACGCTCGATACCTCGGGTGAGATCGACGTCGCCAAGATGGTCGAAAGCGGCCTCGTGCGCCGTGCGCTCGACGGCGTGCGGATCCTGGGGACCGGCGAGATCAAGACCGCGCTGAAACTCAAGGTCGATCACGCCACGGCTTCGGCGAAGGCGGCGATCGAACAGGCCGGCGGTTCCGTCTCGATCATCGAGAAAAAGGTTCTCGAAGCCGACGAGCAGAAGCGCGCAAAGTCCGCCGCCAAGAAGGCCGCCAAGGCCGGTTGAGCCGCAGCGCAATACGCTCGATCGAGGCGACTATTGCCAAGCCGGCGCCCGCTTGCCATTTGATGGGCGGGTGTCGCCGCCGTCCTACGGCGCGACTATTCGGCGATCGGCTGGCGTGAGCCGGCGCCGGGACGACGCGAACCGGCCGACTCGTTCAGTTCACCCGGCCGCCGCAGCTTCACATCACGGCACCCCCCGCAATGGCGCGATGCAGCCCGAGCGGTGCGGGTCGGGAGACAAACGTCATGGTATCCGCTGCCGAGCAGCTCGCCCAGAACATCAACCTGTCGGCCTTCGGTAAAGCCGAGGACCTTCAACGGCGCATCTGGTTCACGCTAGGTGCGCTGATCGTTTATCGGCTGGGCACGTTTATCCCGATTCCGGGCGTCAATCCGGAAGCCTTCGCGGAGACCTTCAACCGCGCGTCGACGGGCATTCTGGGCCTCTTCAACACCTTCGCGGGCGGGGCGGTGGAGCGCATGGCGATCTTCGCGCTCAACATCATGCCCTACATCTCCGCCTCCATCATCATGCAGCTGATGTCGAGCGTGAATAAGCAGCTCGAGCAGTTGAAAAAGGAAGGCGAGCAGGGCCGCAAGCAGATCAACCAGTACACGCGCTATCTCACCGTGCTGCTGGCGACGGTGCAGGCCTACGGCATCGCGGTCGGCCTCGAAGGAATGCAGACGCAGGCTGGCTCCGTCGTCACCGATCCGGGCTGGTTCTTCCGCGTTTCGACGGTTATTACGCTGGTCGGCGGTACCGTCTTCCTGATGTGGCTTGGCGAACAGGTCACGCAGCGCGGTATCGGTAACGGCATCTCGCTTATCATTTTCGCCGGGATCGTCGCCGGAATGCCCGCGGCGCTCGTCGGTCTGTTCGAACTGGCGCGTCAGGGCTCGATCTCGATCCTTCTCGTGTTCGCGGTGCTGGCGCTGATGGCATTTGTCGTGCTGTGCATCGTCTTCATGGAGCGTGCTCAGCGGCGGCTGTTGATCCAGTACCCGAAGCGACAAGTCGGCAATCAGATGATGCAGGGCAACGCTTCGCACCTGCCCTTGAAGCTCAACTCGGCCGGCGTCATCCCGCCGATCTTCGCCTCGTCGCTTCTGTTGCTGCCGACGACGGCGGCGCAGTTTACGGCGCAGCCGGACGCAGGCGGGCCAGAGTGGCTGAACTATGTCGTGGCGCTCCTCGGCTACGGACAGCCGCTGCACATGGCGATCTACGCCGCGCTCATCATCTTCTTCGCGTTCTTCTACACCGCCGTGGTGTTCAATCCGCAGGAGACCGCCGATAACCTGCGCAAGTACGGCGGCTACATCCCAGGTATCCGTCCGGGCGCGAAAACGGCAGAATATATCGACTATGTGCTGACGCGCATTACCGTCGTGGGTGCGATATACCTTGCCGCCGTGTGTCTCATTCCGGAGCTGATGATCGCCAATTCTCCGATCCCCGCGACCTTCGCGGCCGTGCTCGGCGGTACGTCGCTTCTCATCGCGGTCAGTGTGACCATGGACACCGTCGCCCAGGTGCAAAGCCACCTTCTGGCGCACCAATATGAAGGGCTTATCAAAAAGGCCCAGCTCAAGGGTGCAACGCCAACGTCGCGGAGGGGAAGACGTCGATGAACTTGATCCTGCTAGGACCGCCAGGCGCGGGTAAAGGCACCCAAGCCGAAATGATCGCCGCCAAGCACAACATCGTGCAGCTCTCGACCGGCGAAATGCTCCGCGCGGCGGTCAAGGCGGGGACCGAGATCGGGCTCAAAGCCAAGGCGATCATGGAATCCGGTGGCCTCGTCTCGGATGAGATCGTCGTGGGTATCATCTCGGAACGGATCGACCAGGCCGATTGCGCCAACGGCTTTATTCTCGACGGTTTCCCGCGGACGCTGCCGCAGGCGGCCGCGCTGGAGAAATTGCTGGGATCTAAGGGCAAGACGCTGGACGCCGTCATCGAGATCAAGGTCAACGATGAGGCGCTCGTCGAACGCATCACCGGACGCTTTTCATGTGCCAAGTGCGGCGCGGGATATCACGACAAGTACAAGCTGCCGGCGACCCAAGGCGTATGCGACAAGTGCGGCTCGACCGAGTTCTCGCGCCGCGCCGACGACAACGAAGAAACGGTGCGCAACCGTCTGATGGCCTACTACCGCGAAACCGCGCCGCTGATCGGTTACTACTATGCCAAGGACCGGCTGCAGACGGTCGATGGCATGGCCGACATTTCGGAGGTTACGCGGCAGATTGAACAAATTATCGGCTGAGGCCCCTTGACAAGGACGGATTCCGTCATTGACGGGGGGAGATTGGCCGTATAGAAAGCTAGGATTTTCGGATCCAGGAGACTTGTGCCGGTTCGCAACGGTATTCGCTGCGGGCCATCATCGCGTTTCCGACAACAAACAAACCGTGTGTGACACCGGCCTCGGGGACCCAGTGCCCGGTGTGCCGCGCCTCGCATCGACAAAGACCCAGGAGAACGACACGTGGCCCGTATCGCTGGCGTGAACATCCCAACTCAGAAGCGTGTCCCGATCGCGCTTCAGTATATTCATGGTATCGGGCCGAAGTATGCCAAGGACATTTGCGAGAAGGTCGGGATTCCCGAAGATCGCCGCGTCAACCAGCTGACGGACGCGGAAGTTCTTCAGATCCGCGAAACCATCGACCGCGACTTCCTCGTGGAAGGCGACCTGCGTCGCGAAACGGCGATGAACATCAAGCGGCTGATGGACCTGGGTTGCTACAGGGGCCTGCGTCACCGCCGCGGGCTGCCGGTGCGTGGACAGCGCACGCATACGAACGCACGGACCCGCAAGGGCCCGGCCAAACCGATTGCAGGTAAGAAGAAATAACCCCTGGGGCACCGCACCGCCGGTGTCCGCCGCCTTTTTCGCGGCACAGGGACGTTCGCCCGTTCGGTGGCAGATACCGGGCGGGCTTCAGCGCAGAATCGAGAGAGTAGCGACACGATGGCCAAAGCAGAGCAGCGCGGCAAGGTTCGCCGCCGCGAGAAAAAGAACATTTCCTCCGGCGTTGCGCACGTCAACGCCAGCTTCAACAACACGATGATCACCATCACCGACGCGCAGGGCAACACGATTTCTTGGTCGTCCGCCGGCATGATGGGCTTCAAGGGGTCGCGCAAGTCGACGCCGTTCGCGGCGCAGATGGCGGCAGAGGATGCCGGCCGCAAGGCGCAGGATCACGGTATGAAGGTCCTCGAGGTCGAGGTGACCGGTCCGGGTTCGGGGCGTGAATCGGCTCTGCGCGCGCTGCAGTCGCTCGGCCTGCAGATCACGTCGATCCGCGACGTCACTCCCATTCCGCACAACGGTTGCCGTCCGCGTAAGCGCCGCCGCGTCTAATACGGCTGCGGCGTAACCGGGGGCGGTCGCGTTGCCGGCCGGACCCGGAGAAGCCGCGTTGCGGCTTCACTCCGCTCGCGAGATCCACAGACGGTTCGTGTCGCCTCGTCTATGGAACTCGATCTTTCGTCACCGAGGCCCGCGCGCCGCTTTCAGGCTGGCTGCGCCCTCGAGACCAAAAAAAGAGGCTTACCCCGTGCCGATGACCAGCATTATGCAGAAAAACTGGCAAGATCTCTCGAAGCCCACCAAGCTTGAGATCGAGCCCGGTCGCGATCCTTCGCGGCTCGCCACGCTCGTCGCCGCACCGCTTGAGCGCGGCTTCGGCATGACGCTTGGCAACGCGCTGCGTCGTGTTCTGCTCTCCTCGCTTCAGGGCGCCGCCATCAAGACCGTTCAGATCGACGGTGTCCAGCACGAATTCACGTCTCTCGCCGGCGTCCGTGAGGACGTTACGCACGTCGTGCTCAACCTGAAGGAAGTCGCCCTGCGGCTTCACTCGGAAGGCCCCAAGCGCATGGTCGTGCGCAAGGAAGGCCCGGGTCCGGTTGTCGCCGGCGATATCGAAGCCGGGTCCGAGGTCGAAATCCTCAATCCCGAGCATGTCATCTGCCATCTCGACCAGGGTGCCTCGATCCGCATGGAGCTGACGGCCGACCTCGGCAAGGGATATGTGCTGGCCGAGCGTAACCGCCCGGACGACGCGCCGATCGGCCTCATCCCGATCGACTCGCTCTACAGTCCGGTGAAGAAGGTCTCCTACAAGGTCGAGCATACCCGCGAAGGGCAGGATCTCGACAAGGACAAGCTGACCATGCAGATCGAGACCGACGGTTCGATCTCGCCCGATGACGCGGTGGCCTTCGCCGCGCGCATCCTGCAGGACCAGCTTTCGGTCTTCATCAACTTCGAAGAGCCCAAGAAGCAGGAAGAGGAAGTCCGCCATCCGGAGCTGTCTTTCAACGCGGCGCTTCTGAAGAAGGTGGACGAACTCGAGCTTTCGGTGCGTTCGGCGAACTGCCTGAAGAACGACAACATTGTCTATATCGGCGATCTTATTCAGAAGTCGGAAGCGGAAATGCTGCGCACGCCGAACTTCGGGCGCAAGTCGCTCAACGAGATCAAAGAGGTGCTGGCCGCCATGGGTCTGCACCTGGGCATGGAAGTGCCGAACTGGCCGCCGGACAACATCGAGGAGCTGGCGAAGCGGTTCGAAGACCAATACTAAGCGGGTGAATCGTCGGCGGTGAGCAGGTCCGACCTGCTCGCCTGCCACCAGACTAGACGCGAGTCACGCGCTCTAACCCTGGCTCCACACGACTTCAGGAAGTGTGGACCAAAACGAAACCGGCTCCACACGACTTCAGGAAGTGTGGACCAAAACGAAACCGGCTCCACACGACTTCAGGAAGTGTGGACCAAAACGAAACCGGCTCCACACGACTTCAGGAAGTGTGGACCGACCAGAAACGAGGCGAGGCCGAAGAACCTCCCCGTCAAACAAGCCTGAACGAAAAGGAACCGACTAAATGAGACACGGAAAACTCGGCCGCAAATTCTCGCGCGACTCCGGCCATCGCCAGGCAATGTTCTCGAACATGGCCGCATCGCTCATTCGTCACGAGCAGATCGTTACGACGCTGCCCAAAGCGAAAGACCTGCGCCGCGTCGTCGAAAAGTACATCACGCTTGCCAAGCGCGGCGATCTCAACTCGCGGCGAATCGCGGCGTCCCGCCTGCGCGACGAGGACATGGTCAAGAAGCTTTTCGATGTCCTCGCCGAGCGCTACAAGGACCGCAACGGCGGCTATACGCGGGTTCTGAAAGCCGGCTACCGCTATGGCGACTCCGCGCCGCGCGCCGTGATCGAACTTGTCGACCGCGACGAGAGCGTGAAGGGCAAGGAAGACCGCGAGCGCCACGAACGCGAGATGGAAGAGATGGAAGCCGAGAACGCCGGCGCCTGAGCCTGGCGCGGCAGTACCGTAATCGAGAGGGTCCGGCCGGAAATGGCCGGGCCCTTTTTCGTTGCGATGACGGTTTGCGCTCGGGGCCGAACGGATTGGCTTTGAGAGGCGGCCGTCCGTCCGCGTAAGGGGCTTAAATATCCGTCATGCTTGGGGTGCATGCGTTGGCCGTGCGCGCGGAGTCGCCTATTTTATGGCCAAATCACAATTCTTACCGCGGTGGGAGCATGACGACGAAAACAGTCAGACGGACATTGACCGGCGCGATACTCGGACTGGCGGGGCTGGGGCTCGCCGTTCTCGGCTTCTGGGCCATCGACAGCGGGCCGGTCGAGGCGCAGCGGCGTGCGGTACCGGAGTCGCGTACGGCCATCCAGCAATCGTTCGCGCCGATCGTGAAGGAGACGGCGCCGGCCGTGGTCAACGTTTACGTTTCGTCGCGCATCCGCCAATCGAGGTCGCCATTCGCCAACGATCCGTTCTTCGGGCGCTTCTTCGGCGATGATTTCGGTTTCGGCATGCCGCGTGAACGTGTGCAGTCTTCGCTCGGGTCCGGTGTGATCGTTTCGCCCGATGGGGTCATCGTCACCAACACCCACGTCATCAAGGCGCGGGGGGAAACCGAGATCCGGGTCGCGCTTTCCGATCAGCGGGAGTTCGATGCGCGGATCATCGCGCAGGACGAGAAGACCGATATCGCCGTCCTGAAAATCGAGAACGACGGCGAGCGGTTTCCCTACATGACGTTCGCCAATTCCGACGATCTTCTCGTTGGCGATCTGGTGCTCGCCATCGGCAACCCTTTCGGTGTGGGGCAGACGGTCACCAGCGGCATCGTCTCGGCGCTCGCGCGTTCGCAGATCGCTTCGGAAGCGGTCTTCATCCAGACGGACGCCGCCATCAATCCGGGCAACTCCGGCGGAGCGCTGGTCGACATGCAGGGGCGTCTCGTCGGTATCAACACGGCGATCTTCTCGCGCTCGGGCGGGTCCAACGGGATCGGGTTCGCGATCCCGGCCAATCTCGTCAAGCTTCACGTCGACAGCGCGGTCAGCGGCCGCGAGGTTGAGCGGCCCTGGCTTGGCGCGCGGCTCAAGACGATGGACCGCGATCTTGCGGAGGCGCTAGGCGTGCAGCGTGTGTCGGGTGCCGTCGCGATGCGAATCTTCGATGGAAGTCCCGCCGACCGGGCGGGCCTGAAACCGGGCGACGTGATCGTCAAGGTGGACGGCTTCCGGGTCGACGATGCCCGGTCGGTCAACTACCGGCTGACGACGCGCGGCATCGGCAACACGTCGACCCTCGCGATCGTCCGCAACGGCGACCGCCGAGAGATCGACATCCGGCTGAGAGCCGCGCCGAAGCCGAAGCGCAGCGACTTCTCGAACCTTTCCGGCAACCATCCCTTCGACGGGGCGCGTGTCGCGAACCTGCTGCCGACGCTCATCGAGGAACTCGATCTCGATCTCGACCGGGGCGTCGTCGTGGTGTCGGTGTCGCGGCGGTCGATCTCGGCGCGCCTCGGCTTCCGGCCGGGCGATGTCATCACGCGCATCGGTCCGGACAAGGTCGAGAATGTCCGCGAACTCGCGTTGCTTCTGGAGCGGCGCCGCCGCGTGTGGGACGTGACCGTCAACCGCGATGGCCGCGATCTCGAATTGCGCGTGCCGGCCTATTGAACTGAGACCGGTGGCGTAATGCGATCTGGCTGACGGCTGGCGGCGGCAGTATAACGGGGCCATGACAGATCTCTTTCAAGCCGCCGGACTCGAACAGGGCGCCCCCCGGCCCCTTGCCGACCGACTCAGGCCGCAGGAACTCGACGATGTCGTCGGGCAGCCGCAGATCGTCGGGCCGGAGGGGACGCTGACGCGCATGCTGCGCTCGGGGCGGCTGTCCAGCATGATCCTCTGGGGGCCGCCGGGCTGCGGCAAGACCACGGTGGCGCGGCTCATCGCTGACGAGACCGCGCTCGACTTCGAACAGCTCTCGGCGATCTTCTCGGGCGTGCAGGATTTGCGCAAGGCGTTTGACCGGGCGAAGGCGCGGCGCGCGCAGGGCAAGGGCACGCTGCTGTTCGTCGACGAGATCCACCGGTTCAACCGATCGCAGCAGGACTCCTTCCTGCCGCATATGGAAGACGGCACCATCACGCTGATCGGCGCGACGACCGAGAACCCGTCCTTCGAACTCAACGCCGCCGTGTTGTCGCGGGCCGTGGTCCTCACGTTCGAGCGGCTCGGTGACGAAGCGCTGGAAGCGCTGATCGCGCGGGCGGAGGCGGCGGAAGAGCGTCCACTGCCGCTTGATGAGGCCGCGCGCGAGGCGGTGAAGGCGATGGCGGACGGCGATGGCCGGAGCCTGATTAATCTGGCCGAAGAGGTCTATTCGGCGGTGGGGCCGGGGGAAGCGGCGCTCACGCGGGACCAACTGGTGAAGCTCGTCCAGCGCCGGGCACCTCTCTACGACAAGGGGCGCGACGGGCACTACAACCTGATCTCGGCGCTGCACAAGGCAGTGCGGGGTTCGGACCCGGACGCGGCGCTCTACTGGCTGTGCCGGATGCTGGACGGCGGCGAGGACCGGCTTTTCGTCGCCCGGCGGCTTGTGCGCATGGCGGTGGAGGACATTGGGCTCGCCGACCCGCAGGCGGTGACGCAGGCGCTCGCGGCGAAGGACACCTACGACTTCCTGGGCTCGCCCGAAGGCGAGCTGGCGCTGGCGCAGGCGACGATCTATTTGGCCACGGCGCCGAAGTCGAACGGCGCCTATGTCGCCTACAAGGCGGCGATGCGCGCGGCGAAGGAGCACGGCTCGCTGGCGCCGCCCAAGCACATCCTCAACGCGCCGACCAAGCTGATGGCCGACGAAGGCTACGGTTCGGGATATGCCTACGACCACGACGCACCCGACGGTTTTTCCGGGCAGAACTACTTCCCCGACGAGATCGGCGGGCGGCTGACGTTCTACGATCCGCCCGAGCGCGGTTTCGAACGCGAGATCAAGAAGCGGCTGGCGTATTGGGACGGCCTGCGGAAGAAGCGGGGGTGAGGTGGGGGAAGGGGGACGGTTGTCCGGGCATGGCGGCAATGGGCCAGGTGCGACCGTAGTGCGGCAAGATCGATTCGTGCGACGCACAGGGCGGTAAGTCCTAGAAACCCAATTCAGCCATCCACGGCACGATCACACCGAGGGCGTGATACTTCAGGTCTGCTGAATGGGGCGTTGCGACCTCGCGTTAGGTGTCGCGCACTGAGAGGGGAGCGGGCATGGACGGTGATCGACCTATCAAGCGGATCGAGGATGACCGGTTGGGCTTTGCCCCAATCGCCAAGCAGCTTTCTCAATCCATACTCGACCAGGCTGCCAAAGATGGTCTCGTTTTTGGGGTCGAGGGACGGTGGGGATCAGGAAAATCCACGCTGATCAACCTCACCATCGCTTCACTCAAGGAACCGACGAATTCACCGGAGATCATCGAGTTCTCACCGTGGCTCGTTGGTAGCCGAGACGACCTGCTCCAATACTTGTTCGATGAACTAGCGTCAGCCGCCTCCCGCATATGCCCCGCAGAGGTCGAAACGGACGAGAAAGCTACTCGCTTTGAACGCATCAAAGCGAAGTTCTTGGGCGACAAGCATGCTCAGCTGCGCCGCAAACAAGTCGTCAAAGAGAGCCCGGTCGCCAAAAAGCTTCGTGCGTTCGGGGCGCTATCGGGCGGTCTCTCAAAAGCACTTAAAGCCGCTGGTACCGCCGGGATGCCGTTTGCCGATGTTATAGGGACGGGCCTTGAGAAGTTCGGCCAGGCCGCTGGAAGTGTGTTTTCATCGACATCGCTCTCGAAGCGAAAGGCCGAACTCGTGGAAGCCTTGAAGCTGTTGCCTCGACGTATCGTTGTCTTTGTCGATGACCTTGATCGGCTGGAGCCGCGCGAGGCGAGTGAGGTGCTTCGCCTGATCCGGGCAGTCGCCGATTTCCCGAACGTCATCTACGTCATGTCCTACGATCACGAGGTCGTCGCCCAGACACTACAAAAAGCCATTCAGGTCGATGACGGCAAAGCCTACCTGGAAAAAATTGTTCAGGTCAGTTTCAAGGTTCCAAGACCTGAGGCATTCGATCTGAGGCGTTGGTTCCTGGACGAGGTGCGCAATCTCTTCGGGCCCGAAATTGATCCGTCTGGCCAGAACCAGAGCCCGTCAGCTTCCCGCCTCGGGCGAGTGATCGACTCGCTGGGCGGTCGTTATCTCGAAACACCGCGCGATATCATACGCGTACTCAATGCGTTGCGACTACATGCGGTGCCGGTGCGGACCCACATTGATCTAGCAGACATGGTGTGGCTGCAGCTCGTCAGAATTGGCAATCCCGCTCTTTACGACTGGATCGAGGAATACCTGACCGAGACGTCCGCCGTTTACGGAGGCGCCCAAATCACAAGGAACGCTGCTGAACGCATGGGGCGGCGGTTGAATGAGATCTTGTCAACCGAAGAGGTTGATGTCGAAAGCACTCGATACGGTATGGGCACGACGTTGCCAGGCATCAATCGCGGATTTGCAGCAGATAACGCCCATGCCGACCATGTGTTCCACGATCTCCGGCGCGACAACTTCGCTGAATTCATCGTGCAGCGCAGGCTCGCCAGCCCTGAGCACTATCGCTACTACTTCGCCTTCGCGCTTCCAGGTGGCTCACTACGCGATGATGAGGTCCGCGCATTTATCGCGCTCGCCGAGCGTGATGTTCCAGCTGCGGTAGCTCGTTTTGCCGAGCTTGCAGCGCAGCCCCGCCCGCAGGGTGGCGTGATGGCCGAACTGCTCATAGATCGACTTACGGCTGCTTACGAGATGGTGCCAGCCGACGCCGTGGCCGGGATTTTCGCATCCCTCTCGGCAACGCTCGACGGGGTGGCGCTTTCGTCGCGAGACGGCGACTTCGGTCAGCACCGCGCCTGGGGCGCTGCCGAACGATTGGTCAAAAAGTTGCTCGCGACAGTGGATCCCGCGAATCGCGACGCATGCCTTCAGCATCTGTTCTCAACCGGTGCAGCGATAGGTTGGCAAAGCAGCCTGCTCCGCAGCGAAATCTTCGCCCATGGACACTTTGGTCATAGACCTGAACCCGAAGACCAGCGGCTACTCACGCCCGTTGAGTTCGAGCGCATCCGGACGACAATGCTTGGACGATATGCATCCATGCCGCCTCAAAAGCTGCGCAATGCGCCAAACCTGATCAGTCTGCTATATGGCTGGGAGCAAGCAGCAGGCAACGACGATGCTAAGCAATGGGCACGAACCAATACGCAATCCGACGATGATCTTCTAGCGATGTTAGCCCGTGCTCGTGGTTGGACATCGGGCAGCGACGGTGTCCAGTACCCGCTAAAACGTGAGGATATTGGTCACTTCTGGGACTATGAGCATATCCGTCAGCGCGTCCAGGAAATCGCCGATCGTCCTGATGCAAATGCTAACCATCGCGGTATTGCTACTGAACTCTTGGAGGCTTTTGCACAAGGCGATCGTTCTTTTCGGCCTTAGGTTTTGAGTACACAGCAGACTTCACATAGACGAGGCACTCGCCAGATTCGCTTCGTAGGCCAATCGAGTGAACTCCCCGGCCTTTAACTAAGGCCGGAAGGTCGATAGCCGTTTTCCAAGTTCCTCGACCATGAACTCTACCGAGGCGCGCTGTTCCTGGATGACGAGCAGGCCGGGCGTATCGAGCAGGAACTGCAGCGCGTCGATGGCCTTGGCGATGCCGGTGTCGTATTCGGCCGTGCTCAACTTTTCCTTTTGCGCCTCGACGGCGTAGATCTGGCACGTGGCGTAGACATGGTGGGCGTGCCAAACGGCGTCGGGTTGGCGGCGGGCCTTGTCGGCGAGATCGGCGCACTTGGCGTGGTCGCCTTCGACGGCCGCGAGGCGCGCCTGGCTCAAGGTGTCGAGCGCGGCGACGGCAGGTGCCGCGAGGGCCAGGATAAGGCCGGCAGCGAATATGGTGGCGATGCGGTTCATGTCGGTTCCTCCCGGCGATTGAACGCCGCCGGCCGCGTTATGGATCGGCGCCGCCGCGAAAGCGGGGCCGCTGGGAGGCGGCACAACTCAGCGCTTGGCTGGCGCGCGAGGATCGGCCATTCTGCCTGCCGTGTGGAAGAAACCGGAGCCGGGTTCGGTTCCGGTCGCGACGGCAGGAAAGCGCTAGCCCGACTTTTTCCCAGGGGGTGAGGGCGTCACGGAGGTCAAATGACTGACAGGCAAGGAGAAGATCGCAGCGCGATGTGGTTCATCGGGCAAGATGTTCGACACAGACTGTCAGTCATTTGGCCCCGCCCTTCGGGTGGCCTGAGGCGGGCCATCGGCTTCGTTGAGCGGCTTAACCGTATGAACCCATACGCTTTTCGCCGCCCGCCTTGCCGAATGATCCCGCCTGAGGCCATGACGCTCCACTGCCCTGTGAGAAAGGCGGGCTAGGCATGACAGTCGAGTTCAAGAAGCTCTGGTACGGCCATCCGATCAACGAGAGTATCATGGCTCCGTGCATCGCGCCGAAGGAACTCGTCAACCTGGAAGGGAAGACGGTTCGCAAGGGCTACCCGGTCTACGCCAACCAGTGCGCCATCCGCATGAGCGTCGCCTTGCGCCGCGCCGGGGTAACGGCCAGCCAGCTCGGCGGCATCGCGGCGTGCGGCGCGCATCCGCGTGATGAGATGCATTTCATCAACGCCACGCAGGTCGCCAACGCCATCAACAGCGCCAATCTGCCGGGGTTCGGGCCGCGCGAGGTGATCAGCGGCGAAGACGCGGCGAAGTTCTACCCGCTGGTGTTCGGCCGTACGGGCGTGCTGTTCATCAAGGACTACTGGCACCGGTCCTCCGATGCCCAGGACCGCCCGACCGGCGACCATATCGACGTCTGGAACGGCTATCGTTCGAGCGCCAAGTGGCTGATGGAATGGTTCTCCTGGCTCGGCTATTACTCCAACTATGCTGGCGCCAATGAACTGTGGTTCTGGGAAGTGAAATGAGCCCGCGCCGCGTGGCCGATTGATACGGTCCGCGGCCTTGAGCGCTTTCACCCAACTCAGAAGCGCTCTAGAAGCTGAGGAGCATCACGGCATGAGATACCTGATCGCGATGGTGCTCGGCGGCCTGGCGGCGTTCGTGGCAACCTTGACGATCTCACCGCCCATCGCGAGTTTCGTCGTCAACCTGTTCGCCTTCGAAAGCCCCGATCAGGTTTCCAACCTTGAGGACGCGGTGTTCATGGCGACCAACATTCTGGCGCTGCTGATCGGCTGGACCATCGGCTGGGCCATCGGCGGCCGCTTCGAGGAAGACGACGCGGCATTGTGAAACGACCGGCTCCGCCGAGGAATTTTTGCTGAAGATATGAAACTTCTTATGCTCGCCTGCGCCGGCGGCGCCGCTGGCGCCGGGGCGCGCTACCTCGTCGGCGTCGGCATGGCGCGGCTTCTCGGGCCGACCGCCGGCTTTCCCTGGGCGACCTTAACGGTCAACGTCGTAGGGTCGTTCCTGATGGGCGTCTTCATCGAGGCGCTGGCTTTGCGCTACTCCGGCTCGCCGGAGCTGCGCACGCTGATTGCAACCGGTGTCCTGGGCGGCTTCACGACGTTCTCGGCCTTCTCGCTCGACTTCGTGACGCTCGTTTCGCGCAAGCAGGAGATGGCGGCGGGCATCTATCTGATGTCTTCGGTGATGTTGTCGATTCTCGCGCTTTATGCCGGGCTTCTTCTGGCGCGACAGGTGCTGTCATGAACAAGGCTTCTCCGGTCGAGACGATTTCGGTGGCCGCCGACGAGGATGGCTTGCGGCTCGACCGATGGTTCAAGATCCACTTCCCATATGTCACCTACGGGTATCTGCAGAAGCTTTTGCGGTCCGGGCAGGTGCGCGTCGATTCCAAGCGGGTGACGGCCAATGCCCGGCTGGCGAGCGGGGCGCAGGTGCGCGTGCCGAAGGTCGTGCGCGAGCCGCCGCCCGCCGCGCCGTCGGTCAAGCCGCCGCCCGGCCTCTCCAAGGCCGACAGGAACCTGATCGAAGGCATGATCATCTACGAGGACGACCATCTGTTCGTCCTCAACAAGCCATTCGGTATCGCGGTGCAGGGCGGGACCAAGACGAAGCGGCACATCGACGGGCTTCTCGCCGGGATGGCCGACCGCTTCGGAGACCGGCCCCGTCTGGTGCACCGGCTCGACAAGGACACGACCGGGGTGCTGCTCGTCGCAAAGCGGCGCGACGCGGCGGCCAAGCTCGGCAACATTTTCCGCACGCGCTCAGCGGCGAAGACCTATTGGGCGCTCGTCAAGGGCGTGCCGAAGCCGCCGCAGGGCAAGGTCGAGGCGGCGCTCGTAAAGGCCTCGGGTCCCGATGGCGACCGGGTACGCAAGTCGCTGCCCGGAGAGCAGAAAGAGGCGATGCACGCCACCACGCATTATTCGGTGATCGACCGGGTCGGCCAGAAGGCGGCGTGGATGTCGTTGAAGCCGGTTACCGGCCGTCAGCATCAGTTGCGCGCGCATATGTCGATCCTCGGCCATCCGATCGTCGGCGATGAGAAATACGAGGGGCATTTGCAGCTTCCCGCCGAAAACATGGAGAACAAGCTGCATCTGCACTCGCGGCGGCTGATCCTGCCGCATCCTTACGAGCCGGGCCGAAAGCTCGATGTCACCGCGCCACTGCCGCCGCACATGCTGGCGACGTGGGATTTGCTGGGGCTCGATCCGGACCGGTTCGGGGCCGGAGATTAGGGTTAGCTGTTGGGCGGCGGTTCGGATTCTGGCGCGCGGCTTCTTTCGCGCACACTTCCTAAAGTCGTGTGCGGCTTCTTTCGCGCACACGTCCTAAAGTCGTGTGCGGCCGGTTTCCCCGCCCTACGGTTCGCCAACACTGGGCAAGCCCGTGTTGGGCTGCCTGTAGCGCTTCAATTAAAACCTGAAGCGCCCGAACAAAATGCGGCAAACTCCGCCCTTGCCTCGCCCGGCGGCGGGCTGTGATACTGCGAGCCAATCAACGAAGCAGGCGGCGCTTCAGCCCCGCGATAGACAGGGAAGGCCAGACCCCATGGGTACCATCGCGCTCAACTATGGTGAGAACCCCCAACAGCGCGGGTTCGTAACCGCCGATCCCGGCAGCCAGGATCCACTCGCGATCACCCGTTTCACGACGCCCGAAGGCGCTCCTGCGCTGGCGGACGGGGCGTCGATGAGCTGGTCGACCCTGAAAGAATTCGACAATTCGCTGGAAGCCATTACGCGGGTCGCCGCTGCGTACGAAGCAAACCTTGGGCAGGTGCCGATGATGGCGATGCTAACGAGCCGGGGCACGCCGTTCTCGGCGGTGGCCGGCGGTTCGGATAGCGTCATCAAGGTGGCGATCGAGAATGAATTCCGCTCGGCTTTCGGCGCGTTCCTCGTTACCAACGTGCCCATCACCGAACAGACGGCCTACAAGATCCGCCAGTGGATGGGCGAAGGGCGGCCGTTCCTGGGTATCGCCGCGCCTGTGATCGAGCCGACGGCCGCGCCGTTCTTCGTGCGTAAGGCGCGCAAATGCCACCTTCTGCAGAACCCTGAACTCGGGCGTCTTGGCCGTCATACGCTGCGTCAGGAGATTGTCTCGCACTCGATCCGCGGGGCGACGGTGGCGCAGCAGCCCAACCCCTACTTCCCGGTGTTCCCCACCGACTGGGACGATAGCCTCAAAAAGGATATGAGCCTGGCGTGGGGGATCTGCGCGGCCAGCCCGTCGAGTTGCATCACGGTGGTGAACGATCAGCAGCTTATCGCCAACGCCGCCGGCCATGTGCAGCTTGTCACGGCCAGCGAGAACGCCGTGCTGCACGCGCGCCTCAACCAGCGCACCGAGGACATGAAAGGCGCCTCAGTCTGCTCGGACTCGTTCTTTTCGTTCGCCGACGCAGTCGATCACCTGGCGCGTCGCGGCATCCGCGCGGTGTTCGCGCCGTCGGGTTCGCTGCACGACGAGGAGGTGCGCCAGCACGCGAACGAGTTCGGCGTGATCTTCCATACGGTGCCGGCCAACGAGGGCCGCATCTTCTACGGCCACTAAGTGGGCAAAGAAAACGGCACCGGGCGCCGGTCCGAAGCCGGAGCGGTGGCGGGCGGCCGGCCTTTCCGGGACGGGCTGAAGGTGGCGTTCTCCACCGCGGGCGCCATCCTTCTGGCGAGTTCAGCCGGCTTCGGGGCGCTCGCCAGCGACGCCGGCATGTCGCTGTTCGCCGCCGTTTACATGATGGCTGTGTTCTTCGCCTTGCCCGCGCAGGTCGTCATGCTCGATCAACTGGCGCGCGGCGGCTCGATGATGGGCGGTGCGCTGGCGGTGGCGCTGACCGGTATCCGTCTCGTTCCGATGACGGTGACGCTTCTGCCTTGGCTGACGGAGGAAAGGCCGCGGGCCTGGCGGCGCTTGGCCGCTGCGCACTTCATCGCCGTGACCGCCTGGCTTGAGGGTATGAAGCGGCTGCCCGCGCGACCGGAAGCGGAGCGGATGAGCTTTTTCCTGGGGATTGGCACGGGTTGTTTCGCGGCGACGCTCCTCGGCTCCGCGCTGGGCTTCATTCTCACCGGCTCGGTTTCGCCATCGATCGCGGCGGGCCTGCTGTTTCTTACGCCGATCTACTTTCTTCTCTCTTTGATCGCGGCGGCGCGCGGCGCGATGGACGGTCTTGCGGTCCTGTTCGGCGCGGTCCTCGGCCCGGTCTTTTATCTCGCACTCCCCGGTCTCGATCTTCTCGCGACCGGCCTTATCGGCGGAACGGCGGCATACTTTGCCGGCCGCCGTATCGAGGGCCTTTTGAAAGACGACGAGCCATGACCGACGTGCTTGGCGGTCCGTATGCGCTCCTGGTGTTGCTGGCGGTAGCGCTCTTCGCGCACGAGCCGTTCCGGTGGGTGGGGTTGCGTATTTCGCGCGGGTTGGCGTCGGACAGCGAAGTCTTCGTGTGGGTCAGACTGGTCGCGTCCGCGCTGGTCGCGGGACTGGTGACGCGGCTCGTTCTATTTCCCGCAGGGGCGCTGGGTGACGTGCACATCGCGGTTCGCTTAGGCGCTTTTTTCGCCGGCATTGCGCTCTATTGGTGGACCGGGCGGCTCGGGTTCTCGGTCTTCAGTGCCGGCGCGCTGCTTTCTGCGGCGGCCTTTCTACCGGTATGACTGTCGCACGCGTTCAACTGATCAGCGCCGGAGTCTTGCCGCGATACCTGCCGGTTTCGGCCTCGTCGACAAGAAAGAGCGCGACGTCGCCCCGGACGATCGAGCCGACCTTCCAGTCGGCAGGGTCTTCCAGGACGCGATAAAGACCGGTGGCGCGGCCGTCCTTCAGTATGCCGGGCCGGGCGATGGTCCAGTCGAGACCTGACTGGCGAACGATCTGCTCCTGCACGTCCTTGTCGTCGTAGACCTTCTTCAGCGTAAAAGTGAAGAAGAGGCGGAACATGCCGCCAAGGTATTCGCGGCTGTCGCCGGCGCCGAAACCGGTGACGACGATCAGCCGTCGCGGACCGGATGCCTGCATGGCATCGACCAGGACGCGGGTTGCGTCTGAAAACAGCCGCGTACCGTTTATGACGATATCCGGGTTGAACGATACACCGAGCACCTGAATAACCACGTCGACGCCGCGGAGGGCGGCGGAAACGTCGTTGCTGGAAAGCGCATCGCCGTCATGTTTCTCGAGCCTAGGATGCTCAAGCGCGATACGGCTTGCCGAGCGGGCGAAGGCGCGCACCTCATGGCCGGCTTCGAGGGCAGCCTTGACCGTTTCAAGGCCGATGCCGCGGCTAGCGCCGATGACGAGGATCTTGACCATGGCGAGCGTCCTTCGATGGATTTCGTCTGCCGTCAGCCGGCGTATCCCTTGAGACTTATACGACGCCAGTGGGCCGGCTCGTTCAGTCCTGCAGCGCGGCTTTTAGCTTCTCGGCGTGAGCGGCGAGCACCTCGGGCTTTTCCATATCGCGGCCGTGCGAGGCGAGCGGCTGGCCTTCGTAACGCGGAATGACGTGGACGTGCAGGTGAAAGACCGTCTGGCCGCCGGCGCCTTCGTTGAACTGCATGACCGAAATGCCATCCGCCGCGAACGCATCCTTGGCCGCCACCGCGATACGCTGGACGAGGGGCGCGAGTGCGCTCAACACGGCGGGGTCGGCGTCGAGCAGATTGCGCGACGGTGCCTTGGGCACAATCAGCGTATGTCCGGGCGACTGCGGCATGACATCCATGAAGGCGATGGCCGTCTCGTCCTCGTAGACCTTGTGGCAGGGGATCTCGCCGCGAAGGATCTTGGCGAAGATGTTGTCGGCTTCATAAGCGGCGGGCATGGGGCGCTCCCTTTCTCGGGCATGGTGCAATCGGCAGATTCTCTGCCGGGCAGATAACGCTTTGGCGGCGACGAGCGTCAATCCCCGGACTTTGGGTGCTGCTTCTTGAAGGGCGCATAGTCGCCGAGGATCTCGCCAGCCCGGGCGACTTGGCGGCGTTCGGCAACGAGATAGCGGGCGACGGCTTCCGACAGTCCGCGATCGGAGAACCAGTGAGCCGAATAGGTGGTCTGGGGTACGTAACCGCGCGCCAGCTTATGCTGACCCTGGGCGCCGGCCTCCACGCGCGGCAGACCGTGAGCGATGGCGTAGTCGATGGCCTGATAGTAGCAGACCTCGAAGTGCAGGCAGGGATGGTGCTCGATAGCGCCCCAGTATCGCCCGTAGAGGCAATCGCCGCCGATCATGTTGAGCGCCCCGGCGACGTAACGGCCGCCGCGTTTCGCCATGACGAGAAGGCACCGCTCCGGTATGCGCTCGCCGATCAGCGAAAAGAATTCGCGGTTCAGGTAGGGGGCGCCCCATTTGCGCGAGCCGGTCTCCAGGTAGAATTCGTAGAAGGCGTCCCAGTGGGCTTCGGTCAGTTCGGCACCGGTCACGTGCTCGATCGATATTGCGTCTGCCACCGCGCGAGCGCGCTCCTTGCGCACCTCCTTGCGCTTGCGTGAGGCGAGCGTGTCGAGAAAGGCTTCGAAGGTTTCGTAGCCCGGGTTGGCGAAGTGGAATTGCTGATCCATGCGCTGCAGGAAGCCCATCTCGCCGAGCCGGTCCCACACGTCCTTCTCCAGGAAGGTCATGTGTACCGAAGACAGGCCAAGTCGCCGGGTAAGCTCAACGCTGGCGGCGGCGAGGATGCGTTCGCGTGCCGCCGCTTGGTCGCCGGGTGGAATGAGAAGGCGCGGGCCGGGCACCGGCGTGAACGGCACCGATACCTGCAGCTTTGGATAGTAGTCGCCGCCAGCGCGCTCGTAGGCATCGGCCCATGCGTAATCGAAAACGAATTCTCCCTGGCTGTGCGACTTGAGATAGGCCGGGGCAATTCCCAGGAGGCGGCCTTCGTTGTCCTCTAGCGCGAGATGGTTGGGCAGCCAGCCGGTATCTGCGGAGACGCAGCCGGCGTTTTCCAGCGCCTCCAGGAAGGCATGGCTGAGGAAGGGATTGTAGGTGGCCGGATCAGGATTGGAACAGGCGTCGAAGTCGCGCGCAGCGATTTCCGAGAGGCTTTGGACGACGCGGACCACCGCTTCGCCTTTGGGCTCGGCGGGAGCGCCGGAGTCGGTGGAGCGGTCGCGCGGGTCCGGCACAGCTTCCTGGTCCGGCTGATCGCCCGCGTTCGACGCGGTATTGCGGTCTGAGGCGCTGGTCATCGGTGAGGGCTGCCCGTCTCCTGATCCTTGGACTTAAACGTACAATTGCGATGAAGGATCATCGCAACGCAGCATCCCTTTCGCAGGTCTTTCAAAACACCTTACGGAAAAGGTTGAGTGCTGTTGCAACCTGATCTCTATGCCTAAAGCGAAAGGCTGTTGTCGGCTCCATAGAGGTTGAAATTCTGCTCGCCAAATGAAAGCGTTAACCTTATCACAGAGGGATGGCGAAATGTCGCGGCGTCGGCGGTTCCGGAGCTGTGGCCGGACCTTTCGCGGCGGCGGTTCAGGGGTTGCTTGTTATGCGTTTGAGCACATTGCTTTTCTTCATTTCCACGTTCTCCCTCGGTGTCTACGGCTACGCATCGGTGTTCTCGCCGCTGGGTGGCAGTTCGGGCGGGACGGTCGCAAGCGGCTGGCATTCCCTGCTCGATGAGCGGCGGATCATTAAATTGCCCGAACCGGAAACCGCTCCCGGGGCCAATGCTGTTGCGGCCGATCGCGGGCATGGTTCAACGGGCATCACGGCGCCAAGCGTCCCGCCTCCGGTTATCAACGCAGCCCGCCTGCGGGCCAACGCCGGATCGGCGCAAGCGGTTGCACCGGTACAGATCCCGCCTCCGGCCGCCGCGCCGCGTGATCGTCTGGCATCCGTACGGCGTCAATCAGGACCCTCGGAGGTGAAGGTCATTCCATTGCCGAAGCGTCTCGTGCTCGGGCCTCGCGGAGACGATGGAACCGCTCGGGTCGTTGGCGTCGGTACGGCTACCCGCCAGGTGCCGGCGGACCGCATCGTGACGGGAAGCATCGGCCCGCCGCCACCGCCGCGTGCGCGCGCAAACGCATCGCGCCGCCCGGCGACGTTCGATCTCACGCAGCGGAGCAGTCTGGGAGGGCCTCCGGCACCGCCGCCGTCGTTGGGCGTGATGCCGCAGAAGCGCTCGGGTAGCGCAGAGAAGCGGGTGGCCCGCCTGACGCCGGCCGGAACCACCGTGTCGGAAGCGGCGCATTCTTCCGGGAGCTCCGCCGCCCGCTCCAACTCCGCGAGCCGGCAATCGTCTCAGGCACTACCGCCGCCTACTGCAAACCCGCTTCGGAAAACGCGCCTGGCAAGATTCGCGAAAGCCGTCGCTCCCGTCGCCGATGCCATGCCACCGTCGGTCGAGAAGGCCGCCGTCCCGAAGCGTCTCGTCCGGCAACGGCCAGCCTCCAAGAGAACGGTTCTGCCGCCGTCTCCGGGGGCTCGTTCGGTTGCCGCGCTTTCTGCCCGGCAGGACGCGCGCCAAGCTTTGGCAAGGGAGAAGAAACGAAGCAAGCGTGCGGCCATCAGAAAGCAACGGAAAACGGCGCGGCGAGCGGCGCGAGCGAAGGCCCGCGTACGGCGTGTCAGCCGTTCCGCCCGTCCCCGGCGTTTCCGCAGCTACCGCAAGTTCCAGGCCTATCGTAACCGTGTGATTGCCAACGAAATCCGGCGCCGGCGATACATGCGGCTGGGCTTCTACTAAGCGCGCGGCGCGGTGCGCGCGTCATTCGCCAGAAGGTCCGCCGCCGGCCCTTCGCAGATCGGCGCATCCGCGGAGCGACGGGCGATGTGAAGCTGGGCTTTGTCGCGGACGGTCCAGGCGAATACGGTCGCGCTGTTCCGTCTTAAAGCCGCTACCTCGGGATTGGGGAGGTCATCGACCCGATAAGCGACGAAGGACGCGCCGATCGCTTCGAACTGCTCGAGTTGGCTGAAACGGTTTTCGGCGACGATGCCGCGCGGGGTTTCCGGGATCATCTGCGCCAGCGACTGCAGGGGCGCAGCCTCGAAGGACATGACGGCGGCCGCTCCCGCATAGCGCGAGAGTTCATCGGCGATCTGGTCGAGAAAGCCATCTGCCGGGGCGCGCCGGTCGAATTTCAGCTCGATGAGAAGCGGGGTGCGCCCGCCGACGCGTTCCAGGCCCGCCCGTAATGTCAGAAGCCGGTTTCCTTGTGCATCGCAGGTGGCGGCGACGGCGTCGGCATCAAGGTCGGAAATGCGCCGTCCGCCCCATGCCGCACCGTGCCCATTGAGGTCGGGATCATGATGGATCACCGGCAGTCCGTCTTTGGCCGCGCGGACATCGCATTCAATGCCAAGGCCCGCTGAAATGGCGGCCTCGAATGCAGCGGCCGTATTCTCGACGATGAGTGGGGCCGCCGCGCGATGACGCCCGCGATGGGCGATTGCACGGCGGAACGTCTCCGGTAGCGGCGCGCGCGGTTTCATCGGCATGGCTTCCGGGACAAGCGGCTCAAGCGGCTATCCGGTCCCAGTGCTTATGTCTTCGGGGCGATCCGCAAAATGGCGTCGACCTCGACGGCACAGCCCGCGGGGAGGCCGGAGACGCCGACAGCGGCGCGGGTGTGCTTGCCTGCCTCGCCGAAGACCTCGACCATCAAGTCGGATGCGCCATTGATGACCAAGGGGTGGTCGGTGAAATCCGGGCTGGCGTTGACGAAGCCGGTCAGCCGCACCACCTGGGCGACGCGGTCCAGCCGACCCAGCGCGGCATGGGCCTGGGCCAGGATGTTGAGCGCCGAGGCGCGAGCGGCATCCTTGCCCTGCTCCACCGTCAGGTCCGCCCCCAGACGGCCGGAGAGGATGTCACCGTTGGCGGTCTTGGAAATCTGGCCGGAAATGAAGAGGTGATCGCCGCTGATAAGATACGGCACGTAATTGGCGACGGGGGCCGGGGCCTCCGGCAAGGTCAGGCCCATGGACTCCAGCCGCGCCAGTACAGGATCGCTCATCGTCGCACGCTCTCGAAATAGGGTTGCCGATTGCATCATCTCGCCTCTGGCTAACATGAGGCAGGGTTGCCGCGCGAGCCCTTTTGCCGTTTTGTGAGCACGCTCTTATGCTGGATCGTGAAGGCCGTGGGCGGCGTTCATCCGAGAGGCAAGCAGTGTGCCCGGGAGGGTCGGGGGCACGACAGAGCGGTCATCGGCTGCGCGACTTTTGGGTGCGAACAGGCAAGCGAACATGTTGATACGTGGTTATCGGGCTCTCCTTTGCGGCGGTTATCTCGCGGCCGTTGCCGCCGGTGTCGCGGCGGCTCTTCCGGCGGCGGCCGCAACGGCGCTCGCCCCGCATCGCGCGGTGTACGAGATCACCCTGGACCGGGCCTCATCGTCGTCGGGCATCACCGACATGACGGGGCGGATGGTTTATGAACTCGTCGGCAATAACTGTGCGGGCTATACGCAGAAGATGCGGTTCGTCACGCGCGTCATCGACCGTAACGGCACGCCGATCATCAACGACCTGCGGACCAGCAGCCACGAAGATCCCGCCCACGACAACATGAAGTTTTTGCTCACCCAGTATCGGGGAACGGAGCTGACCGAAACCACCGAAGGCACTGCAGACCGGCGGGCGGCCGCCGAAGGCGTGGAAGTGGAACTGAGCAAGCCGGCAACCCGGGCCTTGAAGCTTGACGGCAAGGTGTACTTCCCGATCGAGCACTCGCGCGCATTGCTCGATGCAGCCAAGGCCGGCCGGCGTCAGTTTCCCGCCCGGCTCTATGACGGTTCGGAGCAGGGCGAGACGGTCTATGAGACCAATACCTTCATCGGCGACGCGTTGCCGGCGAAGCAGGCAGCAGAGAATGTGCCGCAACGGTTGCGGGCCGAGGGCGGGTTGGACGGACTCGAAGCTTGGCCGGTGGCGATCGGCTATTACGAGAACAACAGCGAGGGCACGGACGCGGCGCCAAACTACGAACTGGCGTTTCGTTTTCACGCCAACGGTATTTCGAGCAACCTTCTTATCGACTACGGCGACTTCGCGATCCGCGGCAAGCTGACCGAACTCCAGATGCTTGAGGCCGGGCCGTGTGGGGATGCCCCTTGAAGGCCGGCTACCATTCGGCCGGCTCACCGGTCAGCAGCGTGTAGGCCACCGATACCGCTTCGGGCGGTCGCTCCGTTTCGGCGGCAAAATCCAGGAGCAGGCGTTCGTCCGACATGAGGTAGCCGACGATGGCGCCGAGGACCCCGCGCTCGCCTGCGGCCCGGCGCAAATCGTCTGGGGATAGTCCGGTCAGCGCCAAGAACCGGCCGAGCCGGTCCTCGTCAGCGGCAAGATACTGCAGGGCTTCGATCGCCAGTATTTCCGAATCCTCGGCTGAGTTCGGCACATTGAGACGGGCATTCATGTTCGCTCAACCTTCTTTCGTGACACCGCGGTAACGCTGCCAGTCCCTTAAATTGTTGGTTACTGCTCACGGGCCACTGTGTGCCTAGGGATGCCCGGCAGAATCGGTGCAGAACGCTCCAGGGCAGATAAGGCACGAAGAGAACATGTCGTACCAGGATACAGACGTTGTCGTCGACCGACCCGGAGCGAGGGCCCGCGCCATGGCGAAGAAGGTGCTGATCGTCGAAGACAACGAACTCAACATGAAGCTCTTCCACGATCTTCTGGATGCGCACGGTTATTCGACCGTACAGACACGCAACGGCCTCGATGCGCTTTCGCTGGCGCGCGAGCACCGGCCCGATCTCATCCTCATGGATATCCAGCTTCCCGAGGTCTCCGGCCTCGAGGTAACGCGATGGCTGAAAGAGGACGACGAACTTTGCGAGATTCCGGTGGTCGCCGTGACGGCGTTCGCGATGAAGGGCGACGAAGAGCGGATCCGTTCCGGCGGATGCGAGGCCTACATCTCCAAGCCGATCTCGGTGGCGAGCTTCCTGGACACGGTGCGCCACTTCATCGGTGCCGCGGCGTAGGAGCTGCGCTTGCCGGCAGGTGCCGGCATGCGCGCTTGAAGGAAGAAGATGAACCAGCGGCCGGAGCGGCCGGACGATTGTTGTGAGTTGAGTTAGGTCAGTCATGAGTGCCAGCGTTCTCGTCGTCGACGACATCCCCGCCAACGTGAAGCTGTTGGAAGCGCGCCTTGCCGCGGAATACTTCCAGGTGCTCACCGCATATTCGGGGCAGGAGGCACTCGAAATCTGCGCCCGTGAGCGCGTTGATGTCGTATTGCTCGACGTGATGATGCCCGGCCTCGATGGCTTCGAAGTCTGCCGGAGGATCAAGGGCGACGAGAAAACCCATCATATCCCGGTCGTTATGGTGACAGCCCTCGACCAGCCGTCCGACAAGGTGCAGGGCCTCGAATCGGGTGCCGACGACTTTCTTACGAAACCGGTCGACGACATCGCGCTGATTACGCGCGTCAAGAACCTCGTGCGGCTCAAAACCTTGAACGACGAGATGATGATGCGGGCGGCGACCGGTCGGCAGCTCGGTGTCACCGAGAATGCCGCGCTTGAGCGCGCGCTGTCCGGGGATTTCGGCAAGGTCATGATCGTCGAGGATCACCTGCGGTCGGCACAGAAACTCGAACAGACGCTATCGCAGTATCACGACCCAGTGGTCGAAGGGGATATGGCGCGGGCCTACCAGAGGCTGTGCAGCGAGCCTTTCGACCTGGTATTCGTCTCGCTGTCGCTCAACAGTGGCGACGGTCTCAATCTTTGCGCGCAGCTTCGCGAGAATGACGAGACGCGGCATCTGCCGATCATCATGCTCGTCGATGAGGGCTGCGATGCCCGCCTTCTGCGTGGCCTGGACGCCGGGGTGAACGACTACCTCTTGCGGCCGGTAGAGAGCCACGAACTGCTCGTTCGCGCCAAGACGCAGATCAAGCGAAAGCGCCATGCCAACTACCTGCGCAGCCGCATGGAGCAGACCGCCGAAATGGCGATCATGGATGCGCTGACGGGGCTCTACAACCGTCGCTATCTCGACCGGCACCTCTCGGTCTTGATCCAGGATGCCCGTAACGGAACGCGCGAGCTTTCGGTCATGATGGTCGACATCGACGGCTTCGGCGAAGTCAACGAGCGCTATGGGCACCGCATCGCGGATAGCTTCCTCGTCGAGTTCGCGAAGCGCTTGCGGCGCAACGTTCGCGGCGTGAACCTGGCCTGCCGCATGACCAGCGAAAACTTCATCGTCGTGCTGCCGGATATGTCGGTGACAAAGGCCGGCCAGGTGGCGGAACGGCTGCGGACGCAAATTGCTGCGGAGCCGTTCCTGACGCCGAACGCGGAAACGTATCCGGCTGACTGCAAGCGTCGGCATTGCTGAGCTTGGCGGCGATACGGATGATGCGGAAGCTTTGATGAAGCGGGCGCGCTCGGCGCTCTCTCAGGCCAACGGCCGCGGTCGCAACCGTGTCATGGCAGCGGCCTGATAGCTGCCTATTCCGACGTTGGGGCGGGCAAGGCCACGTCCGCCGGCTCGCCTCTGTCGGGTTACGGCGATGCCGGTGTTGCGTCGTTGGCTTGCGCGGACGGCGGACCGAAATTGCCCCGATCGCGCCATATCGCGGCCCGCATGCCCGAATACGAATCGGGCCGTGACTGAGTTGCGATAGTCAAGCATGAACTTGCGTGCGGTTGGTCTGAGTGCTACTTATTCATGATCCGAGCGAGCGCAGTTCGCAGATGGAAAAATTCTGATTGCGCATCGAGACGGCGCCGAGGCGCTTCCAGTGCGCTCCAGGCTCTCGAACGGCAGGACCGCCGCATCACCTGCCGGGAGAGGGAACGTGAACAACGCAGCGGCTAGAGTGGCCTCCTCATAAGGCTGCAGTCGTTGTTCACACCAAGCGGAAACCGAGGCCCTCTTCGGCTCCGTTTGGGCGATAAGGCCAGGGTTCGCACGTTCCGGGACGACCCCGCAACCGGGATCAAGCGGACCCTGGCTCGTCCCTTTGCCAACTCCGGCGTTCTTTTCATATCGACCCATTGCTTTTCCGCAATATGCGGGCTCGCGATGTGATCCCGCGTAATGCGGCAATGATCTAATAGACGCATAAAACCCCGCTCGGACGGCCGAACGGGGCTATTCGTATGTCGTGGCGCGCCGTGGCTGCCAGTATTCTTTGAGATACCGAGGTGGCGGTGCCTACACACCCCGTGTCAGCTTACTTGATCTTTGCTTCCTTGAACTCGACGTGCTTGCGCACGACGGGGTCATATTTGCGCATGACCATCTTTTCGGTGGTGTTGCGCGGGTTTTTCTTGGTGACGTAGAAGAAGCCGGTCCCGGCGGTGGACAGCAGCTTGATCTTCTGAACGACGGGCTTGGCCATGATCGTCTACCTGGAAGTATCGGGGTTTCGGTCCGCAACAACGCCGAAGTGGCCGGGAGGTGACCCGGCGCGGCGTCCGCTGGCGGTATTTTGGGTTCAAGCGCGGGAAGATAGCGGTGAGCGGGGGCTTTGTCAAGGGTCGCGTTGCGGCTCACGGGCCATTCGAGCCGCCAATCACGGCGCTTCAATCTCATCGCAGGAGTTGGCGTTCGAAGGCGCCGGCCTTGAAAAAGTAGAATGGCACAGGCCAATCGGCCTGTATGTTCGGGTCGGCATCCAGGAACTCGTTCAGGTCCTCCACGACGGCCCGGGTGATGTTGGGCAGATCGAGCCGGCGTAATTCCTCGATGGTGAACCAGTCCAGATCCCGCAGTTCGTCATCGGGCGGTTCGATGGTCCGGGCGATGGCCCGCGCATCGACAAAGAAGAAGCGCGTGTCGTAGCGCCGCGGGCGGCCGGGTGGGGTTATTGCGCGCGCAAGGAAGCGCAACGGGCTCAAATCGGGTTCGACCTGCTGCTCGAAGAAGCCGGACCAATCCTCCGGTAGCGGCGAGACGTCGGCCTTTGCGGAAAGGCCGGGCGCTGTGTCTGCGCTGCTCCGCTCGCGGCCAATGAGGATACCGGCCTCCTCGTAGGATTCGCGCACGGCTGCCATCGCCAGCCCTCTTGCCCGGGCTTCGTTCGCCGCGCCGCCCTTCATGTCCAGGAGAAGCTTGCGCGTTTCCTCGCAGGGAAGATCGCCCGCCGAAGGGACCTGCCGATCCGACCGATCGGCGCGGCCGCCGGGGAAGACGAATTTGTCGGGGAGGAAGATCTGGGTAGGCCGGCGACGGCCAAGCAGAACACGCGGCGGGCCTGTCCGGTCGACGATGACCAGTGTTGCCGCGTCACGAGGTTTCAGGTGGCGCCGGTCGGCCGCGGTCTGCGTATCGTCCGCCATCGCCGCGCGTCCGTTGCTCAGTGCCGCGGCGCGCCTGCGTGCCCAAGGTCCGGCGCGGTGTCTTCCTCGCCGCTGAAGCCATGCATCCGGTTGGCCCACTGCAGGCCGATGAGAGCCCCCTTAACGCGCGGCAGCAGCAGAAGGCTCATGGCCAGAACCATCGGCGTCCACAGGAGCGCATGGACCCAGAGCGAAGGTGCATAGAGGTCTTCGACCATGAGGACGAGGCCCACGACGATATGGCCGACAATGAACATCGTGAAATAGGGCGGTGCGTCGTCGGCGCGCTGGTGGTGGAGTTCTTCGCGGCACGACGGGCAGGTGTCGTTGACCTTCAGATAGCCGTCGTATAGGGCGCCTTCACCGCAAGCCGGACACTTGTGCTGGACCCCATTGCGCATCGCGGTAACGACCGAGCGGGGAGCTTCGGGCGCGGTCTTGTCGGTGGTGATCGTGATGGTCATCGTGAGGGGTCCGCTTGTTCGGTCGCCGGGCTGCGTGTGTTTTCGATCATAGGGGGTGTTTGCGGAGAACAGAAGATGCGGGCGGCATGCCATTCGGTCGCGCCTGCTCGCAACCAATCGTTCAGCCGCGTTTGCCGCGTCGGGCTGGCCGTTTGCCACCGCCGCGACCGCCGCCGGGGCGCTCGCCGCCGCGGCCGCGCCGTAGCATTTTCCCGCCCTTGACCGGCTTGCCGTGCGGTTTGCGCGGTTCGGTCAGGATCTCGAAGCGCAGTGCGCCCGCCGTCGGGATCGCCTCGACCAGCTTCACCTCGACGGGGTCTCCCAGGCTGTATCCCAGCCCTGTGCGCTGTCCGATCAAGGCATGGCTTTCTTCGTCGTGCTGGTAGTAGTCGTCGCCCAATGTGGCCGCGGGGACGAAGCCATCGGCGCCCGTGTCGGCAAGACGGACGAACAGTCCGGAGCGGGTCGCGCCTGAAATCCGGCCGGAGAATTGCGCTCCGACCTTTTCGGAAAGATGGGCGGCGATCAGCCGGTCGATCGTCTCGCGCTCGGCGGACATGGCGCGGCGCTCGGCTTCGGAGATCTGCTCGGCGATTGCGGACAATTGCAGCGCGTCTTCAGGGTCGAGCCCGCCGCCGCCCAGGCCGAGCGCGCCGATTAGCGAGCGATGGACGATAAGGTCGGCGTAGCGGCGGATCGGCGAGGTGAAGTGGGCGTAGCGGCGCAGGTTCAGGCCGAAGTGACCGGCGTTTTCGGGCGAATAGACCGCCTGGCTCTGCGAACGCAGAACGATTTCGTTGACCAGTTCGGGAACCGGGAGCGATTTCGCCTTGGCGAGTATGCCGTTGAAGGCGTCCGGCTTGAGCTGTCCCTGCGGCGGCAGTTTCAGATCGAGCGTATCGAGGAACTCGCGCAGCGCTTTCAGCTTCTCTTTCGAAGGCGGTTCATGCACCCGGTAGACAACCGGGGCGCTCCTGCCTTCCAGGGCTTCGGCTGCGGCGACGTTGGCCTGGATCATGAACTCTTCAATCAGCCGATGTGCGGTGAGCCGTTCGGGTACGACGACGCGGTCCACCTTGCCCTCGACATTGAGGACGATCTTGCGTTCGGGGAGGTCGAGATCGAGCGGGCCGCGCCGGTCGCGTGCGGCGGCGAGCTTTTCGTAGGCCGCCCAAAGCGGTTTCAGTACCGGTTCCAACAACGGCGCGGCCTTCTCGCCGGGGCGGCCGTCGATGGCGTCCTGGGCTTCCTGATAGGCAAGCTTCGCGGCGGATCGCATCATGCCGCGCAGGAACTTGTGGCGTTTCTTTTCGCCCTTCTTGTCGAACACCATCTGCACGGCGAGGCAGGGTCGCAACTCGCCTTCGCGCAGAGAGCAAAGGTCGTTGGAGATCTTCTCCGGCAGCATCGGCACGACGCGGTCGGGAAAATAGACCGAGTTGCCGCGGCGGCGTGCCTCCCGATCGAGCCGCGAGCCGGCGCGAACGTAATGAGCGACGTCGGCGATGGCGACGGTGACGACGAAGCCTTCCGGATTCTTGGGGTCGCTGTCGGGTTCGGCATGGACCGCATCGTCGTGGTCGCGGGCATCGGGCGGATCGATGGTGAGGAGCGGCAGCTTGGTCAGGTCGGTGCGCCCGGACATCGTCGGTTCGTCCAGGTCTTCCGCTTCCTCCATCACGCTCTCGGGGAAGTCGTCCGGGATGCCGTGGGCGTGGACGGCGATCAGACTGATCTGGCGCTGGTCGTCGGGATTGCCGAGGCTCTCCAGGATCTTTGCCTGCGGGGCGGCGAAACGGCCGCGCCGGATCAGGTCGTAACGGACGAGATCGCCGTCGGCGGTATCGCCGGCATCGGACTTCTGAACGGGCCAGGAGCGCAGCGATTTGCGGTCGATCGGTTCGATCGAGCCGCCGCCGCCGCGTTGCGAGACCTTGAAGATGCCGAGCAGGCGCTGTTTCTCGCGCGGCAATTTGCGAATGGGTACGGCCTCGAAACGGAAGCCCTCGACGTCGGGCGTTTCGAGCCGGTTGATGTGGCACAGGACCCGGTCGCCGATGCCGATGCTGGCACCCGCGCGCTGGGCCTCCGGGACGTGCATCAATATGAGGACATGGGGGCGTTTGCCGTCTTCGTCTTTCCACACGGCCGGCTGGGCAACGAGGTCGCCGGCATCGTCCTGCCCGGTCACTTCGAGGACGCCGACAGGCGGAAGCGAGCCTTTCTCGCGCATTTCGCGTCGGTTGCCAGCCAGAAGCCCGTCGTCCGCCATGTCCTTAAGAAGGCGCTTCATCGGCGCCCGGGCGTCGCCTTTGATCCCGAACGCGCGGGCGATCTCGCGCTTCCCCGTCTTGCCGTCGGCCTGCGCCAGATACTTCAGGATGTCTTCGCGCGGGGGCAGTCCTTCGTCATCGCGGACGCCGCTATCGAAGTCGGCTTGCGCCGGTGCGCCGCCGCGCATCTCCGGGCCGACCCCGCCGCCGCGCTTCCTGGTCTTCCGACCTGTCGATTTCGCTTTGCGCGCCAAGTGGTCGCCTTTCGGCACAAGGATCAGAACGGGGCGTCGTCGTCGGAGGCGGCGGTGTCCGACTTGGGTTTCGCCGCGGGTTTCTTCGCTGCTTTCTTCGTAGCTTTCTTCGTAGCTTGCTTCGTAGCTTTCTGGGCGGGCGCCTTTTTGGCAGCGGCCTTTTTCGCCGCCGGCTTCTTGGCGGCTTTCTTTGCCGGTTTCTTTTTGGCCTTTTCGGCCAGGAGTTCGAGCGCCTTTTCGAGGCTCAATTCCGTCGGCTCCGTGCCCTTGGGCAGCGTGGCGTTGACCTTGTTGTGGCTGACATAAGGACCGTATCGCCCCTCGAGAACCTGGATCTTGCCGCCTTCGTCGGGGTGTTCGCCGAGCTCCTTGAGAACGTTCGCCTTCTGGCGCTGGAACCGCCCCTTGCCGGATTTCGCCTTCTCGTCGAGGAGGACGACGGCGCGGTTGATGCCGACCGAGAACACATCCTCCATGCTCTCCAGATTGGCATAGGTGCCATCGTGAAGGACGAAGGGGCCGTAGCGGCCGAGCCCGGCGGAGATGGTCTTGCCGGTCTCCGGGTGCTGGCCGACCTCGCGCGGGAGCGACAGGAGCTTCAGGGCGGCTTCGAGATCGACGTCACCGGCATCGATGCCCTTGGGAATCGAGGACCGTTTGGGTTTTTCGCCGTCCTCGTAGTCGTCCTTGCCGCCGAGCTGGAGGTAGGGCCCGAAGCGTCCGACGTAGAGGCGCACGGGCAGGCCGCTCTCTGGGTCGAAGCCCAGTTCCTTCCCGTCGAGCTGGGCGTTCTTATCGTCGGCGTCGGACTGCGAGAGCTGACGGGTGAAGCGGCAGTCGGGATAGCGGCTGCAACCGATGAAGGCGCCGAACTTGGAGGACACCTTGAGGCTGAGCTGGCCTTCGCCGCATGACGGACAGGCGCGCGGGTCGGTGCCGTCTTCCTTGGCTGGGAAGACGTGGGGGCCGAGCAGTTCATTCAAGGCATCGAGCACTTCGGCGACGCGCAGTTCCTTGATCTCGTCGACGGCCTTCGTGAAGTCCTTCCAGAAGTCGCGCAAAACGTCCTTCCACTGCAACTTGTCGTCGGAGATGAGGTCGAGCTTTTCTTCGAGGTCGGCGGTGAAGTCGTACTCGACGTAGCGCTTGAAGAAGGCTTCGAGGAACGACGTGACGAGCCGGCCTTTGTCGTCGGGAATGAGCCGCTTCTTGTCGATCTGGACGTAGCCGCGATCCTGCAATGTCGCGAGCGTCGCGGCATATGTGGACGGCCGGCCGATGCCGAGTTCTTCCATGCGTTTCACAAGGGTCGCCTCGGTGAAGCGCGGCGGCGGCTGGGTGAAGTGCTGGTTGGCGTCGATCTCGCGGTCGGCCAGCTTCTGGCCTTCTTCGAGCGGCGGCAGGCGGCGGTCCGTCTCGTCTTCGGCGGTGTCGTCCTTGCCCTTTTGCGCCTTGATGCGCTCGTCGCGGCCTTCCTCGTAGAGCTTGAGGAACCCGTCGAACTTGACGACCGAGCCGGTGGCGCGCAGGCCGTAGGTCTTGCCGTCGCGGCCCTGGACCTCGATTTCCGCGCTTGTCTGCTCGAGTTCCGCGGACGCCATCTGGCTTGCCACGGCGCGTTTCCAGATCAGATCGTAGAGCCGCGCCTGGTCGCGATCGAGATACTTGGCGACAGCATCGGGCCGGCGGCTGGCGTCGGTGGGACGGATCGCCTCGTGCGCTTCCTGGGCGTTCTTCGCCTTCGTCTTGTACTCGCGGATGAAGGGCGCGACGTAGCGCTTGCCGAGATCGCTTGCGACCTGGGAGCGGATGGCCTGGATGGCTTCGCCGACGATCTGCACACCGTCGGTACGCATATAGGTGATCAGGCCGACGGGCGCGCCCTCACCGACATCGACACCCTCGTAGAGACGTTGGGCGATCTGCATGGTCTGCTTGGCGGAGAAGCCCAGCTTGCGGGACGCATCCATCTGCAGGGTGGAGGTTGAGAACGGCGGAAACGGATTGCGTTTCACTGCCTTCTTCTCGATGCCCGCGACGCGGAACTCGCCCTTGAGGATGGCGTCGCGAATGCCCGTCGCTTCCGCTTCGGTCTTGATGTCCAGCTTCTTCACAGCCGCCTTGTCGATGGCGGTCAGGCGGGCGCGAACCTCCTCTTTCGAAGCGGTCTCGAGCAGCGCCTCGATCGACCAGTATTCCTCGCTTCTGAACGCTTCGATTTCGGATTCGCGGTCGCAGACGAGGCGCAGCGCGACCGACTGCACGCGGCCAGCGGATCGGGCGCCGGGCAATTTGCGCCAAAGGACGGGCGAGAGCGTGAAGCCAACGAGATAATCGAGCGCCCGGCGGGCGAGGTAGGCGGAGACGAGCGGTTCGTCGATCTGGCGCGGTTTGGCCAGTGCGTCGAGGATCGCTTGTTTCGTCACTGCATTGAAGGCCACCCGTTCGACGGGAACGCCCTTTTTCAAGGCGCGCCGCTTCTCCAAGACCTGAAGGATGTGCCACGAGATGGCCTCGCCTTCGCGATCGGGGTCGGTAGCGAGTATGACCTTGTCAGCCGATTTCACGGCGTCGGTGATCTCCTTGAGGACCTTCTGGGACTTCGAATCGGCGACGTCCCAGGCCATCGCGAAGTCCTCGTCGGGCTTCACGGAACCATCCTTCGACGGCAGGTCGCGAACGTGACCGAACGAGGCGATCACTTTGTAGTCCGACCCGAGATATTTGTTGATGGTCTTCGCCTTGGCGGCAGACTCGACGATCAAGACGTTCATGTATGACTTTCATGCGCAAGGGCGCCGGTTCAGCTCACGCCGGGGCAATCCGGCAGGCTATGTATCAAGCGACCCATACAACGATAGCTGTTAGATTTCCCGATGGTCGAATTCTCCGCGTCCCCTACGAGCTTCTGGCCATCGGACGACGGGAAGATGGTGGATCGTGAAAGGACTGTCAAACATGCGAAGGATTGCGTCTTAAGGTGGTGCCTGATAAATCCTGCAATCCATGGTTTCAGTCGATGCGGTGGTCGATGGCCGTATCGGATATATTGGGAGACACGTGTGGGCGAGCGGAAGATGAAAGAAAGCGACGCCGCGGGTGCGGGTATTTCCGGTGCCGAAGCGGGGTTGGACGCCGATCAATTGGACTACATGGCGGACATGATACTGGAATTGCAGCGCATGGCCTCCAAGGCCGGTCAGCATGGTCTGGCGCAGAAGCTTCTCGCCGCGTATGAGGCAGCTGCCCGCCGGCCCTGAATTCATTTTAACAACAAGCGATGCTTGGCAGGGGCGCGCGGCGCGACAGCGAAGCGTTCGTCCGCGAAGCGTTTTATTCGGTTGTGCTTACGGAATCCGTCCGCAGGGACACGAGCTGCGCCCCGTGGCGCTCCGTAAGCCCGGCGAGATCCAGCTCGATCAGAATCGTGCGGACCTCCCGGATCGAAATACCACATGTCTCAGCGAGATCGTCGAGGCTGCAAGGGGCGGGGCCGAGGGCCGACAAGAGCCTGGCGCGGGTACGGCCGTCGTCTCCGTTGCCTGCGTCACTGGGCTCCTGGGTGCCTTCGGTGCCCGCGCTCGCAACGGGCGAGGTATCGAATGCGGATTGGACTGGCGCGGTCTCCCTAAACGCGCCGGGATTCCCGGCTCCGGCCAGCGGGCGCAGGTGCGAGATGACATCGGCGGCTTCGGTGACGAGGATGGCGCCCGTTTTCAACAAGTGGTTGGTGCCTTCGGCGCGCGGGTCGAGAGGGTGGCCGGGAACGGCGAAAACCTCCCGGTTCTGCTCGGCGGCTCGGCGTGCGGTGGATAACGTGCCGGAGCGGCGGGCGGCTTCGACGACCACGACGCCGAGCGACATGCCGGAAATCAATCGGTTGCGGCGGGGGAAGTCCTGGCCACGCGGCTTGAACCCGCAGGGCATCTCGGAAACGAGGCAGCCGCGTTCGGCAATGGCCGCGTGAAGGTCGGCGTTCTCCGGCGGGTAGATGTTGTCGACGCCGCCGGCCAGAACCGCGACAGTGCCCGTCTCCAGCGCGGCTTCGTGTGCCTTTGCGTCGATGCCGCGGGCCAGACCGGATACGATGACGAGCCCGGATGCGCCGAGTTCGTTCGCAAAGGTCGCGGCGATTTTCATGCCGGCTGCCGAGGCCATGCGGGCGCCAACGATCGCGACGGCGGGGCGCGCAACGATAGCGGCGTTGCCGCGCAGATAAACGAGTGGCGGGGGTGCTTCGAGCTGGGCGAGTTGCGCGGGGTAGCCGGGTTCGATGGTGAAGACCGGCACGGCGCCGCAGGCATCCGCGGCCTCCAATTCGCGTTCGGCGTATTCGCGCGGGCAGATTCGGATCGGTTTGCCGTGGCCGGCGCGGCGGCTCAATTCAGGCAGAGCATCGAGTGCCTGACCGGCACCGCCGTACCTGTTGATGAGTTCCCTGAAGGTTATGGGACCGACGTTTTCCGAGCGGATCAGGCGCAGACAGGCCAGCCGCTGCGAGTCGTCCAGTTCCGCGACCGGGAGGGGCGCGGTATTGAAGAGATCGGTTCGGCGCCTAGGACTTTTCACCGATGCGTGACTCCGTGCCGGCGCGCAGCCGGTCAATATTGGCTTTGTGTTTGAAAATGAGGAGCGCGCTCATCGCGAGGCAGACTGCTGCCAGCACCGGCCCTGCCAGAATATAGGCGGCGACCGGAACAAGTGCCGCGGCGACAAGGGCCGAGAGCGAAGAATATCGGGTCGTCCAGGCGACGGCGAGCCAGGCCGCGCAAAAGACCAGGGCGAGTTTCCAGAACAGCCCCAGGAGGACGCCGATATAGGTGGCGACGCCCTTGCCGCCTTTGAAACCCAGCCAGACGGGATAGACGTGGCCGAGAAAGGCCCCCAGACCTCCAACGGCCGCACCGGTCAAAGCAATGGGCGCTTCCCCTGGATGGATCAGGCTTCCCAACAGTACGCCGGCGGTTCCCTTCAGCACATCGAGGAGGAGCGTCGCGGCGGCAAGTTTCTTGTTGCCGGTCCTGAGGACGTTGGTCGCGCCGATGTTGCCGGAGCCGATGGAACGGATATCGCCAAGGCCGACGGCCTGGGTCAAAAGCAGGCCGAAGGGGATCGAGCCGCAAAGATAGCCGGCCAGCAATGCAGCCAGTAGCTCGATGCCCAACCTATCCGCTCCCTCTCCCCAACGGCTGTAAAGCCGCGCGCGACCCGCTCAGTTGCGATCCTCTTGGCCAGCGTACTGATAGACCATCTCGCCGGCAACAAGCGTGCGCAGGACGCGGCCCTGCAGCCTTGCCTCATCGAACGGCGAGTTCTTCGAGCGCGACCGCAAGAGGTCCTTGTTGACGACCCAAGGATCGTTCAGGTCGACGAGGATGATGTCGGCAATGGCGCCTTTTTCCAGGCGGCCCGCATCGATACCGAGAATGCGGGCGGGATTGCAGGTCATGGCGCGCAGCAGCGGGACGAGGTCCACGTCGCCCGACTGATAGAGCCGAAGCGCGGCGGGGAGTAGCGTTTCCAGTCCGGCGGCACCGTCGGCCGCTTCCTGGAACGGGCGGCGCTTATCGTCGGCGTCCTGAGGGTCGTGGCTCGATACGATAATGTCGATGGATCCATTCGCGATCCCCTCGACCATGGCGCGGCGGTCGTCCTCGTGGCGGAGCGGCGGGCGCACCTTGAAGAAGGTGCGGTAACCCGTGACGTCGTTCTCGTTGAGCGTCAGATGGTTGATCGAGACGCCGCAGGTGACCGACAAGCCCTTTGCCTTCGCGGCCTCGATGACCTCGAGGCTTTCCGCGCAAGAGATGGTGGCGGCGTGGTAGCGCGTTCCGGCCTTCTCGACGAGGCGGACGTCGCGCTCGAGAACGATCGTCTCGGCGACGGTCGAAACCCCCGGCAGCCCGAGGCGGGTCGAGACTTCGCCGGAGTTCATGGCGCTGCGGTTCGAGAGGTAGGGGTCCTCGCAGTGGTGGACCACGAGAGCGTCGAAGTCCTTCGCATAGGTCAATACGTTGCGCATCACGCGGGTGTTGGCGACGCTGGACTTGCCGTTGGTGAAGGCGATGGCGCCGGCGCGCTTCAAGAGGCCGATCTCGGTCATTTCCTCGCCGGCCAGTCCGCGCGTCATGGCGGCCATGGTGTGCACGTGAACGACGGCGTTGTCGCGGGCCCGGCGCTGGATGAAATCGACCAGGGCGACCTGATCGATGACCGGCGTCGTGTCGGGCATGACGACCATCGTCGTGACGCCGCCGGCGGCGGCTGCGCGGCTCGCGGTCTTGAGGGTTTCGCGGTGCTCCTGCCCGGGCTCGCCGGTGAAGACCTGGGCGTCGATCAGGCCGGGACAGAGAACGTGGCCTTGGCAATCGATGACGCTGGCGCCCTGGGGCGCGTTGCGCCTCAGGTGCGGGCCGAGATCCGCGATGAGACCGTCCTGGACGAGCAGGCCACCGGGCTCGTCGCGGCCGGACGCGGGATCGATCAGGCGGGCGTTGAGAAACGCCTGCGGGGCGCGGCCCGCTTTCGACTTGTCACCACCGGACGGGTTCATCGGCGTTTCTCTTTCGTCTTCATTTCATGGCTGCGCGGCGAGATTTCCGGCATCCCGATCTCAGTCGCGCGGCAGGTTCGAATGCAGCGCTTCCAGCACCGCCATGCGGACCGCGACTCCCATCTCCACCTGATCGCGGATGACGCTGCGCGAGTGCTCGGCGACGGTTGACGCAATCTCGACGCCGCGGTTCATCGGGCCGGGGTGCATGATGAGCGCATCCGGGCGTGCGCGGGCGAGCTTCTCGTGATCGAGGCCGAAGAAGTGGAAGTACTCACGGGGGGAGGGTATGGCTGCGCCGTCCATGCGCTCATGCTGGAGGCGGAGCATCATGACGACGTCAGCGTCGGTGAGGCCGGCCCACATGTCGGTATAGACCTCGGCGCCCAGCCTGTCGGGGTGTGAGGGCAGCAGCGTCGAAGGCGCGACGATGCGAACGCGCGCCGACATGGCGTTCAGGAGGTCGATGTTCGAGCGGGCGACGCGCGAATGCTGGATGTCGCCGCAGATGGCGACGGTCAGGCCTTCGATACGGCCCTTGGCGCGGCGGATGGTCAGCGCGTCGAGCAGCGCCTGGGTTGGATGCTGATGGGCGCCGTCGCCAGCGTTGACCACGGAGCAATCCACGACCTTCTGGGATAGCAGTTCGACGGCGCCGGCGGCGTGATGCCGGACGACGATTATGTCCGGGCGCATGGCGTTAAGGGTGACCGCCGTGTCGATCAGCGTTTCGCCCTTCTGCAAGGACGAACTGGCGACGTTCATGTTCATGACGTCCGCGCCGAGGCGCTTGCCGGCGAGTTCGAAGGAGGCCTGTGTACGGGTCGAGGCCTCGAAGAACAGGTTGATGACCGTCCGGCCGGAGAGAACGTCGCGGTTCTTGTGGATCTGGCGGTTACGGTCCGCCGCTTTGTCGGCGAGATCCAAGAGATAATTGATCTCGGGCGCCGTCAGCTTAGCGCAGGAGAGAAGATGGCGGTGCGGGAATTGTTTGTTGCGAGGCTTGTCGAGCATGTTCATCAAAGCCGTTCTAATAGGCTGCGTTGCAGCGCCTCGCAACTTCTATCGGCGATCGCCACGATTGTTCCCGGGTTTTATGCATTGAACGTTCGGAGGCGCGCACAAAAGTGCCGGGGGCGTCCGCCTGTATCGCGAGAGCGACGGTCTCGCGAAGGCCGCGGGCGCTCGCCAGGGGAGCGGGCCTGGCGCGCTGGATGAGGGGACTTGCGCTCCTTGCGGCGATCGTCTCACTGTCTTGCCCGCCGACGGGCGGACCGCCGCGACGCCGCGCAAACGGAAAAAGGGTCCGATGAGCCAGACCGATACCGAGGCGGATAACCAGCCGCCGCCGTTCGAGGATCTCAACCTCTATTCGAGCGATGCCGCCCTCCAGGATGCGGTGTCGCGCGAAGGCGGCGGGCACGCGGTGCGCAGCCTCGTGGCGTTCGGGCTCGTGTGCGGCAGCGCCGATGCCGTCGAGCGCGCCCGGCTCGCCAACACGCATGCGCCGCGCCTGGAAACTCACGATGCGGAGGGCCGGCGCATCGACACCGTCGAATTCCATCCCGCGTATCATGAATTGATGGAAATCTCCTGCGCCGAAGGGCTCAACTGCGCGGCCTGGCTGCATCAGGTGAAAAAGACGGTGGAGGCGCAACCCGATCAGCAGGTGGCCCGTGCCGCCGGTCTCTACCTCGCGACCCAGATGGAACCGGGGCATATCTGCCCGATATCAATGACGCATGCATCGGTTCCGACGCTCAACCGCGCACCGAAAGTCGCTGAAACCTGGCTGCCGAGGGTGGTGTCCCGCAGCTACGATGCGCGCCGGGAACCGATCGAGGACAAGCGCGCGGCGACGATCGGCATGGGGATGACGGAGCGGCAGGGCGGTAGCGACGTTCTGGCCAACACCACGGCTGCGGAGCCTGTGACAGGCGAGCAGGAAAGCGGCTTACACCGCCTGAACGGCCACAAATGGTTCCTCTCGGCGCCCATGTCGGATGCGTTCATCGTCCTGGCGCAGACCGGGGAAGGACCGGGGCGTTTCTGGTGCCGCGGCTTACACCGGAAGGAAAGCTTAACGGTATCCACCTGCTGCGCCTCAAGGACAAGCTCGGTAACCGCTCGAATGCCACCGCCGAAGCCGAATTGCATGGCAGTCTGGGCTGGCTGATCGACGAGCCTGGCAAGGGTGTCGCGGCAATCATCGAAATGGTGACGCAGACGCGGCTCGACTGTTCGGTGTCGTCCACCGCGCTCATGCGGCAGGCCCTCGCGCAGGCGATCCATCATTGCGAGCATCGCAAGGCGTTCGGGCGGCGGCTTGTCGAACAGCCGGTGATGGTTCAGGTGCTGGCCGATCTGGCGCTCGACGTCGAGGCGGCCGTCGCGCTGTCGTTCCGGCTGGCGCGGGCGTTCGACCGTCATGAGGACCCGCACGCCGCCGCGTGGCGCCGGCTGATGACGCCGGTCACCAAGTACTGGACGACCAAAATCGCGCCGGGACTCGTAGCCGAAGCCATGGAATGCATGGGCGGTAACGCGTACGTCGAACGCTGGAGCATGGCGCGGCTTTACCGGGAGGCGCCGGTCAACGCCATCTGGGAGGGCTCCGGCAACGTCCTTGCGCTCGATGTGTTGCGTGTCCTGCAGCGCGAGCCGGATATCGTCAGCCTCGTCATGGACGATCTGGCGCTGGCGATCGGCGACGATCCCCACCTCAAGGCGGCCCATCAGAGAACCGAGGCGATCCTGCACGAACCGCGCAAGCTTGACGGACGTGCGCGGGCGCTGGTCGAGAGCCTGGCCGTTCTGGCTGCCGGTGCCATCCTGCGCGCACACGCCCCGCTGGCCACGGCGGACGCCTTCATCGCGACCCGCATGGGCAATTTCAGCCGGCAGACCTACGGACAGGGCGTCGATTGGGCCGATACGGACGCCATTCTCGAACGGGCATCGCCAAACCGATAGATCATTTCCGCATTACGCGGAGGGTGGCTCAGCCTAATCCTGAAAGGGAATAGCGCCCAGGCCGACGCCTCGTAGCTGGACGCCGTAAAGTACCTCTCGGTTGGGCTACTTGTCGTCTTCGACGGCTTTCGCTGCTTGGACGATGCGCTTCAGCATATCGACGAGCGACGCCCGTTCGTCCTGGGAAAGCCCGGACAGCAACCGCTCATGGGTGCGATGCGCCGCGGGCTCTATGCCCTCCAGGGCTTCGCGCCCCTGCGGCGTGATCGAAACCGCATACATGCGCGCATCGCGCCGTGTGCGGTTACGTGAGAGCAGGTTGCGCTCGACAAGACGGCGGACGATATCGGCCAGCGTCGAGCGGTCGATCCCGGTGGAATCGACAAGCTGCGTCTGGCTCGGCTCGTCGGCCGTCGCGACCGCCTTCAGCACTTCGTACTGGCGCGGCGTCAGCGGCATGTCGGCGGTGTTGGCAGCGAAAAGTTCATCGGCGCTCTGACCGGCACGATGAAGGAGGTGAATGATGGAAATCTCGCCTGACCCGGTGGAAACCATGCGTCGTTTATCTTCTTGTTGTGGTGGAATGCGGCCGACCGGCCTCTGTGAGGTGATCGTCAGAAAACCTCGGAGAGCCGGAGGCTAGCTTGGTTAACGAATCATTTCTTGACGAGAGTGGTAGGGCTTCTTGACTTTGGAGCTGTCACTATTCCATTTAGAAGAAGCAGAAATATCCAGTCGCGATGAATGTGCCGCGTCTGGACGGCAGGATTGGACGCGATGTCGGTTCATTTCGTCGGGCCAGTTCCTGAGATCCGCGCGGGCGTGCTGGTTGCACTGGAAGCCTTCGCCAAACCCAGGATCGAGAACTACGACGCCCTGATTGCGGAGTCGGGTCTGCAACCGGCAGCAAGCTACACGCCGATGGCTTTCATCTCGCTCGTGGCGCTTGGTGAGATCCTGGAACGGATCTCGTCGATGCTGAACGACGATTGCCTGGGCCTGCGCATTGGACAGGCGATGGTGCCGGGCGGGACAGGGCTTCTCGGTCATGTGGTTATGACGGCGGCGACCGCGCGCGACGCGCTAACGGTCAGCGCGGCGTTCGCCAAGGTTTTCGTTCCCGAGGTCGAAGCCGGGTACAGCGAAAACTACGTGACCGGAATCGCCGAAGGGTGGTGGCAGTATCCCGAAGGCATACCCGCGCGGCGCCAAATCGATTGTTTCACGATGGTCTGCGTACTCAGCCGGCTGCGCGACGCCATGGGCGATGGCTGGTATCCGCAACTCATCAAGCTCGAAGGCCGTCGTCCTCAGGGGTGCCCTGAATGCGCCGGGCAAGGCTGCAAGAGCTGCGATGATCTGGTGAGGTCCGTGCTCGGCGATCGTGTGTCGTTCGAAGAGGAGATCAGCTCCGTATCCCACCCCCTCTCCGCGCTCAACGCCAAAATGCGCGGCGCCAACGCGATGGCGCATCAGCTGCATTTCAATCACGCGGAAAGGGCGCTTGCGGAGCTTTGTTTCGCTGACGAATGGCTGCGGCGGGCCCGGCTGGGAATTCAGTCCGTCCTGCAGCGTCAGATCGCACCTTCGCTGGCCGACGTGTCGAAGGAAATCGGTGAGACGCCGCGTGCCTTGAAGAGCGGGCTGCTGGCCGAGAACACCAATTTCGAAACCGTACTCAATAACGTCCGCAAGGAACGCGCCGACCGGCTGTTGCGCGAGACGGACATGCCGTTGTCGAAGATCGCCTACGATCTTGGCTATTCGGACCCCAGCATCTTTACGCGCGCGGCTTACCGCTGGTTCGACGTCTCTCCGCGCAAGTACCGGCAAAGCGTCCGCCGTCCGTTGCCGCCGGCAGACGATCTCACCGAGAGCTAGATCATTTCCGCGTTATGCGGAATCACATCGCCAGCCCGCTCCCCCGCCCGGCCGCCCAAATACAATACTCCCATGGGCGGCCGGGGGGGGAGCGGGTGGTTCAGCCTAATCCTGAAAGGGAATAAGACGGACGGATGAAGCGGTCCGCGCTGCCGGTCGTTCCACTTTCGCCAAGTTTCAGGTGAACAGCCACGAGACGACGTTGCCGCGCCGCGCGAGGTCGCACATGTCCATGTCAAGGCGCGCGAAAACCGGTTGGGTGAGCCGTTGCGGTAGCCAGGGCGCGCCGCTTTTGGCGTTCCGATACGGCGCCATCAGGTCTCGCCACAACTTCTCATTGAAAGGTCTTTCCGGCGCGACCATCGGCGGGAGACGCTTCAAACCGCTCTGCTGGGATAGCCAGGCATAGGCGGCCTGCCAGACCTCGATGGAGGCGGGCATATTATGGCGGGCTTTGAGCTGGGTGATGGTGAGGACGCCTGTTTCCCGGGAATGCGGTCCAATCTCCAGCGTCGCCACATGGGTATCGCGCCGCCGGACGGAAAATAGCCGGCACTTTTCGCGCGCCAGCCGGTCGGCGTATTGGTCTGCGCAGTTCTGCATCGCCTGCGACTCGAGCAACAGAATGTCCTTATCGATGAGCGGTACGAAGCGGTAGCCGGAGACCTCGCCTTCGGCCAGCCAAGTGTCGGTGAGGGCGCCGGATTCGAGTTGCAGCACAAGGCGCAGCCGGTTGAGCCAGCTCTTGGCCGAGCACATCGCCGTGTCGAAGGCAATCTCCGGGCGCCAGGGAACCACGATAAGGCGGCTCGCGGTCGTGTTGTGGCGTGAAAACCAAGCGTAGGCCGCCAGTACGGCAAACAGGCGCTGGGCCTCTCCGCGATCGATGAAGACACGTTGTTCGGCCAGCCAAATGGCGAAATCGTCATCGGCGGCAATCGCGGCGAACTTGACGCTGTCGAGCCAGAACGCCGCTTGCCGAATATCGCGCGGCAGCCGGCTTGAAACGCGGCGACAGAAGGTCTCGGACCTCGGCAGGCCCGTCGGCGGCTGGTCGAAAGCCTCGGGCGGCAGTTTCTTGAGCCAGGTTGGCAATTCGAGCTTGCGCGCGATCGATCTCAGCGGAGCGCCGGCGACCACCATTTCGATCACCGCGTCACGGTCGGCCTTAACGCCCCGCCGGCTTGCGATCGTGTAGGCCGCGCCAGGAAAGACGCGCAGAAGGTCGACAAAGCGCGGGGACAATCGGATCAGGCGGCGAAGCTCGCGGCGTACGGGGGAAGCAAAGCGGGCGACGTCCGCCTCCACATCGACCGGGAGCCGGGCGGTGCGAGCGCGTCCGCGCGGTGCCGTGGGAGCCGGCCGCACGGGTACGGGAGCTTGAGTTTGCGCAGGTATCTGTTTGCCGCCGCCCATTCGGAAAACGCTCTTCTCCACAACACCGAGGTACACACAACACTGTTGCGCTCTAGTTGGGCGGTGATGCGACGCCAAACGGGCAACTTGCGGGTCATCGGGTTCGGTCCCTCCGGCGACAAACCGCCGGGGGTGTGACCTGGATCAGAGCGTATCGCGCTACGGCGGCGCTTCAAGTCCCGCGCAGGCGGTCGAGCGCGCCTTGCAGGATCAAAGTGGCGGCCAGTTTGTCAATGACCTCTTCCCGGCGCTTCCGGCTCGCATCGGCGCCAATCAGCATCCGTTCGGCCTCGCTGGTGGTCAGGCGCTCGTCCCACAGGAGGATCGGTAGGGCAAACAGGCGATTGAGGTTGCGCGACAGCGCCCGGGTCGCCTGCACGCGCGGTCCCTCCGTGCCGTCGAGGTTGAGCGGCAGGCCCAGCACCAATCCGGCGATGGCGTTGGTCTCGAAGATTTCCGCGAGGCGCAGGGCGTCGTCTTTGAACTTTTTCCGGCGGATCGTTTCCAGCGGGCTGGCGATCATGCGGCTGGTATCGGAAATCGCCAAACCGAAGGTCTTGGTGCCGCCGTCTATTCCGATCAGCGCCCCGTCCGGCGGTAGAACGGCCCTGAACTCGGCGGCGTCGGCGTACGTCCGGCCCTCGTTTTCCTGCGCGGTTGAGGTATTTCCCATGAAGCCTCGAATCACCCGTTGTTCAGTGCGTCATCCCGCTTATACTCCGCCGCCAACGCGGCCGGCTGCCGGAAGAGCCGGCATACGGGTGTCGGCCCGTCACAGCATCCGACGGAGAAGCAAGGGACCGCAATGAAAATCATCTGGTATGGCCACTCCTGTTTCCGCATCGAGACCGGATCCAACGTTCTGCTCATGGACCCTTTCCTCACCGGCAACGCCACCTTCGAGGGCTCCGGTGTCACGCCTGAGCAGGTGATGAATGGCGTTACCCATGTGCTGTTGACCCACGGGCATGGCGACCATGTCGGCGACACCGTGAAGATCGCGCAGGCGACGGGGGCGACCGTCGTCACCAACTACGATCTTTGCATGTGGCTGGCCAAGCAGGGCCTCTCCAAGTTCGAGCCGATGAACACCGGCGGCACGATCGACATCGGCGACGTCAAGGCGTCGCTGGTGCGCGCGGACCATTCCGCCGGCATGGTGGAGATGGATGTCGGCTTTCCCCTAGGCTCGGCGAACGGCTTCGTAATCACGCCGGATGACGGCCCGGTGGTCCTTCACATGGGCGATACCGATATCTTCAGTGACATGGAACTGATCGACGAGATCTACGAGCCCGATATCGGCCTGGTGCCGATCGGCGACCGCTTCACCATGGGGGCACTTACGGCTTCGATGGCCTGCAAGCGCTTTTTCGACTTCGAACTCGTCATCCCCTGCCACTATGGCACCTTCCCGATCATCGACCAGACACCGGACGATTTCATCGAGGAAATGTCGGGCGAGGATGTCGTCGTGCCGAAGATCGGCGAGATACTGGATCTCTGAACGAGTAAAACGTCGCCTCTGATCGATGGCCGCCGGCGTCCCAGGATGCGGCGGCCATTTCCATATCGTAAGGGTTTTCATAGCTTTACCACGCCTCAAGCATTCCTCGCTTACTGTCTGCCGCAAAGTTTCGCGTGACCAGGTAAGTGGGTGTTGAAGATGGATGCAATCCGGCAGTGGCTCGAACCGCGGCTTTCGAACGCGGTAACGGACGAGCGCTTCACGCTGTTCGCCTTCGCCGCGACGATTTTCCTGTCAGCGCTCCTGTTGTTCTCCGTGCAGCCGATGTTCGCGCGGATGGTGCTTCCGAAGCTCGGCGGCTCGCCTTCGGTCTGGGCGGTTTCGATGGTGTTCTTCCAGGCCGCGCTTTTGGCGGGCTACACCTACGCGCACGCGCTGAACCATCGTCTCGAACCGCGCCATGCGCTGCTCGTTCATCTCGGCCTTCTCGCGATCGCCTTGTTCGCGCTTCCGATCGCGCTGCCGTCGTTCGGCTCCGAGCCGCCGCCGGGCGATGCATATTTTTGGCTGATCGGGGTTCTCACTGTAGGCGTGGGGCTGCCGTTCTTCGCGGTGTCTGCAAACGCGCCGTTGCTGCAGTCGTGGTTCGCGCGAAGCGGTCACAGCCACGCGAGCGACCCCTACTTTCTCTACGGTGCGAGCAACGTCGGCAGCATGCTCGCGCTGTTGTCCTATCCGGTTCTGGTGGAGCCTGTCTTCGGGCTTGCCGATCAGAGCGGGCTGTGGGCTTTCGGGTTCGCGCTCCTGGCGCTGATGATCGCGGCATGCGGCGGTTTGATGCTGCGCGGCGTGTCCGCCCGTGCCTCGACCGCATCGGCGCCGGTTGGCACGAAGGACGCTGAGGCTCCGGCCTATACGGACGTCGCGCCGTCGCTTGCCGACCGGTTGGTATGGATCGCGCTGGCGTTTGTGCCCTCGGCCCTGCTCGTCGCCTTCACCACCTTCCTGACGACGGATATCGCCTCGGCGCCCTTCCTCTGGGTGCTACCGCTGGCCGCATTCCTGGGCACCTTCATCGTCACCTTCCGCGACCAGCCGCTGGTGCCGCACAGGTTCCTGGTCGACCGGCAGACGATGATCGTCGGCCTGGCGATTTTCGCCACCGCATCGGTCAGTGCCATGGCCTGGAACATCGCCATGGCTTCCAGCCTCGCGGCGTTCCTTCTGGTGACGCTGGTCTGCCACCGCGAGCTATACCTGCGCCGTCCCTCGGCCAGCCGCCTGACGGAGTTCTACCTCCTGATGTCGCTGGGCGGCGTGCTCGGCGGTATCTTCGCCGCACTGATCGCGCCGCAGCTTTTCACCACCATCTTTGAATTCCCGCTGCTGCTCGCCGCGAGCCTATTGCTGCGCCCCGATATCCTCGGGCGGACCGCAACCCGGGACGAATGGCGCAAGGCGGCGCTGGCGCTCGGCGGCGTGCTCGCGGTTTTGATCGTCGCCCGCCTGCTCATCACCGGCGGCTTCGTCGAAGGCCACATGAAGCTGCGCGTGGTTGTCGTCGCAGTGATGCTGGGCGCAATGCTCTACTACGCCGGCCGTCCGGCGCGCCGGACCATGCTGGCGGCGTCGATGCTTCTGGCGATCCTCATCCTGCCGGAGGGGCGTGGCGAAACGCACGCCGTCCGTTCGTTTTTCGGCGTGCATCGGGTGATCGACACGCCCGATGGCCAACTGCGGCTGTTAATGCACGGGACCACGGTCCACGGCGCTGAACGCTTGGCGAAGAGCGACGGTGAAGCGGTGAGCGAGCCAGTACCCGCGACCTACTATTACGCAGGCGGACCGATGAACCAGGCGCTTGAACTGGCTCGCGCCCAGGTCGCCGCCAATAGCGGCAGCACGACCCGAATCGGCGTCGTGGGGCTTGGCGCCGGTGCGATGGCCTGCCATCGCCAGGCAGGCGACGACTGGACGTTCTACGAAATCGACCAGGCGGTCGTCGACATCGCGCGGGACGAGAAGCAATTCCGCTACATGTCGAAATGCCAGCCGGACGCGCCGGTCGTGGTCGGCGACGCGCGGTTGACGCTCAACAAGCGGCCGGACGCGTCGTTCGAGTATCTGTTGATCGATGCGTTCTCGTCGGACGCGATCCCGATGCACCTTCTGACCGTCGAGGCTTTCCGGCTCTATGCCTCCAAGCTGGCTGAGGGTGGCGTGCTGGCTATCCATCTCTCGAACAAGCATCTCGACCTGCCGCCGGCGGTGACGGCGACTCTCGACGAACTCGACGGGTTGAAGGCTGTGCTGGTGCGCGACAAACCGGAAAGTCCTGGCTTCGATACGGCCCCGTCGACGGTGATGATCGTTTCGCGCGATGAGGCGGTGCTTGAAAAGGCGTTGGCCTTACAGGGCGCGAAGAGACCCGACGCCGACGGCGCGCGGCCATGGACCGACGATTATTCGGATATCGTTTCCACGCTCATGCGAGGCTGGTTCCGCACCAAAGCGGAATAGACGCGAAAGGATCGGCCGAAGTCTTGGTTATTTCGGCCAGATCTTTTTCAGCTCGAATGCCGGCATGCGCAGATCGCCGTTGTCGTTGAAGCGCTGGCGCAGTTCGGGTGGCGCGTAACGGCTGCGCGATTGCAGCATGATCCACGGCGCTCGCGAAAAGAATGGCGGGCCGCCGAACGTTCCGGCGGGCTCACGGCCATCGAATGAGGTGGCGTACTTGACGGACTTCATGACCTGCCAGAAACCCGCCACCCAATCGGGGTGGAATGCTGTGTAGTCTTTCGCGCCCTGCGGAGGGTCGCCGATGTAAAAGCGCTGCCTCTGGAAAACGCTGACCTCGATGCCTTCGGGAAGGGATTTTAGCCAGTCGTCGCCGCCAAGTCCGGAAGCGTCAGCCATCGGTTGTCCATCGAGGATAGCGTGGCCCCGCCATCCGCTTTCAGATGCCGCGCCGAGGATCTCCCTTGCATCGTCCTTCGCGGCACGAACGAAAAGCATCGTTTCATCGGAAAGCGATTCAAACGGGTTATCGTCGTCCGTGACATCGACGAATTCGATTTTCTGTTTCGGTAGAAAGGCGCCCCACTTGTTTTGTTCTTGGCCGGTCGCCTGAAAGCCCTTGTCGAGCTGGCGCTGGACGTCGGCAAAAGAGGCGGCTTTGAAGTTGCTGGCGGGGAGGCGATCTATCCAAGCTATTCTGTCGGTTTTCGCCGTGGCGAACGCGAAGGCCAACTCCTGGGCGGCACGGTCGAGCCTTTGTCCGAGGCGGAAGACGGTGGGGCCGCTGCGGTCTTCGGTCAAAGAGTCCGGCCAATCGCCGACACCCATGATCAGGATGTTTCCTTCCGCGAACGTTTGTGCCTCCGATAGGCCGCTGCCCTCGCAGTAATCCGCGAACGCGATGATCACCCGGCCTTCGGCGGAGCTCGGCGCGTCGCCCGCCTTTTGTCTGTCCGCGCAGCCCTTCGCGATGCGGGTCAACTTCAACGGCGTTTTCATCACGCCGCCGTCTTCGTTGATGATCTCGACCTGTTCCTCGACCGCGCGATGGAGCGCGTCCATCATTTCGCCCACGCCGATCACGACGACCTCCGGTGGTAGGCCCAGACGTGGTTCGGGCTCTTCCGCCGCGGCGGCCGGCTGCAGCCCTGTAATGGCGATGAAAAGCGAGAAAATCGTGACGTTACGAAGAGTGGGCATCCGGTCGTTCTCCCAAGCGCAGGGGCGCTGCCCCTGCACCCCGCCAAAGGGACGCCGCCCTTTGGGATCCCTTCGTTACAGTCCCAGCCTCCGCCGCGCCGATGGCGGTGAGCGCAAGGGAAAGGACGGGCCGGCGGTAAATCGCCAGCCCGCAGCTTGGTGGGGATTACTCGTTCTCGACGTACGTCACCCGGTCGCCAGTGTTCTGCCAAGTGTACATCGTGTAGTCGAGGCGGTTCACATCGCCCTTGTCGTCGAAGGCGATGTTGCCGATCACCGTGTTGAACTCCTGACCGGAACGCATCTGGTCGGCGACCTTCATCGGATCGGTGGTGCCGGCAGCCTCGGCGGCCTGCTTGATGATCTGTACGACGGCGTAGGAATAGAGCGTGTAGGCCTCGGTGGAGATGCCCTTTTCCTCGAACTTCTTCAGCGCGTCGGAGGCTTCCGGGCGCTTGCGCGGGTCGGGCGCGAAGGTCATCAGGGTGCCTTCGGCGGCCGGCCCGGCGATGGAGGCGAACTCGTCGGTGGCGATGCCGTCGCCGGACATCAGCGTGGCTTCCAGGCCCTGGTCGCGCATCTGGCGGGCGATGAGGCCGCCTTCGGTATGCACGCCGCCGAAGTAGATGAGGTCGGCGCCGGCGTCCTTCATCTTGGCGATGAGGGCGGAGAGGTCCTTTTCGCCGATGTTGATGCCTTCATATACCACGGGTTCGATGCCGGCTTCTTCCAGCGCCTTCTTGGTTTCGTCCGCGAGGCCCTTGCCATAGGGCGTCTTGTCGTGGACCACCGCGACTTTCTTGTCCGACAGGTTCGCCGCGATGTACTGGCCGGCAACCGTGCCCTGCTGGTCGTCGCGGCCGCAGACGCGGAAGACGTTCCAGAGCTTGCGGTCGGTGATCTTCGGGTTGGTGGAGGCCGGCGTGACCATCACCATGCCGTTTTCGTTGTAGACGTCGGAGGCGGGGATCGAGACGCCGGAGTTGAAGTGGCCGACCACGAACTTCACGCCTTCGCCGGCCATCTTGTTGGCCACCGAGACGCCCTGCTTGGGATCGGAGACGTCGTCCTCGTAGACGAGTTCGATCTTCTTGCCGTTGATGCCACCGGCCGCGTTGATGTCCTCGACGGCCTGTGTCGCGCCGTTCTTCAACTGTGCGCCGAAGGCCGCGTTCGGTCCTGTCAGCGGGCCTGCAACACCGATTTTCAGCGTCTCCGCTCCGCCGCCAGACGAGGTCCCTTCGGTGCCGGAGTCGCCGCAGCCACCAAGCGCCGCGACGGCCACCGCCAGAACGCCTGCAATCAAGAGCCTTTTCATATCATCCCTCCTGAAGAACCGCGGCCGGCGCGGTTTGCGCCGTGCCCTTCGCCCAAAGTCTGATGAACGCTCTAGCCGTCGGCTCGAAGCCGGTCAATCCTTGCGGCGCCAGCCAATGGGGCCCGAGCGCTCGAATAGCCAGGGGTACTGTACCGGCATCTGGGAGGAGCGCATGACCAGGTAGCCGGTGTAGGCGATGGCGGTCAGAGCGATGTAGTCGACGATGACGTTCCCGGGCGTCAGAAAGGGCTGGCGGAACAGCGCGTAGTGCATGAAGCGAACCGCGAAGGTCATCAGCAGCATGTAAAAGGCGAGCTGCCACAGCGGCTTCCAGGTCATGGCGATCGCCCGGCCGGTCGCCCAGGCCGCAGCGCCGCCGAGAACGAGCGTGACGAATATGAAAACGGTCAGGCCGTTGGGGCCGGTCGGATAGAGGCTGTCGATCATGTCCGTCGCTTCCTCAATGTCGGCCACCTTCCAGGTAGGCGGCGCGGATTTCCGGACGGTTCAGCAGTTCCGCTCCACTGCCCGACATCGTGATGGAGCCGTTGACCATGACATGGCCGCGGTGCGCCAGCTTCAAGGCGTGATAGGCGTTCTGTTCGACGAGGAAGACCGTAACGCCGTCCTTGCGGTTGATCTCTTCGATCACTTCGAAGATCTGCTTGACGATAAGCGGCGCCAGACCCAACGACGGTTCGTCGAGCAGCAGGAGGCGCGGCCGACTCATCATCGCGCGGGCAATGGCCAGCATCTGTTGCTCGCCGCCCGACAGCGTGCCGCCGCGCTGATCGAGACGTTCCTTGAGGCGGGGAAAGAGTTCGCAGACGTGCGCCAGGTCCTTGTCGAAGTGCTCCGGTCCGACGAGGTGGGCGCCCATCTGCAGATTTTCGAATACGGTCATGCGTGGGAAGACGCGGCGGCCTTCCGGCGATTGCGCGATGCCGAGCCGTGCGATGTCGTGGGTGGGAAGACCGGTGATGTCGCGGCCTTCGAAATGTATCGAGCCCTGCCGGCAGCGCGGGTTGCCGAAGATGGTCATCATCAGCGTTGACTTGCCGGCGCCGTTGGCGCCGATCAGCGTGACGATCTCGCCGGGTTGAACGTCGAGGTCGATGCCGCGAAGGGCGACGATGGCGCCGTAGTAGGTCCACACATCTCGGATCCGCAACATGGGTGCGTTATCAGCGGGGCTCGTCATTTCTCCAGCTCCGCTTCGGCTTCGTCGACTTCCTCATCCTCGACGCCAAGATAGGCGGCAATCACCTTTGGGTCGTTCTTGATGTAGTCCGGCGTGCCGTCGGAAATCTTCGTGCCGTATTCCAGGACGACAATGTGGTCGGAGATTTCCATCACCACGGACATATCGTGTTCGATCAGTAGGATTGACGTTCCATTGCCGTCGCGAATGGAGAGCAGTAGCTCGTTCAGTTCGGCGCTCTCGCGCGGGTTAAGTCCGGCCGCGGGTTCGTCGAGGCACAGGAGCTGCGGACCGGTGCACATGGCCCGTGCAATCTCTAGCCGGCGCTGGTCGCCGTACGGCAAGGCGCCAGCGGGATCGTCGGCGCGTGCCTTTAGGCCGATGCGCTCCAGCCATTTGACCGCGAGATCGACAGCTTGCGCTTCCGCGCGGCGGAAGCTGGGCGCGCCGATGAGGCCGAGTATCGAATAGCCGGATGCGCGGTTCAGCCAGTTATGCTGAGCGACGATCAGGTTTTCGAGGACGGTCATGCCGGTGAACAGGCGGATGTTCTGAAAGGTGCGCGCGACCTTGGCCTGGGCGGCGATTTCGCTGTCGCCCATGCGTTCGAGCAAATAGACCTCGCCGGCTTCGGTCCGATCGTATCGGCGGGGCGTGGCGGTCACCGCTTCGATGGCCTCGGTTGCCCGGTCGCTGCCGGCGAACAGGGCGATGCGGCCGCTGGAGGGCTTGTAGAAGCCGGTGATGCAGTTGAAGACGGTCGTCTTGCCGGCGCCATTGGGGCCGATCAGCGCGGTGATCTGACCGCGTGCGACGTCGAACGACAGGTCGTTGACGGCAACGAGGCCGCCGAAGCGCATGGTCAGGTGCTCGACGCGCAGGATCGGTTCGACGTATTGATCGGCCGGCGCCGTATAGTTCTGCGGCCCGCCGGCGGAAGGCGTCGCGTTCATCAGCCGTGCCCCTCCTTCACGAGGTCGCCGCCGATGCCCCGGCTTTCCTTCAACACAATGGAGGGTTTGCGCTCCGATATCAGGCCGCGCGGACGCCACACCATCATCGCCACCATGGCCATCCCGAACAGCAGCATGCGGTACTGCGTCGGATCGAAACTCGGGCCGAACAGAGCCTTTAGGAAACCGAGTTCACGCAGAAGTTCGGTGCCGCCGATCATGGCGACGGCCGCGACGGCGACGCCGATCTGGCTCCCCATGCCGCCAAGCACGACGATGGACAGGATGACCGCCGATTCCATGAACTCGAAGGACTTCGGGGAGATGAAGCCCAGACGGGCAGCGAAGAAGGCGCCGGCGAAACCGCCGAACATCGCTCCGATGGAGAACGCGGTGAGCTTGGTTGTGACGGTATCGATGCCCAGCGACCGGCAGGCGATTTCATCTTCGCGGAGCGCTTCCCAGGCACGGCCGATCGGAAGCCGCCGCAACCGGATGGTCACCCAGTTGGTCAGCAAGGCGAGCGCCAGGATGAGGTAGAACAGGAAGAACAGCCGGTGCAGCGGCGTGAACTGGAGCCCGAAGAAGGCAGCGAAGCCATCGGGGCCATAGGTGAACGGGAGGCCGAAGAACGTCGGGCGCGGAATGCCGGAGATCCCGGCGGCGCCGTTCGTGACCTCGACCCAGTTGATGAGGACGAGGCGGATGATTTCGCCGAAGGCCAGCGTGACGATGGCGAGGTAGTCGCCGCGAAGACGCAGAACCGGGAAGCCGAGAAGAATTCCCCAGAACGCCGCGAAAATGCCGGCGAGCGGCAGGCAGACCCAGAACGAGAAGCCGAAGTGCGTGGTCAGGAGCGCCGTCGAGTAGGCGCCGACAGCGTAAAATGCGACGTAACCCAGATCGAGCAGGCCGGCGAGACCCACCACGATGTTGAGGCCCCATCCCAGCATCACATAGATCAGGATCTGGATGCCGTAATTGTCGATCCACTTGAGTGCGCCGCCAGGACCGGCGATGAGCACGGCCAGGAAGGGATACGCGATCAGCCAGGCGAGCCCGATCCACTTGAAGGCTGTGCTGTAATCTTTCAGCGGCGCGAGTGCACTGCCGGCGGCGGAGAAGGCCGCCGCGGCGCCGGCCTTAATCCGGTTGCCGAATAGGAGCCAGACGAGGCGGCTGGAGAAGGCGATGGCGACAACCGTGGCGACCAGCCCCCAGCGCGGCTCGAGGACCAGTCCCTCGGTCAGAGTCTGGCGCGTTCTAAACGCCAGGATGGGGAAGGCGAGGCCGAATGTGAAGAGCGCCAGGAAGCCGGCGTCCTTGAGGGCGCCGGACCAGTCGACCGACCTTTCCTGCCCGACGGGCGGCGCCTTTGCCTCGACGTCGGCCATCGGTTCAAACCTTTTCCACGTCGGGTTTGCCCAGGATCCCGGAGGGCATGAATATCAAGACGATGGCGAGGATCGAGAACGCCGCGACGTCCTTATAGTCGATCGAGAAATAGGCCGACCAGAAGACCTCGATCAGCCCGATCAACAGTCCGCCGATCACTGCGCCAGGCAGTGAGCCGATCCCGCCAAGAACGGCTGCGGTGAACGCCTTGATGCCGGGAACGAAGCCGTCGGAGAAGTTTACCACCCCGTACTGGACCATGAAGAGGACGCCGGCCACGGCGGCCAGCGCGGCGCCCATGACAAAGGTCAGAGAGATTGTCCGGTCGACGTTGATGCCAAGTAGCGCCGCCATTTTGCGGTCCTGTTCGCAGGCGCGCTGGGCGCGGCCGAGCGAGGTTTTCTGAACCACGTACCAAAAGGCGCCGAGAAGGACCGCCGTCGCCAGGATGATCAGGATCTGCTTGTAGGCCAGCGTGATGTCGCCGGAACCGATGGGAATGACGAAGCCGCCGTCGAGGATCGGCGGGATCGACTTGTTGCGCGGACCCTGAACGAGCTGGACGAAGTTGATCAGGAAGATGGACATACCGATGGCGGAGATGAGCGGTGCCAGCCGGAATGAGCCGCGTAACGGCTTATAGGCCACCCTTTCGATGGCCCAGCTCCAGAGTGCGGTCAGCGCCATCGCCGCGACCAGCACGAGGATCAGCGCGAGGGCGATTGCCAGTCCGCCGATAAGCGAGCTGATCATCAGGAAGAGAATGAGGGCGATGAACACCGAAAGCATGAACACATCGCCATGGGCGAAGTTGATCATGCCGATGATGCCGTAGACCATGGTGTAGCCGATCGCGATCAGGCCGTAGACCGAGCCGAGTGTGAGACCGTTGATCAACTGTTGCAGGAAGTAATCCATCGGCACCTTCAATTTGCGGATCTGAAAGACCGGCGTTGCGGTGGAGGGAAACGCGGCGACGTCTGCCGGACCGGCGTTTTACCGGTAGGGACGCAGCACGCGTCTTGCTTCCGACAGCCTCACAGAATGTTATGCGAGCCGTCGCAGAAGGGTTCGTCGTCGGTTTCCTTGCAACCGCAAAGGTTGAAGGTGCCGGTGGCCTCGGCGACAAACCGCAAAGGCTGAAGGTCGGTACTCTGGTGGGAGCCGTCGCAGAAGGGCTGGGTCTGGGAACGGCCGCAGCGGCAATAGAAGTAGGCCTTGCCTTCTTCGAGATCGACCTGATAGGGGCCGGCCTGCGCTGCAATCGGTTCGTCGGACATTACTACCCTCCTCAGTCGTCGTATTGAGCTAACGTTGCTTTAGTCTTCCGCCCCCGGAAGAACCGCGGCCTTGGCGCATGCAGGCGCGCCGCAATCCAACGTTTGCTGTAGCTGCTATCGTGTTGAGGAACAAGACCGGCCGGGGGCTGCTAGCCCCGGTGGGGTGATTTGCACACAGGCAGTGCCCGGCGCTGCCCGGTAGTGCCTGTGCTTCGGGCAGATTGATCGCCACGAAGGCGCAGCGGAAGACGCCGGCAGGCTTTCGAGCGATGACGGGCCGGTGGCGATGGAGAGGCCGGTTGTAATGTCCCGCTCGGGCTCCACATTCCTCTGCAATCGGGGGCTCAGCACATAGGGCGCACAGGCGGCGCTACGGTTCCGGATGAAGGACGTTCACGACACGTTTGGACTTTTTTGTTCAAATTCTATCGAGTCGCGCCATTAAGTCTCTGTTAGCGCTGCTAAAAGCTTTCCATGGCGGCCACCGTGGCGGCATCGCCGCCGATTCGGACATTCGGGGCCGCTCCTGCTAAAGTCGCATCCTTTCGCGGGTTCTGAAGCGAGCCCTCGATCCCGTCTCTTCCGAGGCATGCCCGTCACGGCAGCAGGTTCTGCAAGGAGTTCTGATATGGCCACGGCAGCCTACATTATCCTGATCGTCGCCCTTGTGTTGGCTCTCGCCATGCTGCGCGCCCGCCTTCTCGTCTGGGCGGTGGCGCTCGGTGGCGCCGTCCTTGTAGGGCAATTGGTGTCGGGCGGCGGCCTTCTCCCGCAGTCGGTGCTGGGATGGATCGCCTGGCTGCCGGTTGTCGCACTGGCGCTGATGGCAGTTCCGGCGGTGCGCATGCGCCTGCTCATCGAACCGCTTTACGGAATGGTGCGCAGCATCATGCCGCGTGTCTCGGATACCGAGCGGCAGGCCCTGGAGGCCGGCACGGTCCATTTCGATGCCGAACTGTTTTCCGGCAAGCCGGACTGGCAGAAACTCAATGGGTTGCCGGGTATCGAGTTGACGGCTGAAGAGCAGGCCTTTCTCGACGGGCCAACCGAAGACCTCTGCCGCATGATCGATGACTGGCAAATCCGGCATACCGAGCGGGATATCCCGCAGGAGATCTGGGATTTCGTTGCCCGCCACGGTTTCCTGGGCATGTTGATTTCGAAGGAGCACGGCGGGCTCGGCTTTTCGGCGCAGGCGCAATCGCTCATCCTAGGGAAGATCGCTTCGAAATCGCCGGACGTTTCCACCATTGTCATGGTGCCCAATTCGCTTGGGCCAGGCGAACTGATCGAGCGCTACGGCACGGAATATCAGAGAAGCTACTATCTACCGCGTCTCGCGCGCGGCGAGGAGATCCCGTGTTTCTCGCTGACCGGCCCGACGTCGGGCTCCGACGCTGCCACGATGCGCGATATCGGCCGGGTCGAACGCGGCATGCACGAAGGCCGGGAGACGCTCGGCATCCGGCTCAACTGGGACAAGCGCTACATCACCCTGGGCCCGAAGGCGACGCTGGTCGGGTTGGCGTTCCGGCTGTTCGATCCAGAGCGCCTTATCGGCGACGACGAGGATGTCGGTATCACGCTTGCGCTCATCCCGGCCGATCATCCCGGCGTTGAGATCGGGCGGCGTCATCTGCCCTCGGGCGGCGCATTCCCCAACGGTCCGAACTGGGGCCGCGACGTTTTCATTCCGCTCGACTGGGTCATCGGCGGCGAGGAGCGGGTCGGCCAGGGCTGGCGGATGCTGATGGAATGCCTGGCGGCGGGGCGTGCGATTTCGCTGCCGTCGTCGGCGACGGCCGGCTGCAAGACCATGCTAAGGCAGACAACGGCCTATGCGCGTATTCGCAAACAGTTCGGTATTCCCATCGCGCGCATGGACGGGGTTGGCGAGCCGTTGGCCCGCCTTGCGGAAACTGCATACGTCAACGAGGCCGCGCGCGCGACGACGGCGTCGATGGTCGACGCCGGCGAGAAGCCCTCGGTAATCTCGGCCCTCATGAAATATCAGACGACCGAGCGGATGCGCCAATCGGTCAGCGACGCGATGGACGTTCACGGCGGGCGAGCGATATGCGACGGACCGGCGAACTACCTGCAATCGGCCTATCACATGGTGCCCGTCGGCATCACTGTCGAAGGGGCCAATATCCTCACCCGGACACTAATTACCTTCACGCAAGGCGCGCTTCGGGCCCATCCGTTCCTGTACCGGGAAATCAAGGCTGTGCAGATGAAGGATCGCGTCTCGGGGCTGGCCGCATTCGAGGAGGCCTTTGTCGAGCATGCGGCTTTTTCATTCTCGAACGTCGCCGGTGCTCTCGTCCACAACCTTACCTTCGGCGCGTTCGGCGACGTACCGCTCGATGCCGGCCGGGAAGCCCGCTGGTATCGCCAGCTCTGGCGCCAGTCGCGCAATTTCGCGTTGGTGGCGGATATCGCAGTGGCGACTTTGGGCGGCGGTCTCAAAACCCGGCAGATGCTGACGGGCAGAATGGCGGATGCGTTGTCGGAACTCTACCTTTTATCGTGCGTTCTCAAACGGTTCGATGACGACGGTAAACCGGAGGCGGACCGCGATGTCGTCGAGTTGGCTATGCGCAATGGCCTGCATCGCTTCCAGACGGCGCTCGACGGTGCGATCGAAAACTTCCCGAATCCGATCGTGCGGGTGCTTCTTGGCTGGCTGGTCTTCCCGCTCGGCATTCCCTACCGGCCGGCGGCCGACAGCCTCAAGCGCAAGCTTGTGCGCGCGGTAACGGCGCCCGGCGAGGTTCGCGACCGGCTCACCCGGCATATCTACGTGTCGCGCGATGCAAACGATCCCACCGGTCTGCTTGAGGTGACAATGCAGAAGGTGATCGAGACGGAGGAGATCGAGAAGAAGCTCGACCAGGCAATCCGTCACGGCAAGCTGCGGCGTTATCACGGGATCGATTGGTTCGACGAAGCTGTGGCCGCCAATGTGCTCGATGAGGGCGAGGCGAAGCGTTTGCGCGAGACTGAAGCGCTCGTAGCCCGCGCCATCGCCGTGGATCACTTCGATCCCCGCGACGTGCGCCCGCAATTCCGGTCCGGGCGAAACTCCGGCGGCGGCGAACATGCGCCCGCCGAGGCCGCGGAATAGGCTGGTTCTTGAATGGGCCAAGCATTGAACGGTTATGCCGTGTCGTCGGACTGACGCCCGAAGCTGGTTGGAGACGGATAGAATATGCACAACGATAACGCGTCCGAGACCGTGACCGGCTTGCACGACTGGCGCTTCGAGGTCGACTTCGAACGGATCGCCTGGGCGACCTTCGACCGCGAAGGAGAAAGCGCAAACGCGCTTGGTAAACGCCCACTCGAAGAACTGGCCCGCATCATCGAGCGCACCGAGAAGGGGGCCGCCGACGGTTCCATTCGCGGACTGGTGATCATGTCGGGTAAGCCCAAGGGCTTTATCGTGGGTGCGGATATCCGCGAGTTCGCCGATCTGAAAACTGAAGACCAGGTCATCGCCGCGGTTCGCCCTGTCAATCAGATGCTGGACCGGATCGAAGCGATGAAGGTGCCGGTCGTCGCGGCGATCCACGGCGTATGTGTCGGCGGCGGTCTGGAATTGGTGCTGGCCTGCCATTACCGGATCGCCACACGCGACGTCGCCACGAAGGTCGGGTTCCCCGAGGTCAAGCTCGGCATCTTCCCGGGTTTTAACGGCACCGCGCGCTCGATCCGGCAAGCCGGCCCCGTCGCGGCGATGTCGGCGATGCTGAAGGGTTCCATGATCCGCGCCAGTGCCGCGAAGGCGCAAGGTTTCATCGACCAACTCGTCGACAGTCCCGGCGCGCTGCGCTGGGCGGCACGCAAGGCGGTGATGCAAAAGCGAAAGTCGAAGCCCAAGGGTGGTTTTGCTTCGCTTCTTTCCAAATGGCCGGCGCGTAAACTGCTTGCCGGCCGTCTGCGTGAGGAGACGAAGAAGAAAGTCCGCGAGGACCATTATCCGGCGCCGTTCCGTCTCATAGACTTGTTCCAGGACCATGGCGGCTCGTACGAGGATCTGAAGCGGGAGGAGACGCCAGCCTTCGCGCCGCTGATGGTGTCGGAGACGTCGCGAAACCTGCGCCGCGTTTTCTTCCTGTCGGAAGCGATGAAGGCGCAGGCGCCGAAGGGGCTCGGTTGGAAACCGCTGCGCGTTCACGTCATCGGCGCCGGTACGATGGGCGCGGATATCGCCGGCTGGTGTGTCGCTTCGGGTATGGAGGTTACGCTTCAGGACCTTTCCAAGGAACAGATCGGCAAAGGGATCGCCGCGCAAGGCCGGCTGTTCAAGCGCAAATTCAAGACGAAGGCCGCGCGGGCCGCCGCCGAAACGCGGCTCATCGCCGACCCTGAGGGCCGCGGGCTGAAGCGCGCCGATGTGGTGATCGAGGCGATCGTCGAGAAGCTCGACGTCAAGCAGGCGCTGTTCAAGGACCTTGAGCAGCAGATCAAGAAAGACGCGCTCCTGGCGACGAATACGTCGTCGCTCAGGATCGAGGATATCGCGCAGCCGTTGCAGGACCCGGGCCGGCTGATCGGCATCCACTTCTTCAACCCGGTCGCCCAGATGCCGCTGGTCGAGGTCGTGCGCGGGGACGACAGCCGCCAGGGCGAAGTGGACAAAGGCGCAAGGTTCGTCACGGCGATCGACAAGTTTCCGCTCATCACCCGGTCGGTGCCGGGCTTCCTCGTCAACCGTGTGCTGGCCCCATACCTCATGGGTGCGATGGCGCGTGTCGATGCTGGCGAGGACAAGGAGAAGATCGACGCGGCGGCACGCACCTTCGGCATGCCGATGGGGCCGATCGAACTGGCCGACACGGTTGGACTCGATGTGTGCGCGCACGTAGGAGAGATCCTCGGCCTCGGCGACGCGGTATCGGGGGCGGCGCAACTGGTAAAAGACGGCAAGCTCGGCAAGAAGACGGGCGAGGGCTACTACGTCTGGAAGGACGGCAAGCCGGAGAAGTCGGATAGCCAGCGCTTCGGCAGCGCGGAGCTGGAGAACCTCGGGCGCGAACTGGTCAAGCCGCTGATCGACGAAGCCGAGAAGGCCGCCGAGGAAGGCGTTGTGGAGTCCCGCGACCTTGTCGATGCGGGCGTGATCTTCGGCACAGGCTTCGCGCCGTTCCGAGGCGGCCCCCTGCACTACCGCGACGAGCTCTCATCCGAAGGCGCCGCACGGGAAGAGGCAGCGGCCTGAAGCCGCCACCGCCGGCCGCGTCTTTCCGAATGCGCGCAGCCGGGATCTTCCACGGCAAATTTTCGACTGGCCGGACCGCGGGCGTTCGGCATCACGGAGTAGGAAATGGAAAAGACGCTGCGCCGGGTGGCCGTCATCGGAGGAGTCAGGATCCCGTTCTGCCGATCCGGAACGCTCTATGCCGATCTCTCCAACCTCGACATGATGACTGCCGTCCTCAACGGGCTGGTCGACCGGTTTGGGCTATCCGGACAGCACATCGGCGAGGTGACCGGCGGCGCCGTTGTGACTCATTCGAAGGATTGGAATCTCGCGCGCGAAGCCGTGCTCGGTACGAAGCTCGCGACGTCCACGCCCGGCGTCACGCTGATGCAGGCGTGCGGAACTTCACTGCAGGCAGCGATGGGCATTGCCGCGAAGATCGCCGTCGGGCAGATCGATAGCGGCATCGCCGTTGGATCGGACACGACATCGGATCCGCCGATTGTCTTTTCGAAAAAGTTTTCCAAGCGGCTGCTTGAAGCCAATACGAAGAAAACGATGCTGGAAAAGGTGAAGGTTCTAGCCGGCACGAAGCCTGGCGAACTTGCGCCGCAGTCGCCGGCGACAAGCGAGCCGCGCACCGGGCTCACCATGGGACAGCATTGCGAACTCATGGCGAAGAAGTGGGAAATCCCGCGCTCCGAACAGGATGTCCTGGCGTATGAGAGCCACAAGAAGGCGGCAGCGGCCTATGACGAAGGGTATATGGACGACCTGGTCGTGCCGTGTGCCGGTGTCTTCCGCGACAACAATCTTCGCGAGGACATCGACCTGGAAAAACTCGCGGCGTTGAAAACGGTGTTCGATAAGTCCGAGGAAGGCACGCTGACGGCGGCCAACTCGACGTCGCTGACGGACGGTGCTGCGGGCGTGCTGCTGGCCAGCGAAGACTGGGCGGCCGAGCGCGGATTGCCGGTCGAGGCGTATCTCGTCGATGCGGTACATGTCGGAAACGACTTCGTCGGCGGCGAGGGACTGTTGATGGCGCCGACACTGGCGGTGGCGAAGCTTCTGAAACGCAACGGTTTGTCGCTTCAGGACTTCGACTACTACGAGATTCACGAAGCCTTTGCTGCGCAGGTGCTGGCCACCCTGCAAGCGTGGGAGGACCCTGCATACTGTCGCGACGTTCTGGGGCTCGACGACGCGCTGGGCGAAATCGACCGGGCGAAACTGAACGTCAAGGGTTCGTCGTTGGCTGTCGGTCATCCATTCGCCGCCACCGGGGCGCGGATCATTGGCAATCTCGCCAAGCTGTTGTCGGAAAAAGGTGAGGGGCGGGGCCTCATTTCCGTCTGCACGGCAGGCGGAATGGGCGTTGCCGCGATTCTCGAAGCGCCGGGCGCCAAGGTCGAAAGCGTCGCAGCCTGAACTATTTCGTCCAATGTGCGTTTCGATACGAACTCGTCGCCGGGGGAAGTAGAGCCACTCAGCCGACTGATCGTCGTGCCTTCCTCGGTTGACCCGTATTGGTTGACGTGGAGTGTCTGGATGGTGAAGCCAAACTCAGATTCCCTGCCCCATTCGATCTTCGGGGAGGCAATGACCCGCCTTCCGCTGTCGCTTGTCCTCACCGACCCGCGCCAGCCGGACAATCCGATCGTCTATGTCAATTCCGCTTTCACGGAGACGACCGGTTATTCGTACGATGAGGTCGTGGGCCACAATTGCCGCTTCCTTCAAGGCGACGAAACCTCGGCTTCCGACGTGCAGGCGATTCGTGAGGCGCTGGCAGCAGGGCGCGAGATCACACGGGACATCGTCAACTACCGGGCGAATGGAGAGCGGTTCCTCAACCGCCTGATCATCACGCCGATCGTGGGAGAGCTTTCGGGCAAGATCGAGTATTTCCTCGGCATCCAGCTCGAGCTTGAGGCTTATGCAACCTACATCGAGCGCGTCGCCGAACTCGACGAGCGCCTGCGCGAAATCCAGCATCGCGTGAAGAATCACCTGTCGGTGATCGTGTCGCTGATCCGCCTGCAGGCGAAGTCGCTTGGCGCGAAGGAGGCCGCCGAACTCCTGGCCAACCGCGTCGAAGCGATCAGCCTGCTCTACGATCAATTGGCAGCGGACGAAGAGAACAGCGGTCAGCAGATGGTGCCGCTCGGCGCCTACGTGACCCGCGTGTGTTCGGCGATGCAATCGCTCTCCGACAGGACGGCCGTTCGCGTCAATGTCGACGCTGCCGGTATCGCGTATCCGCTGGAAAAGGCGGCTCGGCTCGGATTGATCCTGTCAGAAGTCCTGACGAATGCCTTGCAGCATGCGTTTGATGCCGATCAGGCGGGGGAGATCCGCGTTGAACTCGTCGATGGCGACGACAGCTTCGATCTGATCGTGGCCGATAACGGGCGCGGACTTGGCAACAGCAAGTGGCCGGATCGGGAGAGCCTTGGCGGCCGTATCGTGCTCGATTTGATCTCACGATTGAACGGCGAACTCGAAGTCGAGTCGAAGGGGACCGGTACAAGCGTCCGCATCAGGTTCGCCTGTTCGGTCTCGCAGCGGGGCGGAAAGAAAAACGGCACGCCGCCGCTCGATCCGACTCCGCCGCCACCGGGCTAAGTGTCCGGCGGCAGCGGCAGAGAATGCGGGACTGCTTACAGTAAGGCGCTCTGCGCAGCGTCAGCGTGGCAGGACGGTCGTTCCCATGAGGTGCTCGTCGATGGCGCGGGCCGCCTGACGGCCTTCGCGGATCGCCCAGACAACGAGCGATTGGCCACGGCGAACGTCTCCGGCGGCGAAGAGGTTGTTGTCGCCCGGCAGCTTGTAGGTCTCTTCGCTCGAGTCGACCCCTTTGAAGCGTCCGCGCGGGACGACGTCCAGTCCGAGCTGCTCGAGCGCGCCCTGCTCGATGGGGCCGGAGAAGCCCATGGCGAGGAGGACGAGATCGGCATCGAGGCTGGCGTCGGTGCCTTCGATTGGCTGAAGCTTGTCGTCAACCTTGACGTAATTCAGCTTCGTGACCTTGCCGTCTTCGCCTGAGAAGCCGGTGGTGGAGACTGAGTAGAGCGTCTCGGCACCTTCGGCCTGCGAGGTCGAGATGCGCAATTTCATTGGCCAGTGCGGCCAGGACATCGACTTGTTTTCCTTCTCCGGCGGCCGCGGCATGATTTCGAGCTGCGTCACCGATTTTGCGCCCTGGCGGAACGACGTGCCGATGCAGTCGGAACCGGTGTCGCCGCCGCCGATGACGATGACATGCTTATCCTTGGCCGAGAGATCCTGGATGGTCGGCGGGATCGGCTCGCCGGCCACACGGCGGTTCTGCTGCGGCAGGAATTCCATGGCGAAATGGATGCCGTCCAGATCGCGTCCGGGGGCGTTCTGGAAGAAGTCGAACGGTGTTTCCGAACCGATGGCGAGCAGTACAGCGTCATACTTGTCCTGCAGTTCCTTCGCGTCGATGTCGACGCCGACATTGACGTTGCAGTGGAACGTCACGCCTTCGGCCTCCATCTGCTTGACGCGCCGCGCGATCACGTCCTTCTCCATCTTGAAGTCGGGGATGCCGTAGACCATCAGGCCGCCGGGACGCGGGCTCTTTTCGTAGACATGAACGTCGTGGCCGACGCGGGCCAACTGCTGGGCCGCTGCCATGCCGGCGGGGCCGGAGCCAACGATGGCGACCGAGCCGCCTGTTTTCTTTTCGGGCGGCTGCGGGACGACCCACCCTTCTTCGATTGCCCTGTCGGCGATGGCGCATTCGATCGCCTTGATGGTCACCGGGTTGTCGTCGATGTTGAGCGTGCAAGCTGCCTCGCACGGCGCCGGGCAGACGCGGCCCGTCACTTCGGGGAAGTTGTTGGTGGAATGGAGGTTCATTGCGGCCTCCTTCCAATCGTCCTCGTAAACGAGGTTGTTCCAGTCGGGGATCTGGTTATTGACCGGGCAGCCGGTGTGGCAGAACGGAATGCCGCAATCCATGCAGCGGGCAGCCTGGTGCTTCGTCTCCTCCTCCGAGGGGGCGACGATGAATTCCTTCCAGTGCTTCAAGCGCTCTTCAACCGGCGCGTATTTGCGTTCGGCGCGTTCGAATTCCAGAAATCCGGTCGGCTTTCCCATCCCAGTCTTTCCCAGTCTTTTCAACTAATCCTGAAGTTCGCGCGGCCCGGAGTAAGCTCTCTCGACACGCGCGACGCGCAGTTCGTATTCGTCGTACCAGCGGTCAATGCCAATCTTCTGCGCGAGGCGATGCTTGGCATGCTGCTTCCATTTCCTAATCGCGGCTTCGTCTCTCCAATAAGAGACCGAAATGCCCCGGCCGTCCGGATTGCGGGCGGCTTCCCGCCCGAGATAACCCGGTATTGTCTCCGCCAGCCGCTCCATTTCGTCCGCCATTTCCGCATACCCCGAAGGATGTGCAGAAAGCCGGCTTGAAAAGATGACCGCGTAGTAGGGTGGCTCCGGTGTCGATGTCAGTTCGCGCGACATTCTCTCGGTCAGCTCATTGCATCGAAGCCCCAGCCTCCGCGGCTTCTCCTCAGACTTGCACGCCGGCGCCTTCGGTCTCGCTGGATGCGGCTTCCTTCTGAAGTTCCGTCAGGGCGCGCCGGTATTCGTTCGGCATCACCTTCTTGAACTTCGGCAGATAGGCATCCCAGTTGGCGAGGATCTCCTGCGCCTTCTTCGAGTTCGTGTAATGCGCATGGCGAACGATGAGAGCGTGCAGACGCTCGGCGTCCTGGGCGAGCATGTCGCGCATCACTTCGCTCAGCGGCGAGGATTCCAGGCTGCCGTTGGCCTTCAAGCTTTCGGCGACGGCGGCGTCTGCTTCAACCGGCTCAAGCGAGATCATCGCCATGTTGCACTTGGATTCGAAGTCGCCGGCATCGTCCAGCACATAGGCGATGCCGCCCGACATGCCGGCTGCGAAGTTGCGGCCGGTCTCGCCAAGCACGACGACAACGCCGCCGGTCATGTATTCGCAGCAGTGGTCGCCGGTGCCTTCGATGACGGCATAGGCGCCGGAGTTGCGAACGGCGAAGCGCTCGCCGGCGATGCCGCGGAAGTAGCACTCACCTTCGATCGCGCCATAAAGAAGCGTGTTACCGACGATGATCGACTCTTCAGGCACGATGCCGGAAGCCGGGTCGGGACGGACGATGATCTTGCCGCCCGACAGGCCCTTGCCGACGTAGTCGTTGCCCTCGCCGACGAGGTCGAGCGTCACGCCCTTGGTTACCCAGGCGCCGAACGACTGACCCGCGGTGCCCTTGAATGTGAACCAGATGGAGTCCTCCGGCAGGCCGGCGTGCCCGTACTTCTTCGCGATGGTGCCCGACAGCATGGTGCCGGCGGTCCGATCGGTGTTCTTGATCTCGAGTTCGTGCTTGACCGGCGTGCCGTTCTCGATTGCCGGCTGCGCGAGCTGGATCAGCTTGTTGTCGAGCACTTTCTCCAGGCCGTGATCCTGGGTCTCGCAATGGAAGATCGAGACGTCCTCGGGGACTTCGGGCTTGTGGAACAGCTTGGTGAAGTCGAGACCGTTGGCCTTCCAGTGCTTGATGGCCGCCGACTTGTCGAGAACGTCGGACTGGCCGACCATTTCATCGAACGTGCGGAAGCCGAGCGCGGCCATGATCTCGCGGACTTCTTCGGCGACGAAGAAGAAGTAGTTGACCACATGCTCGGGCTGGCCGGTGAACTTGGCGCGAAGGCGCGGGTCCTGCGTGGCGACGCCGACGGGGCAGGTGTTGAGATGGCATTTGCGCATCATGATGCAGCCGGCGGCAATGAGCGGCGCGGTCGAAAAGCCGAATTCATCGGCGCCGAGCAGCGCGCCCACGACGACATCGCGTCCCGTTCTCAGGCCGCCGTCGACCTGCACGGCGATGCGGCTGCGCAGACGGTTGCCGACCAGTGTCTGGTGGGTCTCGGCGAGACCGATTTCCCACGGGCTGCCAGCGTGCTTGATGGACGTCAGCGGCGAAGCACCTGTGCCGCCCTCGAAGCCGGAGATTGTGACGTGGTCGGCGCGCGCCTTGGCGACGCCGGCGGCCACCGTGCCGACGCCGACTTCGGAAACGAGTTTCACCGAGATGTCGGCGGCCGGGTTGGTGTTCTTCAGGTCGAAGATGAGCTGCGCAAGGTCTTCGATCGAGTAGATGTCGTGGTGCGGCGGCGGCGAGATAAGGCCGACGCCCGGGGTCGAGTGACGGACCTTTGCGATCACCTTGTCGACCTTGTGACCGGGGAGCTGTCCACCCTCGCCGGGTTTGGCGCCCTGGGCCATCTTAATCTGGATCATGTCCGAGTTGACGAGGTACTCTGTCGTCACCCCGAAGCGGCCCGAGGCAACCTGTTTGATCGCCGAGCGCATGGACGTGCCGTCCGGGCGCGGGACGAAACGGTCCGGTTCCTCGCCGCCTTCGCCGGTGTTCGACTTGCCGCCGATCTTGTTCATGGCGATGGCAAGCGTCGTGTGCGCCTCGCGCGAAATCGAGCCGAAGCTCATCGCGCCGGTGGCGAACCGATGCACGATCTCGGTCGCCGGCTCCACTTCTTCGAGCGGCACCGGTTGACGGCCCATCTCGTCGGCCGACTTGAGGCGGAACAGGCCGCGGAGCGTCATCAATTCTTCGGCCTGGTCGTTCACCTGCTTGGCGAACTGGCGATACTTCTCCGGCAGGTTGCCGCGTACGGCGTGCTGCAGGTCGGCGACGGTCTGCGGACGCCACGAGTGGCGCTCGCCGCGGATACGGAAGGCGTATTCGCCACCGACGTCGAGCATGCTCTTGAGCACAGGCGAAGGCCCGAAGGCGGCGATGTGCCGTTCCACGGTTTCGCGCGCGATCTGCTGAAGATCGACGCCTTCCACCTGGGTGTGGGTCCCGGTGAAGTACTTGGCTACGAACGAGGATTTCAGACCGACGGCATCGAAGATCTGGGCGCCGCAGTACGACTGGTAGGTGGAGATGCCCATCTTGGCCATCACCTTCAGGATCGCCTTGCCGAGCGCCTTGATGTAGTTCGCCTTGACCTTGTCGGCCGTCATGCCCGCCGGCAGATCCGGAAGCATCGATTCCAGTGTCTCGAAGGCGAGATAGGGGTTGATCGCTTCGGCGCCGTAACCGGCCAGCGTGCAGAACTGATGGACCTCGTGGGCCTCGCCGGTCTCGACCACAAGGCCGACGCGGGTCCGCAGCCCCTCGCGAATGAGGTGGTGGTGGACGGCTGACGTGGCCAGGAGCGACGGCACCGGGATGCGATCCGGGCCGGTGGCGCGGTCGGACAGGATGATGATGTTGTAGTCGCCCGACAGCACCGCTTCTTCGGCTTCGGCGCACGCGGAGTCGATGGCGTCTTCCATGCCATCGGCGCCGTATTCGGCCGGGTAGGTGATGTCGATGGTGATGGAAGAGAAGTTGTTGTCCTTCACTTCGCCGATGGAGCGGATACGCTCCAGGTCGCCGTTCGTGAGGATCGGCTGATCGACCTCCAGGCGCTTCAGCTTGGAGGTGCCCTCGAGGTCGAGAATATTCGGGCGCGGACCGATGAACGACACGAGGCTCATCACGAGTTCCTCGCGGATGGAGTCGATCGGTGGGTTCGTCACCTGCGCGAAGTTCTGCTTGAAATAGGTGTGCAGCAGCTTGGAGCGCGAAGACAGCGCCGAAATCGGCGTATCGGTGCCCATCGAGCCGATGGCTTCCTGCGCTGTTTCGGCCATCGGTGTCATCAGGAACTTGACGCTTTCCTGCGTGTAGCCGAACGACTGCTGTAGATCGAGCAGCGCGACATTCGAGCGGCGCGAGGATGTCGTGCGCTCAGGCAACGGCAATTCGCCGACCTGGATCTGCGACGACTTCAGCCAGCGTTCGTAAGGGTTGGAGGCGGAAATCTCCGCTTTCAGTTCCTCATCCGAAACGATGCGGCCTTTCTCGAGGTCGATGAGCAGCATGCGCCCCGGCTGCAGGCGCCACTTCTGGACGATGTCTTCTTCCTTCACCGGCAGCACGCCCGATTCGGACGACATGATCACGAGATCGTCGCGGGTAACGAGGTAGCGGGCCGGACGCAGGCCGTTACGGTCGAGCGTCGCGCCGATCTGGCGGCCGTCGGTGAAGGCGACCGCGGCCGGGCCGTCCCAAGGCTCCATGAGCGCGGCGTGATACTCGTAGAACGCGCGGCGTTGGGAATCCATCAGCGGGTTGCCGGCCCAGGCTTCGGGGATCAGCATCATAGCGGCATGCGATAGCGAGTAGCCGCCCATGGTGAGGAATTCGAGCGCGTTGTCGAAGCAGGCCGTATCCGACTGGCCCTCGTAGGAAATCGGCCAGAGCTTGGAGATGTCATCGCCGAAGAGCGGCGTCGAGACCGACGCCTGGCGCGCGGCCATCCAGTTCACGTTGCCGCGCAGCGTGTTGATCTCGCCGTTGTGCGCGACCATCCGGTAGGGGTGCGCGAGCGGCCAGGACGGGAAGGTGTTGGTCGAGAACCGCTGGTGGACCAGGGCGAGCGCCGAGGTGAAGCGCGGGTCGGACAGGTCTTTGTAGTAGGCCTTAACCTGGAACGACAGGAACATGCCTTTGTAGACGAGCGTGCGCGTCGACAAGGAGACGGTGTAATGACCGACGTTGCGGCCTTTATATTCGGCGCGAACGGCGTTCGAGACGCGCTTGCGGGCGACGTAAAGCTTGCGCTCGAAGGCGTCCTGATCGCCGTCGAAATCGCCGCGGCCGATAAAGACCTGTCCGTGACGCGGCTCGGTCTCGATCACCATTTTCGATAGCGAGGAATTGTCGACGGGTACGTCGCGCCAGCCGATCAGGCGCAGGCCTTCCTCGGCGACGACGCGGGTCCAGATCTTCTTGCAGTTCTCGCGCACGCGCTCTTCACGCGGCAGGAAAACATGGCCGACCGCGTAATTTCCGGGCTGCGGCAGGGAGAAGCCGGCAACCTGACATTCCTGCGCCAGGAAGGCATGCGGGATCTGGACGAGGATGCCGGCGCCGTCGCCGGCAAGCGGATCCGCGCCAACGGCACCGCGATGCTCCAGGTTCTCGAGAATATGAAGCGCGCTCGCGACGATCTTGTGGGATTTGCGGCCCTTCATGTCGGCAATAAAGCCAACGCCGCAGGCATCGAACTCGCGGTCCGGCTCGAACAACCCTTCCGCGCGCGGGCGCTTCAGCGGGCTCTCCACGACCTGGAGATCGTTCGATTTGGCGTTCCTCGTCATGAGCAGACCTTCAAATTCTGGCGTTAGGTTCGGCCGGTATGCGGCCTGTTCAACCGCGTCCTACGGCGTCAGGCCATGGCTGGACCGCCTCTCAGGCGCGGTGGCTTCAAGCCTCGGCCCAAAGCGCCGAACGGGCGAGCAACCACAAGTTACCGGGTCGGAAAACAGCGTAACGACGTGATGGAGCGAAAGAAAGGACAGACTTGCTGACCTTTCTGCCGAATGTTGCAGATTTCGTCCCGGGAGACAAGAGCCAGTCCGGCGTGGTGCGGGCAGAATGTTTCAGGAAGCCGGGGGCGCAGCGAAAACAGGGCGTTGGGCCTCGCTGGAGGTCCGTTCCCGGACGGGGCCATAGGCGGCGGCCAGTCTTCGGTTCTAACCGGTGGGTCCCGGTCGCGAGGAGCGGCAGGACGTCGCGAAATCGGCACGCTCGTGCAGCCCGGCATTACGCGTCAGGGTGGTTCAGGGACTTATAAAAAGATGGAGCCGCCACTCAATGTAGCGGCTCCACCGGCCGGATTACGGGATCGCGGGTCGCGAGACTTGCCAGCTTAGGCCTGTGACTTGTCCTCGGCTTTCGCTTCGATCTGCGCGGGACTGCCGACGCTGCCGCCGATCTCCACGGTGCGCGGTTTCATGCGCTCAGGCACGTTGCGCACGAGGCCGATGTTGAGGAGGCCATCGCTGAAGTCGGCATCCTTTACCTCGACATGATCGGCAAGCTGGAAGCGGCGCTCGAAGGAGCGGGTGGCGATGCCGCGGTGGAGATACTCGCGATCCTTTTCCTCGGTCGCCTTCTGACCGCGGACGGTGAGCGTTTGCTCCTTCACCTCGACGTTGAGTTCGTCGCGGGAAAAGCCGGCCACCGCCATCGAGATCCGGTATTCGTTCTCGCCAACGCGTTCGATGTTGTAAGGGGGAAAGCCGTTTTCGTCGCCGGCGATATGGTCAAGCATGTTGACCAGACGGTCGAAGCCGACGGTGGAACGGTAAAGCGGTGCAAAGTCGATATGGCGCATAGGACACATCCTCTCTTGAGCGATATGCGGTTCATGCCTGCCTTGGGCTCGTCTGATGCGTTCAGGACCGCTTGTTGCACATCCAGCCGCATCGTCGCCTGCCCACGGGCCAGGCCTCGATCGCGCTCCCGCGAGGCGGCGAGCGCCTCTAGCAAATAAGCGTGCACCCGGCAGGTTCAAGAGGGCTCTGCACCCAGGCCACGCCTTGCCATAGGGTCTGTCGCGGTTAGCGGAATGCGGGGCCGTGCGACCAGAGAGTCAGGGAATACCGCTCGCCTCGGGTGACCGGCGAGACCCGGTGGACCACGAAGCTCGGCAGCAGGAGTGCCGTTCCAATAGTCCGGGAAGCCTGGCGGCAGACACCGTCGGCGTTGGTCTCCAGGTCGCCGCCGGCGTAGCTGTCGCCATCGGACAACTGGACGACAATCGTCAGTTTGCGCCGCGCCGCCGTTGGTCCCTCGCCGTAATCGACATGCCAGTCGAAAAATCCGCCGTCGCCGGCGCCATACCAGGCGACCTGCATGCGCTCGGCGAATTCCTCGATGTCGAAATGGAAATGCTCGCGGTTGGCTTTCGCGAAGGTATCGAGCAGGCGCCTGAAGACCCAGGCGACTTCGCCCGTCTCATCGAGCCAGGAAATGCGGGAGCGTCGCGTGTTACCGGCGTGCACGCCGCCCACCAGCCCCGCGTCGGAGAAGGTGTCGACAACTGTGGAGGCGATGATGCGTTGGCATTCGTCGACGGAGAATACCCCCGCCATTTCAATGGGATGCAGCAATTGCGGTCCGCCCTGCGAACAAGCCAGCGCGCATATTGTCAGCGATCCCCGACGGCGACAAACGGTTTCTTTCGAATGACGCTCGGGTCAACATCGCTCACGTCAAGCGACGCCTTTTCCGCTCCACTTTCCTGGAGCGCAGACAACGCTCCAGGGCGACGCGTTCTCGGGCTTAGGCCGCGACCTTCGTCACACCGAGATAGGCATCGAAGGCGGCCCAGAAGCGTTGCCGGAACACGTCGCGCTCCTGAAGTATCTCGTGCTGGCTGCCGGGGACCAGGATCAGGTTGCCGACCTTGAGGCGGACACCGAATGCCTCGATCGCCTTGGTCGATACGATCCGGTCCTTGCCGGCGGCGAACAGCATCACCGGGACTTTGACGTTGCGAGCGAATTCCGCGCGAGAGATCATCGCGCAGGAACGGTAGGCGGCGCGCAACCAGCCCACCGTCGGCGCCCCGATGCCGAGTTGCGGCGCAACTTCGAGGATGCCCTTGTTGCGGGACCAGCGTTCCCGGTCGGAAGTAAGCGGGTTGTTTTCGAACTTGTAGCCGCCTTCCGGCGTGTCGCCGCCGCCGTAGACAAACGCTGTCGACAGGCCGCTAATCGAAGCTGCCTCGGCATAGACGCGGGCGAAGTTCTGCGAAACGCCGACCCTTTCGTCGGCGAATGCGATCATCGGCGCGGTCAGGATTATGCGGTCGAACCAGGAGCCCGGCTTGACGGCGTGGCGCAGCAGGACGTTCCCGCCCATCGAATGGGCAAGCGCGTAGTAAGGCGGCGGACAATCGGCCAGGACGATGTCCTTCATGAAGCGGAAGATGTCCTTCTCGTATTCGCTGAAGTCGCCGATGTGGCCCTTGCGGGGGTTTGGGAGCGGCCGGTAGGAGGCGCCCTGCCCGCGCCAGTCGAAGGTGGCGACGGCGAAGCCGCGACCGCGCAGGTCGGCGATCGTTTCGAAGTATTTCTCGATGAATTCGCCACGGCCGTGGAACAAGCAGATGGTGCCGCGTCTTGGGCCGCGCGTCGCCTGCCATAGTGCAAAGCGCAGATCGTTGCCGTCGTAACCCTTGAAGGCATCGACGACAGGGCCACTGGGGACCGGGTTCTTGGCGAGCGAAATGAGTTCCATGGCTAGGATGGCTGGAGCAAGGATGGCTGGCGGGACCGGTTATTCGTCGTGCCCGGCGTAAGGCCGCGCCGCTGGTTTCCCGGCCGTGCGGGGGTGACGAGGCTTAGCACGTTCCTGTGCGGTTGCGCCGCGTCTCAACGCGATAAGAGTTTCAGCGCGGCTTCGTGGACACGCGCATCGCCGGCCGCGACGATGTTGCCGCCGCCTGCTGCATTGCCGCCGTCCCAGGTCGTCACGACTCCGCCGGCGCCTTCGACGATGGGGATATGAGCGGCGATGTCGTAGGATTTCAGGCCGCTTTCGACGATGAGATCGCTGAAACCGGCTGCGAGCATGGCATAAGCATAGCAGTCGCCGCCGTAGCGCGTGGTGCGGACGGCTGCCTTGATCTCGGCGAAGGCGGCCATTGAGACCGCCGTATCGAAGTAATCGGGGTGCGTCGTCGACAGCGTGGCTTCGGCAAGAGATGCGCATTGCCGTGTGCGCAGCGGGCGTTCGCCACCATCGGGACCGCGCATGCGGCTGCCCTCCGGCGACGACCAGAACCGTTCCCGGGTGAACGGCTGGTCCATCAGTCCCAGAAGCGCGGTGCCGTTCTCCGCCAGGGCGATCAGCGTGCCCCACATAGGCCAACCCATGACGAATGCGCTTGTACCATCGACCGGATCTATGACCCAGCGCCGGGCGGCTTCCGGATTGACCGGCGGGAATTCCTCGCCATCGATCCCGTCTTCGGGCCGGGCCACGGCCAGCGCGTCGCGGATTGCCTGTTCGGCGCCCCGGTCGGCGGCCGTCACCGGATCGAAGCCAGCCTGGACGCCGCCGTATTCCGCTACCGCCGACTTGTCGTCGATGCGCGTGGCGGTTCGGAAATAGCGAATCGATTCGCGGGCGGCGAGGTCGGCCAACCGGTGAGAAAGGGCGATTTCGGCGGTCAAGCTGTGGATATCAGGCATCGTGGCTGTGACAATTTTGTCATTTCGATCACAATTGCAGCATCTTCGGATTTTGTCAGCGGGCCGCTCAACGGTGCCTGGGGATCGCCGCTAAGCTGGCCAACGCACAGTCCGGCGCGGAAAAACTGATGTGACGACACGGTAGCTGTTTGTTCATCATGGTTCTCCTTCATGCGATTTAGTGCTTTTCTGCAATTGCGCGGATCGGCGAATGCCCTCACAGTTCTTGCGTGGTCGGGCGATGCTGTCGTTGCGATCATGGCCTGATAGATCGGGCGTTTCCTCCCTGGACTTGGGCTGTTCTGTTGCAGAACGGCCCTTCTTTTCGCGGTCACTCCCCTTTTCAAGCTCATCGCTTTTCGCCCGTTTGACGGGAACCCTGCGCCTGCCCGCCCCGTTACGATTTCGCGCCTTGTGGGTGTTGCAGACAGGCCGCCGCCGTTGCTTCACGGTCAATGCACGTCAGCTCTGCAAAAAATGCATTTGCCTTTTGTGCGGCGCAGCGCTAGATTGTGCATTGCGACAACGGCGAGCCTGGCTCGTCCGTCGCAGCCCTCCTTGGGCGTTTCCTCCCTAGACTTGGGCCGTTCGTTCGCCGGACGGCCATTTTTTTTTGCCGTTTCCACAGTGCTCGGAGCGGTAAGCGGGTCCGGTTATTCTGCGGCCGCCTGCGTTTCCCGATCGTCTGGCAATTCGTTGACGAGGCGCTGGATCACCCGTTCGATATCTCGGCGCAATACGTCGAAGCCCCGTACCGGCTCCAGCGATCTTTCGTCCAGATACAGTCCCCGGTTGATCTCGATCTGCAGCGCATCGACGCCGCGGCTCGGTCGCCCATAGTGCTCGGTAATGAAACCGCCGGCGTAAGGGCGGTTGATATGGACTTCATAGCCCAGGCTTTCGAAAGCATCCTGAACGAACGAGAGGACCAGGGGATCGCAGGCGGTGCCGAAGCGATCTCCGAGCACGATATCGGGTCGCCCGCGCGACGGACTTCCTGCCGAGTTCGAAGGCATGGAATGGCAATCGACCAGGATGGCGCGGCCGAACCGGCGCCGGCTTTCGTCGATGAGGTCGCGCAGGACCTGATGGAAAGGCTCGTAAAGTCCTTCGATGCGCGCCAGGGCGACATCGAGGGTCAGTTGTCCGTCATAGATTTCGGTTCCGTCGCCAACGATCCGGGCGATCGTTCCCAGCCCGCCGAGGACGCGCGGCGATTGCGGGTTCGCGTAGTCCGGGAGCGGTTCCTTGAAGAGCGTCGGGTCCAGTTCGAAGGGTTCGCGGTTGACGTCCAGATAGGCGCGCGGGAATAGCGCGGCGAGCAGTGGCGCCCCGTAAGCGGCCGCGGGCTCGAAGAGAATATCGACGAAGCAATCTTCCGAGCGGCGTAAGGTCAGCGGATCGAGCCGGGACTGCGTGAGGAATGTCTCCGGGTAGTGGCGGCCGGAGTGCGGGGAGCAGAACACGACCGGCGTCGTCACACGGTCCGGATTGAGGAGCGCGTAGCACGGCGTGAATTCGTTCGCGATAACGGCGCGTTCGCCAGACGACATCTCGGGGGCAATATCCCTTGGTTTGCAGCGATCATGACGCAGGCGCCGTTGACGGCAAGGTGGGAGGCTTCACTTTGCCAAGCAGCGGCGGGCATGTCTATCGCGCAAGCATCCTACGCACAACGAGACGCCTGCCCTGAAAGCGCGCGATCATGTTTGCCGGCCGGCTTTCCATCGTCTGGGTCGCGGAGCCCCCGGTGCGACGGTTCCGCGTGCCGGTTTCGGACTTTCTCAACCTTACCTTTACCAAACTCACGTCAATTTGCTCAGGGAGATGTAGTCTTCCTTGAATCCAAGCCGCGGCGATCCACAAAGCCGATGCGGTGTTCCGGCAAACAGACTTGCCGGGCCTCCGCCTTAGCGACCCTGAATCGCCTCGATGCCCGCCAACTGCTATAGCTGATACCCGATACATGACCGCAAAGCAGACGCTTCTTGCCATGCGCCGCATTCTTCTCGCCGAGGACGATGAATCGATGCGCGGCTTCCTCGAAAGGGCGCTGACGCGTGCCGGCTACGACGTCGTGTCGTACAATAACGGCGCTGACGCGCTGGAGCGGCTCAAGGAAGAAGCCTTCTGCCTGTTGCTGACCGATATCGTTATGCCGCGCATGGATGGGATCGAACTGGCCCGGCATGCCAGTGAACTCGATCCCGATTTGAAGATCATGTTCATTACGGGCTTTGCCGCGGTCACGCTCAATAACGATACCGCCGCGCCCAACGACGCCCGCGTTCTCTCTAAGCCTTTCCACCTCAAGGATCTCGTCGGCGAAGTCGAGCGCCTGCTCGAAGCCTGAAGCAGCTTGAGGGCTGCGGCGCGGGTCGCGCTGCGCCCGCGATCCGGCTGGCAATTCCACAAAAGATATTCAGTGAGGCTTTTGCGCTCTAGCGAAGTCCGTGGGGGTTTTGCGATGATGCCTGCGCGAAGACTTTTGCTGCGTGGAGTATCGAACCGGATGTTGAAGAAAATTGCCACCCTGGTTGCGACGGCCGCCGTCGTCTCGACCTTCGCCGCGCCGGTTTCGTTCGCGGCGGCTCCGGGTGAAGCCCGCTCGAAAAGCGGCTGGCCGAAGCCGACCCGTTCCGTGAAGCCCGGCGAAAAGATGTGCCGCTACAAATTCTCCGACGGTGAGCGCACGGTCTGGATCTGCGACAAGAATGTGCCGTGTTGCGAGTGGGAAGCCATCGGCAACTACGTCAAATGCGGAACCACGTTCTCCGGCTGCCTCTGAGCGAGCCGGGCCGATCTGACGGCCGGGCGGGGGAGCGGGCTGGCGAGGTGAATCCGCGAAATGCGGAAAAGCTATATGTCGCAGCCGGTTCGTTGCGGCTGGACGTAATCGACCCGATCGGTCGGGTCGCCACCTGATTTGAAGTGCCACCGGAAGACCTGCACTCCCGCGTCGGGGAGGGAGGTGTGTGGCGGTGCGAGAGCACAGGCCTTCCAGCGGATCGGCCGTCACTTCCAATTGCTCGGTGGAAGTGCTGGCCGCTACAATGGACTTCCGGGAAGCGGGGACCCCGGCCGTCCACCCTGACCGGTCGCGTTGCCGCAACCGCCCAAGCTCCTTCGACGGGCAACACCATTGCGGGTGCTCCGACGTCTCGACGACAGCCGTCATTCGACGCCGCGCACCGCGTTGGCGCCGCAGCGGCTATCAGACGAGTTCAAATTTTGGATTGGGTGGTTCGGCTCGGGCACGCACAGTAAGCGTACGGAGGGGCCGAACGGAATGGTGTGTGAAGTTCGAGAAAGACTGGCGTCCTTGCCGTACCCCCTGAGCAAGGTGCTTTAAGTCGTTGATCCCCCGGCGTCTATCCTGCGGCCTGCAGGATGTGTAGGCGCCGTTCTTGGGGTTGATTTTGATTAACTCGCCGTGTCCAAAGCTTGTTCGATTGGCGGCAACAACGCGGCGGCCGGTAAGACTTCAACAACTGGCTGCAACACTTTTCACAAACGCGAGGGACTTTGCGGCGGCGGTATGGTCACCGGCTTGCGCGCTGCATTTGAAATGGGCTCGGCACGCGCCCGGCAATCGATTGACGTCCAACGAATGGATTAAATCGGCGAAGAGCTATGTCGGCCTCGCCGGCCTGAGCCCGCGCACGAACGGGCGCTCTGCTTGCACTGCCGAAGGCTAATCCCGAAACGCGTGTGGATGCAACATAAGCGGCCCGGCGAAGGTGCGGGTTTGCCGTCCCGGTGTCTATTGTACCACTATGATTGCGCCGGCCAACTTAGCGGTTCGGCATCGCGCTTGATCGGCTCCGGCTCGGGTGTTGCGCCGATCGGCGGACGGTTTTTCGGCATGGCTTTGCCGTAGGGGGGCTTAAGGGATGCTGGCGGATGTTTTCAGGGTCGAAGACTGCGTCCTCAAGGTGACAGAGCGGCGCTGGGAATTCTCCGACCGCTATCGCGGTGAAATCGATGCCCACTGGGTGCGCCGCCGGCAGGAAAACCCGGGCTTCTTCAACGGCCGGGTCTTCATCATGGAGCCGCCGCGGATCGAAGACAGCCGGATCGACGCAAGGCTCGTGGAAACGGACTTCGCGGATTTTCTGTACTGGAAGGATCACGATTTTCCGGACCGGAGCGTTCGGGACGGTTTTGGATCCGCGTTGATCCGGGCGCGCGACGGCGAGGTCCTGCTCGCCCGCCAAATCTCCGGCAATCTCAATGCCGGTCTGGTCTACATGCCCGGTGGTTTCATCGACCCGAATGACGTCGATGGCGATGGAAGGGTCGATATCGCCTCGAGCGTTGGCCGCGAACTGATGGAGGAAACGGGCCTTGCGGCTGGCGACATGCACCGCCAGCCGGGATTTCTGGTTACGCTTCTGGGTCCACACGTGTCGATCGCCGTGGAATATCGCGTGCCGCTAGCCGCCGAGGCACTGCGCGCGCGATTGCTCCTCAATATCGCCCGTCAGGAGCAGCCGGAACTTTCCGATTTCCTCGTCGTCCGCGATGCTTCCCAGCTCGTGGCGGAGGACATCGCACCGTTCACCCGTCACGCCGTTGCGGCGGTGCTCGATGGCGTGTGACACGATGCAAACTTTCGCGCCGGCGTCTGCGACAAGCGCTTGACGCGCCGGCGATTAGCATGACACCTCGCGCGCGTCGCCGCATGAGTGGCGGGGTAACACATCATACCGCGCGATACCGCAGGCCCGAGCGCATTCCGGGTGGCGGAATCGCGTGGGCATGCAAAGCGCAAGCGGCACAGGCAGCATCCGATGCAACTCGACTTCTATACGCTCGACGTCTTCACGACCAAGCGCTTCGGGGGGAACCCGCTGGCTGTTGTCCTGCAGGCCGATGACCTGGACGACGAGCAAATGCAGGCCGTCGCGCGCGAGTTCAACCTTTCGGAAACGGTGTTCGTGTGCCGGCCCGAAAACCCGGCGCATTCGGCGGCGGTGCGGATCTTCACGCCGCATGCCGAATTGACGTTCGCGGGGCACCCGACGGTCGGCACCGGGATACTCCTGGCGGAACTCAAGGCGGGCGCGATCGAGGCGGAGAACGATTCGATTATCGCGCTCGAGCAGCCAATCGGGGTGGTACGCGTGGGTGTAAGGCTTCGTCCCGGCGAGGCGGGCTTCGCGGAGTTCGATGCGCCCAAGAAGCCGCGCGACGCCGGGCAGCTGCCGCCGGTCGAGAAGCTTGCCGCCGGTGTCGGGCTTATTCCCAGCGAGATCGGCTTTGAGAACCACCGTCCGCGCTGCTTCGCGGCCGGGCCTGCCTTCGCCATGATCCCGGTTTCGACGCGCGAAGCCATCGACAAGGCGGCGGTCGCCGAGCCGCACTGGACTGCGGCCTTCGAGGAGCAGGGCATCGTCGGCGCGTTTCTCTATACCCGCCAGTGCGTGCATACCAAGTCGGCGTTCCATACGCGTATGTTCGCTCCGTCGATGGGCGTGCCGGAGGATCCGGCAACGGGCTCGGCGGCGATCTGTCTGGCGGGCGCCGTGCACCACTTCGACGACTATCCCGACGGTACGCATAAGAAGTGCATCGAACAGGGCTACCAGATGGGCCGGCCGAGCGAGATGGTCGTCTCCAGCATCGTGCGCGGTGGCGAACTGGAAGCCGTGCGCATCGGCGGGCGCGCGGTGCGCGTCAGCGAGGGAAAGATCTGGGTGTAGAAGCGGGTTGGGAAGGGACAGGGAGCGCCCTCGGGGAGCCGCGGAATTGGGCATGGATTGCGACGTCTATCTTTGCCGTAAGGGCGTGCCGCTGTCGGCAGATGAGCAGCGGCGGCTGGCGGACCGGCTCCTGACCGCACCCGATCTTGTCATCGTGCGGTTCGAGGACCAGGCCGGCGGCGGCTGGTATCTGTTCGAGAGCGTCGAACAGCGGGACCGGCGCCTGCCAGGCTTATCGGCCGGCGAACCGAATTATCTGACGAGTTTCATCCGCGATACCGACGAGGGGCTGTATTTGGGCCTGCGTGAAGTGGATAAGGCCGACCGGGCGTTTCACGATCTCGCAGTCTGGGCCGCTGAAACATTGGATTGCCGCCTGGAAGTCGACGGCGAGCCTGTCGAACCAACGTGGCTTCTGACCTATTCGGAATGAGGCAATCAGCGCGCTCCCGGACCCTCAGTCTTCTTTCATTTGCGGGGCGCGAACACTGGTCATGTCCGGCTGGCGCCGTCGCCCTTGCAATTCGTTCACCGATTGGGCTTATAGTCCGATAACATTCGCGATCGCGCGAAACGGAACCGAAAGCGGAGCGTTGCACGGACCATGTCCCGGCAGAGCGACATCGCTAATCTGGCAAGGCTGGCGCCTTCTGGCGTCCGGGCCGGAGCGCCGCGTGCGCTTTCCGCTCGCCGCCTGCCGCTGCTGCTTCTCCTTACCGGCCCCTGAGCGATTACAGGGGACCGCGCCGGCCATGCCGCGGCGGTTCAGGCTCAGGGGACACCGCTGAAAAATCCCATCGACAACCGAAACAGTGGCGCTGCGCCCAGGTCCCGTGCGACACGGGGAAGACCGGATGGCGCTTGAGCAGCCTGAAGCCAGAGGCAGACGAACCATGACCGAGAGATCCGAGAACCAGACGACGGCCAACACCGAGCGCGTCTTCATTTTCGACACCACATTGCGCGACGGCGAGCAGTGCCCCGGCGCGACGATGACCTTCGAGGAAAAGCTGGAAGTCGCCGACTTCCTCGATGCGATGGGAGTCGACATCATCGAGGCGGGCTTCCCGATTGCTTCGCAGGGCGACTTTGAGGCGGTGCGGGCCATCGCCGGACGGGTGAAGAAGGCGACCGTCGCCGGGTTGGCACGGGCCATCGACAAGGATATCGACCGGGCCGGTGAAGCTGTGAAGGGCGCGCCGCGGGGCCGAATTCATACCTTTGTTTCCACCTCGCCGATCCATCTGGCGCATCAGATGAAGAAGTCCGAGGCCGAAGTCCTCGACATCATCACGGCGACCGTGACGCGGGCGCGCAACCTCGTCGACGATGTGGAATGGTCGGCGATGGATGCGACGCGCACCCCGATCGACTACCTGATCCGGTGCGTGGACGCGGCGATCAAGGCCGGGGCGACGACGATCAACCTGCCCGATACGGTAGGCTATGCAACCCCGGCTGAATATCGCGCCATGTTCGAAGCCGTGCGCGAGGGCGTGGCCGATGCGGACAAGGCGATCTTCTCGGTTCACTGCCACAACGATCTGGGCCTCGCGGTCGCGAATTCGCTGGCTGGTATCGCCGGCGGCGCGCGCCAGGTGGAATGCACCATCAACGGTATTGGCGAGCGCGCCGGCAACGCCGCGCTCGAAGAGGTCGTGATGGCGCTGAAGACGCGCGCCGACACGATGCCGTATCACACCAACATCGACACGCCGCGGCTGACGCGGGCCTCGCGCCTGGTTTCGGCGGTGACCAGCTTCCCGGTGCAGTACAACAAGGCGATTGTCGGCCGGAATGCGTTCGCGCACGAGTCCGGCATTCACCAGGACGGGATGCTTAAGAACCAGCAGACCTATGAAATCATGACGCCTGAGTCCGTCGGTGTCGGTAAGACCTCGCTGGTGATGGGCAAGCACTCCGGCCGCGCGGCGTTCCGCTCCAAGCTGACGGAGCTGGGCTACGATTTGGGCGACAACCAGTTCGAGGACGCGTTCACGCGATTCAAGGCACTCGCCGACCGCAAGAAGCACGTCTACGACGAAGACATCGAAGCGCTGGTCGATGAAGAAATCGCACGCATGCACGACCGCACGAAGGTGGTGGCGCTGACCGTGATCGCTGGCACCATGGGGCCGCAAACCGCGACGCTGACGCTCGACATGGATGGCGATCACCGCACGGTTCAATCGATCGGCAACGGGCCGGTGGACGCGACCTTCAACGCCATCAAGGAAATGCTGCCGCACAACGGCACACTGGAACTCTACCAGGTGCATGCCGTCACCCAGGGGACGGATGCGCAGGCGGAGGTATCCGTGCGGCTTGTCGATCCCGAAGGCCGGGTCGTGACCGGCCGCGGGGCGGACACCGACACGATGGTCGCTTCTGCGCGTGCCTACGTGGCGGCCGTCAACAAGCTCAAGGTCAAGAGCGAAAAGACAGCGCGGGCCGAAGCCGCCTATTAAGGCGGCCGGTGCCAATGGGCTTTTCCGTTCGAAGGTAACCGGTTTCACGCCCCGGCCGTCTATTCTTCAGGCGGCCGGGCAGTGTACCCTGCGAGGTAGTGCGAATCGCGCGCGGATCATGCGATGCGCGCGGCCTTCACCGGACGGCTGAGGAACAGCGGCGACAGGATCCGACGACGTGGCGAACGTCTTTTCCGACGACATTGCGATTGACCTCGGCACAGTGAATACACTGGTGCACGTCGTCGGCCGCGGCATCATCATCGACGAGCCGTCGGCGGTTGCGGTCAAGAATGTCGCCGGCGTGCGCGAAGTCCTTGCCGTGGGCCTCAAGGCCAAAGCGATGCTGGGGCGAACGCCCGAGACGATCGAGTTCATCCGCCCGCTGCGCGACGGCGTCATCGCCGATTTCGTCGCCACCGAAGAAATGCTGCGGCAGTTCATTAAGCGGGCCAAGACCAAATTCGGTTTTCTCAAGCCGCGTATCCTGATCTGCGTGCCGGCGAGCGCCACGCCGGTGGAGCGCCGTGCCGTTTATGAAACGGCGGTGTCATCGGGATCCCGCAAGGTCTTCCTGGTCGAGGAGCCGGTGGCGGCGGCGATTGGCGCGGGGCTGCCCGTCGACGAACCGCGCGGCTCGATGGTCGTCGACATCGGCGGCGGAACGACCGACGTCGCGGTTCTGTCGCTCGGCGGCGTTTTGATGGCGCGGTCGCTGCGCTGCGCGGGCAATGCCTTCGATGAAGCGATCATCCGGTATGTGCGCCGGCGCCATCAACTGTTGATCGGAGAAGCCAGCGCCGAGCGGATCAAGATCGAGGCGGGGAGCGCGTTGATCGACGGCGGCGATCCGGATGTCGATATCCATATCCGGGGGCGCGATCTTCGTCAGGGCCGTCCCAAAAGTATCGTCCTGACGCCCAATAATATCGCCGAAGCGCTGGACGCGCCCATCGACTATATCTCCGAATTCATCCAGCGCTCGCTAGAGGACCTGCCGCCGGATATCGCCGCCGATATATGCGAGCGCGGTATTTGTCTGACGGGCGGCGGCGCGCTGATCGAGGGGCTCGACAAGGAGTTCGAGCATCGTGTGGGGGTACGCTTCTTTCTCCCCGAAGCTCCGATGCACTGTGTCATTCGCGGGTCCGCGACGATTCTCGATGAGTTGGACCAACGTCAGCACCTTCTTTTGACCCCTTGAAAACATTAACCTTTTACCGATTGCCCGGGTCCGTTATAGTGGCGGTGTCCGCTTTTTGATCGTGCCGATGCGTGAGGTGTGGACTGACTGTTACTGCAGGACGGGACGACGGGTTTGTTCAGAAGCGAAAGAAGACTTTTGGGGCGTCACAGGCGCCGGCCGCTCATCGGGCCGCGTCTGTTCGGCGCGCTGTGTCTGGTGGCGTTCGCCGCCGGGATGATCGGCTTCGGACAGCACAGCCCCGATATCGTCGCGACGGCGCGCGCCCGGCTCGCCGGTCCGGTGGCGGGTATCCTGGATACCTTGCGCGTGCCGTACGATGCGACGGTCGCCTTCCTGCCGCGGCTGGCGGACTTCAGCAAGCGGCGTGAAGAAATCGAGTCGCTGCGCCGGGAGAATGAGGCGCTGCAGGGCTGGAAATGGCGCGCGATGGAACTCGAACGCCAGCTCGCTGAACTGGGTGCACTCAACAAGGTCATTTTCGACAGCGGCCATGACACGGTGACGGTCCCTATCAAGGCTCGGGCGCTGGGTCACGCCCGGCACACGGCGCTCATCGGTGCGGGTTCCCGGGCCGGCGTGAACGCGGGACTGGCGGTTCTCAACGTCCGCGGATTGGTCGGCACCACGTTCGAGGTCGGGCGGGGGACATCGCGGTTGCGCTTCCTCATCGACGACGGTGCGCGGGTGCTCGTCAGCATCGGCCGGAGGGGGCAGACCGCCATCGCGCGCGGCACCGGCGGGCGTTACCTGTTCATCGAGGGCGATGTCTCGGCGCTGGATATCGCCGACGGCGACAGCGTCGCGACGGCCGGGGACTTCGCCGGCATGCCGCGCGGCATACGGATCGGGAAGGTTGTGCGGACCGCCTCGGGTTTCCGCATACTGCCGGATGTCGATTTCGACCGGCTCGAATTCGTTAGCGTTCTGCTGACCGACGCTCCGGACGATCCGCGGGCCGCCGGCGCTTCTGCGGAAAGCTGGGAGCTGGAGCAGGCTGCGCGACGTCTGGCGGCACGGCGCGATGACCCGAGCGAAGGCGAACTTGGCGCCGATACGAATGGCCGTTGAACGGCCGTTAACCGATGCCGGCCCGAAGGGGCGGCGGGCGATCGGTTCCTAAAAAAGCGAGGACCGGCAGGCAGCGATGATGCAACTCGTCAACGTGCTCTTTCTCGGCCTTTTGACGGCGGTAGCGGTGGGCGCGCCGGCTTCGGGCGGTTCACCGGCGTTTGCTTTATTCGCGGCGCTTTTACCTGCTGCGTTCCTTCAGATCGTTGCGCTACGCCGGGCGGATGCGCTGCCGGACATCGCCGTCCTGTTCAGCGGGCTGGCGGCCGATTTCGTAAGTGGCGGCATCTTCGGCTTCTTTACCTTCATCAACGCGCTGGCGTGGTGTCTTGGCCTGGTCCTGGCGCCCTACGGGTTGTCGGCGCTGATGCCGGGCCGGCTCGGTTTGTTCGCCGCTGTCGGGGCGGTAATTCTGTGCGCCGGGATCGCGGTGGGATGGCTTGTCGGGGTCCCCCTGGCGCGGACCGGAGATGCCCTCTGGGCCTGGCTTTATCTTATCGCGGTCTATCCGGTGCTGGCGGCTGCGGCGGGTCTGACACTGCGGTGGTCGCTCGTCGCGGCGGAGGAGCGGTTGGAAGTCTGAACCTGTAAAAGGGCCCGTATCCGCGCGCCAGGCCATCGGCGCGATGGCGCGGCGGTTCGATCGCTCTGCGGCCATGTCTCCCTAAAGGCCATGTCCCCCGCACGGTTATGTCTCCCTCACGGTCATGTTTTCAGCGTCACGTTTGCGGCCCTGGACAAACCGTAATCGCGTTGTCATATAGGGCGTCCGGCCGCCGCGCGATGCGCCCCAGGCAACCCTCCCCGTCGACCGGCCTCCATCTCTTTCGGGTGATTAGCTCAGTTGGTAGAGCAGCTGACTCTTAATCAGCGGGTCGAAGGTTCGAATCCTTCATCACCCACCAATCTTTTCAATGGTTTAGCAGCTCTTCGGATCTGCGTTTCATTCGGGCCGGGGGCTATTTTCAAGCCTGGCCGTCATCTCCGGCTGCCAACAGTTTCGCGAGCAGAGGGTTGGGAAAACGACGCGGCTGGGAAATGGCGTAGAAGGTCTCGAGCACGTCTGGAATTTTGGATGCCTCGACCAACGCGCCGCTGGCCAGTTCGTCGGTGACAACAATCGGCGGCACGACCGCCACGCCGACGTTTTCACGGGCGAGGACGCGGACCATCGCCATGTCGTCGACTTCGGCCGCGATTGTGGGCTTCAAGCCGCTGCGATTGAGGTACGTGTCGAAACTCATGCGGATGCTGGTATGGGGCGGCGGCAGGATCAGGGGTTCCCGCCCGAGGATTGTCGTGAGCTTCTCCCGCCGCTTGATGCGGGAGCGGTCGCCAACGACACTCACCGGCTGATCGGCGATGCGATGCGGAATCCAATCGTCTCTCGGCTCGCGCGGCGGTAGCTGATTGGTGAGGACCACATCGAGATCGTGCCGTAACAGCGCGGCGATGAGATCCTGCAAAATGCCGGAGCGCAATCTGACCGTGACGTCGGCTCGGCCGACGACGGGCTTGAGGAAGCGAATCTGAAAGTTGCGCGAAAGCGTGGCGAGGGAACCGATCCGCAAAACCGACCGGACATTGTCCGCCCTCGCCGCAAGCGTGTCCAACAGTTCGGTGCCGACGGCGAAGATCGCATCGGCATGGTCCAGGCAGATGCGGCCGGCCTCGGTCAACACAAGTTTGCGGCCCTGCCGCTCGAACAGGCGATGGCCGAGCTGCTCCTCGAGTTGCTGGATCTGTATCGAAAGCGCCGACTGAGAAACATTCAACCTCTGTGCGGCTTCCGTCAGGCTCGGCGCATGAGCGACGGCCCAGAAATAGCGCAGGTGATGGTAGTTCAGCTGGGACATAACTCATCTAATTAATAGAACGATGCGTTGCAAACAATGAATTTTATAAATCGCATGGCGTCGCGTAGTTTGCCGCCAGTCTGAGAATTCGACCAACGCACAAAGCAACAAGAGGTGAATCATGACCGACCCGTGGACCGCATCGGCGGGCCTGGGAGCGATCCTGCTCGGCCTGAGCGGTATCGTCTCGCTGAGCGATCGCAACCTTCGCCCGAAAGTGAGCCTCCGCCTCGTCGAGGTCGCGGCCGTCGTGGGGCTGTTAACCGCGATCGGCGCTCTGGCTGCCGCGCTGCTGAACGGACCTTCGCAGTCATCGCTGCTGGGATACGCCGGCCTCGGCTTCTCCATCCGCCTCGATGTGGTCAGCGGCACAATGCTGATGCTGGTATCGTTCATCGGGTTCCTGGTGATCCGTTACAGCCGGACCTACATCGACGGCGAACCTCGGCAGGGAGCGTTTACAGGCTGGATCGCGATAACGCTCGCCGCCGTCATGATGCTCGTTATCGCCGGCAATCTCTTGCAACTGCTCGCTGCCTGGATGGTGACCAGTTTCGGTTTGCGGCAGCTCGTGCTGTTCTATCCGCAGCGCGCAGGAGCACAGCGGGCGGCCCGAAAACATTTCCTCATGGCACGCTTCTCCGACGCTGCACTTCTCGGCGCGTTCGCGTGCATCTGGCTTTGGGCCGGCACCGGCGAAATTGGCGCGATCCTGACGAATGCCGGAAGCGCTGAGCCGACCGGCCTGATCGTGGCGGCGACGATCCTGCTCGCGGTCGCGGCCTTGTGCATGTCGGCTCAGTTCCCGACACACGGATGGCTTACCGAGGTCATGGAAGCGCCGACGCCCATGTCCGCGCTCCTGCATGCCGGCGTGATCAATGCGGGCGGCTTCCTCTTGATCCGCTTTGCCGATGTGATGCTGACGGTACCGGGCGTACTTGCGGTTCTGGCCGTCGTCGGCGGCTTCACCGCGTTGTTCGCGGGCCTGACCATGCTCACGCAATCCGCGGTCAAGACTTCGCTCGCATGGTCGACGATTGCGCAGATGGGTTTCATGATCATGCAGTGCGGTCTGGCGCTCTTTCCGCTGGCCCTCCTGCATATCGTGGCGCACTCGCTCTATAAGGCGCACGCATTCCTAGCGTCGGGCTCTGCGGTCGACGTAATCGCCGCGAACCGGCGCCCCGGCCCGGTCGCTGTGCCGAACGGATCGGCCGTTCTACGCGCCTTCGCTGTGGCGCTGGCCATCTACGTGGGGCTGACGGTTGCCTTCGGTATCGGAGAGAAATCCGTCCAGGCAATCGCGCTCGGCGCCATCTTGATCTTCGGCATTGCCTACCTCATCGCCCAGGGCCTCGCGGATGCGGCTCCGCGCGCGCTGACGCTACGCACCGCCGCCTTCTCCGTTGTCGCTTCCCTCAGCTACTTCGCGCTGCACTGGGCGTCCAAATGGCTGACGGACGGCACGTTGCCCCCGGCCCCGACACCGGGCCCGCTGGAGTGGGCCGTGATCATCTTGTCCATCTCCAGCTTCGGTCTCGTCGCGGTCGCTCAGGCAACATTCCCGCTCTGGGCCTACCACCCGGCAGCGGCGGGCCTCCGTGTCCATCTCGCCAACGGTCTTTACGCGAACGCGGTGTTCGACCGGCTCCTCGGCACCTGGTCACTCCAGCGCAATTGAGCCCGCAGGTCGTCATCGACACCGCAAACCCATTCGGCAAGGAAACGGAACAATGACCATTTCAATCGACTCGAAAGAAGCGCAATCGCAGTTGCAGGCTGCCGTGGATGCCGCCGGACGTCTTATCCCGCCAGCGTGGCCGCTGGCCGCGACCGTCGCCGTCAACCCCTTCCTCGGGCATACCGGCGATACGCTCGCCGTCGCGGGAGAAAGGATCGGGCGCATCAGCGGCAGCAAGATCACGATGCCCCGCGAATGGTATCGGGAGAGGATCGCCGACGGGAGGATCACCGATGCCGACCTGACGGAGGCCCTGGCTTCCTGTGGCCATGCCGCGAGGCCGGGATCGATTGCCGAACTGAAGGGCGCGGCCGCGACCGATAGCGTCGCTCGCGAACCGCTTGCCACCGTCGCCGATCTTGCTGCACGCGCCACCGCCAAGGATTGGACGGCGCTGGTTCAGGAGCGTTTCACGATCTGGGCGTCGGGCTACTTCGACGCGGGTCAGGCGCTATGGGCCGCGCCCAAACCAAAAAGTGCGTTCGGCGCCTGGCGCGGCTGGGCGACGAACGATCTCACGCCTGAGATCCATGGCCTCGCGGGATTCGCGCGCTTCGTCGCCGATGCACCCGCGACAGCGACCGGAGTAATCAAGCGGGCGACCAAGACGCTTGGGCTCACCCCGGCAGCGTACCAGAGCTATTTCCATCAGTTGCTGTTTTCGTTGGGCGGATGGGCGCAAACCGCGCGTTACAATCTCTGGCAGGCCGAACTGGCCGGAGAAACCGACAACACTTTGCGCGATCTTCTGGCGATCCGCCTGTTGTGGGAGGAAGCGCTCTACCGTCAGCATCAGGCGCGCATCGAGACGGCGTGGCAGGACGTGCTGGAAGGGCATGCCGCGCCGCTCGTCCCGGATGACGGGCTCGTCATCGACAGTATTCTACAGGAAGCGGCGGAGCGCGCCGCGCAACGCGACCTCATAACGAAACTCGAAAAGAAGCAGGCGTCGATTGAGACCCTGGCGCGTCCGCGGCTGCAGGCGGCCTTCTGCATCGATGTGCGGTCGGAAGTTTTCCGCAGAGCGCTGGAATCGATCGACCCCTCCACTCGGACAGTCGGTTTCGCCGGCTTCTTCGGCGTTTTCGCAAGCCATAGGCGGTTTGCCTCCGACGTCGATGAACATCGTCTGCCGGTTCTGCTGAATCCGACGGTGCACAGTTGCGCGGGCGGCGACGACCAGAAGACGAAAAGCAAGGATCGCGCGAAGCGTTATGCCGCGCGCGCCAAGCGGGCCTGGGGACGCTTCAAGCTCGCGGCCGTTTCGTCATTTGCCTTTGTCGAAGCCATGGGGCCAGTCTACGCCTGGAAACTCGCTCGCGACGCATTTGGCTATACGGGGAAATCGGCTCGCGATGAGCCTATGCCGCGCCTCGATCCCGAACTCGATGCCGCAGCGCAGATCGATGCCGCCGAGACCGTTCTGCGCGCGATGTCGCTGACCCGCGGGTTCGCTCGCGTTGTGCTTCTGGCCGGTCACGGCGCAAACGTCGTCAACAACCCACACGCCAGCGCTCTCCATTGCGGCGCCTGCGGTGGTCATGCCGGTGACGTAAACGCTCGACTGCTCGCCCAGCTTCTAAACAACGACGGCGTACGCGACGGACTTCGGGGCCGTGGCATCGAGATCCCCGAGGACACGCTGTTCGTCGCTGCGCTCCATGACACGACCACCGACCGCGTCAAGCTGTACGAGGACGATGTCGATACGAGCGAGCACCGTCAGGACTTGGCGCAGGTTCGCCGCTGGCTGCTGTCGGCCGGGCAGCAGACCCGCGCGGAACGTGCGTTGCGGTTGCCGGGCGCCACATGGGCGGCCGATGTCGCGGCGCGCGCCAGCGACTGGGCGCAGGTCCGTCCCGAATGGGCGCTGGCGGGTTGCCAGGCGTTCATTGCCGCGCCCAGGTCGCGGACCAGCGGGCGCAACCTCGAAGGGCGCGCCTTCCTGCACGACTACGACTGGCGGCTGGATCAGGAGCGCGGTTTCCCGGTGCTCGAGTTGATCCTGACCGCGCCTGTCGTTGTCGCAAGCTGGATCAGCCTGCAGTACTACGGCTCCGCGACAGCGCCCGAAAGCTTCGGGGCCGGCAACAAGCTGCTCCATAACGTCGTCGGCGGCATCGGTGTACTCGAAGGCAATGGCGGCGTGATGCGCGCTGGGCTGCCCTGGCAATCGGTGCATGACGGCGAGACATTCGCGCATGAGCCCTTGAGGCTCACCGTGGTCGTCGAGGCCCCGACCGAAGCGATGTCGCGCATCCTCGAGCGTCACCCAGGCGTGCGCGAACTCTTCGATAACGGCTGGCTGCATCTCATGGCGCTCGATGCACAAGGTCGCGTTGCTGCTCGTTACGTCGGCGACCTCGGGTGGGAGTCCGTCGGGCCGGCCGAGGTTTTGGCAGCATGACCCTAGCGCCTCACCTGCGGGCACTCGAAAGCGAAGCCATTCACGTTTTCCGTGACGGCTTCGCCGAGGCCGAGCGTCCAGTAATCCTATTCTCGGCGGGCAAGGATTCGACGGTCCTTGCTCATATCGCCCGCAAGGCATTCTACCCGGCGCGTCCTCCTTTGCCCTTGCTGCACGTCGACTCGACTTGGGAGTTCAGAGAACTCATCGAGTTCCGAAATGCATTCGCGGACAGCTATGGGTTCGAGCTCACCGTCTATTCGAACGAGGAAGGCCGGGCGCTTGGGGTCAATCCGATCGACCATGCGGACGTCTACACAAACCTGATGCGGACCGAAGCGTTGAAGCAGGCGCTTGATCGCGGTCGCTACGACGTGGTGTTCGGCGGTGCCCGCAGAGACGAAGAAGCTTCGCGCGCTAAAGAGCGCATCGTTTCCGTCAGAGGCGCAGGCCATGCGTGGGATCCGCGCAATCAACGTCCGGAATTATGGCGCCTCTATAATTGGCAGATGCGTCAAGGTCAATCTCTTCGGGTCTTTCCGTTATCGAATTGGACCGAACTCGACCTCTGGAACTATATCGACGCCGAAAATATACAACTGGCGCCACTATATTACGCCAAGGAACGGCAGATTGTAGAAAAAGATGGCATTCTTATCGCTATTGACGATGAACAGCGTTGGCTTTGGGGCGGCGCGATAGGTATCGCTCGCATTCGTTTCCGCACGCTCGGCTGCTGGCCCGTGACCGGCGGTGTGCATTCCACCGCGACGGGAACAGACGAAATAATCAGCGAGATAAACAACAGTCGCAATACCGAGCGCAATGGCCGCGTCGGGATTGGCGCGTCTCTCGAGAAGCAGAAGCGGGAGGGCTACTTCTGACATTCGGTGTCGCGCCCTTTGCATTGCGTTCGGCCTTCAACAGGAAGTTCCGCCGCAAGGCTCTAATGGTTGAAGGCGCGATCCCATCGGGCACTTTGAAATCCGTGAAAAGCATGTCGATTTGACAACGGACAGCCGTCCGGCTTCCTCCTTGAGCGGTAGAAATGGAGCGAAAGTGCAGAAATTGCCCAGAAACCTTCTTTCGGGATATCGAAAGTTCCGGGCGGACTTGCGCGCCGGCGGGTTTGCCATGCACGGGTCTCAATGGAATGCCAATTCAGGAGAGACGCTTTTAATCGCGTGCCCTGATGCCGGTCCGCCACCGCGTGCGTTCCTGGGCAACAAGGCTGCCGTCGGTCTCTGCCTGACGAGCGTTGGCGGTTTCGTGCCGCGTTTCAGTCAATTCACACCTGACTGCGATTTCGCGCTTGCTCTCGAACATGGAATCCGAATTCGCCAGATTTCGAGTATCGTGGTACTCGTCCACGAAGGCTGCATGGCTTTGGAAAAATGTCTGACTTGCTTCGAAAGGAAATGCGCAAGCTGCCCTTCCGGAAACAATGGATTCGAATACGTTAAGAACGTACCGCTGGGGGAATTTCTGGCCGCCCAAAATCGCTCGATTCCGCGCGGAGAGGTCGAGCGTTCGATCATTAGGGCCTCGCTCGCCAATCTGCTCGGATTTCCAATGGTTCGCTCCGCAGTCGAGGGCCGTCGCCTGGAACTCTTTGGGGCTCGTATGAGTGCAGACGGTCGACACGTTCACTGGTTCGACCCGCAAGAGAAAGAATTCCTGGTACCCCACAGATACCCGCATTAAACGGAGCGGAAATTCGGCTCCACTTTCTCAATCAGTCAAAGTCCGGGCTGAGGACCGCTATGGCGTGGTGAATGGCCGAAGACAGCGAGAGAACGACGGCGACGACCACGCCAGCCAAAAGAAAATTCAGAGTCGTCAAAGTGTAATAGAGACTCATGAACCAGCCTTCGGGGATCTTTTTGAATTCCCCAACCGGCAATGAAAGAATTAGCAAGAGGATCACCGATCCGATGAAACCGACGGTGGCCATGGTCGCGATAACCCGGATCGTTGCGTAGAGTTCGTACTTGAATTCCGCTTGGCTCTGCCGCGCGAGCCCCAGGAGGGTCAGCATCAACGCCAGGATCGTCGCGCAAGCTGTCGCCATCGCCGATCCGTAATAGAGCGACGAGCGTTGCACACCCTCAACCAACTGAATCGCCTTGGCCTCGCTGTAGACCTCACCGACAAGGTAAGGCTGCAGAAACGCACCGGCGATGGCCAGGGCAATTCCGATCGTCAGGTAGTAGCGACGGACCATCCAACGGGCTGCTTTATTCATGCAATGCCTAATCCGGGCATCATGCGCAGAGTTCCCGCTAATCCTCGAAAAGTGGCACGACGGCGCTTGGCGGCTTGCCGGCGCAAGGTTGACCGCTCCAAAGTGCGATTAGCGGTTATTGCGCGGTGGCCATTTTCGGTTATCGCTGGGCGGGCCGCTATGCTGGCCTTCAGGAGGCGAGAATGACCGCTAACTTGCCGGACCATATTTCATTCATCGAAGACGAGGCTTCGCTGCGGAGTCTGCACCATGCGCCGATGTCGCGCGCGACGGACAAGGTGTTGCACCGGCTCGACGATCACTGCGCCCGGATCATCGCGGCCTCGCCGTTTGTCGTTATAGCGACAGCCGGACCCGAAGGGCTCGATGTTTCGCCGAAGGGCGATCCGGCCGGCTTCGTTCGCCTTCTCGATCCCGAGACGCTGTTGGTACCCGACCGGGTCGGCAACAACCGGTTCGACGGCTATGTCAACGTGCTGTCCCAGCCGGCGGTCGGGCTGTTGTTCTTCGTGCCCGGAATGAACGAAACGCTGCGCGTGAACGGTCGCGCGAGGATCACCGACGACGCGAGACTTCTCGAACCATGCGCCGTCTCCGGCCGCCCACCGAAGGTGGGGCTCGTCGTCAGTGTAGAGGAGGCGTTCTTCCATTGCGCCAAGGCGCTGGTGCGCTCCAGATTATGGGACCCGGCAACGCAAGTCGATCGGAGCACCCTGCCGTCCTACGCGCAGATCCTGCTCGATCATTGCAGCGGACTCGATCCAGCCGAGAACGAACGCCAGGATTTGATCATGAAGAAACGCGGACTGTATTGACGACGCCGATTTAAAAGGCGGAAGCGCGCACTGCGCGATGCCGGCGTCCGTCAATTGTGGCGAGGCCCCCGCCGTTGCCGGCGTGGGCCTTTTTTCCGTCTCGGTTTCTCGGCGGCAGCTTCACCCCAGGTCCATCGGTGCCTGATAGAGGCGATAGCCGTCTCCCGCCTTGGCGAGGTGCCCGACACCGGGCCAGGGGAAGTGGAAGGAGATGAACGGGATGCGGTCGGTCGCCAGCATGTCCCAGACCTTGAGGCGCGACTCGACGGCCTGTTTGGAGTCCGTGTCGTAGGCGAATTCGATCCGCGGCGTTTCAACCATCAAGACGTTGTGGTGGCCGACGTCGCACGTTACGGCGAGCGGCTTGCCGCCGGAGTCGATCATGAAAATTGTGTGGCCGACCGTATGTCCCGGCGCATCGATGGCGGTAACGCCGGGGATCACTTCATCGCCGCCTTTGATGAACTTGATGCGATCCTTGAACGGCAGCAGGTTTGTACGGGCGAGTTCGATGAACGCCTTGAGGTCGCCTTGCAGTTTGCTCTCGTCGGTCCAGAAGTCGTGATCGGCCTGATTGACAAAGATTTCCGCGTTGGGGAACACGGCATTGCCGTCCTTGTCGACGAGGCCGCCCGCGTGGTCGGGGTGGCAATGGCTGAGGATGACGGCGTCGATCGTGGCGGGGTCGATCCCGGCGGCGGTGAGGTTCTTCGGCAGCCGGCCGGTCGTATCGCCGAACATCTTGCTGGCGCCCATGCCGGTATCGATGATGGCCAGCCTCGAGCCGGTGTTGACGACGGTGATGTTCTCCTGGAGCACCATGTTGTCTGGCGGAAGGAAGTGCGCTTCGAGTTGCTCGCCCATTTCTTCCTTGCTCGGCCCGATCATGAATTTCCGCCCGTCGCCAAATCCGATCTGGCCATCGGAAACGACGGAAATCTGCATATCGCCGTGCTTGAAATGATAAAAGGCGTCGGGCTGGACGGTCGAGAACGGGGCCTTCGCGTCGGCCGTCGAGGGCCAGACCGTAGGGCCTGCCGCCAGTGTGGCCGTTGCACCGGCTGTCAACATAAAGGCTTCGCGCCGGGAAATCTCGGTTGTGCTCATAGCCGATTAGCTCTCCTCACGTTTTGTGCCTCGTCTCGGGCGTTACCCATCGCTACACGCCGCGCTTTGCCAAGCCCGCCATCGTGGCATTCAAGTCGCCTTCAGAGATGGGCATACACGTTTTGCGCCTGGAGCGAAAGGTTTGGACCGCAAGAAGGCGTGTGCAGAATGTCGGCTCTGCAAAGCGGCGGCGTTTGTGGTGTCGGGGTGGTCGGTCGGGTTGGCTTCGCCTGCTGTCGCACCGGCGCTTCACTTGTCGCGTCGCAAACCCATACGTGGCCCGTAAGGTTGTGCAACGCTTAATTTGCAGCTGCGAATTGGAAGTTTCCCGTTGCTTGGGAAGCATTGTTTCAGGTGTCTCCGTTTGCACGATAATTCATTGAGTTCAGGCTTCAGACCGATTGGGTCCTTCTTTGAGCAACTGCACAAATAGCCTTCCTCCCGAAATCATATTCCATATTGGCCCGCCCGTTGCGTCAGTTCGTCCCGCCAGCACGCCGATCCGAGCATGCCGGCTGAACCGCACTGGGAGGAATAGATGACGGCAATAACCAAGAAGCCGGCACTCGCCGGGATTGCTGCGGTACTCGCTTTGGGGGTGTCGACGGCCGCGCTTGGGCTTGGGGTGGATACCCTCGAGGGTAAGCATACGGACTACTGGGTCACCGACGACATGCTGCTCAATGCAGACAAGGACCCGAACAACTGGCTGATGTACGGACGCGACTACGAAAGCACGCGCTTCTCGCCACTGCGCCAGATCAACCGGGACTCCGTCCAAGACCTCGTTCCCAAGTGGAACCTGTCGCTGGGGATCATCGACGCGCAGGATTCGCAGGTTACGGCGGTTAATGGCCGTCTCTATGTGACCTCGAGCAGCAACCGCGTTTTCGCCCTCGATGGCACGACCGGCCGCATCCTCTGGCGCTACAACCGGCAGCTTCCCAGCGACCTGGGGCCGAAGCTGTGCTGCAGCGCTGTCAACCGTGGCGTGATTGCCTACGGCGACAAGGTCTACATGGCGACGCTCGACACGCACATGGTCGCCCTCGACAACCACACTGGCGAAGTCGTGTGGGAAACCAAGCTGGGCGACTACAAGACGGGCGAGATCTTCACCTCGATGCCGATGGTCGTCGACGGCAAGGTCATGATCGGTAACTCCGGCGGCGACCTTGGCGCCAATGCCGGCACGATCTACGCGCTCGATCCGGAGACTGGCGAAGAGGTCTGGAAGACGCACACGGTTCCGGTCACGGGCGAGGAGGAAATCGCCAAGACCTGGGGCAATGACTCATGGAAGACGGCGGGCGGTACGCCCTGGCTGCCGGGTTCCTACGACAAGGAAACCAACTTGATCCTGTGGGGCGTCGGCAACCCGGTGCCGGACTTCGATCCGAGCGTCCGTCCCGGCGACAACCTCTATACGGGTTCGACGGTCGGCATCGATCCCAAGACCGGCGAGATCAAGAACCACTTCCAGTACACGCCGAACGACGCCTGGGATTACGACGGCACGAACGAAGCAATTGTCATAACCGACAAGGAAGGCCGTAAAGCCTTTCTTCATGCCGACCGCAACGGCCACCTGTATTCGATCGACCGCAAGAGCTTCAAATGCAACTGGGTCGTGCCGATGCAGCGGGTCAACTGGGTGACGGGCTTCGGCGATAACTGCCGTCCGCAAGTCAATCCGGAGAAGCTGCCGACGGTCGGTAAGCCGACCAACGACATCGCCCCGACGCTGGGCGGCGGCAAGGAATGGGTGCCGGCGGCCTATTCGAAGCGTACCGGGTACATCTACGTTCCGGGCCGAAACCAGTCGATGGACGTCGAAGCCAAGAAGCAGGAGTTCAAGCCAGGTCAGTGGTGGCTTGCCACCAAGACGCTGCGGCTCAACCCCGGCAACGGCTACATCAAGGCGTTCGACGGCACATCGGGTGAACTGAAGTGGGCCTACACGCTCAATGCTCCGGCAACGGGCGGCATGCTCGCGACCGGCGGCGGGCTGGTTTTCAACGGCGATGCGCACGGAATCTTCCGGGCGCTGGACGATGAGAGCGGCGAAGAGCTGTGGCGCTACAACGTCGGCTCCGGCGTCCATGCAAGCCCCACGACCTACATGGTCGACGGCAAGCAATACGTCGCTATCCTGGTGGGCCCTGGCGGCGGCAGCCTGTGGCCGCTCGTTTATGGTGAGTGGTTCAAGACGCACACCAGAGGCGGCGCCCTCTACGTCTTCGGCCTGCACAAGTAAGGTCTCGACCCACACGACTCCGGGACCGGCTGGCCATGCCGGTCCCGATTTCTTTCAAGGCCGTCCCCTGCGGCGGCAAAACGGCTTCAGGAGTTTTCATGGGACTCACACTTCGAGGACTGGCGGCTGTTTTTTGCGCTGTTGTCTTTAGCGCTGCGATCGCTACGAACCTTTCGGCCATGGGGGCCGCAGCGGGAGCTGAAGCAGCTGACGAACCCTCAAAGGCCGATCCGGTCGCCAAACTCAACGCGCTGGTCGAAGACGCGGATGCCGTCGAGAAGGGCCGCCAAGTCTACGGCAACACCTGCCTGTTCTGTCACGGACCCAAAGGTGTCGGCGCGCGCGCGCCGAACCTTGTCGAGGGCATGTTCAAGCCCGGGCGCGATGGCGAAATCCCCTATGCCTACGATGTGATCGTGAACGGGCGGCCAGGCACGATCATGGGATCCTTTCAAGGAACCATCACCGAGGAGGAGGTCTGGCACGTCATGGCCTATCTTCGTAGTGAGGGGCAGCGGATCATCGACGAGCGCAAGCAGCGCCTGAAGCGGCGGTAACGTCCGCGAGCCGGGAGGCTCACGCCCGGTTACAGCGAGGAAGTGCCGAGGATACTTCCTAAGGCGGGCGAGCCGGATTAAGGTCCGTCGCTCCTGGCGGGGCGTACCGGCGGGAGCGATCGTTCGTTACTCATAATGGGCTCCCGCATGCCGCACGGTATTTCAGCGTTCCTGCGCATCCTCGTCGTCGGCTTGTTCGCCGGCTTACTGGCCTCGGCCAGCTCAGGGCAGGAATTCCCGGAGGTGGATACCGCGCTGGTGCTTGCGGTCGATGTTTCGAACTCCGTCAATCCGCAGAACTACAAGCTCCAGATGGAGGGGATCGCTACCGCCCTCGAAGATCAGGATGTGATCGACACGATCGCGCGGGGTCCCCTCGGCGGGATCTACCTGTCGGTTGTGACGTGGTCGAAAGAGGCGGAAGTGATCGTGCCGTGGACCCGCCTTTCCGGGGCACAATCGGCCAAGGAACTCGGGCGGCGGCTGCGCGCCATCCCGCGTAAATGGGTAGGCGGCGAAGCGACCTGTCTCGGTAGCATGCTGGATACGCTCGAACAGACGCTGATCGCGGAAATCCGCGGTAAGGCGTTCCGAACCGTCGTCGACGTCTCCGGCGATGGCCGCGATAACTGCAGTCCGCCCGGCGGCGTTCGCGCCAGCCGCGACCGGCTGGTGGCCGGTGGTGTCACGATCAACGGCCTGCCGATCCTCCAGGGCGGCGACAGCAACGATCACGCGACGGTCGCGGGGTGGCGCTTGAACCGCGGTGAAGCCGCGCTCATCGGCGCGGAACTCGAGGCTTGGTATGAAGCGAATGTGCGCGGCGGGCCGGGCAGCTTCATTATCCCGGCGCAGGGCTTCGCAGATTTCGCGCGCGCCTTCCGCAGCAAGTTCCTGACAGAGATCAGCGGCGATCTTCCCGTCCGCCACTTGGCGTCGGACGCATCGACCCGACGGCGCTGACTCGCTTCGATTGGGTTCCGCCGGTCTGCCTGTAACACACGCACAAACGAAAAACGCCCCTCGCGCGGAGGCGGGGGCGTGTTCGAAATGCTGAATTCGAAGCGTCGTTGGCCGCTTATTCCCTTTCAGGATCAGGCTAAACCACCCGCTCCCCGCCCGGCCTTTCGTTACTTGGAGCGCGGACCCGCCGAGACCGTCAGCGTGGCCTTGGCGAGCGTGTGCTGCCACAGGTAGAAGCCGGTCAACGGTGCCGTCGCGCCTTCGGGCGCTTCCAGCTTATCGGTGTCGAGCGCATAAACGGTGAAAACGTATTCGTGCTTGCGGCCTACCGGCGGGCAGGGGCCGAAGAAGCCGGGCTTGCCGAGGTCGGTATTGCGCTCGACCGCGCCCTCGGGGAGGCTATCGGATGGCAGTGCCGTTGTGTCGGCGGGGATGTTGACCACCACCCAGTGCCAGAAGCCGCTGCCTGTGGGGGCATCCTTGTCGTAGTAGGTGACGGCGAAGCTTTTCGTGCCTTCAGGCGCGCCGGACCATTCCAGTTTCGGGCGCTCGTTCTTACCGGTGCAGCCGAACTGGTCCCAGTATTGATCGGCGGAGATCGGCTTGCCGGCTTCAAGCGATGGGCTTGTGAGTTTGAGTTCCGACGCCTGAACGGCGCCCACCATCAGCATTGCTGCGGTGGCTGCGATTGCGGTTCTCTTGAACATGGCGGTACTTCTCCCCTGTAGGTCGGATTTTTTCGTTGGCTGGCGTGCGGCCAAGGGCGCAGCAAATCGTGTGCTACAAGATATTCCGACATCGCTCAAGTGGAAACGAAGGGAATGCCAAACAGGAATGAAATTTCGTCTGCCTGCGAACTGAAGCAATAGCGTAACGCCGATGCGTCAACTATCGAACAGATGAGACACCTTTTTTTCTGAAGTATCCCGAATGAATGTGGAATTTGTCGCAGGATCGGCTAATGTGGCAGAAAAATAACGCAGATTCAGGGGAGTGAAACGTGGCAGAGGAACCTGTTCCAGCGACGGCTAACAATGTAACGGACCAGGTCATCCGCGCTTCCTGGCGCCGGTGCGCGACCGATTACGGCTTCGACCGCGGCTTTCGGCATGATGTCGAGATGGCCGATCTGGCGACGATCAAGGAAGTCAAAGATTCGTTGGACGACGTTTTCGCGACGTCGGAGAATATCGTTCATCGCGTCCGCCAGATCGCAAAAGACGTGGGCTACGTCATTCTGATTTCCGATTCCGGGGGCGTGGTGATCGAAAGCTTTGCCGATTGCCCGGTCGGGCGGGAAATCGCAGGCGAAGGGCTGCGCAAGGGTTCCATCTGGAAAGAGTCGCTCGTCGGCACGAATGGGATCGGAACCGCGATCATGTCCCGGCAGGCGCTCACGGTTCATGGCCGCGCGCACTACAACAATAACTTCGGCAACTATACCTGCTCGGCGGCGCCGATCTTCTCGTCCGACGGCAAGGTGATCGCGACCATCGATCTGTCGGGCCGCGCGATGAGCAATTCGTCGGAAGAGTACCGGTTCGCCGAATATTTCGCGCGCGAAGCCGCGCAGAATATCAGCATGCTCTTGTTCCGGCGGCAGCATCAGGGCGATTGCCTCGTGGCGCTTTCCGGCGAACCCGATCCGATGCCGATGTCCTGCCGCGCACTCATAGCGGCGAATGAATCTGGCGAGATCCTGGGTGCCACGCAGGAGGCCTTCGCGATCCTGGGCATCCCGGAATTAAGCGATCTCGGCAGTCACACAATCCACGATCTCTGGAACGTCAAGCTGGAGGACTTGAAGCCGCTCAGTGCGCACAACGTGCCGGTTCAGGTGTCCGACGGTGGAACCGCCTACGCGACAGCCTTCCTGCCGAAACTGAAGAAATCGAGCAGCGTTCATCGCGCACCGCGTACCAATTACATCCAACCGCCGCCGGCGGAAGCCGATACGCGCAAGCCGCTGGAACGCGTGGCCGGCGGCGATCCGCGCTTGCGCCGCATCGTCAACCTGTGCCGGCAGATTGCCAACAAGGATCTACCCATCCTGATCCTGGGTGAAACCGGTGTTGGCAAGGACACCCTCGCGCGGGCCTTGCACGATGAAAGCGAGCGGCGGTTGCGCCCTTACGTTGCCGTCAACTGCGCGGCCATCCCGGCGACGCTCTTGGCGAGCGAGCTCTTCGGCTACACTGCGGGCAGTTTCACCGGCGCCTCGCGTTCCGGGCGTGTCGGCAAGATCCAGGCAAGCGACAGCGGCACGCTCTTCCTCGATGAGATCGGCGATATGCCGCTGGATTTGCAGGCGCACCTGTTGCGCGTGCTGGAAGAGCGCACGGTTACGCCGCTGGGTTCGACCGACTCCATCCCCGTCGATATCAAGATCATCTGCGCCACGCACCAGAACCTGCCGGAACTCGTCGAAGCCGGAAAATTCCGGCGCGACCTCTATTTCCGGATCAAGGGTGTGCAGGTTACGCTGCCCAGCCTGCGGGAGCGAAAGGACCTTTCCGAACTCGTCGAGGCGCTGGCTGGCGAAGAGGCCCGCGTTTCCGGTCAAAAGATACCGGAATTCTCCGAAGACGCGCTGATGGCTCTGGAGCAGTATCCATGGCCGGGAAACATTCGTGAGTTGCGCAGCATCATCAAACTGATCCTGTCGCTGTATCCCAACCAGAAGATAACGGTCGACGAACTGCCCGAGGAGGTGCTCCAGGGCGCGATGAGCGATGCCGACCAGGGATATCTGCCGCCGCCGCCCGGCAGTTTGCCTGCCTATGCAATGGCGCGCCAGGAGCCGATGATAGGCGACGGAACGGCGCCGACGACGTTGAGCAAGGCCAACGAGGCCGCCGAGGAGCGGCTGATCAACGAGATCCTGCGCGCGCAGAAGTGGAATGTCACCAATGCCGCCAAGCAGCTCGGCATCAGCCGGGCGACCCTGCATCGCAAGATTCGAAAATACGGGATTGTTTCTCCGAACAATCAGGGCTGATCGCGGCGGTTGTTATTCGCTTTGGCGGGCTCATCCCATGGGGCCCGCCGAGGCCTGCCGGCGCATCGTCGAATGGCGGTTAATCGTGCACCCGTGCCGTGGCGCGGTCGGCGCTCAAGCCGAAACGGAACAGGATTCTTCCGGGCGATTGGCCGGTGGCTGAGATGGCATCGCCGAAATCGAGTGGGCGAACGCCGCGGCCACCGCTTCGGGGGTGCCTTTTTCGCGGCCGACAAGGTCTGCCAGCGTAACATGGACCGCCGGGTTCACGCGCCGGCCGATTGGCGTCCAGTCGAAGAACCGGTTGACCGCCGTGAGTGCTCCTGGCAGATCGCCGCCGCAAAGCAGGGCGGCGTGCGCCATAACCGCCGTGGCCGGTAATTCGTTTGCGCCCGTGGTGGGAAGCTGCCGCCAGCGCTGCGCGGTGCCTGCGATTTTTCTGCCGTCGATAACGAGATTGTAGGTGCCGTCGCAGAACGCCCCTTCGACGGACGCCGTCGAGGAGGATATGCCGAAGGCATGATCGATAAACGTGACGAGCGGGTCGGTCAGTCGGCGATAGGCTTCGGGAATATTCCTGTCGCGCCCATAGAGGGGAAAGCCCATCGAAATATTGAGGACGCCGGCAAACTGCGGCGTGACATCGCCGCCGGTGCGACGTTCGTAAACCGGCCAGCCGCTCTCGCCGGAGCGATGCGAAGCGTCGGCAATGCCGTCACGCCGCGACATTCCAGATGGAAGGACGATCGCCTGCTCTGTTTCCCAAAGGGCGATCGTGAGCCTTTCTTCACCCAGGCGCGCGCTTTCGGCGGCGGAGGCGAGCAGAGATTGCTCAACCTCCATCGCCTCATCGAAGCCGAAGGGGCGGTCTCGGCGCGTCAGATCGCGACACTCTATTTGCGACCACGAGGCGGATTGCATGCCGGTTACGCTGCCGATCACGCGAGCTGTTCGACGGCGTTGCACAGGTCGGTGAGGAAATCGCCCGCCGGCGCGCCGTTGACCGCCCGGTGGTCGAATGTCAGCGACAGTCCCATGATCTTGCGGAGCTTGATCTCGCCTTCGTGCACCCATGGCCGTTCGGCGGTCTGGCCGACGCCGAGGATCGCAAGTTGCGGGGCATTCAGGATCGGCGTGAAGAACCGCACGCGGGACAGGCCAAGATTGGTCACGGTGAACGTGCCACCTGTCATCTCAGTCACGGAAAGCTTGTTGGTGCGCGCACGCTCGACAACATCGCGGCGTGCGGCAACGCGCTCTTCAAGCGTTTTCGCTCCGGCGTCGAGAATGGCCGGGGCTACAAGGAGATCGCCCGGCAGCGCGACGGCAACGCCCAGATTGATTTTCGAAGAAAGCTTTATTTCCTTGTCCTGAAGCGTACCGTTCAGGTTCGGGTGTTTCTTGAGAACTTCGACGATGACGTCCAGCAGAATGTCTTCGACCGAAGCCTTGAGCCCCTGCTCCTGAATACGTGCTTTCAGGCTGAACAGCCCGGTCGCATCGCATTCGGCGTGGTGCGTGAGCTGCGCGGTCGTGGTCACGCTTTCGAGCATCTTGCCGGCAATCATGCCGCGCATGCCTGAGAGTTTCACAACGCGATCTTCAGTCGCCGTCGGCGTTTCCATGGTTTCTGCCATTCGTCTATTTTTTCGTGAGAAACGGCCGTCGCGAAAATCACCGGAACGCTTTTTTGCAAAACGTTCCGGCTCAGTTTATGTGCGACGACCTCGGAGGAAGAGAAGGTCCGGATTGTGGAACGAAAGGCACGCTCCCCGATCCGGCCGCCTCGTGTCAGCCGATCGTTGCGATCTCGGCGCCTTTTGCAACGACGGCTTCGGCCGGCTGGCCGATCTTGATTGCTCCGCTGGCGGGAGCGCGTACTTCGTGTTGGACCTTTTCAACCATGATCTCGGCGATCAACTGGCCTTCCGTAACTGTGGCGCCGTCGGAGATGAGCCAACTCGTGATGACCGCTTCAGAGTCCTCTTCCCAGAGGTCAGTCGGAATGTTTACAGCCACCGCCATGTGCGTGCCCTTTTCAGATTGTGGTAAGCGGAAATGATCTTCCCGGGATCGGGAAGCGCGAACTGCTCCATCGGCCGCGTGAACGGGATGGGGATGTCGGGATAGGCGACGCGCTGCGGCGACGCCTTGAGGATCGAAACGTCGCGCTCTGCGATGGTGGCGATGATCTCGCCAGTCAGGCCGTAGCTCTTGTAGTCCTCGTCGACGACGATCAGGCGCCCGGTCTTGGCGACCGAATTGAACACCGTCTCGCGGTCGAGCGGAACGAGGGTCCGCAGGTCGACGACTTCGAGGCTGACGCCTTCCTTGGCGAGTTCGTCGGCCGCCTTCAGGGCATGGTGCACGCCCATGGCAACGCTGACGACGGTCGCGTCGGTGCCTTCGCGAACGACGGCGGCCTGGCCGAAGGGGACCTCATAGGCTTCCTCGGGGACATGGACGGTTGCGCCCGGTTCGGTGCCGAGCCAGCCCATGCCCTGCAGCCCTTTGTGGAACATGAAGATGACCGGGTTGTCGTCCCGAATGGCGCGGGTCATCAGGCCCTTCGCATCATAGGCGTTGCTTGGCGTAACGACCTTCATGCCGGGAAGGTGGGCGAACGTGCCGTATAGGCATTGCGAGTGCTGGCCCGCGTCGCAATAGCCGCCGCCCGTCGACGTCATCAAGACCATCGGCACCTTGACGTTGCCGCCGGAGAAGTAGGTGTTCTTCGCCATGGAGTTATAGATCGCGTCGAAGCAAACGCCGAAGAAGTCGACGAACATCAGTTCGACAACGGGGCGCATGCCGTCGGAGGCCGCGCCCACCGCGGCGCCCATAAACGCGGTTTCCGAAATCGGTGTGTCGCGAACGCGTTCGGCGCCGAACTCTTCGAGTAGTCCGCGGGTGTTGCCGAAAACGCCCCCGAGTTGAGCGATGTCTTCGCCCATGACGAAGACGCTGGGGTCGACCCTCATTTCCTGAGCGACGGCTTCCGCCATCGCTCTTGCAATTGTCAGCCGGCGTTCGTTGGCTTGGACATTTACGACTTGCTCGTTCATGGACCCTTTTCTCCCATATCCAGTTTGTGCTTTTGGGCTCTGTTTCCTGAGCCGCGGATCACACGAAGACCTTTTCCAACGCTTCCTCGGGAGCCGGGTACTCGCTTTCGCGCGCGAAGGCGATTGCCTCATCGACGAGTGCACGGCACTCGGCAACGATTTCGTCGTTCTGCTGGTCGGTCAGCCCTTCTTCCGAGCCGAGCCGGTTACGCATCACGTTGATGGGGTCCTTAGCTCTGAGCGCATCGAGTTCGCCTTTCGGCCGGTAGCCTTCGGCATCGCCCATGAAGTGGCCGGCGAGACGATAGGTTTCGATCTCGATGAGGCTGGGACCTTCGCCACGGCGGGCGCGCTCGATGGCTTCGCCGGCGACGCGGAAGATCTCGTAGGTGTCGTTTTCCTTCACGTGATAGCCCGGGATGCCGTAGGCCTGCGCACGCACCGAGTTATCGGGAACGGCCGTGGAGGCGGCCTTCGCGACCGAGATGCCCCACTGATTGTCCTCGATGACGGTGATGAACGGAAGCTTCCAGACGGCCGCGAGGTTCAGGGCCTCGTGGAACGCGCCCTGGTTGGCGGCTCCCTCGCCGATGTAGGCGATGGCCACGCCTTCCTTGCCCTGCATCTTGCGCGACAGCGCGGCGCCGACGGCCGGACCCATGCCCTGGCCGATGATACCCGAGCAGGCGAAGTTCACGTCGGCATCGAAGATGTGCATGTGGCCGCCCCGGCCGCCACTCAGGCCGGTCTTCTTACCGAAGATCTCGGCAACCATTTTCTTGAGGTTGACGCCCTTGGCGACGGCGACGTGGTGAGGCCGGTGCGTCGAGGTCACGACGTCGGTGGGCTTGAGGTGGGCGCAGACGCCAACCGCGCAAGGCTCCTGGCCGTTGGACAGGTGCATTTCACCTGGGATTGGCCCGTTTGCCATATTGAAAACGGGCTTCTTTCCCTCGAGGTAGATTTGCTCGATCGTTTCCTCGAGAAAACGGCTGACAATCATGTTCCGGTACATCCAGAACTTTTGCTCTCTCGTAGGTGTCAAGGGTTCCTCCCGATGAAATCGTTGGTCGTTTTTTTACAGAGTTCGCCGACTGGCCTTAGCAGCTTTCTTCGTTAACGAAGTGTGTAAAGCATCTGCCGTGCCAGTTGGGTTCGCGAAGAAGACGTGCCTGAATCAGCAGCGAAATCGTCGCTTCGTGAAGTCGCCTTCCAGGCGTGGTGCTACTAGTGTTGCACAGTTGAGGCGCACGCAGCAGATGCGTTTGTCGCGGTCGCGGCCCAGCCGGGTCGCGTCGCATCGGATCTTGTGCCGTCGTCGCCGGCCGCTCATTGTTTCTGGACCAGTTTTTCCATGCCGTAGTTTCCGAAGATCTTCGCGAGTTCGCCGGACGCGCGTAGCTTGTCGATGATCTCGTTGAACCGCTTCACCGTCGCGGCATCGACGCGCCGCAGGCCGACACCGATCGGATAGCCGGTTGGCTTTTGCGCGATGCTGGCGGGCCATTCGGCCAGTTTGGCGTCGGGGTGGTTCTTGCGATACCAGGCGAGACTGACATTAGAGACGAAACCGCCATCGAGACGTCCGTCGCGGATCGCATCCAGCATCTCGTTTTCGCGGATGAAGCTGACGCGGGTGTCCACGGGCCGGTCGAGAAGCGTCACGTGGGCGAGTGAGCCGCTCTGGACGCCAATTTTCTGTCCGTTGAGAGCATCGAGCGTGTCGAGCTTCGTGTCGGGCCGGGAAACGAGAACGGTCTCGTAGTCGAAGATCGCTTGCGTTTTCTTGACCGGGCCGTCGTCCTCCTCGCCCTTGAAAATGCCGACGCCCATGTAGGCGTCGCAACGGGTGTATTTGGCCTGATAGCGGAACTGCACCCAACTGAAGCGTGTGCTGACGCCGAGCTCCTTTGCGAAGGCGTTCGCCATGTCGATATGCAGGCCCTTTTCGCCGTCGAACGCGGTCGAGTAGGGCATCGCATCGGGGTTCACGCAGACCTCGAGAATGCCGCGCCGCTCGATCTTCTCGATGGTCGCGGCGAAGGCCGGAGCGATTGCGGTGCCGGCAACCGCGACTGCCGCAACGATTGATGCGCATAGGCGCCCGGGAGCTTTTAGAGAGGCGGAGCGGGTGAAGGTCATGGTGGTCCTCCTCAGGCGGCTTGAGCTTCGACGATGCTTAGGAGCGCCGGCGTATGAATGATGCGAGAGAGCTTCAGGCCGCTTTTCTCGAAGAGTTCGGCGAACTCTCTTTGCGTGCGTTCGCGGCCAGGCAGCGCCGACATCATCAAGATGTCGAGCACCTTGCCGCCATGGGGTTCGTTTCCTGTCGGGATGACGCAGTCCACCACCAGGACCTTGCCGTTATCGGGCATCGCCCTGCGGATATTGGACAGGATCTTGACGCAGACATCGTCGGTCCAGTCATGGATGATGCGTTTCAAGAGATAGACATCGCCGCGCGGCACGCTTTCGAAGAAATCGCCCGTCTCGCAGGTCCAGCGGCCCGGAAGCTCGTCTGTGCGTGCTTCCTCAAGCACGTGGGCGTGGTCGTAGTTGATGCCCTTGGCCTGCGGTGCGGTCTTCAGCGCCTCGATCAGAAAGCCGCCGTGGCCTCCGCCGACATCGACGATGGTCTCGAAGGGGGTGAAGTCGTAGGCTTGCGCGATTGGCGCGTTTTCCATGTCCGACAGGCTGGACATGCCGCGGTGGAAGGTGTCTCCGGCCTGCTGGTCCTTCTGGAAGTAATCGAAGAAGGGCGCGCCGAAGATGCGTACCATGCCGTTTTCTCCGGTGCGGACGACCTCATCGAGCTCGCCGCAGGGCTTCCAGAAAATGTCCTGCGTGATCATCAAGACGGCGTCGCGCAGGGAGCCGGGCTCGTCCTCGAGAAGGCAGCGGGCGGGCGGCTTGAGATGGAATAGACCGCGTTCGTCTTCTTCGAACACGCCGAGGCTCGCGAGGCAGCGCATGACCCGGTGCAGCGATGGCGCGTCGACCTTCAACTCTTCGGCGAGCGAAGCGGATGAGCGGGGTTCCTGCGCCAACCGATCGGCAATGTTGAATTTGGCCGCGGTCGCCAGTGCCCCGGACAATACAAAGCCGAATGCGAGGTCGACGATAATTTCACCAGGGGCGCGTTCTGTCATTATCGGGGGCCTGTGGCTTGAGACGTGTTCGGGGTTGTCGGCGGGACCGGCAGTGCCGGTCCGCCGAAACGCGTCATTTCGTGCAGGTCGGCAGGTCCTTGAGGGATTGGATGTAGGCAACGAATTGCCAGCGCTCTTCCTCGTTGAACGTCTTTTCCCAGGGCGGCATCACGAGCGAGCCACGCCGCTTGCCTTTGCTGATGGTGTTGAACAGGTAGTCGGGATCCCATTCGCGGCACTGCAGCTTGCGGGCCTTGCCGCCGCTGCCTTCGGCGCCGTGGCAGTAGGCGCAATTCTGGTAGAACGAGGCCTGCATTACGTTTGCGGACTCGGGATTTGAGAGCACCCGTTCCTTGATGCTTTCGCCGGCACCGTCGGCTGATTTGTTGTCTGCGTTATCTGCGATTGCGGCACCGCCAGCGATGACGAGCATTGCGCAGATCGCGAGGGATTTGATCGTGGGTTGGTTGAGAGTCATTGAGGCTCCTGCCGTTCGGATAATTCGATAAGGGGCTCCGAAGAGCCCCTTATCAAAGCTTCTAGCAGTCGTATTGGGCTTTTATTCGAGCGTGAAAGCGATCAGCGCGGCGCCGCCGGGCAGACCTTTCACGTCGGGGAACGCCGTGGCCATGAAGCCGGGAGCGTGCGAGCCCAGACCGCTCGGGATGAGGATGTACTGCTTGCCGTCGGCAGCATAGCTGACGGGGCCGGAACGGATGCCGGAGCCGGTGTTGAAGCTCCAGAGTACCTTGCCGTTCTCAGCGTCGTAGGCCCGGATGTTGCCGCGGACGTCGCCGTTGAACACGAGGCCGCCGGCCGTCGTCAGAACCGAGCCCAGACCCGGCATTTCGTAGTCGACCGACCACTTCACTTCACCGGTGATCGGATCGCGAGCGTCGAGACGAGCCGAAGCCTTGTCGCCCGGAGGCGGCACGGCGACCAGCTTGGAGACGCCGAGATAGAGGCCGGCGATACCGATCTTTTCCACTTCCTGAGGAGCGGCAACGACGGTGTTGCAGACTTCCATCGCGTTCGAATACCAGAGTTTGGTGTTCGGGTTGTAGGCCGCGTGGTTCCAGCTACGAACGCCGAGCAGGTACGGGCAGAGGAGTTTCTCTTTTCCGACTTCCGGCTCGTTGCGGTCCTTGATCTCGCCGGTCTTCGGATCGATGCCCGAGGTCCAGTTGATGTGCTTGGCGAGCGGCCAGATGTTGTGCGGCTTGCCCGTCGCCTTATCGAGAACGAACACGTAGCCGCCCTTGTTCAGGTGGACGAGCAGCTCCTTGCCGTCATGCTCGATGGTCATGATCTCGTAAGCGGCGTCGTAGTCCCAGACGTCGTGCGGGACTTCCTGATAGTGCCACTTGAGCTTGCCGGTCTTTGCTTCGATGGCGAGGATCGAGGCCGTGTAGAGGTTGTCGCCACGGCGGCCGTCGGGGAAGAAGTCCGGAGCCGCGTTGCTGGTACCGATGAGGATGGTATCGGTCTTCGCGTCGTAAACGCCCGGCATCCAGGCGCCGCCACCGCCAACCTTGCCGGAGTCGCCCGGCCAGCTCTTCGGATCGTCCTTGATGGTGTTGAAGGTCCAGGCGGGTTCACCCGTCTTGGCGTTGACAGCCCAGATCTTGCCCTGCTGCGGCTGGTCGCCACCGGTGGTGCCGCCGTAGAGGATGTCGCCGGCGAGCTGCGGCGGCGACGAGAACAGGCAGCCGTAGCAGTTCTTCAGATCGGTGATCTGACGTTCCCACTTGACCTTGCCGGTTTCCTTGTCGAGCGCGATGTAGCGGCCGTCAAGCGTGCCCAGATAGACCATGCCGTGGCCAACCGTGACACCGCGCGAAGCGGACACGTAGAAGACCGTATCGACGATAGGGTCGAGCTCGGGTTTGTAATGCCATTTCGTGTTGCCGGTCTTGCCGTCGACGGCATAGACGTTGTTGTTCGGACCGACATAGTAGACGACACCGTCGATGACGATCGGCGTGGCCTGCAGACCCATGGCGATTTCGCCGGGCTGATGGATCCATGCCACCTTCAGCTTGCCGACGTTTTCCTTGGTGATCTGGTCGAGCGGGCTGTAACGCCAGCCTTTGTCCGTGCGGTAATATTTCGGCCAGTCTGCAGCGTTGTCCTTGGCTCCGTCAGCCGCGGTTGCCGGTACGCTCGCGACTGCGGTCATGGCGGCGAAAGCCGTACCGAGTGCTGCCCACCTGACATGAGACCCAATGGTTCCCATGAGTTTCCTCCTTAAGCATTTATTGCCTTGCTCGGGGCTTCCTTCGAGAAGTGCCCACCGCGACACTCCGTCCGCAAGGCTTGTGCCAAGCATTAACCTCCCGTCAACAGGGGGCTGTCGGAGCGATGGCGTAGCAGTGGCGCAACAGTTGTGCGGAGTGCGACATACTGGTCGCAGGGCTGCGCGGCAAGCGCATTGTAGCGGCTGGGCGCCGGGCGCCGACTTGATGGATGTCCGCGGATGCGGCCGGGGATGGCTGGGCGCTGACAGCGGACCGTTCCGATGGCGCAGGTCGCTTCAGTAAAAAAACATTTGGAAACAGCGTCTTGATGTGTGTTCGTCGGCGATCTTGTTCCGCCTTCACTCCGTGCGGCCTAATAAAGGTGCATCGCGGTGCCGGCCTGAAGAACGGTGGCGACGAGGGGGTATTGCCCTCGTCAGGACGAGCGTTAATCGTCCGGCGGGGCTGTTGCTTTATTGTTTGTCCTTGGGCCGCCGGGCGGCAACAGGGCTTAAACGAGCATCCAGGCGACGACCGGCTGAAAGGTTTCGGCCGACGCACCCGTGCGACAGTTGACGCAATTCAAGGAAACCGAGTGTGACAACTCCGCGACGAGGATTTCGTTCCAATGTCATTCGCCCTACCCATCGATGTGTCCATTGCGCCACGGCTCAACGGCCTCAATAAGCCTCATGAGATCCGGCTCGACACGTCGAACACGGCCGTACTCGCGACTCAGTCTGGGCAAGTCTTTGTAAAATCGAAATAAAGAAAGCTGTCGCATTGCTGATCCACGCAAGCGGCTTGGCGTTCCCCCGCGCGCGGCCATCCGTTCGGTGATGACTGGCACAGGCATTGCGTTTGTCCTTCGCAAAGCTGTCGCACAGCGGCGGTTTCGAAGCGCAAGGCCCTGACAAAAAGGGCCGGAACGGGAGGACGCCATGTTCTACAAATACGAATTGGTGAAAGAGCGGTTCGCCAGGCCCGCGGCCTTGGAGGCGATCGAGGTGAACCGGAGGACACTCCTCGCTTCGACGGCATTCCTCGCGCTTGCCAGCGCCGCGACCGTGGGGCCGGTCGGCGCCTGGGCCGTCGCCGGCGTTACGGCCGAGCAGCGCATGACCTTGCTGCGCATGTGCAAAGACATCTATCCGCACGAGGGCTTCCTCGACGACGAGCCCTATGTCGCCGTCGTCGACAACGTGCTCGGCGAAGCGCGGACCAACACGGAAACGCGCAAGCTGGTCCTTGACGGTCTCGGCGATCTCGAGGAACGCGCCAACAAGACCTACGGGTCTGGCTTCGCCGCGATCCCCGAAGGCTTCCAGCGCGAGGGTCTGCTGCGTTCCATCGAGTTGACGGATTTCTTCCAGCGCTTCCGCGGTGAGCTGTTGATGGGGATCTACAACAACAAGTCGCTTTGGCCGAAGTTCGGCTACGACGGCTCCTCCTGGGAGCGCGGTGGCTTCATGGACAGCTTCGACAAAATCGACTGGCTCTAAGCCGGCGCTGGGAGGATAAAATGGCTGCAAAATTCGACCTCAACGACGATACCGTCGTCGTCATCGTCGGCTCCGGTGCCGGTGGCGGCACGATGGCCCACGAACTGGCCCAGAAGGGCATCAAGTCGGTGGTGCTGGAAGCCGGCAAAAAGCTTTCGCTCGAAGATATCGAGAACGACGAATGGGCGATGTTCTCGAAGATCTCCTGGCTGGATAAGCGTTATTCGGCCGGCGGCTGGCACGGTGCCGTGAACCACCCGAACTTGCCGGCGTGGATCGTCAAGGGGCTCGGCGGTTCGACGGTGCACTGGGCGGGCGTTTCGCTGCGCTACCAGGATCACGAATTCAAGATGAAGACCAAGAGCGGCGGTGTGACCGGCGCTAACGTGCTCGACTGGCCGATCACGCTGGACGAACTGAAGCCCTGGTACGACAAAGCCGAACTGAAGATGGGTGTGACCGGTGACGTGACCGGCATGCCGCATCTGCCCTGGAGCGCCGACTTCAAGGTGCTGGCCGAAGGGTCGCGCCGCATCGGCTACAACCAGTTCATCGCGGGGCCGATGGCGATCAACTCCCGCGAGCGTGACGACCGTCCGGCCTGCCAGCAGATCGGCTTCTGTATGCAGGGCTGCAAGATCGGCGCGAAATGGTCGACGCTGTACACCGAACTTCCGAAGGCCGTTGAAACCGGGAACTGCGAAATTCGCACGAACTGCATGGTTCTGCGAATCGAGCATGACAAGACGGGCAAGGTCACCGGCGTCGTTTACGCGGACGAGGATGGCAATACGCAGTTGCAGAAGGCCAGGGTCGTCTGTGTGGCCGGCAACTCGATCGAATCGCCGCGTCTCCTGCTCAACTCCGAATCAAGTAAGTATCCCGACGGGCTCGCGAACTCATCGGGCCAGGTGGGCCGCAACTACATGACCCACATGACGGCGGGCGTTTACGCCGTGATGCCGGGCCCGGTCCACATGAACCGGGGCACGGCCGTGGCGGGCATCGTCCGCGATGAAGCCCGCTACGACGACAGCCGCGGGTTCGCCGGGGGCTACACGCTGGAGAAGCTGGCACTCGGTATCGGCTTCCTGTCGGCGTTCCTCGTTCCGGGGCCCACGGGCTGGGGCAAGAAAGTCGCTCAGGCCATGGAGAAGTACAAGTACATGTCGGGCGTGTGGATCTGCGGCGAGGACATGCCGCAGGAAATCAACCGCATCGCGCTGCATGATTCGGAGAAGGATCAGTACGGTCTGCCGGTTCCCGTGGTCCACAAGACGGATCACCCGAACGACACCAACATGCGCAACCACGCCTACGGCCAGATGGAGAAGATCTACAACAGCCTCGGCTCGACGGAGATCTACAACCTTCCGGCTTATCCGGCCAGCCACAACATGGGTACGAATCGCATGAGTGCGAAGCCCGAAGACGGCGTGGTGAATAAATGGGGGCAGTCGCACGACATCAAAAACCTCTTCGTTTCTGACGGAAGTCAGTTCACGACGAGCGGTTCGCCCAATCCGACACTGACGATTGTCGCACTGGCGATACGCCAGGCTGACTATTTGGCAACACAGATGGGCAAAGGCGAGATCTAGGGTCCTGAAGAATATCTCAGGACTTGTCAAAAACGACGGCGGGCTGATTAAGCTTTCAATGTAACGGACTTACACCGTTGAAAAGAATGGCTTAGGTGGCCCGCAGTCAAAACGAAGAAACTCAGTTTTCGACGTTAATTGACCGGAAGTCTGAAAGATCAACGGGTAGGGCCGGTCAAGCTTTAGAGGAAAGGGAAAGAAAGCAATGCACGGGGGTTATAAAATGCAAACAAGTGCGCTTTCCGCGCTGGCGGCCTTGGGCCTGCTGGTGTCGGTTGGGGGGGCACAGGCCGCCGACTTCGGTGGGGACTGCTGCGCCGACCTCGAAGAGCGGGTTGCCGAACTCGAAGCAACCACCGCTCGCAAGGGTAACCGCAAAGTCTCGCTGACAATCTCCGGCTGGGTTACCCAGCAGATCATGGGCTGGGACGACAGCATCGACACCGATGCCTATGTCGGCACCAGCGTCCAGGACCTCGGCGACCGCCTGCACTTCGACGGCAGCGCCGAGATCAACAGCGAGTGGAAAGCCGGTTACTCTCTGCGTCTGAACGTCAACACGGCGAACGGCTTCCTGCAGAGTGCTGACGACGACGAAGGTGCCACCGGCGTGACGGTCCTCAACGCTTACTGGTGGTTGAAGAGCGAGCGCCTCGGTCGCGTTGCTGTCGGCCGTCAGAGCGGCGCGGCGGACGATACCTGGGTCGACCTCTCGGGTGCAGGCAGCATCTTCGCTGCAAACCTCGTTATCTTCGACGGCCAGAACTTCGCTCTGGTTCCGGAAGGCACGGGTAACCGTTCCGGCGCTGTCTGGGGCAACGTTGCTCACTGCTACGGCTACTCGATCGGTATCTTCGGCGACTGCGCCGGTCTGCGTACGAACGCTGTTCGCTACGACACGCCGACCATCGCCGGCTTCGTCGGTTCGGCCTCCTGGGGTGAAGACGACGAATGGGCCATCGCTCTGCGTCACAGCGGCGAGTTCGGTGCCTTCAAGACGGCCTTCGGTACGTCCTACTGGCGCACGACCGACACCGCCAACACGGTTGCCAACCCGGACAGCGAAGTCTGGCAGGTCAACTTCGCCGTGCTGCACACGCCGACGGGTCTGTTTGGTAGCGTTCACTACGGACAAGAGCATCCGGACGCGCAGGTTAAGGACACCAGCCAGCTCTACGTGAAAGCCGGCGTCCGCGCCAAGCTGTTCACGGTCGGCTCCACCGTGTTCTACGGCGAATACGGTCATGACGACGACATGTACGGTGCCCTCGCCGGTGCCGGCGGTGCTTGCGGCGCGTTCGACGGAACGGGTGCAAACATCGACGCGGTCTGCGCGAACGCAGCCGATGCCAGCGTCGCCATCACCGGTGCAGACTTCGACCGTTGGGGTCTCGGTGTCGTCCAGGAAATCGACGCCGCTTCGATGGCCGTCTGGCTGAAGTACAAAAACTACGACGCCAGCGTCGACTTCGCCACCACCGCAGGTGTGACGGGCGAAGAAGACTTCGAGAACTTCCACGTCTTCGCCCTCGGCGGCGCGGTGTTCTTCTAAGGCTCTTCGTAGTCGCGAATATTCCGAGGCCGGTTTCGGCCGGCCTCGGATCTTCAGAGCGCCCCTACAGTGGCCTTTGAATTGCAGAGCAAGAGTTGCCCTTGTGGCAGGGAGGGTGTCTGGTCGTTTTTGGCGTGTTGTTACCCTACTCCCGTCGAACCGCTGGCATCCTCTTTTATTCCTCTAAAGCCATACATTAGGGACTATTTACCTGAACGTTCCCCGTTCCGGGATTTCCCATAGACTACTCCTAGAACTAGAAACCGGCCTCGTGCCGGTTTTCTTTTTTCTGGGTGGGTGTGCACCATCGAAACTGGCGTAAAGAGAGTGAGTGGCATGACGCAATCATACGACATCATCGTTATCGGAGCGGGGCCCGGGGGATATGTCGCCGCGATTCGGGCCGCACAGCTCGGTATGAAGGTTGCCATCGTCGAGCGCGAGCATCTCGGCGGCATCTGCCTCAACTGGGGCTGTATTCCGACAAAGGCACTTTTGCGCTCGGCTGAAGTTCTGCACCTTGCCAAGCGCGCGGGCGAGTTCGGACTTTCCATGGAAAGCGGCGCCGATTTCGATATCTCGAAACTCATCGAACGCTCGCGCAAGGTTTCCGGCCAATTGAATGGCGGGGTCGGTTTTCTACTGAAGAAAAACAAGGTCGACGTCATCTGGGGTGAAGCGAAGATCACTTCGGTTCCGACCCCTGAGCGCGGCGTGCCGGGCAGCATCACGGTCGGTGCGCCTACGAAGCCGGCGGTCGCGCCGCAGGCTCCGGCGCCGCGCGGTACGCTGGGCGAGGGCACCTACGAGGCCCGGCACTTCGTGATCGCAACGGGTGCGCGTCCCCGCAGCCTGCCGGGCATCGAGCCCGACGGCCGGACGATCTGGACCTACTTCGAGGCGATGAATCCGCCGGCGCTCCCGAAGTCGCTTCTCGTTGTAGGGTCGGGCGCCATCGGCATCGAGTTCGCCAGCTTCTACCGTACGCTCGGGGTCGAGGTAACGGTCATCGAGATGCTGCCGCGCATTCTCCCGGCGGAGGACGAAGAGATCTCGTTGGCCGCGCGCAAGGCGTTCGAAAAGCAAGGCATCCGCATTCTGACCGAGGCGCGGATCGAGAGCGTCGGCAGGAACGAGGCCGGCGTTACGGCCGATGTCCGCCTCGCCGATGGAGCGGTCGACTCAGTGGCGGCCGAGCGAATGATTCTTGCTGTCGGCGTGCAAGCCAACATCGAGGGTCTCGGTCTGGAAGATCTCAATGTGCAGACCCAAAACGCTGTGGTTTCCACCGATGGCTATGGGCGCACGAGCGTCCCCGGCATCTGGGCCATCGGCGATGTCGCCGGGCCGCCGATGCTCGCGCACAAGGCCGAGCATGAAGGCGTGATTTGTGTCGAGACCATCAAGGGGTTGTCGACGCATCCCCTCGAGAAAGAGCGGATCCCCGGCTGTACCTACTGCGAGCCGCAGATTGCGTCGATCGGCCTGACCGAGGCCAAGGCCCGCGAGGATGGACGAGAGATCCGGGTCGGTCGTTTTTCCTATCGCGGCAACGGCAAGGCGGTGGCGCTCGGCGCGGGAGACGGGATCATCAAGACGGTCTACGATGCGCATACCGGAAAGCTGCTTGGCGCTCATCTTCTGGGGGCCGAGGTCACCGAACTCATTCAGGGCTTCGCCATCGCACTGAAACTCGGCGCAACGGACCAGGATCTCATCCACACCGTGTTCCCGCATCCGACTCTGTCGGAGATGATTCACGAGAGTGCGCTGGATTCTGAAAAGCGTGCCGTGCACATGTGACGGCAACTGGCTGGCTGCACCGCTATGGCGGGCAGCGTGCCGGCTTTCACGGGGACCGGTCCGTGGTTCGGTTCCCGGCGGTTCTCCCCGCTGAGCGCCGCCGCGGTCGCGAAATCCTCCGGGAATTCCACCAACGAATCCGCCGATTATGTCCTGGTAGACCAAAGTTGCGACAGGCGTCGCAACCGTGAGGCAGGAGTCTTAGGATTTTTCAGGCGGCGACAACGACCTTATCGCTTCACCCTCAGCTTACTCGTGGCATGTGTCTTGCTACAACGTTAATCCGAAAACTGCGGCAAAAATAGCCACGCGCTATGCCGTTCAAGTTTCGAAAAAAACGAGCCAAGGCCGAATTTTGCCGTCGGCAAACACGGGAGGAACGAGAATGAAATGGGGTCGAGGATTAATATTCGCTCCAATGATTGCGATGGCAGCAATTATTGCTGCGCCGCAACTCCAAGCGTCCGACAGAAACATTACGGACAAAGAAATCAACGACGAGGCGAATACCGCCGACTGGCTGGCGTATGGCCGCACTCACAGCGAGCAGAGATTCAGCCCGCTCAAAGACATCAATACCGAGAACGTCGGCGAACTGAAGCCGGCTTGGTATGTCGATCTGCCTGACAAGTCGGACATGGTCGGTACGCCTTTGGTTGTCGATGGAGTCATGTACTACATCGGCGCGATGAACGTTGTCCGCGCCTTCGATGCGCGCAACGGCGAAAAGATCTGGGAATACGACCCAAAGGTCGCCGAGGCGATCGAGACCGGTTATCAGCGCAAGGTTTTCTGGAAGCACAATCGCGGTTTGTCGACCTACGGCGACAAGATCTACCTGGCGACCTGGGATGGCCGCCTTATCGCGATCAACCGGGGAACGGGCAAGGAAGTCTGGTCCGTCCGCACATTCGAGCAATCGGAGCCGTTGAACATCACCGGCCACCCGAAAGCCTTCGCGGGCAAGGTCTTCGTCGGTAACGGCGGCACGGAATTGGGCCCGACGCGCGGGTACGTGACGGCCTACGACGCCGAAACCGGCGAACAGGTTTGGCGGTTCTATATCGTTCCCGGCAACCCCGCCGACGGTTTCGAAGACGAAGCCCAGGAGATGGCGGCCAAGACCTGGAACGGCAACTGGTGGGAACATGGCGGCGGCGGTAACGCCTGGCACGGCTGGACCTACGACGAAGAATTCAACCAGCTCATTTTCGGCACCGGTAACGGTTCGCCGTGGAACCGGAAAATCCGTAGCCCCGGCGGCGGCGATAACCTGTTCCTGAGCTCGGTTGTCGCGGTCGATGCGGACACCGGAAAATACAAGTGGCACGTGCAGACCGCCCCGGGCGAAACCTGGGACTATACCTCCAATATGGATATCGTTCTCGCCGACCTGAAAATTGACGGCAAGGACGTGAAGGCCGCGCTGCACGCTCCGAAAAACGGCTTTTTCTATGTGATCGACCGTTCGAACGGACGGGTTCTGTCGGCTGAAACCTTCACTGACGTGAACTGGTCGACCGGTTTCGATCTTGAAAAGCAGCGCCATATCATTCCCGATAGCGCTTTTTATTGGGATGGCGAGGAAAACATCTACCCCTCCGCCTTCGGTGCTCACACGTGGCACGCGATGTCATACAATCCCGAACTCGGGCTTGTCTTCATTCCGACAAACCACCTTGGAAACACGTTCAAGGACGAGGGTAAAAACACCGATACCAGCTTCCGTGGCGAAAAGCATAAGCTGGGTGTCGGCCTCTCCGGATGGCTGTTGACCAAAGATCCGCACGAAACGCTCGGATCGCTACAGGCCTGGGATCCCGTAAAGAACGAGCGGGTCTGGCAGGTGAACCAGCAAAAACCCTGGGGCGCCGGCACACTGACAACAGCGGGCAACCTCGTTTTCCAGGGGCTCCCGACGGGGCAACTGAAAGCCTATGACGCCCGCAACGGCAAGGTGCTCTGGGAATACGACGCCGGCCTTGGCATCTCGGCGCCGCCCATCACCTACAAACTCGACGGCAGACAGATGATTTCGCTGCTCGTTGGGCCTGGCGGCGCGCTTCTCTCCAACTTCGGGGGCAACGGCGAGCTGGGTGCTGAAGGTTACGGCTGGAAATACGGCCTCCATACGCGGCGCCTGATTACCTTCGCTTTGGACGGTACGGCCCAGGTTCCCAAACAGCCGCTGCCTCAGGTCGCGCAGCCGATTGTCGACAAGAACTTCAAGATCGACGAGGAAAAAGCCAGCACCGGTGGCGGCCTGTTCGCGACCCACGTGTGCATCTCTTGTCACGGCGCTGGCGCGGTGGCGGGGATCAAAGCGCCCGACCTTCGCGAGTCCGAAGCCGTCACATCGGGTAACGAAGACGTCTTCAAGAGCATTGTTCGCGATGGTGCGCTGTTGGAGAACGGCATGCCGAAGTACCCCACGCTGACGGACGAAGAACTCGAAGCGATGCGGCACTTCATTCGCAAGCAGGCTCATGAGGGAGCCACAAACGCTCCCGGACACTAATGCGCGGGCGTTGATAGACGGGAATTGAGCTCAAGCTCGGTTCCCGCACTGCAAGAAGCATCAAAAAAGGGGGGAGCGTCGCATCCCCCCTTTTTCTTGGAAGACGTACCGATTGGCGCGGAAGCAGTACGGCTCCTGGATAAATCTCGCCCAAGCCGTTGGCACTAAGAGCTGACGGGGCACATGTGTAAAAGACGTGCGTCTTGTTCGGAGCAGTATCTTTTCCGAGGACGGCGCCTGTTGCAAGGTTGTGCGCGTTCAGTCTGCATTATCGGAGCGCTGTCGCTCAATGAGGGAAAAAAATCGGCATCGGTTTTTTATCGTGCAACAATATGTGCGGTGCCGGCTCGCTAAGTGCGTATCCGGGCTTTGGCCGAAAGTCACACTCGTATTCCTTGCCGTAATTATCGCCGCTACCGGAGTTCTTCCTAGCGCCAGCGCGCAGAATGCGGTGCCCGCGCACGTCGATTCCGCGCTGGTCATTTCCATCGACGTTTCGAGTTCGCTGAACGAACGGCGTTACACGTTGCAGCTCGAAGGGATCGCTTCCGCACTTGAAGACAAAGCCGTCGTCGATACGGTCCTGAACGGTCCGCTTGGGGTGATCCTGGTGTCGGTCGTGACATGGTCGGACAGGGCGCGGCTCGCCATTCCATGGACGCCGATTGCCGGTATCGGGGATGCCCGCCGCGTTGCGGCACGGATCCGGCGAATCGTTCAGCAGGAAGGGCAATACACGTGTGTCGCGGGGATGATGCGATACGTGGCGGACAAGGTGCTCATGGGCGTGCCGGCCAGGACACACAAGAAAATCATCGATGTTTCCGGCGATGGGCCCGACAATTGTAATTCCGGCGGTCTACTGGAATTCACGCGCAAGGAACTGATTGCCGGCGGCGTCACCATCAATGGTTTACCGATCCTCGAGGGCAAGCATGCCGATACGCTGGAAGACTGGTACCGGGAGAATGTGATTGGCGGGAGTGCCTCGTTCATCCTGCCGGCCGATGGCTATGCCGATTTCGCGCGTGCGTTCCGGCAGAAATTCATCGTCGAGATCAGCTCAGCGCCGGCAGGCGCGCGGTCGCTTGCATCGGTCCGGGACTGAGGGCCTCATGCCGTTTGCCTGGCTCGCGGTATTGGCGATTCCGTGCGCCTTCCGGCATTGTGGGCTCTGTCTTCACTATCGCGCGACGCCTGCCAACGCCCTAACCAAATGAGTTATCGCTATGCTGAGCATCGGAACGACGACCGCTGTACTGGAGCCTGGAAGGATGCTGGCGCTTCTTTTGCTGATTGCCGGCGGAGTTATGGCGTCGTCTGTTGCCGCCGAAGAGAGCACCGGTTCGCCGACGCGGGTTGACGATGCGCGGTTAGCGGCCGCCGACGCGGAAAAAACGACTTGGCTTCAGATCGGGCGGACCTACGACCACCAGAGGTTCTCCCCGCTCGATCAGGTGAACCGGGAAACGGTTAGCCGATTGGCCCCTGCTTGGATCCATCAGACCGGGATCGCGACGACGTTCCAGACTACGCCGCTTGTCGTCGATGGGGTGATGTACATCACGACGCCGTTCTCCAACGTTGAGGCGCTGGACGCGCGCACGGGCCGTCGACTGTGGCGTTACGCGCACGACAGGGGGGGAAAGAAACCGTGCTGCGGCCCGGCGAACCGGGGTGCCGCCGTCGGATACGGCAAGGTGTTCGTGGCGACCGTTGACGCTCGCCTTGTTGCGCTTGACCGGAACACCGGCAAGCCGGTGTGGTCGATCGCGATCGCTGAGACGGGCGACGTCAAGACCGAAGGCACCGCCGAGATCGCTTCCGGCGATCCGATGAAAAAGGCAGCCGTGTCCGGTTCGACGGGTGTCGCCGCAGTTGCCGCGCCGCTCGTCTACGATGGGCTTGTCATGATCGGCATCACCGGCGTCGGCTACGGCCTGCACCTTGAAGGCGACCGGCCAGGCGCACCCTTGGGCGGTGTTGTCGGCGTTCGCGGACGTTATGGCCGGCCGGGCTTCATCGCCGCGTTCGACGCCGAGACCGGCGAAAAGGTCTGGAGTTTCGACACGACGCAGCCCGGTTGGGAGGGCGATTTCGTGCGCGAGACGGCGTACGGCGCGAAGCTGCCGCGCGACATCGCCAAGGAAAAGGCGGAGGTGGCCGCGAACAAGGATGCTTGGCGCTATGGCGGCGGTTCGGTCTGGCAAACACCGGCCGTCGATACCGAGCGGGGCATCATCTATTTCGGGATCGGCAACCCATCGCCGCAGGCAACCGGGGAAGGGCGGCCGGGCGATAACCTCTATACGGTTTCCCTGGTCGCGCTCAATGCGAAGACCGGCAAGCTTATTTGGCACTACCAGCAAGTGCCGCACGACATCTGGGGCTATGACGTTGCCAGCGGTCCGACATTGTTCGATCTGGAGATCGACGGTGAGACGGTTCCGGCCGTCGGTCAGGCCAGCAAGCTAGGCTGGTACTTCGTGCACGACCGCCGCGATGGACGGCTCCTCTTCAAGTCCGATCCCTTCGTGCCGCAGGAAAACATGTTCCAGGCGGCAACGCCCGAAGGCACCAGGATCACCCCGGGTGCGGGCGGTGGCGCCAACTGGTCGCCAACGTCCTACGATCCCACGTCCGGGTACGTTTACGTTGCAGCGATGCACATGCCGTTCATCTATCGCAAGCACATCATACCGGCGACCGAGGACAAGCCGGAGCTTTCCTATAGCGCGCTGGAGCCATCCAAAGAGCCTCATTGGGGAACGCTCAGCGCGATCGATCTGAGGAGGTCCGGGAAGATCGCGTGGCAGCAGAAGACCGATCAGCCGCTCGTGGGCGGTGTGCTGGCGACGGCCGGCGGGGTCGTTTTCACCGGCGAAGGCAACGGTCACTTCTCGGCTTTCGATTCCGCGACGGGTGAAAAACTATGGAGCTTCAACTGCGGCGCAGGCGTCAACGCGCCGCCGATGACCTACGAACTCGACGGTCGCCAGTACGTCGCGGTTGCCGCCGGGGGCAGCAAAATCTGGGGCTATTCGACCGGCGACTCCGTCGTGGTCTTCGCACTTCCACCGGAGCCTGCAAAATGACCCAATAGGAGGGTTCTGCCGTCCGTCCCGCGGTGTTTAGTCGACGGGTCCGAGGCTCGACAGTTTCGGGCAGGCGAGCGTCTGTTTCAGTGCCGCCACGAGTTCGTCGGTCGTTTCCGCGGTGATGTAGAGGCCGCCCGTGGTCGTCGCGAGACATTGGGCGCTCGAGACCGGGCCGCCGGAGCCGCGCGAGACATATCCGATGACGTGCACTGTCGTGTCTCGTCCAGTCTCCTTCAGCATCCGGGCGAGGTCGCAGGGCATGCCGCCGCAGGTATCCTCACCGTCCGTAATCAGGACGATAACGCCGGGCTTGTTGCGATAATCGAGAAGTTCTGCGGCCTGCCGGACGGCGGACGCCATGGGCGTTCGACCGGCCGGACTGGTGCTGTCGATACCGCGCATGATCTGGGCGGCTGAATGGCGCGCCGGGGGGAGGCGCAGATTAATGTTGTGGCAACTCAGCGGTCCCGGTCCGTAAACCATCAGGCCGAGGTCGCGAAACCGGTCAACCCTCGGCAGCACGTCAGCCAGGGCGGCGCGGACGGCCGCGTACCGGGTCTGAAAGCCCCGCATATCCCAGCTTGCGCCGGCCATCGAGGCGGAGGCGTCGAAAACCAGCATCGCGTCTTCGGTGCATTTGGAGGGAATTTCAATCGTATAAGATTGGGCGCGGCTCGGGCTGGGAAAGAGCCAGACCGCCGAAAGGATCATAGTTATCGCGACCGCGATGCCCCCGACCTTTGCGGATCGTATCTTCATCTAGATTGCCTCTTGCTGAGGCCCCCGCAAAGTGCGGCGAGGACAGACTGCAACAAGTGTATCAACGTACCGCCGGCCACAACGGTTTCACGGTTCAGGGGAGATTGTAGCGCTTTTCTTTGCCGCTCCAAGTTCGGCCGGTACGGGGACGCCGGCTCAATACCTCTCGGGGCGGTAAGGCGCGGGATCGGTGAATGCCGGCTTTCCGGTCATCAATTCAGCAAGGAGGCGGCCGCTGACAGGGCCAAGCGTCAGGCCGAGATGGTGATGGGCGAAATTCGCCCACAGTCCCGGTTTTCCTGGGATCGGTCCGATCGCCGGGATCATGTCGGGCAGGCAGGGGCGGGCGCCGAGCCATGGTGCCCTATCGACGCGCGAACCCAGTGGAAACAGGCTGCGCGCGACGGGCTCGACGGCTTGCAGTTGCCGGGGTGTCGGAGGTGCGTCGCGAAAGGCGAATTCGGCTCCGGTCGTCAAGCGGATGCCTCGGGCCATCGGCGCGAGGACAAATCCCGCCTCGGTATCGAGCACCGGCCGCGCGAGCGCGGCTTGGCCGGTGGGCCGGTAGTGCATGTGGTAGCCGCGCTTTACGGCCATCGGACTGCGAACGCCGAAGCGCGAAAGAAAATCCGCCGACCACGGGCCCAGGGTCACGACAACGTCGCCCGAGGAAACGGCACCGCTTTTCGTTACCAGGTTCCAGCGGCCGTCATCGTCCTGCAAGGCATTGGCATCGGCGCGAAAGAAGCTGCCGCCGCGGTCGATGAAGAGCCGGGTGTACGCCTGCGTCAAGGCCAGCGGGTCCGACAGACTTGTTGCGGCGTCGGTAAACAGGATGGCGCCCGCTGCGCCCGACGTTAAGTGCGGTTCGAGTTTCGAGACTTGTGCGTTATCGAGCGCTTCGGAACGGATACCGTAAAGCGCCTTCAGTCTTTCGGTTTCATCGACTTCCTTTTCGAAGGCGCGCGCTCCGTGGAAGAGTTTCATGTAGCCGGTTCGGCGCAGGAGGTTTCCGGCCCCGGCAGCGTCGATCAGCGCTTCATGTTCTACGAGACAACGCTCGACCAGTGGCCGGTGGGCCGCGATACCGCGTTCAATACCGGACGGTAAGGAGTTGATGAGATAGCGGATCAGCCAAGGGGCCAACCGGACGAGTGCTGCTTTATGAACGCGGGCTTCGGACCGGCGGTCGAGGAGAATTCCCATAAGCCGGCCGAAGTCGAGCGGAAGCATATAGGGCACAATCGCTTCGGCCTGGATGATGCCGGCGTTACCGAACGATGTGCCTTCGCCAGGCGTTTCCCGGTCGACAAGCGCAACCTCGCGGCCGTGGGCCTGCAGTTGCAGGGCGGTCGAGACGCCGACGATCCCGGCCCCGAGGACCAGGCAGTCCACTGATTTCGCCATTCAATCGAGCCTGACGCCACGCTTGCCGGAGATCGGAGCTTATCCGAACATCTCGGACCGCGCATGTTCCGACCGGGCGGGAGCGCCGGCTTTTTTGCCGCGTCAGCTTCCGACGACAATGCCGCCATTGGGGTGCAGCACCTGTCCGGACATGTAGGAGGAATCCTCACAGGCCAGGAAAAGAAAACTCGGGGCGACTTCGTTGGGCTGTCCTGGGCGGCCCATCGGCGTGCCTTCGCCGAAATGCTCCATCTTCTCTTCCGACGCACCGCCGAAGGGATTGAGCGGGGTCCATATCGGCCCCGGAGCAACGGCGTTGACGCGGATTCCCTGCCCGATCAGGTTTTCAGACAAGGAGCGGGTGAAGGCCGTGATCGCGCCTTTGGTGGCGCTGTAGTCGAGCAACTCGCGTGCGCCCTTGTACATCGTGACGGACGTGCAGTTGATGATCGAGGCTCCGTTTGGAAGGAACGGCAGGGCCGCCTGAGTCAGGAAGAACATCGAGAAAATATTCGTCTGGAAGGTGCGCCGGAGTTGCTCTTCGGTGATGTCCTCGATGCTCTGGTCGGGGTGCTGCTCGCCAGCATTGTTGACGACAATGTCGAGCCGGCCGAACTCGCCCATCGTGTCGTCGACGACCTTCTTGGCAAAGTCACGGCTGCCGAGGTCGCCCTCGACCAGGAGGGCGCGGCGGCCTTCCTGTTCCACAAGCTCTTTCGTTTTGCGTGCGTCATCGCGTTCCGACAAGTAGACGATAACGATATCGGCGCCTTCTCGGGCGAAAAGCACGCTGACCGCGCGGCCAATGCCGCTATCGGCGCCCGTGACAATCGCCACGCGGTCCTGAAGGCGGCTGGAGCCGTCATAACGGGGCTGCCATTCAGGTTCCGGGTGCAAACGGCTTTCGTGACCCGGCATTTTGGGTTCTTCGGCGATCTCGCCGACTTTCGCCTCTGTATTGCTCATGCTTTTTCCTTCGTGAACGAGGTTTCAGCATCTGCAATCACAGGGACGGCAACGGGTTCCCGATATTCTCTGCGGCCGTCTTCTGGCGCTTTGCGAAGCGGACTATTCCTTTTCAGGTTTAGGCTGAACCACTCGCTCCCCCGCCTGGCCACCCATGGAATTATCGTATTTGGGTGGCCGGGCGGTGGAGCGGGCTGGCGATGTAAATCCGCGCAATGCGGAAAAGCTATACGCTCACTTTGTCGTGGCTGCGCGTTACTTGGCGTAGCTCTCGATGGGCGGGCAGGTACAGGTCAGGTGACGGTCGCCGTAGACGTTGTCGACGCGATTGACCGGCGGCCAGTATTTGTCGATGCGGAATGCACCAGCCGGGAAACAGCCCTGCTCGCGGCTGTACGGCCGATCCCACTCGCCGACGAGATCTTCCACCGTGTGCGGCGCGCCTTTCAGCGGATTGTTTTCGGCGTCGAGCTTACCGGTGGCGACATCCTCGATCTCGCGGGCAATACCCAGCATCGCCTCGCAGAAGCGGTCGAGTTCGGCCTTGGTTTCGGATTCGGTCGGTTCGACCATAAGCGTACCCGCAACCGGCCAACTCATGGTCGGGGCGTGGAAGCCCGCGTCGACGAGGCGCTTGGCGATATCGTCGACGGTGATGCCCGCCCGCTCCTTGAATGGCCGGGTATCGAGAATGCACTCGTGCGCGACGCAGCCGTTTTCGCCGGTGTAGAGGGTCGGGTAGGCTTCCGACAGGCGCTTGGCCAGATAATTGGCATTGAGGATTGCGATGCGCGAGGCCTGCGTCAGGCCCTCACCGCCCATCAGCAGGCAGTAGCTCCACGAGATCGGCAGGATCGCGGGCGAGCCGTAAGGAGCGGCCGACACCGTGATATCGCCGCCGCCGGTCTCGGGATGGCCAGGGAGATACGGCGCCAGATGCGATTTTACGCCAATGGGTCCCATGCCGGGACCGCCGCCGCCATGGGGAATGCAGAATGTCTTGTGCAGGTTGAGGTGGCTGACATCCGCGCCCAGGTCGCCAGGTCGGGCAAGGCCGACCAGCGCGTTCAGGTTGGCGCCGTCGAGGTAGACCTGTCCCCCGTGTTCGTGGGCGATATCGCAGACCTCTCGAACCGTTTCCTCGAACACGCCATGGGTCGAGGGATAGGTGATCATGACGGCGGCCAAGCGGGTAGCGTACTCCTTGGCCTTGGAGCGAAAGTCCTCCAGATCGATGTTGCCGTGGTCGTCGGTGGCGACCACCACGACCTGCATGCCGCACATCGAGGCGGAGGCCGGATTCGTGCCGTGCGCCGAAGAGGGGATGAGGCAGACGTCGCGCTCCTCGTCGCCGCGCGCCTTGTGGTAGGCGCGGATCGTCAGTAGACCCGCGTACTCGCCCTGCGCCCCGGAATTGGGCTGCATGGAAATCGCGTCGTAGCCCGTGATCCGGCACAGCTTGTCGGATAGATCGGAGATCAGCTCGGCGTAGCCCTCGGCCTGGTCGGCGGGCGCGAAGGGGTGGATCTGGGCGAATTCCGGCCACGTGATGGGAAGCATCTCGACCGTGGCGTTGAGCTTCATGGTGCACGAGCCCAACGGGATCATGGCGCGATCGAGCGCGAGGTCGCGGTCGGCGAGGCGGCGCATGTAGCGCGTCATCTCGCTTTCGGCGCGGTTCATGTGGAACACCGGGTGCTCCAGATAGGGCGAGGTGCGAAGCAGTGCCTTGGGCAGATGATAAGGCGCCTTGCGATAGGAGAACTTGAGATCGAACCCGCCGAAAGCCCGCCAGACGGCCTTGACGTGCTCGGGCAAGGTGCGTTCGTCGACCGTGATGCCGATGCGGTTCGCGCCGACCTTTCGCAGGTTAACGCCGTTATCGACGGCGTTCTTCATGATGAGACCCTGGTAAGGCCCGACGTCGACGGTGATGGTGTCGAAGTATTCGCGCGGCTCGATTTCAAAGCCCAGGCTCTCCAGCCCGCCAGCGACGCGCGTCATGGTGCGGTGGATGCGCTCGGCAATGGCGCGCAGGCCGCGCGGGCCGTGAAAGACGGCGTACATCGAAGCGATGACGGCGGGTAGCACCTGCGCGGTGCAGATGTTGGACGTCGCCTTTTCGCGGCGGATGTGCTGTTCGCGGGTTTGCAGGGCAAGACGGTAGGCGCGGTTGCCGCGTGCATCCACGGAGACGCCGACCAGCCGGCCGGGCAGGGCGCGTTTGTACGCGTCCTTGACGGCCATGTAGGCGGCATGCGGACCACCATAACCGACGGGCATGCCGAAGCGCTGCATGGATCCGACGGCAATATCCGCGCCCATTTCACCCGGTGGCTTGAGGAGTGTCAGGGCCATGGGGTCGGCGGCCACGACGGCCAGCGCGCCCGCGGAGTGTAGCGCCGCGATTGCTTCGGTGAAGTCCTGGAAACCGCCGTTGACGCCGGGGTACTGGAAGATCGCTCCGAACACGCTCGCCGGGTCGAGTTCGGTGCCGGGATCGCCGACGACAACCTCCCATCCCAATGGCTCAGCGCGGGTTTTCAGGACGGCAATCGTTTGCGGAAGGCATTCGCGGTCGACAAAGAAAACGTTCGACTTCGTTTTCGCGAGCCGGTGCGCCATCGCCATGGCTTCGGCGGCGGCCGTTGCTTCGTCGAGCAGCGAGGCGTTGGCAATATCGAGACCGGTGAGGTCGGAGACGAGTGTCTGGAAGTTGATGAGCGCTTCCAGCCGGCCCTGGCTGATCTCCGGTTGGTAGGGCGTATAGGCTGTGTACCAGGCGGGGTTCTCGAGGATGTTGCGCTGGATGGCCGGCGGCAGGATCGTGCCGTGATAACCCTGGCCGATGAGCGACGTCAGCACCCTGTTCTTGCGCGCAACCTCGCGCATGCGGTCGAGTGATCCAAGTTCGCTGACCGGCTTGTCGAGTTCCAGAGGCTCTTTCTGACGGATGCCCTTCGGGATCGTGGCATCGATGAGGTCTTCCAGACTGGCGTAGCCCAGTAGCGCCAGCATGTCGGCGATCTCGTCGGGCGAGGGGCCGATATGGCGACGGTTGGCGAAGTCGTAGGGCTTGTAGGTCTCGGGTTCGTACATCTTGGCCCTTATGCGGTGAGCGCCTTGTAGGCATCCTCGTCGAGAAGGTCGCCGGCCTCGGCGGCATCCTTCAGCTTCAGCTTGAAGAACCAGCCGGTGTCGCCGGGATCGGCGTTGACCTTCGCGGGGTCTTCGACAATCGCTTCGTTGACTTCGGTGACTTCACCGGCCAGCGGCGCGTAGACATCGGATGCGGCTTTTACGGATTCAACGACGGCGGCGTTCTCGCCCTTGCCGAAGTTCTTCCCGACTTCCGGAAGTTCAATGAAAACAAGGTCGCCCAACTGCTCGGCGGCGTGTGGGGTGATGCCGACGGTCGCTATGTCGCCTTCGATCCGCACCCACTCATGGTCCTTGGTGAATTTCAACACGGGGTCGCTCCTTCGGGATGTGGTCGTTGATATGGATTGGCCGATATACTGCGCGAGGTACCGGCTCACGCCGTGCTGCGCTCAAGCTCTTTTATAACTAGGGGTGACGAACGGCAGTTGCGATACGTCAACGGGAATACGCTTGCCGCGCACTTCGGCGAAAAGGCGCGTTCCTATGTCGGCGTGGGCCGCAGCGACGTAGCCCATCGCCACGGGCGCTTCGAGTGTTGGGCCGAATCCGCCTGAGGTAACGGTGCCGACCGCGTCGCCGCCGCTTTCCGCGGCGAAAAGCGGGGCGCCGCCCCGAACGGGCGCGCGCCCTTCGGGCCGCAGGCCGACACGCCGCCGCGGCGCGCCATCCGACAAGTGGTGTTCAATGATGTCGCTGCCCGGGTAACCGCCCGCGCGCTCACCCCCGGGCCTGCGTACTTTCGGAACGGCCCAGCCCAAACCTGCCTCGATGGGGGACGTGTTGGTGTCGATGTCGGAGCCATATAGGCACAGGCCCGCTTCGAGGCGGAGGCTGTCGCGAGCGCCCAGGCCGATGGGCCGGACGGCTTCGTTAGCGAGCAGCGCTTCGCAGATCGCCAGGCAACGCTCCGGCGGTATGCTGATTTCGAACCCGTCCTCTCCGGTGTACCCGCTGCGGGATACGATGCAGGGTGCGCCGTCAATGCTTGCCTCGCGAACGTCCATGAAGCGCATCTCGCGGCAGTCCGGCCAAAGGCCGGCGAGCGCGTTCTCCGCGTCCGGACCCTGCAGCGCGATGAGGGCGTGGTCGAGGCGCGTTACCCGTGCGGATGGAGGCAGGTGGCGGCGCATATGCGCCTCGTCGGCGTCCTTGGTGGCGGCGTTGACAACGAGGATGAAACGATCGCCGAGGTTCTGAATCATCAGATCGTCTTCGATGCCGCCGGCGTCGTTCGTCAGCAAGCCGTAGCGTTGGCGGCCGGCGGGCAGCCCGGCGACGTCCGCGGGGATCAACGTTTCGAGGGCGAGCGCTGCATCGCGCGGATCTCCGGCCGGCGCGTCGATAATGAGCTGGCCCATGTGGGAGACGTCGAAAAGACCGGCGCGGGTCCGCGTGTGCTGGTGTTCCTTGAGGATGCCGTCCGCGAATTGAACGGGCATCTCGTAACCGGCGAACGGCACCATCCGGCCGCCATGGCGAACGTGGAGATCGTAGAGCGGCGTTCGGCTGAGCGGCGGCGAAGCGCCGGAACCGGCTGGGTCCGTCATGGGCGGTCGCTGATCCTATCGCTTTCGCGCTTCGGTTGCGCGTTTCAGTGGCCCGGCTGCCGTTCAAGGATATAAGTGTGCGCGTTACGTGAGAGCGGTGGCCGACGATGTCTACATCGACCGTTGCGGGCTCATTGAAAAAATGCTGTCACTGCGGCAATCGTCGGCGGAGAGGGCTGGCGGAGTCAATGGGGCCGGATGGCGGAGAGACGCGGCAGGCCGATTGATTCGCCCCGGGGGCATTCGCTGGTCTCCCGATGCCTCAGAATTCCTGGCTGTAACCCCAGAAGGCACCGAACGCTTCACCGCCGTTCGTGCGCGCGTTGAGTTCGCCGACCACGCCCATTTTCATGATGCCCGGGCCCGTTGGTGTCGCGTAGCCCAACGTGAGCTCGACCGGACGCTCGGTTTCCCGCAGGTCGTGGTCCACGTCGGTAAACTGCATTTCGCCATTGATATCGTAATGGCTCGCGATCCGGCTCGTTGCAGCGCCCGATATCGTCGCGAGCGGCAGGCTTGCGGCGAAAGATAACCGATCACCGGTGACCATGACGTTCGATCCCGAAATCGCGACCGCCGAAGCATCGCTGATCATGCGGCCATCGAATCGCAGGAGATCGGAGCCGTTTTTCTGCGTCGTGCTGGCGAGGCTGTAGGCCGCCGAGATCACCCAATCCTTCGCAAGCTGCACTTCGGAGGAGAATGTTACGGCATCGGTCTGGAATGCATCGCCGAGCGATAGTGCGCCGGAGCCAACGGAGGCGAAAAGACCGTTGTCCTCGCTCAGCCGTGTCGCGGCCAGTCCCAGTTTCACGGTTTCCAGCGGTTCGACCGATACGCCCATGACGGAGGCGAACGTCGAATAAGTTGCGTCGAGGAAGTCTTCGTCTTTGCCGTCGGAGAGCCCGAATGTGAGACGAACGCCCTCGGCGAGCTTGAGATGGGTGCCTGCGTAAGTGCCGTCTTCGACAAGACCGAGGACGGGGTTTTCCAAGTCCTCGCCGGTGGTGATCCCGCCCAGGCCGTGGCCGTTCATGCTCGTCAGGCTGAAGGGTGTCGCAAAGCCGCCGCTGCCGCTCACGACCGACCACCCGCCTTCAGGATCGCTCATCGAGAAGGTCCAGGTGCCAACCGGATCCGTTCCGTGAACCGTGTCGAGATAGGCCTCCATATTGTCCTTCGGCGGACCGCCTGTCAGCGGGTCGGCGGTTTCGCGGGCGGTGCCGAGTGCGTAGCGGATGTCGACGGCGTCACCGAAACTGAACGTGCGCTCCGTCCCTACGGATTCATAGGCATGGTGGGAGGCGCCGGCGATGAGGCCGAGAAGGCGGTCGCCAATGCGCGGGTCGGCCGAGGTCGCATACTGGTCTGGGCTGACGCTGAAGTCCCGATCGTAGGCATCAAACATCGACAGCCGGTTGATGCGGCTGTTCCAGCCCAGCATCCGGTCAAGCCGGCCCGTTCCCTTGATGCCCGACGTACCGCGCGGGAACTTCTTGCCGCCGCTGTAAAGGTAGGTGTCTCCGATCGGTTGCATCGCGCGTTCGACGTTAAGGAGGCCCCAGCCGTAGCGGTTGTCGACTCCCTCGGCTCCAAGGTCGGTGGCGGTCTTGAAGAGTATGTTCGCGGTCGCCACGGGATTGCGGCGCAGATGCTCCCAGCGGCCCTGCAGAAGGGCTGCCGCTCCGACGACATGCGGTGTGGCCATCGAGGTGCCGGAGAGCCGCGCGGTCCCGCCGCCCGGCACTGAAGAACGAATGTCTTCGCCCGGCGCGACGATGAAGTAATATTTGTACTGATCCTTTTCGCGGCACTTCCATTTCTTGTTGCCGCCCCGGCCGCGGAGGCGGGCGAAGCAACCGCGCCCCGGCCGGTTGGAAAACGACGACAGCCGGTTGTTGCGGTCGACGCTGCCGACAAGCATCAGGTTATCGAGTTTGCCCTTGGCGCCTTTCCGCGACTTCACAGAGGTGAGTGCGAGCCCGTCGTTGCCGGCGGCTTTGACGACGAGCAGTTTCTTGCGGTTCTGCCAGATCGCCCGGTACTCGTCGTAATCGAGGGTATAGCCGCCGGAATAGCCAAAGCTCATGTTGGCGATGCTGATCCCGGCGTCGGCAGCCTGGTTCATGGCACCGCGAAGTGTCACGCCGTTCGCCCAGGATCCGAAGGGCGAAAGCACGGACACGTCGTAAAGGCTCGCATCTGTTGCGATGCCGTAGCCGCCGGAACCGGCAATTGTGCCGGCCACGTGGGTCCCGTGCTCGGAGTAGACAAGGCCGGAGCCCCAATGAAGGTCGATGCCGCCGGTAATCTCGACATTCGGGTGATACCAGTCGATGGGGGTATCGAAAACGCCGACCTTGACGCCGGCTCCGTGATTGCCGAGCGCCTGCGTTTCCGCTGATACGCCGATCTGCCGAAGGCTGGGTTCGAGCGATTGGGACAGAGCCGGTTTGGGGAAGGATACCGCGGCGACGATCAGTACGGCTGCCGCCGCGGTGCGATCGATGTATCGCATCGTCTGCCCCCTTTGATCCCCTGCCCTCGACGGCACTGTGCGCCCGCGCCTGAAGCCATTTCCCGTTGGCCAATAACTGCGCCGACTCGTCCGAAGAGACTGACGCATGTGCCGAGAATGCCGTCAACGGATGGAAGGCGCAAAACGAAGAAAAGCAGTTTCTTCGATTCTGCCGTTCTTCAGAAATCCATGCGGGAAACCGGCTCGCGCTTAGGCGCAGGCGACCCGATCATTTCCGGGCGTGGAGCTTTAAGCGGCGCTTCGCCGGAAACGCGTGGAGAGGTGGAAGAACGCGCGCGTCTTGTGCCTCCGCAGCCACAACTTGAGGTCGCGCCCTGCTTAGCGTTGAGAGCGGTCAACGAGCGCTTGAGCGCATGCCCAGCCGCTCGACCAGGCCCACTGGAAATTGTAGCCGCCGAGCCATCCCGTGACGTCGACAGCCTCGCCGATGAAATAAAGGCCCGGGACTTCTTGCGTTTCCAGAGTGCGTGAGGATAGGGCGGCGGTCGAAACGCCGCCGGCGGTCACTTCGGCCTTGGCGAAGCCTTCGGTGCCGGAGGGCAGGAACGTCCAATCCCGCAGCCGGGCTTCGAGCCCACGCAGCTCCCGGTCGGGGCGATTTGCGAATTCCAGCGGCTTTCCCGCGTTCGAAAGCTCGACGCGTTCGGCAAGGAGCCGAGCGAGCCGTGCGGGTAGCACCGTCTGCAGGGCGCTCGTGAGCCCGCTCTTGGGCTGAGTGCGTTTCGCCTCGGTCAGGAAGCCGTCGGCACACCCGGGGAGGAAATCGATCGAGATCGCTTCACCGGGTCGCCAGTAGGAGGAGACCTGCAGAATCGCCGGCCCGGAAAGACCCCTGTGAGTGAAAAGAGCGGCCTCGCGGAAGGCCGCCTTGCCGCACCGCGCGACGACATCCGCCGACAGACCCGTCAGCCCGCCGAAGTCGAGATCGCCCTCCGGCAACTTGAGGGGGACAAGAGCGGGGCGCGGTGTCTCCACGGGCACGCCGAATTGCCGCGCGATCTCGTAGGCCAGCCCGGTTGCGCCCATCTTCGGGATCGATGGGCCGCCGGTTGCAACGACGAGCGAGGGAGCGACCGCCACGGCATCGGCCCCGAAGCGGACTTCGTACGATTCCTCCCGGTGCGAGATTTCACGAACGGAGGAGCCAAGCTCCAGTCGTACGTCGCCCTTGCGGCATTCAGTGACGAGAAGATCGACGATCTGCCGAGCGGAACCGTCGCAGAATAACTGACCCAAGGTCTTCTCGTGCCAGGCAATATCGTATTTCTCGACGAGTGCGATGAAGGCCTGGGGGCGGTGTCTTCGCAGGGCCGATTTGGCAAAGTGCGGGTTCTGCGAAAGGTATCGCTCCGGACGGTCGCCTTCGAGATTGGTGAAATTGCACCGCCCGCCGCCGGAAATGAGTATCTTGCGACCGGGCCGTTGGGCATGATCGATCAAGAGGATCGAGCGCCCGCGCTGGGCGGCGATTCCCGCGCAGTAGAGGCCTGCCGCGCCCGCGCCAAGGATAATCGCGTCATATTTTGCCGAACTTCCGGGCATAGGTGTGGGTCGAAATCTCGTGATTGGCTAAGGCGTTGGCGTTGCGATCGGTGACGCCGGCGTTAATCGTCGACGGGCAGAACCGTGGAAGGGTTGGGGCAGGGACGGGCGAATGACAAGGGGTATCGAGGCTGAAACGTCGGACGCCGCGGATGCATTGCGCCGCGCGGTCTTGGGCATTTTCTGCCTGTTCCTCCTAGGCTTCGCGCCTTCGTTGCGGGAGGCGGCGGCGCAACCGTCGCCGAATGCGGCGTTTACAGGTTGGGCGGTTGAAGTCGAGACCGCGCCGCAGACCGGCGAGCCCGGTCCGCGCGTCGCGTCCGATCCGCTCCTCGCCAAGATCCGACAATTGCTGCAGTCGCCCGACGGCCTGGAGTTCCTGGTACGTCAGCGCTTACAGCCACTGGCCGATTACTACAACTCGCCGACCGGCAATCTGCTCTGGCAGGACGACGCCCTCGCTTCCGCGTTCGTCGCGCGTTTGCGCGCCTCTGAGAGGGACGGGTTGCAGCCGCGCGAGAATCTAATCGATCAACTCGTGGGCGTACTCAGGACAAACCGGTTTGCGCTCACCCGCGAAGGGCAGATCGACCAACAGGCGCGTGCGGAACTCTATTGGTCGTCGGCGTTTCTCAAGTATGCCGGGCTCATCAAGAAGGGCCGACTACTGCCTACGAAAGTCGACACCGAGCTCTACTGGCAGCCGAAAACCATCGACATGGCGGCGGCGCTACAACTTGTCGGTACGCTGGGCGATGTGGATGCCTTCTTCGACGCCTGGGAGCCGCAGGTGCCGCTTTATCAGTCGCTGAAATCGGCGCTGGCGCGGCATTTGGCGATCCGGGAGGGCGGCGGTTGGCCGAAGGTGGATGTGATCGACGTTCTCAAACCGGGCGAGTCGCATGCCATCGTGCCTCAGCTTCGCCGGCGCCTGGCCATCACCGATGGTGCCGCCGCGACCCCTGAGCCCGGCAAGGAGCAGATCTACGACGATGATCTCGTCGAAGCGGTGAAGCGCTTCCAGGCGCGGCACGGCATGGAAACGGACGGGATCGTCGGTAAGAAGACGTTCTTCCAGCTCAATATTCCCATCGATGCGCGCATCCGTCAGATCGTCCTGTCGATGGAGCGTGTCCGCTGGATGCCGGAGGATCTCGGCAACGACTACATCCTGGTGAACATCGCCGGATATGAGGTTCGCCGCATTACCGGTGGCGAGACCCGGGAAGTGATGCGTGTTGTCGTGGGGAAGCCCTACCACCAGACACCGGTCTTCTCGAAAAAGATGACTTATGTGGAGATCAATCCGTATTGGAACGTCCCGCGGTCCATCGCGGTCAATGAAGAGCTTGCCAAGCTGCAGTCGAACCCCGGTGCGCTGGCGGCGAAGGGCTTTGAAGCCGTTCTTAATGATAACGCGGTGCCGGTGACGACGGTCGATTGGCGGCGTTATTCCAAGTCGAACTTCCCCTACCGGTTGCGGCAGAGGCCCGGTCCGTCGAACGCGCTGGGACAGGTGAAGTTCATGTTTCCGAACCGCTTCAACGTCTACATGCACGATACGCCGGCCAAGTCGCTGTTCGGACGCTCCGAACGCGCATTCTCGCATGGATGCATCCGGCTTGCGCGGCCGATCGACATGGCCGAGCAGGTGCTGGCGCAGGTGGAGGGGTGGGACCGCCAGCGCATCGAACAGGTGCTCGCGAGCGGTGAGCGCACGGTCGTCACGCTGCAAAAGCCGATTGACGTCCACATCACCTATTCGACCGCCTGGCGCGATCGTGACGGCCGCGTCCAGTTCCGTCCCGACATTTATCGCCGCGACGCGAAGCTTTACGCGGCCCTATTCGGCAAGCCCTATCCCTATTGAGTATGGCTGCTCAATCGACGGTGCGGCGCGTCTTGGCGCTTTCCTGGCCGGTCTTCAGCCCTGGTGGCCGCGCAGGACCTTGATGTAGTCCCCGGCCTCGAGGTTTCCGCCTGCCTTGGCCTTTTCGAGCCAGACGAGCGCGGCGGCGCGTTCCTTATCGGTTGCCTGATCGATCCCCTTGCCGTGGGCGGTCGCCAGCATGACGCCGTAGGCGAACTGGCCGTCCGCGTAGTCCTGCTCGGCGGCTTTGCGCAGCCAGTGGGCCGCCTTGTCGATGTCGCGTTCGAGAACGGCGCCCTTCTCGTAGGCCAGTCCCAGTTCGTACTGTGCGCGGGCGTCGCCCAGTTCAGCGGCCTTGGCGACGTAATCCATTGCCTTTTTCTGGTCTTCGGTAACGCCCTGGCCCTGCTGGAAGAGATTGGAAAGATTGACGAGCGCAGTGGTGTTGCCCAGCTCGGCCAGTTCCTCCCACATACGCCGCGCTTCGTCGTAGTTGCCCGCCTTGTAGAGCGCGTATGCCTGCAAGTTCTTGACGGCCTCCTGGTGGTTCGAACGTTCGGCCGCCGGGGCAGGCTTGGTTGCCGGCGCCGCAATTACAAGAACGAGGGCGAGAATAGCCGCTGCGGAACTGACGGCCGTTTTGAGGTCGGATTGCAGGCTCTTGAGCATGGAGGGCTCCGAACGGTCTGAGCTGGATACGTTTGAATTCGATTGTGCGCGTTCTATCATACTCCATTAGTGCCGTCGCCGGGGCTTCGCTTCCGGCGTGTATGCAGTCCGTTCCGGCTCGTTGGCGCCGGGCTGGCCGATAACGCGATCTTGAAGGGCCGGGCCTGCGGTCGTTGACGCGGCGACGGTGCGAAGATGGGAGCGCGGCACGCCTTGTCACCGGGCACGGTCGCAGCCATAACGCCATGACGAGGTGGCTGTCCGGAGATTGCGACCGGCGGCGGATGCGCGCTCCCGCGAGAGCCGTGCTGAACAAGGTGCACTGAATGTCGACACGCCAGAATACCGAGCCGGCTCCGGCAATCGAGTCGCGAGACGACCTCGTCGGATGGATTGCGGCTGGGGAGAAACCGGCGGGCGACTGGCGCATCGGCACCGAGCACGAGAAGTTCCCGTTCCGGCAGGAGACATACGGCTCTATTCCCCACGAGGGGCCGGACGGCATCTCCGAGTTGATGCGCGGCTTCATGGCGTGCTGCGGGTGGGAGCCGATCCTCGAAAACGATCACATCATCGCTTTGAAGCGGTCCCCGGGGGAGCCCGGCGCCAACGTGAGTCTCGAGCCGGGCGGGCAGTTCGAGCTTTCCGGTGCCCCGCTGCAGACCGTTCACGAAACGGCGGCGGAGACAGAGCAGCATCTCATTCAATGCCACAAGGCCGGCGGGCCGCTCGGCATCTCGTTCATGGCGCTGGGCTTCGCGCCGTCCTGGACGCTGGCGGAAATGCCAAAGATGCCGAAAGCGCGCTACGGCATTATGACCCGCTATATGCCAAAGGTCGGTACGCGCGGGCTCGACATGATGTACCGGACGGCCACCATCCAGACCAACCTGGATTTCAGCGACGAAGCCGACATGGTCGAGAAGTTGCGTGTTTCGCTCGCGCTGCAACCGATCGCCACGGCGCTGTTCGCGTCATCGCCGTTCACCGAGGGCAAGCCGAACGGCTTCAAGTCCATGCGCAGCGAGATCTGGCGTCATACCGACAACGACCGCACCGGAATGCTGCCCTTCGCGTTCGAGGACGGCATGGGCTACGAGCGGCTGGTCGATTACGTCCTCGATGTGCCGATGTATTTCGTCTACCGGGAGGGCCGCTATATCGATGCTGCCGGCGCCTCCTTCCGTGACTTCATGGAGGGCCGGCTGCCCGGTATCGAGGGCGAGCGGCCGACCATGGACGATTGGTCCGACCACGTGACGACCATCTTTCCGGAAGTCCGCATCAAGCGCTTCATGGAAATGCGTGGCGCCGATGGCGGCCGGGCGGACATGATCAACGCGCTACCGGCGCTGTGGGCCGGTCTTCTATATGACGGCGCGGCGCGGAAAGCCGCCTATGAACTGATCGAGGACTGGACGTCGGAAGAGCGACAGAAACTGCGCGACGAGGTGCCGCGCCATGCGCTGGCGACGCCCTTCCGCGATGAAACGGTGCAGGACATTGCCAAGCGTGTTCTCGCCATCGCCGCTGAGGGGCTTAAAGCACGCGCGAAAACGAACCCTGCGGGCGAGGACGAGCGAGTTTTCCTGGGGCCACTCGAAGAAATCGCAGATACCGGGATGACCCGCGCCGACCGCTACCTGGAGCAGTTCCACGGAAGCTGGGGCGGTCGCATTACGCCGATCTTCGCCGAGGCGGCGATCTAAGGCGCTTTGCGCAGCCGATCCTCGCGGGACGGAACCAGCGGGTTCAGGTCGCGTTCAGGCTCGTTCAACTAGTTTTGCTTCTGGGAGACCACCACGAGCTGGGGAAGCTTGTGGCGGTAAGGCGCTGCATGGCCTCGAAGGGAAGGCACATGCCGGCGATCTGGAGGTTAAATTGCTACGTCGAACGCTCATTCTAACGGGGATGGCGCTGGTTCTATCCACGGGCCTCGCGGCTTCTGAGTCGCGGGTCGGCAGAACGATTGTCACCGCCGATTCGTGTCCGGCCAAATGCCGGTCCGCGCATAACCAGTGCCGTATCCGGACTAAAGGCGCCGGAAGCTGCGATGCCAAGCTACAGCGGTGCCTCCGGCGCTGTCTGAACCGCTAAGGCGGTCCATATCTTTGAACGGGAGAACGCGTCCGGCCTCACGGCCCGGCGCGTTTTTTCTATGTGCCGTCGCGCCGCGTGCAATTCGCAGGCCGTTACAACTCCGTGTCGCCCTGTCTTAGTGACCGGACAACAGAACGGCCAGAAGCCGGCGCGGACCGTGTGCGCCGATCACGATCCGCCCACCGATATCGGCGGTGCGCGACGGGCCGGAAATCAGGTTCAGCGTACGAGGCATGGCCGTAGCGTTTTCGGCGCGAAGCATGTCGAAGGCGTCCTCGTAGGTGGCAACGATACGGTCCATCGGCACGATGACGATATGGGTCTCGGGCAGGAACTCCAGCGTGACCGGGTTGTCGGCGCCCGAGAGAATGGCCAGTGTTCCGGTTTCGGCGATGGCCGAGAAAGCCGTGGAGAGGCCGGCGCTATCGTCGGGTTGTGCGGGGCCCGTTGCCGGAGAGATGCCGGCTGCCGCGAAATCCATTCCCCCGTAGAGCCGATGGGTGCCATGTCGGAGCTTCAAGGGAAGTTCGTGGCGGCGTAGATATTCGGCGATGCGGAGGGGGACCGCTTCGATCGTCTCGGCTTCCGCGATGTCGATGAGCTGGCGGGTCATTTCATCGCGCAAGACGGCGGCGAGATCGTTGCCGGCGGTGGCGACGCGTTGCGGGGGAGCCGTGCGCGGCCGGGCCGCGAGACGCGCTTCCACCGCCTCGTTTCGCTTGGTGAGGCTTTCAGCGCTTTTGCCGAGTGTGGAGCGGATTGTCCCCAGAATGGCCTCGCGGCTTCCCGCGCTATTGCGGTTCATGGCGACGGCTCCTTACTGCGGGCGCGCCATTGTGCCTGGAAGGTGCGGCCCTGCGGGGCGGGAAGATCGCGCGACCTGGTCCATCCCCCAGCGAACGGAAGGGAGCTCAAGCGGCCACGGGCGCCCGCCGCTATCGACAGGACGCGGCTGCCGAAGCCGGCGGCGAAATGATAGAGCGCCGGGCGCCTGGCAAGCGCGGCCCATGCCTTAAGCGCCATTCTCGCCATGAAGGGCTGCTGGTTTTGCTCGAATTCGACCTCGCGCCATTTGCGCATGAGGCCGGGAAGCGGAATGCGCATCGGGCAGACGGCTTCGCAGCGGCCGCAGAAGGTGGAGGCGTTGGCGAGGGGGGCGGCTTCCTCGATGCCGATCAGTCCGGGATTGAGCGCCGCGCCAATCGGACCGGGATAGACCCATCCGTAAGCGTGCCCGCCGACGGCATTGTAGACGGGGCAATGGTTCATGCAGGCGCCGCAGCGGATGCACCGCAGGACGTCGCGGAATTCCGAGCCAAGCAGCTCCGTCCGGCCGTTGTCCACCAGTACGACATGGTAGGCCTCGGGGCCGTCGGGGTCGCCGGGGCGCTTCGGGCCGGTCGAGAAGGTCGTGTAGGCGGTAATCTCCTGCCCGGTGGCGGAGCGGGCCAACAGCCGCAGCAGCAACGACACGTCGTTGAGGGTCGGGACGACCTTGTCGATCGAGGTGATGACGATATGGGTCTTGGCGAGCGACTGGGTCAGATCGCCGTTGCCTTCGTTGGTGACGATCAGCGACGAGCCGGTTTCGGCCACGAGGAAGTTGGCTCCGGTGATACCGACGTCGGCTGAAATGAATTTCTCGCGCAGGATCGAGCGGGCCTCATTGACCAGTTCGGCGGGCTCTTCCAATCGGCGGCCGCCGGGCAGATGCGTGTGGCGCCCCCGGAAGTCCGCCTCGACCTGCTCCTGCGTGAGGTGAATGGCCGGCGCGATGATGTGGCTGGGCGTTTCCTCGCGGATCTGCAGGATGTATTCGCCCAGATCGGTTTCGACGACTTCGTAGCCGGCCTCGATCAGTTGGGCATTGAGCCCGATCTCTTCGGAAACCATCGACTTGCCCTTGGTGACGAGCCGGGCCTCGGCGTCGCGGCAAATGTCGAGGATCTTAGAGCAGGCTTCGCCGGCATCGCGCGCCCAATGCACATGCCCGCCGGCTTCCTTCACCTTCGCTTCGTAGCGTTCCAGGTAGAGGTCGAGGTGCGCCAGCGTGTGGTTGCGCACATCGCGCCCTTCGTCGCGGAGGGCGTCGAACTCCGGCAAACGGGCGCGGGCGGCGGCGCGCTGGGCAACGAGGCCGCCGGGCAATCCCGATAGCGCCTTCTGGAGCTGGTCGTCACCGAGAGCGGCGCGGGCGTTTTTCTTGAAGTCCTGGACATGGGGCTGCATGGCCTATCGGTCGCCCAAATCGCGGCCGACGGCAAGCCTTATCGCTCACCGCAACCAGTCCCGAAGCTCCGGGCGGGCGTGCTTCATGTCCTCGAAAAGCCAGACCATGCGGTCGCAGAACCAGACCTTCCCCAGGAACGCCGCGGTGCCGCCGGCAAGGAACAATGGGGGCAGCGCGAGAACCGCGCCGGCGACCATGAGAACGGCGCCGGCACCGGCAATCGCCGTGGCCACAAGGGCTGCGCGTTCATGGTGCGCCGGGATCGGATGCTCGTCGCGGGCGAGCCAGACGCGCTCGCCGAAAGTGGCCTTCGACGCCCAGTTGTCGGTCGAGACCGGCGGCGGAAAGAGCCTCGGATTAAGCCATGTCCAAAGCGCCAGCGCGGCGATGGGCAGTGCGGACCACCAGCCGATCCAGTGCGGGCTCCACAGCGCCAGCATGATGAATGGCCACGTCGCGATGCGCGTCCAGACACTCCACGGGCTCGCATGGCGTTCCCAGGTGTCGTCGCTCATCCCCATCAGCCGTTCGAAGCTGCGGCCGAACGCCATTGCTTTCGATCCTTCCCGCCGCATAATTCAGTCCGCAATGGCGCAAAACACACGCCGGGCCGCGATAGCCGCCCGGCGTGTGTATTAAGAGTATTGTGCAGGCTGCTTTTGTTCGGAAGGCAGCGGCTCAGTTCGCCGTTGCCTGGAGCATTCCGGCGATCTCGTCCTTGAGCGCCAGCCGCTGTTTCTTCAGGTTCTCGAACGTGTCGTCGCCGACGTTGACGCCCGCCGCCTCGATCCGGTGAATCTCGCGATTGAGTTCATGGTAGCGGTCGGCCAGACGGGCGAAGTGGGCGTCCGAAACTTTCAAGTCGTGCAGCCGGTCCTTGTACTCTGGAAATTCTTCAGCGAGTTCGTGGGGCACGTGGGACATCGAAGCGGTCGGTCCTTATCTGTTGTGGGGCGTGTGAACGAGGCGTTCTACAAGCTTTCGTTTCCACCCGGTTTTCGCGTCATTCCACCGCCGGGCCATGACTCGCGATCGGCGGTGTGTCGAGTCTGCCGGCCAGCACCTCGGCGATATGGCGGCATGCGACTTGCTCCCGCCGCCGGCTGAGACGCCCCGCCATATTCATCAGGCAACCCAGATCTCCGGCGAGGACAAGCGGTACGTGCGCTGCGGCGATGGCGTCGGATTTCTTGTCGACCATGGCCTGGGAGATGTCCGGGAACTTGACCGAGAAGGTCCCGCCAAAACCGCAGCAGTTCTCGCAGTCTGCCATCTCCACCAGCTCCAATCCATTGATCGAAGTCAACAATTGGCGTGGTTCGGATTTGACGCCGAGTTCGCGCAGGCCTGAGCAGCTATCGTGATAGGTGACCGCGCCCCGGTAGCTGCCGGGTACACTCACAACCTTGCGTTCGCGAACCAGGAAGGTAACAAGCTCATGGACCTTGGCGGCAAACGCGCGCGCGGGCCCGGCCATGTCAGGGTCGTCCGCGAACAAGCGGGGGGCATGCACCTTGAGCATCGCCGCGCACGAGCCCGATGGAACGACGACATAATCGCAATCCGCGAAGGCACCGATCGTGTTGGCGAGGATGGCTTTGGTATCGGCGCGGTCACCGGAGTTATAGGCGGGTTGCCCGCAGCAGGTTTGTGCGCGGGGGACAACGACGTCGCAGCCGGCATGCTCGATGAGGTCGGCGGCGGCGAACCCGATCGAGGGTCGGAACACGTCGACGAGGCAGGTCACGAACAATCCGGCACGCGGCCGGTCCTTGCGGGGTGTGTCGTCGGCGGGCGCGGCCATTGGTGCAGGAGGTCTCCGGTTTGGTTTCCAGGGCGTGGAAACAGGGGGCGGCTTGGCCCGGCCGAAGGTACGGGGCGGGCCGATCTGTCACAAGCCTTCGGTAGAAGGATCGATTGTCCTGCCGCGCGAGGCGTCCTAGTTTCGCGCTGAGAACAAGGCGTTTTGGGCGTTTCCAGGATTTTGCAGATGAATGATGCCGGCGGCACGAACCTCGTTCAAGAGAAACGCCCGGCCGCATCCGGAGGGGCGGGGCTGGGCTTTCCCGAGCACCCGCAGCGTAAGGCGGTCCTCGGCGAACTGCACGCCCGCCCTTTTCTTCCGATGCAGTTGCCTCGCCGGACCTATCACTTCGCCTTCATGACCGACGCGGACGAAGGTACGCGCGACCGCGAGGCGATCCTGGCGCTTGCGCAGCAGCGCGGCGCGCCGCCGCCGGCGGCTGATGCGCGCTATCATCATTTCGACTTCGGCCCCTGGGATCTGCGCTGGGAGCAGCACGCCGAGTTCACGACCTACACCTGGTCGACATCGCGCGATGCCGCCGAGCCTTTTTCGCATCCCAATCCGATTGCTTCCGGCGAAATCAGCTTTCGCGCGCCGGGCGAACTCATCGCAGCCGTCCATCTGTCGTGCATCGATCGGCCGAAACTCCTCGAGGATTTCAGCGGACTGTTCGACACGCAGAGCCTGTGCGTGATCGATGCTGCTGGGCAGAGCGCGCGGGTCACCACCGATTTTCAGGTCGATCCGGCTGGAATGACCCGCTTTCTCGTCGAGTCCACGGGGCTGACCGAAACACGGGCCGGGCGCCTCAGTCAGCGGCTCCTTGAGATCGAGACCTACCGGACGCTGGCGCTTCTGGGCCTGCCTGTGGCCCGGGCCGTCAAACCGGAGCTTGACCGGATGGAGCGGGACCTCGCTGTGATCACTGAGGAGATCGCGCTTATCGCGGACAATCACCATAGCCAGTCGCTGTTGCGGCGGATCAGCGTGATTGCCGGGGAGCTGGAGGCCCAGGCCGCGCGCACAGGCTATCGCTTTTCGGCGACCCGCGCCTACTACGCCATCCTCAACAGCCGGATCGAAGTCATCCGCGAACAGAAGCACGGGATGTACCAGCTCATATCGGCGTTCTTCAATCGCCGTCTGCGCCCGGCGATCCAGACCTGCGATGCCACCGAACAACGGCAGTCGCGGCTGTCGCAGCGGCTCGCGCGGGCTACTGAGCTGCTTTCGACGGGCATTCAATCGGACGTAGAGCAGCAAAACCGCGACCTGCTCAAGTCAATGAACAAGCGGGCGAAGATGCAGTTGCGCCTGCAGCAGACGGTTGAGGGGCTGTCGGTTGCCGCGATCAGCTATTATGTCGTCGGGCTGATCGGCTACATGGCGAAGGGCCTTGGCGACGCCAAGGTCATGCCGGCCGATGTGAAACCGGGCATGGTGATGGGCGTCGCCGCTCCGTTCGTCATACTGATGGTATGGCTGGCGATGCGCGAGATCCGCCGCCGGGTTCATACCGACAGCGGTCACGATTGAGGGCTCAGCCAACAAACGGCGGGCTTAACGGCTGATCGGGCTTTGCACGGGCAACGGAATGGCCGCCTGGGTGATGTTGTTTGAGATCAGCCAGGCCGCGTCCTTCGGGGCCTTGTAGGTCGCGAGATAGGCGATCAGGTCGCGGCGTTCCTCTTTGCTTTCCAGGCCGATGAAGGCCATGCCGTTGCCCGGTAGGAAGCGCGCGGGCGACTTCAGATAATCGTCGAGGAATTCCGGAGACCAGATGAGGCCCTCGCCGCCAGCCTTGCGCAGCGCCGCAGAGTACCCGTAGTCCGGGTGGGCGGCGGCGGGGCGGCCGAGAATGCCGCTCAGGTCCGGCCCGATCCTGTGATCGGCACGGGAGCCGACTTCGTGGCAAGCCCGGCATTTTGCGAAGACCAGCCGGCCGCGCGCGGCATCGCCGGGCAGGGGCCGGTCGGCAAGGGCTTCCGATTTGGAAATGGGCAGCGGTACCCACTTCGTCATGGCAAGCGCCGGGAAGACGCCGGATAGAATTACGAGCGCGGCAAGGCCAAGGCCTGCAAAGCGTTGCGACACCTTTCAGATCCTCCGAGATGGTCAGGCATCTTTGTATCTACTGGCGAAACCTTTTATTTGCACTAACTTGGCGGAAGCTTCGGCGGTTCGCATCGCCAAGACGGGAATACGATGAATGCGGCTGCCGAACCCGCGGCCGGCGAGGGCTGGATTGCCGCCGCGAAGGGGACCGGTCCGCGCTCACGCAGCGCTATAAAGCAAAGGGGACGCCACACACCCTTGGCGTCCCCCCTACCCTCCCCGCGGATAACCCTGTGGGCCTAGAGCAACCCATCCAATCCGGTTTCAAAAGCGCTCGCCGCCGCCGTCGCCGCTTTCGAGCCCGAACCGCGCGACGGCCCTGGCTTCTTCTTGCGGCCGGACCCTGACGATTCGCCGCTTCCCGATGAGAGTTTCAGACCCTTGTTCCAGTAGGGCTCGGGCCCGTAGAGGTCGTTGAGGTAATCGATGAAGGCGTGGACCTTGGCGGGCAGGAATTCGCGGCACGGATAAACGGCGTGGACGGCGAAATGGCTGCTGGCGCGATACTCGGGCATTACGACTTGCAGCTTGCCGCTCTCGAGTTCGTCGGCGATGTCCCAGGTGGAGCGGAAACCGAGCCCGAGTCCGAGAAGCAGCGCTTCGCGGATGAAGTCCGAGGAGTTGGACCGGATGTTGCCGTCGACGCGGACCTGATGCTCCTTGCCGTCGAGATCGCGCAGGCGCCACACATCGGAGGCGCCGGAAATCAGGCAGTTGTGGAGTTCGAGGTCCTTGAGTTCGCGCGGCGCCGGGTTGGCTTCGAGATAGCTGGGCGCGGCGACCAGGACGCGGTCGTCGGGCGCGATTTTACGCGCCACAAGAGAGGAATCGGCCAGCTCGCCGATGCGGATCGCCACGTCGAAGCCATCGCGGATGATGTCGACGATGTTGTCGGTGAGCTGGAAATCCAGCTCGATGTCCGGATACTCCTCCAGGAATGCGGGCAGGTGCGGCGCGATGTGCAGGTGAGCGAACGACGTCGGCGCTGCGATCTTGAGAAGGCCGCGCGGGCTGGTATTGCGCCGCGAAACGAAGTCTTCGGCTTCCTCGAACAGCGCAATGATGTCGACGACGCGCTTGAAGTAGCCCTCGCCGGTTTCCGTCAGCGTTAGCTGCCGGGTCGTGCGCTGGAAGAGACGGGCGTTAAGGCGCTCCTCCAAGAGGCTGATGCGTTTGGAGACGACGGCTGGCGAGAGACCCATCTCGCGGCCGGCAGCCGACATGTTGCCGGTGCGCGCGACGCGCGCGAATATCTCAAGGTCGGTTATGGCGGTCATTCTCAGAACCTCTGAATTGATCGGGTCGTTCTCGTTCATCAGCTGCCTCACTTCCTGAATTGCCCTTCCAACCGGCGAAAGTTTGCCGCCGCCTTTCTCAATTAGCATATGATCTGTTCGAATTCGTTGAAGTTGAGGCGGTCCTCGTCAGCCTAGTTCCCAGGGCGGGCCGGGCACTCGTTGCGGCTAAGCGCTTCCTCTTTCGTCGTGCCCTGTTGCCAAGTGGGGCAGACTGCTATCCTGCTCTCAAGAATACGAAAGCGCGCTCGCCTGCCGTCGCCATGCGACCGCCGCCGCAGCGCCGATCGCGATGCAAAGCCTGGGAGGCTCCATGACGCTTGAGATGCCGGCGCCCGACGCCGCCACGCTGCAACGCCGCGATGAAATCGTTGCCGATCTGAAGCGGATTGCCGGCGAACCGGCGGTGATCGCGGATGAGGACGGGCGGCGGACTTTCGAGACGGACGGGCTGACGGCCTACCGGACGATGCCGCTCGCCGTTGTGTTGCCGGAAACGACCGATGGGGTCGCGGACGTCCTCCGGTATTGCCACGAGCACGACATCAAGGTTGTCGCCCGCGGGGCCGGCACGTCGCTGTGCGGCGGCGCCCTGCCGCTGGCCGATGCCGTCGTCGTTGGCGTGTCGCGCATGAGCAAGGTTCTCGAAATCGACTATGACAACCGCTTCGCCCGGGTGGAGAGCGGCATTACCAACCTGGCAATTTCGCAGGCGGTCTCTGAGGAGGGCTTTTTTTACGCGCCGGACCCGTCAAGCCAGCTTGCGTGCACGCTTGCAGGAAACCTGGCGATGAATTCCGGCGGCGCACACTGCCTGAAATACGGCGTGACGACCAATAACGTGCTCGGCTTGAAAATCGTTCTGATGGACGGCGAGGTTCTGGAAGTCGGGGGAACGCAACTCGACGCGGAAGGCTACGACCTGCTTGGCTTGATCGTCGGTTCGGAGGGCCAGTTCGGAATCGTTACGGAAGCCACCGTGCGCATCCTCAAATCGGCGGAAGGCGCCCGGCCGATGCTGCTCGGCTTTTCGTCCAGCGAGGCGGCGGGCGCCTGCGTGTCGGGGATCATCGCATCGGGTATCGTGCCGGTGGCGATCGAGTTCATGGACCGGCCGGCGATCGAAGTATGCGAGAGTTTCGCGAAGGCCGGCTATCCCATGGACGCCGATGCTTTGCTGATCGTCGAAGTGGAAGGATCGGAGGACGAGATCGACACGCTTTTAAAGCGCATCGCCGCAATCGCGGAGCCGTTTCAGCCGACGACGGTGCAGATCAGTTCCGGGCCGTCGCAAAGTGCCAAGATCTGGAAAGGCCGAAAGTCGGCGTTCGGCGCTATCGGCCGGATCTCCGACTACTACTGCATGGATGGAACCATTCCCTTGTCGCGGCTGCCGGAAGTGTTGCGGCGGATCAGTGAGATCTGTGCCGATCACCGGCTCAAGGTGGCCAACATCTTCCACGCCGGCGACGGGAACCTGCATCCCTTGATCCTCTACGAAGCCAACGATCCCGATCAGGCGGAGCGGGCCGAAAAGGCGGGCGCGGAAATCCTTACGCTGTGCGTCGAAGTCGGCGGATGCCTGACCGGCGAACACGGTGTCGGGATCGAAAAACGGGATCTGATGACGAAGCAGTTCAGCGATACCGAACTGGCACTGCAAATGCGCCTCAAAACCGTGTTCGATCCGAAGTGGCTCTTGAACCCCGGCAAGGTCTTCCCGCTGCATCTTTCGCCCGGCGACGGCGAAAGCCGGGCGGCTTGAGGGGGGTGGCGTGAGCGATATCCTGCGCGCGGCTACGGCCTGGGAACTGCAAACAATCCTGCAACCCTACATCGAGCGGCAGATGCCGGTCGAGATCATGGGCTCGGGCTCGAAAACCCGAATCGGGCGGCCGATGCAAACGGCGGCCACCATATCGACCGCTTCGATGCACGGCATCTGGATGTACGAGCCGACCGAACTCGTCATGTCGGCGCATGCCGGGACACCGCTGGCGCAGGTCGAGGCGGAACTGCACGCCAATAACCAGATGCTGGCCTTCGAACCGATCGACCTGGGGCCGGCGACCGGCGGGCGCCGCGGGACGCAGACGATCGGATCGGTGTTCGCCTGCAATGCCTCGGGCAGCCGCCGCATTGCAACGGGCGCGGCGCGCGACCACCTGCTCGGCATCGAGGCGGTAACGGGGCGCGGCGACCTCATTCGCTCCGGCGGGCGCGTGATGAAGAACGTCACCGGCTATGACATCTGCCGGACGCTGGCGGGAAGTTGGGGAACTCTGGCGGTCCTGACCGAAGTTACCTTCAAGGTGCTTCCCGCGCCGGAGACATCCGCCACGCTCGTCTATCTCGGGCTACCGGACGATATCGGCGTGGAAGTGATGTGCGCGGCCATGCGGCTGCCCTATGAGGTTTCGGGGACGGTGCATTTGCCGCAATCGCTGGCACGGCGGCTCGAAAACACGATGCTTGCGGATCAGAAGCAGGCGATCACGGCGCTGAGGGTTGAGAACTTCGACGCCTCGGTCGCCTATCGCTGCGGCAAGCTGCGCGACGCTCTCAAGGTTTATGGCGAGCCGATCACTATCGGTTCGACGGGCTCGCTGGATTTCTGGGGCGAACTGCGGCGGCTCAGCATCCTGCCCCATAACGAGGAACGGTGTCTTTGGCGGGTTTCCACGGCGCCGACACAGGGACCGAAGGTGGTTGCGGCCATTCGCCGGCATATGCCCGCGGAGGCCTTCTACGACTGGTCGGGCGGGCTCATCTGGATCGAAGTCCCGGCGAGCGCGGACGCAGGGGCGTCGGATATCCGCCGCGCGGTCGCCGTGCATGGCGGGCATGCGACGCTGATCCGGGCGGATGCGGCGGCGCGCTCGGCCGTCGAGGTGTTCCAGCCGCAATCGCCGCTGGCGGAAAAGCTGATGCGCGGGGTGAAGGAGACGTTCGATCCTCTGCGCATTTTGAACCCCGGCCGCATGTACGCCAATCTTTAACGCCGCCCGCTCGCCCGGTGGCGGCACTGGCCGCCTTTGCCCGCCGCCGGGGCGGTGACGCGAACCCTTCGACAAGGTCAGTCAGCCAATGCAGACCAACTTCACTCCCGAACAGCTCGAACAGCCGCATCTGGCCGATGCCGAGAAGATCCTGCGGCGCTGCGTGCATTGCGGGCTTTGTACCGCGGTCTGCTCAACCTACGTGGTGCTGGGCGACGAACGCGATTCCCCGCGCGGACGGATCTATCTCATCAAGGACATGCTGGAGCAGGACCGTCCCGCATCGGCCGAGGTGCAGCATCACGTCGACCGCTGCCTGTCGTGCCTGTCATGCATGACCACGTGTCCCGGCGGTGTCGACTACATGCACCTCGTGGATATTGCGCGCGTACACATCAAGGAGACCGGGCAGCGGTCGTTCAAGGACCGTTTCGTGCGCAGCCTGCTGGCAAAGGTCGTGCCCTATCCCGACCGGTTCCGTCTCGCGTTGAAAGCCGCGCCGCTAGGTCGGCCGTTCGTCAAATTGATGCGGCGCATGGGGCTCGACGCGCTGGCGGCGATGGTGGAGCTGGCGCCCGATAAAATACCGACGGCACCGAAATACGAGGGCCCGGGAACGGCGCAGACGGAGATGCGCCGGCGGGCGCGGGTGATCCTGTTGGCCGGTTGCGCGCAGCAGGTGCTGCGCCCGGACATCAACGACGCGACCATCCGGCTGTTGGCGCGCCGGGGCGTCGATGTGGTTGTCGCCGCCGGGGCAGGGTGCTGCGGCGCGCTCGTGCATCACATGGGGCGCGAAGCCGATGCGCTGGACCAGGCCAGACGCAATGTCGATGCCTGGACAAAAGAGATCGAACGCGAACCGGTCGACGCCATCATCATCAATGCGTCGGGTTGCGGAACGACCGTCAAGGACTACGCCCACATGCTCAAGCGCGATCCGGAGTATGCCGAGAAGGCGGCGCGCATCGTGGCCCTGACGAAGGACGTGACCGAATTCGTGGTCGATTACGATCTGGGGCCGCCGAAGCGCTATTCATCGCTGCGCGTCGCCTACCATTCGGCATGTTCAATGCAGCACGGCCAGCAGATTACCGAGGAGCCCAAGGAGCTTCTGTCAAAGGCAGGCTACACCGTCGTCGACGTTCCGGAAGGGCATATCTGCTGCGGCTCCGCCGGCGTCTACAACATCCTGCAGTCGGAAATCGCCACGACGCTGCGGGACCGGAAGGCCGCGAATATCCGCAAGTCCAAACCGGATCTAGTGGCCACCGGCAATATCGGCTGCATCACGCACCTGGAAAAGGGCATGGATTTCCCCATCGCGCACACCATCGAGCTGCTGGACTGGGCCTATGGCGGGCCGGTGCCGCGCGGGCTGGAAAAACTGAAGAGCTTCGTTTCCGATGTACCGCAGCCCGAGCGCTTCGTTCCCGACGATTTCCTTTACGACGTGGATCTCGACAAGAAGGCGGGCTGACGAGCCAACGTCGGCTGCGGCGCGCCGCGAACGAAACGGCGAACCTATTGCGGTTTTCTGAGTTTAAAGGGAGTATCGCGGGCCGACGGGTGGGCACGACCGGTCATTGCAGGAGGCTGCGATGCTGCCGCTCACCGAAACGGTTTTCCGAAAATCCATCCGCCATGGAAGCCTCAGCGTCATCGACGCTGGCGGGCGCCGCCATGAATTCGGTTCCGGCGAGGGGACGCGGGTCTGTCTTCGCATCAACGATCGCGCGAGTGAACTTCTGCTGATGAGCGACCCCGATTTGCGGCTCGGCGAACTCTACAGCGATGGCCGGATCGTTATCGAAGAAGGCAACATCTACGAACTGGTGGCGATGCTGATGCAATCGGACGGCGAGCAAACTCATGCGCTCGGCCGCCGCCTGTTCTCGGCCGGGCGATATCTGGCGCGGCGTCTGAAACAGTTCAATCCGGCGTGGCGCTCGGCTAGGAACGTTCGGCATCATTACGATGTCGAGCGTGAAATCTACGCGTTGTTCCTCGACCCGGCCTGGCAGTATTCCTGCGCGTATTTCGAGGATGGCAACGACAGCGACGTAGTGGCGGCGCAAACCGCGAAGATGTGCCACGTCACCGCGAAGCTGCACCTCGACCGACCGGGGCGCGAGGTTCTCGATATCGGCTGCGGCTGGGGCGGGCTATCGACTTATATGGCCGAACAAGCCGGCGCTCGTGTTACCGGTATCACGCTTAGCCCTGCACAGATCCAGGAGGCGCGGAAACGGGCGTGGCAGCGCGATCTAACCGGCTCGATAGAGTTCGAGGAACGAGACTACCGCGATCTCGATCGTAGGTTCGACCGCATTGTCTCGGTGGGGATGTTCGAGCATGTCGGTATCAACCATTACGGAGAGTTCTTCAGCAGGATCCACGACCTCTTGAAGAACGACGGCGTTGCCGTCATCCATTCCATCGGCCGGTCGGACGGCCCCGGCTACACCAATCCGTTCATCGCCAAGTACATCTTCCCCGGCGGTTACTTTCCCGCGCTTTCGGAGGTCCTGCCGTCGGTCGAGAAGGCCGGCCTGATGGTCGCCGACGTCGAAATCCTGCGGCTCCACTATGCCAAAACGTTGCGGTCCTGGCGGCAGAGGTTCGTAGGCAGGTGGGATGAGGCGGCCCGCATCAAGGGCGAGAAATTCTGCCGCGCCTGGGAGTTCTATCTTGCCGGTGCCGAGGCCGCTTTCCGCTACCAGGGGCTGATGGTCTTTCAGCTCCAGCTCATTCGCGACGTGGGCGCCCTGCCGATAACCCGAGACTATATGCAGGCGGAAGAAGACAGGTTGCGGCAAGCTGGAAATGCGGCATCCGTATTGCCGATGGCCGGCGAATAGGGTGGTTCGCGGGGCCTGACGGGCCGCAGGGGCGCCCTGCCGGGCTTCCTTGACGCCGGAGCTGCATTTAAAGGACTGTGACGTCCGCCTTCTTGCAGCCCACGTCGCGAGACATCCAAACAGCCATGTACCTCACGCTTACGACCACGCACCGGCCGGCTACGGATCTTGGCTACCTCCTGCACAAGAACCCAGCGCGGCTTCATGAGATGGAATTGTCGTTCGGCAAGGCGATGATGCTCTATCCCGAGGCCGGCGAAGAGAAGGCGACTTTCGCGCTGCTTCTGGATATCGATCCGGTCGCTCTCGTGCGCGGCAAGAACCGCGACGCCCAGGGGCTTTTCGATCAGTATGTCAATGACCGGCCCTATGTTGCCTCGTCGTTTCTTTCGGTGGCGCTGGCGAAGACGCTGCGCAATGCGCTCGGCGGCACATCGAAGGAGCGGCCGGAACTCGCGGAAACGGTGATGCCGCTGACTGCGCGCGTCATGCCGGTGCCGGTTCGCGGCGCGGAAGGGCTCGTGGAGCGTCTCTTTCAGCCGCTCGGATACGATATCGCCATCGAACCGATCCCGCTCGATAAGGAATTGGCGTACCTCGGCGAAGACTGGGACCGCAGTCCGTACTGCACGCTGCAGCTCTCCGGCACCGTGCGCCTGTGCGATTTGCTCTCGCACCTCTATGTCCTGTTGCCGGTCCTCGATAAGAAGAAGCACTATTTCGTCGACCGCCACGAACTCGAAAAGCTGGTCGCCAAGGGCGAGACCTGGCTTGGCGGGCACCCGGAAAGGGAACTGATCGCCAACCGTTATCTGCGTTTCAAGAAGTCGTGGGCGCGAGAAGCCTTGGCGCGGCTCGCCATTGAGGAGGTGATCGCCGAAGAGGTGGCAGAGGACGTAGCCGGCGCGGATGTCGTGCCGGCGGGTGCCACGGGGCAGACTCCTCCGGATGGACAGGACGGCGACGAGGTGCGCGCGGCCCCCAAGGACGCCGCCGAAGAGGCGCTTGAAACGCCGATCCGTTTGCACGAGTTGCGGCTCGATACGGTGACGGAGACGCTGAAGGGTCTCGGCGTTCGCCGCGTGGTCGACCTGGGGTGCGGGTCGGGCAAGCTCTTGAAGCGGCTGATGGCCGAGCCGAGTTTTACCGATATCCTGGGCGTCGACGTCAGTTCCGGGTCGCTGGAAACAGCGGCGCGGCGGCTCAGGCTTGCGAACCTTTCAGAGCGGCAGCGCGCTCGGATCCGCATCCTGCACGGCGCGTTGACCTACCGGGACCGGAGGCTGGAGGGGTTCGACGCGGCGGCGCTGGTGGAGGTCATCGAACATCTCGATCCGGAACGCCTTGGCGCTTTGGAGCGGGTGGTATTCGAGTTCGCGCGGCCGGCACATGTCGTTATCACGACACCGAACCGTGAATACAACGCGCTGTTCGAGGGCATGGCGCCCGGCCAGCTTCGCCACGCCGATCACCGCTTCGAATGGACGCGCGAGGAATTCGCCGACTGGGGGACGCGGGTCGCGGACCGCTTCGGATACGATGTTGCTTTCGACGGCATCGGGGCGGTTGACGAGACATATGGCGCGCCATCGCAGATGGCGACCTTCTCGCGCCGGGGATGAGGTTCGGGACAACCATGCAAATCACCATTCCGGACTTCTGCCTGGTCGTGTTGATCGGCGCTTCGGGCTCGGGCAAGTCCACATTCGGGCGGCGGCATTTCCTACCCACCGAAATCGTCTCCTCGGATACCTGCCGGGGTATCGTATCGGACGATGAGAACTCGCTGGATGCGACCGGCGACGCGTTCGACCTTGTTCACTTCATTGTCGAGACGCGGCTGAAGCGGCGCAAGCTCACCGTCGTCGACGCGACCAATGTGCGCAAGGAAGACCGGGCGGCGTTGGTGCGATTGGCCAAGGCCTACCACGCGCTCGCGGTCGCCTTCGTTATCAATCCGGGCGAGGACGTCTGCCATGAGCGCAACAGGAACAGGCCCGACCGGCAGTTCGGCCCGCACGTGGTGCGCAACCATACCCGGTCACTGAAGCGGGACATACGGAAAATCGACAAGGAAGGATTCCGCTACGTCCATGAATTCCGGTCGGTTGAGGACGTCGACGCTGTCGAGATCTCGCGAGTGCCGCTGTGGACGGACCGGCGGGGCGAAAGCGGACCGTTCGACCTGATCGGCGATGTGCACGGCTGCGCGGACGAACTCCTGACGCTGCTGGCCCAATTGGGCTACGAAGTCTCTCTCGACGGCGGGGGCATGGAGCGCCGCGCGGTGGTGACGTCGACCCCGCCGGGACGGCGCGTCGTGTTCGTCGGCGATCTCGTCGACCGGGGGCCGCGTTCGCCCGATGTGTTGCGCATCGTCATGCAAATGGTCGAGGCTGGGCAGGCGCTTTGCGTTCCCGGCAATCACGACGTGAAGCTTCTGCGCTATCTCAACGGGCGTAATGTCAAGCTGAACCACGGGCTCGATCTCACCGTCGCCCAGCTCGATGCCGAGCCGCCGGAATTCAAGGGACTGGTCAAGGCGTTCGTCGACTCGCTCGTCAGCCATCTCTGGCTCGATGAGGGGCGGCTTGCGGTCGCGCATGCGGGTATCAAGGAGCCGATGATCGGGCGCTCTTCCGGGCAGGTGCGCGAATTCTGCCTGTACGGCGAGACGAGCGGCGAGACGGACGAATTCGGATTGCCGATCCGCTACAACTGGGCGGCGGAGTATCGCGGCGCGACGACCGTCGTCTACGGGCATACGCCGGTACCCAACGCCGAATGGCTCAACAATACGCTGTGCATCGATACCGGCTGCGTTTTCGGCGGTAAGCTGACCGCGCTCAGGTGGCCGGAAAAAGAGATCATCTCGGTTCCCGCAGCGGAAGTTTACGCGCAACCGATCCGGCCGCTGGGGCACCCGCCGGCGCGGCCCGGCGCCGAGCTGTCGCAACAGGCCCGCCATGACGACCTGCTCGACCTGGAAGACTTCATCGGAAAGCGCATCATCACGACGCAGGCCGGCCGCACGATCCAGGTCCCGGAAGCCAACAGCGCCGCGGCGCTTGAGGTGATGTCGCGCTTCGCGGTTAGTCCCAAATGGCTGATCCACCTGCCGCCAACCATGTCGCCGTGCGAAACGTCGGAGCGCGAAGGGTTCCTGGAGCATCCCGACGAGGCGTTCGCATATTTCGAGCGTGAGGGTGTCGGCCGCGTGGTGGTCGAGGAAAAACACATGGGCTCCCGCGCGCTCGCGGTCGTCTGCCGCGACGCTGACGCAGCCAAGCAGCGCTTCGGCGTCGCCACCGGCGAAACCGGGATGATCACGACGCGCACGGGCCGTGCATTCTTCGATGGCGAGGAGACCACGGAGGCGATGCTGGCGCGCCTGCGCGAAGCAATGGACGCCTGCGGTTTCTGGGATCGGTTGGAGACCGACTGGGCGCTCATCGACGCTGAGTTGATGCCATGGTCGGCGAAGGCGCAGGGCCTCATTCGCACGCAATACGCCCCGACGGGAGCGGCGGCGCTCGCCGGGCTCGAAGCCGCGACGGGCCTCCTCGAGACCGCGGAGGCGGCGGGTTTCGATACTGGCGGCCTGGCCGAACGCTTCCGCGGGCGGCGCCAAAGGGCGCAGCAATACGTCGAAGCCTACCGGCGCTATTGCTGGCCGGTCCGTTCGCTCGACGACTACAAGTTCGCGCCATTCCATCTGTTGGCGACCGAGGGCGCCGTGCACATGGACAAGGACCATCTGTGGCACATGCAGGAACTCGGCCTGATTACGGCCGAAGGCGGGCCGAGCCTGATGTCGACGGCGTACAGGGTGGTCGACCTCGGCAGCGAAAGCGAGCGGCTGGACGCGACGCAATGGTGGCTGGAAAAAACGGCCGCCGGCGGCGAGGGGATGGTGGTCAAGCCCTTCGCGTTCGAAGTGCGCGGCGGGCGCGGCATGGTGCAGCCGGCGATCAAGGTGCGCGGCAGCGAGTACCTGCGCATCATCTACGGTCCGGAATACGATCTGGAAGAGAACCTCAAGCGGCTGCGCAAGCGGGGGCTCGGCCTAAAGCGGTCGCTGGCGATGCGCGAATACGCTTTGGGCCGGGAGGCGCTTGAGCGTTTCGTCGCCCGCGAGCCTCTGCGGCGTGTCCACGAATGCGTGTTCGCGATCTTGGCCATGGAGTGCGAACCGGTCGACCCGCGGCTCTGAGGGCGACGCATCCTCGGCGCGTGCAAGGTTCGTTGCACAAATTCGAATGTGTTTGATCGAGCGCAAGGCTGCCCGAGGGGTGCTGCATTATCGAGCATGAAACCTTCATGCATCGATGGCGGCAAAGATGGATTTCATTCTTTCCTTCTCGGAGACGTTCGGCGAAGACGGCCTGCTGGCGCTCGGCGGACTCTTCATCGGCGTATTCTTCGGGATTGCCGCTCAGCGTAGCCGCTTCTGCCTGCGCTCCGCCGCGATCGATTTCTCGCGCGCCGAGTTCGGCCAGAAACTGGCGATCTGGCTGTTGGCGTTCTCGACCGGCGTCATCCTCACCCAGCTTCTTTTTGCCCATGAGATCCTGGCGCTAAGCGAAATCCGTCAATTGACACTGCGGGGCAGCCTTTCCGGCGCGATCATCGGCGGGGCGATGTTCGGAACGGGCATGATCCTGGCGCGGGGCTGCTCGAGCCGGATGCTGGTTCTGGCCGGTCAGGGGAACCTCCGGGCTTTGCTTAACGGTCTCGTGTTCGCCGTTGCCGCGCAGGCCTCGTTGCGCGGCATTCTGCACCCGGTTCGCGATGAACTTGCGGGGCTGTGGGTTGCTCCGGGGGAGAGCCTGGACGTTCTGGGCGCCATGGGCCTGAGCTGGGGTGGCGGCATCGCGATTGGCCTGTTGTGGCTGGCGGCGGCCTTGTACTTCGCGATCCGCAGCAAGATCTCTCTAGCGGGCTGGCTGGGCGGCATCGGTGTCGGTCTTGCGGTGGCGCTGGCCTGGGCGTGGACCGGCCTGTTGAACGGGCAGCTGTTCGTGCCGGTCAAGATCGAGAGCCTCACGTTTACGGGTCCCTCGGCCAATACGCTGATGCTGTTCCTGTCTCCACCTACGGGGACCTGGCGGTTCGACGTTGCCCTGGTGCCCGGTGTATTCATCGGCTCGTTCCTGGCGGCGGCCTGGGCACGCGAGCTGAAGCTGGAGGGCTTCTCCGGCGGGCCGTCCATGACGCGCTATCTGATCGGCGCGGCGATGATGGGCTTCGGAGGTATGCTGGCAGGTGGCTGCGCTGTTGGAAGCCTGACGAATGCGTCTGTGTTCGCGATGACGGGTTGGCTGGCCTTGATGTCGATCTTCCTCTCGGCGGTTGTCACGGACCACTATGTCGACCGGGAGACGGAAACGAAGACGCAGCCGGAGATCGGCGAGGCGGGAACGCCGCTGGCGGCTTGAGATTTCCAGGCGGCGGTAGGCGCATCTTCGGTTTCGCTACTCGTGCGCGCTTTGCCTCGAAAGGCGTCGCCTTTTGGCCATCGACGACGATGTACCGCTGGTAAGCGTCACCCGCCCCGGACGGGAGTGACGTGAACTGCGTTCGCGCAGCGTTTCGATGCCTGGGCTGGCTTTGCTCTTTTATCCGTGAACGCCGGTGAGGGGCTGTCTTTGCGCCAATCATGGAAGCATGGTAATGGGGCCGCCCGGTGGTGCGAACGCTGAAATTGCGTCGCCGCCGCCGTCTTGATTCCGATGATCGACAGCTCCAGTTCCCACGGCTCTCAATTCCAATGGTGAAGAAAAACAAGCCCGTGCGGCCAGCCGCGCGCCTGCCCAAAGGCTTCCGCGACATCGAGGCCGCGGAGCTTGGCGCCGCGCGCAAGATGATCGCGACCTTGAGTGAGGTCTACGCGCGCTACGGGTTCGATGCGCTGGAGACCCCGGCATTCGAATACACCGAGGCGCTGGGAAAGTTTCTGCCCGACCAGGACCGGCCGAACGCGGGCGTGTTCTCACTGCAGGACGAAGACGAGCAGTGGATGAGCCTGCGCTACGACCTCACGGCGCCATTGGCCCGCTACGTCGCGGAGAACTACGACCGGCTGCCCAAGCCGTTTCGGCGCTACGCCACTGGCATCGTTTGGCGCAACGAGAAACCGGGGCCGGGCCGGTTCCGCCAGTTTACGCAATTCGACGCCGATACCGTGGGGACCGAGAGCGTCGCCGCGGATGCGGAGATCTGCATGCTCGCGGCCGATGCGCTCGAGGCCATCGGGATCTCGCGCGGCGACTATCAGATCCGGGTCAATAGCCGGAAGGTGCTCGATGGCGTGCTGGAAGGCGTGGGTGTGGATCCAGCAGACCCGGAAGGCGAGAAGCGTCTCACAATCCTGCGCGCGGTCGACAAGCTCGATCGTCTGGGCGCGGAAGGTGTCGCCTTGCTGCTGGGGCCGGGGCGGAAGGATGAGTCGGGAGACTTCACCGCCGGCGCGGGGCTCGAAAAGGCAGCGATCGATAAGGTTCTCGCCTTCGTCGAGGCCGGTCAGGCGGACGGCCGCGGGACTTTGGCGGCGATCGGCGCATTGATTGGCGAGAGCACCGTGGGCCGTGAAGGGCTGGCGGAACTAGAGGATATGCAGGCGCTCTTCGAAGCCGCCGGCTACGCGGAAAACCGCGTACGCATCGATCCGTCCATTGTGCGCGGTCTCGACTACTACACCGGTCCGGTGTTCGAAGCCGAACTGACGTTCGAGGTGAAGGACGATCAAGGGCGCCCGGTGCGGTTCGGCTCGGTGGGGGGCGGCGGGCGCTACGACGACCTCGTCGCACGCTTCACGGGTAAGGCCGTGCCGGCGACGGGGTTTTCGATCGGTATCTCACGGCTGCAGGCGGCGTTGCGGGTCCTCGAGGCCGACGCCGCCGTTGAGACTGCAGACGGCCCGGTGGTCGTTCTGGTGATGGACCGGGCGGAACTGCCGCGCTATCAGGCGATGGCTCAGGACCTACGCAATGCCGGCGTGCGCGCCGAAATGTATCTGGGGACATCGGGCATGAAGGCGCAGATGAAATACGCCGACAAGCGCGGCGCGCCCTGCGTCGTCATTCAGGGCTCAAACGAACGCGACGCGGGAGAGGTCCAGATCAAGGATTTGATCGAGGGGGCCAAGGCGGCGCAGTCGATTGCCGATAATAAAGAGTGGAAGGAAACGCGTCCGGCGCAGGTTTCGGTCAAGGAACAAGACCTTGTTGCCGAAGTAAAAGCCATCATCGCGCGCCACGCGTAACTGCCGCAGTGGGCCAACTACGAACGGACGAAGCTTTTCATGGTCGCAGAGACAGCACGCGAGTTCGAAGCGCTCGAAGCGCAGGCGCAGACGCTTATGGCGGCGTTCGTTGAAGCGGGGCACGAGGCCGTCGCCCCGGCGGTCCTGCAGCCTGCCGATGTCTATCTCGATGTCATCGGCGAGGCGTTGCGCGCGCGCAGTTATGTTTTCACCGACCCCGACGGCGACGAATTCTGTCTTCGGCCCGATCTCACCGTGCCGATCTGCCGGCTGCATCTCGAACGCCACCCCGAAGGCGATACCAAAGCCAAGTACTGTTACAACGGATCGGCGTTCCGCTTTCAGCCGCGTGGGGCCGATGCGACGCATCCGCGTGAATTCCGCCAGTGCGGCATCGAGTCGATTGCCGCCGGCGACCGTGAGAAATCCGATGCACAGACCCTGGCCCTGATTATCGAAGGGTTGCAGCGCGCCGGGCTCAAGGAATGGAAGCTGAGGGTCGGCGATCTCGGCCTTTTCCGGGAGCTCCTCGACGGCATCGACATGCCGCAGCGCTGGCGGGAGCGGCTTCGCCATCAGTTCTGGCGTCCGATTGCTTTCCGGGATGAACTGGCGCGGCTGACACAGTCGCCGGCGATGCAGCCCAGCACCTTCCCGAGCGGGCTACTCGAAACGCTCGATCCGGAGCGCGCGGAAGAGTCGGCGCGCAAAGTGGCGACCTACCTGGACGAGAATGGGATCGAGCTTGTCGGTGTACGCTCTCTGGAGGAAATCGCCCGCAGTCTGGCGCGTATCGCGGCGGACCGGCGGGCCGACCGGTTGCCGCTGGAAACCGCGCAGCTTATCGAAGGGTACATCGGCGTGAACGCGCCCGCCCGGGCGGCGGGGGCACGCGTGAAGGACCTCATCCGCGATACGGGCGTCGATATTTCACCGGCGCTCGAGCGCTATCACAAGCGGCTCCAGCATTTGTCCGACCTCGGTGTCGATATCTCGCGGGCCGAGTTCTCCGCCGAGTTCGGCCGTTCGCTCGAATACTATACGGGCTTCGTTTTCGAGATCCTGGTTCCGGAGCTTGGCGATACCAGTCCGGTGGCCGGCGGCGGGCGCTACGACGGGCTTATGAAGATGTGCGGTGCCCCGGAGACCGTTTCGGCGGTTGGCGGCGCCATCCATACCGAGCGCCTCCTGCGCGCCGTGAAAGGTTGAGGAGCCCGCGATGACTCAACGGCTGCAATTGGCCCTGCCGTCGAAAGGACGGCTGATGGAGCAAACGATCGAAGCGCTGGCGGAGGCCGGGCTCGAAGTTCGCAAGACGGGGAACCAGCGCGGCTATCGGGGCGAGGTGCGCGGCATCGACAAGGTCGACGTGCTGTTCGTCTCCGCGTCGGAAATTGCCTGGTATCTGAAAAGCGGCAAGGCGCATCTCGGCGTCACCGGCGAAGACCTCGTGCGGGAGCGGATGACCGACTGGGAAACCCGGGTAAAAATGCTGAAGCCGCTGGGTTTCGGCCATGCCGATGTCGTCGTCGCCGTTCCCAATTGCTGGCTCGATGTGCGGACCATTGCCCATCTCGATGAGGTGGCGGGGACGTTCCGGGCCGCTCACGGAAGATGGTTCCGGGTGGCCACGAAATACGTGAACCTCGCGCGGCAATTCTTCGTCAGCCATGGTTTCAACGACTACCGCATTGTCGAAAGCCTAGGGGCGACGGAAGGCACGCCGGCCGCCGGCACTGCCGACCTGATCGTCGATATTACGACGACGGGCACGACGCTGCGTGCCAACGGCCTGCGCATTCTCGACGACGGGGTGATCCTCAAGTCGCAAGCCAATCTCGTGGCGTCGAACGTTGCGGAATGGACCCCGCGGACACGGGAAGCGCAAAACGAGATCATGTCGCGGCTTGGCGTGTGAGCGGTCGCTACCGTCACCACATGCGCATCGCCAGGAAGCGGCCGCCGAGTGCAACGATGCTTCCGTAGACAAGTCCGGCGGAGATGAAAAGCAGAATGGCCGCCCGTACGAGCGGGTAACGGACGACGTCGGCGGCTTGGCTGTCGGCGTATCGGTCCGCCGGCTTGCGACCGGTGATCATCGCCTTCAGGACCGGATCGCGCCGCCAGAGCGCATAGAACACGTTGGCGGTCACGTGGGCGGCGATCAGGAAGACCGTCACACCGGTGAACAGCCAGCCGTGCCAGGAGCTGGCCGTCTTGCGCGCCGCTTCGGAGACCAGCAGGTAGAGCGGCCCGGCCGTCAGGTCGTTATGTTCGACGGTGAAGAGGCCGAGGATCGTTTGCGCCAGGACAAGGCCCAGCAAGGCGAGGATCATCAGCGTGCCGAGCGGATTGTGGCCGAGGTACTTCGGTTCCGCGCCGCGTAAGGTCATCGCGGCATAACGGACCGTCGTTCCCGGCGGATGGAGGAGACGGCTAAACCGCGCGGTCGACGAGCCGAAGAAGCCCCATAGAATTCGCCAGAAGAGCAGGGTCAGGATCGCCAGGCCGATCCAGCGGTGCCACTTGAGCAGCGGGTCTTTCAGCGTTTCGCTGTATTCGAATGACGCCCAGGCTGCCGCCAACAGGACGACAAGGATCCAGTGAAACAGGCGCGTGGGAAGGTCCCAGGCCGGCACCGTGCGCCGGGTCTGTCGCGCGCCGCCGTCGCGGGTGTCCTGGCCGGTTCGGTCGATTTCGGCGGCGGTCTCGTCGGTCATATCGGGCGGTTTGCTGGGCGGTATGGGGTGCGAGGATGGCTCGCTGACGGCTGTGGCGCATAACCTCGCTCTTGCAGGCAATGGCCTGATCGGCGGTCCACAACCGCCGACGCTCACCCTGTGCCCTTCTTGCGGGCTCCGGCAGGCGCCGGCGGAATGATTTCAAACCGCGAGTTCAGGTCGAACGATCCGGCTCAGTCCTTCTTCTCGCGGTATTTCTTGTGGCATCCGCCGCAGTTGCCGACGACCTTCGGCCAAGTCTCCATCAAGGCGAACTCGTCGGTGATCTGGCCCTTGGCCGCCTCGGCGGAGGTGACGAGATCTTTGAAGCGCTGATCGAAGTTTTCCTTGTTCTCCCAAATCGCGGGGAGCGCTTCGGTTTCGCCGCCGGTCTTGGCGTCCTCGGGGAATTTCTCCGCCATCTGCGGTGCGGTGGCGATGAACGTGTCGAGCGCCGCCTCCACAATCGCCGCGTCGAACGGGATCTCCTGCTTCAGCATCTTGCCGGGATCCTTTGCCGCCTTGCCCATCTTTTCGAACAACGCCTTGCGTTCCTTGATGACCTCAACGTTCTGAGCCACGGCGGGCGCGGCGAAAACCGCCAGGGCGAGCCCCGTCAGGGCAAGGATGCGGATCATTTCAGAATTTCCCTTCAATACGAAATGCGTGGGTGTCCAGGCCGCCAGTCCGCGCGCCAGTGCCATAAGACGCGGATCGCGGCAGCAGGCTCAAGAGGAGACATGGTTGCGACGTTTGCGTCAATTGCCGATGACGGCACAAAAAATTGACCCGTCCTGTCATGGCCGTGCCATAGACGTCGCTACACGCGGTTGGCGGATGGAATTTCGAGGTCGCTTCATATTGCACGCGCATGGGCGGGACGATCCCGCAAAGACCGATCACTTTCTCAGACTGGCCGACGGAAGGCGCATGGCTTACCGGCTTTTCGGGGACCCGGAGGGAGTTCCCGTGGTGGCGCTGCATGGAACGCCGGGGTCGCGGCTGAAATTCGGTCTCGCCGACGCCGAGGCACGGCGGCTGGGGTTACGTCTCGTCAGTCCGGACCGCTGGGGTTACGGGTTGAGCGACCGTCCTTCGGGGGCGCCGTCGCTCAAGGCTTACGCCGAGGATGTCGCGCAGTTGGCCGATGCTCTCGGACTGGGACGTTTCGGTGTGGTCGGGATATCCGGCGGCGGACCCTATGCAACGGCAATCGCAAGCGAACTGGGCGGTCGCGTCGGCGCGCTGGCGCTCGTCGCGCCGGTCTCGCCGCTCACCAGCAGCGAAAGCCGCCGAGGTGTGACGCTGTTTCACCGTTTTGCCTTTCGCGGCCTGCCGAGATTGCCCGGTGCCATCCCGCTGGCGTTTCTTTACTTCCGGGGGATGCTGGTACTCGCGCCATCGCTTGCTGTGCGCACCATGGCCTCGCGGGCGGGGCGGCCGGATCGCGAGCTTCTCAAGGACCGTGAGGTGACCGAGGATCTGGTCCGTACCTTCCGGGCCGGACTGGCACGTGGCGTTTCGGGCGCGACAACCGACATGCGGCTCTTCAGCCGTGATTGGGGCGTACGGGTTGAACGCATTGCGTGTCCGTCGTGTCTCTGGCTCGGCACGGCCGACCGCAACGTTCCCGTTAGCGCCGCGCGGCACTTCGCGGCGTCGGCGCCGGGCATGCATCTGGTCGAGATCCCCGATGCGGGTCACTTCTGGATCACGAAGGCCTATCCGGACGTGTTGGCCTGGTTGCGGCAGGTTCTGTTCGAACCCGACGGAAAGTAGCGCCTAAATATATGAAAAGCCCGGCTCGACGTCGGTCGAGCCGGGCTTGGAACAATTGAATTCTTAACTTTTGAAGCTGGCCGGGAGCATCGCGCGGTCAAGCCGCGCGGCGCACGCCAAAGGAAAGATGAGCCGATTCGCATCAAGCCGTGGCGCGGCCGAGCAGCCAAGAGAAATCGATCGAGCGCGCCCAGTTCGAGTAGGCATGCTTATCGGAGGCGGACGCCGCGCGATAGCGCACCTGATAGTCCTCCGTAATCGGCTGGGGCTTCTGGCGCGTCTGCGCCGTCGAAACTGGAGGCTTACCCGGGCGATAGGCTGCCGCGTCGCTGCCCAAATCGTCTTCGTCCGGAGCGAAAACCAGTCCGGCGGCATAGACGGCTGCGTCGAGCGACGGTTCTTTCATATCGAGCTCCTCAAGTGGCCGTGCCACCTCCCGGTAGGTGCGTCTGATTTTACGCTTGCGAGAACGGCAGATCCGTCGTCGTTGACCCCGGACAGTATCCAGCCGTTCACGCTGCGACGCTTCGCCCTATGATGTGCTTCGCAGGCATCGCGTCAAGCAATATTTTGACAAATTCCGGCCAGGGGGGAAAGTTCCCTAGAATCGCGCAAGCGCCAGATATTTCGGTGCGCTGCAGCGATTGCGCTGCAACTTTCGGGAGCTTGCGCTGCACCAAAGATTTCGCTTGCGCGAAGGCGGTCAGGTGGCGAGCGCCAGCGTGTCGGTATGGCCGATGAAGGCGCCCGTCCGGCGCAACGCAGACCAGCTTTCAAGGGTGCGTTGATCGACCGCTTCAGTTTCCGCTGCAACCCGGACATGGCCGCTATGCAACTCGTCGATCAGTGCTTGATCGGCGGCGCCGAGCTGCCAAGGGCTGTCGCCTTCCTGGACGCTGTAGCCGGCAAGCTTGAACTGGTCGGCAAGGTGCAAGGGCGCCGTGGGACCGGCGGCGCGGCCCAGCCCCTTGTCGGTCAGTTGATGCCGGTGAAATGCCGCTTCGATGCGGTTGTCGGCCGGATGCCGCGGTGTCCAGCGGGTAATGCCGTTATAGGTAAGCGTCGTGTAGAAGGCAGGACGGCGCTGCTGGAGCGCACGTGCGAAGTCGCGGATGAATTCCTCCGACGCGAGATCGAAGAACGCCTGGGCGGTGACGAGATCGGCCGGTTGCGCCAGTGTCGCGCCGAGATCGGTGGCAAGGTCGGCATTGCGGAACCTGACGGCGATTTCGAGCCGGCCCTTCTTGAGCCGAAGCGCATCGCCGTCCAGTTCGGTTTCGTCCGCCCATCGCCCCAATTCCTCGCGCGCGGCGCTGAGCAGCCCGGGGTCGTGGTCGACCAGCGTCCAGGTCTGACGCGCCGGCAGGAGGTTGGCGATGGCCCGCAGGTTCGATCCCGTCCCGCAGCCGATGTCCAAGACGGCGATCTCATCGCGCAGGGCGAAATGGCCGGACAGCGCCTCGGCGAGGTCGGCATTGCGTGAACGATGGTCGGCGGGTTCGCGTAGCTTCAACCAGACATCAGTAAAGCCGGCCATCGGCGGACCTCTCGTTTTGGCGATGCTGCAATTCTTGGCGTTCGCCCGCCGTCCTTGCCGCGTATCGCTAAAGTCAGGGATGCATGCCCATGACGACAGCGGCGACACGGCGGGCCGTCTCATTCCAGGTCGGAAGTTTCCGGCCCGCATCCCAGGAGGCATCCGCCAGCCTTGAGCGGAGCTTACGATCCGCGATCAGGTTGGCGATTGCACGGCTCAAGGCCTCGGCATCGCCCGGCGGCACTTTAATGGCGGCTTCGTCCGGTACGGTTTCGGCGGCGGCTCCCCCGGTGGTGCAGACGATGGGCAGGCCGCGCGCCATCGCTTCCCCAAGCACCATGCCGTAGCCTTCGAACAGCGAGGGAAGCACAAAGATGTCGGTACTCTCGTAGAAGCGGTCGAGGGTTGCGGGGACGACGACGCCGGCAAGCGTGATTTGTTCTTCCAGCCCTTCGGCAGCGATAAGCCGGCGCAATTCCGCGGTCGCTTCGGGAACGCGTTTCTCGTCCCCGGCGATGGTGAGACGCCAGTCGCCGCCCTTCAAGGGCACCAAGGCGCGGACAAGCACGTCATAGGCCTTGCGCGGAGTGATCGTCCCGACGGCGAGAAGCTGCATCGGTGTTCCGGTTCCCGTGGCGCGGTGCGCGGGATCGGTCCCGGGTTCGGCGACGGTCACGATTTCATCGCTGAGACCGTAGTCGCTGATCAGGATGCGCTTGGTGGCCGGGCTGGTTGCGATAACGTGGCTCGCGCGGGCCAGCGCCTTGCGTTCGCTATCTTTCAGGGCAGCGCTGCGTTCGGCCGATAGCCCGCTTTCCAGGGCCAACGGATGGTGGACGAGGGCCATGACCCGGCCAGGTAGCGCGGCGGCGAGATCTTCAGGAAACGCGCCGAAAGCCAGACCGTCGATCAGCCAGGTGGCGTCGCTGGGCGCGTTCTCGGCCATCCGGCGGACGGTCTCGCAGTCTTCCGGCGATGGGCTCGGGAAGCTCGAAGGCAGTTCGAGATGGCGGACGCTGATCCCGAAAGCCGGCAACTCGTTCGTGAGACGCCGGTCGTAGCCATAGCCACCGGTCGGCTGGTCGAGGTCGCCGGGGATCGCGAATAGGATCTCAGTCACCGACCGGCCCCTCGTAGGTTGCGCGCGCCAGATCGGTTTCGTGGAGCGTGACGCGAATCTTGGCGATGCCCTGGCCGTCTTCACCGAGGCGGCCGGATTGGGCCGCGGCCGCGATCTGATCGAAGATGTGGCGGGCGAGAAATTCCGTCGTGGTCAGCTTGCCGGCGAATTGCGGCAACTCATCCAGGTTCTTGTAGGCCAGCGGCTTCAGCGTTTCGGAAAGCACTTCCAACGCAGCGCCGATATCGACGACGACGTTCTGGGCCGTGAGCTTGGAGCGGTAGAAGGCGACGTCGACCACGAATGTCGCGCCATGCATCGCTTGAGCAGGTCCGAAGAACGGATCGGGCAGGGAATGCGCGATCATGATGCGGTCGCGGACTTCCACGGAGTACATTGCCAAGTCTCCTCGCAGTTCGTTAATGCTGCCGTGCCAGCTTGCCGCCCGGCTGCTCCGGCCTCAGGGCTTCCCGGCGACCGGGCCGCAGCGATGGCGAATCTACTAACACGCTCATGTGTAACGTATAACCGGTGCCAGGGCAGCCGCGTCGTCGGCGAATATTTCGCTTAGGGTTTCCGGTGCGGTCGGGAAGTCGATCTGCTGGCTGATGAGCAGGTCGAGGCGGTCGTCGGCAAGAAGCGACAGTGCGGCCCGGATGCGCCGAGCGTAGTCCCAGCGGGGGCGGCGCGACGTGGCCACCCGGCCGACCTGGGTCGAAACGAGCCGAAGCCGGCGGGAATGAAATGCCTCGCCGAGCGGCGCGGCAACCGGCTTGGCGCCGTACCAGGAAAGTTCGACGACGGCAGCCTCGAGTCCGGCGCAGTGAAGGGCGGTTGCCAGCCCCTCCGAGGTGGCGCTTGCATGAAAGACGACGTCGCAATCGCTTGGCGCGTCGGCGGGACGAGCGAACTTCGCGCCAAACGCCTTCGCTATCGGTTCGCGCGCCTCGTTCGGATCGATCACGTAAACGTCAGACCCGGGAAGCCCGGCGGCAAGGAAAGCGACGAGCAGGCCCACCACGCCGCCGCCGACCACAGCGATACGATCGCAAGGCCCCGAGCCGGAATCCCAGTGGGCGTTGAGCGCCGTTTCCATATTGGCAGCCAGAGTGGCGCGGGCGAGCGGCACGTTTTCAGGGATTGGGGACAGCGCATCCGGGGATATGCAGAACCGATCTTGATGCGGGTGCAGGCAGAAAAAAGCCTTGCCAATCATATCTTTAGGGCCGTCTTCCACGATGCCAGCCGCGCAATAGCCGTATTTCACTGGGAATGGGAAGTGTCCGTCCTGATTCGGCGCGCGCATCCGTTCGTATTCGCTTTGCGGGATGCGGCCCTGGAAAACGAGGCGCTCTGTGCCGCGGCTGATCGCACTGAACCGGGTGCGTACGAGTGCGTTTGTGCCGCAGGGCCGTTCGAGCCGTTCGGTGCGTAGTTCAACCTGGCATGGGGCGACGTACCACAGGGCCTGCGCCTCTTGTCGATCTGAACCCGCAACATAATTGGAGCGCGTTCCGGTCATACAGGGACTCTAACGCGTTGCCGGCGAAACCGTCGGGGTTCGCGGTGATAAATCGAGATCAGACCATGAGCCACGCCGAGATCGCCTCCAAGCTCTCATTCGAACCGCGGTTGCCGCGCCGCCGCAGGCTTAGCCTACCGACGCGCTTGCAGTCCATCCGGGATGTGCAGCGCCGCCGCATCGTATTCCTGTCGCTCAACATCGTCACTTACGGCGCGGTCATGGCCGCGGCTTACATGCTTGCCGCCGCTGGCGGAATTTCGCTGGTCGACGGCGTGATGCTCGCCTGCTTTGCCATCGGAACGCCGTGGGCGGTGCTTGGTTTCTGGAATGCCGTCGTCGGGCTTTGGCTGTTGCACGGGCACCGCAAGGCGGTCGACGTCGTGGCGCCGTTTGCCCGCTCGGGGGAACTGGAGACCCCGCTTTTCGTGCGCACCGCGATCCTTATGACTTTGCGCAACGAGATGCCGCAACGCGCCATCGAGCGGTTGAAGACGGTGAAGGCGAGTCTCGACCGGACCGGGCATGGCTCGGCGTTCGACTACTTCCTCTTAAGCGACACGAACGATCCGGCCGTCGCCGCCGAGGAAGAACGGTTGGCCGAACTCTGGCGGGCCGAGAGCGGCGCGGCGGAGCGCATCGTCTATCGGCGCCGAACTGAGAATACCGGCTTCAAGGCCGGAAACGTCCGCGATTTCTGCGAGCGCTGGGGCGACGGATACGATCTGATGTTGCCGCTTGACGCCGACAGCCTCATGTCCGGCGAAGCGATCGTCAAACTCACCCGCATCATGCAGGCGCATCCGCGTCTCGGGATCCTGCAAAGCCTCGTCGTCGGGATGCCGACGCGCAGCGCGTTCGCACGGATCTTTCAGTTCGGGATGCGGCATGGAATGCGGGCCTACACCATGGGCCAGGCCTGGTGGGTGGCCGACTGCGGGCCGTTCTGGGGGCACAATGCGCTGGTGCGGGTGCGCCCGTTCCGCGTGCATTGCCACCTGCCCGTCCTGCGTGGAAAGCCGCCGCTTGGCGGGCACATCCTCAGCCACGACCAGGTGGAAGCCGTCTTGATGCGGCGCGCCGGCTACGAGGTTCGCGTCCTGCCTTACGAGACCGGGTCCTGGGAAGAAAACCCGCCGACCATGGTGGACTTCGCCAAGCGCGACGTGCGCTGGTGTCAGGGCAACCTGCAGTATGTGCAACTCGTCGGTCTGCCCGGACTTCGCGCTCTGAGCCGTTTCCAGTTGGTCTGGGCGATGCTGATGTTCCTCGGCATCCCCGCATGGACGGCGATTATCGCGTTGCTACCGTTCGCGGCCTTCGAGGCACAAACCGTTGCGGACTATCCCACCGGCCTAGCCATCGGCCTTTATGCGGCATTCTTCGGGATGTACCTGGCGCCGAAGCTCGCCGGTTTCGCCGATGTTTATCTGACGCGAGGCGGCGTCGCTCGTTACGGCGGTGGATTGCGGTTCGCTGCCGGTGCGTTTCTCGAACTCGTTTTCTCCTTTCTCCAGGGCGCGATTTCCACCGTTCGCACGACGATCTTCATGATCGGTCTGGCGTTCGGCAAGTCGGTCACATGGGGCGGGCAGGACCGCGACGCGCACGGGCTCTCATGGCGCGACGCGGCCGCCAACTTCTGGCCGCAGACGCTATTCGGCGTGGTTGTGTGCGGCGCGCTGTTCTACGTATCGCCCGAGGCGTTCCTGTGGAGCCTGCCGCTGACGCTGGGCTATCTCGCGGCCATCCCGTTTGCGGTGCTGACGGCATCGCCAACGGCCGGAGAATGGTTATGGCGCAGCGGCATTTGCGCGATCCCCGAAGATCTCGCGACGCCGCCGGAGATTGCCGGGTTGAGCGTCGCCGCGCAAACACCGCCGGAAGGATCGGTGCCGCCGGTTTCCCCGACGCCAATGCGCCAGGCGGCGTGACATGGGCGGTGCAAGCCAAGCGCCTCCGCTCGATGGTCTGAAGCGCCGGTTCCCGGCACTCGTCCGCTCGCTGGATGTCTACTACGGCGATGCGGCGCGCGATGCGGCGATGGCGGCGCTCTACCGTAGCTTTGTCCCGGACGGCGGTCTGGCGTTCGATATCGGGTCGCACGTCGGCGACCGGATCGGTGTGCTGCGCCAACTCGGCGCCCGCGTCGTCGCCCTTGAGCCGCAGCCCGATTGCGCCGCGGTTATCCGTGAAATCTACGGCGCGGATACCGGCGTCGCGATCATCGAAGCCGCCTGCGGTCGCGCGCCCGGTACGCTGAGGCTCTTCGTGAACTCCGCCAATCCCACTGTTTCGACGGCCTCGCCCGGGTTCGTGGACGCGGCGCGGGGCGCGGCGGGCTGGGAAGAGCAGCAATGGGACGGCGATATCGAAGTTTCGGTGACCACGCTCGATGCGCTGATTGCCGAGCATGGCCGGCCGGATTTTGTCAAAATCGACGTTGAAGGCTTCGAGGCGGACGTTCTCGCCGGGTTGTCTGCCGCTTTGCCTGCGTTGTCCTTCGAGTTCACCACCATCGCGCGCGAGGGGGCGATCGACTGCCTCAACCGGCTTGCCGAACTCGGCGACTATCGCTTCGATATCGCGCTGGGCGAAACGCACGCACTGGCCTTCGGTCCGGGTGCCGAGATCGACGCTCAGGCCATGGCGGCGCATATTGGCGCGTTGCCTCACGCGGCGAATTCCGGAGACGTTTATGCGGTGCTTCAGAACTGATGCGATGACCTGTGGCTTACGGCGGCGGGCCTTGTGCGACCAACGTTTTCGCGGAGCCTTGGGCGTTGCTGTCTCCCTTTTCCTCGCTTTCGTCGCGGTCATGGGCGGGGCCAACTCGCCAGTTCTGGCGGAGAAGGTCGGCGTCCGGATCGAGAACAGGTCCGAACCGGTCTTGTGCGCGGAAAAAGACAACGTCACTTTGACCCTCGCGCATCCTGAAGTGACGCGGTTTCGGATCGAGGTGGTGCATCCAGTCTATATCGATATGATGCGGAAGGATTCGTTCGAGGCCGATTGGACGGCTTGCGACTTTGCGGGCGACGCAACGAGCCAGCCGCCACCGAAGAAGTTCACGCTCTACGAAGACGTGGAACTCTGGGTGATCGGCTACACCTTCCCCAACTTCTGGCGCGAGCGCAGCGTCCCGGTGCGCATCGGGGAACGCACGGCGGAAAACATTCACCTTCTGCAGGTCTGGGTTCGCCATGACGAGCGTGCCGAAGAGGTGCTGGTGCTTTACCCCACCGACGGTTACTGGCGCGCGCGCCCGCTGCCGCCCAAGCAACTCGGGTGGAGCGCCTACGGTTCTTCTTTTCTAATCGGTCCGGTCGAGGATGCCGGACGCCCGGTGGTCAATCTCGAAGATGTCCGCTTCGATCCGAAGACGCTGACGTTCGAGCTGACGTTCGCCGGCGGCGGACAGGCAACGCTTAGAATTGCAGAGTTGACGCGCGACGCGCAGGTTCTCGATGTGTCGTTCAGTGCCGCGATCAAGGGGCCGCCGTTCGCGGCCCTGCGCTCGATGTACATAACGCAGTTCAACAACGATGTGGCGGCTGTCGCGGTGCAGGAGAAGGATGCGCCCGGGTGGGCTGAGGCGCCGGTGATGGTGTTTCCCGGAGCGGAGACGGCGTTGAAGGTGTGGGCGGGGCGGCATTCGGCGTCCCGGCACAATACGTCATCGCCGGACATGACCTTCCGGGATTTCGAAACGCCGCCAAAGGGGGACGCGCCACCTGCCGAACCGGGAGCAAAACCCAAAGCGGAAACGGATGGGAAAGCCTCGCCGGCCCCGGATCACCACGCCAGATAGGGCATGGCGGCGATGGGATGGGGCGAATGCCCGGTCAAGAGGTCGCCAAGCCGGTCGGCGCACAACCGGCCCTCCAGGATGGTTTCCTCGCGATGGATGCCGCTGGCGATGAACAGCGCATCGACGCCGAAGTTCGCCGCGCCGGTGAGGTCCGTACGCACCGAGTCGCCGATCACCAATATTCGCTCCCGCTCGATTTCGCCGCCGCCCCTTAACCGGCGGGCTTCGTCCAACGCCGTTTCATATGCGACGGCGTAGGGCTTCCCGGCCCAGACAACGTCGCCGCCCAATTCGCTGTAGAGGTCGCCGAGCGCTCCGGCACACAGGTAGAGCGTCCCGCCGACGTCGACGAGCAGGTCGGGATTGGCGCACACGAAGGGGAGGCCGTGCGAGCGGGCCTCGACCAGCACTTCGCGATAGCTTTCCGCGTTTTCATTGAGATCGTCGTTCAGCCCCGAACAAAGGATCGCCTGGGCGTCGTGCAGACTGCCGGTTAATGGACCGGCGGCTTCGAATAGCGCCGCGTCGCGATCGCGCGGTCCGATGGGATAAAGCGGCGACAATTTATGCTCATGGATATGCCGGAGGGCGATGTCTCCGGAGGAGACGATCGCGTCGTAGGCATCGCGCGGCAGATCGCGGGCGTCCAGCATCCGGGCGACTTGGTGGTCGGGGACCGGGGCATTCGAAACGAGTATGACGGTGCCGCCTTTGTCCCGAAAGCGCAAAAGCGCGTCGGTGGCGCCAGGCATGGCGACGTTGCCGTCATGCACCACGCCCCAGACGTCGCAGAACAAGACGTCATAGCGCTGCAAGAGGTCGCCTGCGTGCTCGAGCAGCGCCGGCGGTTTCGGCGATGGGTTAGCGCTCGGCGTTCTATCGGTGGACTGGCTCAAGATTTTCTCGTCGGCTTTCTTGTTTTCGCGCGCTCGGGGTCGGTTTTCCCTGTTTTCGCTTGCGCGCGCTTCCGAGGGGTCCTGGCGGCGGCGGTCTTGGTCTTCGCCGTGCCGGAGCGGTGAGCTGCGGCCAGTGCGCCGCGCGCCCAATCGCACATTTCGTGCTGGTCGTCGTAAATACGCTCCGGGGCGCGGCGGTAGGACATCTCCATACGCCGGCCCTTGCCTTCATATCCGAAACGTTCGAGGTCCTCGCGTTCGAAGTCCTGTTCGTTATGGCCGTCGACCTTGAAATACAACGTATCGTCGGCCACCAGGGCAAACATTCGGTCGTCGGCAAAGATCCCGGCACCGCCGAACATGCGCTTGACGCGGATGGGCCCGAGCGGCGCGAGAAGGTCGCGAAGGAGTTCGATGAAGCCGTCGCTCGCGGTCATGGCAGGCGGCTCAGTTCGGCAGGCCGAAGAACGGCCGTGCCCTGATGCCGGCCAAGGATCCGGCGAACGCCGCGGCGAACCATACCCAACCATGCAGCGATCCCGAGGCGATGCCGCCGAGGAACGCGCCGATGTTACAGCCGAACGAAAGCCGTGCGCCGTATCCCATGAGAAGGCCGCCGAGGATGGCGCCGAGGATCGAGATTGCCCCCGGCCATGGGCCCTTGCCGAAGCTGCCGGCGAGACCGGCGGCCAGCATTGCTCCGAGGATGAGGCCGATGTTCATTACGGACTGCTGGTTGTTGATGAGCGCGTTGAGTAGTGCGTCGCTCGATTTTGCCCACCCCCAGAATTCGTAGGCGCCAACATCGAGACCGCCAAGGGAAGCGATGGTGGCGCCCCAAAGGGCAAAGCCATACGTCACCGCCCAGGGAAATCCGCCGACAGCCAGGGTCGCGACGTTGAGGACGACGAGTGCCGCGCCGGCCCACAGGAAGGTCCACGGTCCACGCAGCCATTCGCGGCCGTCGCCGTCCTGCGCGGCGCTGGCGAGCGGACTGTCGGCTCGCTGGGCGGCGGCGCGCTTCTCCCAAAGGTCCACCAGAAACCAGACGGCGCCAAGCGCGGCAAGGCCGGCGACGATACCGCCGGTGAGGCCGAAGGTTTGCGTGAAGCTGACCGCGCCGATTCCGGGGAGCTTCCAATAAGACCAGTGAAGTGTCGCCAGAAGGGATCCGGCGATGAAGCCGGGGAGCGTGAACAGCATGCGTTTTGAGCCGCCGCCAAGGGTAAAGAGCGTGCCGGAGCCGCATCCGTTGCCGAGCTGCATGCCCAGGCCGAACATGAAGGCGCCGATCACCACCGTGAGACTGACGGGCATGACGAGGCCGTGGTATTTCACGTCCGAGGGCAGAATGCCGGCCATCATCGGCATGAAGAAAATCATGGTTGCAGCGATGACGGCCAACTGCGCCTTCAGTCCACGCCCGTCGCCGCGGGTGGCGATGGATCGCCAGCCGGCGGTGAAGCCGAATGCACCGTGCAGGAGTGCGAAGCCCAGCCCGGCACCGATAACGAAAAGAACGGCTTTTTGCGTGGAGACGTAGGCTGCCAGCAAGCTGGCGCCGACTGCCATGAAGACAAGCGCCGTCGCGACGACTGTCAGGTTGGTATCGGGTCTAGCGACCTGCGTATTGGACACCGCACCGCTTGAATTCAAAACCGCCATTTCTGTCTCTCCGGCAACCTCAGTTCTGGTTGGGCGCCTAGTGTTCCGTGTCAGACATTTGCTACCCTTTGCGGCTAGGTTCCGAGCAAATGCCTGACACACAAGGAACACTAGCAACTCTATGGTTCTAGTGTTGCTTTTGTCACTGACGCTTGGCAGATCACCGAGCAGCAATCGGGGACCAAGCGTTAGTGACGCAACACTAGCCCGCCTGTACGAAAGGCGGGCTAGCACACTTCATCCGTCGAGGCGATTGAACGCCGCGTGAGCGAACGATGCGATTTGGGAGATCAGCGGCGGATGCGGCGCCGCGGGAATGGGGCGGTGGAGCGCGGCGGCGAGGCGGTCGGCAGGCCCTCGTTGCCTTCGTCGCCGGTTTGCGCCGCGGCGCTGGCGGCTTGTGCGTCCGGTTCCTTACAGCCGGTCAGCCAGACATCGAAAACGGGATGTTCGAGGGCGTTGAGGCCGGGGCTTTCCGCCAGCATCCAGCCGGTGAAAAGGCGCGTCTTCGTGCCGTCGAGTTCGTTCTGCTCGATTTCGACGAACGTGGTTGTCTTGGGTTGCTCGGTCGGCGGGCGCGAGTAGCAGACACGCGGGGTTACGGTCAGCGCGCCGAACTCCACGGTTTCGTCGACCGGCACCTCGAGTTCAGAAATGCGCGCCGTGACCTTATCGAGCGCGGCGAAAACGGCGACCTTGTTGCTCAAGCGCGCCGCGTCGGCGGGCGCCGAAAGCAAGGCCGGCAGAATTGCAGCCAGAACAGTAGCGAAAAGAATGCGGCTCGAAGCGATCACGTGACGCCCTCTGCGATGACGATATCGGATACGGCGGTCGACTGGCGGACTGCGGCGGCGGCTTGATACTCGGCGGAGCGGTAACACGCCAGGGCTTCGGCGTAGGACGGGAATTCGATCACAACGTGACGGGCCCGCGCGTTTCCCTCGATTACCCGATGAGAGCCGCCACGCACGAGAAAGCGCGCGCCATGACGTTGGAACGCACTTCGAGCCGATTCGATGTAGGCTGGATAGCCCTCGGGATCGGTGACATCGATTGCGACGATCCAATACCCTTTGGCCATGGCGGGGACCTCGCTGCGGCGAAAGCGGCCTGCCCGCCGGAGGTGGCGGCGCCTGCCCCTGCCCTTTCCGCGCGGACTGAGGTGCCGCGCTTACTCGGGCCGCCAGGCGGTGTAATCGCCGGTGGCTTTCGGCCGGGACTGCGGCGTCAGGATGGAGCCATCGGGCCGGTAGGCCTTGGCTGTACCCGTCATGTTCATCTCATGCGGTTTCTGCCAGGGCTTGGGCTCGTAGTCCTGCTCGGTGGGGGGCGTGTCCACGGTATAGTGAAGCCAGCCGTGCCATTCGGCGGGGACCTTCGAAGCGTCCGCGAGATCCTTGTAGAGTACAAAGCGGCGCGGCACGCCGAGAGGCCCGACGCCATTCTTCTGGACATAGTAGCGGTTGCCGAATTCGTCATCGCCGACGAACTTCGCCGATTTCCAGATGGTCCAGCGCGTTCCCCAGGTGTTGCCCTGCCACCAGGTGAAGATCTCGCTCAGAAAACTCATGTCGGTCGTCCTCGGCCCGAAGTCCTTCGTTTCCCGGGCGCGCGCAGCCGCCGCCCGGTTCGTCAAGCACAGCTTAGATCAGAGCTGCGGGTCGGTGTCCATACGGCCTAAGAGCGCGGCATCGCGGCCACACTGTGCGGCACCGGAATCGCAGTACGCTGACCTCGGGTGCGCGATACTTTGCAACTTCATCCGCAACTCCCCAGCGCCCAGATTCCGGCGCTTCGGCAACACCAGCGGCAACGTTACACCGCTTGTGTCGACAGGTTGCCAACAGCCTTTCCCCGGGACCCCAACATCTAGTTGCTCCGACCTGCAACCCGGCGAAATTGCACAAGGGGTTGTAGGGGAGTCTTTTGTGGGGCGCGAATCTGGATAGCTTGGTGGGCATGAGATGGCCGCTTGGCCGTTCCCGGCGCGTTCCAGCCGGACCGTATCCCATAGTTTCCCCTGAGTCGTTGGTTTCGGCCCCGAGGCCGAAGCAGGTTATGCGCGTTCGCCCCGGTGCCTTTCGCCGTGGGTGGACCGACAGCCGGCTGCGTCGTTCGCGTCAAAACGAATTGCGGCGTTTTCCTTGTTGGATTGCGCTGACTGCAAAAGACCACCGCTCGCTGCCGGAGAGAGTTTCCAGGCGCGGCGCAACGACTTGAGGGGCACTCCAAGAATGAAGATCACGCGGCGATTCACAGAAGCAGGCAAATCACCCTACGACTCGATCCCCTTCCGCCGCGCGACGTCGGAGATCCGCAATCCCGACGGTTCGGTGGTCTTCAAGCTTGAGGACTTCGACGTTCCGGCGCACTGGAGCCAGGTCGCGGCCGACATCCTGGCGCAGAAGTATTTCCGCAAGGCCGGCGTGCCGACCAAACTGAAACGCGTCGAGGAAACGCAGGTGCCGTCGTGGCTATGGCGCTCGATTGCCGACGAGCGCGGCCTGTCCGCGATTCCGGCAGACCAGCGTACCGCCGGCGAGACGAGCGCCAAGCAGGTTTTCGACCGGCTGGCCGGCACCTGGACCTACTGGGGCTGGAAGGGCGGTTACTTCACCACCGAGGAAGACGCCCGCGCGTTCTTCGACGAGCATCGCTACATGCTCGCCAACCAGATGGCGGCGCCGAACTCGCCGCAATGGTTCAACACCGGTCTTCACTGGGCCTACGGCATCGACGGCCCGGGTCAGGGGCACTATTACGCCGATCACCTGACGGGCGAGATCCTGCAGTCGACCTCGGCCTACGAGCGGCCGCAGCCGCACGCCTGCTTCATCCAGTCGGTCAATGACGACCTCGTCAATGAGGACGGCATCATGGATCTTTGGGTGCGGGAGGCGCGCCTGTTCAAATACGGCTCCGGCACCGGCACGAACTTCTCCAGCCTGCGCGGCGGCGGTGAAAAGCTGTCTGGCGGCGGCAAGTCTTCCGGGCTGATGAGCTTCCTCAAGATCGGCGACCGGGCGGCCGGCGCGATCAAGTCGGGCGGCACGACGCGGCGTGCGGCCAAGATGGTCGTCGTCGACGTCGATCACCCGGACATTGAGGAATACATCAACTGGAAGGTCCGCGAGGAGCAGAAGGTCGCCGCGCTGGTGACCGGTTCGAAGATCTGCGAAAAGCGCCTCAACGCCATTCTCAAGGCGTGTGTGAATTGCGCGGACGAGAACGAGACGAGCGACGGCAGCCTGGATGAGCGCTGCTTCGATCCCAACAAGAACCCGGCGCTCAAGCGTGCCGTGAAGGACGCCCGCCGCGATCACGTGCCGGACAACTATATCCGCCGCGTCATTCAGTTCGCGCGCCAGGGCTTCTCGGAGCTGAAGTTCGAAACGTACAATACGGATTGGGACTCGGATGCCTACCTGACGGTTTCGGGCCAGAACTCCAATAACTCGGTTCGCGTGACCGACGAGTTCCTCAACGCCGTCATGGACGATGGCGAATGGCAGCTCACGCACCGCACTTCGGGCAAGGTCGCCAAGACAATCAAGGCGCGCGATCTGTGGGCGCAGATCGGCGAGGCCGCGTGGGCTTCGGCGGATCCGGGCATCCAGTTCCACACCACGATCAACGACTGGCACACATGCCCTCAATCGGGAACCATCCGGGCCTCGAACCCCTGCTCGGAGTACATGTTCCTCGACGACACGGCGTGCAACCTCGCATCGCTCAACTTGATGCGGTTCCGCCGCGACGACCAGAGCTTCGACACGGATGCCTACGCTCACGCCTGCCGGCTGTGGACGGTCGTCCTCGAGATCTCGGTCCTGATGGCGCAGTTCCCCTCGAAGCGGATTGCCGAACTCTCCTACCGCTATCGAACGCTGGGGCTCGGCTACGCCAACATCGGCGGTCTCCTGATGGCGTCCGGCATCCCCTACGACTCGGCGGAAGGCCGCGCGATCTGCGGTTCGATTTCCTCGATCCTGACCGGTGTGGCTTATGCCACAAGCGCCGAGATGGCTGGCGAACTGGGCCCGTTCCCAGGCTACCACGGTAACGCCGAAGATATGCTGCGCGTGATCCGTAACCACCGTCGCGCCGCCCATGGGCATGCCGGCGGTTACGAAGCGCTGTCGGTCGATCCGGTGCCGCTCGATCACGCCTCCTGCAAGGATCCGCGCCTCGTCGAGGCGGCGAAGGCGGCCTGGGACAGCGCCCTGGAACTGGGTCAGCAGCACGGCTACCGCAACGCGCAGGCTTCCGTCGTCGCACCGACGGGCACCATCGGCCTCGTCATGGATTGCGACACGACAGGTATCGAGCCCGACTTCGCGCTCGTTAAATTCAAGAAGCTGGCCGGCGGCGGCTACTTCAAGATCATCAACCAGTCGGTTCCCGAAGCGCTGACCAAGCTCGGCTACTCGGCCAAGCAAATTGCGGACATCGAGGCCTATGCCGTCGGTCACGGCACGCTGAAAGGCGCACCGGCCATCGATCATGCGAAGCTGCGGGCGAAGGGCTTCGATGACGAGGCGCTGGAGCGCATCGAGGGCGGACTGGAGTCGGCTTTCGACATCAAGTTCGTCTTCAACAAGTGGACGCTGGGCGAGGACTTCCTAACCTCCAAGCTCGGTATCCCCGCGGCTAAGCTCGTCGACCCGTCGTTCGAGATCCTGCCGCATCTGGGCTTCTCGAAAGCCGACATCGAGGCCGCCAACACCTACGTCTGCGGAGCGATGACGCTGGAAGGCGCGCCGCATCTCAAGGCCGAGCACCTGCCGGTGTTCGACTGCGCCAACCCCTGCGGCCGCATCGGCAAGCGTTATCTGTCGGTGAACAGCCACATCGACATGATGGCCGCCGCTCAGCCGTTCATCTCGGGGGCGATCTCCAAGACGATCAACATGCCCAACGACGCGACCGTCGAGGATTGCTCGGAGGCCTACCTGCGCTCCTGGCGCAAGGCGCTCAAAGCCAACGCGCTCTATCGCGATGGATCGAAACTGTCGCAGCCGCTGAACTCCCAGCTCCTCGCCGATAACGAGGACGAACAGGACGAAGCGGTGGAGCAGATCACGGCGGAGAAGGCGCAGGCCGCGAAGGCCGCGGTAGCCGCGGAGAAGATCACCGAACGGGTGGTCGAAAAGCTGGTTGCCCGCGGCCGCGAAAAGCTGCCGGGCCGCCGCAAGGGCTACACCCAGAAGGCGGTCGTCGGGGGGCACAAGGTGTATCTCTCGACCGGCGAATACGAGGATGGCCGGCTCGGAGAGATCTTCATCGACATGCACAAGGAAGGCGCCGCCTTCCGGTCGCTGATGAACAACTTCGCCATCGCCATCTCGCTCGGCCTGCAGTACGGCGTGCCGCTCGATGAATACGTGGACGCCTTCACGTTCACGCGCTTCGAACCGGCCGGCCTTGTCACCGGCAACGACACCATCCGCAACGCCACCAGCGTGCTCGACTACCTGTTCCGCGAACTGGCGGTCTCGTATCTGGGCCGTAACGACCTGGCGCACGTCGATCCCGGCGAGATGTCGGCAACCGCCATATCGGAAGGTGAGGACGAGGAAGCCGAAGCCGCCGCTGCGGCTCAGAAAGCCGCCTCGGCCAAGATCATCAGCCACGGGTTCACGCGCGGCGCGCTGGGCCGGCTGGCCGTCGTGCCGTCTTCGGGCGATGGGGTGAGCGCGGTCGCGCAGATCCAGCGCGATGTCGCCACGGCGTTTTCCGGTGACGGCGCCGGCGGTACGAAGATGTACGCCGCCTCGTCGGAAACGGTGACGTATTCGAGCGAAGGCAACCTGGCTCTGAAAGAGGACCGGCTGTCCGATCAGATCGCCGAAGCGAAGATCAAGGGCTACGAAGGCGAAGCCTGCGGTTCGTGCGGAAACTTCACGCTGGTCAGAAACGGCACCTGCCTGAAGTGCAACACCTGCGGCGGCACGAGCGGTTGTTCGTAATCCAGTAGGTAAATATGGCATTTCGAGGCAAAACAAGCGAGGAGGTGAATGAGGTGCTGCGCGAGTGCCTTACTCCCTCCTGCGAAATTCAGACTCCGGAACGTTTATATGGCCGTTCTGATCAGCTTAGCGAGATTGAGCGAGCGTTTTCCTCGCGTGGTCGACATGTCTTCATTTTTGGAGAACGCGGGGTTGGGAAAACATCACTCGCTGTGACTGCAGCGAGCTTGAGTTGCGCCGACTATGGTGTTCAGCCAATTTATGTTCCCTGCGGGGAGACAACGACTTTTGCTGACATTTTGCAGGCAGCGGCCAGGAAAGCCGGAAGAATAAATAGCGTCTTGGCGAAACGAGGAGCAGTGGAATCGCTGAGCGGTGGTGTTCCTGGCGTTGCTGGGCTAAGTGTTTCTCTAAACAACAGCGCTCAGGATATTGCGCCACCAAAGAATATAAATGATGCTTTGGCTATACTAGAATACATTGCCGAGAAAAGGCCGGGGCGCCCCATGATACTGATCGACGAGTTTGATCGAATTGTTGACCAGCGGCAGCGCGCTTTTTTTGCGGAGTTGATCAAGAATGCTTCAACACTTCAGAATGAGGTGAAATTCCTTTTTTGCGGAATAGGTGAAGATATAAATAGCCTGCTTGGGCATCACGAGTCGGTGGGCCGCTACTTTGTTCCGCTAGAGTTGGAAAGGCTGTGCGTGGACGATCTCTGGAAGATCCTTTGCAATACTGCGAAGCGACTTGGAGTAGAGATTCCTCAAGAGACGCTTTACCGGGTCTCCATCATAAGTGACGGTTTTCCTCATTTTGTACATCTGATTGGTCAGTGCTTGTTCTGGTCTATGAACGATGACGATAGGATCGTTTCGCAGTCGAATGCTGCCCATTACAGATCGGCTATAGCAAAGGCGCTAAGAGAGTCAGAGCCTTCGCTGAGACTTGGATATCAAAAGGCAACAGAGAAAACCAAGAATCAGCTGCAGTATGAAGAGGCGCTGTGGGCCTTGGCTGATATTGCTGAGACTCGTCGGCAGATTAGTCGAATTTATGAAACATCCTACTTGAGGATTTCAGCAGCAAGGTCCAGTGACCCCATGGAAAGAAAGACTCTCAACGCCAGACTGCAAGCGTTAAGGCGACCGAATCACGGTTCGATAGTTGTTGGGCATGGGGCGGGCTGGTTTTCTTTTCGAGAAGGGGTAATGAGAGGATATGTTCGACTGAAAGCTGAATGTGAAGGTGTAGAGCTTGTTCCAGATCCATGTTGATTTGGGTGCAATTAGCTCTTTGCGAGAAATGCCGGGAAAGTATTTTCGCCAATGAAATGGCGAAAATACTTTCCCGGTGGAGTGCAAACAGAAAAAGCGTGTTTGTCGTGCTGCTTGGGGAAAACAACGGTTTCTTGCTCAGTTGGCGTCCTTGATCCGGCAATGAGGGAGAAGACCCATGTTCGATCGTTTCATTATCGATCGTTACAACGGCAAGTTTCGCCTTTCCGAGTTGAGTAACGCATCGGCACGCCGATGTGTCTGGGGGCCGATTGGCGGGTATTCCGTCGTCGGGCGCTATGAGACGCGCGCCGAGGCGGAGAAGGAACTCGAACGGCGCTCGCTAGACCGGGCTGCCGCGCGGGGCTGACCCGGCGGTTTGGAATTGACGCGTTCGGTTGTGCCACTTGGCGCGTCTGAAAGTCAAAATCGCCAGCGCCAATTCGCCAGCGTTCTCCGGCGGCGTGAATACAACACTGAAAACGCGGGCGAATCGCGGATACTGTGGAGATATCAGGATTCCGTTTGGCATGGGGATGGCAATGAGCGGTACCGATTCCGAGGGCAAAACGCGCCGCGTGCGTCCACAATATCTGCCGTTTGTCGACGAACCGACAACGGCGCCGGTCCGCCGTCGCGTGATCGTTTCGCAGACCGAGGCGGATGTTTACGCGCCCGCGGATGTGCTGCATCTGGCGGAACTCGTTCCAATCCTGCGCGAGCGTTTGGACATCCCCACCGATTTCATGGACGACGCGATTCTCGCGAGCCTGAAACGCATCGCGCAGCGCTCGGATGAAAGGCAACGCCGGCAGGTGGCCTTCGGTTCGAACCTCGTCCGCTATCTCGCAGCGCGCGGGCGCGACATCGATTTCGTCCTGCGCGAATTGATCGCTCTTATGCCGCCGCCGCGCATGTAGCGCCGGCGGGAGTTGGCCGCCTCGGGTTCAGGCGGTTCGTGAGAAGTCAGATGTTTCCGCGTGGCTGGCTTTCGAAGAAAAGTTGCACAGTGGAGAATTGAATGGCTGTTTCGAAAGAAAACGTGCCGCACAGCGTCTACCTCGTCGCCGACAATCTAGACGCGGCGTTGGCCTCTGGCGAGGATCTGATCGCGGCCTCGGGGAACTGGATCACGGGCGAGCCGTCCGATCCCGGCGTCGCGGGGACGCAGCGTTGGGCGCTTTCGCGGTTTCGGGCGCACGAGTTGAACCTCGTGGGGCGGTTGGTTCAAGCACGCGAACACATCGAGGAGCTGGGCGGCGAGGCGCCGCGCTTCCGGCCGCTCGCAAGGCTGTTCGTCGCTGCGACCGACGATCTCGATGCGGCTTTCCCGGAGCTGAACGAGCAGGTGGAGGCGAACTTCGAGACCGGCGGCGGTATGACCGCTTACCTTCGCTCACGCGGGCTCGTGGATGCGGAGGCTCCCGGTCTCGGGCCGGATGAGCGCCCTGAGATCGGCGATACTTTCTTGGTGGCCGGCAAGGTGCAGCTCGGCGTCTGCCTCGACCTGATTTCGGAATTTCTCGACGCGCTCGACGTAGCTTTCGATCTTTATCCCTCGGCGCCGGAAGGCGTGCCGGAGGAACTGCCGAAGGCGGCCGGTCTGAAGCAGATCGCATCCGACAAGCCGGGCGACTCGGCGGCGGCCTGAGCCGTGTGACGGTTGCCGCGCCGGTAACCTGAGCGACTGAATAGAAAAAGCCGGCCCCACTTTATAACGGGGCCGGCTTTTTCGCATCTATTCCCCTTGAGGATCGGGCTGAACCACCCGCTCCACTGTCCGGCCCGGTTAGCCCGTCATGCCAAAGCGGACGACGTTCGGCGCGACGGGATAAGGTTCGCGCGGACGGCGGCCGGGGAGCGGGCCGTAAGGCAGGCGCCCGCGCAAGGCACCGTCGCCGGCGAGCGATGCGGAACCGAGGCGCGTGCGTAGCAGGTCTTCCCAGGCATTGGCCTTCGGCGCCCCCACTTCAGCGGTGCGGATAAGTTCGCTTGGCGGCCGGATCGCTTCGCTTTCAATGCCCGCCAGTTCCGGTGCAATTTCTTCGATGGCTGCCCGGGCCATCTGCTGACGCGGCGAGGGCCGCTTGGCTGCGGCGAACCGCGCGTTGCCGTCGCTCTGGGCGATGGTGCGCCGGCCCGGGCTTTCGGCGGTGGACGCTGTCGTGACGGGCTGCAACTCAGCCGCCGGCAGACTGGCGATCATGCGCATGGTGCGAACGATCGGCTCCAGCTCCTTGCGGCGTTGCGCGCGGATCTTGCGCTGCTTCTTCGTTTCGCGGCGGTGCGCCAGAGCGATGGCCGGGCCGCTGCTTGCCGCGAGTGCGCTTCCGGCGCTCGCATCGAGGATCATGAGGGCGACGGCGGTGCGCTCCGCGTCGTCGAGGCTGTCGAACTCTCCGATGTAACCTGGCAGAGGGCGGTAGCGCCGCCGTTTCTTGTAGCGGGCTTCCTTCTTGTTCGGCGCGGCGAGGATACGGGTCTCGAGCTTGGCGACGCCGCGCTTGCGGAATCCGAGCCGGTCGGCGGTGGCGTGGGACACATCGAGCTTACGGTTGCCCCAGTAGGGTCCGGCATTGTTGATACGCACGACCGCTGAGGCCTTCGTTCCGGGATGCCGGATCAGGAGGACCGTGCCGTCAGGATAGATTGGGCTGGCGGCATTGTCGGGCTGGTCGGGGAAGAACGGCTCGCCGGAGGACGTCAGGCCACACGGGTTATAGGGGTCCTTGTGGCAGCCGCTGTAATGCGACGAGACCAGCGGGACCGTCTTGCCGACGAGGGCGCGGGTTTCCCCGAGCGATTTTACCCGGTGGCACTTTCCGACGAAGCAATAGGTCGAGCCGGGCGTTTTGGCTTGCGCCTCGAGGACTGGAAGCGCGATAGCGGCGGCCGCCAGCATCGCGAAGAAAATCGGTAGCGCGCGGGAAAAATACGCGCGCGGAGTCGTTCGGCGAGGTGCGGCGGTCAATGCACAACTCATCGGCCATCCCCCCTTTGTTGTCTGCGGTTCGGTCGCGCTCACAACAGGCTGGGCGGGAATTGGTTCGAGGCCCCGATTGGCCGAAAACGCATTACAGCCCGGCTGTTCGCAAGCGCAGCACGGCGCGCTTGTCCCGGCGAAAGTGCGCCGGAACAAGGCGGAAGGCAGACAATCTTAAGAGTTTGGACGAAGCAATTGACGCGCGGACGCAGTGGCGAAACGTCGCGAAAAGGCCTTTAAGCTTCTGAAGTTTCAGTTGGAATATTGGCTTCTTGCAGCTTCTGCTGCAGCGCAGCGAGCGCTTTTTCCAGGGCGTCTGCGTCGATCGAGCGCAGAACGAGTTCGCATTTCATCCGTCCCCCCGCGAAGCTCGGGTAGCTCCCCATGGCGATCTCGGGGAAGGCGGCCGCGTGCGCGGTGAACAGATCGGCGATCTCGCCTTCGGGCGCGTTGACCTTGATGGTTCTGGAAAGCATGCGCCGACCGGTGCGCAGTTCGGGGAGGATCGAGTCGAGCATCACCTGCATGATCGCGGGGACCCCGGCGAGGATATAGACGTTCTCGATGGCGAAGCCCGGGGCGGCGGTGATGCGGTTGCGGATGAGCCGCGCCCCTTCGGGAATGCGGGCCATGCGAAGCCGCGATGGCGTGAGTTCCAGTCCGCGCGCTTCGTAATGGGGCTTCATCAGCGCCAGTGCCCGCTGGTCGACGTCGATGCCGACACCGAAAGCGCGGGCGATGGCGTCGGCGGTGATGTCGTCGTGCGTGGGGCCGATGCCGCCGGTTGTAAAGACGTAGGTATAGCGACGGCGCAGCGCGTCGAGGCCGGCGACGATTTCGTCGAGTTCATCGCCGACAACACGAATTTCGCGCAAGCGGATGCCAAGGGATGTCATCACCTGGGCGATGTATCCGCCATTGGCCTCGCGGGTTCGTCCTGAAAGGATTTCGTCGCCGATCACCAACACGGCGGCCGTGATCTCGTCGCTTTCACTCATGGCGGATCTGTCTTGCTGAAGGTGGCTCGATTTCGCCAGGGACCTTAGCAGATTTTACGCGGGACAAGGAAAGCCGGCGGTCCGGGCGGCCGGTACCGTCTGGTTTGCCTTTGACGCGTCAGCCCCCGAAGAGGTTTGCGATCCAGCTCAGCGGCGCGGGAAGCGAACTCGTTTCGACGGGGATATTGGCGGCGACCGCATGGCGGCGGATCTCCGCGACGGCTGCTGCGACCTTGCGCTCCAGGAGTTGCTCGCCCCATTCCGCGCGGGAAAGGCGCGCATCGCCTGTGGCGCCATCCCGGTCGGCTACGGCCCGGTTCATGTCGACCGCGAACGGTGCGACGGCAAGCAGTTCGGACGTGTCGCGGACGCCGGCATGGGTTCCTATCTGCCTGGCGCTGAGACCCTTGCTCTCGAGAAACGAGTCGCCGCCGTTGTTGGCGTAGTAGTCGCCTGCTGCGATGACCTGCACCCCCTCGCTTTTCCAGGCGTCAGACAGCCGCTTTGCGACGCGGGCTTGCGCGCGCTGGTTGCCGCCGGAATCGCCAAGCAGCACGATGCGCTTGAAGCCGTGGGTCTTCAGGCTTTGGGCGGTCGCTTCGAGGACTTTCTCGAACACGTCCTCGGGAACAGAAAGGGTGCCGGGCAGGCTCATGTGTCCTGCTTTGCGGGAAGGATCGCCTTCTGGCACGTAGGCCATCACGGGAGCGACCAGGGTGTTCCCCAGCCGGGTGGCGATGCGGCGCGCGGTTTCGGCAACGATATAGTTGTGCTTGCCCAGGGCCATGTGGCGGCCGTTCTGCTCGGTTCCGCCGGTCGGGACGATTACGGTGTCGGTGCCGGTCGCCAGCCGGTCGCGGACATCGGTCCAGGTGAGGCGTTCGAGTGCGACTTCGGCTTGGGCCGTTTCCTCGGCGGCGTGCGTCTCGATGGCAAAAACGAAGCCTAGGAGCAGGGCGACCAAAGCGGTCGCGAAACCGGAGTTGAGGGCGATTTTTGCGGGCATGAACGGCCTCGGTACGCTGGACAAAAGGTGCCGTTACACTAAACGCTGGCGGCTTAACGCGGGGTTTGTGCCGAGGCGGGACCGCTTGGGGCGCCGCTCTTTCGAATGGATTGGCACCCCGCGACGATCGGAATGAACGGGAGGGACACCGGTGAAATTTTCTTCACCCTTGAAACGCGGCCGGCTCATCAAGCGCTACAAGCGGTTCTTAGCGGATATCGAACTCGACGGCGGCGAGTTGATCACGTCTTCGTGCCCGAACACCGGCTCGATGCTGGGTTTGTGCGAGCCGGGAAGCATGGTCTGGGTTTCGGAAAGCGACAGCCCGACGCGCAAGTACCGGCATACGTGGGAACTCGTCGAAAACGACCTGGGTCGCGGCATGGCGCTGGTCGGCATCAATACGGCGCACCCCAATCGCATCGTCTCGGAGGCGATCCTCGAAGGCCGCATCGGTAAGCTCAAGGGCTATGACATCCTCAAGCGTGAGCAGAAGTACGGAAAGAACAGCCGGATCGACATTCTTCTGGAAGACGAACGAAAGGGCCGTGCCTATGTCGAAATCAAGAACGTGCATCTCATGCGCAAGGCCGGTCTGGCGGAATTTCCCGACTCGGTGACGGCGCGCGGCGTCAAGCATCTGGAGGAACTGGGCGACATGGCGGAAGCCGGCCACCGCGCGGTTATGTTGTTCCTGATCCAGAGGCCGGATGCGACGCGGATGATCGCGGCTGGGGACATCGATCCGGCTTATGCCGACGCTCTCAAGCGCGCCGCGGCGCGCGGCGTCGAGGTTATGGCCTATCGTTGCGAAATCTCTCCGGAAGAGATCCGGCTGTCGCGTTCGGTCGCCGTCCGGGCCGACTAAAGAGACCTGTCCCCCTGTAATTCGGTCCGGGTGTGTCGGCGAATAAGCTTGTGAACGCACACGGATGTGAATGCGTTTGAAATGACAAGCCGGCCCGATACCACCACATTAGCCGTATCGAATTCAGTGGGATCGCCGGAGCCGGCAGTTCGCGCCGCGCGTTCCGAAAAGGGGACTATTGCCCATGCCTATAGACCGACGCGCTTTCAATTTCAGTCTCGGTGCGATTGCCGCCGGGTCTGGATTCACGGCTTTTGCGTTTCACGCACCGGCAGCAGAAGAGAACAAAGCGATGAGTTTCCCAGTGACAAAGACGGAGGCCGAGTGGCGCCAGGAGCTGACACCGGAAGAGTTCCATGTGCTGCGTAAGCACGGGACGGAGCGTGCGCACACCAGCCCGCTCGACAAGATCTATGATCCGGGCGTCTACAAATGCGCCGGCTGCGGCCAGGAATTGTTCGCCTCGCAGACCAAGTTCAACAGCGGGACGGGCTGGCCGAGCTTCTATGCGCCCATCGACAATAAGGTCGGCACGTCGGTCGATAAGTCGTTCTTCATGACGCGCACGGAGGTTCACTGCAATCGCTGCGGCGGGCATCTCGGACACGTCTTCAACGACGGGCCAAAGCCGACGGGGCTGCGCTACTGCATCAACGGCGTGGCACTCGACTTCGTCGAAGCCGACAAGAAGCCGGAAAATCCGGGAACCTAATGCTGGCGCCGCCGCCGTCGGGATCTCGCTTGTGGGCGGCGGCCTCAGCGTCGCTGCCCGCCTAGCTTAGCAATCAAAAGGACGAGAGATGACCTTCCGAACCAGAATCGCACTGACAGCGTCAGGGCTGGCCGCCTCGGTCCTTGTCGCTGCGTTTGCCGTCTTTGGCGGCGGCCTGCACGGTCATGCGATTGCCGCTGAAACGGGATCGTCGGCCGATGCATCCGGTGTCCCAAAGGAATATCGTGGGGTCGCCACCTTCGGCTCGGGCTGCTTCTGGTGCACCGAATCCGATTTCGACAAGGTCGACGGCGTTCTGAGCACGACGTCCGGGTACATGGGTGGGACGACGAAGAACCCCACCTACAAGGAAGTCTCGACCGGCAAGACCGGTCATATCGAAGTGCTGCAAGTCACCTTCGATAAGCGCAAGGTCGATTACCCGGCGCTTCTCGAACGTTATTGGCGGACTACGGATATCGTCGATGGCGGCGGTCAGTTCTGCGACCGTGGCAACCAGTATGCGCCGGTCATTTTCGCGCATTCCGACCGCCAGTTCGATCTGGCGCGGCAGGGCAAGGAGCGCCTTGAAAACAGCGGCCGCTTCGACCGCGAGATTGCGGTTGCGATCCGTAAGGCGGAAACGTTCACGGCCGCCGAAACCTACCACCAGGATTATTATAAGAAGAACCCGGTGCGCTATCGTTTCTACCGCTGGAATTGCGGACGGGACCAGCGGCTTGAAGAACTGTGGGGCAAGCCGGCGACGAACTAAACGTTGCGTGCGCGGTGATGGCCGCTGCCGCGGGCCGGCTGCTTAAGTGGGTCGGCAATAATAAGGCCCGGTCGCGTGGACCGGGCCTTTTTCGATTCCGCTTTCGGGCAACCGCCAGATGGCGCGCTATTCGCGCCGCAAGGCGACCGTCAGCATCCTGCCCAGAACGTTGTCCTGGCGGATGACGTAGTGATAGAGCGCCGCGCCGACGTGCAGAGCGATCAGCCCCGCCAGAGCAAATCCGCCGAGCGCGTGCAGCAGGAACACCTGCTCGGACATTGCCTTGTCCGGCTCGGTGATGGCCGGCAGCTTGAAAGCGCCGAAGATATCGAGTGCCGGAAACATCGAGACGCCGATGTATCCGAGAATCGGTACGGCAAGCAGCAGCAGATACAGGGCCCAGTGGTTCAGCTCGCTCACGGTGTGCTGCCAGGGTTCGATGGTCGGCTCCGGCTTGGGTGCGCCGGCGGTAAGACGGTAAGCAAGGCGGAGGATGACCAGCCCGAGGATGATGAGGCCGAACAGCTTGTGTCCGGAATAGAGATTGTTGGTTACGCTGTCCCAGATGTTCAGGTCGTTGCCGCGGTAGTGCATGTACATGCCCACCGGAATCTGAATGAGGACGAGAAACGCGACGATCCAGTGGAAGGCGCGCGCGGTGGGCGAATAGATTTCAATGGTGCCCGATGTCGTCTGAACGGTTTTCTCTTTGGTTCGCGGCATGATCCCGGCCTCTTTCCATTCGCTAAGGACTACCCTCTCCCGATCCGTCGCTCCCGTTGGCAACGTTGGCACGGGCGGCGGCCAGATCACAATCGAAAAGGACGTCGCCGTCGGACAGCACCGTGACGGCTGTTGGCGGGCGCAGAGCCTTCGACAACCGCGGCTCCGGCGCAAGCTGCAACCCAGGTTTGCCCGAGCCGATGAGCAGCGGCGCAACGAGGATATGCAGCCGGTCGACCACGCCGGCGTCGATGAACCGGGATACTGTTCCCGCGCCGCCTTCGATCAGGATCTTTCTAAATCCCTCCTCGAACAGGCGTGTGACGATGTCCGAGGGATCGATACCCTCTTTGCCGGATTTAAGTGCAATCACCCGGCAGCGGCTGGCGCCTGGCTTATGCCTTTCGCCCGCCTGAGGTGCCGGGCCGCCGATCCGAATGACGGGACCTCCACCGGCCCCTCGCAGGAGGTTCACGTCGTCCGGCATCCGGGCGTTCGGGTCGATCACGATGCGCGCTGGCTGGCGACGGCCTTCGGGAAGCGGAACCCGGCGAACATCGAGGCGGGGGTTGTCGGCAACGACCGTCCCGACACCGACCACCACGGCATCGACGTAGGCGCGGATCCGGTGAAGGTGGTCGAGCGCGGCGCTGTTGTTGATGTAGCGGCTTTCGCCGGAGACGGTGGCGATGCGGCCATCCAGAGACTGGCCCAGTTGGGCGATCACGAAAGGGCGTGCCGGATCGGCATAGACCAGCGGTGCGAGCGGGGACGTCGACGGGGATACGGTGGGCAAGGGCGCGTCCTGGCTACTGCGATAGCCTGGATTTAGCCGAGGTGCGTGGGTTCGGCAACAACGCGGGGCGATGGATCGTGTCCGCGGTGCGCCAGCGCTTCGGATGCAGGCCCGGTTTTATTCCTGCAGGATCAGGCGCCCGGAGCGGATTTCGAAACGCGACAGCCGGCTCAGGAACGACATGCCGATGAGCGTGCCTTTCATGGCGCCGGGCTCGGACACCACGCCGCGCACGTTGCGAACAACGATGTCGCCGACGCGGACGCGCGAGAGGTTCACGGGCGCGACCTTGGCGATGCCGTTGGCGGTGCGCACCCGGTGGGTGTAATCGCGGTTGGTGATGATGAGACCGGCCCGGCGGGCGTCGTCGTGGCTCAGCGCAACGAGCGTGGCGCCGGTGTCGACCATGCCGTCGATGCGGCGGCCGTTGACTTCGAGGCTGGTCTCATAGTGGCCGTGCGGGTTGGGGTCGAGTTCGACATATCCGACAGGCTTGTGGCCGCGCTCTTCTTCTTTCGCCGCGCGCCGCCTGGCTTCCGTTTCCTGGCCGTTTTCGAGTTCGAGGCCGATTGAACGAGCCGTGGACCGGATCTCTTCAAAGTTGGAAATCGCCCAGACCGCCGCGAGCGCCAGAAGCGCCCACATGAAGATCTCGCCCATCAAATTGCGGGTGCCACTCGACATACCACTACGCGCCCGTGTGCCTGCAACGCTGCGGCATGGGGCGGACGTGGTCCGGCATCAGCTGCGCAGCGTCAAGAAATCACCTGAGAATTCATAAGAGCGCAGGCGCCTTAAGAAACTCATACCGAGCAGGTTCTCACCGAGGCTACCGGGTTTGGCGACGAGGCCTTCGACATCGTCGAGCACGATGCCGCCGATCGCAACCGAGCGCAGGCGTACGGGCGCGGCGAACGTCGTGCCGTTGGCAGTCGATACCGGCGTGGAGAAAGCCAGCGACGATAAATCGACGCCAGCACGGGCGGCGTCGCCGGATTTAAGGACCACAGTCGATGCGCCGGTGTCGACGAGGAGCGTCAGCGGGGTGCCGTTCACCTCGCCACGGGCTACGAAATGACCGCCGGGCCGCTGGCGGATACGAACCGCGGTTTCGCCTTCGCGCCCGGCTACGGCAATCGTCTGACCGGGCGGTGTCAGTTCGCTGATCATGCGGTTGCCGAGATCGGCGAATTCTCCGCGATAGCTGTAGCCGGCGATCAGCAGGAGGATGAGGCCCGCCCAGATCGCAAGATGCTTGATGTTCTGCATCATGCGGTTGCCGCTGCCGGCCGTCAGCAACAGCGCGTAAAGGGAAATCAGCGCAGCGGCGCCGATCAGCATCCAGCGCTCGGTGCCCTGCAGATCGCTGAGGCCGACGTTCTCGCCGGTCAGGAAATAAAACAGCGCGACGAGGAGGGCGAGAATGACGGCGAGCCAGCCGAGCATGCGAAGGTCTCCTGGGTGGGTTCAGCGGGGGCGTCGAGAGAGCCAGCGCCAATCGGTCTTCACACGGGTTATATGTGGCAGGGCGGGAGCGGGTGCAAATCATGGCCGTCCGAGGCAGGCCTCAATACTCACGGCAGCCGCCGACTTATGCCGGCATATGGCGCCCGCCGCGGCCGTTCGACGGGGCGGCGGAAACGAGACGGGGCGCGCGAGTCGAAACGGCCGGGCGATGGCGTTCCTCGCCGAAGGGCTGCAGCGGGCCGACCGCCTGGAGCACACGCTTGGCCGGCAGGGTGACGACTCCTTCGGTGCCTTTGCGCAGTTCGGAGCGCAATTCGAAATGGCCGCCGTGGAGCTCGATGAGGTTCTTGACGATGGGAAGGCCCAGGCCCGTGCCGCCCTCGGCCGTCTGGTGCGCCAGCGAACCTTGTCCGAAGGCCTGGAGGACCTTGGGGATCTCCTCCTTGGGGATGCCCGGCCCGGTATCGCGCACCGATAGCATCTGGCCGCCTTCCGGGGTGGTCTCGATGGTGACCAGGATATGCCCGCCGCGCGGTGTGAACTTCAGCGCGTTCGACATCAGGTTGAGGCAGATCTGGCGGATGGCGCGCGGATCGGCCCAGATCTGCGGCAGGTCCGGTTGGTAGTCCTCGATGATTTCGAGGCCTTTGCTTTGGGCGCGTAGCTTCAGCAGCCGGTGGCAATCCTCCGCCACGTCGCAAAGACGCATCGGTTCTTCATGCAACTCGTATTTGCCCGCTTCGATGCGGGACAGATCGAGGATCTCGTTGATCAGATTGAGGAGATGGCTGCCGCTCGAATGGATGTTGTCGGCGTACTCCCGGTAGGTCGGGTTGGGCATCGGACCCAGGACCTCGCCCTTCATCACCTCCGAAAAGCCCATGATGGCATTGAGTGGCGTACGCAACTCGTGACTCATGGTGGCAAGGAAGCGGGACTTTGCCTTGTTGGCGCCCTCCGCGCGCCGCCGCGCCTCGTCGGATATCGATTTCTCTTCCTCCAGTTCGGCGATGAGCAGATCCTTTTGCGCACGGAACTCGAGCATCGCGAGCGAGGTGGAGTGCAGGCCGACGGCAAGGAAGACGAAATAGAGATGCACGCCGACGGCCATTGAGGCGAGCGCATAGTAGAGCGGGTCGGCGGTGTAGACCCCCAGCATGATCAGCCGCCCGACGACGGCGAGCGTCATGGGGATGGTGCCGGCATGCATGATCGGCATGATCGTCGAAGCGAACGTCATGCGGATCGCCAGGATGACGATCAGCATCGCGAAGATGAAGACGTGCGAGGAAAACAACAGCGATTCGCTTGCCTGGGCATAATTCGATATGCCGACCAGTGCGAAGCCGGCCCAGGTCATGCCGTTGAGCAGTTCAGCGAATACAAAGCGGCGGCGCCAGACGCGGATATCGACTTCGGCCTTCTCCAGGCTGAGGAAACGCCGGCAGAGTTCGAGGAGGAAAACCTTGGCGCCGATCACCATGACGAGCCACAGCGCCGCTTCGACGGGGGTGGCCCATAGCATCGATGCGATCGACAGGATGATCGACAGCGCCGGCATGGTTGCAGCCGCGGCGGTCTCGTTCCTGACGAACATCGTGAGGAGTTCGTATTCGAACTCAGGCTTTACGGTGGAGCCCGAGGCGAGCTGGGTGCGGATCGTGCGGAGCTGTTCGGTCGAACGCCGGCGCGCCTCGCGGCGTCCTCTGAGACGCGCGATTTCCTCGGATTTCACCGAATTTTCCATGCGGCTCGCGGTTCCAATAGGGGCGTTCGGCGCCATCGGCGAAGGGCTTCAATGGGGAAAGCCGCAGGCCCGCCGGGATTCCAGATTTCTGATCGAAGTTAACGTCTCGCAAATTCACTAACTTATGGTTTATATTTTGCGGCCGTTTGTTGATGATCGATAAATAAAACGACGTTTTCGCGGGGGGAGAATGAGACGATTTCCGACATGGAACGCCAAGCGCTGGGGTAAACGCAGAATTGTGCAGGTCGCGATACTCGGTGTATTGGCAATTGCTGCGGTGATACGCGAAATGCTCCCCGCGCCCGGCGTCGAGGACGTCGCGGGACGCGCGCAGGTGATCGACGGCGATAGCTTGCGGGTCGGCGGCCGCGAGATCCGGCTTGACGGTATCGATGCGCCGGAGGGTCCGCAGATGTGTGAACGCGAGGGCAAATCATGGGCTTGCGGCCGTGAGGCACAGCGACTTCTCAACCGTCTCGCGAGCCGGGGGACGGTCGAGTGCAAGGGGCTCGACGTCGATAAGCACGATCGGCTCCTGGCCTTGTGCAGGCAGGGCGATTACGATCTCAACCGAGAAATGGTGCTGCAGGGTTTCGCCGTTTCGTATGGCCGGTTTCGTGCAGAAGAACGTAACGCCCGCGATGCGCGGCGGGGTATGTGGGCTGGCGAATTCCAGCGGCCTCGCGATTGGCGCCGGGAACGCAATATCGGACTCTAGCGATGTCGCACCTTTGTCCTATCGGCTTTTGGCGGCCATAACGGAAATGGCCGACCCGCGAATTGGCGGGCTTGGCGCGGAGGAATGGAAATGAAGATCATCGATACAAAAGCCGCCCCGAACCCGAGGCGAGTGCGTATTTTTCTGGCCGAGAAGAATATCTCCGTTCCGTTCGAAGAGTTCGCGCTCAACGTCGATAATATCAGGTCCGGCCCTTTTGCTGAGCTCAATCCGATGCGCCAGGTCCCTATCCTCGTTCTCGACGACGGGGAATGCATCTCGGAGACGATGGCCATCTGCCGATACTTCGAGGAGACAAAGCCTGACCCTGCGCTTTTGGGGCGGACGGCGCTTGAGAAGGCGCGCATCGAGATGTGGAACCGGCGGGTGGAGCTCGGCCTGTTCCATGCCGTGGCTCAGGCGTTTCGGCATCTGCATCCGAAAATGAACGAGCGGGAGGTTCCGCAAGTCGCCGCCTGGGGCGAGGCCAATAAGGAGAAGGCGATCGAACGGCTTGGCATTCTCGATGCGCAGTTGCGTGAGCAACCTTTCGTGGCGGGCGAGGCCTATTCGGTTGCGGACATCACGGCCCTGGTCGCGGTCGATTTCATGGCGGCAGCGCGCATCGAGCGGCCGGCGGCTTTTGAAGGCGTCGAGCGTTGGTATAAGGAGGTTTCGGCGAGGCCAAGCTCTGCGGCCTGACCGGGGACAGTCGGAAGACTGAGCGCCGCAGGCTGGCGGACGAAGGTGTTCCTTTGGGAACAGCGGCTGACGGCGCAACGGAGCAAGCTGTAGGGTCATGGAAAGGCAAGCGAGGTCAGGCGCTCGTTGGCGGTCGCTTTCCTTGGCCGGCAGGGTTGCCGGTGAACGTCAGGTCGAAGCAATACTGGAATCAAAGACCTGATCGTGTTCCTTGCGATACCGATTTATGCTCAAGCGGGTTCCGCAACAGGTAGGAAATGTCGGGGCCGGGGCTTCAGGGAATGGGCGAAGATGAAATGAAATTGACCGTGGTCGGTTCGGGCGACGCCTTTGGCTCCGGCGGACGCCTCCAGACCTGCTTCCACATCGAGACCGGACGAACGACGGTTCTACTCGATTGCGGCGCCACGTCGCTCATCGGCCTGGCGCGCCTGGAGCTCGATCCCGGCAACGTCGATACGGTCTACATCACGCATCTGCACGGCGATCATTTCTCAGGGCTCGTGTGGTTTATCCTGCACGCCAAGTACGTGGCCAAGCGCTCGCGGCCGCTTGTGATCGTCGGACCGCAAACGCTGGCCTCACGGCTTGAGGTGACGGCAGAAGCGCTCTTTCCAGGCAGCCTCGGCAAGGGGTTGCCGTTCGAACTGGAGTTTCATGAGCACGATCCGAATGCGCCGGCCAGTCTGAACGGGGTGACGTGCACGGCGCGGGAGGTCTTGCACCCCTCCGGCGCGCCCGCCTACGGACTGCGGCTCGAAGCCGGCGGCAAGGTGTTGAGTTTTTCCGGCGATACCGAATGGGTCGATACGATCTTCGATCTGGCCGAAGGCGCCGACCTCCATATCAACGAGTGTTTCGCATTGGACGGAACGCCGGCCTCGCACACGAGTTGGTCGGTCCTGCTCGGGAAGCTGCCGGCGATCAACGCACGGCGCATCATGCTGACGCACATGAGCGCGCCGATGTTGGCGGCCGCCGCTGAGATCGACGAGAAACGCGTTCTGATTTCTCAAGACGGGTTGCAGTTGTCGCTTTGACGCCCACGAACGCACAACAAGTGCTGCTCACCAGGCGAGTTTGTCCAAGGCTGGCACACGCCGGTTCGATCTCGATTGCGGCTCGGCTGGTATGACCCGTCGCCCCGTCGTTCCCGACGCCGATACCTCGCAGTTGGATTGCCTTCTCCGAGAGGTGCGCGCCTGCCGCATATGCCGCGACGCCCCGGACGGTCGGCCGCTCGGGCATGAGCCGCGGCCGATCCTGCAAGCGGCAGTGCCGGCGCGGCTCGCCATTTTTTCACAGGCGCCTGGGATGCGCGCGCACAGGGGCGGGCGGCCATTCATGGACCCCTCCGGCGTTCGATTGCGGCAGTGGCTGGGTATGACGGAAACGGAGTTCTACGATTCCGGGCGCGTGGCCATCGTCCCCATCGGTTTCTGTTTCCCGGGGTATGACGATAAGGGCGGCGACCTGCCGCCCCGGCGCGAGTGCGGGCCGGCCTGGCGGGAGCGCGTTTTGGCGCAACTTCCGAGCCTGGAACTGGCGCTGCTCGTCGGGCGGTTCGCGCAAGTCTGGCACCTTGGAAACGCTGCGGGTAAGACGCTTACGGAGACGGTCGCGAACTGGCGCATGGCGATGACGATAAATGCTGCGCCGCAGTATCTTCCGTTGCCGCATCCTTCCTGGCGCAACAATGCCTGGATTAAGAAAAATCCTTGGTTTGAAGGGGAGTTGCTTCCGGGTCTACGGGATCGCGTGAGACATATTCTGGAGTGAGCGGGTGCGAAATTGCTTGGTTTTGAAATAGTATAACATGCCGAAAACACTAAGGCTTTTAGGTTAGATTGTGCGAAAACGATGGACTTTGACGAAACGATTGCCACAATAATCCTCAGACGGGTGCGAAATATACCAACTGATTGCGCGCGCTGAAGAGAAAACACAAAAAAAGAGAAGTGCGGCGGCCAGGTTCAACGGGGATCAAGCTGGCCGGCTTCCGGGTAGGACGGCCATGCTCGATGAAATGGACATCAAGATCCTTCGGGTTCTGCAGACGGACGCAACGCGGGCAGTCGCGGAGATCGGCAAGGAGGTCGGGCTATCGACCACGCCCTGTTGGCGGCGCATCCAGAAGCTTGAGGAGGCCGGCGTCATCCAGCGGCGGGTCGCGGTTCTCGATCCGGCAAGCGTCAATGCTGGTGTCACGGTCTTCGTGCAGGTGAAGACGGATCAGCATACGCACGACTGGCTCGAACGTTTTCACGCCGCGGTTATCGATTTTCCGGAAGTCGTCGAGTTCTACCGGATGTCCGGCGATATCGACTACCTGTTGCGGGTCGTCGTTCCCGACATCGACGCCTACGACAAATTCTACAAGAAGCTCATATCGCGAATTGAAATCGCCAAAGTCTCTTCCGCGTTCGCGATCGAACAGATCAAATATACGACCGCGGTGCCGCTTCACTATGCGGTGGCGAATGCCAAGTCGTCCGGCAAACGCTGATTAGAGCGATTGCAGGGCGACCGACCCGGCCGCGGCAAGCGCGGTGGCGGCGATCGCCAAGGTCGTCAGCACCATGCCTCCGACGCGTAGCGGCATGATCTGAGGCGATTGCGACATGCCAATCGCATGCATCAGCCGGCCTGTAACCAGAGCCGAGCCCAGGACGTGTAGCATCACCACCGGAACCGCGACGCTTTCGGCAAGGCCGAGCACGACGAGACCCAGCGGCGCGTATTCGGCACAGTTGGCATGAACACGCATGCGCTGCAGAAGCTGGCTGTCGCCGCCGTCACCGACGCTGATGCGATTTGCGCGCCGATACCCGATCGTGCGGAACGTGAGCGTCAGGAAAATCAACGCGAGCGGCAGTGCGTAAAGGGCGGTTATGGGCATTTCGAAAGCTCCGTGCGGTACAGCTTGCGACAAGTTCTGAGGAGTGCCGGAAGGGGGGGCGGTTGCGGTCTCCGGCGCCGGCATAAGGGTCGTCAGTCGGGCGGCAATTCGGATAACAACAACGCGAGCAGACGGTGCAATTCATCGGTTTGTGCCGGGCCCAGGCGCTTGCGGGTCTCGTCCTGCGCGATACGCCAAGCGCGGCGGGCTTCCAGCAGTGTCGCTTCGCCCTCCTCGGTGAGGGCGACGCGCCGGGTGCGCCGATCGGGAGCGTCGGCGAAACGCACGAGTCCGCGCGACAGCAACGGCCGCAAATTGCGGGTGAGGGTCGTTCGGTCCATTTCGAGCGCCGACGCGATTTCGCCGAGCGGTCGATCGCTCGCGCCGGAGATCGTCTGTAGTATTCCGAATTGAGCGATGCCGATGCCCAATTGCGCGAGGTGGCGGTCGTAGACCCGCGTTGCCTTGCGGGTGGCACGGCGCAGGCGGAGTACCGTGCACACCGGCGGGTTCTTGGGAGTGGGGGCGTCGGTCATTCCTGCGGTCCCGGGATATTCACTGGTCGGCGAGCATAATGATGCGATTACACATGTGCAATTGCACTGATGTAATTACACGAATGTGTGATGTGTGATGTGTGATGTGTGATGTGTGATGTGGGTAGTGGGTAGTGGGCGTTACGAACCGGGAGCATAGCTGACAGAATAGACCGGGAGCATCTCTGACACTTTGGACCGGCAGCATCCCTGACACTGTTATCCTGGGCTTCTTGCTGCTTCATGCCCAGGACCCATCGTGCCACAAGCGCATTCCGCGAGCGGACCGGAAGACAATCGCAGCAACGCTCGCCAGCCGTCGCGCGCCAATGGCCCGAGGGGAAGCATGGGTCCTCGAAACATTGGTTCTCAGAACGGGTCCGATGAATGACACCGTTGGAGCGTGAAACGCGCGGCGCACATCGCCGTCACCCCGGCGGAGGCCGGGGTCTGCCCACGCCGGAGGCTGGGAAAGGAAGACCCGTTGTAGCTTGGAGAGGGCTATCGCAGGAGCCCGACGCGAGGGCCCCTGCGTTTTTAAATGTGAGATCCGCAGCAGGTCTTGGATCGGCTTGCCGACGTCGTCGGGGAGCTGTCAGCCGGATTTACGGTCCGCGGCGTTCAGTCGGGCGATCAGGCTTGAGGTGTCCCAGCGGCGGCCGCCCATCTTCTGCACTTCCGAATAGAACTGGTCGACAAGAGCGGTGACGGGAAGGCTGGCGTCGTTTCGGCGGGCTTCCTCCAGGCATATCGACAGGTCCTTGCGCATCCAGTCGACCGCGAAGCCGTAGTCGAATTTGCCGGAAACCATGGTCTCCCAACGGTTATCCATCTGCCAGGATTGCGCGGCGCCCTTGGAAATCGTGTCCATCACCTTGGGAATATCGAGCTCTGCCTTCTGGGCGAAGTGCAGCGCTTCGGAAAGTCCCTGGACCAGACCGGCAATGGCGATCTGGTTGACCATTTTGGTGAGCTGGCCCGCGCCCGGAGGGCCGATCAGGTTGACCATCTTGGCGTAGCAATCGATTACCGGCTTGGCGCGCGCGAACGCGGCTTCCTCGCCGCCGCACATCACGGTAAGCGCGCCGTTCTCGGCGCCCGCCTGGCCGCCGGAGACCGGGGCGTCGATGAAGTGGAAGCCTTTGTCTTTCGCGAAGGCGTTCAACTCTCTGGCCACGTCGGCGGAGGCGGTCGTGTTGTCGATGAATATGGCGTCGCCGGCCATTTTGGAGAATGCGCCGTCCGCGCCGATCGTTACCGAGCGCAAGTCGTCATCGTTGCCAACGCAGGCGAAGACGAACTCGGCCCCGTCCGCGGCTTCGGCGGGCGTCTTTACGGCGCGACCTGCGCCGTATTCTGCGACCCACTTCTCGGCCTTGGCGAATGTCCGGTTATAGACGGTGAGGTCGTGACCGCCCTTTTTCATGAGGTGGCCGGCCATCGGATAGCCCATCACGCCCAGACCGATGAATGATACCTTCGCCATCGTTCGCGTCCTCCGGTTCGATTTTTACGGGTGTTGGTTGTTTGGCGGTTCGTTTTGCTTCGGCGGTTCGTTTGTTTAGGGAAGCCCTGAGCCATGCCCCCAATGGGAAGGCTGCCGCCGCATTTGGGCCGGCCCGCGTGCCTGATGTTCGGTGCCGGGTTGTTCTTCTCATCGGTTTGTAGACAGTCTCCTCGCCAGGGATCAAAGGAAAACCGCAGAGCCGGCGCTTCCTCCAGGAAGGCCCGGCCATCCAGATGGAGACAGTGCGTGGTCAACGACGATCGCAACCAGACAGATCGAAAAGCTGGTTCGGATACGCGAAAGAGTGGAGCGGCAGCCCGCCGAGCGCGCCCTTCTGGCCCGGCCAATGCGGTCTCGCCGGCCGATATCGAAGCTGCGAGCAACGCCATCCGAGGAGCGATCGTCGAAACCGATTGCGATTTGAGCCGGACCCTCTCCGACAAGCTGGGCTGCGAACTCTGGCTCAAGTTCGAAAACCTGCAGTTCACAGGCTCGTTCAAGGAGCGCGGGGCGTTGAACAAGCTGCTCTCGCTCAGCGAGGCGGAGCGGAAAAAGGGCGTGATCGCCATGTCGGCGGGCAACCATGCGCAAGGCGTCGCCTATCACGCGAACCGGCTGGGTATTCCGGCTGTCATCGTGATGCCAGAGCCGACGCCGACGGTGAAAGTGGAGAACACGCGCGGCCATGGGGCGGAGGTCATCCTGAAGGGAACGCAATTGGAAGAGGCCTCCCAGTTCGCGCATGCCCACGGTGAGAAACGCAAACTGACGTTCGTTCATCCTTATGACGATCCGCTCGTGATCGCCGGACAAGGGACGGTGGGCCTGGAGATGCTGGCGGCCGTGCCGGATCTCGATGTCATTGTCGTGCCGATCGGCGGCGGTGGCCTCATTTCCGGCATCGCCATCGCCGCCAAGGCGATCCGGCCGGAAATCGAGGTGATCGGTGTGCAGGCGGCGCTCTATCCTTCGATGTACAATGCGGTCAGGCAAGCGGATCTGCCGATGCGCGGCGACACCCTTGCCGAGGGCATCGCCGTGAAGGCACCGGGGCGGCTTACGACGCCGCTGGTGGAAGCTTATGTCGATGAAATCCTGCTCGTCAGCGAGGTGCAGCTCGAAAGGGCCGTCAGCCTGTTAATCGGCATCGAGAAAACGGTGGTCGAAGGAGCCGGTGCGGCGGGTCTCGCGGCTGTGTTGTCGGCGCCGGAGCGGTTCAGAGGCCGCAAGGTCGGCCTCGTCCTTTGCGGCGGGAATATCGATACCCGGCTTCTGGCCAGCGTTCTGACCCGCGAACTGGCCCGGCAGGGTTGCCTGACTCAGCTCACAATCGACATTCCCGACCGGCCCGGGCAATTGGCGACCGTTTCGGCGGCCATCGCGGCAGCGGAGGCGAATGTCGTTGAGGTCTATCACCAGCGGGTCTTTACCGATCTGCCGGCGAAGGGGGCCGAGCTGCACGTCGTCATCGAGACGCGCGATAGGGCGCATCTGCAACGCGTCATCGCCGGTCTGGAGGCGGAGGGCTACGAAGTGACGGCCAAGGGCGCGCCGGAGTAGTCCGCGTTCGCCTTCAGCACCCCCGGCGGATGCCGATCCGAGTACTGCACCTACCCCGGGACGATGGCCCCGGGGACGCTGCCGTCAGGGCGTTCTCAGTGCTTGATCGGATGGCCGTCGAAGGCGAGCTGTTCGCGGGCGCGCCAGTCGTTCGTCACGTAGTTGATGATGATCGACTTCCGGATTCCTTCGATCTTGCGCGGTTCGAAGCCGTGATAGGTGATGTCGGAGGGGACGAAGATCATGGCGCCGCCGGGTTGGAACGGCGAGCGGCCAACGTGGGCCTTCTCCGCGTCGTAGATGTCCGTTCCAAGATTGTCATGGCCCGGGCCGTCGGAGACGTAAAGCAGCATCGTGAACATCTTCACGCCCAGGTCGGTGTGCGGCTCGAGCCAGAAGCCGTCCACGTCCTGAGCGTATTCGACGCGCAGGAAACCGCCCTGGATGTCGGTGCCGAACCGCTGCTCGATGGCGCGCGTCATCTGCGGGGACTGGAATGCTTCGTTGAAAGCCTTACAGACTGGGAACTTCTGCATGTTTTCGGCATCGAAGTACGTGCGCGTCTTATTGTGAAGCTCGCGCTTGCCGGAGATGCCGCCGAGTTCCGGCGCCTCGAAAGGCAGCGTCTGAACGGCGTGCAGCGCGTCTTCGGGCAGGCAGTCGCTAAGGAACCAATGCCGATAGGGCTGGTCGCTGCCGCTCATTGCCTGCATACTGGCAAGCATGCTGTCGGTGATCGCCTCGGCGGATATGGCCATGTTGCTTAATCCCATTTTCCCGTCGCAGCGGTACCACTGACCGCCCGAACCAAAGCCTCTGGCTTTTGGCACAATCGATCGGCGCCCTGTCAAGGCAGAAACGCCGATGTTGTGCCGTCCGCGGTTCTGGCTGCAACAAAGTTGTTGGAAACACCCGCCAACTGCGTGGAGTTGGCGCACTGGCCGGGGATTTGCAAGCCGCAGATGCCAGAATTCGGAACACGAGCCTAAGCAGCCACAGGAGCAGGCACATGAAACGTTCGATTTGGGCACTTGTGGCGCTGGTTTTCGGGGCAGTAGCCTTGATGTTGCAAGCGCCCGCCGAAGCTGGAAGCAAGCGGCACCACTTCGGTAAGCCCTTCCATCACACCGATCAATTCGACCGGATCGACAAGCAGAAGCGCGAGCGTGAGCGGGCTCGCAAACGCGCGGCCAAGAAGAAGGCTGCGCAGCGTCGCGCGGCTCAGCGCCGTGCCGCCAAGAAAGCGGCAGCGAAGAAGGCGGCGGCTCGCAAGGCGGCGGCGAAGAAAGCCGCGGCTCGGAAGGCAGCGGCGAAGAAAGCCGCGGCGCGTAAGGCAGCTTCGAAAAAGGCTGCGGCTCGCAAGGCTGCGCAAGCACGGGCTGTTCAGAACAAGTCGAAAGCCGCCAAGAAAGCCAAGGCCGCCATCGCCAAGGCAGCGCCAGTCGGCGTTTCCAAGCCTTCGGTGGTTTTGCCGGAGCGCGCGGAAGCGGTCGCTAAGGAAGCCGTTTCGAAGTCCGTGGGGCTTGCCGTCAGCCCGAAGGCGGATAAGGCCGGGCGTACCGCAGCGCGGATCGTCGACAAGGCGGCTGGCGGTCAGAAGGGCGGCGCGGCCGGTGCGACATGCAAACGCTATCTTCCCAGCGCCGGGGTCACGATCGACGTTCCGTGCGGCGAGTGAAGCCGGGTCGCGGCCAGCGAGACGGACCTGGAAATCACCTGAACGCGTCTCCTCAGCCCGCCATCAAAGCGGGCTGTTGGCGTTTACCGTCTACTTTTAGGATGGACGCGGCGCCCGCGCTGAAATTTCGTCGATGCGGACGGGATTTTTGCGCCGGACGTTTCCCGGGTGACAGCGGCGCAGCGCAAACGACGGCAAATTCCTTCTCAAGAGCCGAGCGGCGGACGATCAGATCCGCAAAGAACCGGCTCACAACCAGGCTTGAGAAGGATCTTAGACCAATGAAAAAGCTCGCATTTATCGCTGTCATCATCGCCGCCGCCATCGGCATGTTCATCGCTCAGCCGGCAGTGGCCGGCGGCAAGACACTGCAGTTTGGCTATCCGCTGGGTAAATTCAAAGCGAGCCCGCATGGCCCCAACGGCGGTCACGGTAGCCATCATCACCGCCGCAAGGCGAAGAAATCCAAGCGCCACCGCACGACGAACAACCGCGCGGCACAAAAGAAGGCCGCCCAACGTCGTGCCGCGCAGAAGAAAGCCGCACAGCGCAAGGCCAAGCAAAAGAAGATCGCTCAGCAGAAGGCCGCTCAGCGCCGCGCCGAACAAGCCAAAGCCAAGCAGCGCCGCATCACGGCGAACAAGGCTGCCGCGCAGAAGGCTGCACAGGCACGGGCTGCGCAGAAGAAGAAGACGGCGGCGCGTCATCAGGCCCCGCGCTCCACGCCGCAGACCAGCACGCTGGCGCCGACCCAAATCGCCCAGCTTCCGGTTCGCAAGCCGGCCCCGTCCGTGGAGACCTTGAAGCCCGCCGTCGCGTCGGTCGCCGCCAAGACGACGGTTCCGGTCACGACGCCGGCTCCGAAAAAGGCGCCCGCTCAGGTTGACGCGCCGGTCAAAATCGCGAAGCCAGCCGCTAAGATCGAGAAGGCCCTGCCGGTCAGCGTCGAAGCGGAAACGCCGGCCCGGATCGCCGAACCGGCCGCTACGACGGAAACCGCCGGGATCTCCTGCAAACGGTTCCTTCCCAGCGCCGGCCTCACGATCACCGTCCCCTGCGGCCGCTGATCCAGGCGAAGGGGATCTCAAGCAAAAACCGGCCGGTGGTTCGCTAAGAGCTACCGGCCGGTTTTTTCGTCGCCTCGGGCCATCACATCTTGGCCAAACGGTTCAAGCATCCCATGTCGGCAGCATAAGGTTAGCGTTAAAAGTCTGCCGGGTTGCCGACGCGGCGCTGCGCGCTCGGTAGACTTTGCCGTTTGCAGCGAACAATACGAGCGTGCGACGGTTGGCCAGTAAGACGGCCTCGCCAGGAATGCTAATAAGAGACGACAAAACCAAAGGAAGCCGTGAGATGAGCCAAAATCGCCCGATGCCGCAGAACAAGAAACCGCTGCTGGTCGCCAAGGGCATCGTGAAGATTTTCGGCACCGGCGCCGGAGAGGTCGAAGTGCTGAAAGGCGTCGACATCGATTTGAAGCCGGGCGAACTGACCCTGTTGATGGGCCCTTCGGGCAGCGGGAAAACGACGCTTCTCTCCATCCTCGGCTGCATCCTCAGCCCGACACGCGGCAGCCTCGAGATCGAAGGGATCTCGACCGATGGCATGAGCGCGGAAGCCATGGCCGACCTGCGCCGCAACCATGTCGGGTTCGTGTTCCAGTCCTACAACCTCTTTCCGACGTTGACGGCGCTTGAGAATGTGATGCTGGCGCTTGACGTGCGCGGCAACGCCTCCGGCGCTCGGGAAAGCGCCTCGGCGGCGCTCGAAGCTGTCGGGCTTTCGCACCGGGCCGATGCCTATCCCGCCAAGATGTCGGGTGGCGAGAAGCAGCGCGTTGCGATCGCACGCTCTTTGGCCGGAAAGCCTTCGGTCATTCTCGCCGACGAGCCGACCGCCGCGCTCGATGCTGAAAACGGCCAGGCCGTCATGCAGCTCATGGCCGAAGTGGCCAAGGACGACAGCCGCGCCGTTCTCGCGGTTACGCATGACCATCGTATCCTCAAGTACGCCGACCGCATCATCAAAATCGACGACGGCATGATCTCGTCGGATGAACGGCCCGGTTCGAAGTCGAAAGTGCATAAGCTGAAAAAGGCTGTCGCACCGGCCGGCGAATGACATTTCCGGGACGTCCGTTTCAGGCAAAACGCTCGGTGGGGCGTCCCATCACGATGCGTTAAAATCTAATGGTCTCGGCCATTCTCCGCGCACTTGAATAGGGCCGGCTTCGCCAGTTTCTATCTTGGCTTTACCGGGGCTTATCGGCGGCTTCATCAGGCGCGTTTATCATAAGCTGTGGCTGTTCTTTTTGTTGATTCGGCTTTATGCTTTCATTCGTCAATAAAAACAAAGCGTTCCGGGCTCGTCTTTTCATGAGCGTTGTCGCCTGCGGAACAGCGTTCGACGCGGTTTCCGCCGATCTTCAGGCTATCGAAACCGGAGCGCCCTAGAATTCCTTTCAGCCGGCGCTCCTCCTGCCTGAGGAGACCGCTATGCAGGGCCGTATCGTCAAATTTCACAAGTCGTTGAATGTGGGTGTGATTGAAAGTCAGGATGGACGCAAATTCCGTTTCGGACCCGATGAGGTTGTCAATCCGAATGGCCGTCTCGTCGGTTATGAAGTCGACTTCGTCGCCCCGGCGGCTGGCGGCTCTCCGCGCGACATCATACTGCTCACGGGTTCGCCATGGTCCGTATTCGGACGCGACGCCGAACGTGCTGACGCCGACGCGGGAAAGGTGAACTGATGGCGCGCCCCTTCGATTTGAGCGACATTCCCCAGGCGGGCAAAACCGAAATGGCCGTTGCCCTTGAAGCGGTCGTTGTCTGCGGCCGGTCCCGGATCTTTTTCGACGGCGCCAGCAAGCGCGACCGGGAAGCCATCGAGGCCGTGTTCTGGCACCGCTTCACCGGCAAAGCAGCCAACGGCGGCGCCGCGCTCGTCAGGCTCTGGTGCCTCGTCGAGGTGTTCCAGGCACGGCGGCTGCAGCACAGGCTCATGAGCGAAGGCTATCGTTTTCTGCGCGCCGCGGTCGTCGTGGCCGGCGGAATGCGGCTCAGCGTCGAATGGGGCTTCAGCCCGCAAAAAATGCTATGGGCGGTTCCCGCTATGCAGTCGCTCGATGCTCTTGAGGTCGCGCGCACGCCGCGGCGAAATGCCGGACGCAAGAGCCGCATTTCCGGTGCGAAGGCCGATGCGGGCGCGATCAAGAGCCGGACGGGCTCGCGTTCCTTGGTTGCGACCGTACGCAGCGAAGTTCGGGGCTGACTTTGGCCGGGCGTTCTTAGCCCTTCCCAGACCTTCCATCGAGGCTTTCCGACGTCGTTCGCCGATCCGTCGAGTTGACTTGTTCCTGAAATAACGGCGTGAAACAACTGCGCGTCAGGGGCTTTTCAATAGAGGCGGATCATGGGCCGGCAAAAGGTGAATCTGGCGATCGTCTTGGCGGCTGTCGCCGCATGCGCGTTGATCGTCGTGACGAATGGGCTCACGACGCGAAGCGCATCCCAGGCCGATCCGAGCGAAGGGCAGGAAACGGCCGATGCCGATGCAGCCGGCGTGCGCGCCGAAGCCACGGCGCGAGCCACCCGCCTGGACGTGCCCGATGTCGCGCCGCAGACGCCATGGCTGAAGCCCTCGCCGGAGCAGATCCTCACCCGCATTGCCGTCGGGTCCTGTCTCAGCCAGCGTCACCCGAAGCCGATATTGGACGCGCTCATCGGGCTCGATCCGTTGCCTCAGGCGTTCTTGATGATCGGCGATAACGTCTACGGCGATATTCGCTCCGAAGACGGCCGCGAGCTGGTGGAGGCCTATCGCGAGCAGGGCCGCGATCCGGCCCTGGCAGCCGTCCGCGCCAAGGTGCCTGTGTTGGCGACCTGGGACGATCACGACTACGGCGCAAACGATGCGGGGGCGGAGTTCGAGCACAAGGCTTTCGCGGCGAAGCTCTTTTATTCCTATTGGCAGAAGGAGCCGCTTCGCGACTTCGATGCGGGGATCTACGATGCACAGGTTTTCGGCCCTCCGGGACGGCGTGTTCAGATCATCCTTCTGGACACGCGCTCCTTCAGGTCGCCCTTGAAGAAGGCCGGGGTCGATTTCCCGTACTGGGGTCGCTATGAGCCGTCCACGGCCCCGGCGCTGACGATCCTGGGCGAAGCGCAGTGGTCCTGGCTTCGAACGCAACTCCAAGCACCGGCCGATCTACGGCTTATCGTTTCGTCGGTTCAGGTCATGGCCAAGGGACATGGCTATGAGCGCTGGGGGAACGTGCCGGCCGAAGAGGAACGGCTTTTCGATCTCATTCAGGAGACTTCCGCCGGCGGTATCGTCCTGCTTTCGGGCGACCGGCATTTCGCGGCCTTCTACCGGCGTCGTCTCGGCGACGGTCAGGTAATTCCGGAGATGACCGCAAGTTCGTTCAATCGGTCGTATGGCCCCTCCAAGGACGGACCGTCGCCGGAGCGCGTCGGCGGGATGTTCCACCAGGAAAATTTCGGGCTCGTCGATATAGACTGGGAGGCGCGGACGCTGGCAATGGCCATCATCGGAATCGGCGGCGAGGAACTCGCGCGCGAAACCTACAAATTCGACGATCTTGCCGTGCGCTGACACAAGCGTGCGTTGACGACCGTCAAAGCGGCGGGTTGACTTTGCAAGTAGCCTGTGAGGCCGGTCCGGCAATCGGGCGCGCCGGCACGGCCAGCTATGGCCGTCTGCCGCGCGGCTCGGGCAACCGGGCGGACATGCCGATCAATCGAATAAATCGCCAAGGAAACGTTCCATGCGCACAGCCATCGCCAGCCTTTTCTTCATTCTGTCGCTTTCGCTTGCCGCCCAGGCCGGCACGAAGACCTTCACCGTCGAGGGTGACTTCGACAGCGTTGCATTCGAACTCGAACAGGCCGTTGTGAACCGCGGTCTGGTAATCGATACGAAGGGCGACGTCAGCGGAATGCTCGCGCGCACCGGCCAGGATGTCGGGGCGAAAAAGGATCTCTACGTGGGCGCCCGTTATCTGGCGTTCTGCTCGGCCGTCCTTTCGCGCAAGATGATGGAGGCGGACGCTTCCACCATGGGTCTCTGTCCCTACGTCGTGTTCGCCTACGAAACGAAAGCGGAGCCGGGCAAGGTGGTCGTCGGGTATCGCATCGTCAATGACGGGCGTGATGGAGCGGCGAAGCCGGTGCTGGAGGAAATCGACACCTGGCTGGAGTCCATCGTCAAGGAAGTCGCCGATAATTGAACCTCGGAACCCCAGGCAACGTGGAATTCAGGCTTAACGGGCGACGCGTACCAGTAGCCCGGTCGCGTCGTCTGAGGTCTTGAGCCGTGGGGCTTCGGTGCAGTCGCTATCGGCTTCCTCGATCGCGCGGAGTTCGCCCAAAAGTGCGGCGACCCCGCGCGATGTGGCTGCATCGAGCAGGCTTTCGGCATCGTAGCGGTCGAACACCTCTATGAGCCGCATAAGCCCGTCGGTGGCGAGAAGAATTTCGGCGCCGGGAGCGATATCGAACGCGCCTGATACAATGAGTTCGGCGGGTGGGCGGTCGATCGACAGGACGGCGTAGCCGCCGGGAAGATTCTGTGCGCGCTGCCGATAAGCGCGGAGCTGCGGCTGCATCAGACGGCGGCGTTCAGCCGCCGACATTGCACCGACTTCAGCGGCGCGCTGGCGAAGCTTTTCTGCGGCGATGCGGTCGCCGGCGTTCGGGCCGCCAACGTTGACCGTCGAGAGCCCGCCGTGGGGTGAGCGCGTCACGAGCGCGCAGTCGCCGATACTCAGCCATTCCAGCTGATTGGCTTCGAGCCGGACGAAAAGCGCCGCCGCCGCAGGGTGTTCCCAGCGGTGCCGGGGTGGACGACTTGCCTCGGCGGCGAAGTGTGCGGCGATCTCGCCCGTCAGGTTGTCGACAACGGTGCCGAGGCTTGGCGCTTCGGCTCCGGTGCCGTCCGCAAGAAGCGCATCGGCGGTGCTGGCGAGCCACGCGGCGTCGGTTCGGTCGCCGGTCAGAGGGCCATCGTGGATATCCGTCGCCCCATCGATGACCCACGCCAGTTTGCCCCGAGCGCCGCAACGATCCTCGTTGTGGCCCTCCGGCCCCGCGCCGTGACTTTCGCGCTGCAGGATTTCAAATGCCATGAACCGGCCTTTCTTCGCGCCGCACAATGGGCGACTCTGGCTTCCGGGTCCGAACCGATCCGACTATGGTCAGAGTCCATGGACAGTTCGTGACACTGTGACGGCAGGGGCGGCTCCGCCGTCCCGTACGTCTGCCGGCTTTTACAGCATTGTCCCGGTGTTCGGGAACCCGAGGCAATCCGGGTGTGGGGGAGCTATTGGCGCTATTCGACAAGAAGGTGAAGCTCAATCTGGCGCTGCAGGGCGGCGGCGCGCATGGCGCGTTCACCTGGGGGGTGCTCGACCGGCTCCTGGAAGACGAGCGCATCGAGATCGGCTGGGTCAGCGGCACCAGCGCCGGAGCGGTGAACGCTGTCGCGCTTGCATCGGGGTTACTGGGCGGTGGCCGGCAGGCGGGGCGCGAGAAGCTGCAGGCTGTCTGGCAGGGGGTCTACAAACTGGGCGTGCCGGATCTGATGCGGCTCAATCCGTTCCTTTACAGTCTGAGCCGGCTTCCCGCGGTGGCGCAGATGGCGAGCCTGCTCTCGCCCTATGAGTTCAACCCGCTTGGTTTCGATCCCTTGCGGCGGCTTCTCAGCGAGCACATCGATTTTGAAGCGCTGCAGCATGCCGATGCGCCGCTGGAACTGTTGATTTCCGCGACCGACGTGGCCACCGGCCGACCCCGGCATTTCCGCCGCGAGGAACTGCGCGTTGAATCGGTGCTGGCGTCGGCGTGCCTGCCGACCCTGCACCACGCGGTGAATATCGATGGCCGGGCGTATTGGGACGGCGGCTTCTCGGCCAATCCGGAACTGGTGTCGCTGGCGCAGGACAGTCCGGTCAACGATACGCTGATCGTCCAGCTCAATCCGACCGTCATCTCATCGTTGCCGACGGGCGTGCGCGAAATCAGCGATCATGCCAACACCTTGACGTTCAACGCGCCGCTCTTGCGTGACGTGGAAATCATCGAGACCGCCCGGCGCAGCGTTTCGCGGACGTTCCAATGGTTGACAGGTAACGCGCCGGTCGCCCGGCTTGCGCGCCACCGGTTTCATCTGATCGAGGCGGGGCGCTACACGGGGGCTTTGAAGCCGGGGTCGAAGGTGCAGCCCGACTGGGCGATTTTCACCTACCTCAACAACGCCGGGCGCATGGAAGCAGGTAAGTGGATCGAGAAGAACCTGCCATTGGTTGGCCGCCGGTCGACGGTCGATTTCCGCACCCGCTATCTTTCACCGTGGGACGCGCCAACCGGTGCCAGGGCGGCCGCGCCGATGAGCGAGGACGATGCCAAGGCAATGGAACAACGCGCGGACGCGGCACCGCCGGAAGAGCCCCGGAAAACCGCTTCGGCCGGCGGCGGTTAGCGCTCCAGTCCGGAAACCCGGGTGTTTGCCGCAAAGCGCGCGGTGATCGTGAAGAGACGCCAGCCGGCGGCTTCGCGCTCATAGCTGAGCCCGACGATCAACCGTCCACCGGGCCGTGGCTGAGCAACGGCAAACGCGAGTTGACCGTTCTCGGTCAGATGCGGGGCGCGGGTCCATGTAAGCGGGCGGCCGGCGGGCGGACTGAACGGCATGCCGGCCCGCCGAAAGCCTCGGAATATGCGCGCCAGAGCGTTGCTGTCGTTGCGCTCGCGGAAGGCCGGCGCGGCCGTTTCGCGGAAACGCCGGTAATCCCCCGTACGGTTGGCCTCATCCAAGTCTGCAAGCGTTTCGAAGGCAAGCGCCGTTGCCAGGCGAGGGAGTTCGGCAGCTTGTGCCTTCGATTTATCCGAAGCTTCGCCGATCGCGGCCAGCCACTCGCGCATCGCGAAAGGCTCGGATGGGGTGGCGTGCAGGACGAACGCGGCGGATAAAGATCCGGCGATCAGGCAGGCAATACCGAGCTTGATGTCGTCGGCCGGGCGGGAGAGGAAAGGCATAATCGTTTTCCTCTCGCTTACCAGGTGAGCTGCAGGCCGACGCGGCCGCCGAGTTGATGATCGGTGCTTGCCGCCATGCTGCCGGAGAACGCGAGCGCTTCGCCGTTCCCGAAGACGTTCTGGTCTATGATGCCAATCATGCTCAGGCCGATGGCGCTGTGGCCTTCGAAGTTGCCGTAGTTGATCCGCACGCCTGCGATCTTTCCGTCCGAGAGGACGGGGTCCTGCATCGACATTGCGACAGCCACTCCGCTCAGGGCCTTTTCCGCGGCTTGCGTGTTGGCGGAGATCCGGCTGTCGAAGCCACCGACCGTCTGTTCGAGAGTACCCGTGCGCGAGTCCAGGTTGCCGACGGTCCGGCTGACGCGGCCTATGTCGCGGCGGTTCTGGCCGATGGAGCGGCGGTTCCGATTGATGCCGCTGCGGTTACTCGCGATGTTTGTCTCGTTGTTCTGGATGCGCGTCGTGTTGTTGGCGATGTTCGTCGTGTTGTTCTGGATATTGGTTTCGTTGGTGGTCACTCGGCCGTCGAGGTTCGAGATGTTTGTCGTATTGGTTTGGATGTTGGTCTCGTTGGTCGAGACGCGCGTGTCGATCGCGGCGATGTCGCTGGTGTTCTGGGCGATGTTCGTCGTGTTGTTCTGGATATTGGTTTCGTTGGTGGTCACTCGGCCGTCGAGGTTCGAGATGTTGGTCGTATTGGTTTGAATGTTGGTCTCGTTGGTCGAGACGCGGGTGTCGATCGCGGCGATGTCGCTGGTGTTCTGCGCGATGTTCGTCGTGTTGTTGGCGATGTTCGTTTCATTGGTGTTTACGCGACCTTCGAGGTTCGAAATGTTCGTCGTGTTGGTTTGAATGTTGGTCTCGTTGGTCGAGACGCGGGTGTCGATAGAGGCGATGTCGCTGGTGTTCTGGGCGATGTTCGTCGTGTTGTTGGCGATGTTCGTTTCATTGGTGGTCACGCGGCCATCGAGGTTCGAAATGTTCGTCGTGTTGGTTTGAATGTCGGTCTCGTTGGTCGAGACGCGAGCAAACAGAGCGCCCCCGTCACCCGCGACATTGCCAGCGGCATCGGTGGTCACGACTTCCAGCGCGCCGGACTGAGCGGCGTCGCTGGCTGCGTTGGTGAGGCCTTCGAACGTATAGGTGCTGATGAGTGTGCCGAAGGACTGCTGGTTTTCGCGCGTGCTGGCGGCGCCGCTGCCGAAAGCCGCCGAGCCGTCGAAATCGGCGCTGGCCCCCTGGCCCACGGCGGTTGCATCGATCCCCGCGGCGCTGGCGAATTCGCCTAGAGCTGTCGCCTTGTCGCCGCTGGCGATGGCGCTCATGCCGAAGGCCGCAGAATTCTGGCCGGTTGCTTGGGCATTCTGGCCGACGGCTGTCGATCCGGTCGCTGTGGCCCCGGCGCCGATCGCGACGGCGCCGACTGAGGCGGCATTGGCCCCGTTGCCGACCGCGACGGCATCCTCTGCGTTGGCTGCGGCCGATGCGCCGAGCGCGGTGGCATTCAAAGCCGAGGCGTTGGCGTTCTGGCCATAGGCAGCGGCCCCATCGGCGGTGGCGGCGGCGAAATATCCCGTCGCGGTGGCGGCGAGGCCGCTCGAGGCCGCGCCGTAGCCCAGGGCGGTCGCGTCGTCGGCATCGGCGCGCGCCTGGAAGCCGTAAGCGGCGGCATTCGCGCCGGAGGCCTCCGACTGCGCTCCGGTTGCGGTGGTGCTTTCCCCGGTTGCCCTGGCGTTGTCGCCAACGGCGGTGGCGGCGGTGGCTGTGGCGCGCGATTGGGCGCCGATGGCCGTCGCGTTGTCGCTGGATGCGCGCGCGTTGCTGCCAAGACCGGCCGCTTGAAGCCCGGTGGCTTCGGTACCGAAACCGATCGCCGTGCTGTTCAATTCGTCGGCGATAGCGTTGGCGCCGAGCGCCGTGGAGTTGCCGCCTGTCGCCCGCGCCGAGCTGCCCACCGAGGTGTCGTCGTCGTTGCGGGCATTCGCTGCATTGCCAACCGCCGTGGCGTTGGCGCCTTCAGCGGCGGCGTTGGAGCCGACCGACGTGGAATCGCGACCTGTGGCGGCGGCGGCGTTGCCGATGGCCGAAGCGTTCTCTCCCGAAGCTTCGGCGGCCTGGCCGAGCGCCGAAGAGTATCGGGCCGTGGCCTTTGCCTGGGAGCCGAAAGCCGCCGCGCCTTCGCCGGGCGCAGCGGCGTTCGAACCGCATGCGATGGCTTCGGTTCCGGCTATGCCGCTGGCGATGGCGCCGCCGTACTGTTGACAGATGAACTGCGCGTGCGCCGGGCGGGACAGAAGAAAAGCGAGCAGCGAAATGGCGAGCGCGCAGAACAGCGCCGCCGTTTCCGGGATCGCGCCCCATAGTCGGGAGAGCAGCCTTTGGTTGTGTTCTGGATGGCATGGGGAAGCGGCAGGGCGGCGGGAGGTGGGGTACGGCCGCCCTGCCGTCCGGCCATGCGGCAGGACGGAGAGAATACGCATACTTTGAAATTCTCCATTTGAACTGCCGCTGGTAACCACGGCACGTAAACGCACGCCTGAACCTGTGGATCAGACTACGGACAATACAATTATAAGTTGTTTAATATTTGGTTAATTGAGAAGCACGAAGCGCGTCCATGCGCTCGCGAGTCTGCGAAAGGATGAAATCGTTTACATCGAGGTGTGCCGCCAGTCCGGTGGAAGCCGCTATTCCCTTTCAGGATCAGGCTGAACCACCCGCCCGCCTGCCCGGCCACCCATGGAAGTATGAATTTGGGTGGCCGGGCGAGCGAGCTGGCGATGCGATTCCGCGTAATGCGGAAAAGTTATAGCGGACGATGAGAGCCGGTGGACTTCGAGCGATATTCCGGGGTTAGCCGACAAGGCGGGCGTAGCCGTCGCTTAATGCCTGGGCAATCAGTTCCCTACACTTGTCGAAACACGGGTGCTCCCGGTCGATCGTGCCAAGATCCGCCGGGTCGATGGCATCCTTCTTCTCGTAGACTATGGCGGATGCGACCGGTATCAGCATGGCGCCCTGCTTGTTCAGGGTCGTGATCAGGCCGTACATGCGGTCGGCCTGGTCGAGCTGCGAGACCATGACCATCCGCATCGCGCCTTTGGTCAGCGAGACGAGATGCACGAACATGGAAGCGGCGGGAACGTAGATCCGTCCGCGGTGCTGGAAGTTGACGTCGGGGCGCTCGCTTTCCTCGAATAGCAGGCTCGGCCATTCGGGATCCCAGACGATATCGGTGCGGTACGCGATGTATGTGTCGGGCTTGGAGAACGCCGGGCGCACCGTGAGGTAGCTGCCCATGTAGTGGTCGACGGCGGCGCGTGTGTAGGCCCCCATGTAGACCGGTGCGACGAGGCCGCCCTCGCCCCTCAGCTCCATTGGGCCGGAGACGGTCGAGCCGCTCCAGGCTGTTTTCAGTTCCTCGAAATCCAGCCCCAGGACGGCGCAGACATCGAACAGCGTCTGGTCGCGCACCTGCCGGCCGGCAATCAGGTTCTGGACGGTTTTTTCGTGGCAGCACGCGGTATCGGCCAGTTCCGCCTGCGTCATCTTCTTTTCGATGAGCGCGGTGCGGATCTTGCGGATCGCGGCCGCGCGTTCACTCGGGATATTATGCTCGGCCATGGAGGGACCTTCCGGCTCGGCCATCCGGCTGGGCTCCCGTTCCAGGGAACGCCCACTTCGGGCCGGTTGCGTTGCCGGAAAATACCGGAAGTTTCCGCTCGTTTGCAATGAGAGAACGGGTTCAACCGATGCCTTCCACCGATGGCCGGAAAAGAGCGGGGATCCCAACGAAAACGCCGCCGAAGCACGCAATGGCTCCGGCGGCGTCGTTCTTAGCCGATGGCGGCGTCGATTTCGTGGGCCGCCGGCGTGCCTCAGCCCTTGCCGAGGACGGTGACCGTCACCGGCACGACGCCGGCTTTCTGCATGCCGATTTTATAGGCGGCTGCTTTCGAAAGGTCGATAATCCGGCCCTTGATGTAGGGGCCACGGTCGTTGATGCGGACGACGACCGAACGACCGTTGTGCTTGTTGGTGACGCGGACGCGCGTGCCGAACGGCAGGGTCTTGTGCGCGGCGGTCATGGCGTTCGGGTTGAAGTAACCGCCCGAAGCAACCTTCTGCGGCTGCCAGTAGTAGGAGGCCTTGCCGTAAAGCTGGCGGCCACCGCTGTAGCGCTTCTTCTTATACGAGCGCTTGGCGTATTTTTTCGACTTTTTGTAGGATTTTTTCTTGGCGTAGCGCTTCTTTTTCGAGCCGTAGTATTTTTTGTTCGAATAGCGCTTCTTTTTGTAGGTCTTTTTGGCGCTGTAGTTGCGCTTTTTGTAGGTGCGCTTCTTGACCGGCTTGTAGCTGTTGGAGTTGCAGGCTACCGCGGGGCCGCGGCATTTCCAACCGGCGGATGCCGAGGTTGCGGCGATTGTGCCAAACGTCAGAAGGGCAATGAGAGCCACTAGGATCGTGCGCATGTTCTTCTCCTTCGCAGGGCCGCTCATACGACGCGGCACGCGATTCCCCGTTCTCCAGAAACCAATGGTCAGGAGGCGGAACGTTTTCTTCGTTCTGTAGTAGGTCTATCTGCCGACAGACACTTGTTGAGATGCCACCGCAACTCAAAGCCGGAAGCCTCTGCTTCCAAGTGAATTCAGGCGATTGGAACGCGTCGGTTCCGGAGGCGCCTGGGTGGCGGCGGGGAAGCAACACCCGAAGCGCTGCAGCGTCAACCACGCTTATTGTGAGCAATATTTCAGTCACCGGTCGTGTTAATTGAATCTGCTTGTTTTTTTAAGATCCGCGCGTGATGGCTCCGTGACCGCAAGTCGCAGTTTTGAAAGATGGGAAATAGCGTTTTCGAGCGTTTTTTGTGTGCGGCGCAATATTCCGAATGCCTCTATTGTATGTTATCCGACGATGCATTTCCGGAAGGCGGCGAAGTAACGAGGGGCGGGGCGGCAATATGGAAAAGGACGTGGCCCAGGAACGCCTCGGTGGGCTCTCGCTCTTGGGAGCCGTGCCGGTCTGGCTGCGCATCGGGCTCCTGTCATTTGGCGGGCCGGCGGCGCAGATCGCGCTCATGCACCGCGTGCTGGTGGACGAGAAGCGCTGGCTTGGCGAACGGCAATTCCTAAGCGCGCTCAACTTCTGCATGCTGCTTCCCGGACCTGAAGCTATGCAGCTTGCAACCTATGCGGGCTGGCGGATGCACGGCGTTGCCGGGGGACTGGTCGCCGGTCTTCTTTTCGTCCTGCCCGGCGCGATCCTGATGCTTGCGCTGGCGGCGATTTACGCGGCCTACGGTTCGTTGCCGGCGCTTGAGGTCTTGTTTCTCGGGATCAAGGCGGCGGTTCTCGCCATCGTGCTACAGGCGTTGTTGCGGGTCGCGGGGCGTGCGCTCAACGGTCCGCTGCACTGGCTGCTCGCGGCGGCATCGTTTCTGGCCCTATTCATCTTCCACATCCCGTTCCCCATCGTCGTTCTGGCGAGTGCGCTGATCGGTGCGGCATTGCCATCGTTCTTCGCCACCGAGATCGGCGGCAGCCAGCCTTCCGTTGCCGCGACGGAGGGCGCCGCGCCACCGGACCGAGCTGTGGGAGGGTCGCGTTCATGGGCCGGGACGCTGCGCACAATCGCGCTTTGGGCCGCCATATGGCTTGGACCGCTGGCGCTCCTTTGGGCCATTCTCGGGGGCGATCACGTTCTCGTCCGGATCGGATGGTTCTTTTCGAAGCTCGCCGTCGTCACCTTCGGCGGCGCGTACGCGGTACTGGCGTACATGGCCCAGGAAGTCGTCGAGAGTTACGGCTGGTTGACGGCCGGTGAGATGCTCGATGGGCTCGGCCTGGCGGAAACGACGCTTGGGCCGCTGATCCTCGTGACCGAGTTCGTCGGGTTCCTGGCTGCGTTCCGGGAAGCGTCGGGCGAAAATGCGTGGCTGATGGCTTGCGCGGGAGCGATCGTTACGCTCTGGGCGACCTTCGCGCCATGCTTCCTGTGGATCTTCGCGGGCGCGCCTTACGTGGAATGGCTGCAAACGGTGCGGCCCCTGCGTGCGGCGCTCAGTGCAGTCACGGCGGCTGTCGTTGGGGTGATCCTCAATCTTAGCCTGTGGTTCGGCCTCAAGGTCGTGTTCTCGGTCTTCCACGACTTTCAATGGGGACCGGCGGCCGTCGAGCTGCCTGTACTTTCCAGCTTCGATGCGAAAGCCGCCCTGTTGAGCGTGATTGCGGCCGTGGCGCTGTTCGGTTTCCGGGCCGGCGTTATCGGCGCCCTGGCGGTGACCGGGGGCGCCGCGATCGCGTTCCATGTCGCGGGGTGGCAATAACGCCGAGGGGACGGGGGGAGGCGCGCTAACGTCTTGAACCGGCTTAAGTTCGCGACGTAGGCGGGGCGGTAGGGTTCGCTCAGAGTGGCGCCCTGCTGAGTTCGTCCGGCCTTTTTTTAGCTTGGCATCAGGTGCCGCCGGAGCCGCCGCGAAGGCTGTCGACATCAAGGTTCGGCTGAACCTCCGAAGGGTCCTGCGGACGGCGGACGCGGCCATCGAACTGCGCGCCTTCGGAAATCGCCAGCTTCTGGTGGAAGATGTCGCCTTCGACGCGGGCTTCCGGCATCAAGGTGACGGATGTCCCTCGCAGGGCACCGTTCACCCGGCCTTCGATCTGGATATTGTCCGCGGTGACCGTACCGTTGACGCGCCCGGACTTTCCGACGACGACTTCGCGGCCGTTGATGTCACCTTCAATGGTGCCGTTCACCCGCACCTTGCTCTGCGTAACGAGCGTGATCTTCTCGCCGACGATCGAAACGTCTTCGCTGATGACGGAAGCGGCATTGCCGGATGCCGGTGCGCTCGACGCCGACATGGTCGGCGTGCCGGGAGCGGCTGGAGCAGCGGTGTTCTGGGCGGTGGGAGAGTCGGGTTGCCCGGGCGCTCCGCCCGTCGAATGACCCGGTGGTTTCACGTCCTGATTGCCACGCCCGAACACGACTTCACTCCCTCTGATGACCACACCCTCATTCCGCGCACAATGCATCCTGAAGCTGCGCATGTCGAGACAGCAGCATCAGGGTTGGCGTTTTAGCGCTCGGGTTGTGGCTATTCAGGAGCGACGCGGCCAATCTTTCCGATGGGCGCGCTGCTTCGCCGGTTAACGCGTCGTCGGGTCAGGCGGTTGCGAGCGATGCCTTGACCGGGACGCCCTTGGCAATCGTTTGATAGACGACGCAGTAGCGCTCCGTCAGCTTCATCAAGGTGGCTCGCTGCTCTTCGCTAAGTTGGCCGGAAAGCTCGAAATTCAGGCGGATCTCGCGGAAGCCGACGGGGGCCTCGCGGTCGACGCCGAGTGTGCCGCGGAAGTCCAGGTCACCTTCCGCTTTGACCGAGCCGTCGCCGATGGGGAGTTCGAGTGCCGTCGCCACGGCCTTGAGCGTCACGCCTGCGCAGGCTGCCAGCGCTTCGAGGAGCATGTCGCCGGAGCAAGCCTGTACGCCGGTGCCACCCGTGGCGGGGTGGAGGCCGGCTTCGACCATAGCCTTGTGGGTCTGCAGCGAGCAGGAGACCCCTTCACCCAGGCGCCCCTCGGCTTTCAGGGTGATCACGGCGGCGGCCGGGTCGTCGCGGTACTTTTCCTTAAGCGGGGCCTGCAGGGCCTTCAGATCGTTGGCGTCCATGGACGGTTTCTCCCCCGTGAAACGAAAAACGGCGGGATGCACCGTTCATGCATCCCGCCGTGGAAACTCGGTCCCGGTGCCTTTTCCGTCAAGAGCGGTTCGACCGGGTGTCTGTCACCGCGCCGTCAGTAACGCGGCACGTAGATGTCGACGAACGGTGCACGGACGCGGACGCCACGGCGGCTGCGATGGACGTGTGCGTAAGGCGCGTCGACGTGCACTTCGCGATGGCGGCGGTCGTAGCGCGTGTAGGGCGCATCGACGTAGCGACCGTACTTGCGACGATAATAGCGGCGCGAATACTTGCGGCGCTTGTAGCCGACCTCGGTGATCGCCGGGGCGCTGCTTTCGCTTGCCGCGGCGGCGGCTTTCACAGCCGGGGCGACCGTAACGGCCGGTGCGGCCTGGGCCGGGATAGCGGCTGCCGCGCAGATCGCGGCGGCGCCGAGAAGGGCGGTCCGCAGCCGGGAAATTTCTTGCTTCATCATCATCCTCTCCGCTCAGGTTGAACCGTCGGATTTAAGTCTTGGCGTCTTCAGTCCGCATACAACGCCTCGTGGCCGGAGATTGTTCGCTATGGAGATAAGCGTCAAGGGCCGGGCGATCACGATTGAATACGTTAGTCCTGCGCTCCCTTGCCACGCCAGACCGCCCAAACCACGGCAATCGCGGCGCCCGCGGCGGCGATGGGCAATGCGGTTTCGATATATGGCAGAATCATGGAACGGCCTGCGCCCAGCAGGATGCCATCGGGGCCCAAGCCGAAAAATGCTGCCCAGAAAACGATTTGCACGATCGCCGCCAGGGCGATGACAAGACCGAGGACGATAATCGGCCAGCGCCTGCGGCCGATGGCTGCATAGCGCTTCAGAAGGATCGCCATCAGCACCGGCAGACCCGCCAGAATCGTCGCCGCCCATCCGTAGAAGGAAAACCAACGGGCGCCCATCGCGAAATACAGAATTGCCGGGAGTACCGCGGCGAGAACGGTCAAAACGGCGATGTAGGCGAAATAGCGCGATGTCGGCATCGGTTGTCCCCCAAATAAGGCGCCGGCGGAAGCGGCCAATTGCGGCTGCTGCGTGCGGAGCCATCAGCGTTCCATGGATCGCTTTCAAGCGTGCCGGGGCGGCCACAGGGCCATAGAGAAGTCTGCATAATCCGTCTTACCAGCGAATCGAACTTGCCACCGCGACGGCAACGCGCTTCGGTACCGCCCGTTTCCGAACCGCCTTTCTATGCCACAGGGGAGCGAGAGAATGTCCGCGGGGGCACGCGTTTTCGTCATCGCAAACTTCATCGTCCTGGCCTTGTCGTTCGTCGCGACGATCGGCGTGCTGGCGTTCGAGTTCACGCAGGCCGGGGTGGAGTGGTCGGCGCTCGCGGCCTACTACTCGCATCTGTTCATCTTCTTCCCGACGTTCGGCATCCTGGCGCTGATCGCGTTCTACGTCCCGGCGCTCATTCTCGTCGATCTCTACTGGACACACGTTCCAAACGGCAAGTTCCGTTTCTCGCTGGGTTATGTCGCCGCGATTTTGCTGTCGCTGATGATTGGGAACGTGCTTGCCGGTGGCACGGGCGGGCTGAAATCGATGTTCGAGATCAAGCCGGAGGTTCTGCAAAGCGATACCGGAATGCCGGCGGGCTGCTCGGCGGAGGGGAGCGCAACGGCGTGCAGCCGCGCGCCCGTGCTCGAAGCGCTTTCGAGCGTGCGCTACCACGCCTCGAAGCGGACCGGCATGTCGAGCTTCGTGCGGGCCTGCCAGGCCGACCCGCTCTTTGGCGATCAGCCCGAGCGGAAGCTGGAGCGCTATTGCTTCGCCTCACAGCAGCTTGCCGACGCCGATACCTGCTGTAAGGCCCAGACAGCGTTCGCCGATGCCGTCTCGGAATTACACGAGGTCGAGGAGAACCGCTCCATTACCGGTTTGGCACACCGTCTGTTGCTGCCTTTCAAGGTGTTCTTCCTGCTGGTTGTCTTCATGATCGCGCTGTTGCTTGTCATCCGTCACCGCACGATGGAGCGAGAGTACACGCCCTACCTGCCGAAGGTTCAGCGGGGATTGATCATCGGAGCCTTTGCGATGCTGGTCTGGCCGTTGATGAACCAGGCTTTCCTGCAATCGTCCGGCCTGTTGTACGGGACGGGCTATGAGAGCACCTACCGCGATGTCTCGCCTTGGATTCTCGGGGCCTTCCTCGTCTGGGTGCTGCTCATCGTGTTCTTCTTCTTCCGATCCTACGACCGCGCCGACAAGGATATGGAGAACCTCGGGCGGATTGGCGGTATCGTCGGTTCGGTCGTCGCTGCGGCCAACTATCAGACGATTATCGACTATGCGGTTCGCTTCGCCGGCAGCGGCGCGACGTTCTGGTCGCTGGGCGGGCTGTTCCTGGTGATCGTCGCGGCGCTTGTCTATGTCGTCATCCAGCCGCACAGGAGCGAAGTCACGCTCAGGAAATGAGCGCCGTCCCGCGGTCGCGGTCTTGGAGCGCGTCCATCAAACAGGAACGCGCTCTGACGTAAAATGACGTTCTGGAAACGGGCAGGTCTTTTTAAGCGGCCCGTGCGATCGCGTGGGCGGCGTCGATCCAGGTCTTGATGCGCTCCAGATCCGGCGGCGCTCCCTCGCGCAGAAGCCGCTGTCCCGATTGGGTAGAGGCGAAGGCGAGCAATGCGGCGGACAACTCCTCGGGCTTCGCCTCGGCGATGTCTTCGGTAAAGCGATAGCCGGCTCCGACAAGCAACTGGGCTTGCCAGGCCCGCAGTTCGGGGATCGTGATCATCAGGCGGGCTTCGTCCTGCCAGCGTTCAACGACCGGCGCGGTCATGCGGGTGTCGGCCAAACCGGCGCTGATCGCGGCAGCGTCGGCGGCGAGAAGATCGCCCACGGTCAGAATTCCAAGCCCCGCGAGCCGTTCTGCCGTCTTGGTGCCGACGGAAGGACCATCGGCCACGCGATCACCCGGCGTCAGAAAATAGCGCGCGGGTGCCGATGCCGCGCTCCGGGCGCTATAAACCTCTGTGGGGTTCGCAACCGATGGCGTGGCGGTCGCGAGCGCGCTCAATTCCTCTTTACTCGCGATCAGGCGGTCGCGTGCGGGTGCGGACTTTTCAGCGGGCGAAGCAGCCGCCTCAGGGCCCCCAGTGGTTCGCGTGCGGGTTCCAAGGCGTTCGCCGATACCCAGGAGACTGTCGCGGGCAAGCCGTTCCTTGCCGCTTGCCAGCCGCTTCGCGCGCTCCGCGAGGCGGACCTTCTCGCGCGGGATCTGGACTTCGCGCCGGTGGAGATCGCGGATCTGCCGGTCGTCTTCGGGAAGGTTTTCTTCGACGCCGCCGGTGCGCATCAGTTCATCGTACATGGCTTGGACGAGGCGGCGTTCCTCGGCATTCTCGATGCGGTTGAGGACCCAGCGCAGCGGAATCTTCAGCGTTGCCAGAGCGGCCTTGCCGGTGAGCGCGCTGCGTGGCGGCTCGGCACCCGCCTCGGCAATGGCGCGGTCCAAAAGGCGGGCAAACCCGGTCCGGGCAAAAACAAGCAAATCTCCAACAAGGCGCGCGGCAACCGGGTCGAGGCCTTTTTCAGGTTCGACGGCGCCGGTCTTGAAGTCGTAGTGTGCGATGAGCCGTTCGTAGTGCGCGTGGCTTGTTTCGGCGCCCAGGCAGACATATTCGGCGAGCCAGTGCGGCCCGTCAGATGGTGACGGCGCCGCTACGACCGCGCGGGCTTTGGCATCGCGAACGAGCGTGTCGTAGGATTTCGAAATGGACCATTCCACGGCGCGGTGAATGGCACTCTCCGCCTCCGATTGGGCCGTATGGAAGGGCATCACCGGGTCGGTGTAGTAGTGGGACAGGATCCCGGCGCACCACGCCGCCTCGCTCCAGTTGGACTCCTTCAAGGCGGTGACAAGGTGAACATACCAGTTCCGCGCCTTTTCGGGCGCCCCGCCCCAATAGTCGTCACCGGGATGCAGGACGTGGTTCTTGAAGTCCTTGAATTCCTTGTCGGGGGCTTTCGCGCCTTCCACCAGCAATTCGATGTGCTGCAGGAAGGCGTCGCGCCAAGCCGGTGCCGCCGCCCCGGAGAGGTCTTTCAACGCGTCGACGGCCAGCTTGTGGTGCGTTCCCGAGGCGTGCGCGGCACGCAGGATCGTAAAGGCGAGGCCCATGGCAACTCTCCGGCAAGTTCGCGATTGTTCCCGGCAACTTACGGTGAGTCGGCCAATTCACGCAGGGCGGTGCGCTATGGTTGGGGGAAAGGTGGTTCTGCCCGCATCAACTCGCAGGGATGCGCTTGTCGCGGTGATCGTTCGCGCGCGCCGGAGCGTTGACTTTCGTGACGAGGCGGCAACCAACGTAGGCGGCAATGAGCAAACGACGCGGGGGCAAGGATGACGGCGCGAAGGGGCGGGATCTGGTTCTCGTCCTTGGCGATCAGTTGAGCGTCAATCTTGCGAGCCTGGAAGCGGCGCGAAAGACACAGGCGACGGTGCTCTTGGCGGAAGTCGCCGGCGAGACGAGCTATGTGCGCCACCACAAGAAGAAGATCGCGTTCATCTTCTCGGCGATGCGCCACTTCGCGGAAGGTTTGAAGAAGGCTGGCTGGAACGTCGACTACATCAAGCTCGATGACGACGGCAATTCGGGAAGTTTCTCCGGCGAGTGCCAACGCGCGATCGAGCGGCACGGCGATTTTTCGCGCGTGATCGTGACCGAGCCGGGCGAATGGCGGGTGCTTCAGGAACTCCGGCAACTGGGCGACGAAATCGACATCCCGTTGGAAATTGTCGAGGACGACCGTTTCCTTTGCAGCCGTCGCGAGTTCGCGGACTGGGCCGATGGGCGCAAGCTTCTGCGCATGGAAGATTTCTATCGCGAGATGCGAAAAAAGACCGGCATGTTGATGGAAGCCGATGGTTCGCCGGCCGGCGGCCGCTGGAATTTCGATAGCGAGAACCGGAAACCTGCCAAGCAGGATCTTTTCATGCCGAGGCGGTTGAGTTTCAAGCCGGACGAAACAACGAAAGACGTCTTGGACCTTGTCGCGAAGCGCTTCGGCAATCACTTCGGCGACCTCGAGCCCTTCGAATTCGCCGTGACCGCAGATGATGCCCAAAAGCTCTGCGACGCATTCATGTCCGAATGCCTGGCGAAGTTCGGCGATTACCAGGATGCGATGCTGACCGGCGAACCGCATCTCTACCATTCGCTTCTATCGTTCTACATCAACGCCGGCCTGCTCGACCCTCTGGACGTGTGCCGGCGCGCGGAGCGGGCCTATCAGGATGGGGCGGCGCCGCTTAACGCGGTCGAAGGGTTCATCCGGCAGATCATCGGTTGGCGCGAATATGTGCGCGGTATCTACTGGCTGAAAATGCCCGATTACGTCGAGAACAATTTCTTCGATAACGCGCGGTCGTTGCCGGACTTTTACTGGACGGCGGAAACCGGTATGCGATGCCTCAAGGAGGTCGTTTCCCAAACGCGCGAACAGGCCTATGCGCATCACATCCAGCGCTTGATGATCACCGGCAATTTCGCGCTGATTGCCGGTATCGCGCCGAAAGAGGTCCATGAATGGTATCTCGTCGTCTACGCCGATGCCTATGAATGGGTGGAATTGCCCAATACGCTGGGGATGAGCCAGTTCGCCGATGGCGGGCTCTTGGGCTCGAAGCCTTACGCGTCGAGCGCGAATTACATCAACAAGATGTCGGATTACTGCAAGAACTGCCGGTACGACCATAAAACCAAGACGGAAGAAGATTCCTGTCCGTTCAATTTCCTTTACTGGGATTTCCTGGCGCGTAACGAGAAGAAGCTCTCGGACAATCGGCGCATGGGCATGGTGTATGGGACGTGGCGCAAGATGGATGCGAACGAGAAGCGTTCGATCCGCGCCAAGGCTCGGGCATTTCTCGATGAGGTCGCGCCGGTGAAGTAGCGGCAGGCCTCGGGTCTCATCGCTGGGGTGTCAGCTCGGTTTGCCTCGTTCGTCGCGGCACCGTTTCGAGCAGTATTTCACCTCGTCCCAGACCTTCTCCCACTTTCTGCGCCACGAAAACGGACGGCCGCAGGTGGCGCACTGTTTCTGCGGGAGGTCGCGTTTCGCGACGGGCTTGCGGGGCCGGGCGTTGCCGGTCATGGCCTACCTTGAGCCAGCACGCGGCAGGCCGGTGTTAGGCTTCATCGGCCTTCGCGCCACCACGCCAGCGACAGGAGGCCGAGAAGGGCGGCGAGTGCAGCAAAGCCGGTCATCATCGGCGTCAACTCGACACCGCGTGTGACATAGGCCTGCCGGTCCTTCAGCCCGATCCATCCGGAACCTGCAAGGACGCGCGCGTTCTGCAGCATGGAAACGCGCGGCAGCGTCACGTCGGCGGGATCGGAGGACGCGAGGACGCTACCGGTTTTCGTCCAGGCCACGCCGCCTCCGGTCGCCGCGACGATATCGGCGAGCTTATCTTCGGTCGCCGTCACTTCGCTCATTTCGCGCGTGTCCTCGGTGCCGGCATAGGCGACCGCCGACAGCTTGCCGACGGGCGGCGGGACGTCGCTTTCGGCTTTGTAGAGGCCGGGCAATTCGACTTCGACGGTCTTGCGCCAGACGCCGGGCTTCGTTTTCTCAAGCTCAATCGTTTGCTTCTCGCCGCCGGGCGAGAGAAGCGTCACGGGCTCGACCGTTTCCCCCATCGAGTGGCGCTCGATTGTCAGGTTCAGTCCTGTCGCATCGGCGATGAGGCGTTCGTCCTCCAGGTCCGGTTCCTTCATCAGCCAGTGCGAGAGCTTGCGCAGGAGGTCGGTGTGCGGGCCGCCACCTTCGAAGCCGCGCGCCCACAACCAGGCATGGTCGGAGGAGAGCAGCGCAATGCGTCCGTCGCCGCGCCGGTCGAGGATGAGTAGCGGCTTGCCGTCGGCGCCGCTCATGAGAACGTTGCCGCGGGTCGTGCGCACGTCGACGTCAACCTGCCGGAACCAGCGGCCCCAATCGGGTTCGCCGTTCTTCGCCGTGGCGCCGGGAAGATCGCGGGTGACCGGATGGCGATTGCCGTCGTCGGTAAGCTTTGGCACGAATGCCTTCTCAATGACGCTTCCCGTCGGCGTGCCGGGAATGACCGGCGAAAGCGGCGTACGGAACAGGCTGTAGCGGCCGGCGAAGTCGTCGCCGGCGGCGATCAGCACCGCGCCGCCTTCCTCGTTCACGTAGCGCGCGATGTTGTCGTAGTAGCCGAGCCGCAGAATGCCGCGATGCTTGTAGCGGTCGAAGATGATGAGATCGAAATCGTTGATCTTGTCGGAGAACAGTTCCCGGGTCGGAAACGCGATCAACGAAAGCTGATTGATCGGCGTGCCGTCCTGTTTTTCGGGCGGCCGCAGAATGGTGAAGTGGACGAGATCCACGGCTGCGTCGGACTTCAGGAGGTTGCGCCAGGTGCGCTCGCCGGCATGGGGTTCGCCGGAGACGAGCAACACGCGCAAGTTCTCGCGGACGCCTTCGGCGGCGACGACGACGCGGTTGTTGGCGGGGGTGAGTTCGCCCTCGGCCTCTTCCAGTTCGACTTCGAGGATGTTGGTCCCGGCGTGGGGAAATTTCAGTTCGATGGTTTCACGCCGTCCGATTGTCGTGATGCGGGTCTCGTCCGGTTCCCCCTCGCGGCGGATGTTGAGGCGCACGGCGCTGACACCGCCTTCCGCCGTCCCCGACTGCACGACGCGGAGTTCGATATCCCGGGATTGGCCGACGATGCCGTAGCGCGGCGCGGTGATCACCTCGATGCGGCGGTCGAATTCGCCGGGCTTGCCGGAGAGCAGCGCGTGGACCGGCGCGTCGAAGCCCAGGCCCGCCGCTTTTTCGGGGACGTCATGCACCTGTCCGTCGGTGATGAAGATGGCCCCGGCGATGCGGTCGGGCGGGGTGTTGTTCATCGCGCGGTTGAGGGCAGCGAACAACTCGGTACCTGTTGCCCGGCCGTCGGTTGCGGATTTGGCCGTGACCCAGTTCACTTCCAGGTTTTCGATATTGCCGAGGCGGGTTTCGAGGTCCTTGCGAATGGCGGCGGTCTGTTCGGGCCGCCCGGCCAGCGCCTGGCTGGTCGATTCGTCGACGACGACGATGGCGATGTTGGCGAGATAGTCTCGCTCTTCCTCGCGCAGTGTCGGATTGGCAAGGGCGAAGAGAAGGGCGGCGATGGCGAGGGCGCGCAGCGCGGCGCCGCGCGTTCCGCGCAGGAACATGATGCCGACAAGAACGACGGCGAGCGCGATGGCCGCCCAGTAGAGCGGCATCGGCATCAGCGGTGAGAAGTCGATCGACCAGTTCATGGACTCGCTTTCGGATCGGGCGTCCCTGGGCCGTAACGTGGCTGTTGCTGGGGCTGGTTCAGTCGCCTGTTACCTGTGCCGATTACTGGCCCAGCCGTTCAAGTAGTGCCGGGACGTGGACCTGATCGGCTTTGTAGTTCCCGGTCAAAGCATGCATGACGATGTTAATGCCGGCGCGGAAGGCCATCTCGCGCTGGATTTCGCCGCCGGGTACTGTCGGGTAGAGCGGCAGGCCGCGCGGGTCGAGCGCCCAGGCGGAGGCGAAATCGTTCGAGGTGACGAGAATCGACGTGACACCGTCGGCGCGCCGTGCCTCGCGCGCGCTTTCGGCGTCCGGCGCGCCGCCGGCCTCCACCCAAAGCTCTCCGCCATCCCACCGGCCTGGGAACTGGCGGAGAAGATAGAACGCCTTGGTAAGAACGTGACCCTCGGGGACGGGCTCAAGGCGGGGAAGGTCGAGCTTGCCCAGGATCGCCTGCAGCGGCGTCTCGGCGCGACCGCCGCCGGGCATGCCAACGGGCAGGCCGGTTCCCTGGTCACGGGTGTCGAAAACGATCATTCCGCCCTGTTTCATGTAGGCGTCGATCTTGGCGAGCGTTTTTTCCGGAAGCGGACGCGCGTCGGGCTCGACCGGCCAGTAGAGGACCGGGAAGAACGAAATATCGTCGTTGACGATGTCGACGGCCATCGGGTCGCCCGGGATAACGGCGGTGCGCAGCTTGAGGACACGCGAGAGACCTTCGAGGCCGCGCCGGCTGGTATCGTCGACGTTGGACTTGCCAGTGGTGACGTAGCCGAATGTGACTTCGGCGGTGGCCTGGATGGCGCGCGCTTCGATGCTGCCGCCGGCGCCCTGCGCCAAAGCCGGAGTGGAAAGCCATGTGGCCGAGAGGAACAGCGCGGATGTAGCAGCGATCAATGCAAGCGCCGCCGCGGAACCGGTCGCCGCCTTGCCAGCGGTATGGCCGGTGGTTTGCCGTGCGCCGCCGCGGCCTCCGCCAAACAGATTGCCGAGCCCCTGGAGCAGCAGGACCGCAATCACGTCAACGAGGATCAACGCCAGCGCGATGGTCAGCAGCGTCGGCTTGAGCGGTTCGGCTTCAGCGCTCTCATACGCCATGATGGTGGTGCTCGACGGCAGTGCCGGCAGCGGCTGCAGCGACGTGTCGGGCCCGATGACGTTCAGTGACCGCGGCGCACCGTTGGCGCCGTAATAGCCGGGCGGGTGGTCGTTCGACGGCGTGACATCGGCGAAATCGCCTATGGGAATGGCGCGCGCAGTGGGCGGTGGCGGCTGGAGTTCGCCGTAACCGTTGAGCGTTTCGACTGGGCTTAGCACACCGCTCGCCGTTGTCTGCTCGCTGCCAGCGCCGCCGGCGCCCGAAGTGACTTCTCCAGCTGGCGTTCCGCCGAGGCGTCCCAAACTGACAATGCGGTTGAGCATTTCGACGAACAGGCCGGAGATCGGCATGTTCGACCAATCGGTGTTCGCGGTGACGTGGAAGAGGACGACGAGCCCGTCGCCGCGCTTACGCGAAGTCACCAGTGGGGTGCCGTCCTCAAGTCGCGCCCAGACTTTCGTTTCCGCGTCGATCCGGGCCGGGTCGGCGAGCACCTGACGGCGAATGGTGACGTCTTCGGGTACCTGGAGCCCGGCAAACAGACTGTCTTCAGAGAACGCGCTGAGCGTCTGCGGGGTCGACCAGGAGAGCGCGCCGCCAAGCGTCCGGCCGCCGATGCGCAGCGGCACGGGCAGCAGGTCGTCGCCGCCCTGTTCGAGGCGGGCGCCCGCGAAGCGAACCAGCAGGCCGCCCCGGTCGATCCAGTCGGCGACCTTGTCGCGGTTCTCGCCTGTCAGCGTGCCGATGTTGGCGAGCACGAGAACGCTGATGTTCTGCTTGAGGGTATCTTCAAGGCCTTCGGCGAGATTCTTGTTATCGGGCTTGACGACCTCGGCGGTCGGTCCGAGTGCCTTCTCGATATAGTAGAACGGGGCCAGCAGCGGCTGCGCCTGCTCGCGCGCTTCCCCGGAGATCAGGCCGACGCGCTGGCGACGGGCACGCGAGTCGAGGAGGCTGACGGCTCCGGCGGACTGTTGCGCGGGAAGCGCAACGCGCGTCACCTGATTGCGCAATTCGAGCGGCAACTCGATCTTGGCCGTCGTGCTGGCGGCGCCATCCGAAAGAGTATAGCTGGCCGTCCCCAGAAGATCGTTGCGCGCGGAATAGGCGTCGAGCCGGCCCTCGGTCGCCGGCCCGGGGAGCCGAACAAGACGGGCCTCAAGTCCGCCGTCGGCGGCGACTTTCGCTTCGATGCCGATGGGTTCGTTGCCCTTGGCATCTTCCACCACGGCGAAGCTGCCGCTATCGGCCAGCCCGGCCAGCTTGCTGGCGAATTCCTCATCCGCTTCCGAATGCGAAATGCCATCGGTCAGCCAAACGACGCTGGCGCCGGACGCGCCGTCGCTGTTCTGCAGGAGGCTGGAAAGTGCCCCGAGAGCGCGTGTGCGGTCGGGCGCGAATGGCTGCGGCTCCAGTGCGCGGGCGGTGGCGCGGGCGTCCACGGGCGCTTCGATCTTGGGCGGGTTCGCGCGGGCGTCGGCGGTGGCGAGGATTACCACGGGGCGAGATTGGGTTTCGGCCGTGGTGATCAGCCGGTCGATCATGGCGCTGCGATCGTCCCACGAAGGCGCGGCGGCCCAGCCGTTATCGACGACGATCACGAACGGACCGGTGCCGCCGAGCTTGGCGCCGCGATCGGGATTGAGGACCGGGTCGGCCAGGGCGAAGATCACCAGGGCGGCGGCGAGCAGTCGCAGAAGCAGCAGCCACCAGGGCGTTTTAGCGGGTGTCTTCTCGCGGTTCTCCAATCCGACGAGGATGCGGGTCGCGGGGAATGTTTGCTGGCGCGGGCGCGGCGGCGTGGTTCGTAACAGCCAATAAATGAGCGGCAACGCGGCGAGCCCGGTCAAAATCCAGGGGCTGAGAAAGGCAAGGGCGCCGAGGCTCATACCGGGTGCCTCCCGCTCTCTTGCATTCGCGCCATCAGGCTCAGCATCGGTTCGGTCGCGGGCCGGTCGGTGTGGTGAACGAGAAGCGACCAGCCAAGACGGTTGGCGATTTGTTGCAGGCCGCGGCGGTGGGCTTCGAGGCGTTCGCGATACTGGGCGCGGAGCGTCTCCACGCGATCCCCGATCCAGCGTGTGCCGTGTTCGGGCTCGATGAATTCCATGCGGCCTTCAAACGGCAGCGTTTCCTCCACGGGATCGAGTACCTGGATGAGGTGGCCGGAGATCTCGTCGCCCGCGAGTTGTTTCAGCGCGGCGGAAATGTCTTCGAGGGGGTCGAGGAAATCGCTGATGAGAACCGTGCCGGAGAAGCGGGAGATGCGTGCCTGCGGGGGGACGCCCGCGGTCAGCACGTTGTCGGTGGCGTGCTGGGCGAGGGCTTCGGCGAGACGCGACGTTGCCTTGCGGTGCGCGGTTGGCCGGGTGAGGCCGAGAAGTCCGACGCGTTCGCCGCCGCGAACGAGAAGTTCGGAAAGCGCGAGCGTGAGTACCAGCGCCCGGTCCCGCTTGGAGGCGGTGGCGAGCGAACTCTTGAACTCCATCGACGGCGACAGGTCCGGCCAGAGCCAAACGGTATGCGCGGCTTCCCACTCACGTTCGCGAATGTAGACGTGGCTCGACGATGCCGTCCGCCGCCAATCGATGAGGGTCGTGGAGTCGTTGGGTTCGTATTGCCGGAACTGCCAAAAGGTTTCGCCGGGACCGGGGCGGCGCCGGCCGTGCACGCCATGCGTGACCGTGTGGGAAATCCGCGCGGCTTCGAGCATGAGTTCGGGCAGCCGTTCGGCCACGGCGTGCGCGTCACGCTCGAGGACGACGGTGCGCTGCGTCTCGCTGGTCGTTGCGGCGGACGGGATGAAAGCCATGCGCGCGTTATCCCACCCGTTCGGTGAGCCGCGCAATAACGTCGTCGAGTTGCCGGCCTTCTGCGCGGGCGGTGAAGTTGAGGGCCATCCGGTGCTTGAGGATCGGGGCGGCAAGGTTGGCGACGTCGTCGAGGGACGGCGCGAGGCGGCCATCGAGAAGCGCCTTGGCCCTGACGGCCATCATCAAGGCCTGGCTGGCACGCGGGCCGGGACCCCACGCGATGAACTTGTCGGTGTCTTCACCGGCCCCGGTGCCGGGGCGCGCGGCGCGAACCAACGCGAGAATGGCGTCGACGATCCGGTCGGGAACCGGCATCTGGCGGACCAGCCGCTGGATCTCCATCAGCTCCTGCGCGGAAAGGATGGTGTTGAGCGAGCCTTTCTCGGTGCCCGTCGTCGCCTGCAACATCCGGCGCTCGGCGTCGAGGTCGGGGTAGGTCACGTCGACCTGGAGGAGGAACCGGTCGAGCTGGGCTTCGGGAAGCGGATAAGTGCCTTCCTGCTCCAACGGGTTCTGCGTTGCGAGAACGTGGAAGGGCTCGGGGATTTCATGGCGCACGCCGGCCACGGAGACGTGATGCTCCTGCATGGCCTGAAGAAGCGCCGACTGCGTCTTCGGGGAGGCGCGGTTGATTTCGTCGGCCATCAGGAGCTGCGTGAATACAGGCCCCTTGATGAAGCGGAACGACCGCTGCTGACCTGGGATTTCTTCGAGAACCTCAGATCCGATAATGTCGGAAGGCATGAGGTCCGGGGTAAACTGCACGCGCTTGGCGTCGAGCCCGAGCACCTTGCCCAGCGTTTCGACGAGTAACGTCTTGGCAAGACCGGGTACGCCGATCAGCAGGGCGTGGCCGCCGGAGAGGATGGTGACCAGCGCCCGCTCGATAACTTCATCCTGGCCGAAGATGACCTTCGCGGCTTCCGCCTGGGCGGTGCGGACCCGGTCGGCGGCGGCTTCAAGGCGGGGCACAATCGTTTCGTCGGTTTCCATCAGCATGCTCATGCGCCTAAAGCGTTCCCCTTGAAGTTTTCTTCCGATGCCGGCAGATCGCGGCATAGGAGCCGCGGACCGGCGCCGCGCTTAGAGATTCATTGGCCGATTACGCGCGGCAAGCGCGCCAGCGGTCCGCGCAGATGGCGGGAGCGTAAGGATTGAGCGCCGCACCCTCGGGGTCAAGTGAATGTTCGTTAAGGCCGATTGAGGCTTTACGCACCCAGGAGATCATACGATGGCGAACACTACAGAAGATCATGGTACCGCGCCGCAAATTCACGGTCTCACCGAGTTGATCAAGGCCTGCGAGGTGGGGGGGACGGCGCCGCTGGAGCAGTGGAACCCGCCTTACTGTGGCGATATAGGGCTTGCGATCGAAGGCGATGGGTCATGGCATTATCGCGGCAGCCCGATCAGCCGGCTGGCGCTCGTCAAGCTGTTCGCGCGCGTGCTCACCCGTGACGCAGAAGGCGGCTACTATCTCGTGACACCTGTCGAAAAGATCGACGTCACGGTGGCGGATGCGCCTTTCATCGCCGTCGAGATGGAAGTTCGCCGCCATGGCGAGCCGGAGGCGCAGGAAATCGTCTTGCGGACCAATCTCGACGATATCGTCACGGCGGGGCCTAAGCATCCGCTGCGTTTTATCGAAGCTCCCGATGGCGGGACGAAGCCCTATGTTGAGATCCGTAGGGGCCTGCGCGCGCTGTTATCCCGGGCACTGACGCACGATCTCCTTGCGTCCGCCGTCGAGGATGCCGACGGACACGCCGGCATCTGGAGCGGCGGGGAATTCTTTCGCGTACCCGGCTGAGGCAACGCGGCGGCCCGAAACTGACTTGGCCGTGCTGGCGGAGCCTCCCCGTCGGGCGCCTCAGTTCAGCTTGTAGTCGCCGCTGAGGAGGCGGAACTCGGCCGGCGACACCAATTGGTGATGCGCGACCGTGACCTTATAGAGGGGTCCGTCCAGATTGGCTTCCCAGAAGTCGAGGAAACTCTTGAGTTTCGGAAATCGCGGGTGGAGGTCGAAATCCTGCCAGATGTACGTCTGCAGGAAGGATTGGTGGTCCGGCATCCGATAAAGTATCTCTGCCGTGGTGAGCGCATAGCCCTTGAGCTGGAGAGCGAAATCCGATGTCGTCATGCAGTGCTCCTCGATCGTCGTCGTGAACCCCTCCGGTTAGGTGTCGCAGAGCCTGCCGCATGGCTGATTCGAAACTCGCGACAACCCATGCTAAGTCAGCGCGGCCGACACAGCCAAGAAATAAACGCAAATTCAACGATTTAGCAGCGCTCGCCGCAGGTGGCTAACAATCGTGGGGGCTGACCTTCGGCGGAGCGCTTGCCGATCGGCTCCCCCATCTGGCGGGTGCGCGGAAATTCGCCGAGCCTTCCTTCGAGCCGTCAATCCGTAAAGGGCGATGCATGGAGTTTCTCAACGTCGCGCTGACCAGCTTCACGACGTTCTTCGCCACGATCGGTCCGGTCGAGGCCGCTGTCTTATTTGCCGCGTTCACCGCGGGGATCGATGAGAAGGAGCGGACGGGTATCGCCGTGCGCGCCGTGCTGATCGCAAGCGGTATCCTTTTGGTGTTCACGCTTCTCGGCCAGCCGATGCTACAGCAACTCGGCGTCAGTCTTGCGGCCCTGAAGACGGCGGGCGGGGCGATCCTGGGTCTGATTGCGCTGGATATGATTTTCACGCAGCCGGGCCGGACATCGAAACTGACGCCAAAGGAGGACGAAGAAGCTTTCGGCAAGGAGGATCTGGCGGTCTTTCCCATGGCGACGCCGTTGCTGGCCGGCCCTGGGGCGATGAGCGGCGGCATCGTGCTCGCCGCGAGAAGCGACGGCTCGGCCTTGTCGCTGGCGGCTGTCTTGGCGGGACTGGCGGCTGTCATGGCGCTGACGCTTGCGCTGCTCGTGACGGCGCCGGCGTTCGCGAGATTTCTAGGACCGACAGCGCAGCGCGTTTTGATGCGCGTCTTCGGTGTTCTGCTCGCGGGGATTGCCGTGCAGGCGATGTTCGATGGCCTCAAGGAAGGCCTGTTTCAGTAAAGGATTTGACTTTCGGCACCCCTCGCTCGGGACGCACAACGAAAAAGGCCGCCGGTCGATCGTCTATGACCGGCGGCCTCTCGGCCAGGGAGGGGGGCTTGTTCACGCCGTTTTCGTCCGGCGGGTCTTGTTGTCAGTTGCAGTGGCGAATGTCCGAGCTGAGGTTGACGAAGCAGTCCGGACCGGGGCTGCGCTCAACGATGCCGCTGGTGGGGGTGTTGATGAAATCACCGTACAGCTGCTGCTGCTCGAAGAACTCCTTGGGTTCCAGGGCCTGGGCCGAGGAGGCTGCGGCGAGGATGGTGGCGGCGGCGATGAGGCTGGTGAGCAGTTTCATGATCAATGTTTCCTTGTTGTTTGCGTTTGAAGAGTCTCTGCGTTGAAGCGGGTCACTCGCGCTGAGCATTAGCGATTATCGTTGCCGAACAGGCCATGCGGATCGAGCGTCGCGCCGGTACGGATGGAGTCGTCGCTATATCCGCCGTACTGCTGCTGTTTCTCGAAGAATTCTTTCGGGTCGAAGGCCTGAGCCGATGAGGCGGCGGCGAGGACGGTGAGTGCAGCGATGAGGCTCGTGATCGTTTTCATTTTGACATCTCCGATTGTTTTTCATTTTCGTCGCTGAAGGGCGAAACGATGGTGCTCTTTAATTCCGTTTCGCTTTTCTCTTTTTCTTGCCGCCGGGTTTGTCCCGCCGACACCAATGAAGTTAGTTTTGAAATTGATGATTTGGAAATCACAAGCCGCGTGAGGGCTATCACGTCGAGGAGAGGCGAGAGTGAAGGCGCCGGGTGAAACCATCGTGGCTTTCCAACGTAGCGCTCAACAAAGCTCGCTATAAACGCTGTGGAATCAGCGTCCTTTGAACTAATTCGGCGATGGGTGGAACCACCGGGCAGGGCCCTGCCGTTGCTGCGAACAAGGGCACGAATTGTGTGGCGAGGGGTTTCTTTTATATTCGTCCCTCTCTCTTCAGGTGTTCTCTAATGACGGATTTCACCGGCGTAATCACAGTGCCGTCATTACTCTTGCAAGCTCCGATGACGTGTCCGTGATTGTTTTCCCCATCTGGCCGCGGCATTAATCGGTCGGTATTGTCGATGTTCCTGTTCGATACAGCCGTTAGGGGGGCGTTAACGCTGCCGTGCTTTGCTACCGGGCGTATGTTTGTGCCCCATGAGGAGCGTTCGTTGTGTCGAGGTTCAGTTCCCGCCTCAAGTCGTGTCGCCGTGGCAATGCCGTCGCCGGTCTTGCCGTTCTCGCCGTCGCCCTGAGCCTTGGAGGCTGCGCGACGCGCGCGCCATCCACCTCGGTCGCCTATTCTGGTGCCACTATGCCGGCACATGCCGCTCCGCATCAGTACAGCCGCCCGGCCGCGGTCCCCATCCCCATTGAAGACGACGGAATCGAAGCGCAACCGCCGCCGCGACTGCAAACGCCGGTGAAAGACGACCCGACGGAGCCGTTCTCGCCAAACTACGGGCGCTTCACGGCGCTGACACCGGCGCGCGAAGACGCTGCTGCGGTCTATGTGCCGAATGACCTGCCGCCGGATTTCCAGATCAAGCTCGCGCAGTCCGTCGCCAGGAATTAAGCTTCGCCGTCGCACCGGTTCCGGGGCGTCCGCGTTCCGGAGCCGATTCTCAGCGGCCACCGGGCCGTGTCATTGCGGCGGGGGCGGAGTTTGAGCCATCGGGGGCGGAGTTTGGGTTCATGAGCATGCCCGTTCGCGTTCTCCGGCTGGATGAAGGGACGACCCTTTCTGAACGCGACGCAGCGGCCATCGACGAAATCTTTTTCTCATCGAGTGGGCGGCAGTCCTTCGAGAGTGCGGTGCTGAGGGCCGCGTTCCGTGAGCGTTGGCTGGGGCGTTATCTGCGCGGCGATCGCGACTGGTTCTATGTGGCCCGCGGCGATCGCGGCCCGATCGGCTATCTCGCCGGGTCGGTCGAGAATATCGCGCGGTCCGCACGGTTCCGGGATCTCGGCTTCACGGCGCTTTACGCGGATCTCGCGCAGCGTTATCCCGCGCACCTGCACGTCAATGTATCGTCGGACTGCCGAGGGCAGGGGGTTGGCGAAAAGCTCGTCGGGACGTTTCTCGCCGACCTGCGGGAGACGGGTGTGCCCGGCGTTCACCTCGTGACGGGCAATCGTGTCCGCAACAACCGCTTCTATACGAGGCAAGGCTTCCTGCCGGTGCGGCTGCTGGTCTGGGGTGGCGCGGAAATGCTTGTTTTCTGCCGAGAAACCGGGCTCTAACGGGCGCGAGCTTGGCGTGGCCGGGGCAACGCACTAGATAAAAGCCGGGTAACCCATCATCAGTGGTGACGCTATCGGCCGATCCGTTGCAATCAGGGAGCAGGCGACATGAGCCAGCCAGCGGCTGACACGGGCGCAGCGACCGCGAGCCGCGACGGTTCGAACGTCGCCGCCGTCGAGATGCAGTCGGTCGATAAGTGGTTCGGCGAGTTCCACGTCCTGAAATCAATCGACCTGGAAGTGGCCCGGGGCGAACGGATCGTGATCTGCGGGCCCTCGGGCTCCGGTAAATCGACGCTTATCCGCTGCATCAATCGCCTGGAAACGCACCAAGCCGGACGGATCGTCGTGGACGGCCACGAATTGACCGACGACCTGCGCCAGATCGACAAGATCCGCTCGGAAGTCGGCATGGTTTTCCAGAGCTTCAATCTGTTCCCGCACCTGAGCGTACTCGACAACCTGTGCCTGGCGCCGCAATGGGTGCGAAAGCTGCCGCGGGCGCAGGCCGAGGAAATCGCATTCGAATATCTCAGGCGCGTGCGTATTCCCGAGCAGGCGCACAAGTTTCCAGGTCAGCTTTCGGGCGGCCAGCAGCAGCGTGTGGCCATTGCGCGGGCGTTGTGCATGTCGCCGAAGATCATGCTGTTCGACGAGCCGACCTCGGCGCTCGATCCGGAAATGGTCAAGGAGGTGCTCGACGTGATGACAGAGCTTGCCGAACAGGGCATGACGATGCTTTGTGTCACACACGAAATGGGGTTCGCCCGGGCCATCGCCGACCGGGTCATCTTCATGGACGGAGGCGAAATCGTCGAGACGGCGCCGCCGGAAACCTTCTTCTCGGCCCCTGAATCTCCGCGTACGCAGGAATTCCTGGCGCAAATCCTCGCGCACTGACGGTTGTCGCCAAACCCCTGTCAGCTTATTGATGCAGTGTTCAGTCAGACGTGGGCAGGCCGGTGTTGAACCGGTTTTCCCGAAGGTGAAGCCCGGCGAGCGTGCGCCGTCGTCGACGTTCCGCCGTAAACAACGCTTTACCCGGCCGCGAAGGCGGTCGATTGAGCCGAACAAGCCCTTTTGGGGAGGAGAAACTTATGAGGAACCGGGTCGCGGCCCTACTCGTCACGCTCGCTTCGCTGGCTTTGGTGCCTGCGGTTTCCAACGCGCAAACGAGCACGCTCGAAACCGTAAAGTCTCGAGGTCAGCTTCAGTGCGGCGTTAACACGGGCCTCGCCGGCTTTAGCGCGCCGGATAGCAGCGGTACCTGGAAAGGGCTCGACGTCGATGTCTGCCGGGCTGTTTCCGCCGCGATCTATAAGGACCCGTCGAAGGTCAAATTCGTCCCGTTGACCGCTAAGGAACGGTTTACCGCGCTGCAATCGGGTGAGATCGACCTGTTGTCGCGCAATACGACCTGGACCATGAGCCGCGACACCTCGGCGGGCCTCAACTTTGCCGGCGTCAACTATTACGACGGCCAGGGCTTCATGGTGAAGAAGAGCCTCGATGTCGTGTCCGCCAAGGAGCTTTCCGGCGCCAGCATTTGCGTGCAGACCGGCACGACGACCGAACTCAACCTCGCCGATTACTTTCGGTCCAATAAGATGGACTACAATCCCGCGGTCTATGAACGGCTGCCGGAAGTACTGGCGGCCTATAACGCCGGGCGCTGCGAAGCCTTCACAACCGACGTGTCTCAGCTTTATTCGATCCGTCTGACGCTCGGTAATCCCGACGATCACGTCGTCCTGCCCGAAATCATTTCGAAAGAGCCGCTGGGTCCGGTTGTCCGCCAGGGCGACCCGCAGTGGGCCAACATCGTCCGCTGGGTGCTCAACGCGATGATCAACGCCGAGGAACTCGGCGTGACGATGCAGAATGTCGATGAGATGAAGAATTCGAAGAACCCATCGATCCGTCGCCTTCTCGGTGTGGAAGGCGAGTTCGGCACGGCGATCGGGCTCGATAACGACTGGGCCTATCAGGTCATCAAGCACGTCGGCAACTATGGCGAATCCTTCGACCGTAATGTTGGCGCCGGCTCCCCGCTGGGTATCGCCCGCGGCCAGAACGCGCTTTGGAAGAACGGCGGCCTGCAGTACGCGCCGCCGATCCGCTAAGGACGGTTTTGCGGGACGGCGGTAGATGACTGTCGTTCCGACCGCCGTTCATCGGCTTGCCGAGGCGAGCGATGGCAGGTGGCGCGGGAACTGATCGCAACCCCCCGGGATCGGCGCATTGACCACGGCCCAGTCCAAATCGCGGCAAGCCCGCAAACCGCATCGCAGTCTTACGGATGCCTTCTACGATCCGAAGGTGCGCGCGGTGCTGTGGCAGGTCATCGCCGCCATCGTGCTCATCTGGTTCGTGTGGGCAATTGTCGACAACACGATCCGCAACCTCGAAGCGCAAGGGATTGCATCCGGCTTCGGTTTCCTGGACCGGACGGCTGGTTTCGACATCTCGCAGACGCTCATCCCCTACAAGAATACGATGAGCTACGGGCGGGCCTTTGTGGTCGGTCTACTCAACACGCTGCTTGTCGCCGTGATCGGGATCGTGCTGGCGACGCTGCTGGGCTTCGTGATCGGCATCGCGCGGCTTTCCAAAAACTGGCTGATCGCGGCGCTGGCGACGGTCTACGTTGAGACCATCCGCAATATCCCGCCGCTGTTGATGCTGTTCGCGGTCTACTTCGGCGTGCTCTATAATTTGCCGTCGCCACGAGAATCGATCGAGCTGCCTCTTTCCAGCTTTCTGAATGTTCGCGGTCTTTATGTGCCGGCGCCCGTTTTCGGGCCGGGCATGTGGATTGTCGGCCTCGGGCTGGTGGCCGGAATTGCCGGAGCGGTTTTTATCTACTGGCGCGCTCGTCGGATCCGCATCGCGACCGGTGAAATACGGCCGGTGCTTTGGCCGTCGGTCGCAAGCCTCGTCGCGATCCCGGCTGCCGCCTTCATCCTTGCAGGCGCGCCGCTCAGTTTCGATGCGCCGGAACTGGGCCGTTTCAACTTGCGTGGCGGTGTCGTGGTCCTGCCGGAATTCATCGCGCTACTGGCAGGGCTCACGCTCTACACCGCCGCTTTTATCGCTGAGATCGTTCGAAGCGGGATTCTCGCGGTGCCGAAAGGGCAAAGCGAGGCGGCTGCCGCGCTGGGCCTTCACGAAGGTCAGATCATGCGGCTGGTAATCATCCCGCAGGCGTTGCGCGTGATTATTCCGCCGCTGACGAACCAGTATTTGAACCTGACGAAGAACTCTTCGCTGGCCGTCGCGATCGGCTATCCGGACCTCGTCTCGGTTTTCGCCGGCACGGTTCTCAACCAGACCAATCAGGCCGTCGAAGTCGTCCTTTTGACGATGGCCGTCTATCTCTTCATCAGCCTCGTGACGTCGCTCCTCATGAACCTGTTCAACGCGCGCATGGCGCTGGTCGAGCGATAGGGCGGGGGAGCGGAAATGGCATCTGCGATCGAACAAGCTTTGACGTCGGCGCTAGGGTGGGCACGGGTCAACCTGTTTTCCTCGTTAGGGAACACAGTACTCACCCTTATCGGCCTCCTGGTCTCGTATTGGGTGCTCTCCGGCGTACTCAACTGGGCTATTTTCTCGGCGGTGTTCACCGGCAGCGATGGATCGGCCTGCCGGATCGAGGGCGCAGGGGCCTGCTGGCCGTTCGTGACGAACAAATTCAAGCTCTTCATGTACGGTCGCTACCCGGTCGAGGAACTCTGGCGGGTCAACCTGACCTACCTTCTCGCGCTGGCCGGGCTGGTGCCGCTGATGATGCCGGGTGTGCCGGGCAAGCTCTGGCTTGCGGTCTATATGCTCGTTGGTTTCCCGCTAATCGCCTACTTCCTGTTGACAGGCGCGCCGTGGGCCGGACTGCCTGTCGTGCCGACGGAGAAGTGGGGCGGATTGCTGGTTACGCTGGTGGTGGCCTGCGTGGGGATCGCGGCGTCATTTCCTCTTGGAATAATTCTGGCGTTGGCGCGGCGTTCGGATCTGCCGCTCATCAAGTGGCTCGCCATTATCTTCATCGAGTTCGTTCGCGGCGTGCCGCTTGTAACGGTGTTGTTTTTCGCTTCGGTGATGCTGCCGCTGTTCCTGCCGGAGAACGTTACGTTCGATAAGCTCCTGCGGGCGCTTATCGGCGTGGCGCTGTTCTCGGCGGCGTATCTGGCGGAAGTGGTGCGTGGCGGTCTGCAGGCGATCCCGCGCGGTCAATTCGAAGCCGCCGACGCCTTGGGCCTGGGCTATCCGCAGAAGATGGGCCTCATCGTGCTGCCGCAGGCGCTCAAGCTGGTGATCCCCGGTATCGTCAACTCGTTCATCGCGCTGTTCAAGGACACGAGTCTCGTCCTGATTATCGGTCTTTTCGACTTGCTGGGGATCGTGCAGCAAGCCATTGCGTCGGATGCGGAATGGTTTTCGCCGCAAACGGCGGCTACGGGGTATGTCTTCGCGGCGTTCGTCTTCTGGGTCTTCTGCTTCGGGATGAGCCGCTATTCGGCGTGGCTGGAAAAGCGGCTCGACGTCGGCCACCGTAACTGACGGACGGCATCCGTTGCAGCCGAAGAAGCGGCATGGGCGGTTGAAATAAGGAGCCCCACGTGGCCGGGCTTCGGCTACGCGGGGCTGTCAATCCGGTCGGACTTTTTCTGCGACCACCCACAGGCGTTGCCGAGGGCGGTTTCGCAAACGCTCGCGTCCCAATCGCCGATCAGGAAGCTTCCGGTACGGGAGCGGCGACCATCGGCGGTTTCTCGGGCTCGCTGGCGCTGGCGACCGGGTCTTCGCTGCGGCGCGATTTGCCTTCGAAGAATGCGCCCTGCTCGATCGCGAGCGCCTTGTGATAGATGTCGCCCTCGACGTGGCTCTGCGCCTGAAGCATCACGCGCTTGCCGCGGATCGACCCCATGACGTGGCCGCGTACCACGACTTCCTCGGCGATGATGCCGCCGGTGATGTTGGCGCGCTCGCCGACGACGATGTGCGTACCCCGGATATCGCCCTCAACCGTCCCGTCGATCTGGACCTGTCCCTGCGAGGAAAGGTTGCCGTGGATCGTCAGGTCGGGACCGATGATCGAAGGCGGCATGCGGTCACCCGTGCGCGGTGCGGCGGTGGAAGGCGCGGAAGAGGCAGCCGAAGGTGCGGGTGGCGCCGGAGGAGCCGGCGGTTTGGGCATTTCGGCTTCGTTTTTCTTGAAGTTGGGCAGCATAGCGTCCTCGACCTCCAACAACGCATCTAAAATCACTGGCAACGCAGGATCCGGTAAGACGTCGTCCCCCTCAGGATTGCTCCCCGACCTGCCTGCGGCGCAGATAGCATAGTTACCCTGCGCCGTCACGCCTCGCTTAGGGCCAACGGGCGGCACGTGGCTCACTGGAAACACGCGTTGCCGCCCGATTGGGCGACCTGCCTTCACAACATGCTCAATCCGCCAATTCTTTGACCGCCGCCAATACTTCCTCGACGTGTCCCGGGACCTTCACCTTGCGCCAGATGCGGGCGACCTTGCCTGCCTTATCGACGAGGAAGGTGGAGCGCTCGACGCCCATGTACTTGCGGCCATACATGGATTTCTCCACCCAGACGCCGTATTTCTCGGCCGCTTCGGTTTCGGTATCGGCGAGCAGGCGGAACGTGAGGCCGTGCTTGTCGGCGAACTTGCGCTTGCTCTTTTGATCCTGCGGCGAAATGCCCAGGACGGTGGCGCCGGCCTTCTCGAATTCCTTCAGATGTTCCTCGAAACCCAAGGCCTGCTTGGTGCAGCCCGATGTATCGTCCTTGGGGTAGAAGTAGACAACGACAGGTGCGCCCTTAAGCTTGGTCAGCTCGACCTTCTCGCCTTCGGCATCGGGGAGCTTGAAATTGGGCGCTTTCTTTCCTTCTTCGACCATGTCGTCGTTCTCCTGTTCAGAGGGCGATGGGCAGTCTGACAATGCGGCGGTCGCCGGCCGCGTCAAGGCCATGCGAGCTTGAGGCACGTGGGAAACCCTGGGGGTGTGATGTGCGATGCCGCCGTCTACGTTGGTCGGCGGGCTGATGGATCGCGGTTTTCTACGTTGGGGGTTTCACAGGCGCAAACGGGGGAGATGGCGGGCGGCGATCATAAATTCGACGCGAGGCGCCGTTAGGTCGGAATGCGTAAAGGGGAACGGCACAGCGGGTTTGAGCATCGTCGCGGGCGCGGGCAGAGCGAGCGCGTAGGCTTCTGTTGAGCCTCAGTCTGGAACGTTTGTTGCGTGGACTGACGCACTGCAACAAGTATTGCCGAAACGCCGCTTGATTTAGCGGAACATCGAGGCCAAACGCTTTGCACGACCGCTCGGCGCCGACGCCGCGATTGAGCCAAGCAAAGCGCGGGGGCGCTCGTGGGTGCAAGGGCCGGCTCGAATTCGTCGAGGCGTTCGGATAAGCGGCCGGGCCTGGGGCGATGCAGCCGGTGCGAGTGGCCGGGTTAAGGGGCCGAAACTACGGAAACCAGGGGAAGGTTTGCCAGTTTGACGCCATCGGAGAAAAGGCGCGGTCAGCGCCGGGGGGCATCCGTCGAGGGGCAGGCGAAACGGCGGCCGGTGATGCGCCGGCGCGCGCCAGCGGCGGCCGGCTCGGAGCCGGGTGCATCGTCGTTGCGCCGTATTCTGACCGGCTTCCTTTTGATGGTCGTCGTGCCGATGCTGCTGCTCGTCGCGCTGGCGGCTGGTATCGGCTACTTCCGGCTCCAGCAAGGCCCTGTCGCGGTGAACTTCCTCGTCGATCCCGTCAAACAGGGCATCGATAAAGGTTTGCCAGGCCTGGCTGCCGATTTCGACGACGTCATTCTCACCCACGCGGACTCCGGCGGGCTTGAGCTGCGGATCCGTAACCTGAGACTTTCCAGTAGCGACGGCGTGCCGGTGATCGCGGCGCCGCAGGCGGCGATCGGGCTCGATGCCGGTTCCCTGTGGCAGTTGCGGGCTGCGCCCGAACGAGTCGAGCTCATCGAGCCGCGGATCGCCGTCGATTACGCCCGCGATACCGGGTTCAGCCTGAGTTTCACCCCGCGCGGCACGACCGGCGGCAATGGGCAGTTGCCTGGCGAGAGCGGACACGCCACCGGCCGTTACGCCGTTCCGAATGGGTCGAGTGGCGCCGGACCGGGCTTCGATCTGGCGCGGTTACTTCGGCAGGAGGCAACGCCGACGGGTTCTCCAAGCGGCGGCGAATCGGCCCCACGCTCGCGTCTTCGCGAAGTCGGGCTGCGCAATGCCATCGTGATGCTGAATGCCGAGGGCGTGAAGTCCAACTGGCAGGTGCCGCGCTTGCTCGTGGACCTCGAACGCCGCGACGGCCGTCAGATCATCTCGGGATCTGCGCGGATTTCCACGTCCGGCAAGATCTGGACGACATCGTTCCGCGCCGACAGCGAGACGGCGACCGGCCGGACCGGGCTGCGCGTCTCGCTGCGCGACGTGGTTCCGCGCGATCTCGCCGTCGCCCTGCCGGGGCTCGATGCCCTGCAGCACTTCGACGTGCCGCTGTCGGCGGATATCGAGGCCGACATTGATGCCGGCGGGGAGATTCGCGGTGCCGAATTGGCGCTGGAACTTTCGGGAAGCCGGATCAAGCTCGATAGCGTCGAGCAGCCACTCCTCGCTTTCGACGCGGGCCTGTTGAAGTTCGCGTTCCGGCCCTTGGACGGGGGACGTCTTGAGTTGAAGCCCTCCCGCGTGGTTTCGGGCGGCCTCGAATATGTCGTGCGCGGTGCCGCGGCGGGCGCTGCCGATAGCGATGGTGTCTGGGCGTTCAAGGGCGATCTGGTGCCGAACGCGGGCGCCGGGCCCGATGGCGATGCGGCAGGCGGCATCGGCGTTACGCAAGTGGAAGGCCGGCTCGATCTTGCCCGGCCGAAGCTGAATGTCACGCAGATGCGCATTGCACTGGCCGGCGGCGTGATCGGTCTCAACGGCGAAGTGGATTTCGACCCGGTGTCCGGGGGCGCCGTTTGGGACGGCGGTTTTTCCGGCATGCCGGTTGCCCGGCTTGCGGCGGTCTGGCCACCGGCCATCGCCGAGGCGGGTCGCAAATGGTTCAGCGAGAATGTGCGCGACGGGCGCGTCGCCGCCGGGACGATCAGCTTCAAGAGCGGCCGATATCTGCCGGCTCAGACAGGAGCCGGAGACGGTGGCGCCGGGGGGCGTCTCGTCATCGGCGTGGAGGCCGAAGAGGTCGTTTTCGACGCGTTGCCTGGCCTGCCGCCCGTCACGAGCGCCAGCGCGACCGCTCGTTTCGAGGACGACAGCCTGGTTGTTACCCTCCCTAAGGGAAATATGGACCTGGGCGACGGCGACATGGTTGCGATTGAGGAAGGCCGGTTTGTGGGAAGCGAGATGATTTCCATGGCGGCTTCCGGAAAGGCGTCGTTCAAGTTCGACGGTCCGGCGGGCGCGGTGCGCAAGCTGTTTTCGACACCGCCACTGTCGCAAGTGCCCAGCCTGCCAAACCTACCGGAAAAAGTGAGCGGCGAACTCACCGGGGAGGCGACGATCGGGTTCCCGCTCGCCTACGTGTTCTCGGCGTCCGACATCGGCTACGAAGTGAGCGCGCGGCTGAAGCAGGGCAACCTGCCGGGGTTCTTCGACGGACACGACATCAAGGGGGCGAGTATCGATTTCGAGGTCTCGCCTCGGATGTTCAACGCGAAAGGGCAGATGCTCGTTCGCGGCGTTCTTGCCGACGTTTCGCTGCGCCGGTTGACCGGTGTCAGCGACGACGCCGCGCCGCTGATCCTCAAGGCCACACTCGATGCCGCGGACAGGGAACGGCTCGGGCTGGAACTCGACGAGTTCGTCACCGGCGATGTCCCGGTCAGCATAACGATCGACAATCCACGGACGCCGCAGCAGCGCGTGTTCGTCGAGGCGGACTTGAGCAAGGCTGAGCTGAAGCTGGCGACGCTCGGCTGGAATAAGCCTTCAGGGGCGAAAGCCACGCTGACGTGCGAGGTGGAAGATGCCGGCAAGGGGCGTCGGCTTCTCAAGAATCTCAAGGTCACCGGCTCGGACATCGCGATCGAGGGAGACATTCTGATCGATGCGGACGGTGGCGCGCAGCGGTTTGATTTCCCGGTGTTCGGTCTCGATCTGGTGAGCCGTCTCAATGCGCGCGGCGTGAAGCGGAAAGACGGGATCTGGAAGATCAACGTCGAGGGCAAGACCTTCCAGGGGCAGGCGTTCTTCCGTTCTCTGTTTTCTGTCGCCGATGGCGAGCGGGCGAAATCGTCGCCCGCGCATGACGACGAGCGCGCAGGGTTCGATGTGCGCGCCAAAATCGAGAACGTTATCGGGTTCGATACCGTTTCGTTGCGCGATGTGGCGCTGACGCTTTCCTCGCGGCGCAACCGGCTGACGGCTTTGCAGGGTCGCGGCACGCTGGATGGCGGCGCGCTCATGACGTTCGATCTGGAACGGTCGTCGGAGGGGCCGCAGCTCGTCGTGGATAGCGATGACGCGGGCCAGGCGTTCAAGCTGGTGGGCTTCTACCCGAACATGGTCGGCGGCCGTTTACGGCTTATCGTCGACCTCGACGGCAGCGGTTCGGCACAGCAGGTGGGCACGCTATGGGTTGAGCGCTTCAAGGTGCTCGGCGACCCCATCGTCTCTGAGGTGGTCGGCAGCGCGGATGAGAGCATTCCGCCGATTGCCAGACGTCAGAACAAGGTGACGCGACAGGTCTTCGAGTTCGACAGCCTGCGTGCGCCGTTCGCGGTCGGTCACGGCCAGATTGTGCTGCAGGACGCTGCGCTGCACGGTGCGCTTCTCGGCGCAACGTTGCGCGGCAAGGCAGACTTCCGCTCCAAGACCGTCGACCTGGGTGGAACGTACGTTTTCCTGCAGGGCCTGAACAACGTCTTCGCGGCGATCCCTCTGTTAGGCGAGATCCTATCCGGTCCGCGCAAGGAAGGTATCTTCGGGACCAACTATGCGATCCGGGGTTCGATGGAACGCCCGCAGGTGTTCGTCCATCCGCTTTCGGTGATCGCCCCAGGGATTTTCCGCGAGATCTTCCAGTTGGCGCCGGATGGCCAGCGCGTTTCGCCGCGTGGGCCGGATGAATCGCTCGGCGTGCAGCGTCGCCCAGGCGATGGCCGCACCGTGGCACCGGGGCGGACGATCGAGGGCTGGAACTCGGAGATGCGCTCGAATTAGTGCGCGCGGGGGGCTGGGCAGGTCTGGATAAGACAGTCGAGGCTGCTCACGCGGGCCGCAACAAAACGTGCCGCTTCTTGCCGAACGACAGTTTGATCACACCTTCGCCTGACGCATCCTCGGCGGTGATCTGCGCCTTGTCGTTCTCCACCGTGGCGTCGTTGACCTTGAGCGCGCGGCCCTTGATCTGGCGCCGCGCGTCGCTGGTCGACTTGACCAGACCGGCGCGCACGAAGGCTTCAAGGACCCCCAGGCCCGGGGTCAGATCGCCGGCGGGAATATCGACGGTCGGCAGGTCCGCCGCGGTCGTGCCCTGTTCGAAGGTCAGCCGCGCCGTCTCGGCGGCCTTTTCGGCTGCCGCCCGGCCGTGCAGCAGGGCCGTTGCCTCGGTCGCCAGGATCTTCTTGGCATCATTGATCTCGACGCCGCCGAGGGCCTCCAATCGCGCGATTTCGTCCAGAGGCAGGGTCGTGAACAGGCGCAGGAAACGGCCGACGTCCGCGTCCTCGGTGTTCCGCCAGTACTGCCAGTAGTCATATGCGGGTAGCTGCGCGTCGTTGAGCCAGACCGCGCCCTGGGCCGTCTTGCCCATTTTTGCGCCGGAGGCCGTCGTGAGCAGCGGACAGGTGAGACCGAAGAGCGGGTGGGTGCCCATGCGGCGGCCCAGGTCCACGCCCATGACGATGTTGCCCCACTGGTCGGAGCCGCCCATCTGCAGGTTGCAGCCGTAACGGCGCGCCAACTCGACGAAGTCGTAGGACTGCAAGAGCATGTAGTTGAATTCGATGAACGATAGTTCCTGTTCGCGATCGAGGCGCAGCCGGACCGAATCCATCGTCATCATGCGGTTGACGGAGAAATGGCGGCCGACATCGCGAAGGAATTCGATGTAGTTGAGCTTGGCGAGCCATTCGGCGTTGTCGATCATGATCGCTTCGCCAGGCTTGTCGCCGAATTCTAGGAACCGGTCGAAGACGCCCTTGAGCGCTTCCTTGTTGGCGTCGATTTCCTCGATCGAGCGCATCGCGCGCGTTTCGTCCTTGCCGGAAGGGTCTCCGACGCGCGTGGTGCCGCCGCCCATCAGGGCGATGGGACGCCCGCCGCCGGACTGCTGCAGCCAGTGCAGCATCATGATAGAAATGAGATGGCCGACATGCAGAGATGGTGCGGTGCAGTCATAGCCGACGTAGGCGACGAGGCTGCCGGCCTTCGCTTCGGCGTCGATGCCCTCGAAGTTCGTCGTGTCCTGCACGTATCCACGGCGCGTGAGGATTTCGAGGAATTCGGATTTCGGGCGCGTGTCGCTGGTCATTGGCGGCTTTCGTCGGCTGGGAATACGTATCGGATCGATTTCGGGAAGCGGAGGTGGTCATTGCACAAGATCGCGAGCCGGAGCAAGCCGGCAGGACGCCGCCGCCTGTCGGCGCCATGAGACCGCTTCTACGCGGCGAAGGCCCCTGGCACGCCGTCGGCATGATGAGCGGGACGTCGCTCGACGGTGTCGACGTGGCGCTGATCGAGACCGATGGCAAAGATTTCGTGCGGCGCGGGCCGTCGCGCACTTACCCCTACACGGATCGTGAGCGGTCGATACTCGTCGATGCCCTGGCGTCCGCCCGCGGTTTGCTGGATCGCGATGCCCGGCCCCCTGAGCTCGCGGCGGCTGAAGCCATCGTGACGGAACGCCACGCGCAGGCGTTCGCGGCGTTCCTGGAGTCGACCGGCGTCGTGGCGGAGGACATCGCGGTGGTCGGTTTTCATGGGCAGACGGTCCTGCACCGCCCGGACGCCGGGCTGACCGTACAAATCGGCGCCGGCGAAGACCTTGCCCGCCGGATCGGCCGGCCGGTGATGTTCGATCTGCGCGCGGCCGACGTTTCCTCCGGCGGGCAGGGCGCACCGCTCGTGCCGGTCTATCACCGGGCGCTGGCTGGGGCCCTGCCGGACCGTCCGCTCGCCATACTCAACATCGGCGGCGTGGCCAACATCACCTGGATCGGGGCGGACGGCGATCTCATCGCATTCGATACCGGCCCGGGCGGCGCCCTGGTCGACGACTGGGTTCGCCGCTGCACAGGCGGCCGGGAGCGGTTCGACGCCGACGGTGCACTTGCACAGCGCGGCAGCGCCAACGAGGGCGTCGTGCGGTTCTTTCTCGACCATGACTACTTCGCTGCGGCGCCGCCGAAATCGCTCGACCGCGATACGTTCTTCTGGGATCTCGTGGAGTGGATGTCTCCGGAAGACGGGGCTGCGACGCTGACGGCGATGAGCGCGGGGGCGGTGGCCACAGCGCTCGAGCACCTGCCCGCGCGGCCGGTGCGGATCATCGCCTGCGGCGGCGGGCGGCGGAACAACGCGCTTATGCGAGAAATCGAGATGCGCAGCGGCGTGGAGACGGTTCGCGCCGAGGCGGCCGGGTTCGACGGCGACAGCCTTGAAGCCGAAGCCTGGGCCTATCTGGCGGTGCGCGCCGCCCTCGGGCTGCCGATCACCTTTCCCGGGACGACGGGCGTGCCGAAACCGCTGACCGGCGGGGTTCTCGCGGAGCCCTGCGGCTCCGCGGTCCCGGCAGACGATTATTCCTGATCGTCGCCGTCGTCGCCATCGCCGAGGTCGTCGCCGTCTTCAACGGCTTCGGGCGGCGCTGCAATCGATTTAACCTTGCTCAGCGCTTCTTCCTCCTTGGCGGCCAGACGGCCGTCGAGATAGGTGCCGACGCGCTCGCTCAGTTCGTCGATCCGTCCCTCGAAGAAGTGGTTGGCTCCCGGAACGATCTCATGCGTGATCTTGATGCCGCGCTGGGTTTTCAGCTTGGTCGTCAGGTCGGCGACGGAGTTCGACGGGACGACGCGGTCGTTGTCGCCGTTGATCATCAGCCCGGACGAAGGGCACGGCGCGAGGAAGGAGAAGTCGTAGAGGTTGGACGGCGGCGCGACGCAGATGAAGCCCTCGGCCTCTGGCCGACGCATCAGGAGCTGCATCGCAATCCACGTGCCGAACGAGACGCCGGCGATCCAGCAACTCTTGGCATCGGGTTTGACGAGTTGCAGCCAATCCAGCGCGCTTGCCGCGTCGGCGAGTTCGCCGGGGCCTCCGTCCCAATAGCCCTGGGAGCGGCCGACACCACGGAAGTTGAAGCGTAGAACCGAGAAGCCGCGCTCCGCGAAGGTATGATACAGGCTGTAAACTACCTGGTTGTTCATGGTGCCGCCGAACTGCGGGTGCGGGTGCAGGATCAGCGCGATCGGCGAGTCGGAGGCCGGTTCGTGGTGATAACGGGCTTCCAGGCGTCCGGCCGGGCCGTTCATGATCAATTCGGGCATTTGTCGCTCGCTGTTACTTGGTCGTTGGCCGCGATCCCTCGGCAAAGAGGGCTTGCGGCCGTCTTGCTGGCGTCCGATGGCACTGCGGCAGGAAGGCTGCGGCCGATCTCTGTCCCGGCCAGGGCCGTGCGCATCGGTTTCGGTTTCAGATGGCCGGCGCGCCGCGCCGATTCAGGCCTTATCTCGATGGACAGACACCAGCGTCCGCATGGCCGGAACCGGCGTCTCCACGAATACTTGACTTGCTCGCTCGGAATTTACATATTGCCGGCAAGTTTAGAACGGTTCGAAAAGAGTGGCGTTGCTGCCCCTCGCTGTGGAGCGCGTTCTTAGCACGAAGACAGTGCGATGATGCAAGTCAAACGGCCGCCTCCTCGATGGCCGGGCGACACGGAAAGGCCGGTTCGGCAAATCGCCGTCGGCCGCGGGTAGCTTGCGATGGAACTCAACACCAAAGGCCGGTACGCCGTGATGGCGATGGCGGACATCGCGAAGTTCGGCGACGCGGGCGCCGTGCCGCTTTCCGCAATTGCCGAACGGCAGGGCATCTCGCTGGCCTACCTCGAACAGATCTTCCTGCGTTTGCGTCGTGCCGGGCTTGTCGCCAGTGAACGCGGCCGTGCGGGCGGATACCGTCTGGAGCGCCAGCCGGAGAAGATCACGATCCAGGAGATCATGAAGGCCGTTGAAGAGCGTACCCGGATGACCCGATGCCTTGACGAGGATATCGGGTGCCTGGGCAGCGACCGGTGCCTGACGCACGAACTCTGGGCGGCGCTTGGCGCGCACATCTCGGTCTTCCTCTCCGATGTCACGCTGCGCGAAGTCGTGAGCGGAATCCCGCAGGAAAAACTGCCCGGCCAACCGGCCGGTGGGATCGCGACGGTATCGACATGAAGAACCGGCGCGCTTACCTCGATTATAATGCCACCGCGCCGTTGAGGCCGCAGGCTCGCGCGGCACTACTCGCTGCGCTGGATGAGATCGGCAACGCCTCTTCGGTGCACGGCGAAGGGCGCCGTGCTCGGATGGTTCTCGAAGAGGCCCGCGCGGCGGTCGCTCGGCTGGTCGGCGCTGTCGCGAAATCAGTGATTTTCACCAGCGGTGCGACCGAAGCGAACGTGACCGTGTTCCGGCAGCCGCGCTGGAAGCAGATCGCGGTGAGCGCGGTCGAGCATCCCTCGGTGCTCGAGGCCGCGCGTGCTAGCGATGCGTCGTTTTCCATTTTGCCGGTCGAGGGCAACGGCCGGGTCTCGCTGGCGGCGCTCGATGCGTGGCTTGCCGATACCTCGGCGACCGAAGGCGAACGGCTCGTCTCGGTGCAGTGGGCCAACAACGAAACCGGCGTCATCCAACCCATCGGCGAAATCGCCGAGGGCGTTGCAGCAGCCGGTGCCCGGCTGCACGTCGACGCTGTCCAGGCGGCTGGGCGCGTGCCGATCGATCTGCAGGCGCTGGAGGTTTCCTTCCTGACGGTCTCCTCGCACAAAATCGGCGGGCCGCAAGGTATCGGCGCGCTGATCCAGGGGCCGGGCGGCGAGATCCGCGCGCCCCTCATCGTTGGCGGCGGCCAGGAGAACCGGCTTCGCGCCGGGACCGAGAATGTCGCTGCGGCGGCAGGGTTCGGTGCGGCGGCTCTGGCCGCGGCGGCTGAGGCCGCCGAGCCGCACCCGGTCTCGGACTTGCGCGATGAACTCGAACGCCGTGCCTGCGAGATCGCGGCGGAGGCCATCGTGGTTGGCATGGGCGCGCCGCGATTGCCCAACACGTCGTGTCTCGCGCTCCCCGGACGCAAAGCCGAAACGCTGGTGATCGGGTTCGACCTGGCCGGTGTGGCCCTCAGCTCGGGAGCCGCCTGTTCGTCGGGCAAGGTCGGGCGAAGCCACGTCCTTGAGGCCATGGGGCTTCCCGAAAGCTTGGCCAACGCGGCCGTCCGCATCTCGCTGGGTTGGGCAACGAAGCCCGAGGATATCGACGATTTCACCGCGGCGCTGTCGCCGCTCATGAACCATGCGCGTCCCGCGGTCCCGGTGGCCTAAAAGACGCGCGAAACCGTAATTCGAATACGCGCCGGCGGGCATCGCGAAGCGAGCGCGCCAGGACGAAACAGGAAGGAGATCGGTATGCCGGCAGTCGAGTCGACAATCGAGCAGGTCAAGGAAATTGACGTCGATAAGTACAAATACGGGTTCGAAACTGAAATCGAATCCGTAAAGGCGCCGAAGGGCCTCAACGAAGAGATTATCCGCTATATCTCCGAAAAAAAGGGAGAGCCGGCCTGGATGCTTGAATGGCGCCTTGACGCCTATCAGCGCTGGCAGACCATGAACGAGCCGTCCTGGGCGCGGGTGAACTATCCCAAGATCGATTTCCAGGACCTCTATTACTACTCCGCGCCGAAATCGACGGAGGGGCCGAAAAGCCTCGATGAAGTCGATCCGGAATTGTTGGCGACCTACGAGAAACTCGGCATCCCGCTGAAAGAGCAGGAAGTGCTGGCGGGTGTGCAGGGTGCGAAAGTCGCCGTCGACGCGGTGTTCGATTCGGTTTCCGTCGTCACGACCTTCAAGGAGGAACTTTCGAAAGCGGGCGTTATCTTCTGCTCGATCTCGGAGGCTCTGCGCGACTATCCGGATCTCGTGAAGAAATATCTCGGAACGGTCGTCCCGAAGTCCGACAACTTCTATGCGGCGCTCAACTCGGCGGTGTTCTCCGACGGTTCGTTCGTCTACATCCCGGAGGGCGTGCGCTGCCCGATGGAGCTGTCGACCTATTTCCGCATCAACGACAAGCAGACCGGCCAGTTCGAGCGGACGCTGATCATCGCCGACAAGGGATCGTACGTCTCTTACCTCGAGGGCTGCACCGCGCCGATGCGCGATGAGAACCAGCTCCACGCCGCGGTTGTGGAATTGATCGCGCTGGAAGATGCTGAGATCAAATACTCGACCGTCCAGAACTGGTATCCCGGCGATAAGGAAGGCAAAGGCGGGATTTACAACTTTGTCACCAAGCGCGGCGACTGCCGGGGCGATAACTCGGAAATCTCCTGGACGCAGGTCGAGACCGGTTCGGCGATTACCTGGAAGTACCCCTCGTGCATTCTACGCGGCGATAACTCGCGTGGCGAATTCTATTCGATCGCCATTTCGAACGGCCGCCAGCAGATCGACTCCGGGACGAAAATGATCCACCTGGGCAAGAATACGTCCAGCCGCATCGTTTCGAAGGGGATCGCCGCGGGCTATTCGGAAAACACCTACCGCGGTCTCGTTTCCGCCCACCGCAAGGCGCTCAACGCCCGAAACTTCACGCAGTGCGACTCGCTGCTTATCGGCAACAACTGCGGTGCGCACACGGTGCCGTACATCGAGGCCAAAACCTCGACGGCGCATTTCGAGCACGAGGCGACGACGTCGAAGATCTCCGACGACAAGCTGTTCTACTGCATGCAGCGCGGCTTGTCCGAAGAGGAAGCGGTGACGCTGATCGTGAACGGCTTCGTGCGCGACGTCATTCAGCAGCTTCCGATGGAGTTCATGGCCGAGACGCAGAAGCTTATCGGGATCTCGCTCGAAGGCTCGGTTGGCTGATGCCTTCGCCGGCATCTTCGGGACGCACAAAAAGACAAAGAAGGAGCGTTCGCAATGACGGAACGATACGAACGCAACGCGGCCATCATCCGGCAACTGGAACTGCAGGCCAACGCGGCCGCGGTTCAGTATGCCGAGGAGGTCGCCGAATACCAGCGACTCTACCGGCTGGAACGCATGCAGGACGTCGTGTTCGACATCGCCGACTGGATCGAGGAAGTCGGCGATGAAGTGCGCCTGGCCGAATTGGGTGTCGATGTCATCGAGGACGACGGGATCGTCAAGCTGAAGCAGGGCGCGCGCTCGTTCGAACTGCGTGCGCGCGACGACATGACGATCGTCGTCGGCGGCAAGATCATGCATCCCAACAACGAACTCCCGGTGCTCGATCCGCCGTTCTACGCGGAAGTCATGAACCGGGTGTTTGCCTGGGCGCGGCAGGACAGCGAAACGAAGCCGAGGCGGTATTTCGAATGAGCGACGCGGGCACGAGCGGCGGCAACTACTGGTTCAAGCCGAAGCGGCACGGCTATGGCGCCACGCCGACAAACTGGAAGGGCTGGCTGGCGACATTCGCGTTCGCCGTGGCGATGGCCGTCGTATCGCTGTTCTGGCTGCTCGGGCTGCCCGAGGAACACAAACTGCTTGGAACGCTGGTGTGGGCGTTGGCGATGCTCGGCGCTGTTTGGCAGTTTACCGCGTTCTGCAAAAAGAAAACCGACGGCGATTGGGCCTGGCGATGGAACGGCAAGCCCTACAAGGAAATGCTGGAAGAAAAGGCCCGCGAGCAAATGGAGCGGCAGGCCGGCCGGAACGAATGAACGAATTGAACGAAACGCAACTTTGAACTGCGGAGAATTCGAGAATGCTGGAAATCAAGAACCTTCACGTGAAAATCGCCGAGGAGAACAAGGAAATCCTCAAGGGGATCGACCTGACCATCCCGAAGGGCGAGGTTCACGCGATCATGGGGCCGAACGGGTCGGGGAAATCGACCCTCGCCTATGTGCTCGCCGGCCGCGACGACTACGAAGTCACCGAAGGCGACATTCTGTGGAACGGCGAGTCCATCCTGGAGATGGAACCCGATGAGCGGGCGGCAGCCGGCGTCTTCCTGGCCTTCCAGTATCCGATGGAAATCCCCGGCGTGGGCGGCATGACGTTCCTGCGCACGGCGCTTAACTCCTTGCGCCGCAAGCGTGGACAGGAAGAACTCAGCACGCCGGCCTTCATGAAGCTCGTGAAGGAAAAGAGCGCCGATCTCAACATCGACATGGAGATGCTGAAGCGGCCGGTGAACGTCGGCTTCTCGGGCGGCGAGAAGAAGCGTTCCGAGATCCTGCAGATGGCGCTGCTCGAGCCGACATTGTGTGTGCTCGACGAAACCGACTCCGGTCTCGATATCGATGCGCTGCGCATCGTTTCCGAAGGCGTGAACGCGCTGCGCTCGCAGGACCGGGCGATGCTGGTGATCACCCACTATCAGCGGCTTCTCAACCATATCGTGCCCGACAAGGTGCATGTCCTCGCCTACGGCAAGATCCAGCGTTCGGGCGGCAAGGAACTGGCGGAAGAACTGGAGAAGTCCGGCTACGCGGAATTCGGCGAGAAAGCCGCCTGAGGCCGGCTGCCGTGAGAGGCGCGATTGCCCGGTGCCGTCGCGACTCAATTCTTCCGACCGAATAAGGCTCGACGCGCAGGAGGCGCGATAGATGACGATGGCTCAGACGAAAACCAAGGCCGAGACTGGCTTCGCGGAGGGTTTCGCTGCGGTTGCCGACCGGCTCCCGGGCGACAGCGCGTTGCGCGAAACGCGGGCGGCGGCACTCAAACGGTTCGCCGAACTGGGGTTGCCGCACCGGCGGATCGAGGAATGGAAGTACACCGATCTCCGGAACGCCGTGAAGGAGGCGCTTCCGCTGCCGGAACGTAGCGGTGCAGCGCTGACCGCCGAAGAGCTTGATGCGGCGCTGGGCCATCTGGCGGCAATCGACGCTTACCGCGTTGTGTTCGTCAACGGCTTCTATCAGCCGGATCTGTCGAATGCCGCAGGTGTGGCGGGGTTGAACGTCGAAACGCTCGGAGCCCTACTCGAAGAGGGTGGTTCCGACGTACCAGGGCTGTCGGCATTCGCCGACGGTGCCGCTGACGCCGTGGTGGCGCTCAACACCGCCTACATGACGGATGGGGCGGTCGTGAACGTTCACGCGGAAGCGGCGATCGACAAGCCGCTCGTCATCGCCCATGTGCGCGCCGGCGGACCTGGGTTTACGGCCGTGCGCAACGCCATAACGATTGGCGCCAAAGCCAGTGTCGATATCGTCGAGGCCTATCTGGCCGCGCCCGGCGCATCCGGCGAGGCGCAGACCAACGCGGCGTGCCACGTCGTGGTGGGTGACGATGCACGCGTTTGCCACGTCAAGATCGCGGCCGACCGCGGCACCGGCGCGACGCACCTGTCCAACTGGCGCGTCGAACTCGGTGAGCGCAGCGACTACACCGGGTTCCAGCAGACCCAGGGCGTGGCACTTGCGCGTAACGGGATCATGGCTTCGTTCGGTGGCGAGGAAGCGAAACTCGATCTCTCCGGCACGTTCCTGGGGCGCGGCAAGGACCACGTCGATACAACGCTGGTGGTCGATCATGCCGTGCCGTCGTGCGAAAGCCGGGAACTCTTCAAAGGCGTTCTCGACGACACGTCGCGCGGTGTGTTCCAGGGTAAGATCATCGTTCAGCAGATCGCCCAGAAGACCGACGGCAAACAGATGGCGCAGGGGCTTCTGCTCTCGCCGGACGCGGAGTTCGACTCCAAGCCGGAACTGGAAATCTTTGCCGACGACGTAGCCTGCGGGCACGGCGCGACCGTCGCCGAACTCGACCCCGACTTGATGTTCTATTGCCAATCGCGTGGTATTCCGACGGAGGTCGCGCGGGTTCTCTTGATCGAGTCGTTCATCGGCGAAGCGATCGAGAAAGTCGAGAACCCGGAAATCGCCGGCGCGCTGATGGCTTCCGCCCGCGACTGGCTCTCGGCGGAGTAACGAAGTTCTCTGGCGCTGCGTCTGGGACGCAGCGCCGCCAGCCGCCAGCAGGTTCCGGGAAACGGACGAAATGGACCGACGACAAGAGGATGCGATGACGTTGGACATCGATACGGGACTCAAGCTCGAAGGCGCCGGGGCGGATCGGCCGTTCGACGTCGAGCGCATCCGCACGGACTTTCCGATCCTGTTCCGGGAAGTCTACGGCAAGCCGCTCGTCTATCTCGACAACGGTGCCAGCGCGCAGAAGCCGCGCGAGGTGCTCGAAGCGATGGATCACGCCTATCGCTTCGACTACGCCAACGTGCACCGGGGGCTGCATTACCTGTCGAACCAGGCGACGAGCCAGTTCGAGGAAGCCCGTGAGACGACGCGGCGGTTCCTCAACGCAGGCTCCAGCGACGAGATCATCTTCACGCGCAACGCAACGATGGCGATCAATCTCGTCGCCCAGTCGTGCGGCGGCCTCGTCATCGGCGAAGGCGACGAGATCGTGCTGTCGATCATGGAGCACCACTCCAACATCGTGCCGTGGAACTACCACCGCGAGCGCTCCGGCGCGGTTCTCAAATGGGCGCCCATCGCCGACAACGGCGAATTGTTGCTGGAAGAGTTCGAGGCGCTGTTGACGCCGCGCACCAAGATGGTCGCCATCACGCACATGTCGAATGTGCTGGGGACGGTCGTGCCCATCAAGAGAATCGTCGAGATGGCGCACGAACGCGGCATCCTGGTGCTGGTCGACGGAAGCCAGGCGGCTGTCCACCTGCCGGTGGACGTGCGCGATCTTGGCTGCGATTTCTATGTGTTCACCGGTCACAAGACGTACGGACCTTCGGGTATTGGCGTGCTGTGGGGCAAGAAAGAGCATCTTGAACGTATGCCGCCTTACGAGGGTGGCGGCGAAATGATCGATACCGTCAGTGTCGACAAGGTTACCTACGCTGCGCCGCCACACCGCTTCGAGGCCGGCACGCCGCCGATCGTCGAGGCGATCGGGCTCAATGCCGCTTTGAATTACATGATGCAGCTTGGCCGCGAGGAGATCGCCGCGCACGAAGCCGATCTGGCGCACTATGCGCACCAGCGCCTGGGCGAACTCGACTGGCTGACCATCCACGGCACCGCACCGGGCAAGGGCGCCATCGTGTCGTTCTCGGTGGAGGGGCTGCATCCGCACGACATCGCGACGATCATCGACCGTTCGGGCATTGCTGTGCGCGCCGGGCATCACTGCGCACAGCCCTTGATGGATCGTCTGGGTGTGACGGCGACCTGCCGGGCTTCGTTCGCGCTCTACAACACGCGCGACGAAGTCGACGCTTTGACCGAGGCGCTGAAACGCGCCAGGGAGTTTTTCGCATGACGGAAAAAGATACAGAATTGGCACCGGTTCACGATGCGCCCTCGCAGCAGTCGTCGCCAGCCGAGACCGATACCGCATCGACGACTGCCACCGCCGCGAGAGATACCGCTCCGGAGGGCAAGCCACCGCCAACCGTTGCCGAAGGCGGCACACCGGTGCCGGGCTCGACCTTGTCGGCGGAGGAGCTCGATCAGCTTACGGCGGACATCGTCGCGGCGCTCAAGACCGTCTACGACCCCGAGATTCCGTGCGACATCTACGAACTCGGCCTCATCTACAAGATCGACGTCGGAGACGAACGCAACGTCGATATCGACATGACGTTGACCGCGCCGGGCTGTCCGGTGGCGGGGGAGATGCCGGGTTGGGTGGAGAATGCCGTTGCCTCGGTTCCCGGCGTCAGCGGCGTCGAGGTGCAACTGGTGTTCGATCCGCCATGGGACATGAGCCGCATGTCGGACGAAGCGAAGATGGCGATCGGGATGTTCTGACGCCAGGCCGATCGACGTCTCCTTCAAAAAGCAACGGCCCGCGATCATCGCGGGCCGTTTCATTCCTCTTTCTCGCGCCGGCGTTACTTCGTCAGTCGGAACATCGCGGTGCGGATCTTCACGCCGATCTCGCCGAAGGCTGCGAGAAGTCCGCTGTCGATGTCTTCGGCATCATAGAATCGACCGGAGTCGGCGCAGTCCTTCAGAAGGTCCTTGGTGTGCTGATCGGTAAGGTCGTAGCCGATGGTGAAGACCTTGATCTTGCGGTCCTTCATGCCGGTGCACAGCGATAGCAGGTTCTTTTCGCCGTGCGCGGCCGACTGCGTACCGTCGGCGCCCCAGCCCGGCGCGGTCTGCATGCCGTCGGTTAGCAGCACCATCACCTTGATTCGTTCGTCGGTGTCGTAGGGCTTTGCATCGCCGATGACTTTATTGGGCGAGATCGTTTGCCAGCCGATTTCTGCGCCTGCAGCGATGTGCGTCCACAGATAGGGCTTCATGCCGGCGATCTTCGTCTTGACCAGATTGTGGTCGTTGGTGAGGGGAATGACGTCGAGGCCGAGGTTCCCCATCTCAGCGCAATCGTGCGTGCTCGTGACTTCGCCCCACCTCGACTCGTCGCCGGCGGCGGGCGCAGTTTCCTCACCGTTATAGGGCGCCCGCCGGTCCTGCGTGCAGCCGGTGTAGCTCACGTCGCCGCGGACGGCGTACGGCGGGAGGTCGACCTTCACCATCGCGGCGAACGGGACAACGGCGAAGCGGGCGCGGCTGTTCTGACCGTTCAACGAGACCGTGTCGATCATGCGCGCGGCGGCTTCGGCCATGCGTACCGACTTATCGTTATCGATCATGGAATCGGAGTAATCGAGAACGAACACGATCTCGGTCTCCAGCAAGCGCGGTAGCGGCGCGCGGGCCGTCACGTTCAGGTCGATCTCGGGATAGCCGAACAGCGAGAGGAAGTTCGTCTTGAGCGTGCGGTCGACGATCGCCGTGACGAAGCCGCCCTGGTCGGGGCCGGGATCGTTGACGTTGAGCTTGAACTTTGCCTCGGCCGCTTCTTCGTAATTGGCGTTGAAGGTCGCGGCGCCGCGGGCCTGGCGCTGCGCGGGAAGCGCATCGGCGAGCGTGGCGGCTGCCAGTGCCGAAGAATCGGCCGCGTGCTGCAGTTTTGTGTAATGAGAATAGGCGACGCCGAAATCCAGCGATGCGGCCACCGCGCCGATCAACACCAACGCCGATACGGCGAACATCGGTAGTACGCTGCCGTCTTTGTTCCGCATCGCGCGGACGACGGTTCTCATTCGTTTAACGTGATTCATCGAGCCTCTTCTCCAGTGGGCACTGCCAGCTTCGGCTGGGATCGCGGCTGCGCGATCTCGGTTCGAATTTGCGTTGAATGTTCTAATAATGTCTGGAATCGCCCCATCCGATCGCGAAAAGTGTGCTTGCGGTGAGCCAATGGCTACGCCTTGTTCCAAAGCGGGTCGGAAGCGGGCCGGGGGCCGGTTTTCAGTTTCTTCAATCTGAATTACTGTCGCCTCGGGAAACGCCTCGAACGAGCGGAGTAAGTCATGGCAGAGACGCGCACAGCCCTCGTTACGGGGGCAAACCGGGGGATTGGACTGGAAATTGCCAGGCAACTCGCTCGCAACGGGGTGCTGACGGCGCTGGGCGCGCGCGACAAAGCCAGCGGCGAAGAAGCGGCCGCGGCCCTGCGCTCCGAAGGTCTCGAACCGGCCGTCATACAACTCGAAGTGACCGATCCCGAGAGTGTCCGGGCGGCGGTGGCCGAGACGGTTCATCTCTTCGGTCGGATCGACATTCTCATCAACAACGCGGGGATCCTTATGGAAAGGACCTCGGAAGGAACGGTTGGAAGCGTGCTTGAAGTGTCGCCGCAAACGGTCGTCGATACCTTCACGGTCAACACGTTGGGGCCGCTCTTGTTGATGCAGGCCGTGCTCCCTCATATGCAAGCCGAGGGATACGGGCGCATCGTTAACATGTCGTCGGGCATGGGCCAGATTTCGGATATGTCCGGCGGGTTCACGGCCTACCGGATGTCGAAGGCCGCGCTTAACGCGCTGACCCGGACAGCCTCGGCGGATGTCGACGGAGCGGATATCAAGATCAACGCGATGTGTCCGGGGTGGGTGCGCACCGACATGGGCGGGCCCAACGCCGCACGTTCGGTGGAAGAGGGCGCGGAGACGGCCGTTTGGCTCGCGACGCTCGACGAGGACGGTCCGACCGGCGGTTTCTTCCGCGACAAGAAACCCATCGCCTGGTAGCGCCCGGTTATTCGCGATGCCGCAGATGGTGCGTGTGAGGATTCCTTTTCGTGGAACCGGATGACGAGCCGATCAGACTGTTCGCCGGCCGGCCTGCCGTGCTGCGCGCGTTTTTGGCGGTCTCCAAGTCGGCTCGCGTTTTCGCCACCGCCCCAGGGGCGGACATTCTCATTATTCCTCTCACCGACGACCTTCAGGACGACATTCATCGCGTCTGGGGCACAGGCGATTGGCTGACCGCGGGGCCACGCATCGCCGCTGGCGATATGACGTTCGCTGCGCGTGCTTCCCAGGCGGCGCCGCTTGCCTACATCGAGCGCTTCGAACTCGACGATGGCTTGGAAGAGAGCGGCATTCTTTGGGCTTCGGGCGCTTTGAGCCTCGGTCCGCTGACCCTCCACCGCGCTGCCGCCAGTCCGACATCGCGCCCGCGGTCGCTGTGGCCGATCAACGTTGTGTTGCGCGGGCTTGGGGGGGGAAGCGACGAAGCCGCCGACGAGGCGAGCGCTTTCGGTCTCGGGGAAGATGTTGTGACGCTGGGGGAACTCGTCGCACGCTCACGGGAAGTACATATCTGAGGGCATCATGCACTCGGGCAGAACGCAACAGCGCACATAGCCAGTGTTTGCCTGCCTTATTCTATTTCAGGATTAGGCTGAACCACCCGCTCCCCCGCCCGGCCACCCATGGCAGTATCGTATTTGGGTGGCCGGGCGGGGGAGCGGGCTGGCGATGTGATTCCGCGTAACGCGGAAAAGCTATAGCGTATGGGCTTGGCGCCGCGTCGATCAGATGCCGCGAACGAGGTTGCCGACCATTAAGACCAGATAAGCGGTGATGGCGGCCCAGAATTCCTGGTGCGGGACGTAACGCGGGACGGGGACAAAACCCATCTTGGTGATCAGGGCGAATGCGGCAAGTACAAACGAAATCAGGAAGATGACGATGGTTGGCGGGTTTAGGCGCATGGGGGGCTCCTGATCAGTCGTTCAGCCGGGGACGCGCGCGTGATTTATCCGAGCCCTGCGGTCGTGTCTATGACGTTCCGCGCCCGGCCGGCCGTCCCCCAGATTGCAGAGCCGGTTACAGAGCGTGGGCGCCGGCGGGATTACCGCCAAGAATATCGCCGGCTTCATCGATCAGTAGAATGATGCGCTTGTTTGCGTTCGGCGCCGTTTCCCTCAGCGTCAGGAGGCGGAGCGATGTGGTCGATGCGCCCAGTAGACTGGCCAATTCGGGGTTGTCCGATACCGACTTCACGGAAACGATCTGCAGCCGGCGCTCGGCCCCTGAGAACGACAGGGCCACCTCGTCTCCGGGACTGGGCTGGCGGGCTTTGGTGTAGTGCGCCAGCGTCGCCGGTGCATTGCGTACATCGCCGAGCCAGAACGATTCGGGCGCGGCGATCGGCACGGTAGCCGGGCGTTTCCGGTCTTCGTCGCGGGAGGCAACGGCGACGGTTTCAGTCAACCGTGGAGTCCGGTCGTCGAAGGCGGTGTCGAATTGGGAAACCAGCATACGGTCCCCCGTCATCAGCACGGCGGCGAGGGCGGCGAGCCCGCCTGCGGCGGCGACGAGGGCCATAAGAGGGAAACGTCTCAGGCTGCGTGTCGAATTGTCGGTGGCGGCCATGTCTTCTCCCGGTGGTTCAACCAGACGGTTTTAGCAGTATATGGCCTCTCATTACGAATTCCCAACCTTGTGCGATCAGCGTGTTGAAAAACGCCGGGAGCGTGCGAGGCTGGTCGACCGGCGATAGCGCCGCAAAAGCGCGAGATTGAACGCATAAAGCGTGGCGAACATGACGGCCATGGCCGCGAGGGCTGTCCATCCCCCGCCTTCGTGGAATGAGGACGGGGCGGCGCCGGTTCCGGCCTGGGTGGCGAATTCGGCGGCGTTGACACGCATCGATAGAAGGGCTTCGCCGGGCAGTTCGCCGCCCAACAGGAACAGCGCGATAGTCGAAAACATCAGGAAGCCGACCAGTAGGTCGCGTGCCACATATCTGAAGTCACCGAGCGGTTTCGCGTTCATCCCTCACCTCTTTTTGCCGTCGTCTCCACTGTTCATCGAACCGGCCTCGCCTGGCGCCGCAGCCGGCGCGATCGTCCCGCATCCCGGCGAGCGATTCTTCGAACCTGCACAGGTCAGCCGGTAGGTGTGGCGAAGCTTGGCCCGGATTGTGGCTCACTTGGGGTGCTTTGCGGACGCGAAGCAAACGGCCGCCGGCTGTGGCCGGAAGACCGCAATGCTCGCCTCGACGATATGCCGGTTGCCGCCGGTCCGGGCGGGGAGTAGCTTGCCGACCGATTTGGCCAGATCCGTTCCGCTTCCACGGCGGAATCGCCTTGCGCCATCCGGCACGCTCCGCCGTCATCGATGACCACCTGACAAAAGAAGGGAACCGCCATGGGCTTCCTCGCCGACAGCCTCGCCCGAATCCAGCCGTCCGCCACGATCGCCGTTTCGACCAAGGCGCGCGCGCTCAAGGCCGAGGGCCGGGACATCATTTCGTTGTCCGCCGGGGAGCCGGACTTCGACACGCCCGAAAACATCAAGGACGCCGCCAAGCGGGCGATGGACGCAGGGAAAACGGGCTACACCGATGTCGACGGCATTCCGGAGCTGAAAGACGCCATCATCGCCAAATTCAAGCGCGACAACGGGTTGGACTACACGCGCGGACAGATTTCTGTCGGGACCGGGGGTAAACAGGTCCTGTTCAACGCGCTGCTCGCCACGCTGAACCCCGGCGATGAGGTCATCATCCCGACGCCGTGCTGGGTGTCCTATGCCGACATCGTTCTGTTGGGCGGCGGCAAGCCGGTGTTCCTCAAGACGCGCATGGAAGACGGCTTCCGCCTCCAGCCCGGCGATCTGGAAGCGGCCATTACGCCGAATACCAAGTGGTTCCTGTTCAATTCGCCGTCGAACCCGTCGGGTGCCGCCTATTCGCGTGAGGATCTGAAGAAGCTGACGGACGTTCTCGTCAAGCATGAGAACGTGTGGGTCCTGACCGACGATATCTATGAGCACCTGATCTACGACGGCAACGTGTTCTGCACGCCCGCCGAAGTGGAGCCGAAATTGTTCGACCGCACGCTGACGCTCAACGGCCTGTCGAAAGCCTACTGCATGACCGGCTGGCGGCTCGGATACGCGGGCGGTCCGGAGAAGCTGATCGGGGCGATGCGCAAATTACAGTCGCAGTCGACGTCCAACCCCTGTTCGATCACGCAATGGGCCGCCGTGGAGGCGCTCAACGGGCCGCAGGATTTCATCGCCGAGCACAATAAGGTGTTCGTCGAACGCCGGGACCTCGTGGTGTCGATGCTGAACCAGGCGACCGGCATCCAGTGCCCGAAGCCGGAAGGCGCGTTCTACGTCTATCCGTCTTGCGCGGGGACCATCGGCAAGACCACGCAGAGCGGCAAGACCATCGAGACCGACGAGGACTTCGTGACCGCGCTTCTGGAAGAAGCGGGCGTCGCCTGCGTGCATGGCGCGGCGTTCGAAAGCTCGCCGGCATTCCGCATCTCGTATGCCACGTCGACCGAAGCGCTGAAGGACGCGTGTGAGCGCATCCAGCGCTTCTGCGCCGGGCTTAAGTAACCGCGTGCTTGCACTGTTGCGCCATTTTTGGGGTGCGGCGCTCATATGGGCCGCACCCTTTTTTCATTGTGCGGAGCAAGTCTTGCTTGCCGGATGTATAGTGGGCTTGGCTTATTGTATTGTGTGGAGCGTGTGAGGGTATGCGTAGATTTTGCGGAGTATTGGCTTTTGCGGCTATTCTGTTGGTTTGGAATTCGCCAATTTATGCGGTCACGGTAGGCGCTCGTTGCGCCCCTGCGGAAGATGTTTCCTCCAGAAGCAGCTCTAGTATCGACGACGTTGCAGCACAATTCCTGACTTCTTTCCGTCGTCGCTGCTTCACTGTAGAAAACGATATTTCGAGAACGTACGCGTCGCGTTGGTTTCCCGTACTAATACAGCTCAATACCAACCATAGTGGGATGCCTGCTGATTTCTCGGGTCTGCGCATCTCATACCACGGCACAGTCAAAGACGTTTTGATCAACGGCCAGCGGTATAGGTCGGAAAGCGTCATTAGCGCTTCGTTCGCAAGGTCGTTTAGTTATACCTTTGAATTTACATTCGACGATGAGCGAAGGCACTTCACCATCAGCAAGGACGCCAATTCGCATACGCTAAACGCCTTCCGGATCACTAAAGGCGCGGCGCCCTCCGCCGACGAAGATGTCGACGTGGCCGACGCGGATGCCGTTCGGGCGCGCTACAAGCGTGTGATCGGCAACTACATGGCGCGGCGCGCCGACCTCATCACGTCGAACGATCCGGATATTTCAGGCCGCCTGACGGGCGCGAACGGCGGCGGCGCACCGCAGGGCGTGACGGGATCGGGCGGCGAAGGCAACAATACGGTCGCGTTCGCCGGCAGCCTTTCGCAGGTGGCGCTGGCGAACGCTGAGCGCGACAAGGCGCGGCGGGGCGCGGCCTTGGGTCAGGCCATGGCGCTGGGTTACGGCAGCGGCGCTCGTTCCGGCGGTGGCCTCAGCGGTATTGCTGTTCCCGGTGTGGGGCTCGGCGGCTTCGACGTGTGGGTCAGCGGCAAGTTCGCTCATGCCGACAGCGCTGCGCGCGATAGCAATCTGCGGCTGCTCAACATCGGTGCGGACTACAAGCTCAACCCGGGTTTCCTGATCGGCGCGCTCATTCAGCTCGATGACGTCCGGGAGGAAGATGCGGCCAACGCGTCGTCGGTTGAGGGACGCGGCTGGATGGCCGGGCCGTACGTGGCTATGCGCCTGCACAAGAACGCGGTCTTCGATGGCCGTGTCGCCTGGGGTAAATCGAATAATGACGCGGATGTCTTCGGCACCGGCTTCGAGGATAGCTTCGGTTCGACTCGCTGGCTCATCAAAGGGCAGGTAACGGGCGATTTCGAGTACAGCGGCCTGCATATCGCCCCGCATGCCGGGATCCTCTATTTCGAGGACCATCAGGAAGACTTCGTCAGCTTCCTTGGCGTTTTCATACCAGATCAAACGGTCTCGCTCGGCCGCGTCACGTTTGGCCCAAAGGTCTCGACAACGGTGGCGATGGCCAACGGCATCTCGGTGACGCCGCATTTGGCGCTCGAAGGCATCTGGGATTTCGACAAGGCGGAGCCGGTGAGTGCCTTGAGTGGCCTTGCCGAGGGCTCCACCGACGATCTTCGCGGCCGGGTGGAAGGCGGGCTGAAAGCCACGCTCGCTAATGGCTGGTCTCTTGCCGGCGAAGGCTTCTACGACGGCATCGGAGCCGAAGACTTTCAAGCCTACGGCGGCACGGCGACCGTCTCGGTTCCGCTGAATTAGGGCCCTTACGTTCCAGCACGATTGGCTCCGTCTTCGGCCCCAGCTTTTCGCTTGCACCTCACCGAGCGCGTGCCCAAATATGCGTAAAGCTGAATGCATCCCAGCTTACCGGCTGGTCGCGCGCCGCGTTCGTCGGCCGCCAAGGTCTGCCGACCTTCGCGACGGGGACCGGTGAGGGCGGGATGTGCTGAACCGGAGATCCCGATGTCTGCTCTTCCCATCGACATGTCCGTCAATCCGGATGTAAAAGGCTTCTTCGATGAGGCCACCAACACGATCAGCTATGTCGTCAAGGACCCCAATTCCAACGCCTGCGCCGTGATCGACTCGGTGATGGATATCGACTACGCCGCGGGCCGCATCACTTTCGACCACGCCGACCAGATCATCGCGGATATCGAAGCGCGCGGCCTGGAGCTGCAGTGGCTGATCGAGACGCACGTCCACGCCGACCACCTGTCCGCCGCGCCCTACATCCAGGAAAAGCTCGGCGGCAAGGTGGGGATCGGCAAGAACATCACCATCGTGCAGGAAACCTTCGGCAAGGTGTTCAACGAAGGCACGGCGTTTCAGCGCGACGGCAGTCAGTTCGACCGGCTGTTCGACGACGGCGACACCTACCGTATCGGCTCGATGACCGCGTTCGCGATGCACACGCCTGGCCATACGCCGGCGTGCATGACGCATGTGATCGGCGACGCGGCATTCGTCGGCGATACGCTGTTCATGCCCGACGGCGGTTCGGCGCGGGCCGACTTCCCAGGGGGCGACGCGGGGATCCTTTACGATTCAATCCAGAAGGTCCTGGCGCTGCCGGACGACATGCGGCTCTTCATGTGTCACGACTACGGTCCGAATGGGCGCGAGATCCGTTGGGAAACGACGGTCGGGGACGAGAAGGCGCACAATATCCACGTCGGGCAGGGGAAGACGAGGGAAGACTTCGTCAAGTTCCGCACCGAGCGCGATGCGCAGCTCGCCATGCCGAAGCTGATCATTCCCTCGCTGCAGGTGAACATGCGCGGCGGCGAGATCCCGACCGACGAACACGGCAATCCGGTGCTCAAAGTGCCGGTGAACGGGCTTTAGGGAAGGACGGCGGCGGCTTGTCGGTCGCGCCGCATTTCCGGCTGCCGCCGGAACCGCTACAAAGGCGCGGAACACTTCGATCGCCCGCGCCCGATGCGCGACGGGCCCGATCACGATCACGAGCACATCCGGGAGCCCGACCATGACCACCGCCTCGGCCTTCAACCGCGAAATCAAAATCGCGCCTTCGATCCTGTCGGCCGACTTCGCCAATTTCGGCAGGGAGTGCGAAGCGATCGAGGCGCAGGGCTGCGACTGGGTGCACGTCGATGTCATGGACGGTCACTTTGTGCCCAACATCACGTTCGGCCCGCAGACGTGCAAGGCCATCCGGCCGCATGTGAAGACGGTCATGGACGTCCACCTGATGATCGCGCCGGTCGATCCCTACATCGAAGCGTTCGCGGCGGCGGGGGCGGACATCATCACCGCGCATGTCGAAGCCGGGCCGCATCTCGACCGCACGCTGCAGGCCATCCGCGCCGCCGGCTGCAAGGCGGGCGTGGCGCTCAATCCGGCGACGCCGGCGGATGCCATCGCATATGTCCTCGACCGGATCGATCTCGTCTGCGTGATGACCGTCAACCCTGGGTTCGGCGGGCAGAGTTTCATTGAAGCGATGGTGCCGAAAGTCGCGCGGTTGCGGGAAATGATCGGCGACAGGCCGATCCATATCGAGATTGACGGCGGCGTGACGCCGGAAACCGCGCCCCTGGTGGCCGCCGCCGGCGCAGATGTCCTGGTGGCGGGCTCGGCGGTCTTCAAGGGCGGCTCGGTTGGAAATCCCGATGTCTATGGGACGAACATCCGTGCCCTTCGACAAGCGGCCGAAGAGGCGCGGTCGGCGGCGCGTGCCGCTTGACGGTCGCCTCCGGACGACCGGTCGGCGGCATTACGAAACGAAGGAGCGATCATGGCGGCAGCATCCGGCGGACCCGAAATCGGCTTCGAGGCCCCGCGTTTCACCATGAAGAACATCGACGGACGGACGCTCGATCTGGCGGACGTGGCCGGCGAGCGCGGCACCGTCGTCGCATTCATCTGCAATCACTGCCCTTATGTGAAGGAGATTGCCGACAGGCTTGCCTGCGAAGCCGCTGCGCTGGTTGAACAGGGCATCAACGTTGTCGCGATCAACGCGAATGACGCGACCGCCTATCCGGAAGACTCCTTCGACAACATGAAAGCGTTCGCGGCGAAACACAGGTTTCAGTTCCCCTACCTGCACGATGAGACCCAGGAAGTCGCGCGGGCCTATGGGGCCGTATGCACGCCTGACTTTTTCGGCTTCGATGCCGGTCTTCGTCTGAAGTATCGCGGCCGGCTGGATTCGGCGCGCAACGCTACTGCCGGGGAAGCCAACGAGCGCGAGCTCTACGATGCGATGGTGGGGATCGCGGAGACTGGCGATCCGCCGGCCCAACAGTTTCCGGCGATGGGCTGCTCGATCAAATGGCGGATCCGCCGCTGATGGATGCGGAACCTTGCGCGGGTGAACCCGGCGGCTGGCCGGGCCTCGTTATGTTCGACCTCGACGGTACGCTGGTCGATTCCGCGCCCGATATCCGGTTGGCGATCAACCGCGTCCTGGGTGAGCAGGGGCACGAGGCGCTGACGCCGGGCGATGTCCAAAGCATGATTGGGAACGGCATCGGGAAGCTTGTCGAGCGGGCCTTCGCGGCGCGCGGTGATATCCTGGCCGGGGATGCGCTTGCGGCGAGGACCGAGCGGATGATGGCGACCTATCGGGCGAACCTCACCGTCGAAACGGTTCCGATGCCGGGGGCTCTCGACGCGGTGAGCGACTTGCGCGCGAATGGCGCCCGGATTGCTGTCGTGACCAACAAGCCGGAGTCGTTCAGCAGGGAAATCCTTTCGGCGCTGGGCTTCGCGGAACTCATCGATGGTGTCGTCGGCGGCGACACCTGCGCGACGCGCAAACCCGACCCGGAGATGCTGTTCCATGCGGCCGCGTCTGTGGGCGAGGTTGCCTCGCGCTGCGTGATGGTGGGGGACAGTCCGGCCGATATCGATGCGGCGAAAGCGGCAGGCGTGGCGAGTGTCGCGGTTCGCGGCGGATATACCAACGTTCCGGCCGATCGGCTCGGTGCGGACATCGTGATCGAACGACTTTCGGATTTGCGGCGTGCGCTTGGCGTCCTCCGAACCGGAGAGTAACGCGGGTTTCAGTGTCAGCCGCCGCCCGGCGCAATTACCCCAATTCGGCGAGCAGGCATTTCAGAATGCCGAAATCGTAGCGGCCTTCGAGTGCCGTGTGGGCCGGGCCGAGCTTGCCGGATTCCAGCGTCTCGCAATCCTCGAAAGCGGAATGGATCGCGTCGATGTCCTCGGGCTCCAGCGTCAGGATATCGTCGCAGGTCAAGAGGCCGGCCTCGATGGCTTCGGCGAAGTGGCCGTAGACCGTTGCAACCTGGCATTCGCGCTTGGCGGCGATGGTCTCGACGTCCCAGCCTTCGATGTGCAGGGCGAGCGTGGCGTTGACGGTTGCCGAGAGGCGGTTTTCCAGAAGCGGGTGGCGCGGCTTGCCGGAGATCGCTTGCAGGAGGTCGTCGCCATAGCGGCGGATCTTGGTCGTTCCCAGGCCGTTGATTTCGGCGAGTGCCGATTTGTCGGCGGGGCGCTTCTCGGCCAACTCGGCCAGGGTGCGATCGTGGCAGATGACGTAAGGCGGCACCCCTGCGGTCTCCGCGAGCTGGGCGCGGAGCTGGCGGAGTTCCTCGTAAAGTGCCGCGTCGGCGGCGGCGACGGGGGGCTGTTTCTTGCGATCGGCCTTGTCGCGGCCCCGGCCCTTCGCGCGTTTTCTGGCTTCGCGCATCCGGAAACTCGTCTCGCCGCGAAGAAGGGGTCTCGCATTGTCGGTCAGCGACAGCGTGCCGTAGCCCTCGGTGTCGCCGGCCAGCATGCCGCCGGCGACGAGTTGCTGGAAAAGGTGTCGCCAGCCCGCGGCGTCCAGTTCGCTGCCGATGCCGAACACCGACAGCCGGTCGTGGCCATTGCGAATGGCGCGTTCGTTTTCGCGACCGGTGAGGATATCGACGACATAACCGACGCCGTAGCGCTGGCCCGTGCGATAGACCGCCGATAGCGCCTTGCGGGCGGCTTCGGTGGCCTCGACGGTGGTGGGTGGCTCGACGCAGTTGTCGCAATTGCCGCAAGGCTCGGGCAGCGTTTCGCCGAAATAGCTGAGCAGCGGCTGGCGCCGGCAGCCGACCATCTCGGCGAGCGAAATCAGTGCGTCGAGTTTCTGGCGCTGCACGCGCTTGTACAGTTCGGCGCCCTCGCTCTGTTCGATCCACTGACGCTGCTGGATGATGTCCTGCAGGCCGTAGGCCATCCAGGCGTCGGCGGGTTCGCCATCTCGCCCGGCCCGCCCGGTCTCCTGGTAGTAGGCTTCGACCGACTTCGGCAGGTTGAGGTGGGCAACAAAACGTACGTCGGGTTTGTCGATCCCCATGCCGAACGCGATGGTCGCGCAGATGATCAAACCGTCCTCGGCGAGGAAGCGCTGCTGGGTGCGCGCGCGCTCGTAGGCAGGCATGCCGGCGTGATAGGGCAGCGCCGTGCGTCCCTTGCGCGTCAGCCACTCGGCGGTTTCCTCGACGCCGCGGCGCGACAGGTAGTAGACGATCCCGGCGTCGGATGGGTGCTCGCTGGAGATGAACTGCCAGAGTCTTTCGCGGGCAGACGATCCGGCGAGTTCAGAGATGCGGTAGCGGATATTCGGCCGGTCGAAACTGGCGATGAAGGTTGCGGCATGTTCGAGTTGTAGCTCTCTGGCGATCTCCTCGCGGGTGCGTTCGTCGGCGGTTGCGGTGAGCGCGATGCGGGGGACGCGGGGAAAGCGTTCGGCGAGCAGGCCAAGCTGACGGTACTCGGGCCGGAAATCATGGCCCCACTGCGAAACGCAGTGAGCTTCGTCAATGGCGAAAAGCGCGATTTCGCAGGTATCCAGAAGGTCGAGCGTGCGATCCTGCACCAGGCGTTCGGGCGCGATGTAGAGAAGGTCCAGATCGCCGCCGCGCAGGCGGTCGGCGACTTCGAGCTGTTCGGGATAGGCGAGGCTCGAATTCAGGAACGCGGCCTTGAGGCCGAGTTGGTTGAGCGCGTCGACCTGATCCTGCATCAGCGCAATAAGGGGCGAGACGACGATGCCGGTGCCGGGACGCACGAGCGAGGGGATCTGGTAGCACAGCGACTTGCCGCCGCCCGTCGGCATGAGAGCAAGGCAATCGCCACCCTCGAGCACGGTGGCGATGATCCCCTCCTGTTGCGAGCGGAAGGCTTTGTAGCCGAAGACGGTTTCGAGGACGCGGTGGGCCTCGTTCATGTCCGGCTGTGAAGGTATGGCTGCGATAGCGGTGGCGCGCGGCATGTTGGCGGCTGTACTCCGTTTGCTGGAGCGGACGCTAATTCGATTCGACCGCTCAGGGCTGCGCGCGTCCACAAGCGCGTCGGTTTTGCCGGGGATGCGTGTCCTCGCTGTCGCGCGGCTGGAAACAGCGTTTTCGCAGGGATTTACGTCATTCAGTACCGGTTCATAACGGGCCGGTTAGATTGCATGCATCGATAGTGATGCCGGACCGCCCGCCCCGGGCCGCAAAATCCGCAAAGGCGGTGCTCGCCGCTTTGACGCCGCGACCGGGATGCTAATGTGGCCGAAAAGGCCGGATCGCGCCATGGAGGGGGCTCCCCGCCGGGAGCTGAGGAAGGAGACCAAACGGTGAAATTCAAACGCACAGCCACCTTGATCGCTGCCGCCGTTGCCGCGCAGTTCGCACTCACCGCCGCGGCTCAGGCCCAGTCGAACTGTAACTGGTACGCTGCCACGGCGCTGAAACAGCAGCAGGAAAACGAGCGGCTGAAGTGCGGCTTCTCGGGTGTCGCCTGGCACGCCGACCTGGGCCGCCACCTGACCTGGTGCAAGGGCGTTTCGCCCGACCAGTGGAAGTCCGCAGCGCAGGAGCGCGCCGCGATGCTGACGGAATGCGCCAAACGCTAATGAATTGGAGTTTCGACTTGGCGGCGGTTCGATAAGCTGCCTCCTCTCACCGGACCGCCCGCCCTGCGACCCCGCGCCCATGGTTTCACCAGGACGCGGGGTTTTTCGTTGTTCGGCGCGTTCCGATTGCCGTTTTCGCGGGGTCTTTCCGGATGAGCGACAGACCGCCGCGGATGGCCGGGCAAAATATTTTTGAACCTTTTTCCAAGCGCTCGAATTCATGCTGGACCGACGTTGCAAAGCGTTGGGATCAAGAACCGATCGCAGACCTGCCGGCTCTTATGTGAGGCCGGAAAAGTCACTCTGCGACAACGCCTTAGGAGTAGTGTAATGCATAAGTCACTGATCCCTGCCCTGGTCGCCGCCGCGCTCGCAACCGGCAGCACCATTGCCCTTGCACAGACCTCGACGGAGACCAATCCTGCAGATACGCAGGCACCGGCCGAGAAGATGGCGCCGATGAACGACAGCGCCGCGGGCTCGTCTCAATCCGGCATGTCGACGGGTATGTCTGAAGACGGTCTGAAAGACCTGACCGCCGCCGACGCCCAGAACTGGGTCGGTAAGCGGATCTATTCGCAGGATGGATCCGACATCGGCGAAATCCAGGAAGTCCAGACCACCGGTGAAGAAGTGAAATTCTTCCATGCCGACATTGGCGGCTTCCTTGGACTGGGTGAGACCCGCGTCAAGATCGAGCCGAGCCAGCTTTCGATGGATGGCGAAAAGCTCGTCCTGAACATGACGGAAGCTCAGGCGAAAGATCTGCCGAAGGTCGATCAGCAGTGATCGACTTACTCGGCCTGAAGACGACGGCCGCGGAGCGATCCGCGGCCGTTCGTTTTTTCCGGCATGTCGGTTTAAACGCAGAAACGGCGGCCAGTTCGGCCGCCGTTCCGGTTCGTTATTGCGCTGGACGTCGGCTTACATCATGCCCATGCCGTCATTCCACATCGGGCCTGCCCGATGTGGAGGGACAAGGAGATGGACGGCATGGCGATTTTAACGCAGAAACGGCGGCCAGTTCGGCCGCCGTTCCGGTTCGTTATTGCGCTGGACGTCGGGCTTACATCATGCCCATGCCGTCCATACCGCCCATTCCACCCATGCCGCCCATGCCGGCACCGCCGCCGCTATCTTTCTTCGGCGATTCGGCAACGGCTGCCTCGGTGGTGATGAGGAGGGCCGCGATCGAAGCTGCATCCTGCAGCGCCGTGCGGACGACCTTGGCCGGGTCGATGATGCCCGACTTGACCATGTCGACGTAGGCGTCGTTCTGGGCGTCGTAGCCGTCGTTCATGTTCTTCGATTCGAGAACCTTTCCGACGACGATCGAGCCTTCCACGCCAGCGTTGTTGGCGATCTGACGGATCGGAGCTTCAAGCGCCTTGCGGACGATCTGGACGCCGGCTTCCTGGTCGGCGTTGTCGCCCTTGACGCTGATCTTGGCCGCCGCCTTGAGCAGCATGACGCCGCCACCGGGGACGATACCTTCCTCGACGGCCGCGCGGGTCGCGTTGAGGGCGTCGTCGACGCGGTCCTTGCGCTCTTTCACTTCGACTTCGGTCGCACCGCCGACGCGGATCACGGCAACACCGCCGGCCAGCTTGGCGAGGCGCTCCTGCAGTTTTTCCTTGTCGTAATCGGAAGTGGTTTCCTCGATCTGCGCCTTGATCTGGCTGGTGCGGGCTTCAATGTCTTTCTTGCTGCCAGCACCGTCGACGATCGTGGTGTCTTCCTTGGTGATCGAGACGCGCTTGGCGCGGCCGAGCATGTCGATCGTGACGTTCTCGAGCTTGATGCCGAGGTCTTCGGAGATGGTCTGGCCGGCGGTGAGGACGGCGATGTCCTCAAGCATGGCCTTGCGGCGATCGCCGAAGCCGGGAGCCTTGACGGCTGCGACTTTCAGGCCGCCACGCAGTTTGTTGACAACGAGGGTCGCCAGCGCTTCGCCTTCGATATCCTCAGCGATGATGAGGAGCGGCTTGCCGGTCTGAACGACGGATTCGAGCACCGGGAGCAGCGGCTGCAGGCTGGAGAGCTTCTTCTCGTGGATGAGAATGTAGGGGTCTTCCAGCTCGGCGACCATCTTGTCGGCGTTGGTGATGAAGTACGGCGAGAGGTAGCCGCGGTCGAACTGCATGCCTTCGACGACATCGAGCTCGGTTTCCAGCGACTTGGCTTCCTCGACGGTGATGACACCCTCGTTGCCGACCTTCTGCATGGCTTCGGAGATCATCGCGCCGATTTCGGCTTCGCCGTTGGCGGAGATCGTGCCGACCTGCGTGATTTCGTTGGAGTCCTTAACCTTCTTGGAGGTCGAGGCGATCGTCTCGACGACCTGGGCGACGGCCTTGTCGACGCCGCGCTTGAGGTCCATCGGGTTCATGCCGGCAGCAACGGCCTTCATGCCTTCGCGGACGATGGCCTGAGCCAGAACGGTAGCGGTGGTGGTGCCGTCACCGGCGATGTCGTTCGTTTTCGAAGCGACTTCGCGCACCATCTGGGCGCCCATGTTCTCGAACTTGTCTTCGAGTTCGATTTCCTTGGCGACGGTGACCCCGTCCTTCGTGGTGCGCGGAGCGCCGAAGGACTTCTCGATGACAACGTTGCGGCCTTTGGGGCCGAGGGTGACCTTGACGGCGTTGGCGAGCGTGTCGACGCCACGCAGCATGCGCTCACGCGCATCGGTCGAAAAGCGAACGTCTTTTGCAGACATTGCGGACTCCTAGTTCATTGGCTTGGGAAAAGGCAGGATCGTTGCACCCCCATCAGCGGGGCGCGGGCTTCCTCAGGCGGCCTTCTTGGCTTTGCCGCCGTTCTCGAGAACGCCCATGATGTCGCTTTCCTTCATGATCAGCAGCTCTTCGCCGTCGATCTTGACCTCGGTGCCCGACCATTTGCCGAACAGGACGCGGTCGCCGACTTTGACGTCGAGCGGAACGAGTTCGTTGTCGTCGCCACGGGCGCCAGGGCCGACAGCGATAACTTCACCCTGCTGGGGTTTTTCGGCTGCGGTGTCGGGGATGATGATGCCGCCGGCGGTCTTGGTTTCGCCTTCGATGCGCTTGACCACGACGCGGTCGTGAAGGGGACGGAAATTCATGGTTCGTCAGCTCCGTTGGAGTGAATTGCTGCGGAAACTGGCTGGGAAAGGGATTTCGCGGATTGAATTCCACCGCTCGGGCCCCATGTCACAAGGCATGGCCTCATGTCCCATCGCCCGGGCCTGGAAGACCCGGCCGGGCGAGCTGTTAGCACTCAGTCTCGGAGAGTGCCAAAGCTGCGGCAGAGCTAGGTGCCGCGCGCTTTTTTGTCAAGGGAGCCACAGCAAACTTTTTGATTTGCCGGCTTCAGGCGCTTTACCGCCCCCCGCGAAGCCTTCACGTAACGAACACCCCGCCCAATATGCTTTTCATCCGGCGATCCGAAAGATCGTTCGGATGCAACATCGCGGCCTGTCCGGCGTTTGCCGATGGGCCGGCGATGTCGTTCGTCCGTTAACCTACCGGTTCATTCGCGATACCTGCTTGCCACGCCTGGCACTGACTTCAGCTCAAAAGGAGCCTGCTTTATGGATTCTCACGGCAACGACAGTCTGTTCGCGCCAACGAAACTCGGCGCGCTCGATTTAGCCAACCGGGTTGTCATGGCGCCGCTGACACGCTCGCGCGCGGACTCTAATGGCGTGCCCGCCGCGTTTGCCGCCGAATATTACGCGCAGCGCAATGGCGCGGGGATGATCATCAGCGAAGCGACGCAGATTTCGTTCGAGGGTATGGGCTATCCGCGCACACCGGGAATCCACAGCGCTGAACAGATCGCGGCATGGAAGCCGATTGTCGAAGCCGTCCACGCCGGCGGCACCAGCTTCGTCTGTCAGCTTTGGCACGTTGGCCGTATCGCCGTCGATGCCAATCGCGGCGTCAGCGCGGATATCGTCGCGCCGAGCGCCATTCAGGCGCCGGGCGAGATGTATACCGATCAGGGGATGGTCCCGCACGCCGTGCCGCGCGCGCTCGACGCCAATGAGATCCCGCGGCTGGCGCGTGAGTATGCCGATGGAGCACGAAACGCTTTGCAAGCCGGCTTCGACGGCGTCGAACTGCACTCCGCGAACGGCTACCTGCTGCATCAGTTCCTCTCCACCAACGTAAACGAGCGGACCGATGCCTATGGCGGCTCGATCGAGAACCGCTGCCGCATGCCGCTGGAGATGCTCGATGCGATCATCGCGGAAGTCGGTGCTGAGCGCGTGGGCCTGCGCGTGAGCCCCGGCCATGCGTTCAACGGTATCGAGGAAGCCGATATGGCGGAGCTCTACGCTTATTACCTTGGTGAAATCGCCAAGCGGAAAATCGCCTATCTGCACGTCATGAGGCCGTTCGCCAATGACATCGACGACGATGTGATCGCTCTGGCGAAAGCGCACTATCCCGGGAAAATCGTCGTTTGCGGCGGCTATGACGCGGAGAGCGGCGCGGCGGAAATCAACGCCGGGCGTGCCGACGCGGTGGCCTTTGGAAAGCTTTATATCGCCAACCCCGACCTCGTTGAGCGCTTCCGTAAAGATGCCTCCCTCAACGAGCCCGACCCCGACACGTTCTATGCGGGCGGGCGCCAGGGCTACACCGATTACCCCACGCTCGGCGGTTGAGGGATTTTTCTGCCTTCGGCCTGTTCGGGACGGTGACAACCGCCCCGGACCGCGCTCAGCAGCGGCGGCGGGTCAGCGCTGCATCGAAAACGTGACCGGCGAGGCGTTCGCCTTTTTCGGATGCCAGGAACAAGGCCAGCGCGGCGATGTCCGGCTCGCCGCGCAGGATCTCGCTATCCGGCGCCAACGGCCCGGCCGGTGCCACGGCGTTGATGCGGGTGCCCTTCGGCGACCAGTTGGCCGCCTCGCTGCGCACCATCGCCGCGAGTGTCGCCCGGAGGATGTCGATCAGCAGCATGGCTTCGGCCGTCTCGGCCTGAGGCGCCCGGACGACGTGAAGAATGGAACCTTCCGTCAGGGTGAGCTGCATGCGGTTGGCGAGGATGCGTGCGGCAAGGGTCGGGGCCAGGAGCTTTTCGGAGACGAGGTCTTCGATGTCGGACTGCGTTTGCCGGCCCTTGAGGTCTGCGGGATGGACTTCGATCAGATTGACGATGGTTTCGAGGCCGCCGAAGGCTTGCTGAGCCGGACCCTTTGCGAAGGTAACCGCGGCTTCGGAATCCTCGATGTCGTCGGTCGCAAAGACGCGCATTTCGGCGGACGACTGCGCGAGCAGGGTCAGGACGGTATCGATTTCGCTGGAGGTTTCGGCAGCCCGCACGACGAGCCGGGTACCGCGTTCGGCGAAGGCGCGGGCGACGTCGACGCCGCAGGTGCTGGTGAGGCCACTGATGAAAACACGGGACTGCTGCAGCTCCGGGTAGGCTGCGGACGCTCGCAACTCCTCGACTATGCTCATCAACATTGGGCCTCGTCTCCTTATTCGTACGCCGGACCTGACCTTGCCCGGACAGGACCATACCACGCCGATTCGACTAACGAGACCTAAATGAACGACCGATTCGGGAGGGCGGGGGGCTCCGGTGGGGCGACTTTGGGACTCCTTTGCGGCGCGCCGGTGCGCGCCATCGGGGGCTGAACGCAACAAGACCGCCCAACGTTCGCCCTTGAGCCGGAATACGGCGGGCCGCTAGACTCGATCTGAATACGCCGAGGCGCGGGCTTTCGCGCCGTCACTTGTGGAAAACGCCGATGACCCGCTCGGGAACGAACCGCCTCGACCACTACTGGATGCCGTTTACGGCAAACCGCGCCTTCCGCGAAAGCCCACGGCTGATCACCGGGGCGAAGGGGCTCTTCTATGAGACCGAGGATGGCCGGCGCGTGCGCGATGCGACCTCGGGGCTTTATTGCGTCAACGCCGGCCATAACGATCCGAGGATTACCGAGGCGATCCGAGAGGCCGCTGGGCGGCTCGACTACGCGCCGGCGTTCCAGTTCGCGCACCCGGCGGCGTTCGAATTGGCCGCCCGCCTGGCGGCGCTCGCTCCGGGCGACCTCGACCACGTTTTCTTCGCCAATTCCGGCAGCGAGGCTGTCGATACGGCGATGAAAATCGCGGTCGCTTATCACAAGGCGCGCGGCGATGGCTCACGTACGCGGTTCATCGGGCGCGAGCGCGGCTACCATGGCGTCGGGTTCGGCGGGATGAGCGTCGGTGGCATTCCCGGAAACCGGAAAGCGTTCGGCCAGCAACTCCCGGGCGTCGATCATCTGCCGGCCACATACGAGCGTTCCAAACAGGCCTTTTCCATCGGCGAGCCGGAATGGGGCGCGGAGCGGGCGGATGAGTTGGAGCGTTTGATCGCGCTGCACGACGCCTCCAACATCGCGGCCGTGATTGTCGAGCCGGTGGCGGGATCAACGGGCTGTCTGCCTGCGCCGCGCGGCTATCTTGAACGGCTGAGCGATATCGCGCGCCGGCATGGCGTGTTGGTGATCTTCGACGAAGTGATCTCGGCGTTCGGACGGCTGGGGCATGCCTTCGCCGCCGACCGCTACGGTCTCGTTCCGGACCTCGTCTGTTTCGCCAAGGGGCTGACGAACGGCGCCGTGCCGATGTCGGGCGTCATGGTCACGGGGGCGATCCACGATGCCTTGATGCAGGGTCCTCAGCATCTGCCCGAGTTCTACCACGGCTATACCTATTCGGCGCATCCGCTGGCGACGGCGGCGGCGCTCGCGGTGCTCAATGTCTATCGCGAGGATGAGTTGTTCGAGCGGGCGCGGGGGCACGAGCCAATCTTCGCTCGTGAGATGATGAGCTTGCGGGATGCGCCGCACATCGCGGATATCCGCCCCATCGGCCTGATGTGCGGGATCGATCTCAACCCCAGCGAAGCCGGTCCGGGCGCGCGCGGCTACGACGCGATGGTCCGTGCTTTCCACGCCGAGGATCTTTACGTTCGCGTTGCCGGCGACACCCTCGTCGTGGCGCCACCGCTTCCCTCCGGCGAAGAGGACTTCTGCGTCATTGCGGGACAAGTCCGCCGGGTCCTGGAGGGACTGGCCTAGGCGGCGGACGCCGACGATGACCGCACCGAGGCTTCTTGGTTCTAGCGCATGGCGCGCCGGCCACACTGCGGCGGCCGCATGGGTGCAACGCCCGTGAAAAGCTGGTGACATCTCGGACGCGCCGATTGCCACACCCCTTGAGGACCCCAATCCTCGAAACAAAGCGAATCACGCGAGTCGTGAACGGGGTGATCAGTGATGACGGCACAACAGCAATTCGAGATGGGATCGGCGCCGGGCGCGCTCCGGCCGCAGACCGGCGCGGAACCCGCGCGTCCTCGCTCCGAGCCGGCTAAATCGGCGCCAGAAGACACGGGCGCGGCGCTTCCCACGGCGCGCTCTTGGCCGCTGCGTCTAACGGGCGAGGCGATCAGCATCCTCGCCATGGCGCTCGCCACGCTTGCGCTCGGCGCCGGGCTCTATCTGCAGGCGGGACTGGCGCCCTGGGCCGCCGCGGCTACGGCCGTTGCGGTCTATGTCTGCATGCTGGCGGTGCATGCGTTGATGCCGCGCCACTACGTCATCGACGACACGCCAGAAAGCTACGAGGCCGGTGAAGCGCGAGGCGCCGCCGTCGTGCCGCCGCCTCAACGTGCGCCCGCGCGGACCGTTCGTCCGGCTCAGGGTGGACCAGACGCGCGGCGTAATGGGCCGGTCCACGCGCCGCACCCGGACCTGTCGGCGTCCTCGCCTTCGCCGCCGAGTACCGGGCCCATCGACAACGCAGGCGCCGTGCGGCGGCCGCCGGGCCAGTTGGGCGGGAGGCCCGCGGAGCCGGATCCTCCAGCGAACCTCGATCCGAGTGGCGGTGCGCCTGCCGTTCGTCAGGTTCCGCCAGCCGTTGCTGGCGTGACGGAACCGCCGAATGGTTCCGGTGCCCCTACCGCTGGCCGGCCAGCCGTCACATCACCGGTCGCGCCGAAAGTGCCGCCATCTGCTCCCGTGGTACCGCCCGCCGCCGCTTCGGGCGCGGTTTCATCGCGCGCCCGCGCACCGCGAGAATCCGATGTCGAAATGATCCAGGCACTCATCAAGAAGCTCGCCGATGAAGTGAACGCCGCCGGCGCGGCGCCCGCTCAAGGCGCTGCGGCGGATAAGAGGCTGGCTGAAAGAGCCATCGAGCAGTCGGTCGATGCACTCAAGACGACGGCCGGCAGCATGCGCGATCAGGACGCGGCGGCGCACGAGCGTCAATGTGCCGGGCCCAACGCTTCTGAAAAACAGCCTGCGGATCAGAACCTTGAGGGCGGTCGCGAGACCGGCCGCTCGCCGGAGGTTAGCCGCCGTTTGTCGGCGCTGGCCGAAGCACTCGCCTTGGGCCGGGTCGAAGTTCTGCTCGATCCCATCGTCGATTTCGGTGTCGGCCGGCCGCGCCACTTCGAGGTGTCGCTGCGGCTGCGCGACGGCAAGGGGGCCGTGCTCGATACGAGCGAGCAGCTTGCCGGTCTTAGCGGAACGGGCATGCTGCCGCGTCTCGACGGCGCGCGCATCGCCAATGCTTCGCAGATCGCCATGCGGTTCGGTCAACGCGCCGATTGCCTGTTCTCATCGGTCAGCGGTGAGGCGCTGGTCGCGAACTCGTTCCTCGATGGCGTTGTCGACGCCTATCGCGAACGCGACAGCTTCGCCGGCCAACTCATCATGACGTTCTCCCAGCAGGACGTCCGGGATTTTGGTCGCCGCGAATGGCAGGCGCTTCGGGATTTCGCTTCTCTGGGTTTCCGCTACGCGATCAGCGATGTCACCGACCTCGACATGGATTTCGGCGATCTTGCACAGCGTGGCTTCACGTTCGCGAAGCTGGACGCCGATGTGTTCCTGCGCGGCCTTCCTGCCGGGAACGATATCTTCGTTCCCGCAAGCGATATCTGCAAACACCTCGCCGGGGTGGGTCTCGGCGTCATCGTCGGCGGTATGAGCGACGAACAGACGGCGGCGAAGGTCTTTGGCTTCGGCGTACTCCTGGGACAGGGGACGCTGTTCGGCGGTGCTAAGGCGGTGAAGCGGGAACTGCTGGCGCAGGGCAAGAAAACGCAAGCGGCCTGAGCTGGAACTGCTGTCCTTCATCAGCGGTTGTCAGCCGTGACGAACTTGCCGGAATGACCGTAGCTGCGTCGATGCCGGAAGAGCGGTCGCGACCGTTCCAGGGTGGTCAAGCGCGGCCGGGCGGGGTAATCGCAGGGCGCCGCGAAAACGGCACCGTCTCCAACCGCTAAAGTCGCGAGAGCCATGCCTCCCAACATTCCCGTTCTGAACTCAATTGCCGCTCTTGCGCAGGAGACCGACGCCTGGCTGGTCGATATATGGGGGGTGATGCATAACGGCGTGGCCCCGTTCTCGAGTGCCGGCGAAGCGTGTGCCCGCTTCCGCGAGTCGGGCGGTACGGTGCTCCTTCTTTCCAACTCGCCGCGCCCGGCGGCCGGCGTCAAAGAGCAACTCGATCAGATCGGTGTGCGTGCCGATGCCTACGACGGGATACTGTCGTCCGGGGATGCAACGCGGGAACTGATCCAGGATTATTCCGGGCAGCCCGTCTATCACCTGGGGCCGGAGCGCGATCTGCCGATTTTCGCCGGGCTCGACGTTCGGCGTGTCGGCGCGGATGCCGTGGACGGAGCGGCGGTCATCGTCTGCACCGGGCTGTTCGACGACACGACGGAGACGCCCGCCGATTACGCAGGGCGGCTGCAGGCTCTGGCGGATCGCGGCCTGAAAATGATCTGCGCCAACCCCGACATCCGTGTCGAACGGGGCGGGAAGATCATCTACTGCGCCGGCGCGCTGGCCGAGGCCTATGCGGCGCTGGGCGCCGATGTCGCTCTCGCCGGGAAACCGCATGCGCCGATCTACGAAATGGCGTTCGGGCGGCTTGCGGAGCTGCGCGGCGGAAGCCCGGTATCGAAGTCGCGCGTGCTGGCCATCGGCGACGGTGTGAAGACCGATATCGCGGGCGCGACCGCGGCCGGTCTGCGGTCGGTCTACATCGCCAGCCGCGTTCACATGGGCGACGCCGAAGCGCTGGAACCCGACGTGCTGGATCAGTTGTTTCCTTCCGTCGAGGGCCGGCCGGTGGCAGCGATGGCGTCGCTCGATTGGTGAGGCTTATTGGCCCTCAAACGCCTAAGCTTGTGTTCCTGCGATTAGAACGCGCTTGCCGGAACGGTCCGTATTGGGCAGGCTTACGTTCATGAGTCAGCATGCGAATTGCTGCACAACGGCAAGGTTGCGAGATGAGCGAGAACGTCATCTGGTTGAAGTCGCCGGAGAATGCCGGCGAAGGACAGCGGCGGAAGGACCGGAACGTCGCCCTTGTCGAAAGCGCGTTCCAGTTCGTTGTCGCACATCCCTTCACCGATGGCGACGGCCCCGAGGTCCGTCCGGGCATGACGGGGCGGGACGCGGAACTGCTGCGCGAGACGATTTCCCTGGCGCTGAAGATCGCCAGCCTCGGGCCGGCGGAATTCGAAGCCTGGGCCAGCAAGGATATGGCTTACTACGAACACTGGCTGCGGCATTACGAGAAGCAGATCGCCAGTTTCCTCAAGGCGGAGGCGGCCGATCCTCTGCCGGACGACTGGGCCTGATCAGGTTCCCCGGAATACCAAGCGTGCGATGGCGTTGCGCAAGGGTGAGAGCCCGACGACCGTGCGGATCGTGGCGTTGCGCAGCCATCGCATGGCCGGTGAGGTCGCGGTGATGAAGCGATAGCCGCGATCCGATACGGCGAGCACCCGCTTCGCCGCCTTCAGTCTTTGGGCCTCGTAGGCCTCGAAATCCGGTCTAGAGGTTCCCGCCGCTGCAAGGGTCGCGATGAAATCGACGGCGTCCTCGATGCCAAGGTTCATACCCATACCGCCCACGGGAGAATGGACGTGCGCGGCATCGCCGGCGAGCCAGATACGGCCTCTGCCGTAACAGTCGACCCGTTTTAAGGAAACGGTAAACTCATCGTCGATCAGTACCTCCTTGACCGGCATGAGCTGCTGCACCTGCTCGCGCGCGCAGGGTCTGTTCGATATCGCCCGGAAGCGGTTCTGACCGAGCGTGATCAGGAAGACGACGGCGCCACCCTCGGTAAACCATGCAGCGGCCTGTGAGTCGGGAAACGGCCAGTCGACCCGTACGTCGGCAAGGCTCCAGGTGTCGTCGTAGCGGCTGCCGTCAAAGCGGATATCGAGGCCGCGCCGCACCATAGATCGCGATCCGTCGGCACCCAGGAGGTAATCGGACTCTAGCGTTTCGCCGTTCGAGAGCGTCGCGGAGACAACGTTGCCACGGTCCATAATGGACTTCACGTGCGCATTCCACATGACCCGGTGGCCCAACTCGGCCAAGCGATCCACGAGGATCGCCTCGGTTTCGCTTTGCGGTAGTGCGATCAATGTCGGCGGACCGGTTTGGGGCTGGGGAATATCCAATACCGCGAGCGGACGGCCGGCATCGAAAAAGCGGGCCCGTTGAAGCGTGACTGCGTGAGCGATCAGCCGCGATGCGCTGCCGGACGGCTCCAGCAATTGCAGCGATTGGCGGTTGACGCCGACCGCGCGGCTGCGGCGCGTCGGCCCGGCGTTGCGGTCGAGCACGATCGGTTCCAGCCCGTGTCTTGCGGCCTCCAGCGCGGCCGTCAGGCCCGTTGGGCCGGCCCCGACGATGAGAAGTCTGGTTGCAGTCATCGCGCTATTTCCTGATATTTGCGGAAGGCGAAAAATAGAAACGAGCCGGTTTTTCCAATAGTTTTCCGGGATATAAATATCGAGAATGGAACCGGGTAAGCGGATGTTTGTTTCATTTTATGGTGCTGCAAATGACGAATGCGTCCTGTTTGCCGCTTAGGCGGTAACGAATAAGAAAAGACGACCGATGGGGGCGGGAGAGAGGCCAAAGGAGATACCAGTGTTCGCTATCGGTGGGAGGGCGAAGCCGCTGGTCGCTGTGACCGGTTCGCGGCGCCGCGGCTACGCGATGTGGTTTGCCAACTGGCTGGCGCTCAAAATGCATGGCCTACAATCCAAACGCGTGGTTCCCAGCGAACGGCGCGAGATCGACTGGCGGCGTTTCGACGGACTGTTGATCGGCGGTGGCGACGATATCGATGTGCAGCTCTATGATGGGGTGCCTACGCCGAACATCCGTATCGATCCCGCACGCGACCGTCTCGAGCTGGACGCGATCGAAGTATTCCAAGAGACGCGCCTACCCGTTCTCGGCGTTTGCCGAGGTTCCCAGATCCTCAATGTGGCGCTCGGCGGTTCGCTGCACGAAGACATCTACGAGATCTACCGAACCGCGCCTCGCCGCCGAACCGTGCTGGCGCGCAAACAGGTAGATATCGTCCCGGGCTCGTTTCTCATGAGCATCGCCGGGCAGGAGACGACGACCGTCAACTCCCTCCATAGCCAGTCTGTCGATCGCGTCGGGGAGGGGCTCGTCGTGGCGGCGCGGGACGAGCACGGCATCGTCCAGGCGATCGAGCAGCGCGATATGACCCAACAATTCCTTCTGGGCGTACAGTGGCACCCGGAATTCCTGTTCTATCGGCGTGTCCACCGTCAATTGTTCCGGACGTTCGCCTGCGCGACAAAAGGCGATCCGTTGGAGCTATGCATGCTTTCAGATAGCGCGCAGTTGGCCGGCGCGTCGGAGCGCGCCTGAGCGGCCGCTTCAAGTGGCGCGACTTGCGGGCTCTTGCCGGGCTTCAATGGTTTCCGGAGACATGGGCGCTGGACCCCGTGAACAACTCGCGCATGAAAGGCACCATTCGGGCCACGCCCTCGTCCCCGAGTGGGCAGGCCGGTTCCGGTAACGGCAGGCCGCCCCAGTTTTCATCGCGTACGCTGCAGCCATTCCATTGGCGCGGTTCCGCGTATCGGGGAATGCCGTGGACGTGATGTTGCGGCCAGACGTTGCCGAGCTGGACGTAGTTAAAGCGGTCGGGTGCGAAAGCTTCTTGAAGCCGCGCCTCAAACAACCCGAGATCAGCATGAAATTCGGCGATTTCGTTGGGGGTCAATTGCGCGAGCGATCCCTCGCACGGTCGGCGCAGCGTGAACTGCACGCGCCCCAGATAGCTCTGGTTCGGGAACAAGCTCCAGGTCCAGGCGTCGGACTGACGGATGACGAGTGCCGGGTCGATCACGGCCGGTATCCTTTCATGGCACGGCACTTTTAGCGGCGTGCACGTTTGGGATGTTTTGCGACGTTTGAGCCGGCCGCCGGCGGTCCCCACCCAGTTTTTCAGACGGTCAGCACGATTTTCCCGATGTGGCTCCCCTCGTCCATGCGGGCATGGGCCTTCGCCGCATCGGTAAGGGGGAAGGTCGAATCCATAACGACCTTGACGCGGCCATCGGCGAGCATTGGTAGAACGTTCGCTTCAAGGCCCTGGGCGATACGGCCCTTCACGTCGGTCGGGCGGATGCGGAGGGTCGAGCCGGTGAGATTGAGCCGTTTCAGCATAACGCGGAGGAAGTCGATTTCCGCCTTGGAGCCCTTCTGGAAGGCGATGTTGACGAGGCGTCCATCGTCGCCGAGGCAGGCGATATTCTTGGCGATATAGTCGCCGCCGACCATGTCGAGGATGACGTTAACGCCGCCCTTGCCGGTGGCTGCCTTGGCGGCTTCGACGAAGTCCTCGGTGCGATAATTGACGGCGACGTCTGCCCCGAGGTTACGGCAGGCTTCGCATTTTTCGTCCGAGCCGGCGGTGGCGATAACGTGGGCGCCGAATGCCTTGGCGAGCTGGATGGCGGTTACGCCGATCCCCGAAGTGCCGCCGTGGATCATGAACCATTCCCCCGATTGCAGGGCGCCGCGCTCGAACACATTGTGCCAGACGGTGAAGAACGTTTCGGCAAAGCCGCCGGCCTCTGTCATGGGCAGGTTTGGACGGCACGGGCAGGCAGCAGGGCTCATCGGCAAGACAGTAGGTAGCGTAGCCGCCGCCGTTCACGAGCGCCATGACCTTGTCGCCAACCTTGAAACGGTCCGCGCCGGGACCGGTCGCGGCAATCTCGCCGGCGACTTCGAGGCCGGGGATGTCCGAGTGGCCCTTGGGCGAAGGGTAGAGACCCTGCCTCTGCATGACGTCCGGGCGGTTGATGCCGGCGGCGGCGACCTTGATCACGACCTCCCCGTCGCCCGGCTGAGGCGTCGGCCGTTCAGCCGGCTTGAGAATTTCCGGACCGCCCTTGCCGTCGATTTCAATGGCGGTCATCGTGGCGGGCAGGTCGGCCATGGGTGGGATCCTCTCGATCGGGTGTGGCGTGGTAGAAGTGCGAACGGGCAGGTTGCTGGCCCGGCGTGTTCGTAGGCAAGGGATGCCAGTCCGGGGACGACGGCGCAATACTCCGTGCGGCCGCGCCTTGCGTGCCCGCCGGGTGAACGGCGGGCACGCGGCGGACGTTCCCGTTGCCAGCGCGAGGCCCCAACGTGTCGGAAACATGTGGCGGAGGAATCGATGGATTGGGATGAACCGGTAAAGAAGTCGGGCTGCCGGCGTGAGCGTCGGTGATAGTCTTTCGGCCATGGGTGTCGCCGAACTCGAAGAGCGGATCGCGGCGCTGAAAGGCGAGATCGACCGGACGATCGAGGAACTGGCGAAAAAGAAGGCTCAGGCGGAAGCGGCCGAGGGGCTGTTCAAGAGCTGATGGCGGGACGTTCGCTTCAAAAAAAATGGCCGCTGATTTCGATCAGCGGCCAAAGTCAACAGGGAGGCGTCAAAACGAGTGGCGAACCACTCTCAATCCAGAAGACTGGATGAGTTGAAGACTACGCTGCCTTGTTTAACGAAGGCTTACCCGGCGGTCGTTTTTGGTTCTGCCGGATCGGGCGGCCGACGCCTAGGGGTGACGCCCGGGGGTCTTTCTCCTGACGTCGGGCGCTTCGAGACAGGCGAAATTTAGCAAGGTCGCTACAACTAGCCCAGATCTTGCTTGAGTTGCGTCAAGACGCCAACAAACCGGTGAATTGAGGCCCGGTGCCTCGTTTTGGGCCTTCTTGTTAACTATCCAGCGGTAGTTTTCGCGCCTAAACTTGGTGGCGGGTCCGGTAACTCTCGTAGCGTAATGTGACATGAGCAAAACCAGTGCAGCAGGCTTCGGCGCAGACCGCGTCACGGTATCTTTCGGTGAACGGTTCGAAGCATCGCGCCAGTTCGACGACGTCTTCCGCGAAGGCATGAGCCTCGTTGAAGAAGTGGCCCAGTATCTCGACGGTCAGGGCCGGCGGGAGTCGAAAGGCCTGGAACCGCCGCTATCGGTTCTCTACGCAACCGAAAGCATGCGGCTTACGACCCGCCTTCTGGACCTTGCCTCGTGGCTATTGATCCCGCCCGTGCGCTCAAGGAAGGCGAGATCGACGAGGAAGAAGCCCGGCGCAAGCGCCAGCGCGTGAAATTGAAAGCCCTCGGCCGGCCCGGTCACATCAAACGCTTCGAAGAACTGCCCGAAGCTCTCCAGGAGCTGATCGAGCGTTCGTTCGCCCTGCACGACCGGATTGTGATGCTTGATAAGGCCGTCGCGGGCGCGCCCGGCGGCGCCTCGGTCGAGAACGACGATCTCCCAACGGTGAATAATCCGGTTGCCCAACAGATGAATATGCTGCGTCAGGCATTCGGACGCTGATCAGGCGCGCGTTGCGGCCTAATGGCAATGCGCATGCTGTGCCGTGCGATCGATGCGTCGGCGCCGGAACCGCATCTTTGATGCGGCTGCATATGGAAGGCGGCGCAAAGAAATAGGCCCGCGGCACAAGCCGGGGCCTTTTCTCTTGTGGGCTTGTGGCAGCCGCGCATGGCGATCCCGGTATTCTCAACGCCATGGGATCGGAGCCGATCACGCAGCCGGTCGACGATCGTCGATCAGAAGAGACCTTCGAACTTCTTCTTGAAGCGGCTGAGGCGGCCGCCGCGGTCCATCAGCTTCTGATCGCCACCGGTCCATGCCGGATGGGACAGAGGGTCGATGTCGAGGTTAATCGTGTCCCCCTCCTGACCGTAGGTCGAGTAGGTCACGAACTCGGTGCCGTCCGTCATCACCACTTTGACCTGGTGGTAATGCGGGTGAAAATCGGGCTCTTTCTTCATCTCAGCGTCCATTGAAGCGGGCCGCGACAGGCAGGCTGCGCCGCGGTCTTTAGGTCGGTTCCAGCGGATTTTGGAATTTCAAGCGGCCTTGATAAACCGAAATGCCATGCGAAACAAGGCTCGTGTGGCGTCGGGCCTTAATTGACCGATGGGTGCGGCGCGGGTGGAGACAATCAAGGTGCGACGGCTCACTCGTGTGGCGTCACAGACGCTTGGCCCCCAGTTGCCGCGATGCGATCTGCCGACCCGAAAACGAGGCGGGTTGAAAGATTCAGTCCGCCCAACACGGTCACTTTGGCCGCAAGGCTTGTCGTGGGCGCGAAGCTTCGGCATCTTGCCGCCGGGGGGCGGACCGCGGCAGTCAGGTCCTTATTAGCGCAACCAACCTAAGCAACGCGAAAAGCGAGTTCGATGGCGTTCGAGACATCCGAGAACAAAGACACCGCGGAGACGGGCAAGCGCAGGTCGCTGAAGCCGCTTCTGGGGTTGAAACCCTACGTCGAGCGCTATCCGTACGTGCTCATGGCGGCGCTCGCCGCGCTGATCGCCTCCGCGCTGGCGACGTTGAGTATCCCGATCGCCGTGCGGCGGATGATCGATCACGGGTTCACCGGTGAAGACGGCACCTTGATCGGTCAGTATTTCGTGATGCTGATCGGCATCGGCATCGTGCTCGCCCTTGCCAGTTCCTCGCGCTTCTACTTCGTGAACTGGCTCGGAGAGCGCGTGGTTTCGGATGTGCGTTCTGACGTCTTCCGGCATCTCGCGCGGCTCGGCCCGGCCTTTTTCGAGCGTTCCCACTCCGGCGAAATGATGAGCCGCCTGACGGCCGATACAACACAAATCAAGGCGGCCGCGGGTACGGCGCTGAGCCAGCTCCTGCGCAATGCGATCATGTTGATCGGCGCGCTGATCATGATGCTGGTGACGAGCTTCACGCTGTCGCTTCTGGTACTCGTCGCGATCCCTCTCATCGTGCTGCCGCTCATCGCCTACGGTAAGGTGGTGCGGGCACGCTCGCGGGCGGCGCAGGATAGCCTTGCGAATGCCTCCGCGTACGCGGCGGAGAATCTCGCGGCGGTCCGAACCATGCAGGCGTTCGGACACGAGGATTTCGTTTCGAACCGCTATCATGGGGCCGTCGAGGAGGCTTTCGACAGTGCCCGTTCCAGGTTGCGCGCCCGCGCCGGGCTCACGGCTCTCGCAATCGGGATGGTAACGACGAGCATCGTCGCCGTTCTGTGGTACGGGGCCTCGACGGTGATCGCCGGGGAAATGACGGCGGGGCGTCTCAGCCAGTTCGTGCTCTATGCAATCTTCGCCGCCGGCGCGCTCGCCGAGCTGTCGGAAGTCTGGGGCGAGATTTCGCAGGCCGCCGGCGCCTCCGAACGGCTGATGGAACTTCTCGACGTCGAGCCGGAGATTTCAAGTCCGGTCCATCCGGTAGCGCTGCCGCAGCCGGCCAGGGGCGAGATCGCCTTCGAGGACGTATCGTTCGCCTATCCCAACCGCTCGGAGGAGCCGGCGTTGTCGGCCGTCGATTTCCAGGTCGCGCCCGGCGAGACGGTGGCGCTAGTCGGTCCATCGGGCGCGGGCAAGTCGACGCTGTTTGCCCTGCTGCTGCGGTTCTTCGATCCGACATCCGGTGCGGTGAAGGTCGACGGTGTCGACGTTCGGCACGCGGACCTGACCGAGCTTCGCGAACGCATGGCGCTCGTGCCGCAGGACACCGCGTTGTTCGCCGATACCGTTGCCAACAACATCGCCTACGGGACCGTGGGCGCGACGCGGGCCGACATCGAAGCGGCGGCGGAAGCGGCTCATGCGGACCGCTTCATCCGAGATCTGCCGGGCGGCTACGACACGCAATTGGGTGAGCGCGGCGTCACGCTCTCGGGCGGTCAACGCCAGAGGATCGCGCTGGCGCGCGCGCTACTGCGCGACGCACCGATCCTGCTACTCGACGAGGCGACGAGCGCACTCGATGCCGAGAGCGAGCAGGAAGTGCAGAAGGCGTTGGAAAGCGTAATGAAAGGGCGGACGACGCTAGTTATCGCGCACCGGCTGGCGACCGTGAAGCAGGCCGACCGGATCATCGTCATCGATGAGGGCAGCATCGTCGAGATGGGGACCCATAAGTCGCTGGCGCAGGCCGGCGGTCTTTACGGCCGCCTCGCGGCGTTGCAGTTCGGGGAAGGCGAATTGGAGGCTGCCGAGTAGGGGCTGCCGTCCGTTGGGAAGGCCTGCAACGTCTATAGCTTTTCCGCATTACGCGGAATCGCATCGCCAGCCCGCTCCCCCGCCCGGCCACCCAAATACGATACTTCCATGGGTGGCCGGGCGGGGGAGCGGGTGGTTCAGCCTAAACCTGAAAGGGAATAGCTCAGGCCCGCAGCCTCTACCGCCTGCCTGAACCGGGCGGCGGAATCTGGCGTCGCCATTCCCGTACCCGGATCAGCGCGCTTTCATCGCGGGGATGTCGGCACGATCCCATTCGGGGATGTCGTGATCCTCGTCCTGCAGCGAGTGATAGTTGCCGTTTTCCTCGTAGACGCCGTTCATCGAGCCGTTGGTCACCATGCGGGCGCCGCGGTCACGGCGGAACTCCGCCGAATAGATGAAGTCACGGATGCGCGGCATGATCTCGGTCCGCCAGCGGCGACCGTTGAAGACACCATAGTGGCCGACGCCGGGCTGGACATAGTGGAATTTGTCCTCCAGCGGCAGGTTCGAACAGAGGTCGTGTGCCGCTTCGGTCTGGCCGCGGCCGGAAATGTCGTCGCGCTCGCCTTCCACCGTCAGCAGGGCGGTATGGCGGATCTCCGAACAATCGACCGGCTTGCCGCGATGGGTCATGGTCCCCTTGGGCAGCGAGTGCTCCTGGAAGACCGTGCGGATCGTCTGCAGGTAGAACTCCGCGGTGAGGTCCATCACGGCGAGGTATTCCTCGTAGAAGGAGCGGTGCTGCGCGACGCTGTCACAGTCGCCCTTGACCAGGTTATCGAACAGATCGAGGTGCGCCTTGGTGTGGCGCTCCAGGTTCATCGTCATGAAGCCGGTGAGCTGCACGAAGCCAGGGTAAACGCGGCGCATGAAGCCCGGGTTCGGAAACGGTACCAGCGAGATGACGTTCTGTTCGAACCATTCGACGGATTTCTTCTCGGCCAGTTCGTTGACGGCGGTCGGGTTGCGCCGGGTATCGATCGGGCCGCCCATCAGGATCATCGACATCGGCTGGAAGGCGTCGTTGTTGCCGGCCATCACAGCGGCGGCGGCAAGCACCGGAACGGCTGGCTGACAGACGGCAAGAACGTGGGTGCGCTGGCCGAGATAGCGGATGAAGTGAATGACGTAATCGATGTAGTCGTCGAGGTCGAAGCGGCCCTCGGTGACGGGAATCTCGCGCGCGTCGATCCAGTCGGTGATGTAGACGTCGTGGTCGGGCAGCATGGCTTCGACCGTGCCGCGCAACAGCGTCGCGTAGTGGCCCGACATCGGTGCAACGATCAGGACTTTCGGCAGGTCCCTCTTGGCCGCCTCTTCATCGGCCTTGGCGAAATGAACGAGGTTGCAGAACGGCTTGGCGAGCGCGGTCTCGATGCGGATTGGGACGGTGATGCCGTCTATGACGGTCGACTCAATGTCCCATTCCGGCTTGCCGTAGCGCCGGGTGATGCCCTCGAAGACGTCCATTGCTGCCGCAATTGAACGGCCCATCGGCGTCATGGCAAATGGGTTGAACGGCATCTGTAGCTGCATTTTGAGCCCTTGCGCGGCGATCCGCATCGGAGAGATCATCGCGTGTGCGAACTCATATGCATGGTAGTTCATTCGATATTTCCCAAATCCCTCGCGGTGGCGGCTGCGAGAATTGTGCAGCGCAGCAAGTCGCATTGCCGCACTTCTGCCGTTGTTTGTCAAGCACAGGCCGTGCCACTCCGGTCATCCCCGCAGTAATAGCTTAGTGCACAATCGTCACTCGACAACATAACAAAAGTAACAAGTCCCGACGTCCGTATTCGGATCCTGGAAACCAGCATTGCTGGGAGTTTAACGGTGCGCGTGTTGCGGCTGCCAGCGCGGGCGAGGGGGCGGGCGACGGCAGATTCCGCGGTGCCCCGGCGGCGATTGCGCCGCCGCCATAGGCTCTTTTGGGGGCCGTTTGCCCTTGTTGACGCTCGCCTGGACCGGCTCAGCGGTTGGTCAACTTGAGCTCGATGCGGCGATTCTTACGTAGCGAATCGGCATCCGTTCCCTGCACGAGCGGCGCGAATTCGCCATAACCGGCGGCGACGAGCCGTTTCGGCGGCACGCCGCGCGAGATCAGGTACTTGACCACCGACATCGCGCGCGCCGTCGAAAGCTCCCAGTTCGACGGGAACTCCGGCGTCGAAATCGGCTGAACGTCGGTATGGCCGTCGACCTGGAGCGCCCATCCGATTTCGCCGGGGATCTGGCGTTCGAGGTCGATAATCGCCGACGCGAGCTGGTCCATCGCGGCCAACCCCTCCGCGGTCATCTGGTTGCTGCCGGATGGAAAGAGGACTTCGGACTGGAAAACGAAGCGGTCGCCGACGACACGGATGTCCTTGCGGCCGGCCAGAAGTTCGCGCAGACGGCCAAAGAAATCGGAGCGATAGCGTTTCAACTCCTGGACCTGGCGCGCGAGAGCGGCATTGAGCCGGCTTCCAAGGTCCTTGATGCGGTCCTGGGCTTCCTGATCTTTCTTCTCGCTGGCCTCGAGTGCGTCGTTCAACGCGCCGATCTGGCGGCGAAGGGCGAGGATCTGCTGGTTGAGGAGGTCGACCTTCGCCAGCGCCTCGGACGAAATATCCTTCTCGCTGTCGAGTTCGGATTTCAACGCCGTGATGCGCGCGTCGGCGGCCTTCTGGGCTTCGTCGCCGGAAAGCGCGAAGCCGGAAAGCTTGGTGTTCTCTTCCTTCAGGGACGACAACGTGGCTTGAAGCGCGGCGAGTTCGTCTTCGGCCGATTTGGTCTTGCTGCGTTCCAGCGACAGGATGCTGGTCAGCTCGGCGATCTGGCGGTTGAGACGCTTGAGGGCGGTATCCTTACCCGTCGCTTCCTGCGTGGCGAAGTACTGGGCCAGCATGAAGATCGACATCAGGAAGGTGACCACGAGCAGGAGCGTTGACAGGGCGTCGACGTAGCCCGGCCAGAATTCTCCGTACTCGCCGCTTCGGCGGGATCGCCCGCGCGCCATGGCGTCAGCTCCTGCGTTGGATGTTCTGGGCCAGCTCGCGCAGCGTATCGGTCACGATCGCCTGCTGGGAGGCCTGTTCATCGACCCACTCGCGGACGATCTTCTGTTCCGAACGCATCTGGTTGATGAGCTGACTGACGCCGCGCGCCAGGTCCTTGACCGGCTCGACGGCGTTTTCACCACCGCCGCCACCGGCAAGTCCGCCGTCCGTCATCGTGATGTTGAGCTGCTGCAGCGTGCGCTGCACCTCATACATAGTGGCGAGGAGTTGGCGGTTGATCGCTTCGTCGGTCATGTTCCCGGCGGGCGTGAGTTCGGTGATGCCCGAAAGCCATTCCTCGAGTTCGTTATAGAAGCGGTTGTGGGCGTGCGATGCCTGCAATTCCAGGAAACCGAGGATCAGCGATCCGGCGAGACCCAGGAGCGAGGACGAGAACGCGGTGCCCATGCCCTGCATCGGCGCCGACAAACCGGCCTTGAGATCCCCGAAGAGCTGCACCGTGTCGGAGGCGTTGGTGTCGATGGAGCCAATCACGTCGCCGACGGCCTTGATGGTTTCCAAAAGCCCCCAGAACGTACCCAACAGGCCGAGGAAGACGAGCAGGCCGACGAGATAGCGGCCGGTGTCGCGGGCCTCGTCGAGGCGGGCCGACAGCGAATCCATGATGGACGTCATGGAAGCGGTCGACAGCGAAATCGCGCCGGTGCGGTCGCGCAGCAAGGTCGCCATCGGCGCCAGGAGCCGTGGCTGATGCGAGATGGCGAGGCCAGGGTCGGCGATGCGGAAGGCGTTGACCCAGCGAATCTCCGGATAAAGCCGGAGGACCTGGTTGAACGAGTAGATGATGCCGAAGAATAGAACGGCGATGATGAGGCCGTTGAGCGCCGGGTTGTTCGAGATCGCGTCCAGCAGCGGCTGATGAAGAATTGCGACGATGAAGCCGACCAGGGTCAGGAAGATGACCATGCGGGCCAGGAAGAGTCCCGGCGACGTCAAGGATCGGTGCAGGCCCCCCGCACCATGTTCCGACTTGCGTTTCCGCGCCATAAAAACGGCCTCCAAGCGGTCTCAGGCATCGCGTCTGTCGCTACGTCCCGCCTCCCGCGCCAACGATATGCCCCGTACAGGCTGCCTGTTTAGCCCATGCGGCCTTTTGCTGGAACAGCCATTGCCGCCAGCTTGCCATCGGCGGACAGGCGTGACGTCGGACATAGGGAACCCCTCTATCTGCGACTTGTAGGCGCTAAATGTCGCGGAAAAATGGGCGGGGCGCCGAAAAATGCTCTGTTCGGTCAGAAAGGCGCGGTTCAGGCCGGTTTGAACATCGGCAAAAGCGCCTTCTGGATCTGGGCGTTGGCGGCAATGACGTTGCCCGATTCCATCATCGTTTCGCGTCCGTCGAGATCCGACACCCGTCCGCCGGCTTCGCGGACCATGACAATGCCCGCGGCCAGATCCCAAGGTTTCAGGTTGCGCTCCCAGAAGGCATCGAACCGGCCGGCGGCGGTCCAGGCCAGATCGATTGCCGCCGAACCGGTGCGGCGAATGCCGGCGACAGTGTCCATCATCGTGTGGAGATCGCGGCGGAATAAGTCGTGCTGCGGGCGGCCGCGATGGGGAATTCCAGTCGCGATCACGCAGTCGCCGGTTTCGCGGCGGCCGGCGACGCGCAGGCGCCGACGGTCGTTGAGGAACGCGCCCTTGCCCTTTTCGGCGGTGTAGAGCTCGTCGAGAACGGGATTGTAGATCACGCCGGCGACCAGTTCGCCCTCGCGTTCGAGGCCGATGGAAATGGCGAACAGCGGGATCGAGTGAAGGAAATTGGTGGTGCCGTCGAGCGGATCGACGATCCAGCGATGGGTCTTGTCCGCCCCGGCGATCTCGCCGGATTCTTCCATCAGGAAGCCATAGCCTTCGCGGGCCTTCGACAGCTCCTCGTAGATGATCTTTTCGGCGCGGTGATCGGCGGCGGAGACAAAGTTCGCCGGCCCTTTGACCGACACCTGGAGGTTCTCGACTTCGCCGAAGTCGCGCGCGAGACTGCGCCCGGCCTTGCGGGCGGCGCCGACCATGACGTTGATGAGGGAGCTTGCTGCCATCGGGATTCCGTTCGGATTTTCGCAACTGCGAAGTTCAAGCCATGCGCGTAGAGCACTCGCCCGCCCATGGCAAGTTGCCGGACGCCAAACGTCTACGGTAAGGCGGACTTATTGCGCCAGTGGATTAACGGCGCGTACTTCCTGCCATTCGATCGCCTGGCGCTCGGCCTTGATCCGCTGCTCTTCGGGGAGCGCGGCGATCTGGGCGTCCATCTTGGCGTCCTCGATCCCATTGGCCTTTGCGATGTACCGCCATTTGGCCATTTCGAGTGGATCTTTCACGACACCGAGCCCGTCGGCATAGATGTAAGCGAGGCGGTTCTGTGCGGCGGCGACGCCCTTCTCGGCGGCCTCGTGCATGTAGCGGATGGCCTTGTGCACGTCCTTCTTAAGGCCCATGCCGCGCAGCAGCATGACGGCATAGTCGAACTGGGCCGCCGCCATGCCTTGCTCGGCCGCCAGGGAAATCCAGTGCGAAGCCTGCCAGGCGTCAGGGTCGACGCCGACGCCTTTCTGGTAAAGCGCGGACAGGTCGTATTGCGCAGCGGCGATTCCCTGGTCGGCGGCGTACTTGATGTGCTGGGCGGCGCGATAGGGATTCTCGGGCTTGCCGTCGCCATTCAAAAACAGCAGCCCCAGATTGTAATTCGCTTCCGCGTGGCCGAGACGGGCGGCCTGCTCGAACAATTGCGCCGCGGCTGAGCGATCCTTCTCGACCCCCTTCCCCTCCGCCGCCATGAGGCCGAGCGCGAACATGGCGTTAGGGTCGCCGAGTTCGGCGCCGCGCGTGTACCATTTCGCCGCCGCCGCCGGGTCTGGCGGGACGCCGAAGCCCTCGCCATAGATGCGGCCGATCAGGGTGTGCGCGGCCGGGTCCCCCTTCGCTGCGGCCTTTTCGGCCAGATCGAGTGCCGTCAGGTAGCGGCCCTGATCGAAGGCGAAATACGCATCGTTATTGCCCTTGCTGCCACCGGATTTTGCGGTGGTGGGATCATCGCCACGGGCGGCGGTCCGCGTGGTCGTGTTGCCTTGCTGTTTGGCGGGCTTGGTTTTGTCTTCAGCGACGCTCTCGCTCGGCGCGCGTTGCACCCAACTGCTGGTTTCCGCGTTGACGGCGGCGGCGAAGCAGACGGCCGAGAGCGCCACCGCGGCGAATGCGGCGGTAGGTATCGCATCGCGACGGTGGGGCGAATGCAGCGTGAAACGGTTCGGCTGGGGATGGCACATGTTCATGTTCGTCCTCCCGTCTCGACAACCAAGCTAAGCATTTCGCGCGTCGACGTCAGCCAATCGGCCAGGTCCGCCGGGCTGGCCGCGGCCGGAATGGCGACGGCCACGAAATCCGCGCCGGCTGCCGCATGGTCGCGGCACGCGGCCTTGTCGGCGACGCCGAAAGCGACAACCGGGATCTCGAATACCTCGGCCCACCAGTTGACGAGTTCTTCCTGCGTCTCCGGGGAGTCGAGTCCGTCGTCGATGCCGCCAGGAGTCACTTCCGGTTGCGGTCCGAATGCGATGTAGTCCGCGCCTTCTTCCGCCAACAGCATGGCCACATGCCGCGACGCTCCTGGATCGATGCCGACGATCGCTTCGGGGCCGAGTGCTTCACGGGCGGCGCGGAAAACCGCCAAGGCCGCTTGGGCGTCCTCGTCGGCGAGGGCTGGCGGTGGAACCGTTAGGTGGACGCCGTCGGCCGCGACGGCTGCTGCGAGTTCGACGCTTTCGGCGATGAGCACGGCGGTGCCGGCTTCCTGGGCGCGTGCGACGAGCGGTTTAATTGCGGCGGCGAACTTCTGTGGGCTGGCGTCGGTGGCAGCGCTTGGGCGCACGAGCAGCGATGGCAAACCGGGGGCTTCGAAGAGCGGCGCGAGTTTTTCCAGCGGCGGCGGCGTCCCGGCCACGTCGAGGATCGCATAGAGCTGTGGGCCATCGGCCATGGCGGTTCTCAGTCCTCAAGGCTTGCATCGTTCTTGCCCGTCTTCGAGGCGCGCCAGTGGAGATCTATCAAGTCTGGCGAGACGGGAGGACGCCTTTTCATGGCCGCGAATGGCGGGCGAAGACGGCTAAAAAGCGGCACAACGTTCGACCGGTCAGTTCGTCGCGTCTGGGTGGCGGTGTAGGCCGAAGCGCCGCGCTGGGCAGCGATTCACGTGAAACGGGCGGGGAGATCCCCGCCCGTGACATGGGTGCGTTATGCGATGGGTGCGAACCGGGCGACGCTCGACGACGCCGGATTGCATGGGCTTTAGAGGTATTTGCTCATCGCGACGGCGGTGTCGGCCATGCGGTTCGAGAAACCCCATTCGTTGTCGTACCACGACAGGATGCGGACCAGCGTTCCGTCCATCACCTTCGTCTGATCGAGGTGGAACACGCTTGAATAGGGGTTGTGGTTGAAGTCGCTGGACACGTTCGGCTGGTCGGTGACGCCGAGGACGCCCTGCAGCGGACCGGCGGCGGCGGCCTTCACGGCCTGGTTGATCTCTTCCGCCGTGGTCTCGCGCTTGGCGACGAATTTGAAGTCGATGACCGAGACGTTGGGTGTCGGAACGCGGATCGCGACGCCGTCGAGGCGCCCGTTCAATTCCGGCAGAACGAGACCGACGGCTTTTGCAGCCCCGGTCGAGGTCGGGATCATGGACAGCGACGCGGCGCGGGCGCGGTAGAGGTCCTTGTGCATCGTGTCGAGCGTCGGCTGATCGCCCGTATAGGAGTGGATCGTGGTCATGAAGCCTTTGTCGATGCCGACGAAGTCGTTCAGGACTTTTGCAACCGGAGCCAGGCAGTTGGTCGTGCAGGAAGCGTTCGAGACCACCTCATGTTCGGCCGAAAGCTTGTCGTTGTTGACGCCGTAGACGACGGTCAGGTCGGCGCCTTCGGCCGGGGCGGAAACGAGCACTTTTTTGGCGCCGGCGGTGAGATGGGCGGCGGCCTTGTCGCGCTTGGTGAAAATGCCGGTGCATTCCAGTGCGATGTCGACGCCCAGATCCTTATGGGGCAACTCGGCGGGGTCGCGGATCGCCGTGACCTTGATGGGGCCGGAACCGACGTCGATGGTGTCGCCGTCGACCGTTACCGTGCCGGGGAAGCGGCCATGCACCGAGTCGAAGCGCAGGAGATGGGCGTTGGTTTCCACCGGCCCCAGATCGTTGATGGCGACGACCTCGATGTCCTTGCGGCCCGATTCGGCGATGGCCCGCAGAACGTTGCGTCCGATACGTCCGAACCCGTTGATGGCGACTTTCACTGACACGGCCCGTCTCCCTTCCTAAGTCGTTCGGCCTTGTCGGACGGTGCGTTGGGCGCATCTTCCGAGGTGCCGGATTTCTGGCAGCTTGATGGATTCCCGGGCAATTAGGGGCGGGCGGCAAATCTTGTCAATCAGACATAGTGTTTTCCGCCGCTGGCCCGCGGCGGTCGAATGGCTTCCGATCCTAGGAGGGCGCGAAAAGCGCAAAGAAGCAGGACTTTTCGAGATTCCTGTTCGGATGCAGTATGAACGGGTTCACGAACGTTGACGGGAAAGGCCGACAGACGATACTTGCGGTCGACACCGGTCGCGCCGGTCCCGAGGGTCCAGCGAAACACGGCGTGGCCGGCCGGTCGGCACTTCAGGACCGAGCCAGCATAGTGGCAACCTGCAACCGGCCAACGCCGATGTACTGCTTTGTTGTTCTTCGTCTCACCGACCGTCTCGAAGTTTCCGGAAATGGATAGCGCCATGGCGACGCGACAGGCAGACAAGGCCAAACCTTCCCGTAAGACCGGCGCCGCCGGCAAGGCCGCGAAGCCGAAGAAGGCGGCGAAGAAGCCCGCCGCCGCCAAGGAAAAGGCGGCACCGGCCCAGACTGCCAAGAAGGCGGGGGCTGCCTCGAAGTCGAAAGCGGCAACCCCGGGCAAATCGTCCGCCAGCGCAAAACAGTCCGTGAAGCCCGCGGCCGCCGAGCTATCGGGCGCCGTTCGCCGGCTCGAAGCCAAGGTTGCGGCCCTGCAGGAAGAGCGCGACTCGCTCAAAGCCGAGCTCGAAGCCGCACGTGCGGACATTGCCCGGCTCGAGAAGGCGAATACCGATGCCGTCAATCGAATTGATTGGGTGATCGATTCGCTTCATAGTCTGCTCGAAGATAGGTCTTAAGTCGCGATGCGTTTCACAAGGATCGGGATCGGCCCGGTCCGGAACGGATGAGCACACAACCCGCGAGGGCGGCCCAAGACACGCCGTTCGGGCAGGGTGGGGCTCGGATAGGCGCAGATGGGGCATGTCACCGCGATCATCAACGGTCGCAGCTATCGCCTGAACTGCCGTGACGGCGACGAAGAACGTCTTGCCGAACTCGCGAAATACGTTGCCGGTAAGGTCGACGCGATGGTGGCGGAATTCGGTCAGGTCGGCGAGTCGCGGCTGCTGGCACTTGCCGCGCTGATGATTGCCGACGAACTTTTCGACGTGCGAGAGAGCCAATCCAAATCCGGGGCCGCCGAAAAGGCTGACTGACGGCAGCTTCAGCGTTGGCAAACCGACAATACTGGGGGCTGATGGCGATGCCCCTTTATTCCGAGCACTTGCGGCCTTACATCTATGATCCGCTGCGGGGTGCGTTAGGGGCAACGAATCTCCAGGGCCTATAAGTTCTTGCAGGGAGCTGTCCCTGTCCGGGGTCGTGGCCTCGGGTAAACGGCGCCCACCTACATTGTAGGTGCCCGGCGAGATCAATACGCCCCGACGGCCACCGCGGCACTTCATTTCGCTCACGGTCCGTACCGGCCTTCGGCCTGGACCTCCGCTGGGGCGGCACAGCGTGCCGGGCCGCAGTCGCGGCCAGAGCGGCTCCGCCGCTATAACGATTTCGAAATCGCTTGCTCACGGTCCGTACCGGCCTTCGGCCTGGACCTCCGCTGGGGCGGCACAGCGTGCCGGGCCGCAGTCGCGGCCAGAGCGGCTCCGCCGCTATAACGATTTCGAAATCGCTTGCTCACGGTCCGTACCGGCCTTCGGCCTGGACCTCCGCTGGGGCGGCACAGCGTGCCGGGCCGCAGTCGCGGCCAGAGCGGCTCTGCCGCTATAACGATTTCGAACTCGCTTGCTCACGGTCCGTACCGGCCTTCGGCCTGGACCTCCGCTGGGGCGGCACAGCGTGCCGGGCCGCAGTCGCGGCCAGAGCGGCTCCGCCGCTATAACGATTTCGAAATCGCTTGCTCACGGTCTGTACCGGCCTTCGGCCTGGACCTCCGCTGGGGCTCCACTCTCTATTGGGTCCTTACTTTAGAACCCAACGCTGCGCGGGCGCGCGTTGGAGCCGGCAAGCCGGTGTGGAATTGGACCGGCACGCTAGCGCCGCCCGCCCGGCTTTAACGCCGAGGGTTCGTTCGCTGGACAGCGTCGGCAAATCCGGTATTCCCTTGGCTGTATGGATCAAGATCAAATCAAGAAAGAACTGCGCGCGCGGGCGAAAGAGGCTCGTGCGCGGGCGCATGCGGTGCATGGCAGCGGCGCTGGCGCCCAGTTGGCCAGCGTGCCGCTTGCGGAAATTGCGCCCGCCTGGCCATGTGTCGTTTCCGGTTTTCTACCCATTGGCGAAGAGATCGACCCGGTGCCGCTGATGCGCGCGGCGGAGGCCGGGGGATGCACCCTGGCGCTGCCCGTCATTCTGAAGAAGGCGACGCCGCTGACCTTTCGCCGCTGGGCTGCCGAAGATGTCCTCGTTGAGCGTATGTGGGGGATTCGCGAACCCTCCGAGGCGTCGCCGGAAGTCCTTCCCGACGTGCTGCTGGTGCCGCTCCTGGCTTTCGATGCGGAGGGTTACCGTCTTGGTTATGGCGGCGGGTTCTACGACCGCTCGCTGGCGAAGCTCCGTGCCCTGAAGCCGGTTACGGCGGTTGGCATCGCTTACGACGAACAGGCATTCGACGCGGTCCCACGCGACCGGTATGACGAACCTTGCGATTATATCCTCACGCCCTCGGGCCTCCACGACTGCTGCGGTGCCGCGCGATCTACAGGCCCGGCGTGAACGCCCCGTCCTTCCCTCTCGACTGAGGTCCAATGCGCTTTCTCTTTCTCGGCGACGTCGTCGGCCGTTCGGGCCGTGAAGCCCTGGCGCGCGAGCTTCCGCGTCTGCGCGAACGCTGGCAACTCGATTTCGTGGTGGTCAACGGCGAGAATTCCGCCGGCGGGTTCGGAATCACCGAGAAGATCCTGGTTGAGTTTCTGGATGCCGGGGCCGATGCCGTGACGCTCGGCAACCATTCGTTCGATCAGAAGGAAACGCTCGTCTACATCGAACGGCAGGGGCGGCTGGTGCGGCCGGTCAATTATCCCGATGGCACGCCCGGGCGCGGCGCCGGGCTCTACGAGGCGCGTAACGGGGCGCAGGTTCTGGTGATCAACGCGCTCGGGCGGGTGTTCATGACGGAGATGGATTGCCCGTTCCGCCGGATCGACCAGGAATTGGCGGCGTGTCCCCTGGGCGCCGGCGCGGATGCGATTATCGTCGACTTCCATGCCGAGGCGACCAGCGAGAAACAGGCGATGGGCGCGCATCTCGATGGCCGCGTCAGCGTCGTCGTCGGCACCCACACGCATACGCCGACGTCCGATGACAGGGTTCTGCCCGGCGGGACGGCCTACCAGTCGGACGCGGGCATGTGCGGCGATTACGAATCGGTTCTTGGGATGACGAAGGAGGAGCCGCTGAACCGTTTCCTCACCCGGATCCCCAGTTCCCGCTTCGAACCGGCAATGGGCGAGTCAACCGTGTGCGGTCTGGCCGTCGATATCGACAACGCCAGCGGGCTTGCCAAACACGTGGGGCCGGTGCGCATCGGCGGCTGCCTGCGTCCCGTGCTTCCCGAATTCTGGTAGGTGCGATCCATTCGGGCAATCGCGCGAAGGCTGCCACGGCTTGACCCATGCTGTGCACCGCGCAACAACGACGATTCAGCGCTGGGCGCGCGGTAGTGTTGCGTCACAGACATGCGCTCGGAAGCGCGCCGAGAAGGTAAGGCAAATGTCTGGGACGGAACGCTAGGTGACGCCTGGGATATTCTTCCAAGGGGATGCGGAGACGAGGCAATGGCCGGGCATTCGAAATTCAAGAACATCATGCACCGCAAGGGCAAGCAGGATAAGGCCCGCGCGAAAGTCTTCACCAAGCTCGCCCGGGAGATCACGCTCGCCGCCAAGAACGGGCTGCCGGACCCGACCATGAACCCGAAGCTCCGTCTCGCTCTGCAGGCCGCGCGGGCGGAAAATATGCCCAAGGACAATATCGAACGGGCGATCAAGAAGGCGGCTGGCGGCGAGGCCGAAGATATCGAGGCGATCCGCTACGAAGGATATGGGCCCGGCGGTGTCGCGATCGTCGTTGAAGCGTTGACCGACAACCGCAACCGTACCAGCGCGGCGGTGCGTGCGGCCTTCTCTAAACACGGCGGCAACCTCGGCGCGACGGGCGCGGTCTCGCATATGTTCGACCACGTCGGGGAAATCGTTTATCCGCCCGAAGCCGGCAGCGTCGAGCAGATGCTGGAAGCCGCAATCGAGGCCGGTGCCGACGATGTCGTGTCCGACGAGGAGGGGCATCTTATCACGACGACTTTCGACAGCCTGGGCACGGTGGCCGGAGCGCTGGAAGAGACGCTCGGCGAGGCGGCGACCGTAAAGGCCGTGTGGCGGCCGAATATCACGAGCGACGTCGACGAGGACACCGCCGCGAGCAATCTCAAGCTGATCGATGCGCTGGACGACGATGACGATGTTCAGAATGTCTATGCCAACTTCGAGATGTCTGACGAATTGCTGAGCAAGCTGACGGCGGCTTGAGGTTTCTCAGGTGTCAAGGAGCCTGGACGCGAGCGTTTGTTGCGCCTCGCTGCGCCTCGCCTGCCGCTATCCGGCAGGCGTCGCATCAGGTCCAAACTCGTTCAAATGCGCGGTTAATTACCCCGCCGCAGGAGACCGGCCTTTAGAAACTCCGATGTAGGGTCCTATCCGTAGCCAAGACCACTTCACCTTCGCAAAGGTCTATGTCATGCGCCTCGGTACTCCCGCCTTTCAGAGCTATCACCGTACGCTGTCGCGCGTTTACATGCTCGATCTGATCGACCAGCAGCAACGCCGGCTCGAACCGCGAAAGCCTGCTTCCCTGTCGGCTCCGTCCTGCGAGATTGCCGAGGCCGACGGGCAACGGGCTCCGACCCGCGCTACGCACCGCCGGGGGCTCTCCGCCGCCTGAACGCTTCGCCGCCCGGCCCCGGTGCGAATCGCGCTAGTGTCCCAAATTCGGGGGGCACGAATGATACGCATCGTCGGCATAGATCCAGGGCTGAGACGCACGGGTTGGGGCGTCATCGAGAGCGACGGCGTGCGGCTTTCCTATGTCGCTTCCGGGCATGTCGCCTCCACCAACGACGAAGCGTTGGCGCACCGGCTGAGGGAGATCTTCGAAGGCCTGAGTTCCGTGATCTCGTCGTTCGCTCCGCGCGAAGCCGCGGTGGAGGAAACATTCGTCAACGATAACGCCAGGGCGACGCTGAAGCTGGGCCAGGCGCGCGGGATGGCGCTTCTCGCACCGGCGCTCAAGGGCCTCGCCGTGTGCGAATATTCCCCCAATCTGATCAAGAAAAGCGTGGTCGGCACCGGGCATGCGGACAAGCGCCAAATTCAGGCGATGGTGAAGATTCTGCTACCGCGCGCGAAATTCGACGGCCCGGATGAGGCCGACGCGCTCGCGATCGCCATCTGTCATGCCAATCACCGGGCCGTGCCGGCGCTTGCGGCCCGGACCAGGGCAGGCGCGCGCTGAACGCCTCGTTGGGCAGGGATCATTCGGACTTAAGCGCGTCGGCGAGGCGGGCGGTGAGACCGGGCCGCGGCATGCCGGGCGCCGAGGCGTGGACGACTCCGTCGGGGGACGTCACGGTAAGAAGGGGTTCGCTGGGCTGGCGTATGCCGGCGGATGACAGCCAGCGGGCGGGTGGCTCCCAGATCACGGCGGTATCGGCGAGCAATGCCTTGTCCGCGATCTCCAGGCGTAGCGCCAATGTCGTGAGCTGACGCCTGAAGCCCGCCGTCGGACCGGCAAGTATGATGATGTAGAAGCCGGCCCGTGCATCCGAAACAGTGTCACGTAGCACAGCCTGCCAGGCCGGGACGGCCACCAGATGGCTGCGGTCGAACAGCAGTAGCGCGGCGTTTCGTTCCCCTGTGAAATCATCGGGGACGCGAACTTGAAGGCCCGAAAGCGTGGTCGCGGGCGTGGATGGAATTCGCATGGCCGGTTCCAACTTCCTCGGAGCTATCTAACATTGCTGCTCGATCCGAATCGAGGCGGCGGCGAAAAAGGTGACTGCGCATGATCGGCAAACTCAGGGGCAAGGTGGACGCGATCGGCGAAAGTGTCGTGATCCTCGACGTCAACGGTGTCGGCTACGAGGTCCAGGCGTCGGCACGGACGCTGCGTTCGCTGGAACTCGGCGGCGAGGCCGCGCTCACCATCGATACGCACGTGCGCGAAGACGCGATCCGGCTTTACGGGTTCTACACCGAGGTGGAACGCAGTTGGTTCCGGACGCTGCAGACGATCCAGGGCGTTGGAGCGAAGGTGGCGCTGGCTGTACTCGGCATTCTTTCGCCGGCAGATCTGGCGAACGCCATTGCGCTGGGCAACTGGCAGGCGGTCGAGCAGGCGCCGGGCGTCGGCAAGAAACTGGCGCAGCGCATCGTCGCCGAACTCAAGGACAAGGCGCCCGCACTGGCGACGGCGGGTCTTGCCGGCGTCAGCGGAGATGCGGGCAAATCCGGTGCGGGAGCGGCGGCCGAGCGCGCTGACGCACAGACGACCGCGACGGCGGAGGCGATTTCGGCTTTGTCCAACCTTGGTTATCAGCCGGCGGAAGCGCAGCGGGCGGTCGCAGTGGCGGCGGAAGAACTGGGTGGCGACGCCGATACGGCGAAACTTATCCGGCGCGGCCTCAAGGTCCTGAGTGGCTGAGTGCGGGGCTCCGATGAGCTTTCACGACTTCGCCCGGGGGTGACGTTCAAATCGCGCCATCGTCGGCGACGCCGCGGTAAATCTCGGACAGCGGTATGGCGAACTCGATTTCGGGAAGCTGCAGGGTATCAGAAAGGCTGTCCAGCGGCGGCTCGCCGTGCCAGCCGTCTTCCCGGCGGCGATAGACATCGAGGAGAACCTTGTCTCGTTCGACGAGGATGTAGGCCTCTAGGCTCGGGATCTGCTGGTAAGCGAGCCGCTTGACGAGCCTGTCGTTGGTTTCGGTGCCCGGTGAAAGCACCTCGAAAATGATCTTTGGATCGTCGACGGAAACGGCGTCCGGTTCGAGCGGACCGCAACGGACCATGACGTCGGGCAGCGCCGACAAATCCTGCGTCTTCCGTTTCAGGAAAAACGTCTCGCGAAATGTGAAGCAGTTCGCGCGGGTTGCGTCGAGATGGTTTCCGATTGCGCGCTCGATATTGCTAACGAGGCGATGGTGGCTCCAGCGGGCGCCGACCATGCTCTTGATGACGCGGCCATCGATCAGTTCCCACTTCTCGTGTTCCGGCTTGTTGAGGAGCATCTCCTCGAAGTCGGCCACGTCGATGCGAGGCGGTTTTTGCACGGGACGGATTAAGGTCATGTGTTCACCTTTGGCTGCCGAGACGCTACCACGGAGCCTTGCGAAGTAGAAGCAAGAGGGCGCGAGGCATGGCGAACAAGACGGGCAAACAGGGCGACGAGCAGCCGGGAAACGCGGCGCGGGCGATGTGGGTGTTTCTCGGGTACATGCTGGTGGGGCCGTTCTTAGCCGGGCTGGCGACCGCGGCGATGCTGATTCTGGCGCCGGTTGCCGGGCTCGGAGCCTGGCTTCCCGCCAACTTGCCACCGGCTGGACCCGCTGCCGTTTCGGCTTTCGTCTGGGCCGCCGTGCCGTCCGCAGCGGCTGCCTTGATCGTGCTGCCTCGCGTTTTTCGCGTCGGCCGGTTCGGCTGGATCGAGGCGGCGATCGCCGGAGTGATCGGCTTCAGCGCGGCGGCTTTGCTCACCGGGGCGGTGCCGCGTGAGTATCTCGGCGGCCTGGCGTTCCTTGCCGGACTGGTTTCCGTCGGGGTGCAGAAAGCGCTGGAAAATGGCGGTGTGATCGCGAGGGACTGACGGGCATTGGGATGCGGGTCGAACCACCAATGTCCAGAGATACCGGAGTGACCCGATGACGACCCGTTCCTATGCACAACCGCTTGTGACGCCTTCCCCCTCGACGCCGGATGGCCGTTTGCCGCCGCAATATTCGCTCGCCCGGTGGGTGCGCATTCTGATCGTGTTCGCCATCCTCGGGCCGCCGGCCGGCGGTTTGGTTTTCGCCGCGCCGATGCTGGCGTCCAGCATGACGAGTGCTATTGCCGACGGAGAACGGGCCGGTGAGCTCTTCGCGCTGCCGCAGCTTGTTGGCATGATCGCGCTGTTCTCGTTTCCCTTCGGCGGGCCACCGGCGGTCTTGGCCGGCCTTCTTCTGACATGGCGGGCCAGTCATCGGGGCCGTCCGCCCGGCTATCTCGAGGCAGCGTTCGTGGGCGCGGCGATCTCCTGCGCGATTATCGTCGCGTTCTTTCTCGTCGAGTCGGCCGGACGCCAGGGCAGCGCGGAATTGGCGAGCATGGGCGGCACGTTCGCCGTCGTCGGGGCGGCCGCCGCGGTGGCCTGTACGGCGCTTTGCCGGTGGTGGGGGCTCTATCCGCAGGCAAGGTGACGCGGAGTTCGCGGTGGCTTGCTTCAAGGCGACGGGCGGATTGGGCTGCGCTCTCCACCCCTCCAGGGTCCCTTGTCGCCTTGACGCCCGCCGCGAACACATGCACCACCAACTCAAACGGCGGCAAAGCGCCGGGCGGTCGAGAGATGCGAGGCATGGACGAACGGTTGGTAACATCTGCGCGGCGGGAGACAGACGAGATCGAAGGCTCGATCCGCCCGCAATCGCTGGACGATTTCGTCGGCCAGGAACAGGCGCGCGCCAACCTCAAGGTGTTCATCGAAGCGGCTAAGACGCGTGGCGAGGCGCTCGATCACGTGCTTTTCGCCGGGCCGCCGGGTCTCGGCAAGACGACCCTGTCGCAGATCATGGCGAAGGAACTGGGCGTCGGTTTCCGGGCCACGTCCGGGCCGGTGATCTCGAAGGCCGGCGATCTGGCGGCGCTGCTTACCAATCTCGAAGACCGGGATGTCCTGTTCATCGACGAGATCCACCGGCTCAATCCGGCGGTCGAGGAAATCCTTTATCCCGCGATGGAGGACTTCCAGCTCGACCTCATCATTGGCGAGGGGCCGGCGGCGCGGTCGGTGCGGATCGACCTTGCGAAGTTCACCCTCGTCGGCGCAACCACACGCGCGGGCCTTCTGACGACGCCGCTGCGCGACCGCTTCGGCATCCCGATCCGGCTCAACTTCTACACGGTCGACGAACTGCAATACGTCGTGGAGCGCGGCGCAAGGGTGCTCGGTGCGCCGATGGCGCCGGACGGGGCGCGCGAGATCGCACGCCGGGCACGTGGGACGCCGAGGATCGCGGGCCGGCTGTTGCGCCGGGTGCGCGATTTCGCGGCGGTGGCGCATGCGGAGTCGATCACGGCAGAGGTGGCGGACAAGGCGCTGCGGATGCTGGAAGTGGACAGCGAGGGGCTCGATGCGCTCGACCATCGCTATCTCACCTGCATCGTCAAGAACTACGACGGCGGTCCGGTGGGGATCGAGACACTGGCGGCGGCGCTCTCGGAGCCGCGCGACGCGCTGGAAGAGATCGTCGAGCCCTATCTCCTGCAGCAGGGGTTTGTCGGACGCACGCCGCGCGGGCGCGTCCTGACACTCAAGGCCTACCGTCATCTGGGCCTGTCGGGCGGGCCGAAAAGCGCGCCGGAGAACCTGCCGTTGTTCGAAGATCCGTCGCTGGGCGGAGAATAGCTGCGCGCATCGCGGCCGGTTTTGAAACGCCAATTTCGAAAAGGTCGCGGGCTCTTGATCTCCCGGCGGACATTTCTGAAGGGTTTTCTCGCGCTGTCGGCCGCGGGCGCTGGGCTTGGCGGTTACGCCATCGCCGAGCCCTTCCGGTTGAGGATCGCTCGACATCGGGTGTCGCCATCGGGTTGGCCCAAGGGGCTCAACGTGCGCCTCGCGGTGATTGCGGACCTTCACGTCATCGAACCGTTCCTGGGGCTGGACCGCCTGGCCCAGATCGTGGCGCGGACCAACGCGCTGGCGCCAGATGCGATCCTTCTGCCCGGCGATTTCGTCCCGAGCGCCGGGATGAAGCGATGGGCGCGGCGTATCGGCGGCCACGAGGTACCCTATACCGAATGGGCCAGCGTCCTCGCCGGGCTCGAGGCGCCCTGTGGGGTTCATGCGGCGCTCGGCAACCACGACTGGTGGGAGAGCGACGAGGTCCAGATCACCAAGACCGGGCCGCCGCCGCTGCTCCCGGCGCTGGAAGCCGCCGGAATCCGCGTGCATGAAAACTCGAGCGTACGCTGCGAAAAGAATGGCCGGGCGTTCTGGATTTCAGGGCTGGGTGATCAATGGGCCTACTATATCGTCGAGGATCGGCGCCGCGGGAACTACGAGGGGGTCGACGATCTGCCGGCACTCTTATCGGCCGTGCCGGAGGGCGAGCCGCTTATAATGATGGCGCACGAGCCGGACATCTTCGCGGAGATGGGCGACCTGGGAAGGCGGGTGTCATTGACGGTAAGCGGGCATACCCACGGCGGACAGGTGCAGATCCTGGGTTACCGCCCCGTGGTCCCTTCGCGATACGGGCGCCGTTATGCTTACGGGCACATCGAAGAGGAGGGGCGCCACCTTGTCGTCTCGGCGGGCCTGGGATGTTCGGGTATGCCGGTGAGGTTCGGCGTGCCGCCGGAAATCGTGCTGATCGAACTGACAGGAGACGCGGCGTGAACGACAACGGCGTCTGGCCCGACATCGCCGGCCGGATCGATACCGACACGCACGGCAAGGTGCACCGTCTGCCGGTACGGGTTTATTTCGAGGATACCGACGCGGGCGGTGTCGTCTATCACGCCTCCTACGTGCGTTTCTGCGAGCGGGGGCGGACGGACTTCCTGCGGCTCCTGGGCGTCGAGGCCCGTCAGCTCATTTCGGGCGAGGCTTCGAACGAACCGGCGGCGTTCGTGGTGCGCCGCATGGGGCTTGAGTTCCTGCGCCCGGCGCGAATGGACGATCTGCTCCTGGTCGAGACGCGGGTCAAGGAACTGGGCGGCGCTTCTGTCGCCCTCGTGCAGACGATCCTGCGCGAGGGACGAAAGGTATTCGAGGCGGATGTGGTGGTGGTACTTGTGTCGGTCGCGGGTAAGCCGCTGCGTCTGTCGGACGCCATCCGTCAGGCGTTCGGCGGCGGTTGGACACTGGAGACGGATGCTGGGGCCTGAGGCCCAACCCGACGTTCTGCGTCACAACTGTTTCTCGGCGTCTTCGGATCTTTTCCACGGCTCCGACCCGAGCGGCCACATTATAATTGCCTCTCGATCAGCAATCGGCGTTGTCCTCGTTTGGTCATATTGCAGGGCAACAAGCGCCGATGGACGGGGAGGCGCCTGGATCGCCGCCGGGATGGCGGTTTCCGGCGCGGTGGGCATCGATCAGCGCACGCGGCAATGCGGGCGGGGACCGGTGCTATGTGGCTTTGCCGCCTGGATCCGTCGGATCCGGCCTGTCCCGTGGAACGAATGGCATGAGCTGCGGCGGGCTAGTGTTGCGTCACAGACGCTTGGCCCCGTGTTGCCGCGATGCGATCTGCCAAGCGTCGGTGACAAAAGCAACACTAGAATCATAGGGTTTCTAGTGTTCCTCATGTCTCAGACATTTGCTCGTAAGCGAGCCGAAATGGGAGGCAAATGTCTGAGACGGAGCACTAGGGCAAAGCGGACCAATCGATGAATCCAGATGTAGCGAGCGACAGCCTGAACACGGCGCACGGCGCCGGGTTTTCCTTCATTGAGCTGTTCCTGCAGGCGCATATCGTTGTCCAGGTCGTGATGGTCGGCCTGGTACTCGCCTCGATCTGGTCGTGGGCAATCGTGTTCGAGAAGTTCTTCGCGTTCCGTCAGGCGCGGCGCGAAGCGGACAAGTTCGAGGCGCTGTTCTGGTCGGGTCAGTCGCTCGACGAGCTCTATTCGAACCTGGCGCGCGGCCGGCCGATCTCGATGGCGTCGCTGTTCGTGGCGGCGATGCGCGAGTGGAAACGCTCGGTCGAGGGCAATACGCGGGCGCTGGGTGGCATACAGCTCCGCGTCGAAAAGGTGATGGACGTCACAATCGCACGCGAAATGGAGCGCCTGGAAAGGCGTCTGTTGTTCCTCGCGACCGTCGGCGCCACGGCGCCATTCGTCGGCCTTTTCGGCACGGTCTGGGGCATCATGACGAGTTTCCAGGCCATCGCCATCTCGAAGAACACGAACCTGGCTGTCGTGGCTCCAGGTATCGCGGAGGCGCTGTTCGCGACCGCACTTGGCCTTCTGGCTGCCATACCGGCGGTCATCTTCTACAATAAATTCTCAGCCGATTCGGCGCGGATATCGCAGCGGCTCGAGGCGTTTGCCGACGAGTTCGCGGCCATCGTATCCCGCCAGATCGACGCGGGCGGGTAGCCAATCAGGCCGAGCGCGGCGCACGGCGCCGTCCGGTTGAAGCGAAGGAGCGCGGCGTGGGCGCAAGTATCAAGGCCAACGTTCAAAATAGCGGCCGGCGTCGCCGGTCGCGGCGATCCGCGCCGATGGCGGAGATCAACGTGACGCCGTTTGTCGACGTGATGCTCGTTCTCCTCATCATTTTCATGGTGGCCGCACCGCTGTTGCAGGTCGGCGTGCCGCTGGAACTGCCGCAGGCAAAGGGCAACCAGCTACAGTCCAATAAAGAGCCGCTGGCGGTATCGGTACGCGCCAACGGCGAAATCTTCATCGGCGAGACCAAGGTCGGCCTCAACGAAATCAAGGCCAAGCTGGAAGCCATCGCCGCTAACGGTTACGACGAGACGATCTTCGTGCGCGCCGACAAGGGTGTGCCGTACGGCGTTGTCGCGCAGGCGATGGGCCGCATCAGCGCCGGCGGATTCAAGAAAATCTCGCTGGTGACGGATCTCGAGGAGGGCTGACGTTGCAGGCGGTCGGGATCGTCCTGTCGCTCGCACTGCATGCCGGCGTCCTGCTTTGGGCGGCGATGGAGATCCTTGGTACCGACAAGCTGCCGCAGCCCGCTTCGCCAACAATCGAAGCGGAAATCGTGACGGTCGCGGAATTCACGCGGCTGAAGCAGGGCGATCCGGATTCCAAAAAGCTCCAGGCGAAGAAGACCGAGGAGCCCAAGACCAAGGTTTCGAAGAAGGAAGCGCCCAAGCCGAAGCCTGACAAGCCCGCGCCTCCGCCGCCCGCTGCCGAACCGCCGCCGGAACCGGAGCCGCCAAAAGCCGAAGCTACGCCGCCGCCGGAAGCCGATCCGATCGCCGAGAAGATTGACAATGCCGCGCCGCCGGTGCCGGCACCGCCCGATGCCGACGCCGAGGCGCGCCGCAAGAAGGCGGAAGCGCAGCGCAAGTACAAGGAGCAGCAGCGCAAGGAGGCCGAAGCCCGCCGTAAAAAGGAAGCCGAGCGGAAGAAAAAACTGGCCGAGAAGAAGCGCCGCGAAGCCGAGAAAAAGCGGGCAGCGAAAAAGAAAAAAGAGGATTTTTCCAAGCGCATGGCGGCGCTTCTCGACAAGACACCGGAGAAGCGCGGATCGCCGCGCTCGGGAACGTCGTCGGAGACGGACTACACGGGGCCCGAGGCCGGCGAGCGCGAGGGCCAAGGCGATCAGCTCACAGCGCGCGAGGAGGACCTCCTGAAAGGGCGGATCAGCGCCCAGATCCGCAACTGCTGGCGGTTGCCCGGCGGCGGCGGCGGGATCGATACGGCGGTCGTGACCGTTCGATGGAATCTCAAGCGCGATGGCCGCCTCGACGGTCAGCCGCAGATCGTGGGATCGCGTAACGATCCGCTGTTCCGGATCGCCGGCGAAGCGGCGGTGCGCGCCGTGAACTGCGCCGCGCCGTTCGAGCTTCCGGCCGAACTTTATTCGGCGTGGAAGGAAATTACCTGGGAATTCGACCCGCGCCACATGCTGTAGGCGGCGTGACGCGGTCAATGGAGGATGGCTTGAGAACACTGGACGATAGCCCGATCGGACGAACCGCGACCCTCCTGGGCAGCGCGATGCGGCTCGTGGGCGGTTCCGCGCGCGCGACCGGGTGGTTTTGCTTGCTGCTTACCAGTGCCGTTTCAGTTGTCCTCGTGATGGCGGCGCCGGCGTCGGCGCAGGGCCTGACGGGCACGCAGCGCCAGGGTGTCGTCGCGCCGATCCCCATCGCGATCCCGAATTTTCTGGGTGACGATCCGAAGTTCGCTGCGGATGTCGCGAAGGTTGTCGCGGACGATCTCCAGGGTTCCGGGCTCTTCAAGTCTCTCGATCCGAACTCCTTTCTTGAGCAGATCCGCGACGTGAACCGAGCGCCGCGTTTCCCCGACTGGCGCGCCATCCGGGCGGATGCTCTTGTCGTCGGCCGGGTTATCAAGGGCGGCGATGGGAAGGTCGGCGTGGAATTCCGTCTTTGGGATGTGGCCAGCGGCAAGCAGCTTACCGGACAGCGATTCACGACGGTGGCGCAGAACTGGCGGCGGATCGGCCATATCATCGCCGACCAGGTCTACGAGCGCCTGACCGGTGAGAAGGGCTATTTTGATACCCGTGTGGTCTTCATCGATGAACGCGGCCCCAAACAGCGGCGGATCAAGCGGCTGGCGATCATGGACCAGGATGGGGCCAATGCCCGGATGCTGAGCGATGGCAGCGAACTGGTGCTGACGCCCCGCTTTTCGCCGTCCAGCCAGCAGATCGCCTACATGTCGTATGCCACCGGCGAACCGCGCGTTTACATGATGAACCTGGAGACCGGTCAAAGGCAGGTCGTCGGCGACTTTCCAGGAATGACCTTCGCGCCGCGTTTCGCGCCCGATGGCCAGAGGATCATCATGAGCCTGCAGGAAGGCGGCGGTTCGTCGATCTTCGAGATGGACCTGCGCTCGCGCCAAACCCGGCGGCTGACCAATGTTCCGGAGTCGATCGATACAGGACCGAGCTATTCGCCCGACGGAGGCCAGATCGTTTTCGAATCCGACCGCGAAGGGACGCAGCAGCTCTACGTGATGAACGCGGATGGGTCCGGGGTGCGCCGTATCAGCTTCGGCAACGGACGGTATTCGACGCCGGTATGGTCGCCGCGCGGCGACTACATCGCATTCACCAAGCAGCTGATGGGCCGGTTTCTCATCGGAGTTCTGCGCCCGGACGGCAGCGGCGAACGCATTCTGTCCGAAGGCTTCCATAACGAGGGGCCGACATGGGCACCGAATGGCCGCGTCCTGATGTTCTTCCGCGAGCAGCGCGGCGGCAACGGCGGGCCGAAGATCTATTCGGTCGACATCACGGGCTACAACGAGCGTGTCGTCGAGACGCCGTCGTTCGCATCGGACCCGGCGTGGTCGCCGCTGTTGAACTAAGGCGGTTGCTTATCCCTGGAACTTCGGGCCTCAGGGCGAATCGATTTGGATGGGCGACCGTTCGAAGGTCGGTGCGATTGCAAATTACTGGGCCGTCACGCCAAGCTCGGCGGCTTGGTTCATGATTTGCGGCCGCTCGCCGTTATGCTCATTGGCTTGATTGCCGTGCTGCGCCAGCGGGGGGGGGGGGGCGCTAGGCAATTCAGCAGGCAGGAAGGCGTCGGTAGCTCGACCGCCGCCCGGGCCGGCGGAAGGTGTCGCCCGTGTTTGCGCCGCACACCGAATTTGCCCATTTGTTCCGGAACGATACGGCCGTTAACTCGGTTTTAAGAGCGGCCGGAGTCTTATGATTCTACTGCCGGATGTGAAGCGTGGGCAGGATGAAGGGGCTCCTGGTTGTCACCGGGCAGGGGGTTTTTGCGTTCCTTACGGACGACTGACGGGCCTTCAACACGCAGTGGCATAATCGCATCAAGATGGGTGGAAAACTGTACGCCAACAGTCCTTCAGCTTGATCCTTAAACGCTGCGCCGGTACCCCAATAGTCGGCTAGAGCCGAACAAGCATCAGGAGATTGAACTATGCAGGGTGTTAAGGGGCTGATCGTCATTTCGGCAGTCGTCGCGGCTGTGGCTCTCGGCGCGTGTCGTCGTGAAGTTCCGCACACGCCAATGAAACTCGGTGCCGACGTTCCGGTAACCGAAGTCGCTCGCTGATATCGGCCATAGGCCAGGGACTCTAAAACTAGGAGAATACACATGAAGGGCGCTCTCGTTATCGCTGCTGTTGTTGCTGCTGTTGCTCTCGGCGCTTGCCGCCGTGAAGTTCCGCACACCCCGATGAAGCTCGGTGCTGACGTTCCGGCTTCGACGGAAGTTGCTCGCTAAGCTGCGACAACATCTCTTCCTTCGTCAGAGGGAAGCGAAGTGACAAAGGCTGGATCTCCTACGCGCATGCGGGGTGATCCAGCCTTTTGTCGTTTTGGAGGCTTGGTGCGGATCGATGGCTGGTCGGCAGTGTTTTGGCGGAGGCGTTCGAGCCCCCATGGGGCGGGCGATTGTCGTTTCTTGGAGGCATTTGTCCGCGGCGACTGCATTGGCCAACAGGCGTGTTGCGATAAGGGGGGCACGCAACTTAAAGTGCAGATTGTAGCGTGCCGGGAAACAATCGCCGAGGCGGAATCAGCAACCCGGTTAGGCTGGTGTGGTCTTTGCGCACCGCCTCTGCGTTGCAGTTGTGCAAAGGTTCTGTGACACGCCGTTATGTCGCCGCTCAGATCGAATGATAATCGCTTTTGCCACGCTATCGCGATCCCCGCGGAAGCTGTACGATAAGGAAATGCTGCGGTGCGGGCGAGCCGTTCAATCGGCGTCCCTCGGTTCAGCCCAAAGAAGACGTGTGTAACGTTTCAAAACTGTGGCAAATCGCGTCCACAGGGTTTGCGTGACGGTCTAACTCCGTCACAATTTTGGCTGATCCTACAGTTAGATCGCGGAAACGTTCGAAGAGCCGACGATCCGTGACGCGCAAGGTTCGGCGTCGATCGAAACGGCCTTTTATGCATCGAGAAGGATGAGCCATGAACAGCCCCGTTCGCCTTTGCACCCGGGCTACCGTGCTCGCAACGTGCGCCGCAGCGCTGGTCCTCGGCGGCTGCGCGCAGAAGGCCATCGACGAGACGGCGCAGCTCGCCCCCGGCGCGGCCGGTGCGGGTGCGAATGTCGTCCCCGGAACGCAGCGGGATTTCAGCGTGAACGTTGGCGATATCGTCTACTTCAACACCGATAGCTCCGATCTGACGCCCGAAGCGCAGCAGACACTGTCCAAGCAGGCGCAATGGCTCAACCAGTATCCGCAATTTACGATCACCGTTGAAGGTCACGCCGACGAACGGGGCACGCGCGAATACAACATTGCGCTCGGCGCCCGTCGCGCGACGGCGGTCCGCAAATTCCTGTCGCGCAACGGCGTCAATCCGTCCCGCATGCGCACCATCTCCTACGGTAAGGAGCGCCCGGTCGCCGTTTGCGACGACATCTCGTGCTGGTCTCAGAACCGCCGCGCTCAGACGGTCCTGAACAGCCGCGTGGCGGGGTGAATGCGGCGCGGGCCAGCGCTCATTCCACACTCCAGGCAGTTTTCTGGCGCAACGGAAGAATGATGATCCGGTCGCCTGCATGCGACGCGAAGCAACCCGTGCCCCGCCGCCGAAATGGTATGCGGGGCACCTTCTATTTTGAGCGGTTCTTCAGCGGGACGGCGTTTGGACCCCGCTTGGTCCGGAGCATGCTGCGCCGGGGATTGCTGCTTCTAATCCTGGTTTTCCTTACTTCTGTCGGTGCCTCGGCCCAGCCGCGAATCGTCGAGCCTCACGCTGACGTCTTGGAGCACGAACGGGGGGATGGGGCTTCCGGTCCGGACTCAACGGATAAAGCCGCCAGCGAAATGGCGCCGGTTGAGGGCAATCCAGCCGATCCCGTCGCGCAGTTGCGCGCCAAGGCCGATGAGTTCGTCTCGCAGCGGCTCCGTCTCGATGTCGGGGATCGGGTGTTCTTTCCGCCGGGAAGCGCCGCTCTCGGGGGGCGCGCCCGCGTCGCGATCGCCCGGCAGGCGGCCTGGCTGATGGCGACAGACGTCGATGTTTTGATCCTGGGCCATGCCGATGATGGCGATCCCCGGCGCGACGCTGCGCTGTCGACCGAGCGCGCCGATGCCGTAATGAAGCGGCTCGTCGCCGAGGGTGTGCCGGCAGTGCGACTGAGGGCGTTCGGGGTCGGCCGCCAGGAACCGGTTGCCGACTGCGCGTCGCCGCTGTGCCGGGCGCAAAATCGGCGGGCTGTTATCCTCATCCTGAGACGCGGGGCGCTGGGAAGCTAGTGCTCAACCTGAAGGCTCAGGGTCGGCGCTGGGGCGAATGCGAATCCCATGCGCCAACAAGGAGGGGCAAACGACGACGAGTCCGCCAAGCCACACCGCCGGGCGCATAAAAACCTCGCTTGGGCCGGGGGGATGCGTTGGTGGCCGCGAACGTGTAGTTCTATCAAATCAATCAACGGTCTTCCCGGCCGGCACAATGGCGGCCGGGGTGGGTGTGTGGACATCAGACGCCGGGCAACGGGGCTTTGTCGACGATGATGACGGACGGATGCAAGGGGTTGTTTTCGGCGGCTTTCGGTGGAGCGATCGCCATGATTGCCGCCGGTGGCTTCGCTACGAGCGCGGCTGCGCAGCAGGATGGCCTCGCCAAGCGCGTGCAGCAACTCGAAGAACAACTGGTCGACATGCAGGTGACGCTCGGCACGTTGCAGACGATGCCGAGCGGCGGCGGGCAAGCGCCAGCGGGTAACTATGGGTCCTCGTATGGCCCGGCCGGTGGCGGATTTGCCGGCGGCGGTTCGACCGACGCGCGGCTCGATGGCATCGAGACCCAGATTCAGGCGCTTACGGCGCAGATGCAACAACTCAGCGATCAGGTTCGCGCGTTGGCGAACGGGCGTCGCGGCGCCGCGCCCGATCCGGTGGGGCGGACTTATGCCAATGCGCCGCAGTCGAGCGTTCAGTCGGAAAGCCTGAGCGACGCCGCCGGCGGTCTGACGGGCTTCGGTACCACGACGGTTGAGCCAGCCGGTGACAGCATCGGAAACTTCCTCTCGGGGAACGGCTTCTCGAGTGGCGGCGGCGATCCGCGCCAGATGTACGAGAAGGCCTACGGATACATGCTGCAGCAGAACTACGGCGCGGCAGCGCAGTCGTTTCAGGATTTCCTGTCTCGGTTCCCGAGCCACGAACTGGCCGGCAACGCACAGTATTGGCTGGGTGAAAGCCACTATATGCGGGGCGAATACAAGACGGCCGCGTCGGCGTTCCTGGAAGGATATGAAAAGCATCGGACGAACGCCAAGGCGCCGGACAACCTCCTGAAGCTCGCCATGTCACTCGACCGTCTCGGGCAGAAACAGGCCGCGTGCTCGTCCTATACGGAGCTCAACGCGCAATTTCCGAATGCGCCTGAGCATGTACGCCGACAGGCGGCGACCGAACGGCGTCGGGCGGGCTGCTGAGTTTGGTGCCGCGCGGCTAGCGGCACCTGTGCTGCTTGCTTGCGCGTCACGTAAAGCGGTGCTGGCGGTCGCTGCGAGGCTTTGCATTCGGACGTCGATATGAGCCGCGATCCGACCACTCGACCGGACATCGCCAATCCCTTGAGGCGCGAAGACATCGGCGAACTGTTCAGGCCGTTGTGGGGGCAGCCGCTCGCTCTATCCGTCTCCGGCGGTGCCGATAGTATGGCGTTGCTTTATCTGGTCGCCGAATGGCTTGCCGATGAAGCTGTTGCCAAGTCTTGGCAGGAGGCATGGGCTGGCCTCAAGCAAGAACAGATCATCTCGCTGCCACCGGTTGATGGCCGCGGCTGCGCGCCGCCGCGTTGGCTCGATCGGATCGGTTCGACCGCGGACATCGAGGCGCGGGGCGGTCCGCCACACGTTCTTGTGGTGAGCGTCGATCATGGATTGCGGGCAGGATCGGCGGACGATGCCGCGTTCGTTGCGGAAGAAGCCCGCAAGCTTGGGCTCTTCTGTGAAGTTCTCCGGTGGCGCGGCGCCAAACCCGCGACGGGTATCCAGAACGCGGCTCGTTGCGCCCGGTACCGGCTGATCGGGGATCTTTTGCGTGCCGAGTCGGCAGCCGTGGCCCGATTTGTCGGCAGCGGCCAGCGTTTCCTCCGCAGCGTCGTGACAGCGCATCACCAGGACGATCAGGCCGAGACGTTCGTGATGCGGCTGGCCCGGGGCAGCGGTCTTGAGGGCCTCGGTGCCATGGCGGAACGGCGGCCGGCCGGGTCTTGGCCGCTTATCGATGCTCCGATTTTGCGGCCTCTGCTGGCGGTGCCCAAGGCTCGCCTTCGCGCGTCCCTCAAGGCGCGTGGGGTCAATTGGATCGAGGATCCCAGCAATTCGGACGAAGGTTTCGAGCGTGTGCGGGTGCGCCAGACGCTCGGCGGGCTGGCGCAATTGGGGATGTCGGCCGACAGTACTGCGCTGAGCGCGCGCCGCCTGCGCAGTGCCGACGCCGCGTTCGAGCAAATGCTGCGTGCGCTCTTGCCTGAACGGCCGTTGGAGTGGCGCTTCGGGCTGCAGGCCAGGATGGTCTTCCCGTGGGCGCTCTGCAGTGAATACGCCATGGTTCGCGTTCTTCGAACTCTCATTCGTCAATTCGGGGGCGCTGCCAGCGATCCGGAGTTGGCGCAGGTCGAGTCGCTCGTCGAGCGTTACTGGCGCAACGACCCTGATTTACGCCGCGGCGTCACGCTGGCCGGCTGCCAGATTTTGGTTCAGCACGAGAACAACGAGCAACCGCAGCAACCCGTTTGGAGCATTCATAGAGAGGTCCACGGCGCGGGCCTTGAGACGGTCGATCTCGAGGCGCGGTACCCGGCGCTTTGGGACAACCGCTTCTGGGTTACCGCGGCTGAGTGTCCGCCTGGGTCGCGTGTCGAGGCCCTTGGGCCGGCAGGCTGGGCGTGCTTGCGGCGCCGGGTTCCCGAGTTGGAATGTCTAAGCCTTCAGGCTCGGGTGATGGCGACTCTGCCGGTTGTCCGGTTGGACGGTTCGACGATCGCGCATCCATTGCTGGGCCAATATCTTCATGCCCGACGCGACGTTTTGGACGGTCCCCTGGTCCGCGCCTGGCAAGCTTATGCGGAAACACTGTCTCATGATGGGCGGATCATGTGCCGGTTCATCGGCGCCGATACTTGAGACAGTTCTTCGCGAAGGCCCTTCCGGACCGGTTCGGTTGGAATTTGTCGATCCTGCGGAGCCTGGCGGTTTGCTGTAGGGGCCGGTGCGGCGCCGGGGCGCAGGCATCGAGCGCGATTTTCGGCGGTCCCGACACATCCTGCAGCCTGAATTAAGCGTTAATTGACTGTTACCTTTAGGAAACGGCTGCGGTGGTAGGGTGTTTGCTTGCACACCGCACCAGCCGCGCTTGGCAAAGCCCGGTACGGTGCCTATCTTAGGCTCATCTCTGTCCGCCCGGCCCTGCCTCGAAGGCGCTGTGCCGGCCCGTCCGCCCCGGTTTTGACCCGGGTTTTGAGGGACCAATATGAATTCAAACTTCCAGAAGCTCGCCGTTTGGGTCGCCATTCTGGTGCTGCTCGCGGCGCTCTTCAACCTGTTCAATAACAACACGGCCCAGAGCCGGCGCGGCGAGGAGATCTCCTATTCGGAGTTCCTGAGCGCCATCGAGGCTGGCAACGTCTCGGAAGCGACGATCTCCGGCAATCGGATTTCGGGTACGCTGGCCAATGGCGGCGGCGCCTTCCAGACGTACGCGCCGGACGACCCGGGCCTCGTCGAACGCCTGCGCGACAAGAATGTGAAGTTCAACGTTGCGCCGCGCGACGAGGACGTTCCGTCGATCCTGAACGTGCTTCTCAACTGGTTCCCCATGCTGCTTCTCATCGCGGTGTGGATCTTCTTCATGCGGCAGATGCAGTCGGGCTCCGGCCGGGCGATGGGCTTCGGCAAATCGCGGGCTAAGCTTCTGACCGAGCGGCACGGCCGGGTGACGTTCGAAGACGTCGCGGGCGTCGACGAAGCCAAATCCGACCTGCAGGAGATCGTCGAGTTTCTGCGCGATCCGCAGAAGTTCCAGCGGCTCGGCGGGCGTATCCCGCGCGGCTGTCTGCTCGTCGGCCCTCCCGGCACCGGTAAGACGCTGATCGCGCGCGCCGTCGCCGGCGAAGCCAACGTGCCGTTCTTCACCATCTCGGGTTCGGACTTCGTCGAAATGTTCGTCGGCGTCGGCGCGTCGCGAGTGCGCGACATGTTCGAGCAGGCGAAGAAGAACGCCCCGTGCATCATCTTCATCGACGAGATCGATGCCGTCGGCCGTCATCGCGGCGCCGGCCTCGGTGGCGGTAACGACGAGCGCGAGCAGACGTTGAACCAGCTTCTCGTCGAAATGGATGGGTTCGAGGCCAACGAGGGCATCATCATCATCGCGGCGACCAACCGCCCCGACGTGCTCGACCCGGCCCTGCTGCGTCCGGGCCGCTTCGACCGGCAGATCGTTGTGCCGAATCCGGATGTGACCGGCCGCGAGAAGATCCTGCGCGTGCACATGCGTAAGGTGCCGATCGCGCCGGATATCGATCCGCGCGTCATCGCCCGCGGTACGCCCGGCTTCTCGGGTGCGGACCTCGCCAACCTCGTCAACGAGGCTGCGCTACTGGCGGCGCGACGAAACAAGCGGCTCGTCACGCAGGCGGAGTTCGAGGACGCCAAGGACAAGGTCATGATGGGCGCCGAGCGACGAAGCATGGCCATGACCGAAGAAGAGAAACTCGCGACCGCCTATCACGAGGCCGGGCACGCGATCGTCAACATCCTGGTGCCGGGGAACGATCCCTTGCACAAAGTGACGATCATCCCGCGCGGTCGTGCGCTCGGCGTCACCATGAGCCTGCCGGAGCGCGACAAGCTCAGCTATTCGAAGGAATGGTGCGAGGGCAAGATCGCGATGGCGTTCGGCGGACGCGTGGCCGAACAGCTCATCTACGGCAAGGAGCACCTCAACACCGGTGCGGCCAGCGACATCACGCAGGCGACGAACATCGCGCGGCGCATGGTCACCGAATGGGGTATGAGCGATAAGCTCGGTCCGCTGCTCTACAACGAGAACCAGCAGGAGGTCTTCCTCGGCCACTCCATTGCTCAACAGCAGAACATGAGCGAGGAAACGGCGAAGCTGATCGACGAGGAGATCCGCCGTATCGTCAACGCCGGCTATGATAAAGCCTGGGAAGTGCTGTCAGCTCATAAGGATGAGCTCGAATCCATTACGCAGGCGCTCATGGAATACGAGACCATCTCCGGCGATGAGGTGGAGACGCTGATGCGCGGCGAGAAGATCGAGCGTCCGACCGACGACGACATTCCGCGCGGTCCCGTCGGGACGGCGGTACCGGTGTCCGGGCGCCAGAGCAAGCCGCGCGGCGAGCCGGGACCGGATACGGGCGGCATGGAACCGCAACCGGGCTAGTGTCCCGATTACGAAGTTCGCCGTAAAGGCAAGACGCCGCCTGACCGCCGCCTCGGTCGGCTTGCCAGCCCGGCAACGAAAAGACACTCTCGAACGGCCGTGGACACGATCCGCGGCCGTTTCGCATTATCGGGCTCTGTAGAGCAAGGAGTGAGAAGGTCTTGCAGCGACAGATTTATCTGCGACCGGTCGGCTTTATTCCCTTCCGCGAGGCCGACGGCGAGAACCAAGTCTGGGGCGGGATCCCGCTGGCCGGCGGTCCGCTCGCCTTTACGGCACTCGAAATCGCCGAGCGCCAGGGCACCGGGGTCGAACGCCGGATCTGTTCGCTATCGGAATTTTTCGAGCGCGACTGGGGCCGGCAGACGCTTGCGGCCTCCGACCTGTTCGAGGCGCTTCGCGATCCGCGCCCGCGCCTCGCCGGGTTGCCAATGGATCGGCCGCAAATCATGGGGATCGTGAACGTCACGCCCGACAGCTTCTCCGACGGCGGCTCGTTCGATAATGTCCAGGCCGCCGTGGATCACGCGCTGCGGCTCGAGGAAGAGGGCGCGACGATCCTCGATATCGGCGGGGAATCGACCCGGCCGGGTTCGGAGACGGTTCCGGTCGAGGAAGAACTGAAGCGGGTACTCCCGGTTCTTGAGGCTTTGCGGGCGAAGACGGATGCGCTCATTTCCATCGACACACGCAAGGGCCGTGTGATGGAAGCGGCCGCTTCGGCCGGCGCGGATATTCTCAACGACGTCTCGGCGCTGACTTACGACCCCGATGCGCTGGGCATCGCCGCCGATCTTGGCCTGCCGGTGATGCTGATGCACGCGCAGGGCGATCCGAAAACAATGAACGACGATCCGCAGTACAGCGATGTCGTGCTCGATGTTTTCGACTTCCTGGAGCGCCGTGTTCATGCCTGCGAGAGCGCCGGTCTAACGCGCGACAAGTTGATCGTCGACCCGGGCATCGGCTTCGGCAAGCATCTGCAACATAACGTGCGGGTGCTGGCGGCGATGAGCCTTTATCACACTCTCGGCGTTCCGGTTCTTCTCGGAGCGAGCCGCAAGAAGCTGATCGGCCAACTCTGCGACGTGCCGGAAGCCAAGGACCGCGTGCCCGGTTCGATTGCGGCGGCGCTCTCGTCGGTGGCGCAGGGCGTGCAGATCGTTCGCGTTCACGACGTCGCCGCCACCAAACAGGCGCTGTCGGTCTGGATGGCGGCGCTCATGGGCGATGAAACGGTGGTTTGAGGGGGCGGCTGCGTTGCCCCGTCGTTGGGATGGCTCGCTCAGCCCCGGCCGTGGGGTGCCATGAGGTCCAGTTGCGGGCCGAGCGGAACGATACGTGTCGGATTGATGGTATCGTGCGAGGCGTAGTAGTGCGTCTTGATGTGATCGAAGTTGGTGGTCTCCGCCACGCCCGGCACCTGATAGAGTTCACGCAGGTAGCCTGACAAGTTCGGGTAGTCGGCGATGCGCCGCCGATTGCACTTGAAGTGCCCGACGTACACCGGGTCGAAGCGGGCAAGCGTCGTGTAAAGACGCCAGTCGGCCTCGGTTATCCGGTCGCCGACAAGGTAGCGTTGCCGGGACAGCCGCTCTTCAAGCCAATCGAGCGCGTCGAACAAGGAAGCATAGGCCTCCTCGTAGGCTTCCTGCGTGGTGGCGAAGCCGGTCTTGTAGACGCCGTTGTTGACGTCGTCGTAGACGCGGTCGTTGACCTTATGGATCTCATCGCGGAGCGCCTGCGGATAATAATCGTGGCCCGTGGCACCGGCCTCGTCGAAAGCGGCGTTGAACATCCGGATGATCTCGGCGGACTCGTTGGAGACGGCTTTTTCCCGCTGCTTGTCCCACAACAACGGTACCGTGACGCGGCCTGTATAATCGGGCGCGGCCTTGAGGTAGACCTCATAGAGTTTGTCCTTGCCGTTGACGGTATCGCCGGTGGCGCAGGGAAAGCCGGTGTCGAAGGTCCAGCCGTGTTCGCCCATGAACGGGTGCACGACGTCGACCGTGATGGCGTCTTCGAGGCCCTTCAACTTGCGGAAAATGAGCGTGCGGTGCGCCCAAGGGCAGGCAAGCGAGACGTAAAGGTGGTAACGCCCCGCTTCAGCCTTGATGCCACCCTCGCCGGAGGGGCCGGGTGAGCCGTCGGCGGTGACCCAGTTGCGGAACTGGGACTCCTGGCGTTTGAAACGACCGCCGGTGCTTTCGGTATCGTACCACTTGTCCTGCCAATTCCCGTCGACGAGTAATCCCATATCGTTGCCTTCTCCCGTTGGTTGCCGGTCGTAAGCGAAACGCCGGGCGGGTCGTGGGGTTTCGTGCCGGCCGGGTTCGTCGCCCGTTCGGTTGGAAACTCCATGACCGATCATGCCTTCAACGGGGAAATACGGGCCTCATTGCGATGAGGATCGCCTCAGCACATCGCGCGCGCTCGCGGTCGATCATTCGAAACCGAACGCACGGCGCTTCCAGCGGTCGACGGTCTGGGGCGGCGCGCTCGCTTTCGGCGCCGGGGCCGGCTTTGAGCGGACGGGCGGTTTTCGTTCTACCCGCCGCACCGTTTTACGCGACCGGGACGATTGGCGCTTGGAGGCTTTCTCGCGTTCTTCTTCGGCGGCTCTTTCCAGAAGGAACAGGTAGCGAGCCGGCAAGGACGGACGGCGCAGCGGGATCTCCGGGATAACCGCCACAGCCTCGACTGCAACGTCTTCGACCGTTTCTGTGGCGATCTCCGGCAGGCGAATCCAGCCGGCCACCATCGGGGCGGCGCGCGCCGTTTCGAGGGTCGGGAGCGTGTGCGGATCGGCTGCCACTGCGGTGCCGCCCGCTGTGGCTTCCAGCCGGGTTGCAGGCTTCGCGGAAAGCGCGACCGGCGGCGGACCGAATGTCGCCGACGTGGCGACCGTCAAGGCCGGCGCAACGGCGGTGGCCGGTGTCGCGGCGAGCGTCCGTGCCGGGGGCAGGGGCAGGCTGTTGTTTTTTCTCTGGGCGCTGGGCGTCGCGTCGACGATCCCGCTCTTTTCGTTGAACGGAAGGCGGGCGAGACGGGTGAGCCGGTGCTTGTCCGGCGCGAAGACGGCGATCCGAGGCTCGGCGGGCTGGCCATACATATGGGTATAGGCGGCTCCGGCGAACGCGAACCGGTTGAACGCAGGCCGCGTTGTGATGGGCTCCGCCACGGTTACGGATCGGGCGAAGCTGTCGATGGCGGGATGCAGGATTGCCAGGCCGGCTGCTGTGAGCGTGGCGACGATGAGACCGGTGCCGATGCGGCGACGTGGAATCCGGGGGTGTTGGTTTCGATCTGCGGTCGAAACCTTCAAAACGCTATCGGTACAAGTCCCCTTCGACACTGTTTCGGCCCTTTGCCATGAGGACGATCCTGGCAATGCCCGGATGTCCAAAAATCCAACTCGGCAAGAATTCTTCTGCGTTACCCCGCTCCGTTTCAGGGAGGGGCAAGCATCCGGGCGGGCTTATTGCAGAGCGGAAGCGCGTAACGCCCGCCCCGGCAAAAAGTTTGCCAGGCATTAATGGAAAATGACCTGCAACCGTTAAGGCCGACTTAATTCCTGTTCGAAATAAGAACGAGTCCCATTCCGAAGACGTGTGGAATCTAAAGTTGTGCCCGGCGATCCGACACGCGTTGTTCGACGGCCGCGACGATAGCCTTCCGGACTTCTTCAGCCGTGACCTCGCCGCGGCGGACTTCACGGGGAAGAACGATCTGCTGATCCTTCGCCATAGCCCTCAGGTTCTCGACGCTATCGAGTTCGGCGAGCTTTCTGGCCAGTCCCTCAGCGCCTTCGCGCTTGTAGACCGGAACGAGGCCGAACTGGAACGAATCGAAGCTCGGGATTTGATCGTCGGTTGTTGGGGGTGGTGGCGTGTCTTGGGGTTGAGGAGCAGGTGTGCCTTCTGGCGGCGGCGACGGCTTGACGAGATCCGGACCCTTTTCCGTCCTCTCTAAGACCGGACGACCAAGATCGCGCGAAACCGGCCAATGCTCCTTTCGCACGCGTACCGATGTGACCGCTGCTTTTTGCGCCTCGGGCGAAAGTCCGGCATCGAAAAAGCGGTCCTTCGCCCGGCCGGAAAGCTTGCGTGTCACCTTTTTGAGAGAAGCCATTCTTATCGGTTCCGCGATTTCGAGTTCGGTCAGATGGGGATGAACGCGGACAACTCGCGATATAGCGCCGCCATCGGTTGAACGGCGCTGTCGTATTTCTCTTCCAGGGTCTGGCGTTCGGGCGACCAGAAGAACGCGTTTGCAAGATCGCCGGACATCGGCATCTGCGTTGACAGCGTTGGGTGGTCGGCGGCGATGGTATCGATAAACACCTGGTCCTGACCGCCGGGCCGGACATAGTTCGCCAGGCACTTGTAGCGCCGCTCCATGTGGGGAGTCGCCATCAGCGCATCCGGTTCCTTGGCCTCGATGATAAGCGAAATCTTGTCGACGGCGAATTCCGAGACCGAATCCGGGCGGAACGGCACGATCACCTGGTCGGCGAGGCGAAGGGCCGCGGCGGTGGCGTTGGAAATGCCAGGCGCGCAATCCAGAATGATGAGGTCGGCGAGCGGCGCGGCGAAGTGCAGAGCGCGGCGGAAGTGCTCCGCGCAGCGCGACTTGGCCTGCCGGAAGGGGATGTTGTGGCGCGAGTAGTGCGAGATCAGCTCGTCCTGCATGTCCTCGAACTGCAACGAGCCCGGCAGGAGGTCGATGGGGGCGGGCTTGCCGTCATCGGTCTCGATGTCGCCGACGCCGCGCAGTATGTAGTCGCCAATCGGGTTCTGACCGTACATGCGGTCTTCGATATAAGCGGCGATGTTCTTCGAACCCTTCTGCGCTTCGATCCAGTGGGCATTGCCGGTGAGGATCAGCGACGAGTTCGATTGAGCGTCGAGGTCGATGAGTAGAACGCGCTTGCCGCCCCAGACGGCGAAGGCATGCGCCAGCATCACCGAGATGGTCGATTTGCCGACTCCGCCCTTCCGGTTGGCGACGGCCAGAAAATAACCCATGTCACCCCTCTTTGAACTCGATGCCGCGATGGCGGTATCCGCAGCTTGCTGCGGCATTCGCGCGTATTGAAGGAGCGCACCGCATCGCGGTCCGCACCCCAGGCGTTCGGACCAGCTATGCGCCGATTCTGCTCGTCGGGTCAGCCCGCTATGGAGAATCCGGCCGCTTAGACGAGTACCTGCGATGCGTGGAAGCGACACCTTCGCTCGTCACTTAGAGTGAGATGCCACCCGGCTGCCCTTCGATGTCCCGCTTCGCGGGCGAGTCATTTCCAGTTATGTGATTTGATGTGTGTCCGTCGGCGATTGCGGGCATAGTGCGGCCACTCGCTCCAGGTTGTCCTGCGACATTGGTTTTGGGGGAGCGCGCGGCGACGGAGTTCAGGTCTTCAGGGGGGCATCCTGCGACTTGTCCATCGCCGCGCGCGCTTTCTTTCGATTCCAGGCGGGTCGCGATCCATGTTTCAATCAGCTAAGGATTTCGCGCCGTCCGCGATTTGTGGGTCTTGCGCCCGGCGCGGAATCCGGCATGGGTCTTGCGCATCGCAATTGACCGGCAGGGCCTTCACGGGCTCTACCTTTACGCGGAGGGGCAGACCGTGGCCCCTCTACAGGCGGGTGAGGGGAAAAATCCATGGCACGACGCTATTTCGGCACCGATGGCATCCGGGGACTGGCAAACAAGCATCCGATGACCTCCGAGGTCGCGCTTCGCGTCGGGATGGCCGCCGGCAAGGTGTTTCTCAACAGTACGCACAGCCACCGGCCCCGCGTCGTGATCGGCAAGGACACGCGGCTGTCGGGCTATATGCTCGAAGCGGCGCTGATGTCCGGGTTCACGTCGGTGGGCATGGACGTGTTTCTCCTGGGGCCGATGCCGACACCGGCCGTCGCGATGCTGACGCGCTCGTTGCGCGCGGATCTCGGCGTGATGATCTCGGCCTCACACAACCGCTATGACGATAACGGCATCAAGCTCTTCGACCCCGACGGCTACAAGCTTTCGGACGAAATGGAATTGCGGATCGAGGAGCTGATCGAAGCCGACGCCACCGATCTCCTGGGAGGCGCCGACGACATCGGGCGCGCCGTTCGGGTCGAGAGCGCGCAGGAGCGCTACGTGGAGTTCGCCAAGCGCACACTGCCGCGCAATCTGTCGGTTCGACGGGCTCCGCATCGTGATCGATTGCGCTCATGGCGCCGGCTATAAAGTGGCGCCCGAGGTTCTGTGGGAACTGGGCGCTGAGGTCATCAAGATCGGCGTCGATCCCAATGGCCGCAACATCAATCACAAGTGCGGTTCGACGGCGCCCGAGCAGCTCATCGAGAAGGTGCGCGAAGTTCGCGCGGATATCGGGATCGCGCTCGACGGCGATGCCGACCGCGTTGGTGATTGTCGATGAGAAGGGCCAGATCGTCGACGGCGACCAGTTGATGGCCGTGATCGCGGCGAGTTGGTATCGCCGCGGGCGGCTGGCAGCGGGCGGCATCGTCGCGACGGTTATGTCGAACCTGGGGCTCGAGCGGCATCTCCAGGATATCGGCCTTTCGCTGGCGCGTACCCCGGTGGGCGACCGTTATGTCGTCGAACACATGCGTAAGCACGGTTACAACGTCGGGGGCGAGCAGTCCGGCCATATCGTCATGTCGGATTTCGTGACGACCGGCGACGGGCTGGTTTCGGCACTGCAGGTCCTGGCGGTCGCCGTCGCAAGCGAGCCGGCCGGTCTCTGAGGTGTGCAACTGCTTCGAACCGCTGCCGCAGATTCTCAAGAATGTCCGTTACGCCAGCGGCCGGCCGCTCGATGACGACAGCGTGCAAAAGGCCATCGATGCGGCGAAGACCCGGTTGGGCAACTCCGGGCGTCTTGTCATCCGGCCTTCCGGCACGGAGCCGGTTATCCGCGTGATGGCCGAAGGCGATAACCTGCAGCTTGTCGAGCATGTCGTCGACAACATCTGCGAAGCGGTTCAAGTCGCGGCCAACCGCGCGGCGTGATGTCCACTGGGGCCGGCCGGTACGTTTTTTCGCCCGGCGGTCCCATCGTGGAACTCCGATTAAGCCTCCATTAAATCTTCCCGGCCAATACTCCCCTCAGCAAATACGTTTCGCGTTGCATGTGTCCCGCCGGACAAATCCGGCCCGATCGATGAGGGAAGTCATGATCCGGACCCGCAGCGCCGCCGTTCTCGGCGCTCTATTCCTCGGTGCCTCGTTCTCCGCCGCCAACGCGGGCGGACTGTACGGCAGCTATGCCGGCAGCACGAAGGACCTTTACGTTCCGCAGCCCACCATGGAGAGCACGCCGCGCTTCTACCTGCGCGTCGACGGTGCCTATGGCGAATACGACAAGCCGATCATGGTCGAGAACGGCATCTACGATCTGTTCGACGAAAAGATCGAGTCCGGTTGGGGTTTCGGCGGCGGCGTCGGTTACTACTTCACGCAGAACTTCCGCGGTGACGTGACGGTCGAGCGCCGTTTCGAGACCGAGGCACGCGGCAGCCTCCTCGACACCGCTTCGGGCATCGCCGGCGTCCGGTCCTTCGGGCTGGAAAGCACGATGGTGATGTTCAACCTGTACTACGACTTCGACAACCGATCGAGCTTCACGCCGTACATTGGCGCCGGCCTCGGTGTCACAATCAACGACACGACCGAGGGATCGGTCGCGCTCAACCAGGGCGGTGTCGGCACCATTGCCGGTGAATCGAAGACGGAGGCAGCCGGGGCTCTGATGGCCGGGGTTTCCGTCGCGCTTCTCGACAACGTTCACTTCGATGCCGGGTATCGCTTCCTCTACCTGGGCTCGGCCACAACAGGCCCGCTGGTTGCAACCCCGACCGGTGGAGCCGCCGTGCGGTCGGACGACCCGACGGTCGAGGACATCCACGCTCACGAGATCAAGTTCGGTCTACGTTACGACTGGAACTAGCGTCGCGGCGATGGGCGTGCCGCTGCATGGCGCGCCGCGCGCCCAGCCGGCGACGGACCTTCCGGCCTCTGTGTTGCCGGCACGAAACGAAGTTTCCTCAAGCGTTGTGTGACCTCGAAGAGTCGTTTGGCGTCTTTGCCGCGGTGTTGCCGGCGTTTGTGACCGGGGCCGCCCAGCCGAGAAGAGAGATCGACCCATGAAACTCAACGCGCTCAGCCTTACAATGGGCATTGCGCTCGCAGCCCTTGGCGGTCTGCCGGCGCAGGCCGGCGACTGGCACCATGGCGCGGGCGGCTTAAAAGGCTCCATTCCCGAAGCCGTGCCAGTGCCCGCGCCCGTGCCGATCCCCGAATATGCCGCCCGCTACTACTTCCGCGCCGATGCCGGCTTCGGTTTCGGCGATGCGCCGGACGCCCGCGAGCAGGGCATGGTCTACGGCTACGACAGCCGCGACGGGCGCTTCCCGATGGACCCCGCCTGGCTCAACGCGGACTTCGAGACGTTCGTGACGCTGGGGCTTGGTGTCGGCATGTATGTCGGCAACAACTGGCGCCTCGACATGACGGCCGAGACCCGCTCGCAAGCCAAGGTGAAGTACAAGGGCGACTATCACTACTACACGGAAGCGAATAACGCCGGCGACTACCGCGAAGTGCGCGGCGAAGTCGACGACGAAACCACGCTGCGCGGCGGCATCTTCCTGTTCAACGGCTACTATGAATTCGACCGCAGCCCGATGGCTGGTTTCCGCCCCTATATCGGCGCCGGTATCGGCTTCGCGTGGAACGAGCTGAAGCGTAATCACTCGACGGTGGATTACGTTCGCGACTGCGATAACGCGAATGGCTGTAACGGCGCTTACACGCGCCGCAATGGCTTGGCGCAGCAGGACAAAACGCACGACATGACGTTTGCCGCGCAGGCGACGGTCGGTGCGTCTTACAAAATGAACGATTGGACGCACCTCGATCTCAACTATCGTTTCCTGTATATCGACGGGGCCAGTGTCGGCTTCGGCATGTATGGCAACTCGATTGGCGGCGAGTCGGGCGTGACCATCGACGCGACGCACGAGCATCAGGTTCGTGCGGGTCTCCGCTTCGACGTCAACTAACGAATTCTAGAAAGTGGCAGGGTAACCCCGCGGACGGGCCTTGTCTGAGAACGGCGGCGCTGAAAGATGCGCCGCCGTTCTTGCTTTTTGCGGCCGCTGCCCTCCCCGACACGGGATCGTTCGGCGGCATTTGAGCGTTGTCCTTCCTCGTCCTATTCTGTCCGCTTGAATGCTTCGGGCCCGGAGCGAAGCGTTCCAATCCACCGTCGATGGGTGAGGGGAGGGGCTATCCGTGATTTACCGCCTCGCGCTGGCAAAGGCATTTTCGAGAAGTTGGCGCGCGTTGGCGATGCTTCTTGCGGCCGCTTCGATCGCATTGCTCGCAGGGTCCGCACATTCGGTTGCGGCCTCGGATCGGGTGCCGCCAAGCGCCAGCGCCGATGGCAAGCGACGGATCGATTTTGCCGGGCGTCAGCAGATGCTGTCGCAGCTCATGGGCAAGGCGGCCTGCTTCATTCGCCTCGATGCACAAGCCGAGCGCCACCGCAACGCACTCGCGACTGCGCATTGGCTATTCACGAAGACACTCAATTCGTTGCGCGAAGGTAGCGACATCGACGCGCTTCTGCCGGAAGAATCGCGCCCGGTTCTGGACCGGCTTTCGGCGGTAGAGTCGGTGTGGTCATCATTGTCGCCTGCGGTGTTGGAGGCGGCTAGACCGGGTGGGGGGAGCACGGCGGCGCTCGATAGCGTCATCGAGAAAAACCTGGAGCTGCTGTCGTCGATGAACCGTACGGTGCGCGAAATGGAGCGGGCCTATTCGACGAGCGGGAAGGTGGAAGAGGGCATCGCGGTGGCGATCAACCTTGCCGGTCGGCAGCGCATGCTGACGCAGCGTGCCGCCAAGGAATTCTGCCTTATCGCGCTGGGCCGGTCGGCGGAAGAAACGCGCGAATCCCTGGCGGGTACGGTGTCGCTGTTCGAAACAACCCTCGATGATCTGAAGCAGGGTAATGCCGATCTCGGTATTCCACCGCCGCCGATTGGTGATATCGGCGATCAACTCGACCGGATCGACGGGATGTGGCAGCCGCTCTCGGAGATCTTCGGTCGCGTCGCGGCAGGGGCCAAGCCGAGCAAGGAGGATTTCGAGGTGGTGCTGGCCAATAACGAGCGTGTGCTCGAGGAAATGAACAAGGCCGTTCTGCTCTACGAGATCATCAAATAGCGTCCTACCCGCACTTGCCGACGAGGCGCGAGCTTCCCTGGTTCTTTCTTTGGCCTTAGCCGACGGGGGGACCGGACGCTCTGAAAGATTTTGAAGAGGTTGCGGCGACCGGTTTGCGATCGCCGCGCCATTGTCTCGATGAAAAGCCGATACGCCAGTGCCGGTCCCCGCTCAGCCGACGGCCGCGAGGGACTGCTCAAGGTCGGCAATGATATCGTCGACATCCTCGATGCCGATCGACAGCCTGACGACATCAGGACCCGCGCCAGCGGCGACGCGCTGCTCCTCGGTGAGCTGGCGGTGGGTCGTGGAGGCGGGGTGGATGACCAGTGAGCGCGTATCGCCGATGTTAGCCAGGTGGGAAAACAGCTCGAGCCCCGCGACGAACTTGACGCCGGCCTCGAAGCCGCCTTTCAAGCCGAACGTGAAGACCGCGCCGGCTCCCTTCGGGCAGATCTTCTGGTGCACGAGATAGTTCGGGTTGTTGGCGAGCCCGGCGTAATTGACCCAGGCAACCGCCGGATGCTGTTCGAGCCAGCGTGCGACGGCGATGGCATTTTCGCAGTGGCGCTGCATTCGCAGGGGCAGGGTTTCGATCCCGTTGATCAGGAGAAAGGCGTTCATCGGTGAGATCGCTGGTCCGATGTCGCGAAGACCCATGACGCGGCAGGCGATGGCGAAGGCGAAATCCCCGAAGGTCTCAGCGAGCTTCATGCCCGAGTAGGAGGGGTTCGGCTCAACCATCGTGGCGTACTTGTGCCGGGCGTTCAGCCAGTCGAAGGTGCCGCAATCGACGATGGCGCCGCCGACCGAGGTGCCGTGCCCGCCCATGAACTTGGTGAGCGAGTGAACCACGATATCGGCGCCGAATTCTTTTGGCTGGCAGAGGTAGGGGGTCGCCAGGGTGTTGTCGACGATGAACGGGACGCCGGCGTCCTTGGCGACCGCGGCGATGGCCGGGAGGTCCATGACGACGCCGCCGGGATTTGCAATCGATTCGCAGAAGATTGCCTTCGTCTTATCCGTCACCTTTGCGCGGATGTCTTCGGGATCGCGGCCATCCGCCCACTTCACGTTCCAGTCGAACTTCTTGAAGGCGTGATTGAACTGGTTGACCGAGCCGCCGTAAAGCTGGCGGGCGGCGACGAATTCATCACCGGGTTCAAGGAGGGTATGGAAAACGAGGAACTGTGCGGCATGGCCGGAGGCCACGGCCAGCGCGGCGGTGCCGCCCTCAAGGGCCGCGACGCGCGATTCCAGAACCGCCTGCGTGGGGTTCATGATGCGCGTGTAGATGTTGCCGAAGACTTCCAGATTGAACAGCGCCGCGGCATGGTCGGCGTCGTTGAAGACATAGGATGTCGTTTGATAGATCGGCGTCGCGCGGGCGCCGGTGGCCGCGTCCGGGGCCGCTCCGGCGTGGACGGCCAACGTCGAGAACCGAGGGCCGCGCGGGGCGCCCGTGTCCGATCCGGATTCCGACATGAAGATCTCCTCTCGTGGACGGTATTAAATCACCGGCACGATAGGCGACCCGATGGTGGATCGGAAGTATGAAACCCCGTTCGTGGCTCAGTCTTAGGCGGACCCTGGGGTGCAGTCTCGCACCAGGGCCGCCGACCCATACGAATAGTGAGTCCCTCGAACGAGCCGGATATCCGGCGGCGGGGCAGAGTGAGGCCCGGAAACGGCAGGTCTGCGGGGATCCCGTGCGCCACACCTTCAGACGCGCGGGACCGTTCGACGGGTCGAGAACCCGACTTTCCCGACTATAGTTGAGCTTTGGCAAGCGCCTGAGCCGGCGCGCATTTCCATTTCTTGATTTGCCACTTGGGGTGGCCGCCGGCCCATTTGGCGGCTTCGACTTGACCGCTGAACATGCACCCGTAGGGCGTCACCTTTTCGGCGAACATCGGCAGGCTGACATCCTTGCAGGTATCAGGTGTCGAAATGAGGCATACCGACAAAACAATTTCGATCATGATCGCTCTCCAATCGTTGTTCATCGTTCCGCTTTTTGCGGCCCGATTTAGACTGGTCATTTCCTGGGCGACCCTGGATCGATTTCTTATTTTGACCTGATCGTAAGTGACTCACGGAAAGTCGGGCAAGCCGGAATGTTGATCACTTCCTGAGGACAATTTGTGCAGTGCGGCAACCCATCCTTGACCCTTCGTTTAAACGCTTATGCGTCCTCTACGAAGCCACGGGCGCCGGGAACGGTTCCTTCGAAATGCAGGGCAAATACGCAACGCTCAAAATTTAGTCGGGTGCGGCGCGTTGCCTCTTTTTTGGCTAGACGCCGATTGGCCCCGATAAAATATATGATTATCAGGTGGTTAAATTCTGATGGGCTGAAGTGAGACAGCGCGCACCGAACTCGACGCGCGGCTGTCTGCGATATTTCTGCCACGGTGGGCGTGGCGGCAAGGCGATGCTGATGGCCGCCGGCATTTGGGAATTTTATTCCCAAATCTTTACGTCTTCACCGGCTGCGCGACGTTCGTCACGGTAATCGGAAAGCCATTTCTGAAAATTCGGTTCGGTTTCATAGGCGCCGGTGCGAACATATCGGAATGTCGAAGAGAAGTGGAATGGCTTCCAATAGCCGAGCAGTCGCCATATGGCTGCGTCGCCTCCGTCCTTGCCTTCGACGGCGGTTGGATCATTTGGGAAGAAATGAATTGCGGGCGTGAAGTTGACTTTCCAGCGACGGGCCAACTCGCGCTCTTCCATTTCCTCGCCGTCGAAGTCGACCACGGCGCGCGCGCCGTAAAGGTTGAGCTGCAGGACGACGAAGTTCTCCTGTATGTATTCGGCGATCTCCGGTCGCGCGAGGTTGACCCGGTGCATCTCGCGGCAGTACGGGCAGCCGCGCTGCTCCCAGAAGATGACGAAGTGTTTTCCGGCGTCGTGGGCTTCGGTCAGATCCTCCTTGAGATCGAGGAACGACTGGTGAAACCATGGCTGCGTGTGCAGCCCGTCGTCATTCATCGGCAGAGCATCGTCGGCGGCGGCCGGGAGCGTGGGAGTGCCTGCCAGCGCCGCGGCGGTGCAGGCTAGGGAGAGCTTGACGGCGTTTCGGCGGGTCAGTCTCATGGGTCGTTCTCCTCGACGATTAGGGCGGCTCCGGTGGCCGGACTTGCGATGCGGAATTCTCCATCGTCGCATTAGATCAGGCGGTCGTGCCGCGATTGACAAGTGCCGGCAGCGCGTTTGCTGTTGTGAAGGGCAAGTGCGGCGGGCTAAATCCGTGGCCCGGCCTCGATCTAAAAAGCAGCGGCGCGGCGGAAGGCGCGTAACGCCTATGGCGTCGTTCCGGGAACGACTGACTAGAGAGGAGCGGCATGGCCCGTATCGGTTTCTATTCGGGTAGCTTCGATCCGGTGACTTTCGGTCACACGGATGTGATCGCGCGGGCGGCTGAACTGGTCGACCGGCTGGTCATCGGGATCGGCGTGCACCCCAGCAAGGCGCCGCTATTCACAGCCGATGAACGTGTCGAGATGCTGCGCATGGAGACGCTCCTGATCGCCGACAAGAGCGGCACCGAGATCGACATCGTCACCTTCGATAATCTCGCGGTCGATGCTGCGCGCAGCGAAGGCGCCACCGTCATTTTTCGCGGACTGAGGGATGGCACGGATTTCGACTACGAGATGCAGATGGCCGGCATGAACGGCGCCATGGCGCCTGACATACAGACGGTTTTCGTCGCCGCATCGCCCCAGGTCCGGCACATTGCGGCGAATCTGGTGCGGCAGGTGGCGAAGATGGGCGGGGACGTCAGCGGCTTCGTTTCGCCGGAGATCCGGCAGTGGCTGGAGAAGCGCTGCGGAAGCGCCGGTCGGGGCTGAGCCGGGCCGGGGAAACCATCACTTGCCGGATGCCGGCGAATTGTGCAGAATACTGCCCGATTGGCTGCAGGCGTTATTCCCGGCGGCCGCATTACTGTGGGCGATTCGCCCGGCGCTAAATCGCGCCGGCGACTTTAAAATCTGGTCCCATCGAGCGGGCTGTGGGGTTAAGCGAATGAAGATTCATCCGGCACTATTGGGTTTGGCGGTCCTCGCGGCGTCCGCGGTTTCGGCGCATGCCGGCGCGACGTGGGACGACCTGCGGAGCGAGCTTTACGGCGACCGGACCATTGAGGATGGCCGCGGCGTCATCGAGTTTTCGGCGCCAGCGCGGCCGCTCGATCAGAGCAACGTGCCGGTTTCCGCTCACGTGAAGCTGTCGGATGGACGTTCGATCAAGCAGGTGACGTTCATCGTCGACGAGAACCCGTCGCCGGTGGCGGCGGATTTCGCGTTGGGCGAGGGACGCAGCGAGATTTCGCTTGGCACCCACTTCCGCTTCAATTCGGCGACCGACGTGCGGGTTGTCGCGGAAGCGAGCGACGGCGCTCTCTATATGGTCGAGCAGCATACCAAGTTCGCTGGCGGTCAGGCCGCCTGCTCGGCGCCGCCGCAGGGCGATCCGGCCGTAATCGCCGCCAACACGGGACGGATGAACCTGGAGCATCTCGGTTCGAAGGCGAAAAAGGCGATGACGGAGCTCCGTCCCAAGGCCCGCCTCGCGCTCTCGCATCCCAATCACACCGGCATGGTGCTGGATCAGATTTCGCTGCTCTATATCCCGCTGAAAATGGTCTCGAATATCGAAGTGCGTCAGGGCGAGGATCTGGTCTTCGCGATGACGGGATCGATCACGCTGTCGCAGGATCCGGCGATCGACTTCGATTACCGAGTGAATGGCGCGACTGAAATGACGGTCACAGCGAAAGACACCGACGGTGGAACGTGGACGAAGACGTTCCCGATCGGCCAGGGTAGCTGAGGCGCCAACCGGACTGTTCGCCTCGGTCGCCCGTTTCAGCCGGCGCACGACTGGGAAGACCGCGCATAATTCGTTGAGTTTCTAAACGGGGCGGGACCTTGAGGGTGCCGCCCTTTTTCTTTTTCCGTGCGGCATACCCGTCGGCGGAGCGCACCTTCCGCGTTGCCTTCAGTGGATACCCTTGGCTGCCGGCAGTCGGCACTTGTTGCGCCAACTGCCAGAGTCGCTGCACAGCTCGAAATGGGCCGGCCCGCGCGTGAGTTTGGAGCTTGAGTTTGCGGCCTTCAGGGTGCATTATCCGCGCAAATCTTGGCTTGAGGGTAAGTTTTGCAGGATTTTGCAAATTCGTTCGCGCTAGCGTTCCAGCTTGTCCTCTCTGCGGACGCCGATCTCATCGAGATCATCCTGCTGTCGCTCCGCGTGAGCCTCAGCGCGCTTGCGGTGTCGTGTGTGATCGGCTTCGCCATCGGTACGCTGGTGGCAGTTCACCGTTTCCCCGGGCGCGGGCTCATCATCGTTCTGCTGAACACCCTGATGGGGCTGCCGCCGGTGGTCGTCGGCCTGCTCGTCTATCTCACGCTGTCGCGCGCGGGCCCCCTTGGAGTCTTCGGGCTTCTTTACACGCCGACGGCGATGATCATCGCGCAGACGATCCTCATCACGCCGATCGTCGCCGCGCTTTCCCGGCAGATCATCGAGGATCTGTTCGCCGAATACGACGAATTCTTCCGTTCTCTGGCACTGCCGCTGCATCAGTCGATGATCGCCGTGCTTTTCGACGCGCGCTACAGCCTCATCACCGTGGCGCTGGCCGGGTTCGGGCGCGCCATCGCGGAAGTCGGCGCTGTCATGATCGTCGGCGGAAACATCGATCATCTGACGCGAGTTATGACGACGGCGATCGCCCTCGAAACATCGAAGGGCGACCTTGCGCTGGCGCTGGCGCTCGGTCTTGTCCTACTCGCAATTTCGATGACGGTGAACGCGCTGGCACTTTCGCTGCGCGCGACGGCGACGAGGCAGGCCTATGCTTAAGGGTCTGCTTAATCCCGTCATGGCGTCGAGCCTGTCGCACCGCTCCACGGAGCCGCCCCGCGGAACGCCCGCGACCCTGACGTATGCGGAGACCAACGCGGCGCCGGCGCTGCTGCCTCTGGAGGTCCGCCAACTGAGCTACGAGGCTGGCGGCCGCCGCATCATCGATTCGCTGGGCCTGACGTTGGGAGCTGCTGGTACGACGGCGGTGATGGGCCCCAACGGTGCGGGCAAATCGCTCTTCCTGCGTCTCATCAACGGGCTTCTGGTTCCGACTTCGGGAGAGGTGAGTTGGGCCGGCCGATCTCCCGACCGGGACGTTCAGGCGCGTCTCGCTTTCGTCTTTCAGAAGCCGGTGCTTCTTCGTCGTTCGGTTGCCGAGAACATCGACTTCGTTTTGCGGCGGCATCACCGCGCCGATCCGAAGCGCCGCGATGCCTTGTTGGAGCGCGTCGGCCTCGCGGAACTGGGACGGCAGCCCGCGCGCCGTCTTTCCGGCGGGGAGCAGCAGCGCCTTGCGCTTGCCCGGGCGATCGCGGTCGAGCCCGAGGTCTTGATGCTCGACGAGCCGACCGCGAGCCTCGATCCGGCTTCCGCGCTGCTGATCGAAGACATCATCCGTGAAGAGCGCGCCGCGGGCGTGCGCGTCTTTCTCGTGACCCACGACATCGGGCAAGCCCGCCGGCTGGCTGACGATGTCGTCTTCCTACGCCGTGGCCGATTGGCCGAGCACAGCTCGGCGGAGCGGTTCTTCGAGAATCCTGCCAGCCCGGCCGCCCGGGACTTCCTGGCGGGTCGAATCGTCCTTTGAGGGCGAAGACAAGACTGCAAACAGAGGAGACACCACGAATGCTTATCCGGCCAACTGTTTTCGGTGCCTTGTGCGCACTCGGCCTCATGGCGACTGCTGCCGTCGCGGAGGATCAGTCGATCATCGTCCAGTCGACCACTTCGACGGCGAACTCCGGTCTCTACGATCACCTGCTGCCGATCTTCAAGGAGAAGACCGGGGTGACCGTCAACGTCGTCGCGGTCGGCACCGGGCAGGCCATCAAGAACGCCCGCAACTGCGACGGCGATGTTCTCCTCGTTCATGCCAAGCCGGCCGAGGAGAAATTCGTCGCCGACGGTTTCGGCGTTGCCCGCTACGACCTGATGTACAACGACTTCGTCTTCGTCGGTCCGCCGTCTGACCCCGCAGGTATTTCGGGCCTGAAATCCGCCGACGAGGCGCTGCAAAAGATCGCGTCGTCGAAAGCGACGTTCGCTTCGCGAGGCGACGACTCGGGTACGCACAAAAAGGAAAAGCGGCTTTGGAAGTCGGCCGGCGTCGATCCCTCCTCGGGTTCGGGCGAATGGTACCGCGAAACCGGTTCGGGCATGGGTGCGACGCTCAACGCCGGTGTCGGCATGGGCGCCTATGTGATGACCGACCGGGCGACTTGGATCAGCTTCAAGAACAAGGGCGACTACAAAATCGTGGTCGAGGGCGACGGCGCCTTGTTCAACCAGTACGGCGTGATTGTCGTCAGCTCGGACAAGTGCCCGAACATCAAGGCGGATCTCGCGACCAAGTTCCAGGATTGGCTGCTGTCGGCCGACGGTCAGAATGCCATCCGTTCCTACATGCTCAACGGCCAGCAGCTGTTCTTCCCCAATGCCGACCAGGGCGAACAGAAGAAAGCCGGTTGAACGGTCGAGCTTGACGAATTCAGCGGGGAGTCGGCGCACCGTGTGCCGGCTCCCCTTTTCGTTTGGCCAACACTGGGCAGGCCCGTGTTGGGAGGTTTCACAGTGGCCAACACTGGGCAGGCCCGTGTTGGGAGGTCTCACAGTGGCCAACACCGGGCAGGCCCGTGTTGGGCTGCCGTGCCACGGTCGCGGTCAGGAGCGCTTCGATATCGATCTGAAGCTCTTCAGCTTCCGATGAACTGGACCGTGCCGAGGCCCGATACGTCGTAGCCGGCCAGGCTTCGGGCTTTGGCGCTGAATGCGTCGCTTTTCGAGAAGGTCAGCAGTTTTTGTAGCGGGGGCTCGAAATAGCTGCGCCGGTCGATCACGAGGTCGAAGCGTTCCGATACGATCGGCACGAAGGCAAGACGGTATTGTACCGCGAGAGCTTCCAAGCCGAAGGCGGCATCGGCCTGTCCTTCGAGAATGGCGATCGCTGCGTCGCTCTCCGACAGGGCGGGTTCGGTCAACTTCAATTCGGCGGGCGCTGGCCCCGAAGCGGTCAGCAGAGTTTCGAGCAGCACCTGGCTTCCCGCGGTAGGCTGGCGCGCGACAAGCGTTCTTCCCCTGAGATCTGCGAGCCGTTTTATGCCGAGCGGGTTGCCGACGGGCAGGATGAGGCCGCGGCGGCGCCAAGCCCATTCGATGAGTACGATGGGCTGGTCGCCGGCGGTGTCTCGCACAATCGGCACGTTCCAGACGCCGGGATCGTACGAGAGGGGATCGCCTGTCGGCACATGAAGGCCGGCGGCCACGCCTTCGCGACCGACGAAGCGGGAAAGGCCGTCTCGGCTGGAATCGAAATAGGTGGCGAGGCCGGATCGCGATTCGCGCAGCGCCCACTCGAGGAGTGGATCGTGGCTGCCCAGGATGACATCGGGGCGGCGGTCGGCGGCCACGAGCCCCTTGCGGTCGGTGTGCTCTTCGAGCCAAGCCGCTATGGCGGCGCGCGGAAACAGGAGCTTTCCCGTCGCACGCGTGCAGGGCACTTCGCCGGCGGCGGCCATGTCGTAGATCTTGCGCTCCTTGAGGCGCAGGAGCTCGGCCAGTTCCTTGGTCGTGAGGTATTCGTTCATTCGCCGAGAGCCTGTGATTTAGCGCCTTGAGCGTCGGCTCAAGGCAACCGAACGCGGCCGCGCCCTGTTGGACCGCCGACGGCGATCAAGCGCAAAAGCTGCCGGATTATGCAGGTATTTGCTGAAACGAAAAGCGGCGCTTTTCCGACCGCAGCAGAAGATGCGTCCGTTTTCGCCGCGCCGGTTTGTAGGCCCGCTATATGCTGACGTTGTTGATCAGCCATCCGCCCGCGAAGGCGATGATCCCGGCAACGATGACATAGGGAAGGACAGAGACAAACGCGCTGAGCAAAGTAACGAACGCCTTGAAGATTCCTTCGGCGGCTTTCCAGATTTCAACGGCGCATTTGTAGAGCAGATAGGCGATGGCGACGACGACGACGATCAGGATGAGAATCTTCCACCACGGAAGAGATTGCCAGTCCGACTGAAGGAGCGAAATGATCTGGCCGAACGACCACGTCCAGAAGATCTTGAAGATCCCAAGAAGCGCGTCGATCGCCGAATCGAGAAACTCCAGAATCTGGTTGATTACGCGTTCCATTGCCGAAGCCCCGATCGTTGCACCTTGCTCCTGGTCTGTTTTCCTGGAGCAGCGTTCCGGTCAGGTCGAGTCCAAATTAGCGGTTCGCCGGTTTGCGGAGCTAGTGTTGCGTCACAGACGCTTGGCCCCCAGTTGCCGCGCTGCGATCTGCCAAGCGTCAGTGACAAGAGCAGCACTATAATCGTATAGTTTCTAGTGTTCCTCATTTCTCAGGCATTTGCTCGTAAGCGAGCCGAAATGGGAGGCAAATGTCTGAGACGGAACACCAGCGACTGATGCCGGAAAACCGCAGCCAGGCCGCGGTGCCATTCTCCCAGCGATCCGGTGTTGTTCTTTCCGGGCGTTGGCTTAGCCTGCGCTCGATTGAACCTCCAAAGCGCCCGGCTACGGGCCGCTCGGGCAAAGGAGCAGGCCATGAGAGTTCTTCCGGCCGGCGCGGGTTGGTGCGCTCGGGGCGCCTTTACAACCTGTTTCGTCGATGCACTGAAAGCCGCGGTCCTGGCGCTGGGCAGTCTGGTTCTCGTGCCTGCCGCGCTCATCGCAGCCGAACGGGCGTCGGCCGGCGATCCAGCGGTCGCGCTGCTCGACCGGATCGACGTCGAGGCATCGCCCTATGTCGCGCCGCGCGATCTCGATAGCCGCTTTACGACGGCGATCTACGTGAACGTCGATACACGCGGGCGATGGAAACAGCGCATGTGGGTTCTCAATCGCGACGCTATGGGCGGTCCGTGGCGTCTCGGCCTGTGGGACACGAGCCATTGGAAGCGCAAGAACCGGAAAGCCGGCAGGGAAGGCGGGAAGCCGCTTTATAGCTGGCCGGTGTCGTCCGGCCGCAAGTATCCCGGTGACCGGCGTTCCGGCCCGACTCCGCCCGGCGTCTACGGTCTCGATGAGCGGCGCTGGCGGTACGGCTGGGGCTGGCTGCAGCCCGGCATGCGGCACGTGATGCACATCGACTATCATTACCGAAGCGGGCGGCCTTCCGGCGTCGCGTTCCACGGCACCAACGGACACCTTTATCGGCGTCTCGGGCGGGCGGACTCGCACGGCTGCATCCGCATGCGCCAGAACCTTGCGCTTGAGTTGATGAACCGCATAACCGGGCGCGACGGCGTGCTTTCGGAAGAACTGCGCTGGGGTGAAGTTCCGCGCTTTTGGCAAAGCGAGCAGGGCAAGACGCGTGTCGGTTATCGGCGCGATGGCGGCTATCACTTCGAGGCGGTGCCGCCGCCGCTTCCGGAGTTCAAGGAGGCGCGGGCTTCCCAGGCTCCTGTGATTACCGACGCGGCGGAGTACGAGCCGGCGCAGGCTGTTAAGCCGAAGGTTCTCACGAAACAGGGGTTTCGGGCTGTCGTGGTGTTCTTCAAGTATGCCGGTGACGGCGACGAGCCGCCACGTTAGCGCCGCGCCTTCGGCTTCCGCAACTTCGAGAACTACCGCCGCCGCGTCAGAGCGCTGTGTGCTTGATCAAAAAGCAGCATTGAGCGACCAAACAAATACCGAAACCCGCAAGTCTCGGGACCGCCGAAAACAGACCCTGCCCCCACATTCAGCGAAGAGCCAGCGAAGAGCCGAAGAGCCGAAGAGCCGAGCGAAACAATGGCGCACCCGGAAGGATTCGAACCTTCGACCTTCGGAATCGGAATCCGTTTCGTTATTTGCTCGCCTGTAGTCGGCACCCCTAAAAATGACGTAATTTCAATGAACTATTTTATCAGCGGTCCCCTTGTTTCCTCGGGTTCCCTCAGGGATTTGGTAGCCCGGTGGTAGCCGGCAAAGCATCCGAATAGGTCTTCGATGTCCACGACAGGTCGAATCACGCTTACAGCAATCGCCAAATTAAAGCCTGGCGATACCCTCTGGGACGCTGACATCAAAGGTTTTGGTGCTCGCTGTCGTGCCACCGCTACCACCTACGTCTACAAGACGCGCATTAACGGGCGCCAAGAGTGGGTCACCATCGGCAAACATGGCAGTCCCTGGTCACCAGAAACCGCTCGTAAGCAGGCCATAAAGCTTGCTGCTGAGGCCGCCTCCGGTATCAACGCCGCCGAGATCAAGCGTTCTCATCGATCGAAACCGACCCTAGCCGAGCTTGCGGACGAGTTCCTCCGGCACCACGGCAAGAAGATCAAGCCGCGAACCTTGGCAGACTACCGCCGTCTCATCCGAACCCATCTCATCCCGAAGCTAGGCAAGTCTAAGATTGACGGCATCACCCGTGCACAGATCGCTCGTGCTCATGCGGATTGGGGAGACACCCCACGCACGGCCAACCACGCCCTGGCCGTCCTCTCCAAGATGATGAACTGGTGCGCGGATCACGGCTACATCCCCGAGAATAGCAACCCCTGCCGCCGTATCGCGAAATACAAAGAGAACGCCCGCGAGCGTTACCTCTCGCACGCAGAGATTGCGAGGCTGTCAGAAATTCTTACGCAGCTGGAGCAAGCCGACGAAGAAAGCCCGTACGTCATCGCCGCGATCCGCCTCCTCCTGCTGACGGGCGCCCGGCTGTCGGAAATCACCACCCTCAAGTGGGACTACGTTGATCTCAATACCGCTAGCTTGCGACTCCCTGACTCCAAAACAGGCAAGAAAGTCATCCGGCTCAATACACAGGCCGTCGAGATCCTCACCGCCCTCCCCCGGTTAGAGGGCAACCCTTACGTTATTGTCGGGCGTCGCGATGGAGCCCATGTGATCAACCTGCAGAAACCCTGGCGCCGCATCCGTGCTAAAGTCGGCCTTGATGACGTCCGCATTCACGACCTGAGGCACTCATTCGCATCCATTTTGATCAACAGCGGCGCCTCGCTCGCGATGGTCGGTAAGCTACTGGGACACACTCGAGCCGAGACCACGGCTCGGTACGCCCATCTTGCCGACGCTCCACTGCGCGCACTAAGCGAAGAAGTAGGAAAGGCTTTTGTGGCAAGCCCGCGAAAAAGTGAGCCATCGGCTACCACCGGCGAATCGGATCGTAATGCTTGAACGCAGAAATCGCGCTGGACATGAGTATTGGCATAACCGGCAACTTGATATTGCGCGCGCCTGACGTCCCAGTTATATTTCACTATAAGGCAAACTAAGGTGCTAGAAGAGACTGTTCTCTAGTCTAGAGCGAAGTTGACGCGGAGAATTATTTATGCGGGCCAAACGCAGCTCATCAAAGGGTGAGTGGATTTACGGGCAAAGCATTAACAGCTTCGATATTGAAGATCTTCGTGCGCCCCAGGACTGCAAAAGCTCAAGCAAACAAACTCAAGCCATAAGAGTTTCTGGGGAGCGATGGGTAAGCTTGAGCCCCTTGGCGGATTTCTCTGAATTGCAAATTCTACTTTGCGAGAATATTCAAGCGAATGATCTCAGTCCGCTTGCAGATCTCCCCAAACTTAAGGTGCTCCATTATAAAAGCTCAAGTCCAACGAGACTTTCCGGCCAGATACCTAGTTTAATTGTGTTCGATGCGGCTGGCACGCCCGTTGATTCGTTAGATTTTCTGGTGGATTCGCACGGGCTGAGGCTGCTCAATTGCACGAATACGCGCATCACGAATCTTCAGGCGCTGAAAGAGCTGCGCGAAATTGAAGAAATTTATATTTCGGACACTAAGGTTTCCGATTTGGGTCCCATAAAGAATGCGCAAAAGCTAAAAAAAATATTCCTTGCTCGAACACTAGTTTCAGATTTAGGTCCCCTCGAAGAGCTTAGGTCGCTAGAATATATTAGCGCTTCACAATTGCGGCTGAGTGGTCTTCACACTAGGTTGTGGAAAAAAAAGAATCTGAAACATGTAACCCTTCTAAACACTTTTCTTCCAACTCTTCCTGAAGGAGTTTCGCTCTCCTCTCGGCCAGGTGAGAACTGCGTTAGGGCGCTGCGTGCTCATTGCGCTGACCTTGTCGAAGGAGCGGAGCCGGTCCGCGATTTGAAGATGATGATATTAGGGAACGGACGGGTCGGAAAGACACAAATACGAAACCGGTTGCTGGGAGAAGAATTCAACGAGGTTGAGCAATCGACACATGGCATTCATATCGGTAAATTCGAACTTACACTCGATGACGGCACGATAGCAGATTTGAAGGTGTGGGACTTTGGGGGGCAAGATATCTATCTTGGAACACATGCTGTTTTTTTAAGGTCTAGATCTTTGTTCCCAATTGTTTGGTCTGAAGACATGGAACGATCAGCGCAGCATGAGTATCAGGGACTCAAGTTTCAAAATCAACCTCTCGGTTACTGGGTGAGGTTTGTCGAGCAAATGGCGGGTCCGGAAAACCCTGTACTTTTGATCCAAAACAAGTGCGACGATGCGTCAGACGAAGTGCTAGATTTATCAGTAGATTTGGAAGCGCTAACATCGTTTCGCTTTAGGCGTACACATATCCACTACAGTGCAAAATATAAGCGTGGCCACGAGACCCTGCTTGGAGCTTTGCGAGATGCTGCTGCTTGGGTTTTGCATGAAAGAGGTAACGTTCTCGTCGGAAGAGGTCGGCTCGATGTCAAGAAAAAGGTCGAGCAGCTCTTCTTCGAGGATCAAATGCGACCGCCCGACGAGCGCACCCACCGCACGTTAACGTTAGACCAATTCGTCGAGATTTGTAGAGAAGCGAAGGGTGTATCGGATTCTTCCGCCCTGTTATCTTATCTCCACAATACTGGAGTATTGTTCTACCGAGAAGGTTTGTTCAACAACTCAATAATCATTGATCAGCAATGGGCGCTTGAGGCAGTTTATGCTATTTTTGAGAGGGATCGAGTTTACCGATTTCTCCGGAGGCAAAAGGGGCGCTTTAAGAAAAGTGATATAGCTGATTGGCTTTGGTCCGAAATGGGCCACGGAATGGCCGAGCAAGATTTGTTCATAAGCATGATGCTTTCTTGTGGAATCTGCTTTTGTTGGCGGGGTTCTGCTGAGAGAACAGTTAAAATTTTCGAAGACGGAAAAGAAGTTGAGCGCAATGTAGTCATCGAGGCGGAATACATCGCGCCGGACTTCTTGCCGAGCGTTTCCGAGGCCGAAGATCTTCGTGACGAATTGTCAGATCGATGGGATCCGACGCTGCCAGTGCTTAAGGTAGACTTTGAGTACAGCTTGTTGCCACCTGGATTTCTTCGCCAACTAATGTCAAGGATTGGGGGGCGGGCCGGACTTCGCGCCATCTATTGGCAGGAAGGTTTTCATATTTTTGAAGTGGCGACCGGTGCACGCGGAAGGGTAACGGAAGTTGCTGAGCCGGGGTCGTGGAGCGGGAAGATCCGTATTGCTACTCAGAAGGGTGCTGATTCATTTCTCTTGGAATTCTTGGTAGACCTGGTCGAAAAGGAAAATGCACTGTGGCACCTGCGGCCAACCAAGCAAGATTCGGCCCCAGTCGGTGCAATTCCAGCAAGAGAGCGGCTGCGGCTTGACGGACAACACGATCAGCGTCCGGTATTCGCTCAAGAGCGTCACAACCTGAAAGAGGTCTATATTTCGTATGCATGGGGAGACGATTCGGACAGTGGTAGGATTAGAGAAGAAGCGCTTCGACAAATCTGCGCAGCGTTGGAGGAGCGGGGTTGTGAGATAATCTATGACAAGAATAGGATGGGTTACGGAGAGCGAATTTCTAAATTCATGGATCGGCTAGCTGCCGCTGATAGGCTTGTTGTCATATTGAGTGACAAGTATTTGAAGTCGGTATACTGTATGTATGAATTGTATGAGGCATGGAGGCGGTGCGGTAGGAATGAGTCTTACTTTCTCGATCGAATAAGAATTGTTAGGTTGCCCGACGCAGAAATCGATACAATTGCGCAAAGAATTGAGTATGCTCGCTATTGGCGAGATGAATATTGCGAATTACAGGAAATCATTGCCAGAGATCTTGAGCTTGTATCGGATGCCGATTTCCAAGCATTCCGTTTAGTTAGCGATTTTGCTCGTCATACAAGTAGCATTCTTTCATTGGTGGCCGACACAATGCATAAACGATATGTGGAGGACATTGGCAATATCGAAGTCGAATCAATTCTTAAATAAGCAGGCACCCTAACCGCCTCACCATCACTGTCTTATCTCCTAAGTCCCCAGATTCGTCAGCGGTTAAATAAGGTTTGTCGGAAAGTTGGATGCCCAGTTGCCCGTGGAAAACTGAGATCATAGGTTTTTTTACCCGTGCCGTGCGCATTGTTGCAAATGTCCCACTGCCCATGATTCCAAAATGGGTCTTTCCAATTCATCCATTTGCCCATATTGCAGAATTGCATTTCACTGATTTGCATGAATGACCGAGTACTCACTATGACATTTGCCTCGTCCAAGGGTGGCGTCGGCAAATCGACCCTCTGCATCATGCTGGCCGGCGGGTTCCTCAAGCGGGGCCAGTCCGTCCACATTATCGACCTTGACGAGAACGCCACGGTTGCTCGCTGGTACACGCAGCACGCCGTCAAAATGTCCGGCCTCTCCGTTGCCTACATCAAGCCTGACGAGTTCTCGAACCACTTGAAAGAAGTGAGGGAAGGGGGCGTGGATGTTGTCTTGATCGACGTGGCCGGTGTGTATGAGAAGACGCTCCTCCAAGCCATGGCCCGCAGCGACCTCGTCATCGTGCCCGCGCAACCCTCCGAGCCGGACCTCCACGAGGCCATGAAGGTCATCCGCGACCTTCATGATCTGAATGAGAGTTTCGGCGCCCACGTCGCCTGCCGTTTGCTCGTCAACTTGTGCGAACCACTGAACCCGCTCTACCAGAAACACGCCTTGCAGGAAATCGAACGGCTCCATCTCGCTCGCTTCGCAACGCTGGTCCATAAGCGTGCGCCTTACCGCGAAGCCTTACTCAACGGCATCCCTCCGCACTTCGAGCAAGACCAACGGAGCTCTGTCACCAAGGCAGTTGCCGAGATTGATGCCGTGGTCGCCGAGATTGACGCCCTTGCACAACAGAACAACAAGAGGAGAGCCGCATGAGCAAACGCCAATTCAAACCCTTGCAATCGGTCGAGCCGTCTGACGTCGATTTAGAAGCCTTTGCCGAGCGCCGAGGCATGCCATCCCTCAAGGCGGTGCGAAAAGAACCTGAAAACGCTGCTCAGTTCGTCTCAGATAACAACGAGGCGCCCGCGCCGGTGTCTCAATCCACCGCTCCCACAACACGGGTTGCATTTGAGGCACCGATTTATCTCTCGGACCAGCTGAAGCGTCGCGCTCTCGACCAGCGTTGCTCAACGCGGTTCATCGTGCTGCAGGCGCTGCGTGAAGCCGGGTTTGAAATCAAAGACGAAGATATGATCACCGATGGCCGACGTCTGCGCTGACGCACCGAAACTCGACGCCGACCTGAAGAAAGAGTTGGAGCGTTTCGAACCTGGCTCGTCCGGTTACACCACCATGCTCCGGTTCGTCACCGACAGTCAGCATAAGCGTGACGCCGAACGCGAGAAGCTTCGACAGTTGCCCCGTGAAAAGCGCCGCCGGCTCGTGACCAGTGAGACCCTGTTGCACGAACCCATCAGCCGAGACGATCTCCGCCACATGCACTCCGTCCTTGCGGTTTGCGGCTTGCCCTATCGTCAGTTGCCCGGAGAGCAGCGCGACTACCGCCGCAAACAGGGTAACATGGCCATCACCGTGACGTCCGGGATGTTGGAAGACGAGAAAGGGGCGCCGCACCTTCAGCCGGTCCCCTACGGTCCCAAGGCGCGACTAATCCTGCTCCATTTGTGTAGTGAAGCAATCCGGCAGAAATCACCCACGATTGAAATTGCGGACACGTTGACGGGGTTCGTCCGCGAAATGGGCTATCCAAACAGCGCCGGGGCGAGAGGACCGGTCACTGCGTTCAAGAAGCAGCTCAATGCCCTTGCGGCCTGCACCATGCGCATGTCGGTCTGGGGGCAGGGAAAGGTTTCGATGAGGCACATCACGCCGATTGAAGCTCTTGATCTCTGGATACCGAACAATCCGAACCAGCGCACCCTCTGGCCCAGCACGGTGACGTTCAGCCCGACGATGTACGATAGCTTGAAGCGCCATGCCCTGCCGGTGAACATCAAAGCCGTCCGCGCCCTGGCCGGCTCCGCCCGCCGCCTCGATCTCTATTTCTGGCTGAGCTACCGTATGAGCCGACTTAACGAACCGCTCAGCATTTCCTGGGAAGCGCTCGCTGATCAATTTGGCCACGGTTATGCGCAGCCACGGCAGTTTCGGTCCGCTTTCCGCGAGGATCTACAGGCGATCGCGGAGCTTTTTCCCGAACTCCCCGCATCGGCCAACGAGATCGGCATCGAACTGCAGCCCGCCAATCTGGCCAAGCTGGCGTTGCCGAAGAAGCTGAAATGATGCTTGTCTGCGACGCAGAGTTAGTGACGCTTGGCCGATTTCGAAATCGCGGAAAACTGCGGGGCTGCGACGAGGGCAACGCAGACTTGGTGACACCCCGACGAAGACTTGGTGACGTTATGGCCCGTTCTGACGCAGAGTTGGTGACGCTTGAACGCAGAGTTGATGACGCTTCGACGCAGAGTTGGTGACGTTTCCTATATATATAAGGAAACAGAACATTACAGAACACTTCAGAACATTTCTTACAGAACACTCTTCAGAAATTTCAGAACAAGAGGTTTGTCAATTTTTTTCTTCTTGGAATTCCACTGCGTCTGGTAGCGGTGGCACGAGTTTTCCATATTCAGCCGCATGAGCTTCGGTAAGCAGGGGAATCTCCAGAGTTTTTGCAATGCTCAATGCGCGCGCCAACTGGCCACGCCATTCTGCTTCCGCGCTTGGTTCTTGGCTCCGCTCCCCTTCGACATACCAAGCGGCCGCCCGATCGATCGCAATACGCATGCGCACGTGAAGCAGCGGCTTGCCGAGTGCGTTTTCATGTCGGTCAAGTTCTGCCGCAACAGCATTGGCCGTATCAATCGCATCGATAATCCGATTGTTCCAGACTGCTGCGCGAATTGGCACTGTTTGGAAACGCATCGCGCTGTCGAAATCAGACCGTTCGCATTCAGCTTGGTAGGCTTCCGCGATGGCGCGCTCAACTGTCAAGCGACCGGAGCCCTTGATCCGGCTACCGATGTCTCCGCCCCGGTGAATGATGACTTCGCTCGCAAACACGCGCACGCGGCTGATGCCAAATGCATTGGCCTCTTTCACGGATTTGCTTTCAATCAGCTCGATGGCCTTCAATGCGGATTCTGAGGTGAGGCATTGGTAGTGCTCATGAGACAGAATCTTTGCGGTGAGATGATCATCCTTGACGTCCTCATTCAGCCTTCGCATCGCCGCGACGTATCTGCGTTGATCATCGCTATCGCCCATCCGGTAATGCGCGAAGGCTGCCATCGACCACAGGCGATCACGCAGCCGGTTAAGCATGTCCAGATTGATACCCAGGGTCGACGGAGCCTCTTCCGCAACGACGTTCAATGCGGCCAGACTAAGCCGCGCCGCATTGTGGTTTCCCGCCGTCATCTCGTTCTGCACCGTTTCCGCGAGCAGTAGATCAAAGCCTTCGAGGTCCATAACTTTTTGGGTGTCGTTGAGCAATACCGCGACGCGGTCTCGCAATGCATTTGCTCTACGACCACGCTGTTTCAATCGTTGCTCGAGCTGGCAGTAGCTCAGGTAGTGGGTCTGAATTGTCGTTGTTTCCGATGAGCCGGCGGCTCGTAAGACCCTCAGGCACTGTTTGAAGAAATCCGAGCGCGATTGGAATTGTCGTCGCCGCCCCCACCGCCTCGTAAAGGCAGATGCGCCACTTATGCCGTGGGCTTCGAAAAACGCTGTCAGGCCGTACTTGAGACCGGCCCCGCCTCTGTACCCTTGGCTGAGTTGATGCGAACGCCACTGGGCGTGTCGTCTCGTTATCTCGTCCTCTATCGCGGCAACAAGCCGCTCACGTGCGTCGTCGAATTCGGCTTCAAGACTGTCTTTGGCCCCGTGCAATTCAGAGCCGAGGTTAGGGACATTTTCCACTGAGTCAGTCCGCCCGTATGTCTCAGACCGAGCGTTAGACTTCCTGCATGCTCCTCGCAATTCATCGGTGATGAGGAGATTCGCTTGGAAACGCTCTTCAATACAAACAAAGCCGCCGAATACCTCGGCATCTCGCGAAAATCGCTCGAACGCTGGCGCACCGAGGGAACCGGCCCTGCGTTCGTCAAAGTCGGCCCCGGCCGCCGCGCCGCCGTCCGCTACCGCAAAGCCGATCTCGATGACTGGATCTCCGCGCAGACTGTTACGTCGACAGCTGAAGCCTCCGCACGCGCTCGTTCCTAAACCGCTGAACCTATTCCGTCAGCCCTCCACACAACTTGCCCACTGGAAAACACTGATGAGCAAACGCACTCGCCTGGAACACATCACCCCGCAGGGGCGTGTCTCCAACTGGCGCACGCCCAAACTCATGAACCTGGCGGTCGCCGAAGCAAAGTCCGAACTTGCCATGCACAAACACGCCAAGCGGATGCGCGACTGCGCCCGACGCCTCGACTTTATCACCCAGCAAACGCCCGAGAAATTCGCCATGCACCTTAAGGGCGCGTTTGCCTGCGGTGACCGGTTCTGCCCGCTCTGCATGAAGCTCAAGGCCCGCAAACTGGTCGGCCTTCTCAGTGATGTGATCGAGGTGCACGCCGAAGAGTTTCCGCGTTCGCTGCCGATACTTTTCACCGGCACGATGCCTAACGTGAGCGATGATGATCTCGGCGCGGCCATCACTAACCTGTTGACCGGCTGCCGCGCGTTCATCCGCAATCGCGCGCTGACGAAGCGCGTCAAAGGCGCCTTCCGCTCCATCGAAGTCACCTACAACCGGCATGACAAAACGTGGCACCCGCACGTGCACATGATCCTTTTCATGGACGAGGCATTCTGGCGGCCTTCGGCCGGTTTGTACCTGCCCCACCCCGAGTGGCTTGCACATTGGCAGGCTGCGATGGGGATGCCGGACATCAAAATCGTGCATGTCGCCAAGATCGGTCGCGACCGCGATGGCGTCCTTGTCCTCGGTGACCGGTTCTTCGGAGATCTGGCTGAAGCCTGCAAATATCTCGTCAAGGTCGGCTCAGTTCTGGAGCGCACGGAAGCCGGCTGGACCGCCGACCCGGCGCTGATCGCGATCCTTCACGCAGCGCTCAAGGGGCGCCGACTGACCAGCCTGACCGGCTCACTCCGCAAGTTGCGGCGCCGTGTGGCCTTGAACGGTGACCCGCCCCCCGACGACGTACTCGATGGCACCGAAGAAACCTACCTCTGGGATCGCATCGAAGGCGACGCCGTTGCCGATTACTGGCTGCACATGTGCGAGGAGGCGTGAGCCGCGTCATCCCGTATTCGCGCACCACCGCATCAATCTCGGACGAATTGTTCATTCCTCAACCGGAGAAAACCTCATGTTCTACCTTCACGCCAAAGTCTTGGAAAAACGCAATCCCACCCACGAAGGCAAACAGCGACTCTACCTCGACTGCCTCATGTACGACCGTGGCCGCCCCGAAGTCATCTCGGTTCGCGTGCCTGAATTTCTGGCGAGCCAATGGGCGACGTTCGAAGCCGGCGAGTCCTACCAGATGCCGGTCTCGCTCTTCCCGCGCGACAACAAAGTCTACGTCTCGTTGTCCGATGACACGGCCCAGTCACAGCACACAACCTAAGCCGTCACGGCAGGGGAGGCGCAGACCTGCGCCTCCTCACTTCGGAGTTTGCGCCCATGCCGCCGAAACTTATCTCAAGTCCTCATTCTCAAACAACCAACCCGCCGCCGCGCGCAGAGATCTCCACGATCGCCGCCATCGCCATTTCGGTCGTCACCCTGCTTGGTTTGGCGCTTACCCTCATGGCCTGCTCATCGCTCTTTTCAAGGCTTTTCACCCTCGTGATGACGCAAGTCACGACCGGCACCGAAAACGCTTTGAAATGGGCGTCGGCGCAACCTGACGGCCTAACCGCAATCGATGCCTTGGCTCTCGCTCTTATTCTGTTTCCCGGCATCGCGGCTCTCGTGATGTACGCGCTCGCCGTTGCGCTCATTGCATACATCGTGTCGCGCCAGTTCAGTCTGGTCCGCACGCTCATTCAGTCGGCATCGAACTAACCCGCAACCTCTCGGAATCCGATCATGTCGTTTCTGTCCAACAAAGAGTCGGACGAACCGTCCAACCTGTGCCGCATCACCAGCCTGATCGCTTGGTTCTTGGTGCTCATCATCCTCAGCGTCGGTGTCATCGACGTCTATGAAAGCGCCACGTACTTCTATTCGCAGGAGTACTGGGGCCGCGCCTTGCGTTTGAACGCTTGGCTCGATGGTTGGCGAGCATGGGGCGTGCCCATTCCCTTTATTCGTCCGACCCACTTCAACATCGAGGTCTTGGATGCGGTGATCCTGACCACACTTGTCCTGTTGCCGCTGTTGCGCGCTTATCTCGTGTTCAAACTGATTACGCTGACCGCCGCCGCCCTTGATGCGCACTTGTCAGACGATATCAACCGCAGCCCGGTGGAAGCCTTGCCGATCTATGCCAAGGCGCTAAGCAAACTGTACCGGGTCCGTTGGTTGTTTCTCAAGCGGCTGTTTGCCTTGAGCGTCGTCTACCTCGGCGCAGCCACGCTCTTCGCGGTTCTTCTGTTTGTTGTCGTTCGGCTCTCCGGTCTATCGCCATTCTATGCGCTCGCACTGACCGCCTGTGCGACGGCCATCATGACGTTTGCTTTGCCTGTCGTGCTGCCGCTTCTCTTTGGCGACCGGCTGCCCCCATACCCGTCGTTCGACACGCTTAATCCAGCGCTATCCGAACTTGATCCCGAATACATCGATCCCGTCGACGGGCATGCCGTCGGCCTCGACACGGAAAGCCTGCCGGGTGTCTGGTCCAATGGGCTGTTCGTCGATGGTGCGGCCGGACTGTTCACCCGCTATGCGCAAGATGGCGCCGAACGCCGCCGCTCAACCGAAGACCTCTACCGCCAGTCTTTGCGGATGCTACACCCCAAACACAAACCCGAACCCATCGAGATTGATGTGGGCCGCCTCGGTGACGAAGGCCGCCGCCTGTACCTCCCGGTCGTGATCGGCGCCAGTAGCGCCAAGGACACGTTCGACATGCTCGATCTTGACCGGTCCGACTTCCAAGCGGATCGGCTGGTTTACCTGAGCCAGCAGAAGGGCATCGACCTGGCGCACTGGAAAGACCAATTGCCGACCATTGAACGCTATCTTGGCGGACGCTGGTCCGTTGCGTCCGGTGACGCGGCAACCATCACGCTTGCTCGGGTTCCAACCGTTCCGCCGTCGTTTCCGTTGGACCCAGCTTGGGTCACGCCGGGCCAGATCTTCCTCGGCCGCAATCTTGCTACCGGGCTGCCGGTTCATCTTCCGTTGGACAAGATGACCCACACGCTTGTCGCCGGTCCGAACGGTGTCGGCAAGAGCGTGTTCTTGAACCAAGTGATGGCCAGCCTCATCGCCAATATCGGCCACATCGAACGCATGTATTTGGTCGATCTTAAATTCGGCATGGAGCTGCGCCGCTACGCCGGCAAGCATCACAACATCCAAGTCGTCGACAAATACGAAAATGTCGTTTCAGTCGTCGCGGAATTGATCTCGCTGCTCGAAGAGCGTGGTAGGGAAGCGGCCGAGCGTGGCCTGACCCTGACTGATCGCAAACCGATCTTCTTCATCGTCGACGAATTTGCGCAAATCAACGGCTATCCGGCCGAGAAGAAAGCCAAGGAAGCGCTGATGACGGATATTGCGAAGTTGTCGATGCTGGGCCGCGCCATTGGCATTCGGTTATGGTTTCAAGTTCAGCGGGCGACGACCGACGCCATCCCCGGCAACATCAAGCACAACCTCGTCACCAAAGTCGCCTTTCGCCATCCGAGCAACACGGACGCGGCCCGCGACATCTTCGGCATCACCGAAGGACTCCCGATGGACATCACCACCCTTCGGCAGGGCCAGTTCATCTTCCGCGATGGCGGCACCAGCGACACCTATCCCATCCAAAGCGCCTTGATTGCCTCCGGTGACATCGAGCGACTGGCCAGCCCCGCCGATCAAAATGATGGTCATGCCAATGATAACGCGGTATAAATTCACAATGAGCAACGACCACGACAAGAAAACCGAGCCCTACGCCACCGAACTGGCGGCCTTGGCGGATCAAATCGCCGGACTCGATGAAGAGCAGGCCCTCGAAGTCCTTGAGGATGCCTTCGATCATGCGTGCGCGCTGCTGTCCGAACAGCATTCCGCTGGCAAGTCCAATGTCACTCTTGATGAAATGACGAAGTCCCTTGGCTTGGACGGTCGAGTTTAACGATTTCGCCGCGCGGCGGATGCGTCGTTTGGATCGGACGGCGCAAACCCGAATTCTTCGCTACCTGACGGAGCATGCGAAAGGTGTCGATGATCCTCGTCTTGTCGGTAAGCAGCTGCGCGGCAATCCGCCTGGACGTTGGCGGTACCGGGCCGGCGACTACCGCATCATCTGTCGGCTTGAAGACGAGACGTCCACGGTAATCGTCCTCGATGTCGGACACCGCCGCGATATCTATCGGCGATAATCCTCACTGTTCCGCAGCTTTTCTCACACGTCCCATCCAGTACGCATGCCTACTCGAAAGTTCGCAGAACGCCTGTATTTACTTGATACAACACAAACAACTGACACACCCAGAGCTGACGCTGAGAGAGCACTTGAAGCGAACACAGCACATCAAAAACCGCTGATCGAACCGGAAACGCATGAGCTGTTCCAGCCCCCCGAAGACCTGGGGCGAAGCCGCGACTGGAGGCAGATGGAGGACGGTAGACGGAGACGGAGGAGGAAGACCGCTCGCGGGCTGACGACGACGGCGCAGGCGAACGGACGGAGGCGGACGACAGGCGCTAACTCGACAAAGGCGCACGCGCGACTGCAATAGCCAGAAGAAGACGGAGCGTCATCGGTGGGTTGGTGGGTGACGAGAACGCCAGTGCTGGGGTCAAGGATGCTCTGGTGCTGCAAGGCCGTTGCAGTTGCATTGAGGGCATCAAGCGTTATCCGACTTATCCATAGCCAGAGCCCCGGAGCGCATGTCAGGAGAGCTGGTGGAGGGGCGAGTGTAGGGCTGTGGGTAAGTCCGGTTAACGCGCTCCAAGAAAGGTTTAGTACCGCCTGCGCGCATACTTCTTCGTCTTCGAGCCAAAGAGAGCCCAACTCAGCCGCCGTCTCAGACCAGTTACGCTGCACCAAATCCCATGCACCAACCGCCAAGCCACATAGACCCATGCGAAAATGCCAGTCGTCATCAAGAAGTCTTCCATGGTCATAGCATAGCAGATGAATTCACTTGAGACCGTCCGATGACTTGGCGACGATTCTTTGCCGAAACGGCCGTCCCCCTCGCTGCCCTCGGGTCGGGCTCTCGTGCACCGAGCCGCGTACCGCATCTCGGCCATCCGGCTTCGATCCCTGACGGAGGCACCGGCAGCGCTCGCACCACACTCCAAACACCTCCCCTACACACTTCCCCAAATAGCCAACCGGACAAAAGCACATTTGCACATCTGGGCAAGTGGCAGGTTGCTCAAAGTTCACCACGCACCAGGGGCTGCGCCCAGTCGCACGGCCTTCCATCGCTGGCGCACCCTAGCCAGCGCCGCTTTTCCATCAAGGGCCGCTGCGCTGGCGCTTGCTCGGGGCATGAGCCCCGCCCTTGACGGAGCCTTGGCGGCTTTGGCTGTTCGGGATGCGCGATGGGTGGCTCCGCGAACCATGGTTGCGCAGGGGCGACATCGTTGAGATCCCTTCAAGACCCTAGATGAGGTTTGCGACAGCCGTGGCCCAAATCTGTGCAGCTATCAAGCCACTCGATTTCGATTTTCTGCAGCCGAGCAGACATTCTGATTGGAGACCCAAGCGCCGAATGCTACGCCTAATTTGACAGATGTCGGGGATTGTACGAAGGTTTCCCATTCATTCGTGACTAACGCTGCAGGTGTAAGTAGGCGCGCCTCTATTCGTATTATTGAAAGGCTGGACAACCGTATGACCAGAGACCAGATTTTGAATATTTTTTATATAATTGTTTCTGCGGCAGCAGCGCCGATGAGTGAGACTATATATCGCGCCGTGATGGCCTACTTGAACCTAGGCTCACTGCCCTTGCCAGCCCAGATTTCTGTTGCCGCCACAGCTGCAGCGTTATTCTTTATTTCGGTGATTGTTGTCGCACGACTGTTTGTTTCCCTTCGGCCAATACGTCAGCTAATTGCTCCAGAGGCAATGCTTGAAGGGGTCTGGGTGCAGCGAATTTCGAGAGAAAATAGGCCGAAGTCAGTTGTTGCCATCTCGTTTGATTGGATGACTTACAAATGGGAGTACAAGGGTTGGTCCGTACCGGAATCCCGCGACAGGCTACCCCAAGCCTCTTGGGAAGCTTCTGCCTTTCTTTTTAAGGGGGGGAAGTTCTATTTCGATGCCACAGCGCAGATCCGACAGGAAGAAAACCCTAACGATCCGATTAGATACGCCAATGTAGTAGGGGTATTGCAGAGAGTTGGTAAGAAGGACCACAATACTCTGGAGGGAAACGCAGTTGATTTTGCTTTGCCAAGGGGCGAAGAAGTGTTTAGAATTGAGGTGATGAAAAAGGTGAGAGATGATAAGGCGAGTCTTCATCAAGTCGATACTGACGGCGCTTTCCGTTATGATTTGGCCAAGGACGCCGATGTCTAAAGAAGATAACACCTCAAAGAAGAGCCTCCTTATCGATTCTGATGGTGGCGTGGATGATGCTCTCGCACTTGCGCTTGCTGCCCGAATTGACGGTTTCAGACCGAATGTGTTGGTTGCTACGCATGGCAATGTGCCGGTTGCTCGGGCACTGCAGAATATTAAGCTTATAGCAGGTCTGGCAAATACTAGGCCATCACTCCATATCGGGGCTTCTGGTCCGTTGGCTGGCACGTCTAAGTCTGCAGAGCATGCTCACGGCGATGATGGTCTATGGGGAGCGACGACTCTCGCTAACAACGTCGGCGACCTACCAACCGCACCTCATACAGGAGAAGACGCTATTAGCAGCTTTTTGAGGGGGCCGGAAGCTGAAAAGTACTATCTTGGGATTGGGCCGGCAACCACGTTAGCCCGGGCTCTTGCCCAAGGCGGCAGTCCAGCAGTGAAAGGGGCTAGGTTATTCCTGATGGCTGGTGCGGTCCGCATACCAGGAAACATAACACCTTTTGCAGAATTTAATTCGTACGCCGACCCCGAGGCGTTGGGAGCGGTATTATCCGCTGGCCTTCCTGTCACAATGATTGGGCTCGATGTCTGCACTAAGGTCGTTCTAACGCCAGAGGTGCTGGAAAGATTTAGCAAGAGTGACCGGCAACCGTTGGGTGCTGTGCTAGCGAAAGCTCTAGATGGGTATATGGCCTTCTATAAGAAAGTAGCAAACGTCGACGGGTGCTATCCTCATGATGCTATTGCATTAGCCGCGGTTGTTTGGCCAGACATATTTGAGTTCGAGCAATTGTCCATTAAAGTTATTCGAGATGGTGAACAGCGCGGTAAAACCGCTATAGACCCCGCAGGACAGCGCGTACGAGTTGCTGTAAATATAGATGCTCATGCATTCAAGAAACGGATGTTTGAGGCATTGAATGTTTAGCAAGGGGTTTTATGCCTACTCGACTGCAATTCTGTACTCTCTCTGACCCAAGGCGCTACCACTTTCCAGCTCTTCCGCCCACATTTCACAGAGGTCAGCGTCCAGTCGCAGCAACGCGGCTTGCTCCGCGTCCTTCGGTTCAAGCTCAATGGCTCGTTTACGGCATGCCGCCGCATAGCGCCGTTCTGCGTCAGCAACGTCTTCAATCGTAGGTGTGTGCGGTTCCCATCGCGCCCATAAGTTCATCTCCCAACCCTTCATTTCGTTGGGTTGGTATTGGGCTGAGAAAACCTTCTCGCAAGTGCAGTGGCGAAATTTTTATTCGTCGCCGCGTTCGATCGTCCCGCTCAGCTCGCTTTCCAAGTTCTCCTGCAGCGGTTGCCCTTCTGTCGTCCACGCCCAATCAATCACCAAAGCTCGATAGCCCTGTGGCCGCATCGCGCCAGCGACGTTCAGCTTCTCCGGAAGCAGCACCGGTATCCACATGCACCGAAACCCTTGACCCTCCAGCCACGTCGTCAGCGTCAACGCCGCTTCCGTCAGTTGCAGGTCGTGCGGCTTGTCCTGCGAAATCTTCACATGCGTGTCGCCGTTCAGTGCCGCTGCCTTTATGCGGTGCCCGACCTTCTCGCGGTCGTACAGCTTCGCCGCGTAGTCCTCGCGGCTGGCCATGGCCGCTGACATCATCTGTTCGGCAATCGGTCGCTTGCTCATCCGAGATACGCTTTCGTTATCTCCGAGCGCCCGTGGCCCAGCTCCTCCGCAATGACCAGACGTGCCGCTTGGTCATGCTCGCGCTCAACCGGGTTAAGGTCTGTTTTCGCTGGCCCGCCCGCTGCCGGGCACCGGAAGCCCGTCAGCTTGAAAAACCTCCATTGAGCGTAATTGTGCCGCAGGCCGTGCATGTTCGTGATGCCCGCCTTCAGCGTGGCGTACTGGAACGCACGACGGTGGACGATGTAGCTCTTCTCATTCGGGATAAGGGCTGTCATTACCTGCCAGCTCGGCGGCCTCATCTAGCAACGCGCGTTGACGCTGAGTCAGCAAGGGCACCGTGCGCGGTCGCCCGCCCTTCGTCCAACTCGGCTGGAGGGTGATGCAATCACCCGCGTCTGCCAGCCGAGGACGAAATTTCAACGCTTCTTCCCGGCGCAGGCCAAAGGCCGCCATCAGGCGCAGCGACATGCGCATTCTCGGACAGGCGACAAGAGCGAGCTTGTCGAGGTCCAACGGCTTCGCTCGGCCGCCCTGTGACCCTTTGCGCTCTGGGATGCCCAGCAGCGTATTGTCGCGGGGAATAATCGATGCCTTGCCGCACTTCGCAGCCCACCACCGCAGTACCGCCATGCGGTTCTTAATCGTGCCGACGCTCAGGCTCTCCCCGAGCCAGCGTTGCACCAGATGCTCAACGTGCCGGGGCTTTAGCCCGCGTGCCCGCTTGAAGCCGTAGCCCCCATCTCGCAACTGTTCTTCGCACAACAGCAGCACGCCCAGACGGTCGGCCCGCGTCGCATAAGACCCGTCCCGATTATCCGCGCACAATTTGTGCAGTTCGTTTTTCAATGCTCCCACGCAATGTCAATCTCCATTCGGTTAGTGTTTAAGCCACCGGACGCCTCGCAGGCCGTCGCGGTCGGTGCCGAAGCACCACCAGAAACCTCTAACGCTGGCCGTCACCAGAATTGCTGATTTCACGTGCTTACAGGTCGCGAACTCCCGCAGGAGCCGCGCGTCCAACACTTCTCCTCTCTCGAAAATCCATTCCTGTTTGGCTCAAATAGCCGCCGCCTGTCGGTGCTGTAAGTCGTGCAGGACGGCAGGGCGCTAGCCCCTCTCGCAGTGAAAACGCGCTCGCTGCCTCAAGGGCCGCAGTGTTTCTATGCCACGCTCATGAGCCCTACGGCGATCACGTGACAGTCACTTATGAAAGGCGCCTCAAAAGCGTGCCTGACAGGGGCAGGGACGCCTCAGTCACTGGCTGCTGTCTCATCCAGTGACTGCGGCTCAAGTCGACCTACGCGTGTTCAATCAGTAACAATGTCAGCTCAACACCTGACACACTACTACCCCGCTGCCTCTATTCTGTAGGTAGCCGACCCGGCGCAGCGTCAAGGGGAAATGCACGGGCTATGCCCGCCCTTGACCCTATGCCCTGATGGCCGGCTTCTCGGTCGAAAAAGGCTGCTTCTAAATGGGCTGACAGTTACGTTTGCGCGGCTCTGCATAAGTCAGCATGAATAAGCGCACGAAACGTCTTGAACGCGGCCGTGAGGCCGAGTTCATCTTTCGCGAGTGGCTCAATGTCTCGAAGTTGGCCTATATGGCCATCGACCAGAGCCTGGCTACCATCCCTGAAAACCTGATGGGTCATATCAAGCGGCCCGATTTCCTGGTCGGTTTGCCCACGATGGGAACCCTGGCCTTCGAAGTGAAGTCGAAGTCCATCTACAGCGAGCATCTTGTGTTCGAGGCTGAGGAGCGGCGCCGGCTTCGAAACTTCCAGACGTTCTTCAACATCACTGTGTGGTTCGCCTGCTTCGATCCGGAGACGCCTACGACCTGTCGCTTGTTCCTCAACGATTACCTATTTGAGGCCATTCGCGGCGAACGTCGGCTGGACCGAGACTGCGTGCACTTGCCCATTTGCGATACTTTCCAAGTAGACATTTGGACAAATACACTTTTCGAGGGCATTTCAGGGGCGCTTGAACTTTTTTAAATACCGCACTTGAAAAACTGTAAATTCGCCCAATAACTAATAAGCATAGGGCGAACTCGTTCGGCCATGCGCCATCTTCAACATTATCAAAATAGGTGCATCAATGTCTGAGAATGCTCCGAAGCTCGTCGCCTATTCCGTTCGCGAACGCGACGGCGGCAAGGATATCTTTACCCGTATCGGTGCGGTTTTCCTGCACAACAGTGGTGAAGGATTTACGTTGCTTTTGGACGTTCTGCCTCTGGATCGGAAAGTTGTTGTGCTTCGCAACTCCGACCGGCCAGTTGACAGTTGACGATCTCCGCTCCAGTCTTGTAGACTGGAGCGGGATCTCTCGGCCTCAGCCTCCAACATTGCATTGTTCATTCTGTCCACAGGATTGCTATAAGACATGGCTATATCGATATCCGCTCGACGCCTAATGATTTACAACCTTATCGAAGAACATTGCTGCAACCGGGACGTTTTAGAAGCTCTTTTTGAAGAGGATCACTTCAGTTTCCATGAAGACGCGCTGTGGGATTTTAAAGCGAATTCACCGGCGACCGCCGCTACAAAAAACCAAAATCCAGATCATGAAGCTGAGGTTTGCGATATCGCGAAAGATGTTGTGGCAATGCACAACACCTTTGGTGGATACATCGTATTTGGTGTTGATGACAAATCCAGACAGATAATTGGTGCTCCTGATCCGTTAGACGTTGATAGTCTTTCTGGCCGTATTCGCTCGGATTGTGGAGAGGCAATCGACTTCAGCTTTGAAATTTTGAACTTTGAAGAAAAAAAAGGTGGGCTTGCTACATGTTCCGCGCCGCAGCAGCAATATTCCACTTTTTCTGCGCAAAGATGCAAAGCGATATAGAAATGGGAAGAAGGCATATTCAGCAAAATCCATATATTTCCGCGATGGAGCAAAGTCTACGCCCGCTGTTGAGCCAAATCAATTAGAGTTTCTTTTCGACACTCGGAAGCGTAGCGTATCAAAGCCCACAGATGTAAGCTTTTCAACCATTTTGATGAATAATTTGCGTGGCAAGGATCCGAGCCTAATTGAGTTTGTTGGTCGAAATAGTTATCTCTCTCAGCTCTGGTTTTGGCTGCTCGATCGATATGTCCCAGTCAGAATTGTGACTGGCATAGGCGGCGTTGGAAAAACAACTTTAGTCCGTCATTTTGCTGAGGCTGTTCTCGACAGGGCGCCCCTCGGTTTTGAGCAAGTTGTCTGGTTAACAGCCAAGCGGGTTCACTTCCGGGCTCTGAAAGGCACGACCGAAAATGCAGCCTCTTTTGAGGCCCCGCACTTTCATGATACACGCAGCTTTTTGATCAGCCTATTGTCCGCAATTGTATATGCGGAAGGACAGTTCGACAATGAAACGGAACATGATGAACTTCTTGCGCTGCTTGCTGCTACGTTAGCTGAATCTCCAGCGTTCATCGTTGTGGATGATATAGATACACTAAACACAGACGATCAGGCAGAAGTTTTCCACGTGCTGAACAGTGTTATGCACCAAACTATACCGAACTCTCCGACGCCTTCTAAAGCGATCATAACGTCGAGGCTAAAGCTTGGTGCAGCGCCAACCCAACTCTTGACTGTCAACGGATTTACAGAGGCAGAATTCCAGAAATATTCATCTCGATTATGTGATGCCTTTGAGGTAAATGTAAACCTGAAGAGAGGCACTCCAAGGTTCAAGAAATTTTATTCAGCTTCTCAAGGCTCACCTTTGTTCGCTGCGTCAATTGTACGTCTGGCCTCGCGGGGAAATGCCAGCTTCGATCAATGTTTGGAGCAGTGGAAGGGCTCTTTAGGAGAAGATGTTCGCAGGTTTGCATTTGACCGTGAGTTGAGCGAGCTACCGGATTCGCAAGTGCGAACAGTCTATGCACTTTGCCTTTTAAGAAAAGCTTCGTTCATAGAGTTGCAAAATGTGACAGAAAGCGGTCAACAGCTTCTCGAGGAAGACTTGGACAAACTACGGGACTATCATCTTATCTCAAGTCCTTCCGAAGCCTTACATGGCGGCCTTGACTTTGTCATTGAGCCGACTCTCGCGCCCTTGCGAGAGTTAGTTGCTAGTAAGATTGCCGACCCCCGGAGAATTGAAAGTCGTTGTGAGGCACTTCGGCGCGGAGCGGGTGAATCTACACGCGATGTTGGCCTTATAATTTCTCGCATAGTGGCGTTATGGGACGCTGGTAGAGCTAAAGAGGCTTTAGAAGTTGCTGAGAATTCTACCAAGGGGGATGGAGCGAAACATCCGGATTTGCACTGCATTCTGGGCCGCGCCTATTTAAGAACGTCGCCGCCATTACCCGGCAATGCTGACTCAGCGCTGAAGCTCGCATTTAGCCTTGGCTGTGAAAGGCATGAACTTTTTGATCTGTGGGTCGAGGCGCGGAGAATGCGAGGGGATTGGAATGGCGTCATTGAGATTTGTAGTGAAGCACTTAAGTCATCTGATCATCCGAAGTATATATGTGAAACCTCGCAAGCCCATATTAATCTCGGCGAAGCGGCCGATGTCGCGCAGAACTGGATTTCGTCGATTGGGCATTATTTGACTGCTGGCCGCAAGGCAGATGCGTATCTGGCGGAATCGGATGCTCATATGTACTTTGAAGAATTAAAGACAGTCAGGAGAACTGCATATCTGGAAGCTCTCAGGGTTGCCCGTAAAGAATATCGCGAAGCTGACCGCTCTCTGGAAGTTTGGCGGGTTGTCTTTGAAGCTTTTAATTCATATGTCCGGTTTCCAGCAATGTTGCGTGTGGGTGCGGAGAACCTTTTGTCTTGGGCGCATTATGTTGTGAACTTTCGCGACGCTTTCCATGAGAATACATTGGGCAAGTTGAGGGCGAGTTTGGCGGAGTTGGGAGAGGTCCGAACAAAGATGCGCGGTCAAGATTGGATGGACCCGGCTGTCGAAGAGTTTCTTGAAGAGGCGAATAAAAAAATGCAATCTTTCATCGAGGCCTATTTGAGTGATACGAATTAACTGGCGTCCGGCGGGGCCATTTTTGCGTTCGAGCAAAGTAGATCTAACGCCTCGAATGAATTTCTGTGCAGATTTCCTAAGTTTTGCACCACTCCCCTCACCCGGCAGAATTCCTCAAGTTTTAGTGGTGCATATTTTCGGTGCGTGTCTTGCAAGCATAAATATTGCTTTTCCTCATGCGTCATGATGAAATAGCAATATGGATAATTCATTTATTGATACATTCTCGGTCTATGTCGATCAACTCGTTCAAACGGGTCGTTATTCAAGCCGCGAAGAAGCCGCGACTGCAATCATGCAGTCTCATGCCGCGCAAGAATTTATGCGCGCAGAACTCCGTGACAGCATCGAGGCCGCGATCAAACGTGGCGGTTCCCACACCAGCGAGGACGTAGCGGTGCGGCTCCGGGCGTCTTACGAAGAGGCGAAGCGTCAGGGCTTTTGATGTTCCACCTCTCGCTCACGTCCCAGGCGGAAGACGATCTCAATAGCATTTTCTGGTTCATTGCGCGCGAATCTAGCTCTGCCGAGGTTGCTTTCATTTTTGTGGAACGTCTTCGCCTACGCTGCGAGGAAATTGCACGGCTCCCCTTTTCTATCGGCCGCCGCCGTCTCGATCTTCGCACCGACCTCCACAGTTCAACATTCGAAGGGTACGTTCTCTTTTTGAGGTATCTAGACGATACGCTCCAAGTCGTCCGCGTAGTGGAGGGCAACCGAGACCTCGAAGTGCAAATTGGCCGAAGATCTAAATGAAGATTGGTTACGCTCGCGTTTCAACAGAAGGCCAGAACCTCGACCGGCAGATTGCTTCACTGCGCGCCGCTGGCTGTGATGAAATCTTCCGTGAGAGAGCTTCCGGCAAGGCCGTGTACGGCCGGCCACAGCTGGAGCGTGCTATCGACGCCCTTGGCACGGACGACGTTCTCGTTGTCGCCGAATGGGACCGTGCCACGCGCTCAATGATGGACGGGCTTCAAATCATGCAAAGGGTCGCCGACCGAGGCGCCCTCGTCCAAGTCCTCGATAAGCCGCATCTCGATCTCACCACACCGATAGGACGCGGTTTCCTGGCGTTCCTCTCCGCCATGGCGGAGGATGAACGTCAACGAATTCTTAAGCGCGCAGCCGAAGGCCGGGCCGCTGCCCGCGCCCGTGGTGTCAAATCAGGCCCCAAACCCAAGCTCTCCGAACACCAACGCGCCAAGGCTCTCGAACGCCTCGCCACCGGCGACAGCTGCCGGGAAATTGCCCGAGATATGGGTGTGAGCCACAGTACGATCTCACGAGTACGTCACTAGATCCCAATTGCAGACGTTTGATTTGGATACGTGAGCAGTACCGGAGGTCCAGTAGCCGACGGCTGCTATCTGACTTAGACCAGTCCCCAAGTTTGATTCGCCGATAAGAATGAGCGGCGTAAAGGTAATTGCTGAGACTACAGCCCCCCAATCAGCCTAAAAAATCTCAGTGCTTGCTTTCGCAAAACGGTTCCTTCGGTGACTTGCTACACAGATACTTGGCGGGTGGCGTTCCCCTAACTTGAACAGTTTCGTCGCAGGAACCAAACCCGGCATCTATGCCCGTCATCACACTCCTTGGCAGATCGATCTCAATCATGACCAGTGGACATGTTCCGTTACGCCAAACCAAGGTAGTGTTTTTTGCGGCGTCGCTACCCCATTCCGGGTCCCCACTGGAAACTACCCAATCAGGGCGGCCGAGAAGCTTCAAAATCAAGTCTGCTGATGCTTCTGGTGGCAGATTACCTGCAATGCGGCTCAGTTCGGTTTGCGGCACCGCTTGCGCCGTAAGGGACAGAAACGCAATGATGGAAATCACGCATGCGTATATTCTGCGGTCCATTACTCCTCCATTTCAACAGTGCTCGATTGTTCCTATCAACATTCCCCGATGTCAACGAGCCGCTTTTGGAGGAGACATATGTTGGCTTCCGTCGAACGCAGCTGCTAGCCCTCAGCGTCAGCCCCGCGATGCTTCACGGTCGGTCGATCCCATCAGGGGACATTGAAGTCAGAAAGGCGACCGTGGTGATAACCGTCTGCTTTTGGCCAGCATGTGACGATCCCCGTCGAGTCTACAACGAGGCTTGAAGCTCTTTAAATCGGCATCTCCCCACTGCATAACCTCGATACAAGCGTCTGAATGAGCGCCGCCCTCGCCAGCATAAATTCTTCGAACGAAGCTGTTTCGTATGCGAACGAGTCGCTTGATGGCATGCAATTGGACGCAAGAACGTCCGAGGTCTGTGTGCCTAAGGCTTTCATGTATTTCGGTATGTACTCGGCTGGATCATCATCGCTGACTCTTCTATTTTCAGATGCGCTGAGCATACAAATATTTGCCAACGCATTGTCATTGTCCTTGCTTCCGATCCTCTTTAAATGCGCCCGCGGATATATATGATGAAACTGCTTCTGATTGTAAATTGACAATGCCTCGGTGACGTCGATTAATGCGCCATTTGTAAGATTCCTGGGGCGCTTCAGTGCCAAAGCGAGGACGAACGCCCTAGATCGTGAGTTATTACTGCGGAAAGAAGTGGCTCGCCATAATCCAATGTTCGGCGCGGTGCCAAATATTTCTACCTTCAGTGTGCCGTCAATTGCGAAGCTGTGAACCGTGTCCAAGTCTTTCGAAATGTAGTGTTCGGACGCGCCCCGATATCGCTCATTGAATGCCGATAGCCAGAACCATTGTCTAATTTTCACTACTTGATCGGCCGAAGGCGCTTTGGTTTTGGACAGCACATAGCAAAGCGTTATTCCCAAGGCCTCATAGGGTAAAAAGTCAAAGCTATATATTCCGAATTCTGTGCTCAGCAGGTCTACCGTTTTCAGCAGCGCTTCCTTTGTGCGCTGAGTCAACTCACGTATGTCGTCGCGCTCTTTCTGCCTAAGCTTCACTACGTCTGGCTTCTTGATTGAACGCCTATCCACTGCCGCGAGACATTTCAGCACAAAATTTCCGTCCACATCCGAGAAACCCTTTGCACTGAGTGCATCCTGAATCTCGGCGACTTCCTCATTTAGATCAAACTCTGTTGACCATGTCGCGGCCACCATAAGGTCATAGGTGGAAAGTCTTGTTCCGGAGCTGTTTATTCTCTCAAATATTGGGCAGACCTCTTCGACCGTAAGGTCTTTGAGCGTAACCACGGGGATTTGATAATTTGTTAGAGAGCCATATATATCATCGAACCTCTCATTCAGAATTTCCGCATTGTCGTGCGCACGTAATCCAGAGCGAAAATCCAGCAGTTTTGTCGTATTAGATATCCACCTTAACGGAAACACGTGAATGGAAAACGTATCGGGTAGCTTTGTAAACTCTTCGGTTTCCAGATTATAGGCCGCCTGGAACCCATCCTCCCCATAGTCAGCTCCCAGGCAAGAATAAATTACTGTCAACCGCTGCTGACCATCCAATACATAATCTGTGGGAGTCATGTCATCGGTTTCCGGTAGAATGAAATCTCCAATATTGCGTTCCGTCGACAACTTGGACTGCGTTTTCCATAGAAGGAGGCTTCCAATGGGGTAGTGATTTGAGATGCTATCGAGCAGATCGAGGGCCTGCTCTTCCTTCCAAACAAAGGGTCTCTGAAACTGCGGAACCTTGACCTCACCGCGCCGGACGCCTTCGTTTAGCGAAGAAATGCTTCTGGTGTCTGTTGAAAGACGGCTTCGAACCGTAGATGCCATAGTCTAGACGTCCTCAAGTATACGCTTGGAATAGGAGCTCCCGAATCGGGTGTACACTTTAACGCGAGTTCTACGAGTCGACGATTGCCGAGGTAAGCGCTACACACACCGCGATGCTTCTAGTGTTTGGCAAAGCGGACATGGCGCGTGTAGGACACAACTAAGCCCCCGACGTCTGCAGTCTCCGCATCAGACCAAGCTGACTGTCAACACGAACTGGTGGCCCGCAAATACCCTTTACGCCCCCAGGTATCTGGTAGCCCGATGGTAGCCAGGGAAATTTCGCGTTACTGCGGGAGTACTCTAAGTCCTTGAAAAGGTTGGCGCACCCGGAAGGATTCGAACCTTCGACCTTCGGAATCGGAATCCGACACTCTATCCAGCTGAGCTACGGGTGCGTGGAGCGCCTTTCTACATGATCCCCACATGGGGCGCAAACGCTGCGTGCGATCCTGGCGATTGAACGATGTTCCGTGGACCGCGCGAAGTGCCTTTTTTCTTATGATTTCCACAGGGTTATCCCATGTGTCCCGATTACCTCTTCGGCATCGCGGCAGAGTCGGGCGAAGCTTGTTCAACCGTCGGTCGGGGAGGCAGACGCTGGGGAGCATCGCCATGAGCATGCCGTTTTCGCACGAGTTGAGGGATGTCGAGGATCTCTTGAAAGGCCAACGCCGGCGCGAGGTGCGCTTGCGGCGCGCGCTGCATCGAATCCTTTCCGCAGCGGAGGGCGATCCGCGTTTTCCGGCCATGAACTGGTCCGATGTGGCCGATGTTGCGCGGACTGCGCTGGCCGAGGTCGAGGGCGCGCGTTCTGGCGAAAGCCGCACCGTCCGCAACGGCCGCGCTTAAGCGACGGACATCGTAGCTGCCATCGAAGAAATTGCCGAGGCTGTCGGCCGATCCCCGTCGCCGACAGCTATGCAGATACCGAAAAGGGAGGCGGAACATCGGTAGTGACCGGTGGCCGCGTTTGCGCCTATAGATACGGCCATGAGCGAAACGAATGCCCCCTCCGCCGCCGCCCGAGAACAGATTTGCACCGTGCCCGACGGCGAGCCCGCGCCGATCGACAACGGTTCGCACGTCTACCTTGTCGACGGTTCGGGATACATCTTTCGCGCGTTCCACGCGCTGCCGCCGCTGACGCGACCCTCCGACGGTCTGCCGGTGGGGGCCGTGCACGGTTTCTGCCAGATGCTGTGGAAGCTCCTGGCGGATATGAAAAGTGAAGCGCCCACCCACATGGCGGTGGTGTTCGATTATTCCGCAGAGACATTCCGCAACAAGCTGTTCGATGGCTACAAGGCGCAGCGTCCGCCGCCGCCGGAAGAACTCGTGCCGCAGTTCCCGCTCATCCGCCAGGCGGTGCAGGCGTTCAATCTGGCCTGTGTCGAGCAGGAAGGCTACGAGGCGGACGATCTGATCGCGACATACGCGAAGCTCGCGTTGGACGCAGGCGGGCGTGTCACGGTGGTGTCGTCCGACAAGGATCTCATGCAGCTCGTGCGGCCGGGTCTCGAAATGCTGGACGGCATGAAGAACAAGCGCATCGGTCCCGATGAGGTGTTCGAGAAATTCGGGGTGAAGCCGGATCGGGTTGTCGACGTCCAGGCTCTCGCCGGAGATTCAGTCGACAACGTTCCCGGCGTTCCGGGGATCGGCGTGAAGACGGCGGCGCAGCTCATTACCGAGTACGGCGATCTGGACGAACTCCTTGCGCGGGCCGAGGAGATCAAGCAGCCGAAGCGGCGCGAAAAGCTGATCGAGTTCGCCGATCAGGCGCGCCTCTCGCGCGATCTCGTGCGGCTGGCGGAGGACGCCCCGCTGATGGTGGCGCCCGACAAACTGGCGGTGCAGGAGCCGGTTTCGGATGCACTTCTCGGTTTCCTGCGCGACATGGAATTCAACACGCTGACGCGGCGGATCGCCGAAGCTCTGGGCGCCGAGGCACCGCCGGCGCTGGAGAAATCGGTCGGCAGTTCGGTCAGCGGGAAGTCGGGCGGCGCGTCGAAGGATAAACGGGGCGTTGCCGGCGCTGCGGAAAACGGCGCGGGGACACCTTCGGCGGCGGTGGCGCACGGCGCGGCGTTGGCAACGGCGGCGGCGTTCGATCGTGCCGCGTATCCGACGATAACGTCCGCCGAGGAACTGGCGCCGTGGATCGCCGAGGCGCAAGCTGCCGGCCGGTTCGCTTTCGACACCGAGACCGGAGACCTCAACCCGTGCCGGGCGGAACTGGTCGGTATTTCACTGGCCACCGCACCGGGCCGCGCCTGCTACATTCCGCTCGGACATCGCGCCGGCGGCGGGGGGCTCGATTTCGACGGCGCGGGCGACGTCGAGCAGATGCCGCTGCGGGCGTGTCTCGACCTTCTGAAGCCTTTGATGGAAGACCCCTCGATCCTCAAGATCGGGCAAAACCTGAAATACGACGTCACCGTCATGGGCCGCTATGGCGTCGAGATCCACGGCAGCATGGACGACACGATGCTGATGTCGTACGCGCTCGACGGCGGGCGCGGTAATCATGGCATGGACGACCTTGCGGAACGGCACCTCCGCCACACGACGATTTCTTTCAAGCAGGTGATCGCGCACGCGCCGGGGAAGAAGATCGCCGACAAGTCGTTTGCTGAAGTTCCCCTCGACAAGGCCACCGAATACGCCGCCGAGGATGCCGACGTCACGCTGCGGCTGTGGCATGTGCTGAAGCCGCGGCTGGTCGCGGAAGGAATGACGACGGTCTACGAAACGCTCGAGCGGCCGCTGATCCGCGTCATTGCGGACATGGAGCGGGCGGGCGTCAAAGTGGATCGCAATATCCTGTCGCGGCTGTCGGGCACCTTCATGCAGCGCATCGCGGCGCTTGACGACGAGGTGCAGGGACTGGTCGGTGAGAAATTCAACCTCGGCTCCCCGAAGCAGCTCGGGGAATTGCTGTTCGACAAACTCAAACTGCCAGGCGGCAAGAAGACGAAGTCGGGACAGTGGGAAACGCGGGCCGGCCTTCTGGACGAACTGGCGGGCAACGAGGAACTGCCGGAGGATGCGCGCCGCCTTGTTCAGACCATGCTGGAATGGCGGCAGCTCTCGAAACTACGCTCAACCTACACCGACGCGTTGCCGGGCTATATCGGCGAGGAAAGCGGGCGTATCCACACGTCGTATTCGCTGGCCTCGACGACGACGGGGCGACTGGCATCGTCGGAGCCCAACCTGCAGAATATTCCCATCCGCACCAAAGAGGGCCGTGAAATCCGTACGGCCTTCATTGCGGAAAAAGGCAACAAGCTCATTTCAGCGGACTATTCGCAGATCGAATTGCGCGTACTGGCGCACATCGCCGACATTCCGCAGCTCAAGAACGCCTTCGATGAAGGTCTCGATATTCACGCGATGACCGCATCGGAAATGTTCGGGGTGCCGATCGAGGGAATGCCGGGAGAAGTGCGGCGGCGGGCCAAGGCGATCAACTTCGGCATCATCTACGGTATTTCGGCGTTCGGCCTCGCCAACCAGCTTTCCATTCCGCGGGAAGAGGCGGGCGACTATATCAAGACGTATTTCAAGCGGTTTCCCGGTATCAAGGACTATATGGAGCAGACGAAGGCGTTCGCGCGCGAGAACGGCTATGTCGAAACGGTCTTTGGCCGGAAGGTTCATTATCCCGAGATCAACACGAAGAACCCGTCGATGCGGGGCTTCCTTGAACGCGCGGCGATCAACGCGCCGATCCAGGGAACGGCCGCCGATATCATTCGACGCGCCATGATCCGCATGCCGGAGGCGTTGGAGCGTGCGGGGCTGTCGGGGACGCGGATGCTCCTACAGGTGCACGACGAACTCATTTTCGAAGCGCCGGAAAGCGATGCCGAAAAGACCATCGCGGTGGCGCGCGAGGTGATGGAGGGCGCGAGCCTGCCTGCGGTCAAGCTGTCGGTGCCGATCCAGGTGGATGCCAAGGCAGCCGACAATTGGGAAGCGGCGCATTGAATAGCCGCACCCGCTATTCCCTTTCAGGATTAGGCTGAACCACCCGCTCCACCGCCCGGCCACCCAAAGACGATACTTCCATGGGTGGCCGGGCGGTGGAGCGGGTTGGCGATGTGATTCCGCGTAATGCGGAAAAATTATAGATCGTGATTCAGTCTGAATTGAACGCGATCGAATGGGTTTCTTCGAAATATGCAGGATGACCAGCGAGGCGTCTTTGCCGTCGGACAATTGGCGAAAGCCGCGCCCCAAAACACAAAAACCCCGGGGCGCGGTCGGCCCCGGGGTTGCTGGTTCGGTAAGGCGTCGGCCCAAACGAAGGCGGCGCCTTATCTCAAGCGGCTTTCTTCTGTGACGAGACCAGTACGTGACGAACCGGAGCGGTGCGCGAAGCAGCGGACTGCCACTTCATCTCTTCCATCTCCTCGCCGCGCTGGTGCTCTTTCACCACCACGTCTTCGGCGTCGAACGCTTGGCGCAGCACCTCGATCGCGAGGTGAGGCTTGGCGTCGCCGCACATGAACACGTCGAAAGCCGCATAATCGGCTTCCGGCCAGCTATGTACCGAGATGTGGCTCTCGGAGAGCACGGCAACGCCAGAGACGCCGCCGTTTGGCGTGAAGTGATGCAGGTGGATGTGAAGCAGGGTCGCGCCCGCCACCTCCACGCATCGCTTCAAGGTTTCTTCGACCCATTTCAGGTCATCGAGCCGACGTGCGCCGAACAGATCTATGATCAGATGTGTTCCTGCGAAGCGTACGCCGTCACGCTCAATAAAGAAGTCTTTGCGGTCATCACCCGGCTCGTCGCCGCGTGCGTTCGTATACAGATCTTCCTCTTGGGCGGTGCTTGAACGAGTCAAGTCCATCCCCAATTGGAAGAGGGCGTCGTCATAGGCCATCGGACCCTCCCCAACCAGCAGATAGATGTGACCCGCCCGCTCCTTACCTTCTGGGACGTTTGAACCTTGTGGGCTCTCCTTGACCTTTGGGGCAGGTGGACGAACGGAGACGCGCTGTATGATGCGTTTGCCCCCCCGATGCAAGGAAAAACTGGGGGCGGCGGTGAAAAATTTTTTCAAGGATTACCCTTGATTCACCAATGGCTTCGGTCGAAGGCCCTTTCGAATGCCCAGTGTGCCGCCCAAAGATGGAGCAAGTCCAGTTCTTTGGGCTGTCACAATCCCTTAGCTGAGGTTTTTCGCGTGCCCGCGGCGATCAGCGGCCGCCGCCGAACAGGCCGTCGAGCAGCTTGCCGGCGTCGACCTTGCCGCCGCCATCCTGGCCGCCGGCCCCGCCGCCACCGAGAAGATCCTTGATCGCCTTGCCCGCTTTCGAGTCGAGGGCCTTGTCGAGCACCTTGCCGGCGTTCCCGCCGCCGAGCTGGCGGACGACGTCGGCTGCCTTGCCCGGATCGCTCAAAACGCCACTCAAATCCGGCGTGTATTTGAGGTTATCGAACGGACCGTGGATGCGGACGGGAACCTCAAGTCCGGAAAGACCGCGTCGGCCGCCTTGTCCGGAAAGGTTGGCGACCGCTTTCGGGCGGACCGTGTAATCGATGCGCTTTTCGGGAAGCACCACATCGCCCTGCCCGGTAACGCGCAGAAGCGGACTCAGCATGGTAAGGTCTTCGTTGCGCGCGGTGCCGTTGGTGATGTTGAACGACGCCGTGAGTTCGGAAAAGTCGGTCTTTTCCGCAGGGGCGCCCTGGATCTGATCGAAGCGGCCCTGTTGCACCGCGCGGACGATGCGCGGAACGTTGACACCGACTACGGCGCCGTCGCGGAACTCCAGCTTGGCCGTGCCGTTCAGCGTGTTGACGAGGGCGAGCTGGTTGTTGCCGGCCGTCGTCAGCGCGAGCAGCACCTGGCCCTTGCCCGCGAGCCAGTCGAGCTCGATGGCGTCAGTGAGAAGCGGCTGCGCGGAAACGCCGGTCAGGTTGAAGTTGGCGCCAATTGTCGGTTTCGTCTTGCGGGCGTCGACACGCAGCACGCCCTTGCCGGTCCCCTCGTAGAGCTGCAATTCGTTGACACGCGCGGTCAGGTTGCTGTTGGCGAGGTCGACCTTGATGTTGGAACGCCCGACCTTGATCTTCTCGTAAAGGAGCTTGCCAACCGTGAGGTCGAGGTCGGCATCGGCCGCGCCAAGTCCGGAGAAGTCGATCGCTTCTGTGCTCCAGCCGTGTCGTGCGGTGTAGCCGCGGACCTGCGGGCCGCCGCGTTCGCGTGTTCCGCTGCCGAGAAGATCCTCAATGGAGCTAGGCATGCCGCCACCCATCGGGCTGCCGGTTTCGTTGGCCGGTGTACCGGGGGTGGGTTCGTCCGGGCCGCCGCTGCCGGAAGGCGGCATATACTTATTGAGATCGAGTTCGGAAAGCTGCAGCGCGCCGGAGATCTTGGGACGGGGACCGCCGGTATTGACGGTCACGTCTCCCGAGCCGGTCGCGCCGTCGAGCCCCAGATCGGCATTCGCGAGCTTGATCGTGTTGCCGGCCATCGACAGTCGGCCCTTCAGGCTGAAGGGTCCGAAGCCGCGCGCCTTGGGCAGTTTGGTGCCGAGCCAGCGAGTGAGTTTGCGTGCCGATGGCGACGATAGGTTCACCCGGCCATTGAGTTTCAGGTCGGAGGCGACATCGAGCGTGCCGTCGTAGGCGCCGCTGATGTGTTCGGACTTGAAGCTTGCGTCGAGGTTCGCGGGTTGTTTCTCCAGGATGGTCTTGATGGAGGTCAGCCTGGTGTTGAAGTCGATGCGTTGGCGCTTGTAGCTGAGGTTGCCTTCTGCGTTGAGCGGTTCGCCGATCGACGAGAGGTTCAGCGAGACGTCGATGTCCTCAACACGTTCGCGCTTGTCGGCCTTCTTGTCGACGTAGCGTACGACGCCATCGATAATGCGTACGTCACCGAGTGCGACGTTTTCGAGCTGCGCGATGTCGACACCGCCGGACGGTGCGGCCGCTGCGCCGGCGCCCACAGGGATGGCATCGCTCGTCTGACCGCCGGCCTGGGCGAGGCGGATGCGCCGCTGCGTGGCGGACGGAACGAGCGCTTCGGCAAATTCCCAATTCTTACGGCCCGCTTCATCGACGATAAGGTCGAACTCCGGCTTCTCCAGGACGAACCGGTCGACCACGACATTTTTTGACAGGAGCGGGAGTAGCTTCACCTGAACGGTGAGGCTCTTCATCTTGACGAAATCGCCGCCGCCCATCTCAGGCGGCGCCGACAGCCGGACGCCCTCCATCGAGAAGCCGAGGGCGGGATAGAAAGTCAGCCCCGTGCGGCCGGTAATCTCCAGCTTGCGATTGGTGTTCTGGGCGACCTGCTGGATGAGCTGGTCGCGGATAAAGTCGGTGGGCGGAGCGATCGCCAACACGGCGACGCCGGCGCCCAGAAGAGCCATCAGCCCGATGCCAAGGAACAACAAGATGGTGCCGAAGCCGCCGCTCTTGCGCTTGGCTTTCTTGCGCCGGCCGCCGGGGCGCCGCGGCGGACCGCCCGGGGGAGGGCCGGTCGGCGGACCGGGGCGGCGCTGCGGCGCAACAGGGCCCGGCCCCGCGCGTCCTGCGGCGTCGGTTCCTGGTCGATAGCCCTCGAAGCCGGGTGGCGGCCTGCCGTTGTTCATCTCGCTCTCCGAAGTAACAGCCCAGGTGAGTAAACATAGGCGCCCCGATTGGCGCAATGGTTCGTTCCCCTACAGCTAAGCCGGAATTATGTCACGCCGCCGGGGGCGTCCTGGGTTTCCCCAGCGATGCGCCAATATGTGTTTCATACAACCCGAGATGGCGAACGGATGCGATCCGCCCGGTATTGATTCGCGGCAATGTCAACCCCGTAAGATGTTCGGAGATAAACCGCATTTTTGACATGCGAGAGCCGTCCGAGTCGGATAGATGCAACCTATGGTCGTAAATAGGTTGTGTCGTTCGGCCGGTTCGCGGGTGGCGTTTGCGCTCGCGGTTGGTCTCGTTGTCGGTGGCGGAGCCGTTTCGGCGCCTACGCATCGTTCCCTCCAAGACGATACGGAAATCCGGGTCGTTGCCGGGTTTGCGCGCGTCGTAGATGGCGACACGATCGATGTCGCGGGGCAGCGCTTGCGCCTCGAAGGTATC